>NZ_JACHWM010000017.1 GCF_014191355.1 Methylobacterium sp. R2-1
TAACCGGCGTTGAAACCGGCGTAGAAGCCCGTCCAGGTGAAGACCGGCACCGGCTGGAACACCGGCGGCGGCGCGGCGCGGCGCGGCAGGTCGGCAGCGAGCGCCGAACCGGCGAAGGCGATGCCGGCGATGGCCGTACCGGCGCGAAGGAAGGATTTCATTACTCTGGTCCTCTCTGACTGTGCCGGTGCTTCCGGGGAAGCGAGGCGGCACGGTGCCCCGTATCTATGCCAGCATCTCGGAAGATGCTGTTGCGGCTTGACCACGCCGACCGTCCCGAAGGCGGCCCCTTTGTGGCAGTGGTCTTAGTCTGCCGTCGTTCCAACCGAGAAACGTCACCCAACGGCCAAGGTTCACTTACGGCCGAGCTTTTTTTGGTGAAGCTTCCGGACAGATTGTCGCAGGGATGCAACCACGGCGTTCCGCGACGTCGGAAGGCTTACGATGGATGCAGTGCGACATGCGAGTGCTTCAGCGCACAAAAGCCTGGCCGTGGGCACCCTTGCGTCCGGCGTTGCATGGATACAACGACATTTGTGAGAACCCTAGGAATATACTCAAGGCATGAGTGCAATCGCCGATATTAGCCGGCCGTAATCCGGCTCGCTGCGGTGCGTCGTGCGCCGGAAGCTATAGAATCGGTCGGGATCGGCGTAGGTGCACAAGCCCAGCGCGGTGGCTTCGCCGATACCGGTTTCGGCCAGTCGTTCGAGAATGAAGGCCGGCAGATCAAACTGAGCGTGGTCCGGCCGTCCTTCGGCGAAGAACTTTTCGCTGCCAGGGACTTCGGAACGAAAACGCTCCATGAAGTCCAGGCCGACCTCGTAAGACGCTTGCGCGATCGTCGGCCCGAGCACGGCGACGATGCTCTCACGCTCAGCGTCGAGCGCCTCCATGGCCGCGACCGTGGCGGCGATGACGCCTGTAAGGGCGCCCTTCCAGCCGGCATGGGCCGCGCCGACGACGCGGTTCTCCGGGTCGGCGAACAGGATCGGGCCGCAATCGGCCGTGGCGATACCCAGCGCCAAGCCGGGTACCCGGGTCACCATTGCGTCGGCCTTTGGGCGCTCGGCAAGCGGGAACGGGACCTCGACGGTCACCACCTCGGCCGAATGCACTTGGTAGAGGCTGACGAGGTTCCCGCTCGGAAGTCCGAGCTGAGCGCACATGCGCGCCCGGTTCTCGGCAACGCGCGCCGGCTCGTCGTTCGAGCCGATCCCGCCGTTCAGCGAGGCGTAGAGCCCGTCGGAAACGCCTCCCTGCCGGGTGAAAAAGGCGTGCCGGATATAAGAATGCGAGCTCAGCTCGGGCGCTTCGATGAACATGGTCTCGCAGACTCTCTCTCTCTGAAGGCTCAGGCAGGGGGCGGAAGCGCCGGCAAGGGCGAGAGGGCGGGATGGCTGGCGCAGAGCACCTTGAACAGGGCGCCCATGCCGCGCGGGTCCGGGTCGGTCAGGCGGAGGGCGGCGGCCTCGATCGCCCGCGCCTGATCCGGCGTGGCATGGGCCTTCAGCCGCTCGGCGCGGGCCGCGAGACCGAGCGCCAGCAGGAAGTCGCGCTGCGTCACGGGCCCGTGCGCGGCCATGCCCTCCGCACGCGCCGCGCGGGCGAGCGCACCGAAATCGACGTGCAGAGTCAGGTCCGCTTCGCCGGGCCGGCTCAGCGGATCGGCGAAGCGATGGCCTGTCACCGCCTGGAAGGTGTCGCCGAAACCGGGCCGATCGCCACCGTAATCGATGACGAGAACTGCGCCGCCCTTCGCGACGAGGCGCCGACCGAGGTCGCGCATGATCGAGAGCCCTTGGCTCGGCAGAGTCAGCACCGCGCCTTCCGGCGCCTGCGCCGTGAGATGCGGATCGGGTTCCGGGTCGAGGCCGAAGGCGAGAGCATCACCTTCCGCCGTCAGGCCGACGCGGCGCTCGCACCATCCGCGATCCGTCCGCACGAACTGGCGGGCCGGCAAGGCATCGAAGAACTCGTTGGCGATGACCAGCAGCGGCGCGTCGGGCAGGCTCGCCACGGAGTCGTGGAAGGCCGGCGCGGCACCGGCGAGCCGCTCAGCCTGAATACGGCGCAGCACCGGGCTGGTCTCGACGAGGTGGAGATCGAAGGTGGCGCCGGCAGCGCGCAGGGCCCGCAGGGCGTCGGCCATCAGCGTGCCGCGTCCCGGTCCGAGTTCGACGAGGCAGGGCCACTGGCCCGGGGCCACCGCCGACATCATCGGCAGCAAAGCGGCCGCCCAGGCGCCGATCAGCTCGCCGAACATCTGGCTGATCTCCGGCGCGGTGACGAAGTCGCCGCCCCGACCGAAGGGATCGCGGGTGGCGTAGTAGCCGTGAAGCGGATGTCCGAGGCAGAGCGCCATGTAGCGGTCGAGGCCGATCGGCCCGTCCGCGCGGATCTCCCGCGCCAGGATCGGCAGGAGCGGCGTCGCCTCGGCGTCCACGCTCAGATCTGTCCCGCTTCCGCCTGGATATCCGGACCCTTCAGCCGGGGCCGCGTCACCCCGCGGGCGGCGAGTACGATGTAGACGAGGCCGACCAGCGCCATCGGCACGCAGAGCAGCATCCCCATGGTCACGCCGCCGCCGAGAGCGTTGACGTCCCGACCGAACAGGAATCCGAGTTGCCGGTCCGGCTCACGGAAGAACTCGCAGAAGGTTCGCGTCAGTGCATAGCCGAGCACGAAGATGCCGCCGAGCAGGCCCGGCTTGCGGAATCCGAAACGGCGCACGGCGAGCGCCATGACGATGAACAGCAACAACCCTTCCGTGGCGGCCTCGAAGAGCTGGCTCGGATAGCGCGGCACGTCACCCCCGGTGGGGAAGACGACGGCGTAGGGAAAATCCGGCGCGGCACGGCCCCACAGCTCGCCGTTCACGAAGTTGGCGATGCGCCCGAAGAACAGGCCGACCGGCACCACCACCGCGGCGATGTCGAGCATGGTGTAGCCATTTAGCCCGCGCGCGCGGGCGAAGAGCAGCAGCGCCAGGATCGCGCCCAGGAATCCGCCGTGAAACGACATGCCGCCGTTGCGAATCGCCAGGATCTCAAGAGGATGCTCCATGTAGAGCGGCAGGTTGTAGAACAGGACGTAGCCGATGCGCCCTCCCAGCACGACGCCGAGCGCGACCCAGACGATCAGGTCGTCGATGTCAGTGAGCGTAGGACGCTTGACGACGCCCCAGAGCGAATCCGCCGCGACCAGCCGGCGCGCATAGAACCAGCCGCCGACGAGCCCTGCGATGTAGGACAGGGCGTACCACTTGATCTCGATCGGTCCGATCGAGACCGCGACCGGATCGATGGCCGGGAAGGGGAGGGCGAGAAGCGGCGGCATCGACGGCCCACGAGCGGCTGACGGTTTTGGAATGCACGCCGCATTGGACCCGCGCCCCGTGGAGCGTCAAGGCGGAGCATCGTTGCGCGTCGGGAGCACGAGGCGCAATCTCGGCGGGACGATTTGCGCGGGAGGAGCGATGCTCGGCAACGGCGAGATGGTGGCGCGCCTCGTACTCGCGGGCGCCATGGGCAGCGTGATCGGCTTCGAACGGGAACGGCTGCTCTGGGCCGCGGGTCTGCGGACGCACATGCTGGTCTGCGTCGGCGCCTGCCTCTTCATGATCGTCTCGGCCTTCGGCTTCTCCGACGTGCTCGGGCAGAAGGACGTGGTGCTCGACCCCTCGCGCGTGGCCGCGCAGGTCGTCTCCGGCATCGGCTTCCTGGGCGCGGGCACGATCCTCCTGCGCGGCGAGACGGTGAAGGGGCTCACCACCGCCGCAAGCCTATGGGCGGTGGCGGCGATCGGCCTTGCCGTCGGCGGCGGCCTCTACGTCGCGGCGATCGCCGCGACGGTGCTCGTCGTCGGTATTCTCGCGGGCGTGAAGCCGATCGAGGAGCGATGGCGCGACCGGCTGCACAGCCGCGCGCTCCATCTCACCGTCAAAGCCGGGAGCCTCTCGATCGACACTCTCCAGGAGGTCACCGGCGAGCGTGCCTCGCGGGTGCGCCAGTTCGTGGTGCGTCCGGGCGACCAGGAGGGCGTGGAGGAGGTGACGATCGCCTTCGTCCGCCTTTCGCAGACGAGCGTCGCTGCCATCGCCGAGCGCCTGAGGCAGAACCCGTCGGTTCTGAACATCCGCCTAGGCTCGGAGGTGTGACGGGACCGCCGGAGCATCGCGAAATCCGCACGAGCGCCCTACTCGAACCAACAAAGCGCACTACGACGTGCGGACAGTATCTTTTTCGAGAGTCGAGCGAACGATGGCGTCGAAGCGGGTTCCCACCAGCCCCTATCCGGACCAGAAGCCCGGCACCTCGGGCCTCCGCAAGAAAGTGCCCGTTTTCCGCCAGCCCCACTACGTCCAGAACTTCGTCCAGGCGATCATCGACTGCATCCCGGACCGGAAGGGCGCGACCCTGGTCATCGGCGGCGACGGGCGTTTCTTCAACGAGCAGGTGGTGCAGATCGCCCTCAAGATCGCCGCCGCCAACGGCTTCGGGCGGGTGCTGGTGGGGCAGAACGGCCTGCTCTCGACGCCGGCGGCGTCCTGCGTCATCCGCAAGCACGGCGCCGTCGGCGGCATCGTGCTCTCAGCGAGCCACAATCCCGGTGGGCCGGAGGGCGATTTCGGCATCAAGTTCAACGGCAGCAACGGCGGCCCGGCGCCGGAGAGCGTCACGGCGGCGATCTTCGAGCGCACCAAGGCGATCGGCGATTACCGCATCTCCGACGCGCCCGACCTTGATCTCGGCCGGATCGGCACGACCGAGATCGACGGGATGACGGTCGAGGTGATCGATCCGGTCGCCGACTACGCCGAGCTGATGCGCACGCTGTTTGACTTCGAGGCGCTCGCGAAGATGTTTGCCTCGGGCTTCCGGATGCGCTTCGACGCGCTCTCGGCGGTGACCGGCCCCTACGCCAAGGCGATCCTCGAGGACGCCCTCGGCGCGGCACCCGGCACGGTTGTCAACGGCGAGCCCAAGCCCGATTTCGGCGGGCACCATCCCGATCCGAACCCGGTCCACGCCCACGAACTGTTCGAACTGATGCACGGGGCCGACGCGCCGGATTTCGGTGCGGCCTCCGACGGTGACGGCGACCGCAACATGATCGTGGCGCCAAACCTCTTCGTCACGCCGAGCGACAGCCTCGCCATCCTCGCCGCCCATGCCCACCGCGCACCGGGCTATGCCGCGGGGCTCTCCGGCGTCGCCCGCTCAATGCCGACGAGCCGCGCCGTGGACCGCGTGGCTGCCGCCCTGAAGATCGAGGCGTTCGAAACGCCGACCGGCTGGAAGTTCTTCGGCAACCTGCTGGATGCCGGCCGCATCACACTCTGCGGCGAGGAGAGCGCCGGCACCGGCTCGAACCATGTGCGCGAGAAGGACGGGCTGTGGGCGGTCCTGCTCTGGCTCAACATCCTGGCAGCGACCGGTAAGCCGGCGCAGGAGCTGGTGCGCGCGCATTGGGCCGAGTTCGGCCGCGACTACTACACCCGCCACGATTACGAGGAGATCGATTCCGGCGCCGCCAACCGGCTCATGGAGGGCCTGCGCGCCAAGCTCGCTTCCCTGCCGGGCACGAAGATCGGTGGCCTCACCGTCAAGGCGGCAGACGATTTCCGCTACGTCGATCCGGTCGACGGTTCGGTCACGGAGGCGCAGGGCGTGCGGGTCACCTTCGAGGAGGATGCGCGCATCGTCTACCGCCTTTCGGGGACGGGCACCGCCGGGGCGACCCTGCGGGTCTATATCGAGCGCTACGAATCAGCCCCCGACCGGCTGGAGCTGCCGGTGGCCGACATGCTCGGCCCCGTCGTCGCCGTGGCGCGGGCACTCGCCGACATCGAGGCGATCACCGGACGCGTGGAGCCGAGCGTCGTGACGTGACGGGCGGAACGGAGTCGCTCGGCCTGTTCCCACCGGACCGTGACACGGACAAGCTTCCGGCAATCGGCCGAGCGAAGTACCTCAAGCAGGGCAGGTGAGCAGGGGTAGCGAGCGGCGTTTCGGCGGACCTTACGTCTGATTGGGCTTGAGCTGATAGAAGATGTGCCGGCCAATCATGTCCTTGCGCTTGAGCCGGCGCGACCAGCCGGGGCGCACGTAGTCGGCGTGGTAGTGCGTCGCGCCGCCGACTTCGCTGACATAGGTCCGGCCCTCGATCACCGCGCTGGCCACGCGAGTCGCGCTGCGCCAGGATTCCGCGTCGGTGATGCGCAGCGACTTGCCCTCGCAGGCGAAGGAGAACTGGCAACCCATGAAACGATGGCGGTTCTGGTAGACGACGCCGCAGACCGAGGACGGATAGAGCCCGCTCTTGACGCGGTTCAGCACCACCTGCGCCACGGCCGCCTGGCCCTCTTCGGGTTCGCTGCGGGCTTCGAAATAGACCGCTTCGGCGAGGCAGCGCTGTTCGCGGTCCATCGCATCCGGATTGATCAGGTCGGCGTAGTGGGACTTCGCCTCCGGCGTCGACATCTGCGGATCGAGCACCGACGGGCTACGATCGAGCCGGGTCGAGAAACCGGGCAATGCGAGGTTCGACGCGGCGACCTCGATCGGGGTCGCGTCGGCGGGAGCCGGCGTCACTGACGACAAGGCGACCGCGCGAGGCGTGGCAGGGGTGGCGCCGTCCGAGTCGGCGAGATGGGGGAGACCGTCCTCGCCCGGCTCGGCTTCGTGCGGAGCGCCGGGCGCCACGAGACCGGCATCGATCACGTCCGGGCTCCACGAGGTGGACGCGACCAGGGCCCCCGTGGCGGTGACATCCCGCTCCGAGAGCCGCTCGAGCCGAAGCGTGGCGTCCGTGCCCGCGGTAGCGGTGAAGGATACCAGCAGGCCGGTGGCCACCATCCACGGCACGACGGCCGAGACGATCCAGCGGGGACCGAGGCCCAGGCCTCGAACGCGCCTCGTACGCAACGCCGACACTCCACACTCACGAGCGGCCGGAAGCTGCAGCTTAAGCCAAGCCGGAGCGACCGTTCCTCACGGGTGAGAGTTTAATCGCGAACGTGGTTGCCGGACGGTTAAGTGAATCTCACGAAGCTCCCCTGCACCGTCGTCGCCGAAGCGAGAACGGTCGGTAGCCGGGAGCTTCGTGAGGCACTTAGGGCGCCGGGCGGCCGTGACGCTGGGCCATGCCGTTCACCAAGATGGCGACGTAGCCGCTACCATTCTGCGAAGCGATGATCGTTTGGCCCGCCTGGCGCTCGTTGCGGTCGGCCTCGAGGTAAACGAGCCCGACCACGCCGGCAGCTGCGGCGAATGTCGCGAGAACTCCGAGATAGGCGGCCTGCATCGCCCGGTGACCGGGAATGATGGCACGATGTTGCAGGAGGGCAGAGGGGGAGTCGGGATGCGACATGGCTGGAAGTCCCGCGGATGCCCTGGCCGAAAGACCGATCGACGCTCGCCGCGCTATGGTCTTCCGCTAGCAGGTAACGTGCCTGGGCAACACGGGTTCAGCGGGCTGTCCGCAAAATTATTGCGAAGCTTGCCATGCCGTTCCTGAAATGCCCGCGGGCGAGGGCCCGCGGGGTCTTCGGTCAGCGGTCTCACGCACCGGTCTCAGGCATCCTTGCCGAGAGCCGCCTGCGCTGCTGCAAGGCGGGCGATCGGCACGCGGAAGGGCGAGCAGGAGACGTAGTCGAGGCCGACTTCCTGGCAGAAGGCGATCGAGGCCGGGTCGCCGCCGTGCTCACCGCAGATGCCGAGCTTGAGCCCCTGGCGGGTTGCACGGCCGCGCTCTGCGCCGATCTTCACCAGTTCGCCCACGCCCTCCTGATCGATCGACACGAACGGGTCGACCGAGAGGATGCCCTTCTGTGTGTAGGGGCCGAGGAAGGTCGCGGCATCGTCGCGGGAGATGCCGAGCGCGGTCTGGGTGAGATCGTTGGTGCCGAATGAGAAGAACTCGGCGGTCTCGGCGATCTCGCCGGCCTTAAGCGCCGCGCGCGGCAGCTCGATCATCGTGCCGACCTGATAGTCGAGCGTCTCACCCGTCTCTTCCGACACGGCCTTGGCCATGGCGTCGATGCGGGCCTTGACGATGTCGAACTCCATCCGCGTGAACACCAGCGGTACCATCACCTCCGACGTCACCGGGGCGCCGGTATCCTTGGCGGCCTGTACCGCGGCCTCGAAGATTGCGCGGGCCTGCATCTCGGCGATCTCGGGGAAGGCGATGGCGAGACGGCAGCCGCGGAAGCCGAGCATCGGGTTGTGCTCGGACAGTTCGCGGATACGGTTGCGGATCTTGTCCTCGCTGATGCCGGTGGCCGACATCACCTCTCGGATCTCCTCGTCCGTGTGCGGCAGGAACTCGTGCAGCGGCGGGTCGAGGAGGCGGATCGTGACGGGCAGGCCAGACATGATCGTGAACAACTCGACGAAGTCCTGGCGCTGGTACGGCAGGATTTTCGCGAGTGCCGCGCGACGGCCTTCCGTGTCGTCGGCGAGGATCATCTCGCGCACCGCCACGATCCGGTCGCCCTCGAAGAACATGTGCTCGGTGCGGCACAGGCCGATACCCTCAGCGCCGAACTTGCGGGCGGCGCGGGCGTCGGCCGGGGTGTCGGCGTTGGTGCGCACCTTCATGGTGCGGACTGCGTCCGCCCACTCCATCAGGGCGGCGAAGTCGCCCGACAGCTCGGGCTGGAGCATCTTGACCTCGCCCTGGATCACCTGACCGGTCGAGCCGTCGATGGTGATGACGTCACCCGCCTTCAGGGTCACGCCGCCGACGGTCAGCGTCTGCGCCTTGTAGTCGATCCGGATCGAGCCGACGCCGGAGACGCAGGGCTTGCCCATCCCGCGGGCGACCACGGCCGCGTGGCTGGTCATGCCGCCGCGCGTCGTGAGGATGCCCTCGGCGGCGTGCATGCCGTGGATGTCCTCCGGCGAGGTCTCGATGCGCACGAGGATGCAGCGGCGCTCGGCCTTCTTGGCGGCTTCCGCCGCTTCCGAGTTGAACACGATCTCGCCGACGGCGGCGCCGGGGGAGGCCGGCAGGCCGGTGGCGATGACCTTGCGCTCGGCATTCGGATCGATGGTCGGGTGAAGAAGCTGGTCGAGCGCGCCCGGCTCGATGCGCTTGATCGCCTCTTCCTTCGAGATCAGACCCTCGCCCGCGAGTTCGACGGCGATGCGCAGGGCCGCCTTGGCGGTGCGCTTGCCGTTGCGGGTCTGGAGCATCCAGAGCTTCCCGCGCTCGATGGTGAACTCCATGTCCTGCATGTCGCGGTAGTGCTTTTCGAGGATCCCGTAGATCCGCGTCAGCTCGGCGAAGCTCTCGGGCATCGCCTTTTCCATGGACGGCTTGTCGGACTTGGCCTCGATCCGCGCCTTCTCGGTAATGTCCTGCGGGGTGCGGATGCCCGCCACCACGTCCTCGCCCTGGGCGTTGATGAGGAACTCGCCGTAGAGCGCGCTCTCGCCGGTGGAGGGGTTGCGGGTGAAGGCGACGCCGGTGGCCGAGGTGTCGCCCATGTTGCCGAACACCATGGCCTGGACGTTGACGGCCGTGCCCCAGCTCTCGGGGATCTGGTTCAGCTCGCGGTACTTCTTGGCCCGCGGGATCATCCAGGAATCGAAGACCGCGCCGATCGCACCCCAGAGCTGGTCCTCGGGCTTCTGCGGGAAGTCGGAGCCGTGCTCGTCGCGGACGATCTTCTTGTAGACGCCGATCAGGTGCTTCCAGTCGTCGGCCTTCAGCTCGGTGTCGAGGTTGAGGCCCTTCTCTTCCTTGTAGTGCTCCAGCGCCTCCTCGAAGGCGTGATGCTCCACGCCGAGCACGACGTTCGAGTACATCGTGATGAAGCGGCGGTAGGAATCGTAGGCGAAGCGCTCGTCGTCGGCGTCCTTGGCCAGGGCCTCGACGGTGGCGTCGTTGAGGCCGAGATTGAGCACCGTGTCCATCATGCCCGGCATGGAGGCGCGGGCACCCGAGCGGACTGAGACCAGCAGCGGCTTATCCGCATCGCCGAAGCGGCGGCCGGTGAGCGCACCCACCTTGTCCAGGCCAGCCTTCACCTCGCCGGCAAGTTCCGCCGGGTAGGTCTCGCCGTTCTGGTAGTAGTAGGTGCAGACTTCCGTGGTGATGGTGAAGCCGGGAGGCACCGGAAGGCCGAGATTCGACATCTCGGCAAGGTTTGCCCCCTTGCCGCCGAGGAGGTTGCGCATCGACGCCTCGCCCTCGGCCTTGCCGTCACCGAAGGAATAGACCCATTTCGTCATCAGTCTCTCCGCTGGACGGATTTTGGCGACCTGAGCGCCGCTCACGCGGGCGTGGCGCATCTCATGTCGCAGTGCAAGGATTAGCTTCGCGTCGCTCCGCGGCGGGGAGTGACGATGCGAGGGGGCTGTCAGGAACGAAAGTACGCACGCTTGAGGACAGAGACCTGGCGCGAGCGCGTACACCGCGTCTCGTCCGAGCCGCGTCGAGCATTACGGTGCGCGGTTCAGGAAAAATGACGCAGGACACCCAGGCCGATCAATCCAACGACGATCAGGTAGACCGCCACGATATAGTTCAGGAGCCGCGGCGCAATCAGGATGAGGATGCCCGCCAGGATCGCGATGATCGGCTGCAGGTTCGACACGGTGATGGTCATGATTACACTCCACGGCCAAGCTTGACCGCACCCTGAAGACGTTCTGGCCCCGGCTCCAGTTCCTTACCCAGGAGGATCGGGCCGGGCAGTGCTCGGTGACTCACGTCCGGGCTGCACGTCTCGATCGTCAATCCCTGTAGGCGTGCCGCTCGTAGAACCGGACGTCGTCCCTTAGGATATCGGTAAGCCGCGACATCATCTGCGTGTCGTCGAGCATCTCAGATCGCTCGTCGTATCGCGGCGTGACGTTGATCTTGTGGCCGGGATCGATCGGCCGTTCCGCCAGCGCCGCGAGTGATGCGAAGAATACGTCCCGCCGATCATGCCGTCCGATGAGGTCGAAGCAAGACATATCGACGCCGCCGAAGTACGTTCTCGACATTAAGTGCGTGTAGGTCGGGATACGAGCCATCTCCAAGATCGTCAGCTTATTCTTCTTGATATATTGCAGCAAGATGCCGCCGACATTATCGGGCACAGATTGGAAGTAAAAATACGTCGAAATCAATGCATCGACGGGATGACGAAGCATAACGAATCGTCTCGCATCGGAAATGCGCCGATATTTGTTGATGTGAAGATGGCCGTAGACACATTCGATACCGAGCGGAATCGTGAAGTCTCGGGCGAAATATCCGATCGGATCGAACGTGACCGGCGAATCGACACGAGGCGGCGCGTCGTCGTAGTCACGCATCAGTTCCGTGCCATAGGCCTCCATGAGGGCCGTTCCCACGGATGAACCGCCCGCCTTCGGGTAATGCACGCCGATCAGCACGTGACGGCTCCTTTCCAATCGACGCCGGACGCCGGATCAGCCGCGTCGCGTCGGCAAGGAGGCCGGCGCGTACGGTCGGGACGCGGGCACCGGCCCTTCGACGCGAAGGCGTCCTCAGGCGCGATACTTGCCGCTGCGCTTCACGACCACACGGGCGCCAACGGGGACGCGCTCGTAAAGATCAACGATGTCCTCGTTGAGCATGCGCACACAGCCCGAGGACATCTGCTCGCCGATGCTCCAGGGCTCATTGGTGCCGTGAATGCGGAAGAGCGTGTCACGGTTGCCATTGTAGAGATAGAGCGCACGCGCGCCGAGCGGATTGTCGACGCCACCCTTGCGCGAGCGCTCGATGCCCGGGTTGAGCGAGACCATCGTGGTGGTCGGGCTCCAATCCGGCCAGACTCCCTTGCGGCCGACCCGCGCGTCGCCCTTCCACGAGAAGCCGGCCTTGCCCACGCCGACGCCGTATTGCAGCGCCGTGCCGCCCTCCTGCACCAGAGCGAGCTGACGCTTGTCGATATCGACGACGATCGTTCCCGGCGCTTCGGGACCGCTATAGGCGACCTCCTGACGGCGATATTTTGGGTCGATCCGCGAACGGTCGACCAGCGGCACGTCGAACGGCTTGTCGGGCATCGTACCGATGTACCAGGCCGCATCGTCATCGCCGCCGGCCATCGGGCCCGGCTTGGAAGACTGGCAGGCCGCAAGCGGAACGAGGCAGAACACCGCGAGCATCACGCGGCGGATCGCCGCCCGAGTGGTGACGGGCGCGGCCGTGCCGGCGGTCTTGGGGGCTGCCATAGCGGCTCCTGTCACCGCCGCTGGCGGCGGGTTAGCGTTGCAGAACATCCGCCATGACTACCCGCCTCAGGCTCGAACGGGTGTGACTTCGGGGCCGCATCGAGCGAGGAACGTTGCCGTGAGGCGGCCTCGCCCAGCGCGCTGGCCGCGTTATCTGCAGCACAAAATCGCGTGAGCCGGAGGGAAGGATGCCGGAGACCGAGACCCAAAGCGTCGAGGAAGTGGGTGTCGTCGTCACGACACTCGCGCCGGCGATCCACCTCGACCATTGCGTCATCCACGTCTCCGACTGGGAGCGCTCGACCGCGTTCTATCGGGACGTGCTGCAGGCCGAAGTGATCCCGTTCGGCAAGGGCGTGGTGTTTCGCTTCGGCGGCGTCCAGCTCAACGTGCACGGTCCCGGCCAGATCGGTACGCCGCGTGCCCGCCAACCGGTCATGCCCGGCGGCAGCGATCTCTGCTTCCGCTGGTCGGGCACGATCGAGGAGGCGGCGGCACATTTGGCCGCTCATGGCGTTGCGGTCGAGTTGGGACCCGTCGAACGCAACGGTGCGGCGGGCCAGGGCGTGAGCGTCTACTTCCGCGACCCGGACGGCTCGCTGATGGAGTTCATTACCTATCCGACGCCGTGATCCTCAGTTCGGACCGCCGATCAAGCCGGTTGCAGTTCGTCCACGAGGTGTCGCCCGCCTGGATCGGACCGGCGCGAACGCTACCCCTGTCAGGCGTTGCCGACTTGCTCAGCCAGTCTCTGATTGGTCTGCTCAAGACGTAGAGCGAGTTCACGCATGACGGCGATGCTGATCTGCGGAAACTGCGCGAGCAACTCGATGAACACGTCGCGGTCGATCCGCAGAGCCGTGGTCGCGGTGTCGGCGATCACGGTCGCCGAGCGTGGCTGGTCGGCCAGAATGCCCATCTCGCCGACGAGCGCGTTGGGGCCGAGCAGCGCGAGGCGCACGGGGCCGAACGGCCCGTCGATGGAGACCGCGGCAGCCCCTTCGAGGATGAGATAGGCCGCATCCGCTGTCTCTCCGCGCGCGAAGAAGGCTTGTCCCGCCTCGAAATGCACCCGCTCGCTGGTGAAAGCGAGAAGCTTGAGGCGAGACGGCTCGACCTCACGAAACAACGGCACCTGCCGTAGGGACATCACCTCGGTGTCGAGGGTCATGGACACACTCCGATGCGCCTGAACGGCGGCAGGCGGAAAGGCCCGCGGGTAGACGTACCGGCGGACCGTGTCAAAGCCACCGTACCTTCGAGCCTCTAGGGCGAAGCAGACAATCTCCGGCGAGAACGCTGCCTCTCCCACGCGCTTGAAGCACGCTCGACGCCTCGGAACGATAATGCCGTCGTCACGCGTCTCGACGCGTCGACAGTCCGAGTTCACCTGAGTCAGGCGGGCTGCGCTTGGCGCTGGCATTCGGCTGCGGAGAATCGAAGGGCTCCTCATGCGTCGTCGGCGTCAAACTGTCCTCCGGCGCCGGCATTTCCGGCAGCGGCGTCCGATTGGGTTCAGGAAGGCCGGAGCCCGCCGACGTGGCGGCGGACTTGGCCGCAAGCGAAGGCTTCACCATGTATCGGTTCGTCATCCCGGCTCCTCATGGGTCTGGACCGGCCTGTGGAGACCTGTTCACAACCTTGCGTCATGCGCTGGCGTGAGCAGGGCTAACGTCTGGACGAAACACGGGTTTCCCCAAGCGCGGCCAATGATACAGCCAAGGAACAATCGAAAGGGACGACGGTTGAGGAGGGTGTGAAGAGTTTGCCTGAGGAGGCGCTGATGGCATCTGGTAATTCCACCTCGAAGCGAGGTTTCGCTTCCATGAATATCGAACGGCAGCGCGAGATCGCCAGTAAGGGTGGTCGGTCGGTGCCGGCTGAGAAGCGATCCTTCTCGCAAGATCGTGAGCTCGCCTCGTCCGCCGGCCGCAAGGGTGGTCAGTCGACGGGCCGCACGGGCGAGGCTTAAATCGGCCGAGGCGGTTCCGGGCGCGTTGCACGCGTTCGACCGCCCGGCCCCCCTCACAAAACAGAAATATATTTCTAACTACGGGCGCCGCGGGCGTCTGTTTCTTTTTCCGGCGGACTTTCAACCAGCGGCATCGGCGCGGGCCAGTTCGCGCCATTTGACGACGAGCTCTTCGAAATCGCGGAGATCAGCCTCACCGAGCCGGCCCAATGTGCGCGTGACATAGGCCGCCTGCGCGGCGATCCCTCGGGCTGCGACCTGGGCACCCGCGGTGGTGAGATGAAGCGCGTGGGAGCGGCGATCGCCGGGAATCGAACGGCGCTCGACCAGCCCGGCCTCGACGAGACGATCGATCAGGCCCGACACGTTGCCTTTCGTGACGTAGAGCCGCGCGGCCAGTTCCTGCTGCGTCAGTCCTTCCTGCTCGCTCAAGGTCGACAGCACGTCGAATTGCGGGATCGAAAGGCCGAGTTCCCGCAGTTCCGCGGCAACGGCGGCCGTAACGCGCCGGCTGAGACGGATGAAGCGAAACCAGACCCGCAAGGGGTCGCTGGGTTCGGCCTTCGAAGCGGGACGGGCTTGACGCTCGGACATGTCCGTCCAGCTTGTAGCAGAGGGATGTCCGCCGGGCAGCCGAGTGGCGCGGCTCACCCCCAACCTGTAGACTGCTCGGCAGTTTATCCACGCTTCACATCCCTTCATCCGTTTCCGGTGTCATGCGTCGTCAGCTTCTCGATGAACCGGTGACGCGGGCCGGCCGCTACGCGCGGACGCTCGCCCTGTTCTCCCTGATCGTCACCGCCATGGCGGTATTGATCGTGCGCAGCCCCTCGGCCGAGCCGGCGCCAGCGCTCGCCGTGCTCGGGAGCGGGATCGCCCTCTCCGTCGTCGCGGTGGCGCTCGCCCTGTTCGCAATGGTGCGGGTCTGGCGCGAAGGCGCGGGCGGTCTCGGGGCGGCCATCGGCGGCCTGTTCCTCGCGAGCCTCGTCCTCGCCTATCCGGCCTATGCGGCGCTCAAGGGCGTGCGCCTGCCGGCGCTCACCGATGTGTCGACGGACACCGAGCGCCCGCCCGCCTTTTCACGCTCACGCCTTGCCTTCGCTGCCCGCGACGGCCGCTACCCGCCCGAACCCGGGTCGGCAACGCGCGAAGCGCAGCGTGCGGCCTATCCGCAGATCGCGCCGCTGACCCTCGACGTGGAGGCCGACGAGGCGTTCGAACTGGCGCGCAAGGCGGCCGTGAATCGCAAGTGGCAGATCATCGAGGCGATCCGGCCCGGCGGACGGATCGGCAACGGTCGCATCGAGGCGGTGGCCCATACACGGATTCTGAACCTGCCGGCCGACATCACCGTGCGGGTGCATCCGCGGGCCGACGGCGCCCGCATCGACGTGCGCTCCGCATCCCGGATCGGCGACCGCGACTTCGGCGACAATGCCGATCGAATCCGCTCCTACCTGGACGAGGTCGCCAACCTCGCTATCGCACTCAAGTAGCCGCGCTGTCCTCAAGCGGGCCGGAACGTTCCAGCGAGCAGCGGCGGGCCATCGGTCACGGCGAGGCCCCGCTCCACCAGATCCTCGAGATGGGCGAAGACGGACAGCGCCGCCGCACCGCGCAGGTGCGGGGCGAGGCCCTGATAGACGGTGCGGACGATGGCCGCGATGTCGCGGTCGCCCGCGTCCAGCCGGGCGCGGATCGCCGCCTCCCGTTGGCGGCGATGGGCGGCGAGTCCGCGCACGAAGCGTCGCGGATCGCGCACCGGTCCGCCATGGCCCGGCCAGTACAGTGTCTCGCTCCGCTCTCGCAGGCGCTCCAGCGAATCCATGTAGGCCCGCATCGACCCGTCGGGCGGCGCGACGATGGAGGTCGACCAAGCCATGACGTGATCGCCGGAGAACAGCACGTTCTCCTCAGGCAGGGCGAAGGCGAGATGGTTCATGGTGTGGCCGGGGGTCGCCAACGCGGTCAGGGTCCATCCTTCGCCGGTCAGGCTCTCCCCATCCTCCAGTTCCCGGTCGGGCCGGTGCTCGCGGTCTGCGCTGGCATCGAGGGCGGGCAGCTCGTTCTCGGCGAGCCGCCGCGCGGCCCTGTGCGGGCCGCAGCCTACGATCGGCGCGCCCGTGCGTGCTTGCAGCAGGCGGGCGCCGGGAGAATGGTCGCGGTGGGTGTGAGTCACGACGATGGCCTCGACGTGCTCGCCGTCGAGCGAGGCCAACAGCCCGTCGATGTGCTCGGCCTCAGCCGGCCCCGGATCGATCACGGCGACACGGCCGCGCCCGACCACGTAGCTGCAGGTCCCACTCGCGGTGAAGGGGCCGCCATTGGGGCAGATCCGCCGGCGCACGAGCGGGCTCATCGTCTCAGTCCGCCCGGGCGCGGGAAGAGCGCTCTCGAAGCTGGGGGAGGGGGCCTGCGCGTCCGTGGACGGTTCACTCATGACGACGGCTTCAAACGACGACGGTGCCGCTCGCCTACGACAGCCCGGCGCATTCTCCAACTCGTGCGCCCGCCTGCCGGAAAGAGGCGATCATTGCCTGAACGGCGAGGGCGACACGACGCGGACCTGCGCGAAGCCTTCACCCCGTGAGACGACCGGCGCGAAACCTGCGGAGGCCATCTCGATCCGCGGCTTCATGTTCTGCGCATCGGCGACGCGCAGGCGGCGGGATCCGGATTTCGTCGCGCGTAGCACCTCCTGAAACGCCACACTCGCCGCGTCGCGATGCAGGGCTCCGACCCGTTCTTCGATGGCGCCACAGCCGCGTTGGCTCAAGGCCGCGACCCGATAATCGACGAGCGTGGGTCCTGCCCGAGAGAGACCCGCGACGACATCGGCTCCCTCCTCCGAGGCGACCACGTCGCCTGGACGCAAGGTTCGGTCATCGGCCAACGGCATCAACGGACCGGCGATACCTGACGGTTGGCATGAGCAGCTTTCGACGCGCGTGCGGCGGTAGAGATTGGCCGAGGCGGTGCGCAGATAGGGGCGGCCGTCGAGACCGACC
Source organism: Methylobacterium sp. R2-1 (assembly GCF_014191355.1). GTDB lineage: Bacteria > Pseudomonadota > Alphaproteobacteria > Rhizobiales > Beijerinckiaceae > Methylobacterium. The sequence goes on from NZ_JACHWM010000017.1 coordinate 17,187, forward strand.
GATTGCTCAAGCTCCGGCCGCCCCGTTGCCAGGGTGAACAGCTCGGTCTGCGCGCCGGGGCAGGCGGCCGCGCAGGCCGCTGCATGAACGGGAAGATCCGCCCGTGCATGCAGGCGGCCCAGGGGAAACACGTATCCGTCGCAGCGGCGCACGCAGACGGTCCGTGTCCCTGACACGAAGGAGGTCGGGGCGACGGCTCGCTCCCGCCGGCTGGGCTGCACCGGGCGCGCATCGAGACGCGGCGTCCGCTGCACGAAGCGATATCCGGCGACGCGTCGCGTGTCGGGCAGCGATGCGTAACGACGAGGCGCCTTCGGCATTGGCTTCGCGACCGGTACGGGGCTCGCGCCACCGAAGATCGTCTCGAACAGACCGTTCAGCAGGCCGCGCTCGGCGGCCCGCACCATCGTCGTGGCACTCGTCATGCCGACGCCAATCAGCAAGCCGATGAGCGCGGTCGTGATGAGGCGTCGGCGCAGCGCCAAAACCGGATAGGAGGTGCCACTCGTCGCCCATGCTCCGGGCGCACGCTTGCCGAAACCCATCCCCGCCGCCCCCGTCGCTCCGGCGCGTACGACGAGTCCGCCATCGAAGCTGGACCGGTCGAACGTATCGCCTGGGCGTCAGCTAGGCCGCCGATCATGGCGATGACAATTTCGGAAGACCACGCAGAAATGGCCAAACGCCTCCCATTCGAACCAGCGAAATGGCTTTTCCCTGCTCAAAATACTGAGGGATCGGCACAGTCCGTTGGGCACGACGCTGCGTGATCTGCTGCGGCCGATAGCAAATCTGTGGAAAGGTCGATGCAACGAAAAAGCGCCGCCCAAAGGGACGGCGCTCGATGTGATTGCCTCGCAGCGATCGAAGAGAGACAATGGAACGGCGGCTACCTGCCTCAACGGCGGCGAGCGGATTTCACACGAACCGGAATGGGCTGAAGAACCGGCTGCGGCGAGAGCGCCGACAAGAGCCGGGCTGCCGCTTCCAAGGCGGCTTTCGCCTGCGCGATCGCCGGAATTAAGAGCTTTTTCTGTGCGGGCACGCCAGAGGCCTCCTTCACATCATCACGTCTGGTCGTCGTCTTGCAGTGAGATGGTGACGAACGGCCGGATTTGCCAGTCGGTTCCGAGAGTCGGCGACGGTCGCACGCGGTTCGTAATAAACTCTTCACGGCGTCGGCATCGCAAAAGGAACTTGCGACGAAAACTTGGCGTTATTGCTTCCAAGAGGCGGCGGCACGGGCCGCGCCAGTCGTTAGAAGGAAGTTCGACATGCTCGGGTGGGCTGTTACGTTCCTGGTGGTTGCCCTCGTTGCGGCCCTGCTGGGCTTCGGCGGCATCGCTGGCACGGCCATGGAGGCCGCCAAGCTCGTGTTTTTCGTCGCGATCGTTCTGTTCGCGATTTCGGCGGTGATTGGCCTGATGCGCGGTCGCTCGCCGACTTTGTAACGATCGTCTGACAAGCGAGCCGCACCCGACACCGGGAGCGGCTCGAACCGTTCGAGAAAACGAGACGGACGAGTCAGGGGCCGGCCGGCTCATCCGATATCGGTCTGTCATCCTCAAGGCGCGCGATCAGATCTCGGAAACGGTCCGGAATCGGCTGTTGCACAACGGAATCGTACATCGCGCGCAGATGGTTTCCGATGCGCCTCTGCGTCTGGTCATTGAAACCGTTCTCGCCACGCAATCGAGTGGGCCGGTCCCCGGTCGGGCACGCGCCGGCCGGCTCGTCCTCGTTCATGCTTTCACGATCCCCTTGGCGCCACATCTGCCGCGATTGTCTTGCAGCTTGACATGAGTCATGGCTGCAGCAGCAACGCGGCCATGCGGCGTGGGTTCCGCATGGGCCAGGAACGGACGTCGAGCCCCCGCGTTAGGGGCGCATCGATAAACGAAGAGCGAAGAGGCTCAGGGGAACTCATGTCGACAGCACAACTGGTCGTGCAGCACCTACCGTATCTGCGCCGTTATGCGCGCGCGCTCACGGGCAGTCAGGTGGCCGGCGATGCCTACGTCGCGGCCACGCTCGAAACGCTGGTCAACGAGCCTGAGACCCTGGGTCGCAGCACCAACGTCAAAGCGGATCTCTTCCGCGTCTTCACGCGGATCTGGAACTCGCTCTCCGTCAACGGTCACAGCGATCAGGTGCAGCACGATCTGCCGGCCGAGGTTCGGCTCGGCCAGATCACCCCACTACCCCGGCAGGCCTTCCTGCTCTCGTGCCTCGAAGGTTTCTCGGAGGAGGATGCCGGCGTGATCCTCGATGTGGACGTGAACAAAGTGCGCGATCTCGTCGATGAGGCGGGGCGCGAACTCGCGGCCGACATGGCGACCGAGATCCTGATCATCGAGGACGAGCCGCTCATCGCCATGGATCTCGAAGCCCTGGTGGAAGGGCTCGGCCACAACGTCATCGGCGTGGCACGCACGCGGACCGAGGCGGTCAAGATCGCCTCCGAGAGCAAGCGCCCCGGACTGATCCTCGCCGACATCCAGCTCGCCGACGGCTCGTCGGGCCTGGATGCGGTCAACGATCTTCTGAAGACCTTCGAGGTGCCGGTGATCTTCATCACCGCCTATCCTGAGCGCTTCCTCACCGGCGAGCGGCCGGAGCCGGCCTTCCTCATCGCCAAGCCGTTCCAGCCCGCCAACGTCTCGGCGGTGATCAGCCAAGCGCTGTTCTTCCAGCAGAGCGCCCGTCGTCGCGAGGCGCACAACGCCTGAACCGACGCTTCGGGGCTACTTAGAAGAGGGCGCGGGCCGCGAGGCCGGCGCCCTTTTTCGCGGGCGACCGTTGGGGCCCTTTTCGAACCGAGGCTCGATCCGTCGGCAGGCGACCACCATCGGCAGAGTGGCAACAGCAACGGGGAACGCGCACGAAAAAACGGGCCGGACCATTGTCCGACCCGTGAAGAGGTTCCGGCCGATGCACAAGGGGAATGCGGGGAGGACCAGGTGGCCGGGTCTTCATTCAACGAATATCGAAGGGCTGGGTTCCGGAGGACACACTGAAACGTCGATTTTCCGTCCACAGGTGCTTTTCTGCCACGCCGATCGCGGCTCGCCGGCGAGCGCCGGCACCGGAATGAGATCACCGAGCGGGGCAAGAATACTGACTTGATCCGAAGCGGGACAGTGAAGGAACCGGTGATCGGAAAGCAGCGTTGTGATGACAACCTGTCAAGCTCCCATCGGAGATCGCAAAGATGCTTCGGACCGGCCTCCTCCTCGGTGTGAGTGTTCCCGCTGCGATCCTGACCCTGATTCTCGTGCCGGTCGTCCGGCAGGAGGCCGATGCGATGGGGGGCCCGACTGCTCCGCGGGTCGCCTACGAGACACCCGCGACGCCCCTCCCAGGCACGCGCCCCTACTCTACGGCTCTCTACCCGATCCATGTGGCGACGGCGCCGCGCCCGTCCACGCGCACCGAAACGGTGCCGACCCGCTCGGCTCAGGAAGAACTCCCAGCGAAGCCCCGGCGCCTGACGAAGGAAGGCTGCGAGGCTCCGCTCAGCTCGCTGGTCGGGCCCGAGGCGCGCCGCATGGTTCCCGGTCGCTGCATGACCTGATCGGCCTGCGGCCGATCAAGCGTCAGACAGGCCGTGAAACCTTTTCCACGTCGGCAGTCATTCCCGCCAGCCCCATCCGCTCGCGCGCGACAAGCGTGTCGCCGGGCGCAAAGGTTCCGAGGGGCACGTCCCGATCCGGCAGCACGACGGTCGTCGCCGTGTTGACGTGAACGAGCACGTAGCGCCGGAGCGGCAGCGAAGCCGCTGCCCACCGCCGCAATTGATCATGGTAGGGCGCACGCTTCCAGGCCGCGGCCTGTCCGGGATCGACCTGGACGTTGAGGAAACGCGTGACCGGGTCGAGGCTGAGCACCATCTTCGCGCGGTCCGGTCGCCATTCCGGCCCGATCCAGGCTTCCGTCATCCAGAGGCAGTGGAAGGCTCGGCAATGGTCGGGACGCTCCGCGTGGATGCCGCATCCGCCGCCCGAACGGACATGTCGGCACCAGCGCCCTGCGGGACTCTCGACAGCGGGCACATCGTAAACCTTGCAGCAGAGCGTGCAGGAGCCGCAGGCACGGCCCGGAGCGGGCGCGGCGACGATGGTGGCCGGATCGAGCATGACGAGCGGTCGTTGCGTCTTCGAGGCAGGCGGACGGCGCCTTCCTGAGGGAGATTGCGGCCGTTAGTGTGGCGGCGCTGCCGGCGCATCCTGTCGGCGTAGTCTTCCGGCTGCCGCATCATGCTGTCGAACATCGCCGCCCGCGACGTCGAGACCCTGATCCACCCCTACACCAACCTCTCCACCTTCCGGGAGACCGGTCCGCTGGTGCTGGAGCGGGGCCACGGTGTCTGGGTCTACGATACCGACGGCCGTCCCTACCTCGAAGGCATGGCCGGGCTCTGGTGCACGGCTCTGGGTTACGGCAACGAGGAGCTGGTCGAGGCCGCCGCTGAACAGATGGGCCGGCTACCCTTCGCGCACCTCTTCTCGGGCCGCAGCCACGATCCGGCGATCGAGTTGGCCGAGACGCTGAAGGAGCTGATGCCGGTCCCGACCTCGAAGATCTTCTTCACCTCTTCAGGCTCAGAAGCCAACGACGCGCAGGTCAAGCTGCTCTGGTACATGAACAATGCGCTCGGGCGCCCGCGCAAGAAAAAGATCATCGCCCGGAAGAAGGCCTATCACGGCGTGACGGTGGCGACCGCATCGCTCACCGGCCTTCCCGCCAACCACGCCGATTGGGACCTGCCGATCGAGGGCTTCCTGCACGCCGCCTGCCCGCACCATTACCGCGGCGCGGAAGCTGGGGAGAGCGAGGAGGCGTACGCGCAACGCCTCGCGGCGGAACTCGAGGCACAGATCCTCGCCGAGGACCCCGACACGGTCGCTGCCTTCTTCGCCGAGCCGGTGATGGGAGCGGGCGGCGCCATCGTTCCGCCTGCCGGCTATTTCCCGGCGATCCAGGCGGTGCTCGACCGCTACGACGTGCGCCTCGTCGCCGACGAGGTGATCTGCGGCTTCGGCCGCCTCGGCACGTGGTTCGGCAGCGAGGCGCTTGGCATCCGCCCCCACACCTTGTCCTTCGCCAAGGCGCTGACCTCCGGCTACCTACCGCTCGGCGGCATCAGCATCGACGAGCCGCTCTACCGGGCGATGCTGGACGAGAGCGTCAAGCTCGGCGGATTCGGCCACGGCACCACCTATTCCGGGCATCCGGTCGCCTGCGCGGTCGCCAACCGCGCACTCCACATCTACCGGCGCGACCGCATCGTCGAGCGTGCCGCCGAGCGGGCACCGCATTTCCAGGCGGCGCTGGCGCGGCTGGCCGACCATCCGCTCGTCGGCGAGGCGCGGGGCCTGGGCCTGATCGGCGGCATCGAGATCGTCGCCGACAAGCCCTCGAAGCGCCAGTTCGAGCCGAAGGCGGCTGTGGCGGCCCGCTGCGTCGCCTTCGCCCAGGACGAGGCGCTGATCGTGCGCTTCCTGGCTGGCGACCGTATCGCCGTCTGTCCGCCGCTGGTGATCGAGCCGGACGAAATCGACACCCTCTTCGATCGCCTGATCCGCGCTCTGGATCGCACGGCGGCCTGGATCGCGCACGAAGGCCTGCAGCCCGGACCGACACCCTGAGAGATACAACTCAGACCGGCCACCAAGTCGCCAGCTCTTCGGGTGTAAATCTACGGAGGGCATTGCAAGATGGGCTTTATTGCGATGCACTATCGCGTGGCCGAAAGGTGACAATGCGCGGTGCCCGATTTGTCATCTTGCTCGAATTTCCGGCGTTTCGGAAGTCTTAAGCTTCCGTTCATGTCGCCGGATCGATCAAGGTGGAGACGGCATCTTCGCAATCTTGCCACGACGCGGGTGTGTAAAGGTCGTCCTCGCTGCACAAGCGAGGTGTGAGATCGAACCGACGCGGCCGCGCAACGGCCGCCCCGAAGCGCAAACAGGACAGGAACCATGTACGCCCCCAGCCGAACCTCGACCTTCGCGGCAGAGCCGGGCAGCGCCGCCCCGGCGACCGTGGCCGGGGATCGCGAGAACTTCCGCCCGGTTGCCCTTCCGGCGCTGGCCGCCGCCGTCCACGTCAGCCGCAGCGCCATCAAGGCAGCCCGCGCCAAGGCGGAAGCCCGGAACACCGTCCGTTTCGTACACGAGGACGAGCCCGTCGACTGAGGCTCGACGCTGCCGCGCCGCCAGGTCCGGCGGCATGCTCATCCTTCCGACCCGCAGGCAGGTTCTGGGCGGTTTCGGCGCTTCGGCGCTGACGCTCGGCTCCGGGGGCGCCTACGCCTTCGTCGTCGAGCCGCGTTTCCGGCTCGCACTGACACGCTACGGCCTGACGCCGCCGGGCTGGGACCCGGATCATCGCCTGCGCATCGCCGTGCTCGCCGACATCCATGTCTGCGAGCCGTACATGCCGCTCGACCGCGTCGCGGAGATCGTGGCGGCGACGAACGCGCTCGCGCCCGACCTGATCCTCCTGCTCGGCGATTACCCGGCGGGACGGAAGGTGACGTGGCACAGGGTGCCGCTCTCCGATTTCGCGAGGATCGCCGAGGGTCTGCGCGCCCCGCTCGGCACCTACGCCGTGCTCGGCAACCACGATTGGTGGGACGACCGCGAGGCGATGCGAGCGGGCAGGGGGCCGGTCGAGATCCGTCGGCTGCTTGAAGCGCGCGGCATCCCGGTGCTGGAGAACGACGCGGTGCGGCTCCTCCATGACGGCCGCCCGTTCTGGATCGCCGGTCTCGCCGATCAGGAGCCGTTCCTACCGGTGGGCAGCCGCCGCAGCCTTGCCGACCTCCCGGCCACGCTCGCGCAGGTGACCGACGCGGCGCCCGTGATCCTGATGGCGCACGAGCCCGACATCTTCGTGAAGGTGCCCGCCCGCGTCTCGCTGACCCTGTCCGGCCACACCCACGGCGGCCAGATCCGCATGCTGGGCTACTCGCCGGTGCTGCCCTCGCGCTACGGTCAGCGCTTCGCCTACGGGCATGTGGTCGAGGACGAGCGCCACCTCATCATCTCCGGCGGCCTGGGCGTCAGCGGGGTGGGCATACGGTTCGGAGTACCGCCCGAGATCGTGCTGATTGAACTCGGCAGCGGGGCGCCCGCAGCCTGATCCCCTCTCGTCCTCAACCCTTTCGCGAGGCCGGAGCGCCGACATGCAGGAAGCTGCGCTCGCCGGTCGCGGCTTCCGCAACCTGCTGAATCGTGTCGAGAAGCTGGGCGATCGGCCGCGGGCCCGCATGGGGGACCAGGGCTTCGGCAGCAACCCGGCGGGCAGCGGTGCGCCCGGCCCTGAGCTGCGCCTCGCTGAGGACATCGAAACTACGGCCGACTCGTCGGTTCATGGCTCTCTCCTCTGAACCGGACCGTGATGCGGTCATGGTAAATGAGGCGTTAACGGTCAAAGGACGAGGCGGTAGCGGCAGAAATCGTCGGCTGTGGCGAAACGCTCGTAGAGCCGCCGGGCCTGCGCATTCCCGGTCTCCGTGTGCCAGTAGAGCCGCGACCAGCCCTGTTCCTTCCCTAACGCGATGAGGTCGGCGATCAACGCTCGGCCGAGCCCGGTGCCACGCGCGTCGGGCGCCACGAAGAGATCCTCCAGGTAGCAGATCGGCGCAACGGTCCACGTTCCCTCGTGCAGGACGTTGACGGTCATGCCTACGAGCCGCTTCTCCCGCTCCGCGACCCGCGCGAAGACCGGCGAGGCGGGATCGAGGATACGCCGCCACGTTGCGGCGGTGACCGCCTCGGCAAGATCCTCGCCGTAGAAGGCGAGATAGCCCACCCAGAGCCGGCGCCAATCGGCCTCGTCGGCGGCAGCCGGATCACGGATCGTCATGGCAACCTCTCATGGCCTCTCATGGCGTCCTCCGTGCGGCATCCTCGGCCCAGAGATGGATCGCGGCATAGGCGCGCCAGGGCCGCCACGCCGCGGCACGGTCGAGAAGTGCGGTGCGGCTCGGCCGCCCGGTGCCGGTATCGAGGGCGCGCATCAGCCCGATGTCGCCCGCGGGGAAGGCATCGGCCTGAGCCATTGCGCGCATGGCAACGTAATGCGCGGTCCACTCGCCGATGCCGGGCAGGGCCTTGAGCCGGGCGACAGTGTCGTCGAGATCGCGGCCCGGGGCGAACAGATCGGGCGTCGCCAGCATCGCCGCGGCGAGCCCCTGGATCGCCCGCCCGCGGGCGCGGGGCATGTTGAGGACGAGTGAGATCTCGGCATCCTGAAGCTGTTCCGGTGTCGGAAACAGGTGGGTCAGGCCCGGCTCCTCTCCATGCTCCTCCGGGGCAAGAGGCGTGCCGAAGGCGGCAACGAGACGGCCGGCGAGGCGGGTGGCGGCGGCGACCGAGACCTGTTGTCCAAGGATGGCCCGTATCGCCAGCTCGAATCCGTCGAAGGCTCCCGGCATCCGCAGGCCCGGGCGCCGTGCCACGAGGGAAGCGGTGAGCGGATCGCAGCCGAGGCCGTCGGCGATCGCCTGCGGGTCGATGTCGAGGTCGAACATCGCACGCACCCGTGCCAGGGCCTCCGCGTGGGCATCATTCGAGCCGAGGCCGTGGATGCGCACTGACAGGGCATCCGCCTGCAATGTGACCGAGAGCGTGCCGCGCCGCCCGTCCAGGCTGAATGTGCGCGCGTAGCGGCCGCCCGTCACGATCTCGACGCCGGGGCTCGCATGATCGGCGAAGAAGCGTTCGAGATGAGCCCAGTCGTAGGGCGGCCGAACGGCAAGGGCGAAGCAAGCGCCGTTTTCACGGGCCTCGGGCGAAGGGGCGAGCGTCATCATTCAGGGGAGGGGCGGCACGAAAGTCACGCCACTCTCAGGCGGGTCTCAGCCCGGCGCAACCGGTTCGGTGCTCTCGAACTCGGCGGTATCGCCCACGAGATCGGTGAGGGAGACCGCCAGGAGACGTGCGTCCTTCAGATGCAGCGTCGCATCCGGCGTGAGCCAGAGCGGGTGCAGGGCGCTATGGCGGCCCGTCACGCTTCCATGGGCGCGAACGATGCCGTCGCGTCGCTCGACAACGAGTTTGTAGCGGACCTTCACCGGCTCGATCCCCTCCGCGGACAGGGCTCCGCGGCCGCTCAGAACCTGAAGAACTTCGTTCGGCTCGAACATGGGTGGGGGACAGCAACCGGGAACGAGAGGCAAAAAGATTTGCCACTTAATCCCGAACTACGTCACCACGGTTCCGCCGCCAAGATCCCGCGATGACAGACGTACGCTTCTCCCACGTCTTCTCGGGGGCGACTGCCGTGCCAGAGCCCGACGAATTCGTGGCCGGCCGGGAGCGCGACGGCCAGCGCGCATGCCGAGAGGGAGAGAAGCGGATGGGGAGCCCCCGATCCGGATTGGTCGCGAGCCGGAGCCGCTACGGCAGTTCGCGCACGGTTACCCGGCCGCGCTCCACCGAGAGCGCCATGCGCCCATGCTTGAGGGCCAGGGCCTTGTCACCGAACAGGCTGCGGCGCCAGCCCTGAAGAACGGCTACGTCGGCCGCGTCGTCTTCGGCCAGCGCCTCGAGGTCGTCCACGGTTGCGATGATCTTGGGCGCCACACCCTCGGCCTCCGCTACCGCCTTGAGCAGCACCTTGAGGAGATCAACCAGTGCACCGTTGCCGCCGCGGGATCGGCTGCGCTCGGGCAGCGCGATCTGCGAGAGGTCGCGGGCGAAACCTCGCTCGACCGCGGCGAGGATCTCGGTGCCGGTGCGCGAGCGCTCGAAGCCGGCGGGGATGGTGCGCAGCCGCCCGAGCGCCTCGACGCTGCGAGGCCCGGCGGTGGCGATATCGATGACCGCTTCATCTTTGAGGATGCGCCCACGGGGCACGTTGCGGCTCTGTGCCTCCGCCTCACGCCAGCCAGCCACCTCCATCAGCACAGCGATCTCGCGCGGCTTGCGCATCCGTCCGGCGAGCCGGCGCCAGGCTTGGGCGGGCTCCGCCTGATAGGTTTCGGGTGAGGTGAGGACCGCCATCTCCTCATCGAGCCAGAGGCCGCGATCGGTGCTCAGCAGCTCGGCAGCGAGCACTTGGTAGATCGTCACGAGATGCGTGACGTCCGACAGGGCGTAGGCGAGCTGCGCCTCGGAGAGGGGCCGGCGCGACCAATCGGTGAAACGGGAAGATTTGTCGATGCGCGCCTTGGCGACATCGTTGACGAGCTGCTCGTAGGAGACGGAGTCACCGTAGCCGCAGACCATGGCCGCGACCTGCGTGTCGAAGAACGGGTGCGGCAGGAGCCCGCCGAGCAACCAGATGATTTCCAGATCTTGCCGCGCCGAATGAAACACCTTCACGGTGCTCTCGTCGGCCATCAGTCCGAAGAACGGCTGGAGATCGAGATCTTTCGCCAGCGGATCAACGAGGCAGGCGAACCCGTCCGGACCCGCCATCTGGATCAGGCAGAGCTTCGGGTAATAGGTCGTCTCACGCATGAACTCCGTATCGACGGTCACGAAGGGCTGCGCGGCGAGCCGGGCACAGGCGTCGGACAAGGCCTGCGTTGCGGAGATCAGTTCCATGAACTGGCTATACCGAAGGTCGTGCGCTATCGCGAGCCGACGAGAGCCCTCTTGTCCCCACGCGATTGCATGGAAACGCGAAAACTTCGTCGGCTCACGCCGCCCGACGAGGGTTGCGCGGTCCGCGCGCCTTGCGCTGCGCCTCGGCGCGGGCCAGCAGCCAATCGAGGATGCCGGTTTCGATGCGCGTGCCGGAAGCGGGCTCGGTCAGCCGCCGAATGCGATCGGCACGCAAGCCGCGGTAGAGGCCGTGCGCCCGGTCCGTCCCACCGAGCAGAGTGCGGCCGGGCCCGAGCTTCAGCTCGCGCGCGTCCAGGGTACGGGTCGTCCAGGCGCCGCGAGCATCCTCGTAGACGACCTCGAACGTCCCTTCGAGCAGCAGCGTCCGCCAGAGGTCCTGACCCTCGCCGGCTCGGGCCGGCGCGGCCGGGCGACGGGCCCGGCGGCCGGGCGCCTTGATGGGATGAAAGTCTCGAAATTCCATGGTGTTGATATGGGATTTGGCCGTGTTTTCCACAAGCGCGCGCAGAGATTTCCGGTGCCGTCATGACGCGGTGCGGAAACGAACTTTGCCTTCGAAATCGCATTGTATCCGGGCTAAGGTCACGCTTGGCGGGGACGGGCGAAAAGCGGGTTCGCGGGAGAGGCGAAAATGGGTGAGACACGGTTCCGAGCGGCGCGCTGGGCGCTCGCGGGGATGCTGGCTGCGGTCTTCAGCGCCTGCCTCCATCCGGCGCCCTCGCGCGCCCAGAGTTTCCAGACCGCGGCCGTCCACGCGATCCTGATCGATGCCGAGTCCGGCTCGGTGCTGTTCGAAAAGGCGGCCGACGAGCCGTTCTCTCCGGCAAGCATGGCCAAGCTGATGACCGCGGAAATCGTGTTCCGTGCCATCAAGGAGGGGCGTCTTTCCATGGACACCGAGTTTACGGTGACCGAGGACGCGTGGCGCCGCGGCGGGGCGGGGGGGGGTGGCTCCTCGATGTTCGCGCAGGTGAACAGCCGCATCAAGCTCTCCGACCTTCTGCGCGGCCTGATCGTGCAATCGGGCAATGACGCGGCGATCACCATCGCCGAGAACATGGCGGGCACCGAGGAAGCCTTCGCTGGGATGATGAACCAGCGCGCCAAGGAGATCGGACTGACGCGCTCGACCTTCCGCAACGCGACCGGCTACTCGGCCCCCGACCAGAAAGTGACCGCCCGCGACATGGCGCGGATCGCCCAGTACCTCATCGATACCTACCCCGAGTTCTACAAGATCTATTCCGAGCGCGAATTCACTTGGAACAAGATCAAGCAGCAGAACCGCAACCCGCTCCTGACTCTCGACATCGGCGCCGACGGCCTGAAGACCGGCTATCTTGAGGAATCGGGCTACGCGCTCACCGGATCAGCGGTGCAAAACGGTCAGCGGCTCATCATGGTCGTCTCCGGCCTGAAGACCGCGCGGGACCGCGCGGCGGAGGCTCGCAAGATGATGGAATGGGGTTTCCGCGCCTTCGAGCCGCGGCAGGTCTTCGCCGCGAACGAGACCGTGGCCGATGTCTCGGTCTTCGGCGGCGAGAAGGGCTCGGTGCAGGTGGTGGCCAAGAAGCCGGTGCGCCTGTTGCTCCCCCGCGGCGCAACCGACCGTGTCACGGCCAAGGTCGTCTATCAGGGTCCGCTCGTTGCACCGGTCGAGCAGGGCCGCGAGGTCGGCCGGCTGCGCATCACTCGCGGCGACGCGATCGCCCTCGAGCAGCCGATCTATGCCGGCGAGACGGTGGAGGCCGGCACCCTGTCGCAGCGGGCGCTCGACGCGGCGCTCGAGGTCGGCACCGACCTCTTCCGCCGTGCCTTCGAGAAGGCCAAGGGCGGTAACGGCTCCGGTGGCACGTCCGCCGCGGGCGCGGCGAGCGGCAACTCGTGAGGTTCACGGTGATCCCGGACCCGACTGGTCCGGGCTTCAGGGAGCGGCGGAGACGTTCGCGGGTGCGTAGGCGCGGAGACCGAGCGGCAGGTCCGCTCCGGGCCGCCGGATGGAATCCGGGGCGGCACTCTTCAGAGCGTCGTCTCCTCCCGGATGCGAATCTGCGCTCGCTCGAACGCTCACCGCATTCCAAGGGCCGGTGATCTCGAATTGCGTGGCCGTCGGCGGCGTTCCGTCGGAGGCATTCATCCGCGACTGGACTTCGGCCCGAGCCTGGAAGCGGCGGTCGGCCAGAGCGACCCGCCCAATCAGTGAGGCGCCGAGCGTGCGGGAGGCGAGCCGGCCCTCGACGATCTCGCCGACGCCGTCGGCGAACAGCAGCGTCACGGCGGCGTGCTCGAATGGCGTCCGGCCGTTGCGCCGCGCCAGCGCACCCGGCGCCATCGTCCCGCCGCGGTGGATGACGTCGGCGAGGTCGAGCCCGGACAGGGCACCGTCCTCGCTCTCCAGGGCGACCCGGCCTGAAACGGATCGCGCCAGGGCCCCGACATCATGCCCGGCGGCCTCCAGGGTGAGGGTCCCTCGCGTAGCCCCGACCATCCAGCGGGCTTGTCCAAGATCGTCCAGAAGGGCACCGAGATCGAGCCCGTCGAAGCTGCCCTGGGCCTTGACCCGCGTCAGTGCCGCCGCCGACTCCCCGGCGGCGAGGGAAACGCGGCCCTTGACCATGCCGCCCCGCACGTTGGCGCGGCCGAGGGAGGCTTCGATGCCGTCCTCGCGGACGAGGACGCTGGAGGCGAGATCCGACAGTTGCACCGGACCGATCCGGGCGCTGCCGGCGGAGATCCGCAGATCGAGATCACCCCCGGTAAACGGCCGTAGGTCGAGGGATCGCGCACGCCACGCCCGGTCGTCGGCGTGATCGAAGCCCGTCAGCCGCAGAAGGCCGGCGAGCAGGGGCGAGAGGTTGAGGTTTTCGGCCGCGAGGGTGGCCTGTACCGCGGTGCGCTGCGGGCCGAAGGTGGCCGAGCCCGCGCCCTCGAGGCTGTTGCCGTCGCTGCGCACGGTGACGCTGGGGAACTGGATCTGACCCGAGCCGGCCTCGAAGCTGCCCTCCACCGAGAAGTCTTCGATGAAGGGCGACAGGGCGAGGCCTCCGCCGGTGAGCGCCAGAGTCCTGTGGAGGGAGTGGGTCTGAAGGCGTCCGGTGCCGACGGCCTTCAGACCGTCGCGTACGCTGCCGCTACCCTCGGCGTTCAGCGAACCGGTCGGCCAAGTCAGGGCGACGGTGAACGGGCTCTCACCGCCGGAGAGGAGAGCGTAGGGGCGCAGACCCGCGAGCGTGATCCGGGCGCTGCCGTCGCTCCAGCGGAAGCCTCCGGTCAAAGCGAGGCTCTCGCTCCAGGTCGGCCAGGAGACCGTGAGATCGACGTCGCGGACGGTGCGCAGCGCTCCGACCCGCGGATCGAGGCCGGTGACCGCGCAGCGTGCGAGGATGACCCGCCGCGGCCGGTCCCCGTCTTCGCCGGCGATGCTGTGGGTCAGCCGCTCGGACGCGCTCGACCATCGGGTATCCCCGGCTTCCTGCGGCAGCACCACCTCGGCGCCGTCGAGAGTCAAGGAATCGACTTCGACCCGGCCCGTGAGCAGGGCGGCGAGGCCGAGCTGAAGCGAGAGGCTTCCGCCCGAGGCCAGAACCGGCCCACCTGCATTGCCCTCGGTCAGGCGGATATCCTGGAACACGATCCGCGGAAGCGGGAGCAGCACCACCTCGGTGCGCCCCTGGGCCGCGAGTGCCACGCCCCAGCTCTGCTGCAGGCCGCCGCTCACGAAGCGGGCTGCGCTGGGGGCCTCGACCGACCAAGGCAGGCAGCCGGCCACCAAAGCCGTGGCGAGAAGCCCAAGTCCGAGGGCGGAAAGGGTGCGGCGCAGCGACATTGCACTCCGTGGGCGGGCGATACGGATCGGATCGGACCGAACCGCATCGGCGTGACGAGCCGTGCGATCCGCCTGCTTAGCCGGTTCCGGTCCTCCTGTCTCGCGGACGGGACGAGACCGGCCCGCAACGCGGTGGATGGCGCGGCCGTGCTGTGGAGAAGGACCGGGTGCGGCCCCTTCGACCCGGCGGACGGTTACGGCGCGGGATTTTTGCATCGCTCATAAATGCGTCGCCGGTTTGACGAAGACGGTCTTGCGTTGCACACCCGATCGCCATCGATCGGGAGGGCGGCCGGCCGCCGCATCAAAATGCCCGAAGCTTGGCCACGTTCGCTACGGCGGAAGACGAGGAAGGGACGCTGTCGATGAAGAAGGTCTACCCGGATCCGAAGGCCGCGCTCGCCGGCCTCCTGCGCGACGGCATGACGATCATGGCCGGCGGCTTCGGCCTGTGCGGCATCCCGGACGAGCTGATCGACGCGATCCAGGCCTCCGGTGTGAAGGATCTGACCGTCGTCTCCAACAATGCCGGCATCGACGGCGTGGGGCTGGGCAAGCTGCTCGATACCCGCCAGGTCAAGAAGATGATCTCGTCCTATGTCGGCGAAAACAAGGAATTCGCCCGCCAGTATCTCGGCGGCGAACTCGAGATCGAGTTCAACCCGCAGGGCACGCTGGCCGAGCGCATCCGCGCCGGGGGTGCCGGCATCCCGGCCTTCTTCACCAAGACCGGCGTCGGCACCAAGGTCGCCGAAGGCAAGGAAGTGCGCGAGTTCGACGGTGAGAGCTACGTGATGGAGCGCGGTCTGTTCGCGGATCTGGCGATCGTCCACGCCTGGAAGGGCGATACCGAAGGCAACCTCGTCTATCGGAAGACGGCGCGCAACTTCAATCCGATGATGGCCACCGCCGCCGAGGTGACGGTTGCCCAGGTCGAGCACCTCGTCGAGCCGGGCAAGATAGACCCCGACCACATCCACACACCGGGCATCTTCATCGGCCGCATCCTCCACGTGCCGGTGCGCGAGAAGCGCATCGAGCAGCGCACCGTGCGCAAGCGCAAGGAGCCGGAAGCGGCGGCGGCCGGCGGCGGCCAGATCTGAGTCGAACATCGGCCGAGAGGCCACGAGCGCGACGGCGCGTCGCCGCCCCTGCGGCGGACGGCACATCGTCGCTCCGAGGATGCGCCAAACGAGGGAACGTCAAGACCATGGCCTGGACCCGTGAGCAGATGGCGGAGCGCGCCGCCCGGGAGCTGGAAGACGGCTTCTACGTGAATCTCGGCATCGGCATTCCGACGCTGGTATCGAACTACATCCCCGAGGGCATGTCGGTGCAGTTGCAATCCGAGAACGGCATGCTCGGCATGGGGCCGTTCCCCTACGAGGGCGAGGAGGATCCCGACCTCATCAACGCCGGCAAGCAGACCATCACCGCGCTGCCGACCACGAGCTACTTCTCCTCGGCCGACTCTTTCGGAATGATCCGCGGCGGCCACATCGACCTGTCGATCCTCGGCGCGATGCAGGTGGCGCAGAACGGCGACCTCGCCAACTGGATGATCCCCGGCAAGATGGTGAAGGGGATGGGCGGGGCGATGGATCTCGTCGCCGGCGTGAAGAAGGTCGTCGTGGTGATGGAGCACGTCGCCAAGGGCAAGGACGGCTCCGAGAGCCCGAAGCTCCTGAAGGCCTGCGACCTGCCGCTCACCGGCACGCAGGTGGTCGACATGGTGATCACCGATCTCGGCGTGTTCACCATCGACAAGAAGGGCGAGGGCGGCATGACGCTCGTCGAGCTCGCCGAGGGCGTCACCGAGGACGAGATCCGCGCCAAGACGGAAGGCGCGTTCAAGGTCGCGCTGAGGTGAGGCGCAGAGCCCGGACAGGAAGGCGGCCCGTTTCGGGACGCCTTTCGCCCGCCGCGGGCTGGCATGGCTAAGCAGGCATTAATCGGGATCGTCGAAAGCTTCGCATCGGCCGGGACGGCGCCGTGAGAGCGCACCGGTCGGGGAGCTTTTCGCGATACGAAGGTGCGTGTGTATGCGTAGCGTTCCGGGAACGGACAACGTCATCCCCTTTCGCCGACCGGCTGCGGCGCGGCAGGGAGCCATCGCCTCCGAGTTCGGGGCCGTCGCGGCACCACGGAGCCGCTCGCGGGCCGACCAGCGCAGCCTGATGGACGCGGTCTACGCGACGGGCAGCTTGCGGGTGCCGGCGGGTGACCGCGAGACCAAGCTGATCGCCTCGCGTCTCCAAGTCTACGGCTTCCTGACCATCGAGGAGATGGGCGAGGACGGCTCGCTGCGCCGCCTGCGTCCCTCCGAGGCGATCCGCGCCCGCTCCGAGCGGCCTTGGCGTCTGTCGAAGGCGGGCTACAGCACCGGCCTCGCGGTGACGATCCCCTCCGTCGACGATTTTCTGTTCGAGCCGACGGGTCTGCCGGCCTGATCGTTTCTTTCGCCATCGGCGCCCGGCTGTCCACGAGCCCCCGGGCGCCCTCGCAGGATCGGCCTTGCCTGCGCTTTGACCATTCGCACGGACGCCTCCTAGAAGCGTGGCCATGCGCGAGCACCCGCACCGATCCGTGCACGGCCGCGCGATCATCGGGGTGATCGCGCTCTATGCGCTCGTACTCCAGGCCTTCCTCACGGTCCTCGCGCCCGCCGTGCCGCGCCTCGATGGCGGCATTCTCTGTGCGGAGCACGCGACGTCCGAACAGCCGGCCGAGGATGGTCAGACCTGCGGTCATCACGCCTGCTGCACCCAAGTCCAGGCCGTAAGCCTGTTGCCGCCGCCACAGGCAGCCTCTTCCCTCGCCGCGTGGTCGCCGCGCGCCGTGCCGCTTCCCTGGCGGGCCGTGGCGGCGATCCGTGCCCGCGCCCCGCCGGATCAGGGCACTGGTCCCCGAGGTCCGCCCGTCGTCTGAGCCGATCGCCGCGATCCCTCAGAGACGGACCTCGAAACCATGCCATTGTTCCTGTCGGGCGCCGCCGGCGTCACCGCAGCGCGCCGTGTCGCTCGTCTCCTCGCCGCGTCGTCGCTCGCTCTGCCTGGAGCGGCTCAAGCGGAAACCGCCAACGAAGCCGTCATCCTCGAAGAACTCGCCGTGACCGGCGAAGGCAATTCGCGGCGCGGGGCGGGAGGCGGTTCCGATTCGCCCGGCTTCGGCATCGCCGCCCCGCCGGGCGCGGCGCCCGTTGTCATCGAGCGCCCGGTCGGTCAGGTCGTTACTGCGGTAGGCCGCGAGGGCACCATCGCCAACCGCCCCGCTACCTCCATCGGCACGGTCCTGCTCGACAGTCCCGGCGTCACGCTGCGTCAGGGCAATGGCGGGCGCGACGTGGTGATCTCGATCCGTGGCAACAACGCTCGCGCAACCGGCGTGACCCGCAACATGGTGGTGCTGGAGGACGGCTTCCCCGTCACCCAGCCCGATGGCGCCTCGCGCTTCGATCTCGTCGATCCCCGCGCCTATTCGCGCATCGACGTGTTCCGCGGCCCGCAATCGGCTTTGTTCGGCAACTACGCCACCGGCGGCGCGCTGGCCTTTCGCACCCGCAGCGGCCGCGAGATCGACGGCTACGAGATCGGCGTCGATGCCGGCAGCTTCGGCTATCTCAGCCACTCGTTCACCGTCGGAGGCGTGAGCGGCCCGTTCGAGATCAGCCTGTTCGCCAGCGACGTGCGCGCCAACGGCTACCAGGACAATTCCTCCTACGACACGCAGACGGTCAATCTGCTGGCGAGCTACACGCCGACCCCGGATAACCGCTTCACCCTCAAGGTCATCAACAACGAGGTCACCGCCAACATCCCGGCCCGCGCGTCGTTGGACCAGTTCCGCCTCAACCCCTACCAGCGCGGCTGCGAAGCCGCGGCGACGGGGGCACCCGGCTGCACCACCTTCGGCCTGCTGGCGAACGGCGCCTTCGGCCCGCGAGCGCCGGTGACGGCGGTAGAAGGCGCATTCCGCCGCAACGACCGGCGCACGATCATCGCCGGACGTTGGGAGCATGACATCGACGCCCAGACCGCGTGGCGGGTGCAGGTCGGCTTCGACGAGCGCAACTACAATCAGCCGTTCTACACGACCTCAGGCCGGGGCAGCCTGCCCGCGTACTTCGTGCAGACCGACCTGACGCGCCGCGGCGAGCTGTTCGGTCTGCCGGCCGTCGGTTATGCGGCTCTCGCCTACAGCGCCGTCGACATCACCGCCTCGGTCTTCAACCGCGCGCCCTATGGAGGGGCCCGGCTCGGCGCGCTGATCGGACTACAGGACACGGTGCAAGCGAATCTCGGCGGCCGGGCCCGGCTCGAACTCGAACTCGCGCCGCAATGGACGGCCGTAGCCGGGCTCTCCGCCGAGGATTCGAGCATCACCGGGAGCAACCGAACCTTCGCGACGAACGCAGCCGGCACGGTCTCGGCGCTCGCCACGGCCGACCGCCGCTTCTTGAACGTGGCGCCGGAACTCGCCCTCGTTTACCGGCCTGCTCCGAACTGGGCCTTGCGCGGCCGTGTGGCCACGGGCTACGCCACGCCCTCGTTCGCGAGCCTGTTCGTGAACGCCACCGGACTTCCGGGCAACAACACCGACCTGACGACACAGGAGAATCTCGGGTTCGATCTCGGCGCCGATTTCATCCCCCTGGAGGGACTGCGGCTCAGCGTGACCGGCTTCTACGAGTTCTTCCGCAACGAGTTCGTCACGCAGTCACCGGGCGCCGGCCTGCTGAACTATACCTTCAACGCGCCGGCCTCCGAGCATCGGGGCATCGAGGTCGGAGCCGATTGGACCCTCGCCACCGGCTGGCGGGGCGTGCTGGCCTATACCTTCGACGATCAGGTCTACACCGAGTACGTCGAGCAGATCAGCGCCGGCAGCCTCAGCGCGCGCTTCGACCGCGCCGGCCACCGCATTCCCGGCGTGCCGGCCCACCAGCTTCTGGCGCGGGTCGGTTACGATGTGCCAGCGGGGCCGCTGGCCGGGCTCGGCGGCTTCGCCGAAGTGGTGGCCCAGGATGGCTACTATGTCGACAATGCCAACTTCCTGAAGGTGCCGGGCTTCGCGATCCTGAACCTCAACATCCACTACTCGGCCCTGCTGCCGTACGGATACGCTCGGCGGATCGACCTCTACGGCGAGCTGCGCAACGTCCTCGACACGGCGTATGTCGGCTCAGCCAACCCGCTGGCCAACACTATCAGCGCCGCGACGGGCGCGCAGAACGGCCGCGCCGTCCTCGCCGGCACGACGGGCTCGATCTTCGCCGGACCACCGCGGACGTTCGTGGCGGGCATGAAGCTGTCGTTCTGACAGCGATCGCGGATCGGCCGGCCACTTCCGCACCCCTTCTCCACGCCCGGCGGCAACAGGCAGGAACCGGCATCAGGTGTGCTCGGCGGCGGTCTCGTCCTTGTCGCCCGGCATCGCCTCCGCGCTCCCGCCGCGGAGGAAGCGGGCCTGAAGCTCGGCGACGCGGCGGGCCGATTGAGCGTGTTTCGGTGAGACAGCTTTCGAAGGCGTCATCCCGCGCTTGACCGCCAGGAGATCCGGATCGCCCCAGCGGTCGAGCAAGATCTGGAAAGCCGCGTGACGGGCGGTATCGAAGGGGATGCGGCGGCCCGATCCGTCCTTGTAGGGGTGGGGCGGATGCATCCCTGCGCAGGGCACGAAGCCATCGGGGATCGGAGTCGTCGCTGCGTGCGTGCGCCCCGCCCGAAGAAGCTTCGGCAGAACATGCGTGTGCGGCCCCTCGGGACTCATCCCGCCGGGAGCGGGGATTGGCGCATAGACCTCGATCCGCCCGATGCGCGCGAGGAAGATCCGATGCAGGCTCATCGCCACGAGGCGCGGGCCGATCGGGTTGTCAGGGGCGAAGAACGGCCTGCCGACGCCCGCACGCAGGCATGCGACGGCCTCGGGATCGCTTGCGCGCAGGCAGGCATCGACGGCCAGCAGCCCGAGCCCGAGATCGAACAGAATTGCCTCGCGGTCCTCGGCCCGGGCCGCCTCCTGGTCGGGGCCGAGTTCGGTGACCACGCTTCGCCCATTCATGGCGCAGGCGGATTCGGGAAGGCAAAGCGCTACGGCGTGGTTGTAGCCGTCGGAGAAGCCGGTCTCGTATGCGACGGGCCGCAGATCGGCGCTCGGGCTCAGAGCGATGGCACCGCGGGCGGTGGCGAGCCCCATCCGCGCATCGGGAAGGGTGCGCACCGCCTCGTCCTCGTCGCGCATGAACTCGGCGAGGGCGCCGAAGCTGCCGAGACTCCAAGTGACTTGGGCATCGGCCAGAGCGCCGCGCAGCAGCGTTGCGACGTCGGCGGCCTCCACCCATCCCGTCCGGTGACCGCGCGCAAAGGCCCAGGACCTGTCGGGCGCGGGTCGATCCGGCGAAGCCGGGATCACTCCCACTCGATCGTGCCGGGCGGCTTCGAGGTGATGTCGTAGGTCACCCGGTTGATGCCCTTCACCTCGTTGATGATCCGCGTGGCGACGCGGCCGAGGAAGGCCATGTCGAAGGGGTAGAAATCGGCGGTCATGCCGTCGACGGAAGTGACGGCCCGCAGTGCACAGACGTGGTCGTAGGTACGTCCGTCGCCCATGACACCGACCGTCTTCACCGGCAGGATCACCGCAAACGCCTGCCAGATCGTGTCGTAGAGCCCGGCCTGCCGGATCTCATCCAGATAGATCGCGTCGGCTTTGCGCAGCGCTTCCAGCTTCTCGCGGGTGATGATTCCGGGGCAGCGGATGGCAAGGCCGGGTCCGGGGAAGGGATGGCGGCCGACGAAGCTCTCGGGCAGACCGAGTTCACGTCCGAGCAGACGCACCTCGTCCTTGAATAGCTCGCGCAGAGGCTCCACGAGCCGCATGTTCATGCGCTCGGGCAGGCCGCCGACATTGTGGTGGCTCTTGATGGTCACGGAGGGACCGCCGGAGAACGAGACGCTCTCGATCACGTCCGGGTAGAGCGTGCCCTGGGCGAGAAAGGCGGCGCCGCCGATCTTGTTCGCCTCGGCCTCGAACACGTCGATGAACAGGCGGCCGATCGTCTTGCGCTTCACCTCGGGGTCATCGACCCCTTCGAGGGCACCGATGAACAGGTCCTGCGCCTGAACGTGGACGAGCGGGATGTTGTAGTGGTCGCGGAACAGGCGGACCACCTCGTCGCCCTCGCCGAGGCGCATCAGGCCATGGTCGACGAAGACGCAGGTGAGCTGATCGCCGATCGCCTCGTGGATCAGCACCGCCGCAACCGAGGAATCGACACCGCCGGAGAGGCCGCAAATGACCTTTTCCTTGCCGACCTGCTCGCGGATCTTGGCGATCGCCTCCTCGCGGTAGGTGCCCATGGTCCAGTCGCCGGAGCAGCCGGCGATGTCGCGCACGAAGTTGCGGATCAGCAGCGCGCCGTGGGGCGTGTGATGCACCTCCGGATGGAACTGCACCGCGTAGTAGTGGCGGCCCTCGTCCGCCACGGCGGCGAAGGGGGCGTTGCGCGACATTGCGATGGTGGCGAAGCCGTCCGGCAGCTTCGTGACGCGGTCGCCGTGGCTCATCCAGACCGGATATTTCTCGCCGACATGCCAGACGCCCTTGAAGAGCGGGGAGTCCGAGAGAATCTCGACCTCGGCCCGGCCGAACTCGGCATGGTGGCCACCCTCGACCTCGCCGCCGAGCTGGGCCGCCATGGTCTGCTGGCCGTAGCAGATGCCGAAGACCGGCACGCCGGATTCGAAGATCTTTTGCGGGGCCCGCGGGGAAAGGTCCGTCGTCACCGATTCGGGCCCGCCCGACAGGATCACGCCCTTGGGCCGGTGCTCGTCGAAGGCGGCCTCGGCCTTCGTGAACGGCACGATCTCGCAATAGACGCCCTCCTCGCGCACGCGGCGGGCGATAAGCTGCGTCACCTGGGAGCCGAAATCGACGATCAGGATCTTGTCGTGGTGGGACGTGTCGATGGTCATGCTGCCTCGGGCCTTCTGCGCTACCGGTTAGACGAGGCCTCGTAGCCGCGCAACGCGCGCCGTGTCGGGGGGCACATGCGGCGGCCCTCAAGTCACCGCCGTTAATCTCACGTTCACGAATTCGGGGCGACACGGCACGCCCCTCGAAACGGACAGGAGCCATCCGACCATGAGAGCAGCCCTCTTCGGAATCGCCGTCACGATCGCAGGTTTCGGCGCCACCGCGCCGGCCCAGGCCCTTCCCCTTTCCGGCGCCGCTCCGCTGACGGAAGGTCTTTTCCAGCAGGCGCAGTACAGCCGCCGCGTCATCCGCGGTCCTCGCTGCAAGACCGTCGTCACGAAGCGCCGCAGCCGGTTCGGCCGGGTCGTCATCACCCGCGAGCGCCGCTGCTTCTGATCAGCGTCTCCTCACGCAGGACGACAAGCGGCCCCCGGAGACGGGGGCCGCTTTTTTTACGACTTCAGCAGGCCGTGGCCGCGCATCCAAGCCATGAAGAGCGCAGGCCAGGCCGCCGCCGGGCTTCCCGGCACGCCCAGCCCGAAGCCGTGGCCGCCGCGCTCGAACAGGTGCATCTCCGCCGGCACCTTCGCTGCCCGCAAAGCTGCGTACATCAGCAGCGGATGGTCGGTCACCGCGATCCGGTCGTCCGACGCCTGGACCATGAAGACCGGCGGCGTACGCTCGTTGACCTGGACCTCCACCGAGTAGGCCCGCCGCCGCGCATCGGGCGGATCGTCGCCGACAAGCACCCGGCGGCTCGACATGGTGCGGTCGAACGGCTTCCGCATGGTGATGATCGGGTAGATCAGCCCGGCGAAGGAAGGGCGGGCGCTGAGGCCGTCCGCATCGTCCATGTCGTCGTAGAGATCCTGCTCGGCATCGGTCGCGGTCACGCCCATCAGATGGCCGCCCGCGGAGAAGCCGAGCACGCCGATCCGATCCGGATCGAGCCCGTATTCCTCCGCCTTCCAGCGGATGAGGCGCATGGCCCGCTGCGCATCCTGCCGCGGCGCGTCGGGACCGTCGCGCCATTCCTCGCTCGGAAGCCGGTAGACCAGCACGAAGGCGGTGATGCCGGCGCGCGCCAGCCATTGTCCCACCGGCAGTCCCTCGTTGCCGATGTCGATGCGCAGGTAGCCGCCACCCGCAGCGATTAGGACACCGGCCCCGTTCGGGCGTTCGGGACGGATGACGAGGAGGCAGGGGCGCGCCACGGCGGTGATGACGCCGGTCAGGGTTTCGTCGAACCGGTATTCCGAGCGGAACGGGCCGCCGCCCCCCGGCGGTAGATCCGGCCACAGATCGATGACTTCGAGGTCCGAGCCGGGTGCGGATTTCGGCAGAGGCTGGACGATATCACCGGTCTGCGGACGAACCGGAAGACGCAAGGCCGGTTGCAGGTCCGATTGCTGCGCCCGCGTCCCGGCCCCGGTCAGCACCGTCGCCGTCCCTGCGAGGAGGGCTCGCCGATGGAGCGTCATGGTCTGGGCCTCGCCGTCATCGCAACTCCCGCCGCGGCACCGCGCAGGATTCACGTCCGTGGCGGCGGCTTCAACGTGTCCCCTACGCGGCTCCCGTGGACAACCGCGTACGCCTGCGACCGATCCGACACCCGCTCAGCTTTTGCGTGTCATCGTCGCGACATAGAAGCCATCGGTGCCGGTCATTGCCGGGCTCATCTGGATACCGCGCGCCGTCCGGCGGACCCTTTCATCGAGACCTGCGACAGCAGCAAGATCGGTCGCGACCGCCTGGATCGCACCGCGTCCGCGTTGGAGCAGCCCGTCCACGGCGGCATCGTTCTCCTCGGGCAGGAGCGAGCAAGTGACGTAGACGAGGGTTCCACCGGGACGCAGGAGTTTGGCCGCCCGGTCGAGCACCTCGGACTGCTCGGCGATCCGGCCGGCGAGGCTGCCCGGCCGCAGGCGCCACTTGGCGTCGGGATTGCGGCGCCACGTGCCGGTGCCGGTGCAGGGCGCATCGACGAGCACCCGATCGACCGTACCGTCGAGATCGGCCAGCACGTCGGAGCGTGCCTTGCCAGTGCGCGGCGTGCGCACCTCGACCTGCGCGCCAGCGCGGCGCAGGCGCTCGTGGATCGGCGCGAGCCGGCGCGGATCGGCATCGGTGGCGATGAGCCGGGCGGCATTGCCGGTGATCGCGGCGAGCGCCAGCGACTTGCCGCCCCCACCGGCGCAGAGATCGACGACGGTCTCGCCCGGCCTCGCCGCGGCCAGCAGGCTCGCGATCTGTGAGCCCTCGTCCTGAATCTCGAATCCGCCTTCCAGAAACAGCGGATCGACGTGGAGCGCCGGGCCGCGCCCGTCCTCGCCCAGCGGGATGCGCAGCCCGAGGGCAGAGAGCGGCGTCGCTTCAGGCGAGAGGTCGGCGAGCGTCGCCAAGGCCGCCTCGCGGCTCTGCTTCAGTGTGTTGACGCGAATGTCGAGCGGCGCCCGGCGGCCGAGCGCACGCAGCTCGGGCAGGAGCGCATCACCGAATACTGCCGTCAGCGAAGGCAGCACGAAAGCTGGCGCATCGCCCGCGATCTCGGGCGGCGCATCGGCGAGACTTCCCTCCACCAGCCGCTTCCGCTCGTCCTCGGTGAGGGGAGGGGGCGCGAAGCGCGCACCGTCGAACAAAGAGGCGATGCTCGGCTCGGCCAGGCCGCGCTGCAGGCGCAGCATGCCGATGACAATGGCGCGGCCGGTCTCCCCGCCCATGATCCAGGCGGCGGAGGCCCGGCGCCGCAGGCCGTCATAGACGAGGCTCGCGATCGCCGCTCGGTCGCCGGAGCCGGCGAAGCGGTGAGCGAGGCCCCAATCCTTGAGGGCATCGGCGGCCGGGCGGCGGCGCTCAGCGATGTCGTCCAGGATCTCGATGGCGGCGGAGAGGCGGGCGGAGGGGGTCAGGATCAGCTCCGGAAACGTTTCGTTAAACTTGCCACCGTGCGGCCACGCTTGGACCCGCAGCCCGACACGATACGGCCGAGCTTCCGGCTTTTTACCCGTCCAGAACGGCACGATGGCCCCGTCCGTCAAGGACATGTGAGGAAAGGACCCCCGGGATGCCGTCCCTGAAGCCCGTCGTCTGCGCGAGCCTGCTCGCGCTCACGCTCGCCGCCTGCTCCACTGCGCCGGCCGCGCCCAGCCTCGACCCAGTGCCTCCGCCCGCCCGCCGGCCGGACGCCAAGACCCAGCTTGAATACGGCAACCCGCCTCCGCCGCCGCCCGGCCGATACTGACGAACGGTGCGGGCGGGGCTGCTCAAGCCGCTTCGCGGGCGCGCCGGTGCTCGTAGGCCTTGAGGTGCGTCAGCACCCGGTCGAGCACCGGCGTCTCCACGCCCTTGGACCGCCCGCGCTCGATCAGGTCACCGACGATGTGGTCGGCCTCGATACGGGCGCCTCCTTCGATGTCGCGCAGCATAGAGGCCGTCATCGCCGAGCTTTCGGCCGTCAGCATCTTGCGGGCGCCGGCAAACACCTTCTCGCGGGCACCGTTGCCGTTGGCGGCGGCCACCGCTTGGCACTCGTCGTGCAGCGCCTCGATGAACGCCCTTCCGCCGGGCGCCGCGACGATGTCGCCCACGGCGGCCCGCATCGAAGTGGTCGCCCCCGCGAGCGTCGCGAGGAAGACCCACTTCTCCCACATCTCGAGCAGGATCTTGTCGCTGGCACGCGGCTGGAAGCGTACGCCCTCCATCTGCGCTTCGATGCGCCCGATCCGCTCGGAGCGCGAGCCGTCGCGTTCACCATAGGTGAGGCTGTGCAAGTCGGTCATCTGCCGGATGGCGCCGTCGCCTGTCAGCGTAGCGACGATGCCGCAGCTTCCTCCCAGCACCCGGTCTGCACCGAAGGCCTGATCCAGCACGTCGAGATGGCGCAGACCGTTGAGGATCGGCAGCACCGCCGTGCCGGGACCGACGGCGGGTCCGACATCCGCCACCGCCGTGTCGAGGTCGTAAGCCTTGGCGGAGAGGAGCACGAGATCGAACGGGCCGGCTTCGGCCAGCCGGTCGGCCGTCACTGTCTGCGGCGCCGGAATATGCAGGTCGCCGACAGGGCTGAGGACCCGCAGTCCGTCTGCCGCGAGCCGCTCGGCGCGCGCCGGACGCACGAGGAAGGTGACATCTCGCCCGGCTTCCGCCAGCCGTGCCCCGAAATAGCCGCCGGTCGCGCCGGCCCCGACCACGAGAATCCGCATCGTCCTCCCCTTTCGTTGCGTCCTCACATATCGCGATGCCTTCCGTCCCGCACCCTGTCGCCTCAGCGATCCGGTCATTAGTTTCCTCGATGGAGGGATACGCGCCTTGCATAGATCTGGAGTCGCAGCCCGGCTGCGGCTAAGCTTAGTGACCAGACGGCCCCTGCATTCCGCACCGGCGATTGCTGGCTTCTGCGGATTTCGCCCATGCGCGCCCTTCCCATCCTCGCCGCTCTGGCCGCGGGACTACTTCCCGTCTTCAGCTCACAATCTGCCTCGGCGGTCGAACGGCAGCCCTTCGAAGTCGTGAAGGGCTGGGAAATCGAGCGGACGGTCGGCGATACCAGCGCCAATCCTTGCATCATGACCCATGCCTACGAAGACAAGGATGACAACAACGCCGCCAATGCGGTGGTCTTCGCTCTCCGGGACTCCTCGGCCGCGCTCGTGCTGGTCTATCAGGGCTGGGAATTCGACAAGGAGGAGCCGATCAAGGTTCCCCTCTTCCTCGACAAGAAGCAGATCAAGCTGAAGACGACCTGGATCGGAGACGGGAAGACCCTGCGCACCCAGTTGCCGGACAGCGTTGTTCCCGACCTGCTCGCGGCCAAGACGGTGATCCTGCGCTTCGAGGACAGCGACGCGGATTTCCGCATCCCGGATTTCGCGGCGGGCTACGAGTCGCTGCGGCGCTGCGACGCCGCGCCGGCCAAATCCGCCGCCGCTGCTCCACAAGCCGCACCGGCCGAGCCCCCCACGCCGTCGCAGCAGCGGATTGCGGCCTACGTGATCGGGCTGTCCGTGCAGCGCGTGCTGAAGGAATGCGACGTGCCCTCCACCGGCAAGCAGCGTGCCGGAGTGGAAGCGAGGATGGCGGCGCTCCAGCCGGAGATGGCGCCGCTCGAAGCAAAGGTGCGCAGTGAATTGAAGCGCAATGGTGAGTCCTGCCCGACGGTGGACAATCAGGGAAATTTCCAGGAGATCATGCGGAAGTTCATTGAGATGAGCCCCGAAGATTTGGTCGCCGCCCTGGAAAAACAGCCCGCGGCCGAGAAGAACCCGGAAGCTCCATCCGGCCCGAAGCTCTGAGGCTCACACGCGCGGATACGCTACAGGGTTCGGCACCAGAGAGAGCCGAACGATGGGGCGGGACGAAATCCCTCCTTTTCACTCATCCGCAAAACCCTGTGAGGGATGCATTCTTCGTGGCTGGTTGCGCCGGCCCGCTGCGGCTAGGCTTTCCGGACCGGCTGGTTGTTCCGCATTCCGCGGGGAGCCGGGGGCCGGCTGTCCTCGCGGAGATGTCGCGTGCGCCTCTCACCCGTCACGGCAGCGATGCTGGCGACGCTCCTCGGCGGCCCGCTCGCTGCCGCGGACCGCGCGGCGGTCGAGACCGTGGGCGGCTGGACGGTCGAGCGCCGTGTCGGCCAGCCCGACGCACAGGCCTGCCGGATGACCCGCACCGAGAAGAACACACGGGGCGAGATCATCGGCCTCGTGATTGTCTCGCTCGACCGTGGCGGGCTCACCCTGGCAGTCGCCGATAGGAACTGGGATTTTCCGGCTGGCGAGCGGTTCGCCGTGCCGATGCTCCTCGACGGAAAGCCTGCCGGGACGACGCTGATCTGGACTGGCGACGGACAGATCCTGCGCACGGCGCTGCCGGAGACGATCGTACCGGACCTGCTGGGCGCGCGAGTGCTGGCCCTTCGTTTCGCCGACGGCGACATGGCGGTCGCCGCGCCCGATCTCGCAGCGGCCTTCGCCGCTCTGCGTCTGTGCGCGAGCGGACCGCCGAGCAAGCCCAGCGTGACGGTAGAACCCCCGCTGCCTTCCCGGGCGCGGATGGCCACTTACACGGTAGGACTCGCCCTTCAGGGCGTATTGCGGACTTGCGGCGTGGTTGCGACCGAAGCGCAGCGTGAAGCGGTCGAGGCGAAGTTGGCCGTACTCCGGCCCGAGATGGCTCCTTACGAGGCAGCGATCCGCATGCAGGTGACGAAGTCTCGCGGCTTTGCCTGTCCCACCACCGACAAGGAAGCGGAGTTTCAGGAGGCATTGCGCCGGTTCATCACCCTGAGCCCGGACGAGTTCGCAGCGGTGATCGATCGACAGGCGGAGGCCGCACCGAGCACACCGATGACGAAACCATAGCTTACCGTGCGCACGGGTTCGAATTGTGCGACACTATTTGATTCATGTCATTGAGGGTAGGCAACCGGTCGTGAAAGGTACTTTGGCGTCAGGCAGGAACTCCGCCACGTACCGGAGCGGCGGTTATTGACCTTCGCCGGACGCGTTCCTCCCAAGACTTGGTCTCCGCAGCCGCCGCAGGGATGCGGAGATTTTTTTAGATGCGGGAGAAATTTTCTACAACTAGATTAATAATCATTACGTTTCAGAGATCCGCGCTCATCTCCGCTTGCCGCACCGCTCTTGCCGCACCGCTAAGGCCGACGATGCGCCACTCTCTCTCACCGGTCCCGGCACGCGGTCGCGCGGTGGCCGCCACGCTCCGCGTGCTGATCTTCCTGGAATGTCTGGTCCTACCGGTCAGTGTGATCTGGCTCCGAAGCCGATCCTGCGAGGCCCCGTGGAAAGGACCTCGCGACCATATCGTCACCGACTCGGATAGTTCGGGCTCTCACGGGTGATCGTCACGTCGTGGACGTGGCTCTCGCGCAGGCCCGCATTGGTGATGCGTACGAACTGCGCCCGCTCTTGGAAGTCTGGCACGGTGGCCGCGCCGACATAGCCCATCGCCGCCCGCAGGCCACCGGCGAGCTGGTGCAGCACCGCCGCGACCGGACCCTTGTAGGGCACCTGCCCCTCGATGCCCTCCGGCACGAGCTTATGGGTGTCGCTGACCTCGGCCTGGAAGTAGCGATCGGCCGAGCCGCGGGCCATGGCGCCCACCGAACCCATGCCGCGGTAGCTCTTGTAGGAGCGGCCCTGGTAGAGGAACACCTCACCCGGTGCCTCGTCGGTGCCCGCCAGCAGCGAGCCCAGCATGGCGACGGAGGCACCCGCCGCGATCGCCTTGGCGAGGTCGCCCGAGAACTTGATGCCGCCGTCGGCGATCACCGGCACATCGGCCCCCTGCGCGGCCTCGACTGCCTCCATCAGCGCCGTGAGCTGCGGCACACCGACGCCCGCGACGATGCGGGTGGTGCAGATCGAGCCCGGGCCGATGCCGACCTTGATCGCGTCGGCACCGGCATCGATCAGGGCGCGGGCGCCCTCGGCGGTGGCGACGTTGCCGGCGATGATCTGCACGGCGTTGGAGAGCTGCTTCACCCGCGCCACGCTGTCGAGCACCTTGCGGGAATGGCCGTGGGCGGTATCGACCACGATCACGTCGCAACCGACATCGATCAGGCGCTCGGCCCGCTCGAAACCGGAATCACCCGTCGTCGTGGCGGCGGCGACCCGCAGCCGGCCCTGCTCGTCCTTGACGGCGTTGGGATAGGTGACCTGCTTCTCGATATCCTTGACGGTGATGAGGCCGATGCAGCGGTAGTGGTCGTCGACGACGAGCAGCTTCTCGATGCGGAACTGGTGCAGCAGCCGCTTGGCCTCGTCCTGCGTCACGCCCTCGCGCACGGTGATGAGCCGGTCGCGGGTCATCAGTTCGGCCACCGGCTGGCCGATATTGGTGGCGAAGCGCACGTCGCGGTTCGTCAGAATGCCGACGAGCTTGCCGCGGGAGCCGTTGGGGCCGCGTTCGACCACGGGGATGCCGGAGATGCGGTTCTTCTTCATCACCTCGAAGGCGTCGGCGAGCGTCTCGTCGGGGTGAATGGTGATCGGGTTGAGCACCATGCCCGATTCGTACTTCTTGACGAGGCGGACCTGCTCGGCCTGCTCGGCCGGCTCGAGGTTGCGGTGGATCACGCCCAGCCCGCCGTTCTGCGCCATGGCGATCGCCATCGGCGCCTCGGTGACGGTGTCCATCGCCGACGCGATGATCGGCAGGTTGAGCCGGATTGTGCGGGTGAGACGGGTCGCGACATCGACCTCGGTGGGCATCACCGAGGACGCGGCGGGGCGCAGCAGCACGTCGTCGAAGGTAAGGCCCTCGATGATCGTGTCAGCGCTGATACGGGCCATGGAAACCAACTCCGGAGACGGGTGTTGCGCCGGGCCGGGAGCGTCCGGCCAGCGGGATCGGGTTGGCAGGGGCCAGTATCACGGGCATGCGATGCACGCAAAGCCGCCGCACCCCTTTGCGGTGCATGGCTGAGTGGCGATCGAAGCCCTTCGGCTCAGTTCTGACTCCGCGCGGCAACCCACCATTAACCCTTACGTTCCACGATCACGGCGGACCGCCCGCGTCCTGTTGCGGGACCGGCCGGCTGGAGACGAGCCCTCCCCATGATGTCGCGCGCCGAACGCAGTCCCCTGGCGGATTGGTGGTGGACGGTCGATCGCGGCCTGCTCGCGGGCCTCGGTTGCCTGATGGTCGCCGGTCTCGTTTTCCTGATGGGCGGCGGGCCGCCGGTCGCCGAGCGCATCGGCCTGCCGACCTTCTACTTCCTCAATCGGCAGGCGATGTATCTCGCCCCGACGATCCTGCTCATCATCGCGGTCTCGTTTCTTTCGGTGCGCCACATCCGGCGCTTCGCGCTGGCTACGTGGCTGATCGGCGTGGTGCTCTGCATCCTGGCCGGCAAGTTCGGCCCCGAGATCAAGGGCGCGCATCGCTGGATCCAGTTCGGCTCCTTCGGTCTCCAACCCTCGGAGTTCGTGAAGCCCGCCTTCGTGGTCGTGACCGCCTGGGCGTTCTCGGAGGGCGCCAACCGCCGCGACATGCCCGGTGTCACTCTCGCGTTCCTGCTCCTGCCGCTGACCATCGTGCCGCTGATCCTCCAGCCCGATTTCGGCCAGACCATGCTGATCACGATGGTGTGGTGCACCCTGTTCTTCGTTGCCGGACTGCACTGGTTCTGGGTGGCGGGCTTAGGCTTCGCCGGCATGATCGGCGTGTTCACCGCCTACACCTTCCTCCACCACGTACGCGAGCGCATCAACCGCTTCATGGACCCGGAATCGGGCGACAGCTTCCAGGAGGTTTGGTCGCGCGAATCGTTCAATTCCGGCGGATGGTTCGGCACCGGCCCCGGCGAGGGCGTGGCCAAGCGCCACCTGCCCGACGCGCATACCGACTTCATCTTCTCGGTGACCGGCGAGGAATTCGGCGTGCTGGTCTGCCTGGGCCTCGTGGCACTCTTCGCCTACATCGTCATCCGCGGGCTCAAGCTCGCGCGCCGCACCGACGATACCTTCACGAGGCTTGCCATCACCGGTCTGACAACGCTCTTCGGCCTCCAGGCCTGCATCAACATGGCGGTGAATACGCAGCTCATGCCGGCCAAGGGCATGACCCTGCCGTTCGTCTCCTACGGCGGCTCCTCGCTGATCTCGCTGGCACTGGGCATGGGGTTCCTCGTGGCGCTCACCCGCAAGCGGCCGCGCACCACCACGGTCAACCAGCGCCCGCCCGGCACGATGCCCTCCGCCGTTCCGGGGCTGATGCAGTGACCGTTTTCACGCCCCTCGTCCTGGTCTGCGCGGGCGGAACCGGCGGCCACCTGTTCCCGGCCCAGAGCCTCGCCTACGCCCTGAAAGAGCGCGGCGTCCGCGTTGCGCTGGCCACCGATGCGCGCGTCGACTCGATCGCGGGCGATTTCCCGGCGGAGGAGATCGTCACCATCGCCTCAGCGACGCCCTCGGGCCGCTCGGCCCTGCACCGGGCCGGCGCCGTTCTGACGCTCGGCCGCGGGTTCGGGCAGGCGGCCCGCGCCGTGCGGCGCCTAAACCCGGCGGCCGTGGTCGGCTTCGGCGGCTACCCGACCGTGCCGCCGATTCTCGCCGCGCAGTTGCTGCGGGTGCCGACCATCCTGCACGAGCAGAATGCGGTGATGGGCCGGGCCAACGGCTTCCTCGCCAAGGGTGCTCGGGTCATCGCCACGGGCTTCAAGGATGTGCGCGGCGTCCCCGAGAAGGCGACGGCGCGCCGCGTTCATACCGGCAACCCGATTCGCCCTGCCGTGCTCGCAGTCGCAGAGCAGCCCTATCCGACCCTCGATGCGGGCTCGCCGCTGCGCCTCCTCGTCTTCGGCGGCAGCCAGGGCGCCCGCGTCATGAGCGAGGTCGTGCCGGCCGCGATCGAGCGGCTTCCGGAAGATCTGCGCGCCCGCCTGCACCTCGTGCAGCAGGCGCGGCCCGAGGATCTGACGGCGACGCAGAACCGTTACCTCGCCATGGGGCTCGGCGGGATCGAGGCGGCGCCGTTCTTCAAGGACCTGCCCGGCCGCATGGCCGCCGCCCATCTCGTGGTGGCGCGCTCCGGCGCCTCGACGGTCTCGGAACTCGCCGCCATCGGTCGGCCCGCCATCCTCGTGCCGCTGCCCGGGGCGCTCGATCAGGATCAGGCCGCCAACGCCGCAACGCTGGCGCAGATCGGTGCCGCGCTGTCGATTCCGCAGACCGCCTTCACCCCCGACCGGCTCGCCGCCGAGCTGGTCGATCTGTTCGAGGCGCCGCGGAAATTGACCCAGGCCGCCGCTGCCGCCAAAACCGCCCGCATCCTCGACGCGGCCGACCGCCTCGCCGCGCTCGTCGTCGAGACCGCGGCCGCTGCCTGATCTCGTCCCGGACGCTGCGCGCTCCGGGGCTCTAAAGGTTCGTGACATGAAGCTGCCCGAAAAGCTCGGCCCCATCCACTTCATCGGCATCGGCGGCATCGGCATGTCCGGCATCGCCGAGGTGATGGCCAATCTCGGCTACACCGTGCAGGGCTCGGACGCGAACGACAACGCCAATGTCCGGCGGCTTTCCGAGAACGGCATCCGCACCTTCGTCGGCCACCGGGCGGAGAACGTCGAGAACGCCGCCCTCGTCGTGGTCTCGACCGCGATCCGCCGCGACAACCCGGAACTGGTCGAGGCCCGCGAGCGCCGCCTGCCGGTGGTGCGCCGCGCCGAGATGCTGGCCGAGCTGATGCGCTTCAAGTCCTGCGTCGCGGTGGCCGGCACCCATGGCAAGACCACGACGACCTCGCTCGTCGCGACGCTGCTCGATGCCGGCAACCTCGATCCGACCGTCATCAACGGCGGCATCATCAACGCCTACGGCACCAATGCGCGCATGGGCGCGGGTGACTGGATGGTGGTCGAAGCCGACGAATCCGACGGCACCTTCCTCAAGCTGCCGGCGGATGTCGCCATCGTCACCAACATCGACCCCGAGCATCTCGACCATTTCGGCTCGTTCGATGCGATCAAGGACGCCTTCCGGCGTTTTATCGACAACATCCCGTTCTACGGCTTCGCGGTGATGTGCATCGACCACCCGATCGTGCAGGATCTGGTCGGCCATATCGAGGATCGGCGCATCATCACCTACGGCGAGAACCCGCAGGCCGACGTGCGCCTCCTCGACATCGACCTGAAAGGCGGCCAGAGCCGCTTCCGGGTGATGATCCGCGACCGCCGCCCCGGCTTCCGCCTGGAGATGCAGGATCTCGTCCTGCCGATGCCGGGCCGCCACAATGCGCTCAACGCGACCGCCGCGCTGGCGGTGGCCCACGAACTCGGCGTGTCCGAGGAGGCGATCCGCAAGGCGCTCTCGGGCTTCGGCGGCGTCAAGCGCCGCTTCACCCGCACAGGCGAGTGGAACGGCGCGACGATCTTCGACGATTACGGCCACCACCCGGTCGAGATCGCCGCTGTGCTACGCGCCGCCCGCTCCTCGACCGACGGCAACGTGATCGCGGTGGTGCAGCCGCACCGCTACACCCGGCTTCAATCGCTGTTCGAGGATTTCTGCACCTGCTTCAACGACGCCGACACGGTGATCGTCGCCCCGGTCTACGCCGCGGGCGAGGCGCCGATCGAAGGCATCGACCGCGATTCGCTGATCGCTGGCCTGAAGGCTCGCGGCCACCGCGACGCGGTCGCCCTGGAGCGCCCGGAGGATCTCGCCCGCCTCGTCGCCGGCCGCGCCGGCCCGAACGACTACGTGGTGTGCCTCGGCGCCGGCACGATCACCCAGTGGGCCTACGCGCTGCCGGGAGAGTTGGCGGCGTTGCAGGGGTGAGATGTGCGCTCGCTTCACGCGCTGGCCGGCTCGGGCGCTAGGTCCTCGACGTCGAGGGCGCGCGCGAGCCGCCGGTAGATGGCAGGCTCGGCCTTGACCTCTCCCTGCTCGATCGCAACCAGCAGACTCGGCTCGACCGCGCAAAGTTGCGCGAGTCCGTCGGCGGCGATGCCGCGCCGACCTCGCCAGAAGGCGAGGGGACTCGGCGCCCGGCACAAGCCGGCTAAGTCGTCCTCACTCAGAAGCTCCTCCTCGCCGGCCGCCAGCCGGCGCTCGGAAGCGTCGAGCGTGCGCGTGTCGAGCGTGTCCTCGGCCAATTCCCTCAGCCGCTCGAACTCGGCCTCGGGCAGGATCACGATGGCCTCGCCGGAGGGCGCGCGGGTCCGCACGATGGTCATGGTGCCTCTGCTACCCGTAGATCGAACCTCGGGGACCGACCTTGTGGACAATGATCCGATCCGCTCCATTGGTGAAGAGCACTCGCCAGTCGCCGAACCGAAGGCGGCGCCGGTCGTCGCTGCCCTAGAGGGCATTGACGTTGTTGGAGAGAGCGGACGGAGCTTGCCGCGGATCAAATCCTCGGTATTCCGCGGCATCCGACTCAAGGCGCGAGCGGCAGCACGGGTGAAAACCAAGCTCCGTCCCACCGCGGTCCTCCGCCAGAATCGACAGATGCGAGCGACAGGTTAGCATGACCGCGCACTCCCTCATCGACGACATCCGCGCCGCCGCGCCGAACCTTCGCGGTCGCCTCCTCGAAAACCAGTCGCTGGCCGACCTCACGTGGTTCCGTGTCGGCGGGCCGGCGCAGGTTCTATTCAGCCCGGCCGACGAGGAGGATCTCGCCACGTTCCTGGCCGCTCTCGAGCCGTCCGTGCCGGTCACGGTGATCGGCCTCGGTTCGAACCTGATCGTGCGCGACGGCGGCATTCCCGGCGTGACGATCCGGCTCGGTGGCAAGGCCTTCGGCTCGGTCGAGATCGATGGCGAGATGATCCGCGCCGGCACTGCCGTGCCGGACATGCGCCTCGCCAAGACGGCAGCCGAAGCCGGCCTCGATGGGCTCGCCTTCTTCCGCGGCATCCCAGGATCCGTCGGTGGCGCGCTGCGCATGAATGCGGGCGCTCATGGCGGCGAGACCACTGACGTGCTGGTCGAGGCCCGCGGCATCGACCGGAAGGGCGAGGTCCATAGCTTCACCCATGCCGAAATGGGCTTCCGCTACCGCCATTCCTCGGCACCCGAGAACGTGATCTTTACGAGCGCGACCTTCCGCGGCCGTCCCGGCGATCGCGAAGAAATCGAGGCGGAGATGGAGCGGGTCACTGCCGCCCGCGAGGCCGCGCAGCCGATTCGCGAGCGCACCGGCGGCTCGACCTTCAAGAACCCAGAGGGCGGCAAGGCGTGGCAGCTCATCGACGCCGCCGGCTGCCGCGGGTTGGTCCGCGGCGGGGCACAGGTCTCGGAGATGCACTGCAACTTCTTGATCAACCGCGGCGGCGCCACCGCGGCCGACATCGAAGGGCTCGGCGAGGAGGTGCGCCGCCGGGTGCGCGAGACTTCCGGCGTCGAGCTGCACTGGGAGATCAAGCGGATCGGCGTCGAGACCGCCTGAGCCGGCCCCTTCCCTAAAGCCGAATTTTTCGACGGAGCCCTCCATGTCCAAGCACGTCGCCGTCCTGATGGGCGGCTGGTCCTCCGAGCGGGAGATCTCGCTTCGCTCCGGTACGGCCTGCGCCGCGGCGCTGGAAGGGGAGGGATATCGCGTCACCCGCGTCGACGTCGGGCCCGATATCGCCTCCGTGCTGACGGAGCTCCGACCCGATGCGGCGCTCAACGCGCTGCACGGGCCGGCAGGTGAGGACGGCACGATTCAGGGCCTGCTCGAAATCCTGAAGATCCCCTACACCCATTCCGGCGTGCTGGCCTCAGCGCTCGCCATGCACAAGGAGCGTGCCAAAACGGTCATGCGCGCGGCCGGTGTGAGCGTTCCGGAGGGCCGGGTCGTTAACCGTCATGATGCGGCGAAGTCACACCCGTTAACCCCTCCCTACGTCGTCAAGCCCATCGCCGAGGGCTCCTCCATGGGGGTCATCATCGTGCGCGAAGAGCGCTCCCATCCGCCTCAGATTCTGGGCTCCGACGCGTGGGTCTATGGGGAGGAAGTCCTTGCAGAGACTTACGTTGCCGGCCGTGAGCTGACCTGCGCGGTGCTGGGGGATCGGGCCCTCGGTGTGACCGAGATCAAGCCCGTCTCAGGGGAGTGGTACGACTTCGACGCCAAGTACGCCGGAGGGGGGTCGATCCACGTCCTCCCCGCCGATCTTAAACTAAATATTTACCAGCGTGTCCAAGAGTTGGCGTTAACGGCGCATCAAGCACTGGGATGCCGTGGCGTCAGCCGTGCCGACCTTCGTTACGACGACACGCCGGGGGGAACCGGTGCTCTCGTCGTCCTGGAGGTCAACACGCAGCCAGGGATGACCCAGACGAGCCTTGTGCCGGAGATCGCGGCCCACGCAGGCCTGAGTTTCGGTGAACTCGTCCGATGGATGGTGGAGGACGCTTCTCTCAACCGCTGAACGCAGCCGGCAACCCCGGCAGCGGCGGGATCCTTGCGGGGCTGCGGCTTCCCCGGATCCTCAGGCGGTTCTCGTCGGCGCGTCGGCTCCGGCCGGCGGTGCCGATCGAGGCGCGCGTGCCGCGGCTCGCGGGCACCGCGCTGGTGGCTGGGCTCGCCGGCACCGTCGCGCTGACCGGCTTCGTCATGAGCGGGCGCTACGACAGCTTCGTCGCCGAGAATGGCCGTCCGCTCGACATCCTCGCGCGGATCGCCGGCTTCGGCGTCGAGCGGGTGACCATCACCGGCCTGTCCCGGATGTACGAGCGGGAGGTGCTGAGCACCGCCGGTATCGACTGGCGCTCCTCGGTGCCGTTCCTCGACGTCGACGGGGTGCGTGATCGCCTGCTCACCGAGAAGCTGATCGCCAGCGCCTCCGTGCGCAAGCTCTACCCCAATGAGATCGTCATCAACCAGGTCGAGCGGGAGCCCGCCGCCCTTTGGCAGCAGAACGGCGAGATCCAGGTGATCGCCGCCGACGGCAAGGTGATCGACGACCTGCGCGACGAGCGCTACGTCAACCTGCCGCTCGTGGTCGGTGCGGGCGCCAATGAGCGCCTCAAGGAATACCTCGACCTGATCGAGGCGGCCGGCCCGCTCGGCTCGCGCATCCGCGCCGGCACCTACGTTTCCGGCCGGCGCTGGACGCTCAAGCTCGACGGCGTCGATGTCCGCCTGCCGGAGGCCGACCCCGCCGAGGCGTTGGCCCGCCTCGTCCGCCTGGAGCGGGAGAGCAAGATTCTGGAGAAGGACATCATCGCGGTGGACCTGCGCATGGCCGACCGCGTCGTGGTGCGCCTGACCGAGGAGGCCGCGGCCGCCCGGGCCGAGAGCCGCAAGAAGCCGAAGAAGGGGACGGCGACATGATCGCGCTCCGCCCCGCCGCACTCTCCTCCGTGTCCTGTCGCGTATCCGCCGAGTAGCGTCCGATGCAGACCCATCACGGCCTCACGCCGCGCCTGAAACCGCTCTCCGCCCGTCGGAGCGCGACGATGTCGGTGCTCGACATCGGCACCAGCAAGGTCGTCTGCCTCATCGCCGAGCTGCAGCCGGCCGAGGCGATGTCCACCCTGCGCGGGCGCACCCATCTCGCCCGGATCATCGGCATCGGCCACCAGCGCTCGCTCGGACTGAAGGGCGGCGCCATCGTCGATCTGGAGGCCGCCGAGGGCGCGATCCGTCAGGCGGTCCACGCTGCCGAACGCATGGCCAAGGCCGAGGTCCAGTCGGTCATCGTCAACATTTCCGGCGGGCGCATCGCCTCGCAGCATTTCGAGGCGCGTGTGAACGTCCGCTCCGGCACGGTCACCGGAGCCGATGTCGAGCGCGTGCTGGAGACCGCGAGCGC
Organism: Methylobacterium sp. R2-1; assembly: GCF_014191355.1. GTDB lineage: Bacteria > Pseudomonadota > Alphaproteobacteria > Rhizobiales > Beijerinckiaceae > Methylobacterium. The sequence goes on from NZ_JACHWM010000017.1 coordinate 55,837, forward strand.
CCACGGCGTCAGCCCAGGCCGGGCGGTGCTTCACGCCCTGCCGACCGGCTACGCGCTGGACGGGCAGGGGGCCGTGATCGACCCGTCCGGCATGATCGGCAACGCGCTCGGTGTTGACCTCCACGTCGTCACCGCCGAGGCGGCCGCTGCGCGCAACCTGATGCTGGCGGTCGAGCACTGCCATCTCGGCGTCGATGCGGTGATCGCCACGCCCTACGCCGCCGGCCTCTCGGCGCTCGTGGACGACGAGGCCGAACTCGGCTGCGCTGTCGTGGACATGGGCGGCGGCACCACCAGCGTCGGCGTCTTCATGGGCGGCCACCTCGTCCATTGCGACGCCGTCGCGGTCGGCGGCCACCACGTCACGATGGACATCGCCCGCGGGCTCTCGACCCGGGTCTCCGTCGCCGAGCGGCTGAAGACCCTCTACGGCTCGGCCATTGCCACGGCCTCCGACGAGCGGGACATGATCGCCGTGCACGGCGTCGGCGAGGACGAGGGCGAGGCGCCCGGCCACGTGCCGCGCTCGCAGCTCGTGCGCATCGTCAAGCCGCGGGTCGAGGAGGTGCTCGAATTGGTGCGCGATCGCCTGCGCAACGCGGGCTTCGGCGCCCAGGCCGGCCGCCGGGTGGTGCTCACGGGCGGCGCGAGCCAGCTCGTCGGCCTGCCGGAAACGGCCCGCCGCATCCTTCAAGGACAGGTCCGGATCGGGCGCCCGCTCGGCATCCGCGGCCTGCCGGAAGCCGCCAAGGGGCCCGCCTTCTCGGCCTCGGTCGGCCTGCTGGTCTACCCGCAGGTGGCGCATGCGGAGCATTTCGAGCCGCGGGGGCAAGGCGCCTTCGCCGGCACGGGAACGGACGGATACTTCTCGCGGGTCGGTCGCTGGATCCGGGAAAGTTTCTGAAGAACGACCCGCGTCGGGGCGAGGCCAGCGCGGGACAAGCAAGACAGGGCAGGCGTCGAAAGGCGTCGTTCAGGCAATCGAAAGTCACGAAGGGTTCGACCACATGGCCATCTCTCTTCAGGCTCCGGACATCCGGGAACTCAAGCCCCGCATCACCGTCTTCGGCGTCGGCGGCGCGGGCGGCAACGCCGTCAACAACATGATCGAGTCGGGGCTTCTCGGCTGCGAATTCGTCGTCGCCAACACCGACGCCCAGGCGCTCACCTCTTCGAAGGCCGAGCGGGTCATCCAGATGGGCATCGGCGTGACGCAGGGCCTCGGCGCCGGCTCGCACCCCGAGGTCGGCTCGGCGGCGGCCGAGGAGGTCATCGACGAGATTCGTGACCAGCTCTCGGGCGCGCACATGGCCTTCATCACCGCGGGCATGGGCGGCGGCACCGGCACCGGCGCGGCTCCCGTCATCGCCCGCGCGGCGCGTGACATGGGCATCCTCACCGTCGGCGTGGTGACGAAGCCGTTCCAGTTCGAGGGCATGCGCCGCATGCGCACCGCCGAGGCCGGCATCCAGGAGCTTCAGGCGGCGGTCGACACCCTGATCGTCATCCCGAACCAGAACCTGTTCCGGGTCGCCAATGAGAAGACCACCTTCGCCGACGCCTTCGCGATGGCTGACCAGGTGCTCTACTCGGGCGTCGCCTGCATCACGGACCTCATGGTCAAGGAAGGCCTGATCAACCTCGACTTCGCCGACGTGCGCGCGATCATGCGCGGCATGGGCAAGGCGATGATGGGCACCGGCGAGGCGTCCGGCGAGAACCGCGCCAACCGCGCGGCGGAAGCGGCCATCGCCAACCCGCTCCTCGACGACGTGTCGATGAAGGGCGCGCGCGGCCTGCTGATCTCGATCACGGGCGGCTCCGACCTCACCCTCTATGAACTCGATGAAGCCGCGACCCGGATCCGCGAAGAAGTCGATTCCGATGCCAACATCATTCTCGGCGCCACCTTCGACGAGAGCCTCGACGGCATCATCCGCGTCTCGGTCGTCGCCACCGGCATCGAGCCGGCGCTGATCTCGGCCGATTCCCCGAACAACCCGGAAATCGCCCAGACCGAGCAGCGCATCGCAGAGGTCGCCGAGCGCCTGCGCTCCGAGGCCCGGGCCCGGGCTTCCGCCGCACTGAGCCCGGCCTCGACGCACCAGCCGGTGCAGCAGTCCGCTCATCAGCCGGCGCACCGCGCGGGCCCCGAGCCGCTGCTCGCCCCGAACGCGGGCCCGCGGGCCATGCTGTCGGAGCCGGTATCACCGGAGCCGATGCGCGCCGAGCCCGCCCCGGCGATGCACCACCACGATGTGGTGCTGACCCAGGCCCCCGCCCGCGCCGCCGCCCCCGCCTATGAGCCGCCGGCCCCGGTCCAGGCGCCGGAGCCCGTCCAGGCTGCGAATGGCCCCTACGTGCCGCCGCGTCCGCAGCTCGCCCGCCCGCCGCGCATGCCGCAGATCTCGGACCTGCCGCCTCACACCCAGGCGCAGATCCTCAAGAGCCGCGGCGAGGAGCCCCAACCGGAGCCGAGCCAGGACTCCAAGCGGATGACCCTGCTGCGCCGGCTCGCCACGGTCGGTTTCGGCGGTCGCCGTGAGGAGGCCGAGCCCGCCCCGGCGCAGCCCGCTCGCGCCGCCGCTCCGGCCCCGGCCGCTGTGCCGCGCGTCGAGCCGGCCCTGCGGGCGCCCGCGCCCCAGGCGCCGCAGTACCGGCCCGCGCAGGGAAATCTGGACGCGCAGGGCCGTGCCCTGCCGCCGCGGATGATGGAAGACGACCAGCTCGAGATCCCCGCCTTCCTTCGCCGCCAAGCGAACTGACTCGCCGACTGACAAGCGGATCGGCTGTGGATTGATGGGGGCGACGACGCCTCCATCGGCCCTCAGTGAGGTGTTTCGGCAACAGACCCGGGATCGCAAGATCCCGGGTTTAGTTGCTTGTTAAGACATTGAACACAAAATCCTTTTCAAGGATCGTGGCGAAACCGTGGCTGTAACAGATCGTAAGAATCCGTGATTTGGCCGCCCCGTTTGCCACAGCTATACACCATGCCGGAACGACAGAAGGCGCGCTTGGTCGACCGACCGGCAGCGCTCGCAGAGGCTTCAAGCAGCGGACGGACTTTCCCATTCCGCGCCCCAAACCGGGGATGCGCGGGAAGGATCCTGGCCGAGGGCTAAGGTATGCGGACGAACCAACAAACAACGCTCAAAACGTCCGTGACCCTCACCGGAATCGGAGTCCACTCCGGAAACCCGGCAGAGATCACGATCCACCCCGCTAAAGCCAACCACGGTATCGCCTTCCTCCGAACGGGCACGACCACCGGCAACGACCGGCTCATCAAGGCCCACTTCGCCTGCGTCTCCGCCACCGAGTTGTGCACCGTCATCGGTGATGTCGAGACCGGCGCCGTCGCCACCATCGAACACCTGATGTCGGCCCTCTACGGCCTTGGTGTCGACAATGCGCTGATCGAGATCGACGGCCCCGAGATGCCGATCCTCGACGGCAGCGCTCGCCCCTTCGTCACTGCCATCGACAGCGTCGGCCTCAGCCCCTGCGGCGCGCCGCGCCGCTGGATCAAGGTGCTCCAGCCCGTCCGCATCGAGGCCGGCCGCGCCTTCGCCGAACTCCGTCCGATCGACCGCGGCTTCCGCCTCGATGTGGAGATCGACTTCGAATCCCCGGTGATCGGCCGCTCGCGCAAGGCGATGGACCTCACCCCGGCCGCCTACCGCCGAGAGATCGCTCCCGCCCGTACCTTCGGCATGATGAAGGACGTGGAGCGGTACTGGAAGGCCGGCTTCGCGCTCGGCGCCTCCCTCGACAACACGGTCGCCGTCGGCGAGACCGCTGTCGTCAACCCGGAAGGCCTGCGTTTCGCGGACGAGTTCGTCCGCCACAAGTTCCTCGACGCGGTCGGCGACCTCGCGCTGGCCGGCCTGCCGATCCAGGGCGCCTACCGCTCCTATTGCGGCGGACACCGCATGAATGTCGGCATCCTCGAAGCCCTGTTCGCCGACCGCGCGAACTACGCTATCGTCGAGGGGCAAGGCACCCGCCGCGAGCCGACACGGGCCGAGTTCGGCCTCGGCATCGCTGCCTTCGCCGCGGAACTGTAACCGTCGCGCCACATCGGCTCGCGATCCACGTTCCGGACGGAATCCATTAACCGTTTCCGCCGCCCTGCCGTTTTGACGCCCGAATCGGCCTCCACCCGTGAAAGCCTGCGCGTAGGTCGCGGTCCGCCTCGAGGCGGCCGGGCCTGACAGGGAATTTGATCGCGATGCCTCTGACCTTCCCGACCCGTGGCGCGATGGCGGCCGTGCTCCTCAGCCTCGGCCTCGGGCTCGGCGGCTGCGACGCCCTCGACCCGACCAACCTCTTCGCCGAGAAGTACAAGCCCGAGGCGGTTCCGGACACGCCTGCGGACAAGCTCTACAGCGAGGGCTTGGCGAAGATGGAGGACAAGGACTACGAGAACGCCGCCAAGCAGTTCGAGCAGCTCGACAAGCAGTACGCCTATTCCGATTGGTCGCGGAAAGGCCTGCTGATGACGGCCTACGCGAACTACGAGGGCGCGAAGTACGACGACGCGATCAACGCCTCGAAGCGCTACCTGCAGCGCCATCCGGCGAGCAAGGACGCGGCCTACGCCCAGTACCTGATGGCGATGTCGCAATATAAGCAGATCCCGGACGTGACCCGCGATCAGGAGCGCTCCGAGCGCGCCCTCGTCGCCCTGCAGGAGCTGGTGCAGAAGTACCCGACCTCCGAATACGCCGCCGACGCCAAGGCCAAGATCCAGATCACCCGCGACCAGCTCGCCGGCAAGGAGATGGAGGTCGGCCGCTTCTACCTCGAGAAGCGCGCCTTCCCGGCCGCGATCAATCGCTTCCGCGACGTGGTCAGCAAGTACCAGACGACCCGCCATGCCGAAGAGGCGCTAGAGCGCCTGGTCGAGGCCTATATGGCCCTCGGCCTCACCGGCGAGGCGCAGACCGCCGCAGCCGTGCTCGGCCACAACTTCCCCGACAGCCCCTGGTATCAGGATGCCTACAAGCTCCTGCAGACCGGCGGTCTGGAGCCGCGGGAGGAGAAGTCCTCCTGGCTCAGCAAGATCTATCGCGGCGTGATCGGCCGGACCGCCGCCGCCGAGTAGCACCGGCCCGCCATTCTCCCGCGGCAGGCTTGTCGAAGAGCGACGCAGACGAAGTGTTCGAGCAGCGTCCTGGATCCGAGATCCGGGACGCTGTTTTCGTTTCGACGCAGGCGCGTTCGGTCATCCGCGCAGGGCCTGGCCAATCTCCGCGCGCGGCGAAGCCATTCCCTGTCGTTGCCAATCGAGCCGTGGCTCGGCTTGGCGGAGAGGAGGGTGCTTCTTCAGATGAGTCGGTCGATCCGCCTCTCGATCCGCTCGGAATACGCCCTCGCTACAGGCAGGGCGTCCGTGAGTTCGCCGTAGCGGGTGCACACCTCCGAGAGGAACCCGATGAGCGCCCGAACCGACTGCATCTCGGGGTCGTTCGGTGGCGTGTAGCGGAGGGGTCCGCCGCGATAATCCATCGGGTCATCGATGACGCAGCGATCCTCGTTCTCCCTCTCGAGGATCCATTCGGACCTCAGCAGTTTCTCGGGATGGTCTCTGAGAAGCTCGAACGGCCCGCGGTAATGGGTCGAGAAGCCACGATCCAGGCACGCCTGACCGGCCGTCAGGATCTTCGCCCATCCTCGGACGACCTTCGTGACGTATTGCGCGGCATTTCTCACCGAGAAATGCGCGATCCAGAGCCGCCGCTCGGTGACGACCGTGCCGCCGCTGCCCTCCGGCAAAGACACGTCGTGCTGCCCTTCCAGCACGAGGCCCCGCTCCTTCGACAGCCGCCAACTCACGATCACCTTGCCGTCGGCAGCGATCTCCGTGCGGTGGGTGATGCGGCGCGGGACGAGGTTTTCGGTCGTGTCGTCGTGGGTCCTGTAGTTGTAGTGGGCCCAGGGAATCCGGACGGCGACGACGTTCTCAGGGGAATTCTCCAGCCCCTGGAGATAGCCCCGCAATCCCCCCGGCAACTGGCGCTCGTCGTAGAACTCGTCGCTGTCGAGACAGGCGACCCAGTCCGCGTCGTGCCGATCAACCGCCTCGTTGTAGAGCCAGTTGTTCATGTCGCGCTCGGAGAAGCAGATCGACCGTGACTGGTAGACCGTCAGGGACAGCCCTTCTTCGGCGAGGCTTCTGATGACCTCGATGGTTCCATCCCGGCTCCCGTTGTCGAGAATGATGTGATGATCGACGAAGGCAGCGGCGTGCCGGATGAAGGCCTCGATGATGTCGACCTCATCGAGCACTCGACTCACTGCAACGATACGCATGCACCGGCTCCCCAGACACATCCGACCCGGTGGGCGAAGCGGCCCACGGCGGAACACGCGCGCGGCCGATCGTCGTCACGAATCTCGCAGCACTTTCCGGATGAAGTCCTCTCCGCTTACGGCTAAACCCGCGCACAATCCAATAAGGGGCTCTGGCGCCGCTTCATGCTCGTCCAGCTCGCAATCCGCGACATCGTTCTGATCGACAAGCTCGAGTTGACCTTCTCCGCCGGGCTCACCGTCCTCACGGGCGAGACCGGTGCGGGCAAGTCGATCCTGCTCGACGCCTTCGCCCTGGCCTTGGGCGGGCGCGGCGACGGCGGTCTCGTGCGACAGGGCGAGGCGCAGGGCGGCGTCACCGCCGTGTTCGACGTTCCCCTCGACCATCCCGCGCGCGCCGTCGCGACGGCGGCCGAGATCGACACCGATGGCGACCTCATCCTGCGCCGCACTCAGTTCGCCGACGGGCGCACCCGCGCCTTCGTCAACGACCAGCCGGTGGGCGTACAAACCATGCGGGCAATCGGCACGGCGCTCGTCGAGATCCACGGCCAGCACGACGACCGGGCGCTCGCCGATCCCACCACCCACCGCGCCATCCTCGACGCCTTCGGCGGCCTCCAGGGACCGCTGAACCAAGTCGCCGCCGCAGCCAAACGCGTGCGCACTGCGCGCTCGACCCTGTCCGAGCAGCGCGCGCGGGTCGAGGCGGCGCAGAAGGAGGCCGACTTCCTGCGCCACGCGCTGGAGGAACTCGGCACCCTCGATCCGCAAGTGGGTGAGGAGGCGACGCTCGCCGAGCGCCGCACGGTGATGCAGCAGGGCGAGAAGGTGGCGCGCGAGCTGAACGAGGCGCTCGACCTCGTCGGCGGCTCCGGCTCGCTGGTGCCGCACCTGTCCTCCGCTGTGCGCCGCCTGGAACGACGCAGCGCCACGGTTCCGACCCTGGTCGACCCGAGCATCGCCGCTCTCGATGCCGCCCTCGTTGCGCTGGACGAGGCCCGTGCCACCCTCGACGCCGCGGTTCTCGCGGCCGAGTTCGATCCGCGCGAGCTGGAGCGGGTCGAGGAGCGCCTGTTCGCCCTGCGCGCCGCCTCGCGAAAGTATTCGGTCCCGGCCGACGACCTTGCCGATCTGCGCAGCCGCTACGACGCGGATGTCGCCGCTCTCGATGCCGGCGAACAGGCGCTCGTGGGGCTCGAAGCCGAACTTGAAGCGGCGGAGGCGGCCTACACTCAGGCCGCCAAGAAGCTCGGCGACGGCCGGCGAAAGGCGGCGAAAGCCCTCGACGCGGCAGTGCAGGCCGAGCTTCCGCCGCTGAAGCTGGAAGGCGCCCGCTTCATCACCCAGATCACTGTGGACGAGGCCTCGCGCGATGCTGCGGGCACGGAGCGCGTCGAGTTCTGGGCGCAGACCAATCCCGGCACCCGCGCCGGGCCGATGATGAAGGTTGCCTCCGGCGGCGAGCTTTCACGCTTCATGCTGGCTCTCAAGGTGGTGCTCGCCGGCAAGGGCTCGGCGCCGACCCTGATCTTCGACGAGATCGATACGGGCCTCGGCGGCGCGGTGGCCGATGCCATCGGCGCGCGGCTCGGACGCCTCTCGGAGCAGGTCCAAGTGGTGGCCGTGACGCATGCCCCGCAAGTTGCCGCCCGCGCCTCGACGCATTTCCGCATCGCCAAGGACAGCGTGAAGGGGAGCACGACCAAGGGCGCGGAGAGGGGGGCCGATCGGGTCACGACGCGGGTGGTCGGGCTCGCGGCGGATGCGCGCCGGGAAGAGATCGCCCGGATGCTGGCCGGCGCCACCGTCACCGACGAGGCCCGCGCGGCGGCGGCGCGGCTGCTTCAGGGAGCGGAGGGCTGAGCCTCCGGCGCAGCGTCATTTTCTGACAAGCCGGCGCCACCTTTCGGGACGATGCACTAATCGCCCTCGTCGAGCTCGATCCCGTATTCCGCCAGCACCCAGAAGATCGCCTCCAGATCGTCGGCGGTCACGTCGCGCGGCGGCAGTGCCTCTTCGAGGTCGTCATAGGTCAGCGAGCGGCGGCGCTCCGCATCCGCCTTGGCGAGCAGGCGATCGACCGTCATGCGGATGTCGGCCGGCAGGGCGTCGTGGCTCGGCAGCACGATCCCGCCGGCCGGGCGCAAGGCGTCGCTGAGCAGGCGATCGATGATCGCCTGCCGCCGCGCGTGAGCTCCGTCCGAACTGTCCATGCCACGGAATATGGACCGGCGCGGGCGCGCGTCGAGTCTCTCTCGGCCGCCGTCTTTCGTTACTCCTTACCCACCGACATCAGCAGGCGCTCGGTGCGGGCATCCTCGATGCGGTTGAGCATACGGCGCCCCTCGTGGACGTCGCGGAGCGTCTTGGTGGCGGTGATGCAAGACTGAACCAGCATCACCGTGCCCATGGCGAGATAGCCCTTCATCCAGAAGTCCAGGGGCATGAACAGGATGCCGAATCCGACCAGCGCGGCGGAGGCGAAGAAGGAGGCTTGGGTGAAGACAACCCAGGCGCCGGTATGCTGCGCATTCTCTTGGGACATGGTGCGATTCCTTCGAGAGGGGTTCGGGGTGACGGCGGATCAGGCGGAGGCAGAGCGGACGGCTTCGACGCGGCTGCGCAGGCGGGCGAGCACATCGCCGGAGGAGGGGCGCGTCCGTGGGCCGTATCCCTCGCGTTCGAGGCGGTCGGCGATGGTCTCTTCGGGGGTCTCGATCGCGACCAGCGCCTCATCGGTCGCTGTCGCCTCGGCCTGGATCCGCTGAAGCCGAGCCAGGGTCGCCTCGGCTTGCCTGAGGTTGGCACGCTCGCCCACGCTCTCCGTCAGGCGGAGACGGCGGACGGCCTCGGACGCTGCCGCCACCCGCCGCCCTCGCTCCAGAGCCGCTTGGCGCCGCGTCGCGTCGGCGAGCACGGCGCGCAGCCGGGCCACCTCCCCGGAGAAAGTCGCCCGCGCGGTGCGCAGGGCATCTCGCTCCGTCTCAAGGCTTGCGATCGCCTCAGCCGCCTCGCGGGCCAGATCCTCGCGACCTGCCGCAAGGGCAGCGACGGCGCGAGACTCCAGATCGGCGGCGCGCGCCTCGACCTCCGCCAGCCGTCGCGCCTCCGCACTGTCCCCGGCTATGGCTGCGGCCAGCGTCCGACGGCCGCGCTCCAGATCGGCGGCCGTCTCGCGGATCTGCTGATCGAGCACGAGGAGGGCGTGGCGGTCACGGGCTTCCTCGCAGGCCTGCGCGGCCGCACCGCGGGCGAGAGTTCGAAACAGCGTCAACATGGCATCGCTCCTGTGGCATGACCGCTTCGTCACGCCCCCAGGGATGCGCCCGGTTTGCACAGTGTACAAGTGATCTTTTGCACGCCGTGCAATCGATAGCCCGGCCTTCGGCTTTCCCTGGCAGGTCAGTGCGCGCCCCGCCAGCCTTCGAGTGACACGGAATCGAGGGAGCTGAGTGCTCCGGCCTCAATCCTGAACGGCTAGTTCCGCCGCCTTGGCGATGCGCACCGGAATCGCCTTGGCCGCGGGGACCTTCGCTTGCGCGTCGTGATGCCAGAGCGGAATCAGCACATTCAGCTCCGGATAGTATCCGGCGCAATTGCCCTCGGGGATGTCGTATTTGACGATCCTCAGGCCCTTCACCTCGCGGGCGAACTCGTCGGCGGCCTCTGTCACGACATCGACCGTCTCGCCGTCCGCGAGTTGCAGGCGCTCAATGTCGTTCTCGTTCATGAACAGGATCTGCCGCGTGCCTTTCACGCCGCGGAAGCGGTCGTGATATCCGTAGATCGTGGTGTTGAACTGGTCGTTCGAACGCAGTGTGATGAGGTCGAGCACGTCGCGCCGATCGCTCTTCATGTCCGGGTCCATGTCGAGCCCGTCCGGCGGCACGACGAAATTCGCCTTGCCGGTCGGCGTTTCCCACTTGCGCTCGCGGGCGGCGAGCGGCTTGTGCAGCCCGCCGGGTTCGAACAGGCGCGCGTTGAAGTCCTTGAATTTCTCCGGGTAGGTCGCCTCGATGGCGTCGCGAACTTTGGCATAGTCGCCGACCCAAGCGTCCCAATCGACCTTCGGATTGGGGGGCAGCGTCGCCTTGGCGAGTTGCGCCACGATCCAGGGCTCGGAACGGACATGCTCGCTGATCGGCGAGGCCACGCCCCGTGAGCCGTGGAAGCAGGAGGTCGAATCCTCCATCGACACGGCCTGCGGGCCGCTCGCCTGGTCGTCGATCTCGATGCGGCCGAGGCAGGGGAGGATGTAGGCGATCTCGCCGTGGACGAGATGCGAGCGGTTGAGCTTTGTCGAGACCTGTACAGTGAGCCGGAGCCCGCGCCACGCCTCCTCCATCCGCCGCGTGTCGGGGACCGCACGGATGAAGTTGCCGCCGAGCCCGAAGAACGCTTTCACTTTGCCGGAGAGAACGCCCTCGCAGGTTTCGACCGTGTTCATCCCCTTCTCACGGGGCGGCTCGAAGCCGTACATCTCCTTGAGCTTGTCGAGCGGCACCAGCGACGGCTCGTCGGCAATGCCGACGGTGCGCTGGCCCTGTACGTTGGAGTGGCCGCGCACGGGGCAGATACCGGCGCCGGGACGGCCGATATTGCCGCGCAGGAGCAGCAGGTTGACAAACATCTGCACCGTCTCGGTGCCGCGGCGGTGCTGGGTCAGGCCCATGCCGTAGATGCCGATCACCGCCCGCGCGCGGGCGTAGACGGCAGCGGCGGCCTCCATGCCCTCGCGTTTCAGTCCGGACTTCGCCTCCAGCGACGGCCATTCGAGCCGGTCGCAGAATTTTTCGAATTTTTCGAAGCCATGCGTGTGCTCACCGATGAAATCGATGTCGAGGGCCCGTGGGCGCCCCTCATCCTGCGCCTGCCGGTCCATGGCGAACAGCGCCTTGCAGATCCCGGCAATCGCCGCGATGTCGCCGCCCGCCTTCACCTGATGGTACTGGGTCGAGATCTGAGTCGAGGAATGCGTCAGCATCTCGATGGGGGATTGTGGGTTGGTGAAGCGCTCGAGCCCACGCTCCCGTAGCGGGTTGAATGTGATGATCGGAACGCCCCGGCGCCGGGCATCCTGCAGCGGGTGTAGCATCCGCGGCGAATTCGAGCCGACGTTTTGGCCGAAGAACAGGATCAGGTCGGTGGCCTCGAAATCCTCCAGCACTGTCGTCCCGACCGGCACGCCGATCGATTGTGGCAGCGCCTTCGAGGTCGACTCGTGGCACATGTTGGAGGAGTCGGGCAGGTTGTTGTTGCCGTACATGCGCGCGAACAGCGCGTACATGTAGCTGGTCTCCAGAGAGGCCCGGCCCGAAGAGTAGAACACCGCTCCCTTGGGATCGGTCTCGCGCAGCGTCTTCAGCTCGCGGCCGATCTCCTCGAAGGCCTCCTCCCAGGAAACGGGAAGGTAGCGGTCGCGCTGCGGATCGTAGCGCAGCGGATGGGTGATACGCCCCTTTTCCTCCAAGTCGTAATCGGCCCAGGTCAGAAGCTCGGTGACCGAGTGGCGCTCGAAGAAGTCGGGGCGGACCCGCTTGCGGGTCTGCTCCCAGGCGGTCGCTTTGGCGCCGTTCTCACAATACTCGAAGGTCGAGGGTTTGGCCGGCTTCGACCACGCGCAGGACACGCACATGAAGCCGCCCGGCTTGTTCTGCTTCATCAGCATCGCCGCACCGGAGGCCGGAATCTCCTCGCGGGTCAGAATGTCGACGAGGGACCGGGCCGAACCCCATCCGCCAGCCGGGTCGGTATAGGCTTCGATTTTCTCGTCGGGCATGGCCGGGCTCGCTGCGCGTGAACCTTCGGCCAACATCCGCATCAAACACGCGGTTCCGCCCGTGCGACGATGCCTACGGTGCCGTGAGGAACGTCTCGCAGCTACTGGTCGGCGAAAGGCTCCGCCCCGGGAGCATCCGGGTTCATGCCCTCCACCGGGCTGCGGCTGCGGCGAGGCCGCGGCGGCGTGTTTGAGGCGGTCGGGGTTGCGGTATTGGCGCCGAGCCGCGCCGCCAGGGCGATCGCCCGCGCCTCGGTGAAGCGCAAGTGGCAGTAGCCGTGCGCTCCCTCGCGAGCGTAGGTCCGGCAGGCCTGCTCGCGGTCGGAGGAAAAGGCCGCCTGCTCCTGCACGATCGGACGCATGTCACCGCCGCGCGCCCGCTGGCTCATGATCTTGTAATTGTCGCGCACCGCCTTGTCGGCGATACCGCGGGCGGTGTCGAACTCGCCCGCCTGCGGGATCAGGCTCGCCGCAGCGGGCCCCCACAGGCCCGTCGGCGTCGTCTCGCAATCGGCCGCCGTGAAGGTGCAGGCCGATCCCGCGCCCAGCGGCGTGGCGAGCACGCTGCCGTCGAGGATCTCGAAGCGCAGAGGGCACTCGGCACTCGCCGCCGAGAAGCGGGAAACACCCTGTGCGCGCCCCTCCGGGCTCAGCGGCATCGGCTTGCCGCCATTGAGCTTGACCGTGCAGTTCTCGGTCGGCTGCGAGATCTTGGTGCCCGGCAAAGTCATCTGGGCGGTGTAGGCCGATCCGCTCCGCTCGATCTTCAGGGAGCCGTTCAACCCGTTCAGCAGCAGGTCCTGACCCGCGACGTTGTCCTCGGCCGGCACCCGCAGCACCACCGGCTGGCGCGGCTGGGCCGGAACGCTCGGCCGCGTCTCGGCGCCTTCGCCCGGCGGAGGAGAGCCCGGCTCCGCGGGTTGCGGCGGCGGCTGCACGGGCACGTTGCGCGGCGGTTGCGGGGGACGGGCCGCCCGCCCGATTCCGAACAGCTCCTCGAAAAAGTTTTGCGCGTGCGCGGGTGTGGCCGCGACCCCGGTCAGGCCAGCGAGCGCGAGCAACGCCGCCGTCGCGACGCGCGACGGACGAGCCTTCTTCGCGAAAACCCTCTCGGAGACGGGCAGGAACATCAGGCGGTCGGCCTCCCGGTTGGGCGCTCCTTCATGGGCGCTCTCGTCAGGCACCGTCCTCACGACGGGCCATGCACCGGTGTCCTAGCATGCCACCCGTGGCGCGGACGTGGCAGCCTGGCAACAAACAAGTCTTTCTCGGGAAGCCGAAATCGGAAAAGGCCACAGGGCGGTGGAGGATGACCACCGTCGCTCAACCGTTCGGCGCGCGTTCTTGCGGCGGCGTAGCCGTCTTCTTATATGCGGCGGGACACGGGACGAAGCCTGGGAAGCACAACCCGCAAGGGCGATGCGCTTCGGATCCATCCCGTTCTCAAACATGATGTTTTGTACCGCCATGGGTCGAGCTGCTTCGGGGCTCGGCGGTCTGCTTGAAAAATCCAACAGAGGGATCCCACCATGGGTAAAGTAATCGGTATCGACCTCGGCACCACCAATTCCTGCGTGGCCGTCATGGAAGGCACGCAGCCGCGGGTCATCGAGAATGCGGAAGGCGCCCGCACCACCCCGTCCATCGTCGCCTTCACCGACGACGGGGAGCGCCTCGTCGGCCAGCCGGCCAAGCGGCAGGCCGTGACCAACCCGGAACGCACCTTCTTCGCGATCAAGCGTCTGATCGGCCGGACCTACGACGATCCGCTGACGCAGAAGGACAAGGGCCTCGTGCCCTACAAGATCGCCCGCGGCGACAACGGCGACGCCTGGGTCGAGGCGGACGGCAAGAAGTACTCGCCCTCGCAGATCTCGGCCTTCACCCTTCAGAAGATGAAGGAGACCGCCGAGTCGCATCTCGGTCAGCCGGTGACGCAGGCCGTCATCACCGTCCCCGCCTACTTCAACGACGCCCAGCGCCAGGCCACTAAGGATGCCGGCAAGATCGCCGGCCTCGAGGTGCTGCGCATCATCAACGAGCCGACGGCCGCCGCGCTCGCCTACGGCCTCGACAAGAAAAAGTCCGGCACGATCGCGGTCTACGACCTCGGCGGCGGCACCTTCGACGTGTCGATCCTCGAGATCGGCGACGGCGTGTTCGAGGTGAAGTCGACGAACGGCGACACCTTCCTAGGCGGCGAGGACTTCGACAACCGTGTGGTCGAGTACCTCACCAGCGAGTTCAAGAAGGAGCAGGGCATCGACCTGACCAAGGACAAGCTCGCCCTCCAGCGCCTCAAGGAGGCCGCCGAGAAGGCGAAGATCGAGCTGTCCTCGGCCACGCAGACCGAGATCAACCTGCCCTACATCACCGCCGACGCCTCCGGCCCGAAGCACCTCGCGCTGAAACTCAGCCGCGCGAAGTTCGAGTCGCTCGTCGACGACCTCGTGCAGCGCACGATCGAGCCCTGCCGTAAGGCGCTCAAGGATGCCGGCGTCTCTCCTGCCGAGATCGACGAGGTGGTGCTCGTCGGCGGCCAGACCCGCATGCCCAAGGTGCAGGAGGTCGTCAAAGCGTTCTTCGGCAAGGAGCCCCACAAGGGCGTCAACCCGGACGAGGTCGTCGCCATCGGCGCCGCAGTCCAGGCCGGCGTGCTCCAGGGCGACGTGAAGGACGTGCTGCTCCTCGACGTGACCCCGCTCTCGCTCGGCATCGAGACGCTGGGCGGCGTGTTCACCCGCCTGATCGATCGCAACACCACGATCCCGACCAAGAAGTCCCAGGTCTTCTCGACGGCCGAGGACAACCAGAACGCGGTCACCATCCGGGTCTTCCAGGGTGAGCGCGAGATGGCGGCCGACAACAAGCTGCTCGGCCAGTTCGATCTCGTCGGCATTCCGCCGGCGCCTCGCGGCATGCCGCAGATCGAGGTGACCTTCGACATCGACGCCAACGGCATCGTGAACGTCACGGCCAAGGACAAGGCGACGAACAAGGAGCATCAGATCCGCATCCAGGCCTCGGGCGGTCTCTCCGACGCCGACATCGAGAAGATGGTCAAGGACGCCGAGGCCAATGCCGAGGCCGACAAGAAGCGCCGCGAGCTGGTCGAGGTGAAGAACCAGGGCGAGAGCCTGATCCACGCCACCGAGAAGTCGGTCGCGGAGTACGGCGACAAGGTCTCGGCCGCCGACAAGGGTGCCATCGAGTCCGCCATCACCGCCCTGCGCTCCGCGCTCGAGGGTGAGGACGCCGAGGGTATCAAGGCCAAGACCAACGACCTGATGCAGGCCTCGATGAAGCTCGGCGAGGCGATGTACGCCGCCTCCCAGGCCGAGGGCGCGCCGGGCGCCGACGGCGCTGCGGCTTCGGGCGAGAAGAAGGACGACGTCATCGACGCCGACTTCCAGGAAGTGGACGAGAACGAGCGCAAGAAGCGCGCGTAAGTCCGCAACGTCGATTCGGGAGCGGTGCACCAGCGCCGCTCCCGACAAATTTTCATTCGTCAGCGGCACGGACGGCTTGATCCTCGAGCATAGCTCGGGGATCAACCATGCCGGGCGTCCGATAGAAGCGAAGGTCGATCCGGCCTGTCCCGTTCGAGTCGGGAGGCGGATCGCGGCGCGGCCGAAGCCTGGCACCACAGCCGGCAGCCGGCGCGAACGAGAGGCTCCAGAGGCCGGGAATGTCGAAGCGGGACTATTACGAGGTCTTGGGCGTCGCGAAGACGGCCTCGGAGAGCGAGCTGAAGGTCGCCTTCCGCAAGCTGGCCATGGTGCATCATCCGGACCGCAATCCCGGCGACAAGGAAGCCGAGATCAAGTTCAAGGAAGTCAACGAGGCCTATCAGTGCCTCGCCGACGGCCAGAAGCGCGCCGCCTACGACCGCTTCGGCCACGCCGCGTTCAGCCAGGGCGGGGCGGGCGGGCCCGGATTCGGCAACGAGTTCGGCGACTTCATGTCGGACATCTTCGAGAACTTCTTCGGGGATGGACGCGGGGCGCCGGGCGGCGGGCGCGGACGCGGCGGCGCGCCGGGCCGCGAGCGCGGCGCGGACCTGCGCTACAACCTCGAAATCAGCCTCGAAGAGGCCTTTGCCGGCAAGACGGAAACCATCCGCATCCCGACCTCCATCGCCTGCGAGACCTGCTCGGGGACGGGGGCCAAGGCCGGCTCGAAGCCGCGGACCTGCTCGACCTGCGGCGGCTACGGTCGGGTGCGGGCGGCGCAGGGCTTCTTCGCCATCGAGCGGACCTGCCCGAACTGCCACGGCCGCGGCGAAGTCGTGGACGATCCCTGCCCCTCCTGCTCCGGCGCCGGCCGTGTCAACCGCGAGCGGACCCTGTCGATCAACGTGCCGGCAGGCGTCGATGACGGCCTGCGCATCCGCCTCGCGGGCGAGGGCGAGAGCGGCCTGCGTGGCGGACCGCCGGGCGACCTCTACGTCTTCCTCTCGATCAAGCCGCATCCGTTCTTCCAGCGCGACGGAGCCGACCTGTTCTGCCGCGTGCCGATTTCGATGGTGACGGCGGCGCTCTCGGGCGAAATCACCGTGCCGGTGATCGACGGGTCGCAGACGCAGGTGCGCATCCCGGCCGGCACGCAGACCGCCAAGCAGTTCCGCATCAAGGGCAAGGGCATGCCGGTGCTCCGCTCGCGGGAGGTCGGCGACCTCTACATCCAGGTCTCGGTGGAAACGCCGCAGAACCTCACGAAGCGCCAGCGCGAGCTGCTGCAGGAGTTCGACCAGAGCGCCTCCGACGAGAATCACCCGGAGAGCGCCGGATTTTTCTCCAAGGTGCGTGACTTCTTCGTGAGCGGTTCGACACGGGCGTGATCCGCTCCGTGCTTGCGGGATCAAACCCGCCGCTCCGCCGGTTATGACCGCGGCTCATCGCTGCGGTCATGTGCCCGACGCCGTCCAGCGAAGCTTGACTGCCCGCGGGTTTTCGTCGTCTAGCCTGTCCCAACCATGATGAGCCGAGGACCTTCGGACGTGCCGCCGCTTCGCCGTTCCAGTGCCCGAGCCGTCGCCGCCGCACGCGTCATCCGGGAGCGCAAGGACCCCCTGGAGGACGAGGCGCGCTTCCTGCGCTCCTGGTTCGAGCGCCCGCTCGTCACCGGTGCGGTGACGCCATCCGGCCGGATGCTGGCACGCACCATGGCCGCCTACGCCGACCCGAACGTCGCTGGCCCCGTGATCGAGCTGGGGCCGGGCACAGGTCCGGTGACCGAGGCCCTCATCCGCCGCGGCTTCGATCCAGAACGCCTCGTCCTCGTCGAGTTCAATCCCGATTTCTGCACGCTGCTGCGCCGACGCTTCCCCGGCGTAACCGTGATCTGCGGCGACGCCTACCGGATCCGCGAGACGCTGCGCGACAAGCTCGACGGCCCTTGCGCGGCGACGATCTCGAGCCTGCCGCTGTTCACCAAGCCGCTGGAGCAGCGCCTCGACCTTCTCCAAGGTGCCCACGACCTGATGCATCCGGGCGCACCCTTCGTGCAGTTCACCTACGCGGTGGTGCCGCCGATCCCGGCCAAGTGCGAGGCGGGCAGCTACACAGCGAGCCGCTCCAACAAGGTCTGGCTCAACCTGCCTCCGGCCCGCGTTTGGGTCTATCGGCGCCCCGAGCCGAAGACCGGCGCCGTCTGACGTTCAGGACGTGGCCCGAATGGGCCGAAATGCGTGCCGGCGACGACGTGCACGGCCGACGAGCTTCCGGACATAGACCGCGACCGAGCAACCAGGCGTCCCATTGCGACAACGGGCCGGCAGTATCCGGATTGCAGCCTGATTCGCGATCATGCACGTCCTTGTTTCTCATTGTACGGATTCCGCTCAGTACACATTCATCCGGTGGCTTCTAGCTTCGCTCTCAAGGCCGTCAGAACGGCCCGATGAACGGAGGTCATACGATGTCGGAACCATCCTCACCGCGTCGCTCTCGCTTCGCGCTCGCCGCCCTCGCGCTGATGGCCGGCGGCCTCTTCGGCGGGGGCATCGCCAACGCCGCCCCGCTCGCACCGGCCCCGGCGACGGCTCTGGCCTCGGAGGCGGCGGTCGAGACGGTGCAGTGGCAGCACCACCATTTCGGTCATCGCCACCATCCTCGCCACTGGAGTCATCGCCACCACCATCACGGGCATTGGGGTCATCACCGCCGCCATTGGGGCCATCGTCACCATGGCTGGGGCCACCGCCATCACCACCACGGCCACTGGGGGCATCGCCGCCACTGGGGCCACCATCATCACTGGTAGGCACAGCGAACGTTGAAGCGGTCGGAGGAGGCGACAGCCTCATCCGGCCCTCTCGCCACGACGGAATTCTCTGCTCTCACGCCTGGCGGAGACGCAGACGCCTGCAAGGCAACTGCACGTGTCGGCCGAGTGGTCCGGACATCGCGACGACCGCAACCCGCTCAGCCGAGACGGTCCTTCACGGGCTCGCACGCGGCTGGTGCGGTTACACCGATCCGAAAGGCGTCCCGCAGAGCCGTCTCGGCTCGCTCGGCGGCGGCGTTGTTCGCCGCATGGACCACGCCGATGGGATCGCCTGTCTCCAGCCGTGCGCCGCGCCCTACGAGGCCGGTGAAGCCGACACCCGGATCGATCGTGTCCTGCGGCCGGGTTCGGCCGCCGCCGAGGCCGATCACAGCGAGACCGATGGCGCGCGTCTCGATGCTCTCGACGACGCCCGATGCTTGCGCCATCACCGGCCGCACGACGGGCACCCGCGGCAGGTACCGGTCGGTTGCCTCGACGAAGTCGCTTGGCCCGCCGAGCGCAGCCACCATCCGCGAAAACACCTCGCAGGCGCGCCCCGATTCGAGCGCTGCCGTCAGCCGCTCTTCTGCCTGGGCAACATCCGCGGCGAGGCGGCCGATCACGAGCATCTCGGCGGCCAGCGCCAGGGTCACCGCGTGGAAATGCGGCTCGCGGGCGCGGCCGGTGAGGTAATCGACGGCGTAGGCCACCTCGACCGCATTGCCCGCGCAGGAGGCCAAAGGCGCGTCCATGTCGGTGACGAGGGCGCGGGTGCGAAGCCCCGCGGCGTTGGCGACGGTGACGATGCTCTCGGCCAAGGCCCGCGCCTCGGCGCGGCCCGCCATGAAGGCGCCCGAGCCGGTCTTCACGTCCATGACGAGCCCCTGGAGACCCGCCGCGAGTTTTTTCGAGAGGATCGACGCGGTGATGAGGTCGAGGGACTCGACCGTCCCGGTCACGTCGCGGATGGCATAGAGGCGCCGATCGGCCGGCGCGAGGTCGGCGGTCTGGCCGATGATGGCGCAGCCGGCCTCAGTCGTGACATGCCGGAAGCGGTCGAGACCCGGCGCCACGTCGTAGCCCGGGATGCTCGCGAGCTTGTCCAGCGTGCCGCCGGTATGGCCGAGGCCGCGCCCGGAGATCATCGGCACGTAGCCGCCGCAGGCCGCCACCATCGCGGCGAGCGGCAGGCTCACCGTGTCGCCGACGCCGCCGGTCGAGTGCTTGTCGAGGACGGGGCCGGGCAAGTCCCATGCGAGCACGGTGCCCGAATGGGTCATGGCACGGGTCAGCGCCACGCGCTCGTCGAGGCAGAGGCCGCGGAAGAACACCGCCATGGCAAACGCTGCGGCCTGCCCCTCGGTGACCTGATCCTGCACTAGGCCCTCGATGAAGCCGGCGATGTCGGCCTCCGACAGGGCGCGCCCGTCGCGCTTGTCGCGGATGATCTCCTGGGGAAGCCTCACGGGGCGGCCTCCAGGGCGCGGACGAGATCGGCATGGAGCGCGCTTGCCCCGATCCGGAAGGTTTCTGGACTCGCCCAATCCGGCCCCATGATCCGGTCGGCCAGCGCGAGATAGGCGCCCGCATCCTCGACCCGGCGCAAGCCGCCGGAAACCTTGAGCCCCGCGGGCCGGTCGGCGTGCGCGCGGATCGCCTCCAGCATGATCTCGGCGGCGGGCAGCGTGGCCGAGACGGGCGTCTTGCCGGTGGAGGTCTTGATGAAATCGGCGCCGGCCTCGAGCGACAGGTGGCTCGCCCGTTCGATCAGCGTCGGCTCTTCGAGTTCGCCGGTCTCCAGGATCACCTTGAGGAGCCGGCCGGCGCAGGCGTCGCGCACGGCCAAGACCATCGCGCGGGCGGTCTCCGCATCGCCGCGCATCAGCGCGCGATAAGGCAGGACGAGGTCGATCTCGTCGGCGCCATCGGCGAGGGTGGCGAGGGTGTCCGCGACCGCCAGCTCCACCACCTCGCCGCCCTCCGGGAAGTTGATCACCGTGGCGACCCGCACATCGCTGCCGCGAAGCGTCCGAACGGACCCTGCGACGAAATCCGGCCAGACGCAGACGGCCGCGACCCCGCTCCCGCGGGCCTTTTCGCAGAGTCCCGCGACCGCGGCGGCGGTGCAGGTGTCGCTCAGATCGGTGAGGTCGAGCAGTGGCAGGGCGCGCCGGGCCAGATCCGCCCTGGCTTGGACCGCATCCTGCGGGGTGAGGGGAACTGGAGCGGTCATCCGCGGTCCTTACGCTTCGGGCAGGCGGCCGGCGAACACGGCGGCGAGCCGGGCGAGATCCGCCCCGGCCCGGGCCGCGACGGCCTTGGTCTCGGCATGGTGGGGGTCACCCCCCGCAATTCCCGCCGCGAGGTTGGTCACCACCGAAATCGCAGCCACGGGAAGACCCAGGAACCGAGCGAGGATCGTTTCGGGCACGGTGGACATGCCGACGAGGTCCGCGCCGAGGATCCCGGCCATGCGCACCTCGGCTGGGGTCTCGAAGCTCGGACCGGAGAACCACGCATAGATACCTGACGACAGCGGCAGCCCGATCTCCTCCGCCGCCGCACTCAGGTGCGCACGCAGACCGGCGTCGTAGGCCTCCGTCATCGGCACGAAGCGGGCGTCTCTCGCCTCGCCGATCAGCGGGTTGAGGCCCGACAGGTTGATGTGGTCGGCCAGCATCACGAGCCGGCCGGGGCCGATCTCCGGTCTCAGCGAACCGGCGGCATTGGTGAGCAGGAGCCTCCTTGCGCCGAGTGCCCGCGCCGCGGCGAGCGGGATGCGCATGGCCGCGGCGTCGCCGCGCTCGTAGGCGTGGGCTCGTCCCTCGAAGACGAGCACCGGTCGGCCGGCGAGGCGTCCGCGATACAATCGACCGCCATGGCCGCTGACGCCGGGGGCGGGAAATCCGGGGATCGCCGCGTAGGCGACGCTGCGGCGGTCCTCCACCGCCTCGACCAGGGCGCCGAGCCCGGTCCCCGTGACGATCGCCAGGGCATAGGGCCCGGCGAAGCCCTCCGCCCGCAGATGGGCGATCGCCGCGTCTTCAGGCGCCATGGACAAGATGCTCCGGACCGAAAGAGGCGGGCAGCAACTGTTCCAGCGTGTAATGAGACCGCAGGCCATCGAGTCCGGCCGAGTGGATCGGCGTGCCGGGGCCCGCGAATTCACGAATCCGCTGGCGGCAGGCGCCGCAGGGCGTGACCGGCTCCGGGCTATCGGCCTGCACGAGGATTGCACGGATGCGTCGGCCGCCGGCCGCGATCATCGCAGCGATCGCGCCGGCCTCGGCACAGGTGCCGACCGGATAGGCGGCGTTCTCGACGTTGCAGCCGGCATGGATATGTCCGGCCTCATCCACCAGCGCGGCACCGACACGGAAGCCGGAATAGGGCGCGTGCGCTCGGCGACGCACCACATCGGCGGCTTCGAACAGGGCATCGAGATCGGGTTCGGTCACGGACAATCCCGGAGCGACGTGAGGCGCAGGGTTCGTTTGGCCCGAGGGCGGGGGCATGTCGAGGGGCATACCATCGACAGAGCCGTGCGGGGCTTCTAAGGCAGGTCGAGCGCGCGCGGGCGCGGCACCGGGAGCCCACACAATGCTCGGACGCTTCGATCGAGGATCGGCCGGCGGCGAAGCCAAGGTCGAGTACGGTGACGGCACCATGCGGGTGGTCAAGCCCGGCACCTACGTACGCTGCGCGGTGACCGGCGAGCCGATCCCGCTCGATGCCCTGCGCTACTGGAACGTCGATCGCCAGGAGGCCTACGCCACCCCCGAGGCCGCGATGCAGCGGCTGAAGGAGATCGGCGCGGCCCGTTGAGGGCGCGGCTCTCCGTCCGTGGACCACCTCGACCGACTTTGTCGGCCTCGGCCTGCTGGCATGGCGGACGGTGCTGACCGATCGCAGCTATGCGCTGCGCGAAACGGCGGCTACGCGTCGGCGCGCCGTGTACCGTCGGCATCGAACGACTTCCAGGCCCTGCCATTGAGCGTCAGGCGTCAGGCGCGTGGGAATGCCATCGCGAGCTGCTGGCGAATGCTCTCCTCGTCGGCGAAGGCGAGAGCGACCCGTAGCACCCGCACCGCCGCGCGCGCCTCTGGGGGAAGACGGACGGCATCCTTCTCCGTCGTGACGAGGCCGGCACCCTCGCGCGCGGCGAGGGCCGACAGAGCCGTCAGATCCTCTGGCCGAAAGGAATAGTGATCGGGAAAATCCCGCTCCGCCACGATCTCGGCCCCTAGGCGCCGAAGCGTCTCGAAGAATTTCTGCGGGCGTCCGATCCCGGCGAAGGCGACGACGCGGCTCCCGACCCAATCCGGCCCTGCCTCGGGCACGAGATGGGCGCGGTGGACCGGGAGGCTCCGCTGTTCCGCCTCCCTCGCCAGAGCTGCACCCGGCTCGCCCTCGCCGACAAGCACAAGGCCGGCGACGTGCGGCCATTGCCGGGCCAGCGCAGCCCGCAGCGGCCCGGCAGGGAAGGGCAGGCCGTTGCCGACACCCGAGCCGCCATCGACCACCGCCAGCGAGAGGGTTTTGGTAAGGCTCGGATTCTGCAGGCCGTCGTCCATGACGATCACGTCGGCGCCGGACGCGGCACAGAGGCGGGCGCCGGCCGGTCGGTCGCGGGCGACGATGGTGGTTCCCGCCCGTGCCAGGAGCAGAGGTTCGTCGCCGACCTCCGCTGCCGCGTGCCAGGCGGGATCGACGACCAGCGGTCCGGCGAGTCGGCCGCCATAGCCGCGGCTGAGGAAGGCAGGCGCCCGGCCGGTTTCGCGCAGGAGGCCGGCCAGCGCCAATGCCGTCGGAGTCTTGCCGGCACCGCCGAGGGTGAAGTTGCCGACGCACAGGACCGGGCAGGGCGGCGGCGCGCCGGCTCGATCCATCCGGTCGGCGGTCAATCCGCCGTAGAAGCGGCCGGCGGGGGCCAGCAGCCGGGCGAGCGGGTGCGAGGGCGGCCGGGACCAGAAGCCGGGCGGGCGCATCGCGGCCTCAGTCGCGCTCGCGCGCGGACAGCTTCATCTGCGCGACGTAGGGTTCGAGTACCGCGAACGTGCGTGCCACTGCGCCCTCGAATGGCCGGAGCGCCGTCTGCCCCTTGGCACACATCACCGCCAGCGCCCGCGGATCGGCGACGAGCTCGCCCACGGCCGTCAGCAGCGCCGCCTCGTCCGCCACCATGCGCGCCCCGGCCGCGGCGTCGAGCGCGCCGTAGGGCTCGTGGAAGTTGTCGGTGTGGGGTCCGTGCAGGATCGCACTGTCCAGGCGCACCGGCTCGATCGGATTCTGGCCTCCGTGCGGCACCAACGAGCCGCCGAGGAAGACGAGCGGGCAGAGCCGATAGAAGAGGCCGAGTTCACCCAGGGTATCGGCGACGTAGAGATCGATGGCTGGCAGCGGGCGCCCGCCCTTGGACCTCCGGCTCACCCGCAGGCCGGCGGCGGCGCCGATTCGGGACACCTCCTCGCCTCGGCGTGGATGGCGCGGCACGATTACTGTCAGCAGACGCGGAAATCGCTCCTTCAGGCCGGCATGAACGCGGGCGATCACCTCGTCCTCGCCGGGATGAGTGCTGGCTGCGACCCAGATTGGCCGGTCACCGATCATGTCGCCGAGATAGGCAAGCTGCTGGGAGTCGGCGGGTGGCACCGCCGAATCATATTTGAGATTGCCGACAACGTTGATGCGGGGCGCGCCGAGCCGGGCGAAGCGTTCTCCGTCCTCCCGGGTCTGAACGAGACAAACCGCGATCCGTGCCAACAGCGCCCGAGCGGTGTCGGGTGAGCGCGTCCAGGCCTTGAACGAGCGTTCCGACATCCGACCGTTGACGAGCACCAGCGGGATGCCTCGGCGGTGAAGCGAGATGATGGTGTTGGGCCAGATCTCGGATTCGGCGACGATGGCCAGATCCGGCCGCCAATGCGCGAGGAAGCGCTCGATCCAGCGCGGCGCGTCGAGCGGCATGTACTGGTGCACGGCGCCGGCCGGCAGGCGCTTGCTCAGCAGGTCGGCCGCACTGCGCGTGCCGGTGGTGACGAGGACCGAGCAGCCGCGGGCGATCATGCCCTCGATCAGGCCGACGAGGGAGAGCGCCTCGCCGATGCTCGCTCCGTGCATCCAGACGAGATGTCCCACCGGCCGCGCCCGTCCGGGCAGGCCGCGGCGCTCCGGAAGCCGCCCCGGATCCTCCTTGCCCCGACGCGAACGCCACGCCAGCAGGCCCGCCACGGCGGGCTCACCGAGATAGAGCCCGTAGCGATAGGCGCGCAGCGCGACGGGAAGCTTCGGCACCCTCATGCCGGACTGCCCTGCGACGCGGCCGCCGGAACGCCGCCAACCCGGTCCGGCCGGCCGACGAGGGTGTAGGCGCGGTCGTGGACCCGGTTCAGCTCGGCCTGCACCCGGTGGCGCAGGGCGTCGATCTCCTCGGGCGAGACCTCGCGTGGGACGAAGGTCGCCTCGCCGAACACCATGGCGCCGCGGCCGAAGGGCAGACCGAGGCAGGCCCGGTCCCAGGAATTGAAGCGGATGTGCCGGCTCGTCACCACCGCGACAGGCACGATGGGGCAGCCGGAGAAGCGGGCGAGCATGATGATCCCGGCATCGCACACGCGGGAGACCTTCGGCACGTCGGCGGAGAAGGCGACGGTTTCGCCGCCCTTCAGCGCCCTGACCATCGCCCGCAGCCCCTCGGCGCCGCCCTTGGCGCGGGCGTCCTTGACCACGCGCCCACGGGCACCGGAGGCGCGCATCACCCGTACGCCCATCCGCGTCAGGGCCATGGTGTTGATATTGCCGTCGGGCGAGCGCGAGATGATCGTGGCGACCCGGTCCTGCGGCCGGCGCATGAAGGAGATCATGATGTGCTGGCCGTGCCACATCGCCGCGATGAACGGCCCGTGGGCGTCGAGCCGCGCATAAGCATCCGCCGGCTCGATGGCGAAGCGGTTCGTGCGCCGGACGAGCCGCAGATAGCCCGAGGCCACATGGCTGAGCACCCACTGCACGCCCGGCTTGCGGCCGACGGTCTTGATCAGGCCCATGGCTTCCGACCGCTCTGTCCCGATTCGCTCGTCGACCGACCGGTTCGCCTCGCGGGTCGAGCCGGCCGGACCGGCGGCTGTCTAGCCCCGACCATGTGGCGGACGCAACGGAGCTGGTGCTTTTGTTTAACTTAAGCTGGTTTCCGGCCTTGTCCGGCCGGACATCCCCTCGGTGCGGCAAACTGCCCGATATTGACGCCGGCACGTGTTGCCGCGAAGCGGAACGACGCATGTTCCGTCTTGTCCACCTCACCGACCCCCATGTCGGGCCGCTGCCGCGGCCGCGCCTGCGCCAGCTTCTCAGCAAGCGGGCGACCGGCTACGTGAACTGGCGGCGGGGCCGCGGGCGCCACCACGACATGGACCTGCTCGGTGCCCTCGTCGCCGATCTGCACGGCCAGGGTGCCGACCACGTCGCCTGCACGGGCGACCTGTGCAATCTCGGTCTTCCAGACGAGTGGGAGAGCGCCCGGCTCTTCCTGGAGGCGCTTGGACCGTCCGACCGGGTCAGCTTCGTGCCGGGCAACCACGACGCCTATGTCCGCGGCTCGCTGGAGGGGCTGCTTGCTGCCTGCGGGGGCTGGACGGAAGCCGATGACGGGCAGATCCGCCTCTTCCCCTACCTGCGGCGGCGCGGGCCGCTCGCCCTGGTCGGACTGTCCTCAGCGATCCCGACGAAGCCCTTCGTGGCGAGCGGGCGCCTCGGCCCGGTGCAGATCGAGGCGGCCGAGCGCCTGTTGCGCGACCTTGCGGCGGCGCCGGACCGGCCCTGCCGGGTGGTGATGATCCACCACCCGCCCCATCCGGGCGGAGCGGCCTCGGGACGGGAATTGAAGGACGCCGCCGCCTTCGCCGCGATGATCGGACGGGCCGGGGCCGATCTGATTCTGCATGGGCACAACCATGTCGGCACCGTGGCCCAGATCACCGGGCCGGAAGGACGGCCCGTGCCGGTGGTGGGCGCGCCCTCGGCCTCCGCACGCACGCTCCTCACGAACCGGCGCGCTTCCTACTACCTCTACACGGTCACGCCCGGTGCAAACGGCTTCCGGATCGCCGTGACCGAGCGTGGCCTCGACGCGGCGGGTGGCATCGGCGAGCTGTCGGGCTTCGACATCGAGATGCCGCCCGCGGACCGGATCGGAATCGTTCATCGGCGCCGCTTGCGCCGACCCTGATTCCGCCCCGACCTTCTCCGGTCAGATCGCGCCCATCTTCGACAGGCCGCTGGCTCGGGGCAGCGGACGCAGCAGGCTCTTCACCTGCGAGAACGGCCGCGGCCGGTTGATCACTTCGTCGAGGCGCGACCACAGCGTCTTGGGCGAGAACGGCTTGGCGATGATCTCGTTGACGCCGAGCGCGATCGCCCGGTCGACGACGTTGCGGCGCGGCTGAGCCAGCATGAGGATGATCGGCACCGTCGGCGAGGGTGAGGTGGCGGGCGTGCGGGCAAGCCGGATGAACTCCTCGCCCGACAGGATTGCCAAATCCCAATCGATAATCGTGAGGTCTGGCTTGCTCTCGGCGAGCACGCCGAGCGCTTCCGCGCCGTCGGGCGCCTCAAGCACGCGCTTGATGCCGACGCGCATCAGCATGTCGCGCACGATGCGGCGGATGTAGAGGCTCTCGTCCACGACAAGGGCAGAGAGGTCCGGGAAAGTCGGAGTTGCGATCATCGGCGGCCGGCGCCCGGTTCAGATCCGGAGCGTTTCGCGGCGAGTCTTACGCCCTGTCCGGTTTGCGTTTCCCTAAAGCGGCGTCGAACTGCGGGAATCATGCGCGAGAATCGTTCTGGTCTACTTCTCTTGCGTGCAAGCCAATCCGACGCTCACACCCTCCCAAAAGGGGTACGTACGCAGTTTCACCGCGAAAATGCGGAGCCCGGAGCACGGATCGGTTAGAAGATCCTTGCGGTATGGACGGGATTGCGTCAGACCTGAGGCATCGCTCCCGGTAGCCGCAGCCGGGGGGATGATAGTGCGGCGCGTCGGCTGTCTCGAGATAGCGCGCACGCGGTATTCGAGACTTGGCGGGCGGACGGTTTTTGCGAGCTTTCAATGGGACGTGGTCGTGATTTCAGGGGGCCGCAGAAGCGCGGCTTCGACGAGGGTGGTGCCGAGCCGCGGTGGCCGGACGAACTGCCCCCCGGCGGCGGTGACCGCTTCGGCGGCGGCGGCGGTGGCAACCGCTTCGGTGGCGGTGGCGGCGGTGGTGGCGGCTTCGATCGCGGTCCGGCTCGCGCCCCGGCGGCCCCGTCGGGCCCGGAGCGTGACGCGACGGTGAAGTGGTTCAACAAGGAGAAGGGCTTCGGCTTCGTGGAGCTGGGCGATGGCTCCGGCGATGCCTTCCTTCACATCCGCGCGGTCGAAGCCGCCGGTCACGACGACCTCCTGCCCGGCACGCGTCTGATGGTTCAGACCGCTCAGGGGCAGAAGGGCCCGCAGGTCACTGCGGTGACCAGCGTTGACACCTCTACGGCCGAGGCGGCTCCGCCCCGGCGCGAGGGCCCGCGCTTTGGCGGCGGTGGTGACCGCTTCAGCGGTGGCGGCGACCGGTTCGGCGGCGGTGGTGACCGCTTCAGCGGTGGCGGCGACCGGTTCGGCGGCGGTGGCCGTGATCGCTTCGGCGGCGGCGGTGGTGGCGGCGGTGGACGCTTCGCCTCCGGCCCATCTGTCGAGATGACCGGCACCGTGAAGTGGTACGACCCGGCTAAGGGCTTCGGGTTCGTCTCGGTGAACGACGGCGGCAAGGACGTGTTCGTCCATCGTTCCGCGCTCTCCCGCGCCGGTCTCGACTCCCTGGCCGAGGGCCAGCAGGTCACCCTCGGTGTCGTCGAGGGCCAGAAGGGCCGCGAAGCGTCGAGCATCACCGTCGAATACTGATCGACGCTACGAAGGAATGACGGAAGCGGCGGCCTCACGGCCGCCGTTTTCTTTTGGCGCGAATGCCTCACGGACCGCCTCCGGTCAGCGGACGTCATGATGGGACAGGCGATGCGTCGAACAGTGAGAGCGCTCGGACTGCTCCTCCTGAGTGCGGGACCGGCCGCAGCGGAGGATTTCACTGGCGTCTATGCCGGTGTGAATGCGGGCTGGGCGTTCGAGCGCGGTGGTCACCGCGATCCCTCGCCACCGGGAGCACCGGGCTCGGCGCGGCGAGACGAGGGGCTTCCGCCGAGCGTGGCGCGGATTCAGGAGCGACAGTCGCCGGCGCCGGGGCGTCAGGCCGAACGGCGCTGACGCCGCCCGGGGGCTCATTCAGCCATTCGGCGGGTAGCGCTCGGCCACCAGCTCATGGGCGAGGCGGGCGGTCTGCACCTCGCCGCCCTCCGGCCGGCCGGGCTTGGTGGAGGAATTCCAACCGTACAGATCGAAGTGCACATGGGCACGCGTCCGGCGCACAAAGCGGCGCAGGAATAGCGCCGCCGTAATCGCCCCAGCGAAGCCGCCGCCCGGCGCGTTGTTGAGGTCGGCGGTCTTCGAATCGAGCAAGGCCGCGTAGGGCGGGTGAAGCGGCATGCGCCAGACCGGATCGTTGACGCGCAGGCCCGCCTCCGCGACGGCGCTCGCCAGCCCCTCGTCCTCTGTGAAAAAGGCTGGCAGGTCGGGGCCGAGGGCAACGCGCGCCGCTCCGGTCAGCGTCGCGAAATCGAGGATGAGGTCCGGCGACTCGACATCGGCCAGCGCCAGGGCGTCGGCGAGGATCAGGCGCCCCTCCGCGTCGGTGTTTCCGATCTCGACGGTGAGGCCGGCGCGCGACCGGATCACGTCGCCGGGGCGGAAGGCATCGCCAGCGATGGCGTTCTCGACGCTCGGCACGATCAGCCGCAGCCGCACGGGCAGGCCGGAGCCCATGATCATCTCGGCCGCCGCCATGGCCGCCGCGGCACCACCCATGTCCTTCTTCATCAGGAGCATGTTGGAGGCGGGCTTGATGTCGAGCCCGCCGGTGTCGAACACCACGCCCTTACCGACCAGCGTCACCCGCGGCGCGTCTTCGGCGCCCCAGGTCAGGTCGATCAGCCGGGGCGCCCTTGGCGAGGCCGCGCCGACCGCGTGGACGAGAGGAAATTCCTTTTCCAGCTCCGCGCCCATGGTCACGGCCACCGCCGCGCCGAACCGCTCGCCCAGGGCACGCATGGCGGCTTCCACCTCGGCCGGTCCGAGATCGTTGGCGGGCGTGTTGATGAGGTCACGCCCGGCCGCGACTGCGAGCGCGATCCGCTCAATCGCTGCCGCATCGACGTCCTTCGGGGCGACGAGGCGCGGGCGCGGCTCGCCCGGCTTCCGGTAGCGGTCGAACCGGTAGCTGCCGAGCAACCACGCCAGCGCCGCCTCAC
Organism: Methylobacterium sp. R2-1; assembly: GCF_014191355.1. GTDB lineage: Bacteria > Pseudomonadota > Alphaproteobacteria > Rhizobiales > Beijerinckiaceae > Methylobacterium. The sequence goes on from NZ_JACHWM010000017.1 coordinate 85,592, forward strand.
TCGGATCGAGCGCATCGCAGGGCTCGAGACGGTAATCGCCGGCGGGAAGGGCGCCCGGCAGCTTGCCGGCGAGAAACCGGTCGCGATGTCCTTCCTTCACCTCGCCGAGGCCGAGAAGCACGAGACCGAGCCCCCCGGCCTCGTCCGGAAGAAGCGCAACGCGGCCCGCCTTCGGGGCGAACCCGGTGGCGGCGGCAAATCCGCGTTGGAGCGGCGGCAGGGCAGCTTCGACCGCCTGCCATCCTTCCGCCGTCACGCAGCGGATCGGGACCGCGTCCGCGGCTGCATCGAGGAGGACGGTGCCGTGCCGAGTCGGGTCTGAGGTCATGGAAAATAAGCTTAACCGGCCATTAGGGTTAACGCTCTATCACCCCGCCATCGGTACGGCGCAAGCGCCGGACGGGACATCGGGGGGAGAGGACGACATGACCGGCATCTGCGGCAGGGCCACGAGCCAGCCTGGAACGGTCCGGACACGCCGCCTGCTCGCCTTGGCCCTGATCGGCCTCGGGCTCGCCGGGTGCCAAACCCGATCGCCGGAGACCACCGGCTCGATCAGTAGCCTCAACCCGTTCGGCAAGACTCGTTCCGAGCGCTCGCCTCGCGCCGAGGTCGAGGCCCTAGCGGAACGCTACAGCGCCGACCCGAGCGACGCGCGCAACGCGCTACGCTACGCCGCAGCACTCCGGGCGACCGACCAGAAATCCCAGGCGGTGGCGGTGCTGCAGCAACTGGCCCTGCGCAACCCGAAGGACAAGGCGGTGCTCGCCGCCTACGGCAAGAGCCTCGCCGATGCCGGCCGCTACCAGGAGGCCAACGAGGTTCTCCAGAACGCTCACAGCCCGGCCCAGCCCGATTGGCGGGTGCTCTCCGCGCAGGGGATGGTGGCGGACGAGACCGGCGACCACGCCCGGGCGCAGAGCCTCTACGACGCCGCCCTCAAGATCGCGCCGAACGAGCCGCGGGTGCTGTCGAACCTCGGCCTGTCCTACGCTCTCTCTCGCCGTCTCGATGAAGCCGAGACGACCATGCGCCTTGCCGTCACCCAGCCCAAGGCGGATGCCCGCGTGCGCCAGAACCTCGCCCTGGTGCTCGGCCTGAAGGGCCGCTACGACGAGGCGGAGCAGGTCCTCGCTCAGGATCTCGGCCCGGCCGAGGCGGCGGCCAACGTGCGGGAGTTGCGCGCCATGGCGTCCCGGCGCACAGCGCCGAAGACGGCCCAGGCACCGATCCACACACCGGGCCGGCAGCTCGCGCGGACGGCGATCCAGTAAGCAGAGGATCTTCGCCCTCCGACCTTGACGAATCCGGCATGTCTCCCCTATAGGCTCGCCACTCCCATAGGACTCCGCCGGTATCGATTGTCGCGAGGGTTCGACGCCCTCGGCGCGAGAGCCGTGTGGCATTGCCGAAACGCTTCAGCGCCGAGACCCGGCCTAACGTTGACAGGACTGTAACGATGTCGCGTCGCTGCGAACTCACGGGCAAGGCCGTCCAGGTCGGTCACCTCGTGAGCCACTCGAACCGGAAGACCAAGTGCCGGTTCCTGCCGAACCTCTGCAACGTCACGCTGCAGTCGGATGCTCTCAACCGTCGCGTCCGTCTCCGCGTGACCGCCCACGCGCTCCGCTCGGTCGAGCACCGCGGCGGCCTCGACGCCTTCCTCATCAAGGCGCGCGAGATCGAGCTTTCGCAGACGGCACGCCTGCTCAAGCGCGACATCGAGAAGAAGATCGCCGAGACGGCGGCGCCCGCCGCCGCGTAAGCAGTTTGGGCCGGTTCGAGGCCCGAGCGTCTTCTCTCCAGTGAATTGGAAGGCCATCGGATGCGCGGATTGCGCCCGGTGGCTTTTTCCGTTCGACAAGGCACAAGCGGCGGATGACGGCGCTCACCCTCATCATCCCGATCTTCGGCCTCGTCCTGATCGGCTGGCTCGCCTCGCTCACCAAGATCATCTCCGAGCGGGTCGGCGACGGCCTGTCGGAATACGTCTTCTCCCTTGCGGTGCCGGCGCTGATCGTCTCGACGCTGACGCGGCCGGGCCTGTCGGGCGAGATCGCCTGGGGCTACTGGGCGAGCTATTTCGGGGGCGCGGCCATCGCCTGGGCCACCGGCTCGCTGATCGGGCGCCGCACCGAGGGCGTGGACAGGCGCGGCGCCGTGCTGCACGGCTTTGCCGCGAGCCAGTCGAACACGGTCTTCGTCGGCGTGCCGATGATTCTCCAGGCCTATGGCGAGGCCGGAGCCTTTCCGCTCTTCATGCTGCTGGCCGTCCACCTTCCGCTGATGATGGGTGCGGCGACCTTCCTGATCGAATCGGAGGGCGAGCGGCCCTTGAGCCAGCGCCTCAAGGCGCTCGGCCTCGTTCTGGCGAAGAACCCGATCTTCCTGGCGCTCGCCGTCGGCATGGCGATGAAGGCCACCGGGCTCTCGCTCTCCGGCATCCCGAAGGCGCTGGTCGATTCGCTCGGCGGCTCGGCCTCGACCTGCGCGCTGATCGCGCTTGGCGCCGGTCTCACGCGCTACAAGGTGCTGCACGACCTGCCGGGTGCCAGCATGGTCGCGGCCTTGAAGCTCGGGCTGCACCCGCTCGCGGTCTACCTCCTGGCCTTCCACGTCTTCGCCATGCCGCCGGCCTATGCCGGCGTCGCCGTGCTGTTCGCGGCGATGCCGGTGGGCATCAACGCCTACCTGCTCGCCGCGCGCTACAAGAGCGAGCAGGGCTTGGTCGCCGCCGCCGTGCTGGTCTCGACGCTCGCCGCGACCGCGACGACGATCGGCTGGCTGATGCTGCTCGGGCGCGGATGATTTTCGGAATTGGCTCGAACCAACCCTCGCCCTCATCCTGAAGTGCCGAAGCTTAGCGCAAGCCTCGGAGGATGAGGGCGGGGGATGGGATGCTTGCTCGCAAGCAGGATCTCGCGTCGTCGGACAGGATGGCTGCGTTGACCCCGGCTCCCCCGCTCCATAGGTTGCCCGCTCTTGCGCCCCGGCCCGATCGGCCGGTGCGGCGCCCGTCCTGAACCCCGAAAAGCCCCTTCGATGTCCGCGCCCCTTCGTCTCGATCCCGATATTCTGGAGGCCGCCGCCTCCGCCGCCGCCTGGCCCTTCGAGGAGGCGCGCAAGCTCGTGGCGCGGCTGGAGAAGAAGCCGAAGAGCGAGGTGTTGTTCGAGACCGGCTACGGCCCCTCGGGCCTGCCGCATATCGGCACCTTCGGCGAGGTCGCCCGCACCTCGATGGTGCGCCACGCCTTTCGCGTTCTGACGAAGGACGCAGTGCCGACCCGGCTGATCGCCTTCTCGGACGACATGGACGGCCTGCGGAAGGTTCCGGACAACGTACCGAACCGTGAGCAGCTGCGCGAGGCGCTCAACCTGCCGCTGACCAAGGTCCCCGACCCGTTCGGCACGCATGAGAGCTTCGGCGCCCACAACAACGCGGAACTGCGCCGCTTCCTCGATGCCTTCGGCTTCGACTACGAATTCCGCTCCGCCACCGAGTGCTACAAGTCGGGCGTCTTCGACGACGCGTTGCGCCTCGTCCTAGAGCGCTACGACGCGGTGATGGCGATCATGCTCCCCTCGCTGCGGGCCGAGCGCTCGGCGAGCTACTCGCCGTTCCTGCCGATCCACCCCGTCACCGGCCACGTCATGCAGGTGGCGATCGACGAGGTGCGGCCGGCCTCCGGCACCATTGTCTGGCGCGACCCGGCGACCGGCGAGCGCTACGAGACACCGGTGACCGGCGGCCACGCCAAGCTGCAATGGAAGCCCGACTGGGCGATGCGGTGGGTCGCGCTCGGCGTCGATTACGAGATGGCCGGCAAGGACCTGATCGACTCGGTCAAGCTCTCGGGCCAGATCGCGAGGGCTTTGGGCGCGGAACCGCCTGAGGGGTTCAATTACGAACTGTTCCTCGATGAAAAAGGCCAAAAAATCTCAAAGTCGAAGGGCAACGGCCTGACCATCGACGAGTGGTTGACCTACGCGACCCCTGAATCGCTCGCACTGTTCATGTACAACAAGCCGCGCGAGGCCAAGCGCCTGTTCTTCGATGTGATTCCGCGCCACGTCGATGAGTATGACAACTTCCTGGGCCGCTTCGCCGGCCAGGAGGCGAAGCACCGGCTCGGCAATCCGGTCTGGCACCTGCACGCGGGCGCGCCGCCGGCGGTCGAGACCATCGATGAAGCCGGCACGACCCTGTCGTTCGGCATGCTCTTGAACCTCGTGGCGGTAGCCAATGCCGAGGACGAGACGGTGCTGTGGGGCTTCATCCGCCGCTACGCGCCCAATGTCGGACCGGAGACGCACCCGAGGCTCGCCGGCCTCGTGACGCGGGCGCTCGCTTACTACAGGGACTTCGTGCGCCCGCAGAAGCAGTACCGCGCCCCGACCGAGGAGGAGGCCGCGGCTTTGCGCGACCTGTCACAGACGCTGGCCGAGCACGAGGACTCGACCGATCCGGAGGCGTTGCAGGCGGTCGTCTACGAGGTCGGCCGGCGCCACTTCCCCGACCTGTCGGGCAAGGCCAAGAGCCCGGACGGGCGACCGGGCGTCTCCAAGACATGGTTCGCCTCGATCTACAACGTGCTGTTCGGCGAGGCGCAGGGGCCGCGCTTCGGCTCGTTCATCGCGCTCTATGGCGTGGCGGGTACGCGGGCGCTGATCGAGAAGGCGCTGAGCGGCGCGCTGGTGGCCGAGCACGCGGCTTTCCTCGAGAGCCGCAAGGCTGCGGCGGCGGCGTGAGCCGGGGGCGGATGCGGAGGATGAGGGCGTTGGCAGGCATCCTCGGCGTTCTCTCTGCCCTGTTCGGCGCCTCGGCCTCGGCACAGGTCGCGCAGGGCATCAAGGCCTATGCGCGGGGTGATTACCCGACGGCGATGCGCGCCTTCGAGGCGGGCGCGGCGAAGGGTGATGCCCAAGCGCGCTACAATCTCGGCGTCGCTTATGCAGAGGGCCGCGCCGTGCCGGCCGATCCGGCGCGCGCCCTCTATTGCTACCGGCAGGCGGCGGAGGGCGGCAGCGTGCTCGCCGCCTTCAATCTCGGGCAGGCCTACCGGAAAGGGCAGGGCGTTGCGGCCGACCCGGCCGAGGCGGCGCGCTGGTACGAGCAGGCGGCCAAGGGCGGCCACTACAAGGCCGGCAACGAACTCGGCATCCTCTACATCGAGGGGAGGGGCGTGCCGCGCGATCCGGTCGAGGGCATGGCCTGGATCTACCCGGCAACCCACGCCTCGATCATGGACCCGTCCGCCATGGCCAACGCGATCCAGGCGGCAAGCATGCTGGACGGCGCGCAGATCCAGGAGGCGCAGGCGCGAGGGAAGACGTACTTCCAGCGCTACATCGCACCGAACCAGACGGTGGTGCGGGCGATCGCCGGGCGCTGAGACGAGATCAACGCCGTCGCGTCGCCGCATCGAACGCCGCCGCCGACCCGATGCCGACGGCGTAGGCAAGAATGTTCCACGGCGAAAAGATCCGCCCGAGCAGCAACTGCCCGGCCAGCGTCAGCCGGAACGCGTCGAGCGCCGGCGTATGAACGAGGCGGAACAGCTCGACCAGCATCGCGACGATCAGAGCGACCAACACGAGCCGGCCGGTCGCGGCCGCCGGGCGGACGAAGGCGACGAGCCCGTAGACCATCGCGCCCCACAGCACCGAGCCCGCGTACTTCACGATCTCCTTCGGCAAGCCGAGCGGCAGCAGGCGCACGCCGACGCCCGCCGCGATCACAGCGAGGATGGCAGCGAAGAGTGGGAGGCGGCGGGATCGGGAGCTCGGCATCGCGGCGCAGCAGTTTACAGGGCGGGAGCCGCCCGGTATCACCCCCGGCCACACCGACATACGAGTTTCACACCAGATGCGCGCCGAGATCGAGCAGGCCTCGGATGCCGCCAAGCAGTCTATAGGACTGCTGAGGAGGCATCTTTGACTGGGACACCGTCGATAAACGCCTCGCGGAGCTGAACGCCGCGTCCGAAAACCCCGACCTCTGGAACGATCCGGAGGCTGCGCAGAAGGTCATGCGCGAGCGCCAGGAGCTCGACGAGGCCGTCACCGCGATCAAGAAGCTCGAGCAGGATCTCGAGGACGCCGCGACCCTGATCGAACTCGGTGAGATGGAGGGCGACCAAGCCTCCATCAACGAGGGCGAGGCCGCGATCAAGGCGGTCGAGAAGGAGGCCGCGAGCCGTCAGGTGGAGACCCTGCTCTCGGGCGAGGCCGATGGCTTCGACACCTATCTCGAAGTCCATGCCGGTGCCGGCGGCACCGAGAGTCAGGACTGGGCCAACATGCTCCAGCGCATGTATGCGCGCTGGGCCGAGCGGCGGAAGTTCAAGGTCGAGATCGTCGAAATGACCGACGGCGAAGAGGCCGGGATCAAGGGCGCTACGCTCCTGATCAAGGGCCACAACGCCTATGGCTGGCTCAAGACCGAGTCGGGCGTGCACCGGCTGGTGCGGATCTCGCCCTACGATTCGAACGCGCGGCGGCACACCAGCTTCGCCAGCGTGTGGGTCTACCCGGTCATCGACGACCGGATTGAGATCGAGATCAAGGAATCGGACTGCCGCATCGACACCTATCGGTCGTCGGGTGCGGGTGGCCAGCACGTCAACACGACCGATTCGGCGGTGCGCATCACGCACAACCCGACCGGCATCGTCGTGGCCTGCCAGCAGGAGCGCTCGCAGCACAAGAACCGGGCCACAGCCTGGAACATGTTGCGCGCGCGCCTCTACGAGGCCGAGCTGAAAAAGCGCGAGGAAAAGGCCAACGCCGAGGCCGCGTCGAAGACGGAGATCGGCTGGGGTCATCAGATCCGATCCTACGTGCTTCAGCCGTATCAGCTGGTGAAAGACCTGCGCACCGGCACGCAATCGACCGACCCGGACGAGGTGCTCGACGGCGACCTCGACCCGTTCATGGAAGCCTCGCTGGCGCAACGCGTGTTCGGCGGCAGCGAAGACGTCGCCGACATCGACTGACGCCCATGTCTCCTCCCCTCGCGGGGAGGGGACATCCGGTCTCAATCCGCGAAGACGAGCTGGGCCCCGGCCCGAAGGAACCGTTGCGGATCGACCGGCTCGCCGTCGATGCGCGTCTCGTAATGCAGGTGGCTGCCGGTGGAGCGGCCGGTCGAGCCGGCAAAGCCCACGACGTTGCCCGCTTCGACCCGCTGGCCCACCGAAACCGCGGCCGCCGAGAGATGGGCGTAGCGGGTGACGAGGCCGCGGCCGTGATCGACCTCGACCATGTTGCCGTAGCCACCTGCATACTCGGCCGCCGTGATCCGCCCGGCGGCGGTGGCGCGGACCGGGGCGCCGGTCTCGGCGCGCATGTCCACGCCGGTATGGAGCGCGTAGCCGCGGGTGAACGGATCGAGCCGGGCACCGAAGGTGCTGGTGAAGGCCAGTTCGCCCGGCAGCGGCTGGCGGAAGGGCAGGGCGGCAGCCACGCGGCGCAGATGCGTCTCCTCCTCGATCTGGCGCCGGGCCTCGGCGAGGGCCTGCTCGAAAGCGTCCGGCCCAAGCGGAACGAGCGGACCGCCGACACCACCCGGAGGCGGATCGAACCGGGCCGGTGAGAGGCCCGTGCGGGCGATCAAGTCTCGAAACCGCTCGGCGCTGCGCCCGACCTGCACGGCGATGTCGGCGACCGTGCGCGACTGCGCCTCGGCGACACGCTGAAGCGAGTCCTCCAGGCGCGACAGGCGCGCGGCCGAGGCGCGGCCGGCGGCGTCGGCACGATCCTCGCCTCCCATGCGCAGTTCCGGCGTCGGGAACGGCTTCTGGACGCGCGCTGCGGGCTCCGAGACCGGGACCGCAGCGGGCGTCGGCACGTCGACCTGCACAGCCGCTCCACCCAGACCGGAGAGCAGCCCCTGGCGCTTCTCGATCAAGGCCTGCCGCTCGGCCAGCGCGGAAAGCCGGTTCTCGACGCTGCCGCGCTCCGCGTTGCGCTCGGCCGCTGCGCGGTCCAGCGCGCGTTGGAGCGTGCCGATCCGCTCCTCGTAGGCGAACTGCATCGCGCTCTGGCGCGAGACGAAACGGGCCAGCACCTCGTCGTGAAAGACGAGATAGTAGCTCGCGGCCGCCGCCCAGAGCATCGAGGCGGCGAGCCCGAGGCTGAGTGTGACCAGGAGACGGCGCTGGAAGAGGGGGGAGAAGCCGGCGCTGTGGCGGGCCTGAGCAGTCGAAGGCATGGCACGTCGGTCGTTCGGTGACGCGGCCGATGACAGACCATTAAGGTTAAGGAAGCTTAGCGCGTCATCCGGAAAGGTCGCTGACGGATTTCGAGAAGGACCGCGCAAAGCCGGAAAACGAGCGCGTCGCCCTCGATCCGGAAGCCGAGGCGACGCACGAATTTTCCGTTTTCGAAGCGTCATTTCTTAAATGACGAAGTCCCTCATCCTGGAGAATGCTCAAGGACGAGCTTCGCCATCACGCGAGAGCCTGGGCCGCTGCCAAAACCTCCTCGACGTGGCCCGGCACTTTGACCTTGTGCCAGATCCGCGCGATCCGCCCCTCGCGGTCGAGGAGCAGGGTCGTGCGCTCCACACCCATGTATTTCCGGCCGTACATGCTCTTCTCGACCCAGACCCCGTAAGCCTCCAACATAGTTTTCGCCTCATCGGAGGCGAGCGGAAACGTCAGGCCGTACTTCGTCCGAAACTTATCGTGGCTTTTGACGGAATCGGGCGAGACACCGATCACGATCGCTTCGGCCGCGGCGAAAGCCTCGATCCGGGCATTGAAGTTTTGCGCCTCCAGTGTGCAGCCGCTCGTGTCGTCCTTAGGATAGAAATAAAGCACGATCTTGTGCCCGCGCAGGCTCTCCAGAGAGATGGTTTCCCCGCCCGCCCCCGGTAACGAGAACAGGGGTGCGGCATTGCCGGTCTCTAGCGGCATTTCGCCTTCCTTTCGGCCGATTGATGGTGTGCCTGACCTGATGCACGCAGACCTCCCGGGACGCCATGCCGGAGCGGCTTGAATCCTGAGGACAGACGCCGCCGCAAACGGACCTCCGCCCGAACCCTATGGGTGCAGCAGCGAACGAGTGATGGATCAGGAAACGGCCAGGACCCTGCTCCAGGAGGCAATCGAGACGCCTGCGCCGCGCCAAGCGCGTCGTCGGCGGCGGCCGGCCCTCTGGTGTGCGCTGCTCCTCCTGTTCCTGCTCGGACTCGGCAGCGGACTTGTCGTCCTGCGGCTCTCGCAGGGACCGCTGCGCATCGACGGTCTCACCCACCAGGTTGCCGAGGCAGTGGCGGGCCGCTTCGGTCCGGGCTGGCGCGTGGCGTTGCGAGACAGCGCGCTCGAACTCGACGGCGAAGCCTCGCTCGCGCTGCGGGTCGGCGGGCTCGACATCTACAATCCGGAAGGCGCGCTGGTGGTACGCGCCCCGCTCGCGGTGGTCAGCCTCGACACCTGGAGCCTGCTGCGCCTCTCGGTGCAGCCCCGCTCCATCGAGTTCCGCGACATTCAGATGACCGCCCTCGTCCACGACGACGGCTCCATCGCTTTCGCCGCCTCCGCGCCGACACAGGGCGAGGCCGCCAAGCCCCACACGCTGCCGAGCGTCGACGCCACCCGCGGCACCGTCTCGCCGGTCTCGGCGGCCGTCGCCTCGATCTTCGGCGTCGTGCTCGATCCCGCCGGGGTCATCGGCGCCCTCGACCGGGCGCGGATCACCAACGGACGTCTGACCCTCGTGGACGACGCCCAGCACCAGGCGAGCTTCGAGAGAGTGAACGGGCTGTTCCGCCGCGGCACGAGCGACGATTCGCGGGTGTTCGAGCTGCGTATCGACGGGCCCAACGGGGAGTGGCGCTTCGGTGGGCGCGTCCACGAGGCGGGGGAGGGGCGACGCGCAGGCGTCATCACCCTGGACGACCTGCCCGTGACCGATCTGCTCCTTCTGTCCGGGCATTCGAAGATGCCGGTTGACACCGACCTCAAGCTCTCGGCCAAGGCCGACGTGGCGCTGTCGGGCGGACGCATCGAGACGATGAAAGCCGAGGTGAAGACTGGCGGCGGCACGCTCCTCATCGACGAGAAGGATTTCAACCCCGTCGTCATCGACGAACTGCGCGCCGAGGCGGCCTGGGACGAAGGGCGGCGTGCCCTCGCGATCTCGGCGATCGATTACAAGGGTGGCGGCAACGACGCCCACCTCACCGGCGCCTTCGCCATCGGCCCACCCGGTGCCGAGGATGCCTGGACCCTAGATTTTGCCGGTAAGGATGCCCTGCTGCGCGGCGCCGCCCGCAGCGACCCGTCCTTCCGCATCGGCGAGATCAGCGGACGGATCACCGGCCGGGCCGGCGGCGTGAACATCGATTCGATCGCGATCGCCGGCGACGGCCTGCAGGGCCGCCTGAGCGGAACGGTCGGCACCCGTGCCGACGATGACGGCATCACCCTGCACATCGTCGCCACGCAAACTGACGGTCGCAAGGCCATGCGGCTCTGGCCCGAGAACATCGCGCCCGGCGTGCGCAACTACCTCGTGGACGAGCTCCGCGGCGGACAGCTCGATCAGGCCGACATCCAGATCGATATGAGCGGCCCGGAACTCGCCGCCGCGACCCGCGGCGACCCGATGCCGGATCAGGCGCTCCATGTCGCCTTTGCGGTCTCGGACGCGAGCCTCACGGTCTCGCAGGACGCACCGCCCCTGAGCCGCGGCCGGGTGACCGGCACGATCACCGGTCGCAGCACAACGATCCAGAACGCGACCGCCGAGATCCGCCTCTCCGACACGCGGGCCCTGACGATCTCGGACGGCTCCTTCCTGATCCGCGATCCGCAGCCGGACAAGATCATCGCCCAGCTCGGCCTGCGGTTGTCCGGATCGGCCGATTCGCTGGCCGCGCTCCTCGAAACCCCGATGTTCAAGGGGCTCACTGGGGCCGACATCGACCCGGCCGCGATCAAAGGCAAGGCGGACCTCCGGCTCGACGTGCCGATCAATCTCAAGCACGTGCCCGCTCTGGCCGAGATGCCGGTGACGCTCACCGGGACTCTGACCGAGTTCAGCATGGACAGGGCGGTCGGCAAGGACCGCTTCGAGGCGGGCCGCTTCACCATCTCGTTCGACCGCGGCGGCTTTGCCCTGAAGGGCGACGGAAAGCTGCTCGGAGCGGCTGTCGCCATCGACCTGAAGCAGCCCAAGCCCGGCAGCCCCGGCGAGGCGGTGCTGAGCCTCAACCTCGACGACGCGTTCCGGGCCAAGCGCGGCCTGCCGACCGCACCGCAACTCGGTGGGGTGATCCCCGCCCGCGTCGTGGTGCCGGTAGGCCGCCCGACCTCCGCCGGCAAGCCGCCGGCTCGGGTCGAGGCGGATCTGACCCGAGCCTCGATCAACGGCCTGCTGCCCGGCTGGACCAAACCCGCGGGGAAGGCCGGGCGTCTCGGCTTCACCCTGGTGGAGGCGGCAGGCGGCGGGATGGAGCTGCGCGACATCGCCCTCGACGCCGCCCCCGCACTCGCCCGCGGCAGCGCCATGATCTCGGCAGAGGGAAACCTGGAGCGGGCGGATCTCACCGCGCTCAAACTCTCGCCCGGCGACGACATGCGCGTCAGCCTCGATCGGGCTGGCTCGGCTTACAAGGTGGCTGTGAAGGGCGCAGTCGTGGACGCGCGGCCCTTCCTCAAGGGCATGACGGACGACAGCAAGGCCGGCAAGGATCCGGGCAAGGACATCGAGGCGGACGTTGCCGCCAGCATCGTCTCCGGCTTCAACGGCGAGTCGCTGACCAATGCGACTCTCAAGGCGACCTTCAAGGGCGGCGACCTGCGCGCCGCCCAGTTCAAGGGACGCTTCGGCGCTGCCCCGCTCAGCGCCGTGGTCCGGAACGAGCGCGGCGCGCCGTTGCTCACCCTCGACTCCGCCGATTCCGGTGCGACCCTGCGCTTCCTCGACATCTACAAGCGGATGTATGGCGGGCGCCTCGCGCTCAACGTCTATCTCAACGACGGCCCGCAGGCCGGCGTCGTCCAGATCAAGGACTTTGCCCTGCGCAACGAGCCGGCCCTATCGAGCATCGTCGCCCAGGCACCGCCGCCTGCGGACGGCCGGCGCATGGCCCCGAACGCCAACGATGTCGGCTTCGACAAAATGCGGGCGAACTTCACCCGCAACGGTCCGCGGGTGAGCTTCTCGGACGCGGCGATCTCCAACCCGGCGATGGGCTTCACCGCCGCCGGCTGGCTCGACACCGCGAAGGAGCGGACGCAGATCGACGGCACCTTCGTCCCGCTCTACGGCCTCAACAACGTGGTGGCGCAGGTGCCGCTGTTCGGGCCGCTGCTCGCGGGCGGCAGCAACGAGGGCCTGTTCGCGGTGAACTTCAACGTCTCGGGACCAATCGCCAAGCCGACCGTCAACGTGAACCCGCTCTCGGCCGTCGCGCCGGGCTTCCTGCGCAAGCTCTTCGGCGCCGGCAGCGGCGACGCCTTCACCAACGGTTCGGCGCAGGACGGGCCGGAGCGCTAGGATCAGTACTCGGTCCACTTGACCTGATGGACAGCTGCCGCAGGGGATTGGCAGATGCTGCGCTGTCGCGCCCTTAAGTGCCGGTCGCGCGACATTTCGGACCGACAACGGATCAAGTGCTTCGAACGCGCGGACCTCTCGGTTGCGGGTTCACCCCGAGGTCTCGCTCCCCCATCCTCTTCGGTCATCGCAACCTGCAGGATCGAACGTCCAGATACATTTCCGGACGAGGCGGCGCCGGAACGCGCCGCCGGAACGTTGCGATGATGCGAGGTTGACCCATACCTGCGTCGCGAGCTGTGAAAACGGCTATTCCGGCCGCAGCAGCACGTGCTTCTTGCGCCCGAATGAGAGTTTGATCACGCCCTCCGCCGTCAGGTCGGAGAAGCGCAGCACCGCTTTCTCGTCGCTCACCTGCACGTCGTTGATCCGAAGACCGCCGCCCTTGATCTGGCGGCGGGCCTCGCTCGTCGAAGGCACGAGCTTCGCGTAGTCCGGGCCGAAGGCAGTGAGCACGCCGAGGCCCGCCTCAAGCAATGCGGACGGCACCGGAATCGTCGGCAGGGACTGCGCCAGCGTGCCCTCGACGAAGGTCTTTCGGGCGGTCTCTGCGGCGGCGGCGGCGGCGTCCGCTCCGTGCATCAGGCCAGTCGCCTCGGTGGCGAGGATCGCCTTAGCCTCGTTGATCTCGGCGCCCTGAAGGGCGGCGAGGCGCTCGATCTCGGCAAGCGGCAGAAGGGTGAACAGCTTGAGGAAGCGCCCGACATCGGCGTCTTCGGTGTTCCGCCAAAACTGCCAGTAGTCGTAGGGCGAGAGCATCTCCGCGTCGAGCCAGACGGCGCCGGCCGCCGTCTTGCCCATCTTGGCGCCCGACGACGTCGTCAAGAGCGGACAGGTCAGGGCGTAGAGCTGCGGCGTGCCCATGCGGCGGCCGAGATCGATGCCGTTGACGATGTTGCCCCACTGGTCCGAGCCGCCCATCTGCAGACGGGTGCCGAAGCGGCGGTTCAGCTCCACGAAATCGTAGGACTGGAGGATCATGTAGTTGAACTCCAGGAACGAGAGTTCCTGGTCGCGCTCCAGCCGCATCCGCACGCTGTCCATCGACATCATGCGGTTGACCGAGAAGTGACGGCCGATGTCGCGCAGCATCTCGATGTAGTTGAGCTTCGTCAGCCACTCGGCGTTGTCGACCATCACGGCATCGTTGCCGCCCTCGCCGAAGGAGAGGAAGCGCGCGAAGGTCTTCTTGATGCCCTCCTTGTTGGCCTCGATCTGCTCCAGCGTCAGGATCTTGCGCGCCTCGTCGCGCCCCGAGGGGTCGCCGACGCGGGTGGTGCCGCCGCCCATCAGCACGACCGGCTTGCCGCCGGTCTTCTGCAGCCAGTGCAGCATCATGATCGAGAGCAGGTGGCCGACATGGAGCGAGGCCGCCGTGCAGTCGTAGCCGGTATAGGTGGTGAGACCACCCTCCGCCGCCAGCGCATCGATGCCGGCGAGGTCGGACGCCTGATGGATATAGCCGCGCTCCTGCAGCACCCGGATGAAGTCGGATTTCGGCGCGAAGCTCTCGGCGGTCATCGTGATCGGTCTCGGATTGTTTGGCGGCGCGACAGGAGCGCGGCCGGAATGCTATCCCGCGAGGGGAAGCGCTCGCGCGCGCTCTTAGCAGGGCGGCGTGCGAAAGGCACGAGCCGGCGCATCGGAGGGGGACGGCCATGGCGATGAAGCGCGCGATCGGCCTGATGAGCGGCACGTCGCTGGACGGGATCGACGTGGCGCTGATCGAGAGCGACGGCGAGCGCATCCGAATCGTCAAATCCGCCAACGGCCTCATCGCACCGCTCGGACCGACGGGCTACCGCGCCTACGGCGAGGATGAGAAGGCACTGCTGCGCGAGGCGACCCGCGACGCCGAGGCTATCGGCGGCCGCCGCGACCGGCCCGGACGCCTGGGCGAGGCGGAAGCCTTCGTCACCCGCGCCCATGCCGAAGCCGTCGAAGCGTTTTTGGCCGAGAGCGGCCTCCGGCCGGAAGACATCGACGTGATCGGCTTCCACGGCCAGACGGTGATCCACCGGCCGAGGCTCGGCATCACGGTTCAGATCGGCGACGGCGCGGCCCTGGCGGAGCGACTCGGCATCCGGGTCGTGTCCGACATGCGTGCCAACGACGTCGCGCAGGGCGGCCAGGGCGCGCCGCTGGTGCCGGTGTTCCACAAGGCACTGGCCGAGGCTGCGGGCTTTGCCGGCCCGCTCGGCATCCTCAACATCGGCGGGCTCGCCAATGCCACCCTGATCGACTCGAGCGGCAACATGCTCGCCTTCGATACGGGCCCGGGCAACGGGCCGATCAACGACTGGATGAAGGAGCGCGTCGGCCAGGATTTCGACGCGGACGGTGCGACCGCCGCACGCGGCACGGCGGACGCAGGCCTGCTCGAAAACCTGCTCGGCCATCCACTGATCCTGCGCACGCCGCCGAAATCCCTCGATCGGAACTGGTTCTCGCATCGGCTCGCCGGCTACCTGACGGTCGAGGACGGGGCGGCGACGCTCACTGCCTTCACCGCCCATGCCGTTGCCCGCAGCCTTGCCTTCGCCAGCGAGCGCCCGACCCGCTGGATCGTCGGGGGCGGGGGCGCGAAGAACCGGACACTGATGGCGATGCTGCAGCGGCTCCTCGACGCCGAGGTGCTGAATGCTGACGCGATCGGCTGGTCCTCGGACTTCCTCGAAGCCCAGGCCTTCGCCTATCTCGCGCTCCGCTCGCTGGAAGGGCTGCCCCTCACTTATCCGACGACCACGGGGGTGAGCGCGCCGGTCACGGGCGGGATCGTCTCCGAGCCGTGAGTCTCGGTCACGCCCTGCGCCGCATCGTTGAGGAATACCCGCTCGCGCGCACCGACCCGCCGGCCGGGCATCCGCTCGCGCACGTGATCCGAAAGGGAGCGCCGGACGAGTTGCGCCAGGCACTCGCGCCGTTGCAAGGCCCGTTCCTCGTCAAGGGAAGCTCTGGCCGCGGCAGTCATTGGGCAACGGTGCCGTGGCTGGCGGTGTTCGACCCCGCCGTGACGACGAGCGCCACCCGCGGCTACTACCTCGTCTACCTGTTCCCGGCACACCAGGAGGCGGTGCATCTCTCGCTGGCCCAGGGGACGGTGGCGGCGATCCGCGAGCACGGGCCGCGCTCGGGCGATTATCTGCGCGACAGCGGCGTGCGGCTGCGGCAACGCCTCTCGGATTTCGCCGCCGATCTGCCGGTGACGGCAATCACGCTCGGCAGCGCGGGCGAGCTGCCCGAGGGCTACGAAGCGGCCCACATTCTCGGCCGGACCTATGATCTCGATGCGCTGGCCGACGAGCGGCGGCTGCACGCCGACCTCGCCACGAGCGTCGCCGCCTACCGGGCTCTGAAGGTGCGAGGCGGGCTCGATCTTCCAGTGCAACGCTGAAGCGTCAGTGGGATGAGATCACGGAGGCCGTGAGGCGAACATTCAGCGCGTTGAGGACGCGTAACGCCGTGTCGAGGCTCGGATTGCCGTCATCTGACAGCGCCCGGTAGAGGCTTTCCCGCGATAGCCCTGTCTCGCGCGCGATCTGGGTCATGCCGCGGGCACGCGCCGCGACACCGAGCGCCCGGCGAAACAGCGCGGCATCGCCCTCCTCGATAGCCGCAGCGAGATATTCGGCGACGGCCTCGTCACTGTCGAGGAATTCAGCCGAATCGTAGGGGCTCATCTCTGTCATGGTTTTTCTTTCAGCGCCGCCGCGAGGGATTGTGCACGGGCGATGTCGCGCTTCTGAGTGGCCTTGTCCCCTCCACAAAGAAGGATGACGAGGGTTCTCTCGCGATACGTGAAGTAGATCCGATAGCCCGGCCCGTAATCGATCCTCAATTCGCTGGCGCCTCCGCCAACAGGCTTCGAATCACCTTCATGGCCGAGTGCGAGGCGGTCGAGCCGCAAGGCGATCCGTGCCTTGGCACGATCGTCCCGAAGACCTCTGAGCCAGTCCGCGAAGAAGCGGGTTCGGACAATCTCCGGCATATCGGAACGTAGCCTATGGGCTACATTCCTGCAACAGGCATTCCGGTCGACCTGATACCCGACTGCGTTCGGTGGAGCGAAGATCGGGGGGAATTTGTACCGCCCGGCATCCCGCGCTAAGGCACGCACGCCATGTCGCACAACACCTTCGGCCACCTGTTCCGCGTCACCACCTTCGGCGAGAGCCACGGGGTAGCACTCGGCTGCGTGGTGGACGGGTGCCCGCCCGGCCTCGCCCTGGAAGCCGACGAGATTCAGGCGGAACTCGACCGGCGTAAGCCCGGCCAGTCCCGCTTCACCACGCAGCGGCGCGAGCCCGATCAGGTGAAGATCCTGTCGGGCGTGTTCAGTGACGACCGCACCGGCGGACGCCAGCTCACCACCGGCACGCCGATCGCGCTGATGATCGAGAACACCGACCAGCGCTCAAAAGATTATTCCGAGATCCGCGACAGCTATCGCCCCGGCCACGCCGATTACACCTACGACGCCAAGTACGGTTTTCGCGATTATCGCGGCGGAGGCCGGTCGTCGGCGCGAGAGACCGCGGCGCGGGTCGCGGCCGGTGCCATCGCCCGCAAGGTGATCCCCGGCATCACCATCCGCGCCGCCCTGGTGCAGATGGGGCCGCACGCGATCGACCGCGCGAACTGGAATTGGGAGCAGGTCGGCAACAACCCATTCTTCTGTCCCGACGCGAAGGCGGCGCAGCTCTACGAGACCTATCTCGACGGGATCCGGAAGGACGGCTCGTCAGTCGGTGCGGTGATCGAGGTGGTGGCCGAAGGCGTGCCGCCCGGCCTCGGTGCACCGATCTACGGCAAGCTCGACGCGGATCTGGCCGCCGCGATGATGTCGATCAACGCGGTCAAGGGCGTCGAGATCGGCGATGGTTTCGCCGCAGCGGCGCTCCGCGGTGAGGACAACGCCGACGAGATGCGCGCCGGCAATGACGGCCGCCCGCGCTTTCTCGCCAACCATGCCGGCGGCATCCTGGGGGGCATCTCGTCGGGGGAGCCGATCGTGGTGCGCTTTGCCGTGAAGCCGACTTCCTCGATTCTAACGCCGCGCCAGAGCGTGAACCGCGAAGGCGACGAGATCGACCTGATCACCAAGGGCCGCCACGACCCCTGCGTCGGCATCCGCGCCGTACCCGTCGCCGAGGCGATGATGGCCTGCGTGCTGGCCGATCACTATCTTCGCCATCGCGGGCAGAACGGCGAGCGCGCCTGACTGCCCCTTTCGAACCGCTGAACGAGACGAAGCCCGTGCCCCATTGCAGCGTCACCGAGGCCATCGAGGCCTTCGCCCGCGGCGAGATCGTGGTCGTCACCGACGACGACGATCGCGAGAACGAGGGCGATCTCGTCGTCGCCGCCTCGCTATGCACGCCGGAGAAGATGGCGTTCATCATCCGCAACACCTGCGGCATCGTCTGCGCGCCGATCACTCTGGACGAGGCGCGCCGCCTCCATCTCGACCCGATGGTGGCCTCGAACGACGCGCCGCTCGGCACCGCCTTCACCGTGACCGTGGACGTGCGCCACGGCCTCACCACCGGCATCTCGGCCGAACAGCGCTGCAACACGGTCCGCGCGCTGGCCAACGGCAATATGGGCGCGGGCGACTTCGTGCGGCCCGGCCACGTCTTCCCGCTCATCGCCCGCGATGGCGGCGTGCTGATGCGCTCCGGCCATACCGAGGCGGCCGTCGATCTGTGCAAGCTCGCGGGCCTGCCCCCGGTCGGCGTGATCTGCGAACTCGCCAACGACGACGGCACCGTGATGAAGGGGCCGCAGATCGACGCGTTTTCCGAGCAGCACAGCCTCAAGCGGGTCTCGGTGGCCGATCTCATCGCCTACCGTCAGGCCCGCGACCGGCTGGTCGAGCGGGTCGGCACCTTCCCGGTCAAGACCGAGTTCGGCGCGATGACCGGCTACGCCTACGTCACGCCGTTCGAGCCGATCCAGCAATTCGCCTTCGTCCACGGCGCCATCGGCGACGGCCGCAACGTGCCAGTGCGCCTGCACCGCTCCAACGTCGTCGCCGACGTGATCGAGGGCGGCGGGCAGATCGAGAGCGTGATGCGCCGCTTCGCCAAGGAAGGCCGGGGCATCCTCGTCTATCTGCGCGACGGAACGGCGGGCGTGCCGCTCAACCGCTACGCGGAGGAGGGCGCCGAGGCGCAGCGCGTGCGCCAATGGCGCGAAGTCGGGCTGGGCGCGCAGATCCTGCGCGACCTCGGTGTGGTCTCGATCCGCAACCTGTCCTCGTCGTCCCGCGCCTATGTCGGCCTGTCGGGCTTCGGCATCGAGCTGGTCAGCGAGGAGCCGCTGGAGGGCTGAGGACAGCGGCGGCGCTGCCCCTTGCGGACAAGCGCGGCCGTTCCCAGTTCCTTTCTGAGGCGGCCCCTCCGGCTGCCGTCTGCGGAAAAGGAGCGCGCATGGTCCTCGTCGCCTGTCCCGCCTGCGATCACCGAATCTCTGAGAAGGCCGTCGCCTGCCCGTCCTGCGGGCATCCCGGCCGCCAGACCGACCGGCACGGGCTCGTGCCGGCCCTCGGTCGCGTCGCCGGGACCTACGTCTCCGCCAACGCGATCACCGGGGCGATCCTCGGTAGCGTGATGTTCGTCAGCTTCGCGGCCGTGCTCATCACCCTGATCCTGACGCACCGATAGGCTGCCCAGTAGGGGCAGTGCCCGTCACCGCCCCATCAGCGCGTCCACATGCGCGGCGACCGAGCGGGCGAGCCCGTCGAGGCTGTAGCCACCCTCCAGGATCGATACGACCCGGCCGCCCGCGTGGCGGTCGGCAACCTCCATCAGCCGGCGCGTGGCCCAGCCGAAATCCGCCTCTTCAAGCTGGATGTTGGCCAGCGGGTCGAGCTTGTGCGCGTCGAACCCCGCCGAGATCACGATGAGATCCGGCGCGAAGGCGTCGAGCCGCGGCAGGATCCGCGCCTCGAAGGCTTCCCGAAAGATCTCGCTGCCGTCGAAGGCCTTGAGCGGCGCGTTGACGATGGTGTCGTGGTCGCCCCGCTCCCCCGTCCCGCCCGAGCCGGGAAACAGCGGCATCTGGTGGGTCGAGGCGTACATCACGCTCTTGTCGGCCCAGAAGATGTCCTGCGAGCCGTTGCCGTGGTGGACGTCGAAATCCACCAGGGCGACGCGCGAGGCGCCGAACGCCTTCTGAGCGTGGCGCACAGCGATGGCCGCGTGATTGAACAGGCAGAAGCCCATGGCACGGTCGCGCTCGGCGTGGTGGCCGGGCGGGCGCATACCGACGAAGGCGTTGGTGCACTCCCCCTTCATCACCGCATCGACGGCGTGGTTCGATCCGCCGATCGCGTGCAGGCAGGTGTTGAGCGAGCCCGGCGACATCAGCGTATCGCCGTCGATCTGGAAGAAGCCGTCGTCGGGCGAAGCGGCGACGATGGTCTCGACGAAGGCCGCCGCGTGGACGAGTTCGGCGACAGAAGCCTCCGCCTTTGGGGCGTGGCAGCGGACGAGGGCGGCGAAGCGCTCGTTCTCAAGGGCGCGCTCCACCGCCTGCATGCGGGCGGGCCGCTCCGGATGCCCGGTCGGGACCGCGTGTTCGATTGCGCTCGGATGGGTGACGTACAGGGTGCTCAGGGCCGTTTCTCCCGGGTGCGCGAAACGGTGATGCCGAGCCTCGGCGCTCCCGCCTCGTCACGCGCCGCCCTGCGGAGGCAGGGCGACCTTGTTGTTGCCGATGCGGCGCTTCAGGCTTTCGCCGGAGCGACCGTTCTTGTTGTCTCGAACTTGTCGATCTTGTCGCCCGCATGCAACAGGGCAAACCGGGACGACGGCCCGGATCGCCTTCTTCCACAACAGGCCGCTTGCCAGCCCAAGCTTGGCCATAAACGCTCGCTCAACCTGCGGTCGATTCCTCGTACGACCGGCCACCCGCCATGCGTCCATCGCCCGCCCTCGTTCTCCTCGCGGGCCTCCTCCCGGTGGCCGCCGGTTTGACCGCCTGTCAGTCGCAGACGGCGCCGGTTCAGGCGGTGGCCGCGTTGCCCGCCGTTCCGCCGCTGCCGCCGGGGCCGGAGCGCGACGCGGCCTGGATGAAGCTCGCGCCGAAAGCGCCCATCGATCCGGCGCTCGCCCGCTCCACGGTCGATTTTGCGACGCGGGAGGCCGTGGGCACCATCGTCGTCGATACGACCGAGCGGCGGCTCTACCTCGTGCAGCCCGGCGGCAAGGCGTTGCGCTACCCCGTTTCGGTCGGCCGGGCGGGTGTGGAATGGACCGGACGGGCGGAGATCGACCGCAAGCTCGAATGGCCGGACTGGAACCCGGCCCCGGAAATGATCGGCCGCCATCCCGACCTGCCGCCACGCCTGGAAGGCGGCCCCTTCAGCCCGATCGGCGCCCGCGCGCTCTATCTCGCGCAGAATCGAAAGGACACGCTCTACCGCATCCACGGCACCAACGAGCCGGAGACGATCGGACAGGCGGTCTCCTCGGGCTGCATCCGCATGCTCAACGAGGACGTGATGGACCTCTACGATCGCGTCCCGGTCGGGACGAAGGTCGTGGTGCGATGAAGAGAGTCTTACTTCTCGAAGGCAAGAATTCCGAAAGGCTCAATCGTGAGCAGGCGTTTACCTGAACACGGGTTCAGATTTGGCCATTAACCTCTTCGAGCGTTGCGGTCCGTATTGTCAGCACAGACACGGACAAACACCGGCAACAACGGGCCGGGGAGGCATCAAACCATGACCAACACTGCGCTTGAACTGTTCTGCACCCGCATCGTCGATGCCGGCCGCCTGACCCAGGACGACGTTCGCGAGCTCGCCCGCGAGATCCTGCCCGACGGCATCATGGGCCGTGACGAGGCGGACCTGCTGCTGGCGCTCGACCGCGCCGTCGCCGACACCCACGAGGGCTTTGCTGCCTTCGTTACGGCGGAAGTCGTGAACTTCGCCGTCTATGGCGAGCGCCCGACCGGGATCATCACCCGCGAGATGTCCGCGTGGCTCTCTGCCTCGATCGCCGGCCGCAAGGGTCCGACCGCGCTGGGCGGCCGCATCGCCATGGAGATCGTGCGCGAGGCCGAGACCAGCGACGAGGTGCTGATCGCTTTCGCCCTCAAGGCCAAGAGCGCGACGGCCAAGCCCGTCGAATGCCGCGCCGGTCGCCTGCCTTGCGCTGCATGATGAATTCAGTTTTGAGGTCAGCAGCGCCATCGGCATCGGCGTCGCAGCCAGCAACTGAGCATCGCCGAAATTCGAATTGACAGCCCCTCAATCGGATTTCACCGAGGCTGGCCTTTTGGGCTGTGCGGCACAGCTTCCGTCTCTCGCATAACTGCTTTATCGGGATGCGTTCGGGCTTGCCTTCGGGAGGGGCAGGCCAGGACAGTCTCCCTCGAGAAGCGGCTGCGATGTTCGATAAGATCCTGATTGCCAACCGGGGCGAAATCGCCTGCCGTATCATCAAGACGGCCCGGAAAATGGGCATCAAGACGGTGGCCGTCTACTCCGACGCCGACCGTGACGCGGTCCATGTGGCAATGGCCGACGAGGCCGTGCATATCGGCCCGGCACCCGCTGCGCAGTCCTATCTCGTGATCGACAAGATCATCGACGCCTGCAGGCAGACTGGAGCGCAGGCGGTCCATCCGGGCTATGGCTTCCTCTCCGAGCGCGAGGCCTTCCCGAAGGCGCTGGCCGAAGCCGGCATCGTCTTCATCGGGCCGAATCCGGGCGCCATCGCCGCCATGGGCGACAAGATCGAGTCGAAGAAGGCTGCGGCTGCGGCCAAGGTCTCGACGGTGCCGGGCTTCCTCGGCGTGATCGAGAGCCCCGAGCATGCCGTGAAGATCGCCGACGAGATCGGCTATCCCGTCATGATCAAGGCCTCCGCCGGCGGCGGCGGCAAGGGCATGCGCATCGCCGAGTCGGCCGACGAGGTCGCCGAGGGCTTCGCCCGCGCCAAGTCCGAGGCCTCGTCCTCCTTCGGCGATGACCGCGTCTTCATCGAGAAGTTCATCACCGATCCGCGCCACATCGAGATCCAGGTGATCGGCG
Source organism: Methylobacterium sp. R2-1 (assembly GCF_014191355.1). Lineage (GTDB taxonomy): Bacteria > Pseudomonadota > Alphaproteobacteria > Rhizobiales > Beijerinckiaceae > Methylobacterium. Next base: position 108,204 of record NZ_JACHWM010000017.1, read on the forward strand.
ACAAGCACGGCAACGTGATCTATCTCGGCGAGCGCGAGTGCTCGATCCAGCGCCGCAACCAGAAGGTCATCGAGGAGGCCCCGTCGCCGCTCCTCGACGAGGAGACCCGCCGCAAGATGGGCGAGCAGGCGGTCGCGCTCGCCAAAGCCGTGAACTACGACTCCGCCGGCACGGTCGAGTTCGTCGCCGGTCAGGACAAGTCTTTCTACTTCCTCGAAATGAACACCCGCCTCCAGGTGGAGCACCCGGTCACCGAGATGATCACCGGGCTCGATCTTGTCGAGCTGATGATCCGGGTGGCCGCCGGTGAGCAGCTGCCGCTGACGCAGGAACAGGTGAAGCTGAACGGCTGGGCGGTCGAGAGCCGCGTCTATGCCGAGGATCCGACCCGCAACTTCCTGCCCTCGATCGGCCGGCTGACGACCTACCAGCCGCCGGAGGAAGGCCCGCTTGGCGGGGCGATCGTGCGCAACGATACCGGCGTGGAGGAGGGCGGCGAGATCGCGATCCACTACGATCCGATGATCGCCAAGCTCGTCACCTGGGCGCCGACCCGGCTGGAGGCCATCGAGGCGCAGGCGACCGCCCTCGACGCCTTCGCCATCGACGGCATCCGCCACAACATCCCGTTCCTCGCGACCCTGATGGCCCATCCCCGCTGGCGCGAGGGCCGGCTCTCGACGGGCTTCATCAAGGAGGAGTTCCCGGAAGGCTTCACCGCCCCCGCACCCGAGGGACAGGTCGCCCGGCGGCTCGCGGCGGTCGCAGCGGCGATCGACCACAAGCTCAATATCCGCAAGCGCGGCATCTCCGGCCAGATGCGCGACCCGAGCCTGCTGACATTCCAGCGCGAGCGCGTGGTGGTGCTCTCCGGCGAGCGCTTCAACGTCACCGTCGATGCGCAGGGCGACGATCTCCTCGTCACCTTCGACGACGGCACGGTGGCACCGGTGCGCAGCGAATGGCGCCCCGGCGAGCCGGTCTGGAGCGGCACGGTCGGCAATGAGCCGGTGGCGATCCAAGTGCGTCCGCTCCTCAACGGCGTGTTCCTGCAGCACGCGGGTGCAGCGGCGGAAGCGCGGGTGTTCACCCGCCGTGAGGCCGAACTCGCCGATCTGATGCCTGTCAAGGAGAATGCCGGCTCCGGCAAGCAGCTCCTTTGCCCGATGCCTGGCCTGGTCAAGCAGATCATGGTCACGGAAGGCCAGGAGGTGAAGAACGGTGAGCCGCTGGCCATCGTCGAGGCGATGAAGATGGAGAACGTGTTGCGTGCCGAGCGCGACGGCACCGTCTCCAAGATCGCCGCCAAGGAAGGCGACAGCCTCGCGGTCGACGCGGTGATCCTGGAATTCGCCTGATTGGACTTTGCCTGATCGGTGCGGCGACCGTCCGTCGCCGCGGCCTTCGCGGTGATCGGCGGTGTCACGCCGGTCACTGCCCTGCGCTCTGGCGTGTGGGACGCGCCGTCGAGCGAGCGAAACGTGCCCGGCGCGTAGGCACGCCGCTCGCACCCTCCGCCGAAAAGCCATGCCCCTCTACTTCGCCTACGGCGCCAACATGGACGCCGCCGCCATGGCCCAGCGCTGCCCGGCCTCCCAGCTGATCGGGCGCGGACGCTTGCCGCGGCACCGCTTCATCATCATGCGGGAGGGCTGGGCCTCCGTCGTGCGCGCGCCGGGCGCCACCGTATGGGGCGTGCTGTGGGAGTTGGCACTCTCCGACGTGCCGGCCCTCGACCGTTACGAGGGCGTGGCGGGCGGACTCTACGTGAAGGCCTATCAGCCGGTCGTCACCGAGGGCGGCACGAAGCGCGCCCTGATCTATCTCGGCCGCAGTCAAGCCGGCGGCCTGCCGCGGCCCGGCTACCTCGAAGCCGTGCTTGCCGCGGGGGAGGCGGCGCAACTGCCCGGGCCTTATCTGCAGGAGATCCGCGGCTGGCAGCGCCGTGCTCCGGCCTGATCGGCTCGCAGCCGTGACCGATCTCGTCGCGACGCGGTCGGCGGCGTGCTCCCCGTCCGGCCGCTATGGTATCGTCGACCATCACCGGCGACTGCCCGTCGATCGAAACGCCTGAGATCCTGCCACCTTGAGCACCGACAGCAAGACCATCCGGGTCGTGATCCGCGGCCGCGTCCAGGGCGTGTCCTACCGCGCCTGGACCAAGAAGCAGGCCGACCGGCACGGCATCGCCGGATGGGTCCGCAATCGGCCCGACCGTACGGTCGAGGCGCTGTTCACCGGTCCGGCCGAGGCGGTGGAGGCGCTGTTGACCGCCTGCCGGCGCGGCCCCTTCGCGGCGCGGGTCGATGGCATCGACGTCAGCGAAGAGGCCGATCCCGCCTCAAGCACGGGTTTCGAGATACGCGCCTAGAAACCGCGAGGGCTTGCCCGCTACGCCTCCGGCCTGTAGCCGCCGGGGTAGCTTCCGAGCCGGACCGGCAAGACGACATCGCGATGACGACGCCCTGACCATGTGGGACCTCCACGCCTTTTCCCCGCTCGACTTCGCCGCCCTCGTCTTCTTCGTGGCAGCCTGGGCCGGCTACAGCTTCGCGGTGGCTCGGCGGCGGGGCGACCGGCTGAGCCTCAGCCAGATCATGAACCGCCAGCGGCGCAACTGGGCGGTCCAGATGATCGCCCGCGACAACCGCGTCGTGGATACGACGATCAACGCCTCTCTCCAGAACGGCACCGCCTTCTTCGCCTCGACCTCGCTGATCGCGCTCGGATCGGTGCTGACGCTCTCGCGTTCGGGCGACGACGTGCTGAACTTGTTCTCGGCGCTGCCCTTCGGCACGGGCACCACCCGCCAGACCTGGGAAATCAAGGTCGCCGGACTCGCGATGGTGTTCGTCTACGCCTTCTTCAAATTCGCCTGGGCCTACCGGCTGTTCAATTACGGCGCGATCCTGATCGGCGCGGTGCCGCCCAAGGGCTCCGGCGCCTCCGAGGCGGTGATGCGGCGCGCGGCCGAGCGGGCCGGCGCGATGAACGTGGCGGCCGGGTCGCATTTCGCGAAAGGACAGCGTGCCTTCCTGTTCGCACTGGCCTATCTCGGCTGGTTCGTGAGCGCGCCGGTGCTGATGCTGGCCACTGCCAGCGTGGTCTGGGTGATGTGGCGGCGCCAGTTCGCCTCGCCGATCCGCACCGCGCTGCTCGCCGAGGAGGATTCCCATGGCCGATGAAGCCGCGATCGAAGAGACGATGCTGCGGCTCGTGAGCGAGCGCGGGGCCGACAAGACCTGCTGCCCCTCCGAGATCGCCCGCGCCCTCGGCGGCCCCCATCCGGACGGCTGGAGCCCGCTGATGCAGCCGGTCCGCCGCGTCGCGGTGCGTCTGACCAAGGAGGGCCGGGTGCAAATTCTTCGGAAGGGCAAGCCCGTGGATGACCCGGACGATTTCCGCGGGATCTACCGTCTGAGCCTGCCGAGAGCGTAGGAGCGCCCTACGGCCCCGGCATTACCTCGTCAGTGTAGCCGGCGATCCGGTAAGCGATCATCCCGATCCACTCCTTCACGCCGATATCGAGTTCCCCCAAACCGGTCGAAGCGAAGCTGGCGAGGCGGTACGCGTCGCGGGGCCAGTTGGTGCGGTAATCAACCGGGTAGGCCGTGACGTCGAAACCGGCCTTGCGGAAGCAGCCGATTGAGCGCGGCATGTGCCAGGCGGAGGTGACGAGGAGCCAGCGTTCGCCCGGCTTCGGTTGCACCATCCGCGCGGAGAACACAGCGTTCTCGTGGGTGTTGCGCGATTGCTGCTCCAGGATCAGGCGGTTGCGCGGCACGCCGAGCGTGTCGGCGAATCGGCTGACGATCTCGGCCTCGGAGACCGCGTCCGCGCGGTTGCTGCCGGACCCGCCCGAGAAGACGAGGCGCGCCTGCGGATACCGTCGGGCGAGGTCGGCGAGCGCGATCCCCCGCTCGCCCGCCTCGTTGACGGTGATCTGATTACGGCCGATCGATGTATCGGCCTCCACCGCTCCGCCGAGCACGACGATGCCGGTGACCGGCGCGCCGTCATCGGTGAAGCCGGGAAAGCGATTCTCCAATGGCGCCAGCGTCCAGGCCGAGAGCGGCGAGAGTCCGGCAACCAGGAGCCCGACGAAGCCGGCCACCGTGAGAACCCGTCCGATCTCCCGGCCGAACTCGGTGAAGAGCAGGAGGCAGCCGAGCAGACCGAGCAGGATCAGGAAGTTCGACGGCGTGAGGACGAAGAAGATCAGCTTCGAGAGCGGGAAGAACATCGTCTTCTTTCGTCCGGAATCAGGCACGGCATCCGTCACGGGCTGACCTCCACCGGGGCAAGTCAGGTGAGCGGCAGCGACAGAACGGCCGAGGAAGCGGGCCGTTGCGCGAGGGTGTCCAGCCAACGGCGGATGTTCGGGCGCTCCTCGCGCTCCAGCGGCAGCTGGAACCAGCGATTCGCCGCGAGCCCAACGGCGATGTCGGCAATCGAGAAGTGCTCGCCCGCCACGAAGGGCGTGTCCGCGAGATGCCGGTCGAGCAGGGCGGCGCAGCGCTCGGAGCCGGCCCGCGACGCTTCGATCACCCGCGCGTCCCGCTTGTCGGGGGCGACCCGCACGAGCTGGAGGAAGGCGTCACGCATCGCCGGGGTGAAGGCGGTGGCCTGCCAATCGAGCCACTGGTCGATGAGCGCGCGGGCGCGCGGCGCCCCCGGCAGCGCCAGCGGTCCGCCATGGGCCTGTGCAAGGTAGCGCAGGATCGCATTGGACTCCCAGAGGACGAAGCCGTCCTCCTCCAGCGTCGGCACGAGGCCATTGGGATTCATCGCGCGGTAGCGGGCCTCGCCGACGACGCCGTGCGCGCCGCCCGCCTCGATATGTTCGTAGACCAGACCGAGTTCATCGAGCGCCCAGAGCACCTTCTGCACGTTTCCGGAGCTGGCTCGCCCCCACAGCTTCAGCGTCATCGTGCGTCCTCGTCGTCGCTCTCGGGGGGATAGATGTGAACGGCCCCGCTCGGATCGGTCACCCGCCAAGCTTCGCCCGCCTCGTCAAGATAGCCCGGCCCGACCGGCACCTTGCCGTGGCCGCCGGGAATGTCGAGCACGTAGAGCGGCTGGGCGAGGCCGGAGAGGCGCCCGCGCAGGTGCCGCATCAGCGCCTGCCCCTCCGGCAGCTCCGTGCGCAGATGGCCGGTGCCCGGCGCGAGGTCGCCGTGATGGAGGTAGTAGGGCTTGATCCGGTTCTCGACGAAGCGGCGCATCAAGGCTTCGAGCGTTTCCGCATCGTCGTTGACGCCGCGCAGCAGCACGCTCTGGCTCACCATCGGGATGCCGGCATCGACCAGCCGGGCGATTGCCCCGCGCGCGGCCGACGTGAACTCGCGCGGATGGTTGGCATGGAGCGCCACGAAGACCGCGCCGGAAAAATCCTTGAGGGCGGCGACCAGGGCCGCATCCACGCGAGCGGGCTCGACCACGGGAACGCGGGTGTGGAAGCGCAGCACCCGCACATGCGGGATCGCGCCGAGTGCCTGCGCAATGGAAGCGAGCCGCCGGGGCGAGAGGGCGAAGGGATCGCCCCCCGTCACCACCACCTCCCAGATCTCCCGGTGCTCGGCGATGTAGCGGTAGGCCACGGCCAGGTCCGCCTCGCTCAGCGAGCCGTGTCCGGCGGGTCCGACACGCTCACGGCGGAAGCAGAACCGGCAATAGACCGGGCAGATGTGCAGCGGCTTGAGAAGCACCCGGTCGGGATAACGGTGGACGATGCCGGGCACCGACGCGTGCACGTCGTCACCGATCGGGTCGGCGCGCTCCTCGGCGCTCGTCTCGATCTCTTCTGCGCGCGGGATGAACTGCCGGGCGATCGGATCGTCGGGATCGCCTTCATCGATCAGTTCGGCCATGTCGGGGGTTACTGAGATTGCGTAGCGCGCTGCCACCCGCTCCAGAGCGGGAAGGTCGGTCGCCTCTACCAGCCCGGCGCGGGCCAGCGCCGTCGCACTCTTCAGGATAAGGCTCACCGGGCTCGGCCCCGGGTGACCGGCGTCCAGATGACGTCATCGATGCGGGGCGCACCGGTCGCCAGCATCACCAGCCGGTCGAAGCCCAGCGCGATTCCGCTCGCCTCGGGCATCACGGCCAGGGCCTCCAGGAACTCCTCGTCGATGGGATAACGCTCGCCGTAGACGCGCGCCTTCTCCGCCATTTCCGCCTCGAAGCGGCGGCGCTGCTCGGCCGGGTCAGTGAGTTCGCCGAAGGCGTTGGCGAGTTCGACGCCGCAGGCGTAGAGCTCGAAACGTTCGGCGACGCGCGGGTCGCGCGGGCTCGGTCGCGCCAAGGCCGCCTCGCTCACCGGATACTCGCACAGGATGGTCGGGCGCCCCTGCCCGAGATGCGGCTCGATCAGCCCGACGAGGACGCGGCTGAACAGGTCGGCCCAGGTGTCGTCCGGCGCCACCCGCAGACCACGGGTCATCACCGCATCGGCGAGCCCGTCGCGGTCGGTCGAGCCATCCGGCGCAATCGTGGCGAGGAGGTCGATGGCAGCAAAACGCTGGAACGCCTCCGCCAGGGTGAGCCGCTCGAAGGGCGCGAACGGATCGGCCGCGCGCCCGCGGAAGCTCAGGCGCTTTGCGCCCGCGATCTCGGCAGCGAGCGCCAGAAGCGCCACGCTGTCCTGCATCAGCGCGTCGTAGGGTTCGCCCGCCCGGTACCATTCGAGCATCGTGAACTCGGGATGATGCAGCGCGCCGCGCTCGCGGTTGCGGAACACGTGGGCGAGGCTGAACAGGCGCGGTTCGCCCGCCGCCAGCAGCTTCTTGCAGGCGAATTCCGGCGAGGTGTGCAGATAGAGCGGCTCGCGCCCGCCATCGGGCAGGATCGCCTCCGTAGCAAAGGCGGAGAGATGCGCCTCGTTGCCCGGCGAGACCTGCAGCGCAGCGGCTTCCACCTCCACGAAATCGCGGGCGGCAAACCACGCGCGAAGCCCCCCGAGGATGCGGTTGCGGGTGAGCAGCAGCGGCCGGCGATCCGCATGGAGGCCGGGATGCCACCAGGGCGAGGACTCGTGACTCACGCGAAAACAGCCTCCGGCTGGCAACCGAGCCGCGGATAGGGTAGGGCCTCGCGGATGATTCCGCTCACCCGGCCGAGACGCCGGTGGGGAGCCGCCGTTCTCGTCCAGCCAAGGTCCACGCTCGTGAAAGTGATCGCCAGTACCCTTCGCAAGGGCAACGTCGTCGATAAGGACGGCAAGCTCTACGTTATCCTGACGGCGGAGAACATCCACCCCGGCAAGGGTACGCCGGTGACGCAGCTCGACATGCGCCGCATCACCGATGGCGTGAAGATCTCCGAGCGCTACCGCACCACGGAGCAGGTCGAGCGCGCCTTCGTCGAGGATCGCGACCACACCTTCCTGTACCAGGACGGTGAGGGGTATCACTTCATGAACCCCGAGAATTACGAGCAGCTCGCCGTTCCCGCGGACGTGGTCGGCGACGCCGCCCCTTACCTGCAGGAGGGCATGGTTGTGACGCTGTCGACTCATAACGGCGTGCCGCTGACCATCGAACTGCCGCAGCGCGTGACCCTGGAGATCGTCGAGACCGAGCCGGTCACCAAGGGCCAGACCGCCTCCTCGTCCTACAAGCCGGCGCTTCTCTCGAACGGCGTGAAGACGAGCGTCCCGCCGCACATCTCCACCGGCACCCGCGTCGTCATCATGACGGTGGACGGCTCCTACGTGGAGCGCGCCAAGGACTGAGGACGGTTCTCGATCCGGATAAGGGTGAGAGGACGGGCGGCGCGCTCGGTGAGCGTTTCATTGACGTCCCGATATCGGAGCGTCGCCCGCACCGGGTGGGCAGACGGCAGACATGGCTGAGGCCGTGGACGCAGCTGCAGATCCTGCCTGCTCGTCGCAGGCTGCACCGACCGGCGCCTTAGTAACAGGCCTGGGGAGCCAGGAAGAACGACTGAGTGGATGGGCAGGCCGTGTCGACGAGGGACCGTTGCCGGCACCTCAATCCATCGCGCCTGCAATTATCGCAATTATTGGTGCAGTACCTTGCCGGCGGAGGCGGCGTTGCCGGACCGGATGAGCCGCCCGACGTGCTCGGCGGAGGCACCGTTCCGCTGTAGCAGCAGAGGCGGCGCGAGCCCGTCGTACAGCTTTGCCGCTGGCCCGAATATGTCCAGCCGCTCGGGCACTGGCCGTTGCAGAAGGGCCGCGTGCCGAACCAGCGGCAAGTCTGCGGCACGGGTCCGGGAATCGGCGCGCTGGCAACCTCTCGACAGCAATAACGGCGTGACCCCGTTGTGCATCCCTCCCGCTTTCCGGTGTAATTCCATCCATTCGGACATTTACCGTCGCAGAACGGTTTCGTGCCGAACCATTTGCACTCCTGGAGTGCTGTCGATGGGCCATTCGCTGCTAACAGCAGGACCATTGCAATGAAGATGGGCGGAAGCGCTCTGAGGATAAACGACACGGCTACCCCCCTTATTGCAGACAGCATTGAAGGAGTGCGGAGAGCACTCCACGAGGAGGATTGACGCCGAGACACCCGAGAGGCATCGAATCTTCAGACTTAGGCGACCATCAAAGTCCGCCAGAATCACTAACCAATATTGGCAGGCATAAAGTCGAAGTCAATACTTTTTAGTGCTCTTGATACCGCATGACCCTCTGCTTTTGCCAAACCCGAGACAGTTTTCTCGAGATCTGATCCGATGAGGGTCTTCACGAGACGTCAGTCCGGGAGAGGGGTATCGAGCGGCTCCTGTCGAGGACGACCCGCCGCGTGGTTGCGCCATCATCGGCACGACACCGTTGCGACGATGTTTGTGGTCAGAGATCAGGGGTGATCGAGATCGCCTCACAGGAGGCTCGGTGACTGACCGCCTCTACCTGGGCACGATGGTGTAACGGCAGTCTCGCCTGAGACATTGTGCAGGCGCCGGGATGCTGTTGCGAGGCGTCGGTGATCCTTGTGCCGCGCATCCCGTGGGGCCTCCCTCGGAAGTTTTGAGCCTCACGGTGGGGCCACAGTGCCTTCCGCGGCCGCGTAGCAGCGTTGCGAGACGCCCTGCGCCTTTGCCCGCTCTTCGCCCGAGTAGGGCTTGCCGGAGCCCCAGAGCCCCTCCCGCTGCAGGGCATCGGCGGTGCAGCGGGCGGCGATCCGGCAGGCTTCCGCCTCGCCGCCGGTGCGGGTGCAGTGCGCGATGTAGTCCTTGCGGAAGCTTGCGAGACCGGCCTTCGGGTGCGGCCCGGTCAACGTCACGAGGCCGGTGAGGAGGGCGAGCAGCACTGGCTGGTGGACGAGGTAGACGGGGAGGCTGTGCCGCCCGGCGAAGGCTGCCCCGCGCGCCACGGCATTGCGGGCCCGCCAGCGGGCGACAGCCGAGCCGGCCAGCGCCGGCCGCAGGAGCCGAGCGAGCGCAATCCCGGCGAGCACCAGCCCGAACCAGGGAAACAGCGGCACCCAGTCATTGCTGTCGGGCAGACCGCGGCCCAATCCGAGAAAATAGAATTCCGGCGCATCGAGCAGGGGATGGGCCACGACCCGCGGCGCCACCATCACGGCGACGGCGCCGAGCCCGGCGGTCGAGGCCGGCAGGAACACGAAGGGCAATCCCAGCAGGCTCGAGACGGCGATGCAGTGCAGGATACCGAAGAAGATGTAGCTCTGCGGAAAGGCGATCCGCGTCGCCACGGTGATGAGAAGCGCCGCACCGCCGATGCGGGCGAGACGCAGGGCGAAGGGCCGCCAGCGCAGGCCGTCGCCGTTGGCGAGCACGAGGCCGACCCCTACCAGCAGCAGGAACGAGCCGGCGATGCCGTGGGCCGCCAGTCGCCCCAGCGCGGTCAGCGCGAAATTCTGGGGCGTGATTTGCAGGAAGCCGAGATCCCACAGCGCATGGTATGCCACCATCGCCGCGAGCGCCGCACCCCGGGCAAGGTCGACGGCATCGATCCGCCGGCTCGGACAGGGTGGCTGGAACGGAGGGGAGGCAGGCATGGCCGCGCCCTAACACCGTTCCCCGGTCCAGGCGAAGGGTGCGCGCGAAAGCCGCTGCCTGCCGGACGAGCAGCCCTGCGGTCATCCGAATCGCTATCGCGACAGACCGTTTTCCCGCCAGCGGCCCTGCAAGCGACCCTAACCCTTTGTACGGTCACGCTCTCTCGTGCCGGATCCTGATCAGGACTGATCAGAGGAACCTGCGACGCGGCTCTCGCGAGATGCGGCATTGTCGCCATGCATCCGAAAAATGATCTTTTGAAGTGTCCCGTTGCCGGCCAAACGGGCTTTCCGCGTAATCTGACTTTGTTAACGTAGCTCCGGGATTGCGCCGCGCGATTCGGCACGGGTTGCTTACATGTCGAACGATCACGAAATGAGTTCCGTCGGGCTTCGCATGCCGGAAATGCGGGACCGCGCGACGGAGCGGGAGAGCGAGGACGAGCGTCCGTCCGAGCTCGTGGAGATTGCCGGGCGCATCAAGTGGTTCGACGTCTCGAAGGGGTTCGGCTTCATCGTGCCGGATGACGGCTCGGCGGACGTGCTGCTGCACATCACCTGCTTGCGCCGGGACGGGCATCAGGCCGCGAGCGAGGGCGCGCGGATCGTCGTCGAGGCGGTGCAGCGCGCTCGCGGCTGGCAGGCATTCCGGGTGATCTCGCTGGACCAGTCCACCGCGCTCCACCCCTCCGAACTGCCGATGGCGCGAACCCACGAGAGCGTGACGCCGACCAGCGGCCTGGAGGTCGCGGTGGTGAAGTGGTTCAACCGCCTGCGCGGCTTCGGCTTCCTCAGCCGCGGCGACGGCACGCCGGACATCTTCGTCCACATGGAGACCCTGCGCCGATACGGCATCGCCGAGCTGAAGCCCGGCGAGCAAGTTCTGGTGCGCTACGGCGACGGCTCGAAGGGTGCTATGGCGGCGGAAGTCCGCCTCGTCGACGGGGCGCTTCCGGCTTCGCATTGACGGTGATCCGCGTGCCCGTGTTTCCCTCCGTGTCCAAGTTCCTGCGCCTCGCCGCCTGCCTCGCCGCGCTCGCGGCGCTGCCGGTGACGCCGCTGCGCGCCCAGGAGGCTGCGCCCGCCGCTCAGGCCGCGACCGAACCGCTCGGCATCGTCGCCAAGAACGGCCGCCACGCCTTCCAAGTGGAGGTGATGCGCACCGATGCGCAGCGTGCCAAGGGGCTGATGTATCGCCGCTCCATGGCGGCCGACCACGGCATGCTGTTCGATTTCGAGCGGCCGGCGCCGGCCACCATGTGGATGAAGAACACCTATCTCTCGCTCGACATGGTGTTCATCCGCTCCGACGGCTCGATCGCCCGGATCGCCGCCGACACCGAGCCGCTCTCGACCAAGGTGATTTCGTCGGGCGAGCCGGTTCTCGCGGTGCTCGAACTCAATGCCGGCACGGCCGCCAAGCTCGGCATCCGCGCGGGCGACCGGGTCGAGCACCCGATGTTCAAGCGCTGACCCCCACGATGGCCCCGGAGCAGGAGGATGCGGCCGGGGCCTGGGACGATGCGCTGCGGGCCGCCGCCCTGTTCGCCGCCGACCCGCACGGCCTCGGCGGGATCGTGCTGCGGGCTGGGGCCGGGCCGGTCCGCGATTTCTGGCTCGACCATCTCCGCAGCCGGCTCGCCGGGCCGATGCGGCGAATGCCGCCAGGCATCGCCGACGACCGGCTGATCGGCGGCCTCGACCTGCCCGCGACCCTGCGCGCCGGCCGACCGGTGATCCAACGCGGACTTCTGGCGGAGTCTGACGGCGGGGTCGTCCTCGTTCCGATGGCCGAGCGCCTCGCGTGTGGCACCGTCGCCCGGCTCGCGGGCGCCCTCGACACCGGAACCCTGGCGCTGGAACGTGACGGCCTTGCCGCCCGGCTTCCGGCCCGGTTCGGCCTCGTGCTGCTCGACGAGGGGCAGGAGGACGAGATCGTCGCCGACGCTCTCGCCGACCGGCTCGGTTTCCGCATCGACCTGACCGGCGTCAGCCTGCGCGAGGCGAGGGCGGCTGCAACACCGCGTGCCGGGGGCCCAAAGCCGACCGACGTGCAGGCGTCCGAGCCTCCAAGTGGAAGGGCCGCGGACGACCCGGTCACTACCCTTTGCACCGTTGCGGAAGCCTTCGGCGTCCTCTCCCTGCGGGCGCCGCTCCTCGCCCTGCGGACCGCCCGGCTGATCGCGGCGGAGGCCGGCCGCGGGGAGCCGGACGAGGCCGACCTGATCGCGGCGGCCCGCCTGGTACTGGCCCCGCGGGCGACACGACTGCCGGCTCCGCCGCGGCCGGACGAGGAAGAATCGCCGGATCAGCCGCAGCCGGAGTCCCCGCAAGACACCGCCCCTTCGCCCGACGAGGCGGCCGAGCGGGATGAAGCACCCGCGCAAAAATCCAGCGAGACGATCCTCGAAGCCGTCCGAGCTGCGCTTCCCAAAAACCTGCTGGCTCGGCTCCTCGCCAGCGATCCGCCGCTGCGCTCGACCGCCGCCGGGCGGACGGGTGCAGCGGCGGCATCGCCGCTCGCGGGCCGCCCGATCGGCAGCCGACCCGGCGACCCGCGCCGGGGACGGCTCGACCTGATCGCCACCCTACGCGCCGCCGCCCCCTGGCAAAGCCTGCGCCGGTCCGGGAGCGACCCGCGCCGCATCGTCGTCAGTCCGGAGGATTTCCGGATCCGCCGACTAAAGCGGCGCAGCGAGACCACGACGATCTTCTGCGTCGATGCCTCCGGCTCCGCGGCGCTGGAACGGCTGGCGGAAGCCAAGGGCGCCGTCGAATTGCTGCTCGCCGAGGCTTACGTCCGGCGCGACCGGATCGCCCTCGTCGCCTTCCGCGGCATCGGCGCCGAGACCGTGCTGCCGCCGACGCGCTCCCTGGTGCGGGCCAAGCGGGCGCTCGCCGGCCTGCCGGGCGGGGGCGGCACGCCGCTTGCCGCCGGACTCGACGCCGCCGCCACCCTCGCGCTCGGCGTGCGGCGCGGGGGCGGAAGCCCGGTCATCGTCCTGCTCACCGACGGGCGCGCCAACGTCGCCCGTTCCGGCCTCGGCGGCCGGGCGCTTGCCGGCGAGGAGGCCCTGGCCGCCGCCCGCCTGCTGCGGGTGCAGGGCCTGCCCACCCTGGTGATCGACACCGGCGCCCGCCCCGACGGGGCGCGCCGCCTCGCCGAGGCGGCGCAGGCGCGCTACTGTCCGCTGCCCCACGCCGATGCGGGCAGCGTCAGCGCGGCGGTGCGCGCCGCCACAGCCTGAGGCCCGAACCGCCCTTGCCCCTCCTCGATGACGACCGGCCCAATTGGGAGCGCGACGGCCGCGATTGGCCGCACCGGGCCGCGAGCCGCTTCGTCGAGGCCGCGGGCCTACGCTGGCACGTGCAGGAATTCGGTGAGCCGAACGCGCCCGGCCTGCTGCTCCTGCACGGCACCGGTGCCGCGACCCATTCCTGGCGCGGGCTGGCGCCGCTTCTGGCGGAGCGAGGGTTTCGCGTGCTGGCGCCCGATCTTCCTGGCCACGGCTTCACCGATCCGCTGCCCGCCCGCCGCCTTTCCCTGCCGGGCATGGCCGAGGCGGTGGGCGACCTCACGGCCAGTCTCGGCCTGACGACGCGCCTCGCCATCGGCCATTCGGCCGGCGCGGCTTTGCTCGCGCGGATGTGCCTCGATCGGCGCATCACACCCGACCTGCTGGTGGCGATCAACGGCGCGCTGACGCCGTTTCCAGGCTTCGCGAGCTTCCTGTTTCCCGGCATCGCCCGGATGCTGTTCCTGAACCCCGTCACCCCGAAGGTCTTCGCCTGGAGCGCCGACCGGGCCGCCGTGCGCCGACTCATCGACAGCACCGGCTCGCGCCTCGACCCGCAGGGACTCGACCTCTACCGGCGGCTGTTCACCCGCGCCGGCCACGTCTCGGGTGCCCTCGGCATGATGGCGAACTGGGATCTCCCGGCACTCGCCCGCGACCTGCCGCGGCTCGACACCCGCACGCTGCTGATCGTCGGCGGGGACGACAAGGCGATCAAGCCGGAGGACGCCTTCACACTACGCGAGCGATTGCCCAATGCCCGCGTCGAGTTGCTGCGTGGGCTCGGCCATCTCGCCCATGAAGAGGCGCCTGGCCGGGTCGCCGACATCATCCGCGCGGAAGCCGATGTGTCGCAGACGTCATCGACGTAAAACGCCTCTTGCGCTGACGGAAATCCCGGCCATAGTGTCAAGTTATGTTGACACTCGCCGTCAAGCCGACTGACGCGACTGGCCCTGATGCCCGGCCGCACGCGGTCGTGATCGGCTCCGGCTTCGGCGGGCTGGCGGCAGCGATCCGGCTCGGCGCGCGTGGCTACCGCGTCACCGTGTTGGAGCGGCTCGACCAGCCCGGTGGTCGCGCCCGCGTGCATCGGCAAGACGGCTTCACCTTCGACGCGGGACCGACCATCGTCACCGCGCCGTTCCTGTTCGAGGAGCTGTGGCGCCTGTGCGAGCGGGAGCTGCGCAAGGACGTCACTCTCGTGCCGATGCAGCCGTTCTACCGCATCCGCTTCGAGGACGGTCAAAGCTTCGCCTATAGCGGCGACCGTGCGGCGATGCGAGCGGAGGTCGCCCGCTTCTCACCGGACGACGTGCCCGGCTACGAGCGCTTCATGGCCCACAGCGAGGCCGTGTGCCGGGTCGGCTTCGAGCAACTCGGCCACGTCCCGTTCGACAGCCTCGGTGCGATGCTGCGGATCGGCCCCGACCTGCTGCGCCTCTCGGGCCACCGCAGCGTCTACGACGTGGTCAGCCGCTTCATCCGCGACGAGCGGCTGCGCACCATCTTCAGCTTCCACCCGCTGCTCATCGGAGGAAACCCGTTTCGCGCCAGCGGGATCTACTGCCTCATCGCCCATCTGGAGCGGCAATGGGGCGTCCACTTCGCCATGGGCGGCACCGGGCGGCTGGTCGACGGCCTCTGCGGCTTGATTCGCGAGCAAGGCGGGGCGATCCGCTGCGGCGCGGAGGTCGCGCGCATCCGCGTCGAGCGTGGTGCGGCAACGGGCGTGGTGCTGGCCGACGGAGAGAGCATTCCCGCTTCCATCGTCGTTTCGAACGCCGATTCCGCCTTTACCTACGGCACACTGCTCGGCGGCCGAACCCGGCGCTGGAGCGCGCGGCGTCTGGGGCGCGCCTCGTCCTCCATGGGGCTGTTCGTCTGGTATTTCGGCACCCGGAAGAAGTACCCGGAGGTCGATCACCACATGATCCTGATGGGCCCGCGCTACCGCGGCCTGCTGCAGGATATCTTCGACCGCAAGCACTTGGCGGACGACTTCAGCCTCTACCTCCATCGCCCGACCGCGACCGACCCGCTGCTCGCTCCCCCGGGCTGCGACGCGTTCTACGTGCTCGCCCCGGTGCCGAACCTCGCCGGCGGCCAGGATTGGGCGCGACTTGCCGAGCCCTACCGCCAGCGGATCGCCCGTTTCCTCGAAGGCTCGGTGCTGCCAGGGCTCAACGACGCCCTCGTCACCTCGCGGATGACGACGCCGCAGGATTTCTCCGACGACTTCCTGAGCTTCCGCGGCTCGGGCTTCGGACTTGAGCCGGTGCTGACGCAATCGGCGTGGTTCCGCCCTCACAACCGCTCGGAGGATGTGGCGAACCTCTTCCTCGTCGGCGCGGGGACGCATCCCGGCGCCGGTCTGCCGGGCGTGCTCTCCTCGGCCCGTGTCCTCGATACCGTGGTGCCGGATGCCCGTGTTCGCGCCTGACCCCTCCGCCGCCAGCGACGCGGATCGTGCCGCCTGCCGCGCCGCGATCCGCGCCGGCTCGAAAAGCTTCTTCGCCGCCTCGATGCTGCTGCCGCCCGCGGTGCGAACCTCCGCCTACGGCCTCTACGCCTTCTGCCGCCTCTCCGACGACGCGGTGGACGAGGTGGGAGGCAGCCGGGCCGCCTCCCTCGCGCGGCTGGAGCGGCGGCTGACGGCGGCGCTCGCCGGCCGCCCTGCCGACCACCCGGCCGACCGGGCGCTCGCCGAGGTGCTGGCCCGCCATGCCATCCCCGAGGCGCTGCCGCGGGCGCTGCTCGAAGGGTTCGCCTGGGATATCGAAGGCCGGCGCTACAACACCCTATCGGAGCTGGCTGCCTACGCGGCCCGCGTCGCGGGCACGGTCGGGGCGATGATGACCCTGGTGATGGGCGTGCGCGATGGTCACGCGCTCGCCCGCGCCTGCGACCTGGGCGTCGCCATGCAGTTCACCAACATCGCCCGCGACGTCGGCGAGGATGCCCGCGCCGGGCGCCTCTACTTGCCACGGGACTGGCTCGACGCGGCGGGTCTCGACGCCGACGCCTTCCTCTCCGAGCCTCGACTCAGCCCCGGTCTGCAACAAGTCGTGGCCGGCCTGCTGGCGGCGGCCGACGGGCTCTACGCCCGCGCCGAGCCCGGTATCGCCGCGCTTCCCCTAAGCTGTCGGCCGGCCATCCGTGCCGCCGGTACGATCTACGCGGAGATCGGGCGCGCAGTGGAGGCGAACGGCTTCGATTCGGTCACCCGACGCGCCCGCGTGAGCGGCCCGCACAAGGCTGGACTCCTCGCCCGCGCCGTCCTGCCCGCGGGCCGCGCGCTGGGGCTGTCCGCACCACCGCTTCCGGAAATCGCCTTCCTCGTCGAGGCCGTGCTGCACCATCCGGTCTCGGCCTCGCGCCGCCTGCCGCCGTGGTGGGATGTGTCGGGTCAGATCGTGCGCGTGCTCGACTTGATCGAGGTGCTGGAGGAGCGCGATGCGTTCCGCCGCTCGGCACCGTCGTGAGGAAAGCCTGAGCGCTTCGGGCTCCTCTCTGTCATTGCGAGGCGATGCCGAAGTAATGACGGGGTAGGGCAATACCCGACGCGATCAACCGGAAACCGTGAGGGGCGTCCTCACCCCAGCCCTCCCGCCTCGACGATGAACCGGGCGACCGTGTCCGCCCCGTGCCCTTCGCGCAGCGAGGCGAACACGTAGGGCCGCGTGCCGCGCATCCGCTGCGTGTCGGCCTCCATCACCGAAAGATCGGCGCCGACCAGCGGAGCGAGGTCGGTCTTGTTGACGATGAGCAGGTCCGAGCGGGTGATGCCGGGGCCGCCCTTCCGCGGGATCTTCTCGCCGCCGGCCACGTCGATGACGTAGAGGGTGAGGTCCGCCAGTTCCGGTGAGAAGGTCGCCGCGAGGTTGTCGCCGCCGGATTCGATCAGCACGAGGTCGAGCCGGGGGAAACGGCGGCGCATCTCGGCCACCGCCGCGAGGTTGATCGAGGCGTCCTCGCGGATCGCCGTGTGCGGGCAGCCGCCGGTCTCGACGCCGAGGATGCGCTCCTCCGGCAGGGCGCCCGCCACGGTGAGGATCCGCGCATCCTCCTTGGTGTAGATGTCGTTGGTGATGGCGCAGATCTCGTAGGATTCGCGAAAGCGGCGGCAGAGCTGCTCCATCAGCGCGGTCTTGCCGGAGCCGACGGGTCCGCCGATGCCGACGCGGAGAGGTCCGTTCACGGATGCCATGGCTTCGAAAAAATCCTCAGGAGCGGAAGATGCGGGAATACTGCGTCTCGTGTCGGAAGGAACCGAGATCGAGCCGCAGGGTCGCGCTGCCGAGCGCATCGAGGTCTCCCGCGTGGAGCGTCTGCGCCAGTGCGGCGACGCGGGGCGTGAGCGCGGCGAGCACTGCCATGCCCGCGCTCTGGCCGACCGGCGCAACGCGCAGGGCGGCCGAGACGAGGTTCTGGACGAAGGCGAGGCCGTAGGCCGCAACAGTCGCCTCCCGCGCGACGCCGTGCACCCCGGCCGCCGCGCCGACTGCGACGGGATAGGCGACCTCGGCCGCGAGCCGCTCGGCGACGGCGGCGAGGGCAGGGCAGGGCCACGCCCGCAGCGTCGCGTCCAGGAAACTGCGCCCCTGCTGGCTCGTCTCCAGGTGAAGCTCGCGGGAGGGGGCGAGCGCAAGGGCGAGGTCGTTGGTCTCGGCGAGGCTCGCTCCGTCGCCCGCCGCCGTGGCCCGGTGGGCGGCGGCGCAGAGGATCATGTCGTTGCGGCCCGCCCCTCGCTCCAGCACATCGGCGAGCCAGCCGGCGAGGGTGGCGGCGTCGCGCACGTCGCCGCACTCCACCGCCCATTCGAGCCCGTGCGAGTAGGCGAAGGCACCAACCGGGTAGGTCGGCGAGAGCCACGCCATCAGTCGCAGGGTGTCAATCATGGGTGTGGGAATGACCGTGCGCGTGGCCGTGGCCATGGTCATGCGCATGTCCGCCGGCATAGGCGCCGCCCTCCGGCCGGAACGGCCGCCTGACCGGCTCGGCGGTTCCCCCTAAGCCCCGCACCATGTCGGCGAGCACGTGGTCATGCGCGATCCATACCGCCTCCTCGCCGATCTCGGCGGGGATGTGCCGGTTGCCGATATGCCAGATCAGCCGCTTGAGCGCCTGCGGGGTGGGCGCGCGGATCTCCAGCAGCGCCTCCGGCGCCGCCTCGACCCAGACCAAGCGGCCGTCCTCCAGCGCGAGGGCGTCGCCGTCATCGAGCACGGTGGCCTCGGCGAGATCGAGCAGGAACGCGGTGCCGCCGACGCCGCGCATCGCCATGCGGCGGCGATGGCGATCGTTCGAATCGAGCACGATGCGGTCGACGATCTCGCCGGAGCCGAGACGGTCGCGGCGGATGACGCGGGTGGCGCGGATCATAGGCTCAAGATTGATCGAGGAGCCCGGGCTCCTTCGGAAAGTAGTTTGGATCGAGTGTCTGCTCGACGGTGAAAGGAGGTTTTTCCGGGAACAGACTGAAGTCGATCCCGGTTTCCTTGGCCGCCACCAGGCGAGCAGAGAGATAGCATTCCGAGAAGACTTCAGCCGGATAACGTTTCAGGCTTGGACTCGACTTCAGTATCCGCCCGATGCGCATGCGCTGCTCTCGCAGCGTAGCCTGCCAATTGCTCGTCCGGGCGCCCGGCTGAAATTTCCATTTGAGGAGATGCGCCAGCAGGATGTCGAGGCGACTCTCGATCTCGCGTTTCTCGCTGCCCCCCACGCTGGCCACCTCGTCGATCAGATTGCGAAGATCGAGTTCATCGAACCGACCTGCGCGCAGCAGTTCGGCCTGGGCTTGAGTCCAGGCGTAAAAATCCGTCTCGTAGAGATCGGCCGCCAGGGGCGGCTTCAGCGCGGCCTTGGACATCGGGGGCCTCCTGTCAGCGGCCGATGATAGCTCAGAACAGGAAGTAGCGCTGCGCCATCGGCAAGACCTCCGCCGGCTCGCAGACCAGCAGTTCGCCGTCGGCGCGCACGTCGTAGGTCTCGGGGTCGATCTCGATCACCGGCGTCGCGTCGTTGAGGATCATGCTCTTCTTCGAGATGCCGCCGCGCACGTTCTCCACCGCCACCAGTTCCTTGGAGACGCGCAGCTTCTCCTTCACGCCGTCTTCGATCGCCGCCTTGGAGACGAAGGTAAGGGCGGTGGCGAACGGAGCCCGGCCGTAGCTGCCGAACATCGGCCGATAATGCACCGGCTGCGGCGTCGGGATCGAGGCGTTGGGGTCGCCCATCGGCGCGGTCGCGATCATTCCGCCCTTGAGCACGAGGTCCGGCTTCACGCCGAAGAAGGCGGGCGTCCACAGCACGAGGTCGGCGAGCTTGCCCGGCTCGACCGAGCCGATGTGCCGCGATACGCCGTGCGCAATGGCCGGGTTGATCGTGTACTTGGCCACGTAGCGCCGGGCGCGCAGGTTGTCGTTTCCCGATGAATCCCCCGGCAGGGCGCCGCGCTGGCGCTTCATCTTGTCGGCGGTCTGCCACGTGCGGATCACGACCTCGCCGACCCGGCCCATGGCTTGGCTGTCGGAGGACATCATCGAGAGCGCGCCGATGTCGTGCAGAATGTCCTCGGCCGCGATGGTCTCCTTGCGGATGCGGCTCTCGGCAAAGGCGAGGTCTTCCGGAATCGACGGGTCGAGGTGGTGGCACACCATCAACATGTCGAGATGCTCGTCGATGGTATTCTTTGTGTATGGCCGCGTCGGGTTCGTCGACGACGGCAGCACATTCGCGAGACCCGCCACCTTCATGATGTCCGGCGCATGGCCGCCGCCCGCGCCCTCCGTGTGGAAGGCGTGAATGGTGCGGCCCTTGAAGGCGGCGATCGTATCCTCGACGAAGCCCGACTCGTTGAGCGTGTCGGTGTGGATCATGACCTGCACGTCGAAGGCGTCGGCCACCGAGAGGCAGGTGTCGATGGCGGCGGGCGTCGTGCCCCAATCCTCGTGCAGCTTCATCGCGCAGGCGCCGGCGCGGATCATCTCCTCCAGCGCACCGGGCACCGAAGCGTTGCCCTTGCCGGCAAAGGCGAGGTTCATCGGGAAGGAATCCGCCGCCTCGATCATCCGGGCAATGTGCCACGGGCCCGGCGTGCAGGTGGTGGCGAAAGTACCGTGCGCCGGGCCCGTGCCGCCCCCCAACATCGTCGTGACGCCAGAGCACAGCGCCTCCTCGATCTGCTGCGGACAGATGAAGTGGATATGGCTGTCGAAGCCGCCCGCCGTGAGGATCTTGCCCTCGCCCGCGATCACCTCGGTGCCAGGGCCGACGACGATGTCGACATTCGCCTGCACATCCGGGTTGCCGGCCTTGCCGAGCTTGAAGATGCGCCCCCGCACGATGCCGACATCGCACTTCACCACGCCCCAATGGTCGAGCACGACCGCGTTGGTGATCACCGTGTCGACGGCGCCGGCCGCGTTGGTCGCCTGAGACTGGCCCATCCCGTCGCGGATCACCTTTCCGCCGCCGAACTTCACCTCCTCGCCGTAGACCGTGAAGTCGCGCTCGACCTCGATCTCAAGGCTCGTGTCGGCGAGCCGGATGCGGTCGCCGGTGGTTGGTCCGAACATGTCGGCATAGGCGGCGCGGGGCAGACGGGCAGACATGGTGATGCTCGAAATCGGGTTCGCAGGGTGGAGCAGGCAGGATTGGTGCCGAGCGGATGAGGCGTGCGCGCCGCTCAGCCGGCCGCCTCGGACATGGGCGGCCCGGACGACGGCTCGGCCACGCTCGCAGATGGTGCCGCCTCAGGTCCCCCCGGCTTCGCACGCTTCTTGCGCACCACCTTCTTGACCTTCACGACGGGCTTGCGCGTCACGCGGGTGCGCATCTCCTGAAGCATTTCGAGCTGGATCTGCTGAATTTCGGCGAGTCTCTGCCACTGTTTCGTGACGAGATGATCCATCTTCTCGTGCAGGTGCCGGATTTCCAGCTCGGCCTTCAGGTTGACGCGGTAATCGTTGTTGGAGCGCAGCCGGTCCTTCTTGTCCTGCCGGCTCTGGCTCATCATGATGATCGGTGCCTGGATCGCCGCGAGGCAGGACAGGACGAGGTTGAGCAGGATGAACGGGTAGGGATCGAACGCCCGCATCTCGCCCATGATGACGTTCACGGCCATCCACGTGACCAGCACCAGGGCGAAGCTGATGAGGAAGGCCCACGACCCGCCGAAGGCGGCGAGACCGTCCGAGACGCGCTCGCCGAAGCTGCGGTGCTCGTCGTAATCCTCCTCGATGTTCTCGGCGATCGTGTCCTGGGCGGCGATGCTCTCGGCCACCTGCCGGTCGAGGTCGGAATACTCACCGTGCTCCTCCGCCAGCAGTTCGGCGACGTAGCGCGTCCGGTACTTGGCGAGTTCCTTGACGCTGATGAGCGCGTCGTCCGCCAAACCGGGATAATCGGCCCGGATATGCTCGACGAGGGCCGGGCGCAGGGTCGCCACCGGCACGAGGTTCCGGCGGTTCATCTCGACGCCGGAGATGGCACAGACGCTCCGCTTCTTCGTCGGCGTCGGATGCGCCTCGGCATCGGGTGCCATTATCGCACGCCCTCGATCGCGCTCATGTACCTCACCGGTCAGGCTCACAGGGCACCCATCACGTCACCACGGAAACCGGCCTGTGTGCGCGTATCCGAGCGGGGCTGTGGAGTCACGTCACGGAGTGCGGCCGGCACCGCGCAGCGGCCGCTGTGAACGGGGCCTTCGCAACGGCGACCTGTCCCATCACGCGTAGTCGCATTTCCGGGGGCACCGAAGGTAAATTTGAATTCCATGTACAAGCGGCTCCAGGTTTTCCGTGCACGTAACTGATCGCCGGGTCATGACACAACCCTATGCTTGACGAACCGGATTATATCCCCAGTCTAGCGCACCCTTCGACAACTTACCAAGGAGAGTTCCGTGTCGATTCGATTCTATTGCTTGAAAAATGACCGCTTCATGTCGTTGCCCGCATCTCCGACTCAACAAACCTGGATAGTGTCATGGGCTTTCCCGCCACCGAACATTGAGCCGATGGTGCCCTGCAATCTCCTTTGAGCAAGGTTTCGTCGTCCCTAGGCGTCCTGATCACACGGCGATCGACTATGTTTTCTCGCTTCCAGAGACGTTCGATACACCGATCGCCCGCGAATGCCGCGGTCTCTGATTCGAGCGCGACGGCCATCTGATCGGCCGGCCATTCCACAAATTCTTCAATCTCGGCGAGCGCGAACGGGCCGAGACCCTCGACTGGTCGGCTCCGCACATCGTCTTGGACAAGCTCGACGGCTCGACGGTACCTCCGGTGATGCTGGAGGGCGCCCTCGTGTTCATGACCCGCATGGGAGCGACGACCCAAGCGGAGAGGGCTGAAGCTCGCGCCGATGGTGGGATCGCCGCGCTCTCACGGTTCCTTCTCGCGGCGGGATCACGCCAATCTTCGACGTCACTTCGCCCGACAAACGCATGGTGGTCGCCTATCCCGCGCCGGTGCGCACACTGCTCGCGGCTCGCGTGATGGCGTCAGGGGTTTGTCTGCCGCACGAAGAGATGGCCGCCCTGAACGAGCGGTTCGAGGTTCCACCGGTCAGGAACTACGGCAGCGTCACTGACGCAAAGCGCTTCGTTGACGAGGCGCGGAGTGCCGCGGGCATCGAAGGCTACGTGGTCTGCTTCGCGGACGGCCACCGTCTGAAGCTCAAGAGCGATGGCTACGTTCTGCGTCACCGAGCCCTGTCCAGCGTCCACCTCGAGAAGAACGTGCTCTCCTGGGTCGCGACGGGCGCGGTCGACGATGTCGTGGCGATCCTGCCATCTGAGATCGGCGAACGCCTGATCGCGTACCAGGCCACCATCAATGCCGCGCTTGCCGCCCACGCAGGACGGGTCCGCGGCTTCGCTACCGCCCATCGCGGCTTCGCCCGCAAAGTACTCGCAGCGCTCGTGCGCGAGCGCTTCGATGCCCAGCTCCAGCCGGCGCTGTTCTTCGCCTATGACGGGAAGGATCCGGAGATCGCGCTTCGGACGCTGATCACCCGCGCGGCCGGAAGCGACAACCGGGTCGAGGCCGTCCGCGACCTGTTCGGCATGACGTGGTCGGCTGAAGGCTTGGCGCTGCCCGAGAGCGAGGCCTGACCGCTTTCGCCGGAGAATAGAGCGTCCCGGCCCCACGCGAGAGGGGTCCGGGACGTGGCGTCAGAGCGGCCCCATCACGTCGCCGCGGAAGCCGAAGACCGTCCGGGCCCCGGAGAGCGGCACGAGCGCCACCTCGCGGGTCGATCCGGGCTCGAAGCGCACCGCCGTCCCCGGCGCGATGTCGAGACGCTGGCCGCGCGCCTTGTCGCGGTCGAAGACGAGGCCCGGATTCACCTCGAAGAAGTGGTAGTGCGAGCCGACCTGGATCGGGCGGTCGCCGGTGTTGGCGACCTGGATCACGGTCCGCGGCGCGCCCTCGTTGAAGACGATCTCGCCGGGCAGCGTGGTCACGGTGCCGGGCACGTCGCCGGAGGGCGTGCCACGGATCGGATGGTGGACGGTGACGAGCTTTGTTCCGTCCGGAAAGGTCGCCTCGACCTGGATGTCGTGGATCATCTCCGGCACCCCCTCCATCACCTGCGAGGCGTCGAGGACGGTCGCACCCGCCTGCATCAGCTCGGCGACGGAGCGTCCGTCGCGGGCGCCCTCCACCACGAAATCGGTGATGAGGGCGACCGCCTCCGGATGGTTGAGCTTCACTCCCCGCGCCAGCCGGTTGCGGGCGACCTGGGCGGCCATGGCGATGAGAAGCTTGTCTTTCTCGCGGGGCGTGAGGAGCAAGGCGTGCGTCCTGAGCTAGAAGGCGGCCGGGTGTGGGAATCGGCGCGAGCAAGGATCATGCTCGGGCCGAGGTCAAGCGGGTCGGTCAGCTCTGCCAGACCCGCGGCATCGGCCGCCGACGCCATGCGGCCATGAAGCGGGCGGCGCCCTCGCGCAACGGCGCGACCGTGGGCGCCAGCATCCGAATGGCGAGGTGACCGTTCCAGGCGCTCGCGCCGGCCTCCACCATGTCGGGCAGTGTGCCGAGGAGGGAGCGGGCCTCGTCGAGCCGCGCCTCGGCGCGGGGCGAGAGGTCGAGGATCGTCGCGAGCGCGCGGGCGCCGCCGCCGATCGCGGTGCGGGCCATGAGTTCGGTGACCGGCCCGTCGAGACGCAGGCTGTCGGCGTAGACGAGGCGGCCGTCGCGGCGGATGCGCCAGCAATCCTCGAACAGGGCCTCCTGCAAGCTCTCGTTCCGGGCGGCTCGGCCGAGCACAACGATCTCGGCCACGAGCAGCGCGGCGTCGCAGGCCAGATCCGCCTCGAAGCGGCGCAGGAGCCGGGCCTGGTCGAACAGGATCGTCTCCTGCGGCAGCCAATCGAGCCGCGCTCCCGAAGCGACACTCACCCGGTTGACGATCTCCGCCTTCGGCCCGTCCGAGCGGTAGATCTTCTCTGCCGCCGTCGTGGTCAGCAGGCAGGCCCCGCCCGCCTCGACCGCGACCGACACCTCGAACACGTCGCCGCAGGCGATGCCGCCGCCGGTATTCACCAGGACCCCCTCCAGCATCCGCTCGCCGCTCTGGCGGGGAAAGCGGAGGCGCAAGGGACCGCTCTCAGCCAGATCGACGATCCGTGTCGGGGCGTCGGAGCCGGCCGGGGCGACGCGCAGGCGCACGATGCCGTGCGAGCGCTGGCGGGCCGGGGCGGAGCGATGAGGTTCGGCAGCGGGGATGGCACGGCCTCCGCGAGGTGGGACCCACGCTTCATCGGACAGGGTCGACCCGTTCCGCAAGATGATGGCCGTGATCGGCCCGGTGCCATCCCGCACCGATCTTCGGCAACGCAAAGCACGATCAAGCCACGATCCGGTCCTGATTGGCCCCTGATGACCACCGCCGCCCTTGACCGGAACGGCCGGAGCGCCCACCGCGTCATGCTTTCGCGGGCGCTCAACCGAGCCTTGCGACGTCCTGCTCAACGATCGGGACCCGATCCGGCCCCGAGAGGCGAACGCTATGACTTCACCCGACCTTGAGGCCGTGTCCGCCTCGGCCTATCGCGAGGCGATGGCCCAACTCGCGAGCGCGGTTCATCTCGTCACCACGGATGGGCCGGGCGGCCGGGCGGGCCTGACCGCGACGTCGGTGTGCAGCGTCAGCGACGACCCGCCGACGCTGCTGGTCTGCCTCAACCGTGGCTCATCCGCCTATCCGGCTTTCCAGCGCAACGGCGTGCTCTGCATCAACACGCTCTCGGCGGCGCACGAAGGCTTGGCCGCCGACTTCGCCGGCCGCGTGCCGCGGGCCAAACGCTTCGACGGGCGAGTCTGGGGCAGGCTGCAAACCGGAGCCCCGGTTCTGCCGGATGCTCTCGTTGCCTTCGATTGCCGGATCGTCGATCGGCATGAGGTCGGCACTCACGACGTGCTGATCTGTGAGGTCGAGGCGCTCGCAGAGATAAGGAACATCGACGGCTTGCTCTACGCCGGACGCCACTACCGGGTCCTGCCGCGCTGAACCGTCCCGGCCGGCTGATCCCGGATCGCTGGAGCCGGACGGAGCCAACGCCGACGGACGAGATGCCACGGGAAGAACATGGGGCGAGGCCGATCCTCCGCTGGAAGCGGGGGATCGGCCGCCCATCGCGGTTTCAGCGCGCGTAGTGGCGTGCGCGGGCCGTGTCAGGATTGAAGCTGCTGCGGGTCGCAGCACGCGGCCCGAGGTCACGCGGATCGTAAGGCGGGGCCTCAAAGAGATTGAGCGGGTCGCTCGGACGCCCGAGGCTGCCGGTGGAGTCCGGTTGCTGGTTTGCAGGTAGCCGGCTCCGATCTCCGGCAAAGGCGCCGCCCGCCGAGAAGGCGAGCGCCAGGAAAGCGGCCGAAAAGATGCGTGCGGACATTGCGTGGCTCCTGAACGAGGTGTTCCGGTTCAGGACTTAAGCACAGAGCCGGCGCACTCATCACAGAATTTGTGCAATGACGCCTCTCAGATCGCCACCAATTGCCAATTTCATAGGCACAATCGGCATCATGCGGTTGCCAGACGCAACGAGACCAGCACCAAATTTTTTCATAAATCTTCATAATATCAATTACTTATGGCAAACAAAAAAGTCTTTGCCCATATCCTCGGCAGATGGCACGATCCTTTCCCATGATGTGTGTGCTGACACGGGTCGGTTTTGCCTCGGGAATAAGCCCGTTCCGTCCGTCGAGCGCCGTCTCGACGGCCTCCTTCACGCGTCCCGCGTGATCGTCGCCTCGATCTGCCCGTGCGGCCGGCGATCAGCGGCGCGTCGGTGCCGATCGCGACCTACGAACTGCGCTTCCACATCGGCGATTACTTCCGCCGTGCCGGTCTCGAATTGCCGGTGCCCGCCTTTCTCAACGTGGTGCCACTCCGCTTCGGCGTGGCCGAACCGGAGGGGCGGTACCACGTCCCTCTCGTCGCCGGCCCCTGGAGCTACCAGACTGATCGCGGCAGTTGATCTTAGAGCATCGTCCCGAAAGGTGGCCGCCGGCTTTCGGAAAAGGACGATGCTCTAGCCGAACAACTGCCGGGCGAGCCGCGAGTGCTCCTCGCGCAGGCGCCCAGTCTCGATGTCGAGCGGCTGGCCGTCGATCACCCGCCAGCGCCCCGCCACCATCACTCGGTCGGCCCGGTGAGCCCCGCACAGCACGAGCGCGGCGAGCGGGTCGTGGGCGCCGGAGAAGCGCAGTTCATCGAGGGTGAACAGCGCCAGATCGGCTTCCCGGCCGGGCTCGATCCGGCCAATATCGTCGCGGTTGAGACAGGCGGCGGAGCCTTCGGTTGCCCAGCGCAGGGCGTCGCGATGGGTTACCGCCTCCGCGCCGTAGGTCAGACGGTTGATCATCAGGGCATGGCGCACGCCCTCCATGAGATTCGAGCTGTCGTTGGAGGCCGAGCCGTCGACGCCGAGACCGACCGGCGAGCCCGCCGCCTCCAACTCGCAGGTCCGGCAATGACCGGAGGCCAGCAACATGTTCGAGGTTGGGCAGTGACACACGCCGACGCCGGCCGCCCCGAGTCGGCGCACCTCCTCGTCCTCGAAATGGATACCGTGGGCGAGCCAGGCCCGCCGCGTCATCCAGCCGACCTCCTCTAGGTAATCCACCGGGCGCTGCCCGAAGACTTCCAGGCAGAAGGCGTTCTCGTCACGGGTCTCGCCGAGATGGGTATGGAGCGGGCAATCGTAGCGCTCGGCAAGCCTTGCGCTCTCGCGCATCAGCCGCTTGGTGACGGCGAATGGCGAGCAGGGTGCGAGCCCGATCCGCACCATCGCGCCCGGCTCGGGATCGTGGAACAGCCGCAGTACCCGCTCGCTGTCGGCGAGGATGGTGTCGTCGTCCTGCACCAGCGCCTTCGGCGGCAGACCGCCATCCTCCTGCGACAGGCTCATCGAGCCGCGGGTGACGACGGCGCGGATCCCGAGAGCCCGCGCCTCCTCGACCTGGATGTCGACGGCGTTGTCCAGCCCTTGCGGGAACAGGTAGTGGTGGTCGCCGGCCGTGGTGCAGCCGGAGAGCAGCAATTCCGTATAGGCGAGCCGCGTGGCGAGGCGGAACGCCTCCGGGTTGAGCCGGCCCCAGATGCCGTAGAGCGCCTGCAGCCACGGAAACAGCGGCTTGTTGATCGCCACCGGATGGGCGCGGGTCAGCGTCTGGAAGAAGTGGTGATGCGTGTTGACGAGGCCGGGGATCACCACGTGCCGCCCGGCATCGAACGTCGCGTCGACCGGGGCCGAGGGTTGCGCGCCCGCCGGCACCGTTTCGGCGATGCGGCTGCCCTCGACGACGACCCCTCCGCTCGCCCCCTCCGCCAGGATCGCGAGGGGATCGCGGATCCAGAGGCGCCGCGCCGTCGTACCGTCCGCTGCCATGCCGACTCCTGAGATGATGCGAAGATCAGACCGGGCCGGCCCTGTCTCCGGCTGCATCGAACGGCGAGGATAAGGATGGGGAGCCTCAGGAGAAAGCGTCTTCCCGAATACCTGCGGTGGAAGAGATGATGAAGTTCGCGCTTTGATACATGGATCTATGGACGCCGCGCCAAGGCATGCCTACCTTTCCTGAGAGCTTCCGCAGCCGGGCGTTCCGCCCGGTTCCGATGCTGACGGCCGGCGTTGTCCATCTCCGATCCCGAGGGGATTCCCCATGTCGCGTGGCAGCCGCTTCCGAACCTTCCTCATCCTGCTCGGGGCAATGCTGGCAGCCGGTCCCGCCGATGCCGAGGACAAGCCGAGTACCCCATCCGCCGACACCAAGGCGGCTGGGCAATGGACCGATCCGCCGGCCAAAGTCGACACGCCAGCGACGAATGCCGCCGCGAAACCGGTCGTGACACCCGCGAAGATCGACGAGTCCAAGGTCTCGGCCCGGTTCGAGACCCGCACGCCCCGGCGCTCGGCCAAGCTTCGCCGTGAGCAGATCCGGAAGGTCGCCCATCGCGCGCGGCCGGCGTGGCAAGAACAGGTAGAGGTCGTGCGCAGGGCTGAGCGACCGAATCGGCGGTCCGCGGCGCGAATGTGGACGCCTCGGAGAGAAATGAGGGCAGCACCGGTTCGGAGCCTGAGACCGGTCTACGGCGACATCCCGCCCGACGCCCCGGCGGAGGCCTATTACGAGCAGCGCCGGTTCGGAAGGGTCGGCAACAGGTCCGGAGATCTCGGCTTACCGCCGGAGGAAGGTTCGGCCTATCGCACCGTCGGACTGCGTGAGGGCGGACGTCTTGTCATGCGCTGGCGCGGACCAGGCATACCGCACACCGTGATCGGTCAACCGTCACCGTTCGATGGCTTCGGCGCGGACTAGTTCGAGGAAGCGTAGGAAGCGGGCGCCGCGCGGAGCATGGCGCCCGAGCCTGAATGATGCCCGTCGTCCGTCAGCGAACGCGGCCCGGACGGGCCGGCTCGAACACGATGCGGCGATGATAGGCGCACCAGCTCTTGCCGTCGGCAACCGGAGCCCCGCAGCATACGGCCTGATCGCTCGGCTCACCGATGATGAACTTGCAGACAAAGGTACCGGATTGCGCGAAGGGGACACGGAGATCGGCGGAAGGCTCCGCAATCGCATCGGCCTCGCCGACTTGCGGCAGGCGGAAAAGTTGGTTCATCGTGCGGACACTCGGTGTTCGAACTCGCTGGACCCAAGCGAGGGACGATACGACGCCCTGGGCCTGGATGGATGTCTCGGCCGCCCCGGCCTTCTCACCCTTTCCACGCAACGGCGTTCGGCCCCGTCATAGAGCGGGACCCGTGTCGCGGGCGGGCGGGCGCAAGGCATAGGTCGGCTGATAGTCTGGCGTAAGTATACCTGATTCCCCGATAAACAACCCCTAAGCCGGCGCGACAGGTCCGCACTGGAAGCAGGCTTCACCCCACCATCCAAGTGCCTCGTACGCGAAGATGCACCGGAAAGACCTGTGAAATTGGAAATTCGGCACTGCGGCCAACGTTCCCCACACGACGCTGTCCCGTGCCTCGCTGTTGCGCGCTTCCCTATGAATCCCAACGATTCTTGCGGGGAGAACGTATGAAGGGTATCCCGCTCCATCCTCGGAAATTCGGTGCGACGGGCCTCGCATGCACGCTCTTGTCACGGGCTCGGCCGGCTTCATCGGCCACGCATTGAGCCGGCGCCTGTTGGCGGCGGGTCACACCGTGACGGGCTTCGACGGCCTCTCGCCCTATTACGATGTCGGGCTGAAGCGCGCCCGGCACGCGGATCTGGCCCGGTATCCCGGCTTCGAGGCGGTGGAGGGGCGGCTTGAGACCCCCGGCGCACTCCTCGAAGTGATGGCACGCGTCAAACCGGACCTCGTCTTCCATCTCGCGGCGCAGGCAGGCGTCCGCTACAGCCTCATCGATCCCGGCGCCTATGTCGAGGCGAACCTCGTCGGCTTCGCCAACCTGCTGGAGGCTTTGCGCGCCCACCCCGTCCAGCATCTTCTGATGGCCTCGACCAGTTCGGCCTATGGCGGCAACACGAGCGTGCCGTTCCGCGAGACCGACCGCGCGGTCTCCCCGCTCACGCTCTACGCCGCCTCGAAGCTCGCCAACGAGGCGATGGCGCATTCCTATTCCCACCTGTTTCGCGTGCCGACGACCGCGTTCCGTTTCTTCACGGTCTACGGACCCTGGGGGCGGCCGGACATGGCCCTGTTCCTGTTCACCCGCAAAATCCTGGCGGGCGAGCCGATCGAGGTGTTCGGGGAGGGCGCGGCCGAGCGCGATTTCACCTTCATCGACGATCTCATCGACGCGATCGTCGCTCTGTCCGAGCGTCCGCCGCCGCTACCGGGCGAGGGCAGCCCGGTCTCTTCGGTCGACACCTTGAGCGCGGTTGCGCCCTACCGCCTCGTCAATATCGGCGGCGGTCGACCGGTCCGGCTCGACGCCATGATCGGTGCGCTGGAGGCGTCCCTCGGGCGCAAGGCCGAACGGGTGCTGAAGCCGCTGCCGCCGGGTGATGTGATCCGCACTCACGCGAGCACCGACCTGCTGCACGACCTCGTCGGCCGCCTGCCCGAAACGCCGCTGGAGACGGGCATCCCCGCCTTCGTGAAGTGGTACCTGAACTATTATGGGGACCAGTAGGTCCCAGGCCCGAAGCCCGTACCGCTCGTCATCCTCGAAAGCGGATCACAATCTTTCGGGGCACTTTCGTCATCCGGCCGTCACTCGAATGCGCCGATGCCGGCCACTCTGAGCGAATTGCCGACACGGGAAAATATGCCGACCCTCGTGACGGGTGGCCTCCTCCGCGGTTCCTGAGGATCGAGGGCTGCCGCGGCAGGGGACGGATCACCGATGCGTATCGCGATCATTGGCTCGGGCTATGTCGGCTTGGTGTCGGGCGCGTGTCTCGCCGATTTCGGCCACGAGGTCGTCTGCGTCGACAAGGATCCGGCCAAGATCGCCGC
>NZ_JACHWM010000018.1 GCF_014191355.1 Methylobacterium sp. R2-1
AACCCCTTCACCGCGCGCCGCGCCAAGGACGGATTCTACGGCGGCTTCACCCTCGTCGTTCCGCTCGGAACCCTCCTCGGACTCGCACCGGGCTAAGAGGCGGTTCCTCGCTCGACCCTCCCGGTCGCCTGACCGGGAGGGTCTTCTTCGTTTTGATGCCTTTCAGGATCTATTCGGTCGACCTGTTCGGACGTCCGTCACGGTCCTCATCGAGGCACTCAAGTACGCCTGTCGCAAACCTCTTCGAGGCGGCGCAGGAAGACCGCGGCCTGCCGTCCGCGCTCGATCGCGTCCTCACCGCCCCGGCGCAGCACGATGCGCCCGTCGCGCACGGTGATCTCATCGGAGACCGGAAGCACCGGCGTCGGCCTGTCCGGGTGGAAATCGGCGGCGATGCCCTGCGGACCGCCGCTGAGACGGACGATGCCGAGGGTGAGGCATCCGGTGCGCAGGCGCGCGAGGGTGAACAACGCCTCCACCGCCTCCGGTGGCGGCCCGAAACGATCCTCGACCTCGTCGCGCAGGGCGTCGATCTCGGCCTCGTCGCGCAGGCGCAGCAGGCGGGTGTAGAGGCTGAGACGGATCTCGGGCTCGGGGATGTAGTCGGCGGGTACGCGGCCGTTCAAGCCGATCCGCACCTCCGGGCTCCAATCCTCGGCCGCTTCGCCCTTGGCCGCGCGCAGGGCCAGTTGCAGCAGGTGCTGGTAGAGGCCGAGGCCGACGAGCTTGACGTGACCGGATTGATCGTCGCCGACGAGATCGCCCGCCCCGCGCAGATCGAGATCGCGAGCGGAGATGGCGAAGCCCGCGCCCAGCCGATCGAGCGCCTCCAGCGTGCGCAGCCGCTTCTCCGTCGAGGCGCTGAGCGGCTTCTCGGGATGGCCGAACAGGTACACCACCCCGCGCCGCTGCCCGCGCCCGACCCGGCCGCGCAACTGGTGCAACTGCGCGAGACCGAACCGCTCCGCATCCCAGATCAGCATCGTGTTGGCGCGCGGCACGTCGAGCCCGCTCTCGATGATGCTGGTGGCGAGCAGGACATCGCCCTCGCCGTCGGCGAAGCGGACCATCGCGTCATCCATCTCGGCCGGCTTCATGTCGCCGTGCGCCGTCACGACATCGAGCGTCGGCACGAGCGCGCTCAGGCGCTTGGCCATCGGTGCGATGTCCTCGATGCGTGGGCAGACCACGAAGCTCTGGCCGCCACGGCGATGCTCGCGCCGCAGGGCGGCGGCCAGTGTCGCCTCTTCGAACGGGGCGGTCACCGTGCGGATCGGTTGGCGCACCGCCGGAGGCGTGGCGATTACGCTCAGGCTCTGCAGGCCGACCATCGCCGCCTGGAGCGTGCGCGGGATCGGCGTCGCGCTCAAGGTCAGGATGTGGGCGTCGCCCGCCGCCTTGCGCAGGCTTGCCTTGGTCTTCGCCCCGAAGCGCTGCTCCTCGTCGATGATGGCAAGCCCCAGATCATGGAACGCTACACCGCGCCCGGCGAGCGCCTGGGTGCCGACCACGAGGCGCACGCTGCCCTCGGCGAGGCCCTGCTTCACCCGCTTGGCCTCGACGGGAGACACAAGGCGCGACAGGTGCGCCACCTCGATGCCGAAACGGGCAAACCGCCGCCGGAATGTCTCGACATGCTGGCGCACCAGCACCGTGGTCGGCGCCATCACGGCGACCTGACGGCCGGCGAAGACCGCCGCCGCCGCGGCGCGCAGGGCCACCTCCGTCTTGCCGAAGCCGACATCGCCGCAGACTAGACGGTCCATCGGTGCCTCGCTGGCGAGATCGGCCAGGGTCTCCTCCACCGCCCGGGATTGATCGCCGGTGAGCGGATAGCCGAAGCCGGCCGCGAACCGCTCCATCTCGCGCTCCGGCGGCACGATCAGCGGCGCGTGCGCCTTGCGGCGCTCCTGCGCGGCCTTCAGCATCGCCCGTGCCGCCTTGGCGAGCGTCGCCTCCGCCTCCAGGCGGCGCCGGCCCCAGGTGCCCCCGTCGAGCCGGTCGAGGGTCACGGCCTCGGCTTCCGAACCGTAGCGCCAGATCCGGTCGGCCTGGCTCACCGGCACCATGAGGATGGCCTCGTCGGCGAACCGCAGACGCAAGGCATCTTCCTCGTCTTCCTCGCCAGCGCGGATCGCTTCCAACCCCTCGAATACGCACAGGCCGTGATCGCGATCGATCGCAACATCGCCCACTCGCAGCTCGACCTCGCCGATCGGCAGCACGGCGGCCCGCCGCTGCGTCCCCGCGGCCAGATGCCCGAACAAATCCGCGGCGGCGATCACCGTTGCGCCGGCCTCCGGCACGCGGAACCCCGCCTCGATAGGCGCCTCGATCGCCAGCATCGCGCCGGGCTCCGCCGCCTCGGCCTCGGCCCAGCCATCGATCAGGCGCACGGTCCGCTCATCGACGGCGGCGGCCGCCCGCACGAGGCGGCGGAGCGGCGCCTTGGGACCGGCGAGCACGACGCGCTCACCGGCCTTGAGGGCCGCGCGCACGACTTTGGCGAAGGCCGCCTCGGGCCGGCGCTCCCGAGAGAAGACAGGCCCGGCCACCCGCTCCGCTGCGGCTCCGGTCGCGGCCGCGAGGTGGCGGGGCTCGATCAGCGCCTCCCACGCCTCGCGCGCGAGATAGAGATCCGGCTCCCGGCAAGGTTGGCGGCACGGCTGGGATCCCGGCCCGCTTCCGGCGGAGGATGACAAGTCCTCCGCCTCGCGCCCCTCGACGATCTGCTCGAAAAACGCGGCGGTGCGCTCCTCCACGCCGGCCTCTACGACGAGGCGTGCCTCGGGCACGTAGTCGAGAACCGTCACGAGCGACGGGTAGAAGCGTGCCAGACGGTGCTCCTGGCCGGTGAAGGGGTCCAGGGAAACGCCCGAATCCGGGTCCAAGATGATCTCGGTAGCGGGATCGATCACCAGCCGCTCGGCCTCGACCCGCGAGCGCTGCGACACCGGATCGTAGGAGCGAATCGCCGTGATGCGGGCGCCGTCGTGCTCGACCCGGCAGGGGAGCGGCGCGGCCGCCGGGAATACGTCGATGGTCCGCCCCCGGACCGCCACCTCGCCGGGCTCGTCAACGCGATCGTCGAGGATGTAGCCGAGCCGTGCCAGCTGTGCCGTCAAATGCTCCGGATCGAGCGGATCGCCGACGCGCAGCTCGACATGGGCGTCGGCCCACGTCTCCGGCGGGGGCACGCGCTGCAGGAGCGCGGGGGCGGTGGTGAGCATGATGTCGGGTTGCGCCTGGCGGTCGGTCAGCCAGCGCAGCACACCGGTGCGCGCGCCCATGATCCCGCGCGAGGGCGAGGCGCGATCGTAGGGCAGGCAATCCCATTCGGGATAGACCGCCACGGTCCGCTCCGGTGCGAACGCCCGCAGAGCCGCGGCAATCTCATCGAGGCGGCGCCCGTCGCGGGCCACGTGGATCAGCGGTCGCGTATCCTGCGCGAGGCCGAGCAGGGCGACCGCCAGGGCACCCGTCGGGATCAGCGGAGCGACACCCGCGTCTTGGTTCGCATCCTGATCGTCTCGGGGCTTCGCGGTCGTGTGCGTCGCGGTCCTGGGCTTTGCCATCTCTGTTCCGTCGAGCGACTTCCGGGGTCGGCTCCCGGGAACGCCGCACGGGCCGCCGGCGGTTCCTCCGCGAGGACGCGATCGCCCGCTTTCCCCAAACTTCGCTGGGGACCGCTGGGCACGAGGATGGGAGGACGGCACGGCCGCGCCTTCGGCCCTTACGATCTCGGCACGCTCTCGCGACACCATCGCGCCCGCAGCTGAGTTCGGCCCTCACGAGCCCCGGTCGGCACCCATGGTTCAGCCGGATCGGCCCACGCCTCTGATCACGTGGGCTGTAACGCGCAACTGCGACGGATCACTCGCCGCGAGCGTGCCCGTCATGCGCTCCTCTCTACAAGTGCCGCGACCACCCGGCCAAAGCCTCAGCGGCCGAGGACGTCGGCTTCCGCCGTGCCCACGGCCTCGGCCTGCTCGCCCGCGACGGCCCTGTCAGACTTTCGCTTGAGAAGGGCACCGATGCCGACGACGAGAGCGGCGCCGAAAGCGCCCGCCGCGGAATGCAGCGTGGGCTGCAGGACGGTGGGCAACGCCTCGATCCCGTGCTGCTGCACCAGCCGATCGGTGATGATCATCTCGCCCGCCACCCAGCCGAGAAGCCCGCCGCCGAACCAGATCAGGATCGGGAACCGGTCGATCAGACGGGTGATCAGGGTCGCGCCGACCACGAGGAGCGGGACGGAGAGAGCGAGGCCGATGATGAAGAGTTCGTCGTGCCCCTTGGCGGCTCCCGCCACGGCGACGACGTTGTCGAAGCTCATGACGGCATCGGCCACGGCGATGGTCCAGATCGCCTTGGGAAGGCTGGATTGCTCCTTGATGGCGCTCTCGTCCTCCTCCTCGCCTCGCACCAGCTTTACGGCGATGTGCAGCAGGATGAGCCCGCCAACGACTTTCAGCAGCGGCACCGCGAGAAGCTGCGAGATGATGAGGGCGAAGACGATCCGCAGAAGCGCCGCGACCAGGGCACCGGCATAGACCCCGATCCGCCGCTGCCGCTCGGGCAGGCCGCGGCAGGCCAGGGCAATGACCACGGCGTTGTCACCCGACAGGATGATGTCGATCCAGACGATCTGGAGAAGGGACAGCAGGAAGGAGGAGCTGAGATAGGAATCCACGATCGCACGCTTTCGCTGCCCCAGCCCGTCGCAGCCGCGACGCGAACGGCAGGCGTTCGCACCGCGATCTCAGAGGACAATGAGGATGTTCGGTGAGCCCTGTCGCGTCTCCCGGTGGGAGCGCCGGCTCGATGTGCTTCTCCGGCGAAGGGACGCCGGATCGCTGCAGGTCACGCAGCGGCGTTAACCGAGAGCCGGTCCCGATGGCAACCTGCCCGGGCCCGGCCCTCGAACGAGCGTCAGGGATTGGCGTCGACGGCGGATCTGAGAACGGGCGTCCAGCGGGCGACCTCGCTCTCGACGAGCTTCTGCAACGCGTCGGGTCCGGCCTCGGCCTCCTTCGGCACTGTACCGCCGAGTTCCAGGATGCGCTTCTTCGCGCTCGGATCCTTGAGCGCGGTATCGAGGGCGGCCACGAGCTTGGCCCGGACATCGGCTGGCAGCCCCTTCGGCGCGAAGACGGCATTCCAGGCGCTGACCTCGTACTCGGGCAGACCCGCCTCCTTCGTGGTCGGCACATCGGGCAGGCTCGGGGAGCGCTCGGGCGTGGCGATCGCGTAGGCCTTGATCGTGCCGCCGGTGATCTGCGGGGCGACATTGACGATCTGGTCGGTCATGAAGTCGACCTGCCCCGCCACCAAGTCGTTCAGCGCCGGCCCGGTGCCGCGATAGACGACGAGCGTCGGCTTGGCGCCGACGAGCGAGTCGAACAACACGCCGGTCGAGTGCGAGACGGAGCCGACGCCCGCATGCGCTTGGTTCATCGAGGCGCCGCCGGTCTTGAGCGCCTCGATGAAGCCCTTGAGGTTCTCGGCCGGCAGGGATTTCTTGGCGACGATGACGATCGGCGTGCCGGCGGCGAGCCCGATCGGATCGAAGCTCTTGGCCGGATCGTATTTCAGGCCCTTGAACAGGGCCGGCGCCGCGCCGTGCGTGCCCATATGGCCCATCATGATGGTGTAGCCGTCGGGTGAGGCCTGTGAGGCCCGGGTGATCCCGGTCGTGCCACCGGCGCCGGTGACGTTCTCGATGACGACCTGCTGGCCCAGCGCGCGTGACATCGGCTCGGCGACGATGCGCGCGACGACGTCGGTCGGGCCGCCGGCCGCGAAGGGCACCACCATGGTGATCGGGCGCTGGGGGTAGGTGTCGGCCGCCGCTCCGAAGGCGGCGAGCACCGACAGGAGACTGATTGCGAGAGCCGTTCTCATGGGTTCCTCATCCCTTCCTGATCTTGTCTTGTCTCAAAAATCTTCGAGCCCTACGGTCTTCCGCCGCTCAGGCTTCCGTGAAGACTTCGTCGCGGCTTCGTCGCAGCGACGGCAGCAGCGCCAGCGCCAGAATGGTAAAGGCGACGAGGAACAGCAGCGCGCTGACCGGACGCTCCAGGAAGACCATCGCGTCGCCGCGCGACAGGGTGAGCGCGCGGCGCAGGTATTCCTCCATCAGCTTGCCCAGCACGAAGCCCAGCAGGAGCGGCGCGGGCTCGAAGCCGAACTTGATCAGCGCGTAGCCGAACACCCCGAAGGCCGCGATGAGCATCACGTCGGTCGGCAGGGAATTGATCGAGTAGATACCGATCGAGCAGAACATCAGGATCGCGGGGAACATCAGCCTGTAGGGCACCTTCAGGAGGCGCACCCAGATGCCGACCAGCGGCAGGTTGATGACGAGCAACATCAGGTTGCCGATCCACATCGAGGCGATCATGCCCCAGAACAGGTTGGGGTTCTTGGTCATCACGCCGGGCCCCGGAACGATGCCGTGGATGGTCATCGCGCCGACCATCAGCGCCATCACGGCATTGGGCGGGATGCCGAGGGTGAGGAGCGGGATGAAGGCCGTCTGCGCGCCCGCATTGTTGGCGCTCTCCGGACCGGCGACGCCTTCGATGGCGCCGCGGCCGAAGCGGCTCGGGTCGCGGGCGAGGCGCTTCTCGACGGTGTAGGCCGCAAACGGGCCGAGGACGGCGCCGTTGCCGGGCAGGATTCCGAGCGAGGCCCCGATCGCGGTGCCGCGCAGGGTCGCGGGCATCGCCTGCCGCAGATCCGCCAGACCCGGCAGCAGGCGGCCGATCCGCGCCCGCGCGATGTCCCGCGTCTCGGTCTGGTCGAGGTTGCGCAGGATCTCGGCCACCCCGAACAGGCCCATGGCCAGCACGGAGAAGTCGACGCCGTCGGTCAGGAAGGTGAAGCCGAAGGTCATCCGCTCCTCGCCGGTCTCGAGGTCGGTGCCGATGCAGGCGAACAGGATGCCGACCAGGATCATGGCCACCGCCTTGAGCACGGAGCCGTGGGCGAGGACGACAGCGAAGGCCAGCCCCATGACCATCAGAGCGAAGTATTCCGCCGGCCCGAAGATCAGCGCGAGGCGGGTGAGCGGCGCACCCAAAGCCGCGATCAGCAGAGTGGCGACGGTGCCGGCGAAGAACGAGGCGATTGCGGCGGTGCCGAGCGCGATACCGGCCCGGCCCTGCCGCGCCATCTGATGCCCGTCGAGGGTGGTGACGACCGAGGTCGCCTCCCCCGGGATGTTGACGAGGATCGCGGTGGTCGAGCCGCCATATTGCGCCCCGTAATAGATACCCGCGAGCATGATCAGCGCGCCCACCGGATCGAGGCCGAAGGTGATCGGCAGGAGCATGGCGATCGTGGCGATCGGACCGACGCCGGGCAGCACGCCGATCAGCGTGCCGACGAGGCAGCCGAGGAAGCAGAGCAGCAGGTTCTGCAGACTCAGCGCGACGGCGAAGCCGAGACCGAGATTAGAGAGAAGATCCGGCACGGGGTTGCGCTTCCGATCAGGCGGTCATCGAGTGCCGGGCGACATCGGTCCCGCCCCGCCGGGCAGACCGGCGCTGCAGGAGCAGCAGCCCCAGTCCCGTCAGGGCGAGTGCACCCGCCATCAGCCGCAGGAGCACTCGCGAGGGAATTTTTCCGCTCGCCGCCTCGACCAGGGCGGTGGGAAAGAGCGGGATCGGCAGGTTGAGCAGATCTCCGAACAGCAGCATGCACCCGGCCGTGAGGAGCAGCGCCAGGATCAGTAGCTCACGGAACCGCGCTTCGGGGCTCGCATAGCCTGCGAGGATGACCGCGAGGGGGCCGGCGACGATCAGTCCGAGGCCGGGCGTGGTGATGGGGCCGAGGGCGGTGGGCCGGATCGTCGCTGCGAAGGCGAGAATGGCCAGGACGACGACGACCGGGCCGCGCAGGCCGACCGTCTGAAGCCCCGCGCCCCCGCGGACGAAGCCCGTCGCGGCCAGCACGACCCCGCAGATGGCCACGCCGATCGCGACCCAATGCGGCAGCATGCCGGGCCCCATCGCTCCGAGGGTACCTCGCGGCAGATCGCCCGCAGCCCAGACGCCGAACACGCCGAGCAGGACGAGGCCGAGGCCGGCCGCCACGTTCTGCGACAGGCGCGGAATCGCACGGTCCGCCCTAACGCCACTCGACCGGTCCCTCATCGTCCCCTCTCAACGGGCATGCCCGCACCGGTATTCCGGTGTGCGCGGCACAGCGGGAACGACCGGACCCTCCCCCGAGGAACTTTGTCCGGAGCCTATGCTGCGAAACGAAGCCTCGGCAAGACCTCACGCTCTCGAAACACTCTTCTCCCAGATCGTCTGCTGTCGACAACAGAGTCGGCGGCTCCGACGCCGGGAGCGCTCTTGGCTGACGTGGGTGCCGGCCCCGCACCAAGGCGTGCATCAAAACAGTCAAAATCGCAGGCTGGACAATAGGCCGGAATCGCCCCGGAGTGCCACGTCGCGAAGGTTGTTCGGTTGGCGGCAGGATCTGAGCCGCAACTCAGACGAACGCTCGAGCCGGAGCGACGGCGCGACCCGACGCATGAACCCTTTTCTGTGGTTGCGCGTTTGTCCACCCGGTTCAACAGCATAAAGGAAGGGGAGAACGTCCATGCGCAAGATCCTGGTTGTGACGGCCGCCCTCGGATCACTGATGATCCTCGATGTTCCGAGCTTCGCGCAGGGGATCCGCATTGGTCCCGGCGGCGTGGAAGTTGATGATGGCCGCGGTTACCGCGAAGAACGCGATGATCGCCGCTACCGCCGCATGTGCCGAGAACTCCGCGACCGCTGCGAGAACAAGGACATGTATGGCGAGGAAGGTCAGGGCAACTGCCGGCGCTACCGCCGCATGTGCGGCTGAACGCGTCGAGGCCTGCTGATTGCCGAGCGCCGTATCCGACCTGATTGAATCGGGTCGGATACGGCTTTGGCCAAGCCAGACAGACATGCGCGCCAAACTCGATGCAGCAGGCACGTTCAAAACACCCTGACGGTCGCGATCAGATGAACCCGTGCGCGCGCAGGGCCTGAATCGACGAAGCAGCGTCCCGATGATGGATGAAGACGCCGCCGGCCTCCTCCCAGCGATGCCTGTGCGTGGTCCAGTCATCGACGAGCGCGTCGCCCGGACGGCAATGCTCGCGCTTTAGCGCGGCGGTCGTCGCGATCATCGGAACGCCGGGAAAGTGGCTCTCAGCCCAGCGCCGCTTTTGCGGCTCGGCCCAGTTCCCCCGCGGCAAACCGGTGAGGATGATGGGGCGGCAGGCGCTGACGGCCTCATAGAGCTCCCGTGCATCCGGCAATAGGTCGAGCTCCGCGAAGAAGTCGGGCTCCGCTGCCAGCCGGCTCCAGAACGGCTTCAGACCGAATTGGCGTTGGAAGGCCTCCGGTGACATGCCGAGCACGCGTGTGGCTCCACGATCGAAGTCGGCCAACACTCCATCACAGTCGAGAAACACCGTCGGCATCGCTGCGTCACACCATCCATTGTCTTGCGTCGCGCACCCGCGCGAGGACCGACGGATAACGCGTATCGACGGCTTCGGCTCGCAGCGGCAGCAGAAGGCCGCGGTTCCCATCCCGGCGCGTCGGTCAAGGCTCGAAGCGCCCCACCCCTGGCATCGTCACCGCCGCGGCCAAGCGTCGGCAGGAGCGGGTACCGACACCCTCGCGGGATATTGTTGCGAGCGTGTTCGTAACGCGATAGCTCGCCCCTGCGAGCGGATGGACATGGAACGCCACAAACACACTCTCGTGCTCGTGCGGCACGGCCAGAGCGAGGACAATGAGCGGGAGCTCTTTTCCGGATTG
This sequence comes from Methylobacterium sp. R2-1, assembly GCF_014191355.1. Taxonomy (GTDB): domain Bacteria; phylum Pseudomonadota; class Alphaproteobacteria; order Rhizobiales; family Beijerinckiaceae; genus Methylobacterium. Next base: position 9,816 of record NZ_JACHWM010000018.1, read on the forward strand.
CGAGATCCAGCCCTCACACCTCGCGGTGTCAGGGAAGCTAGCGCGGCCGGCGCCACACTCAGGACGCTCGGATATCGGTTCGACGATGTGTTCACGAGCCGGCTCCAGCGTGCTCAGCACACCCTCGCGCTGATCCTCGATGCATTGGGCCAATCCGATTTGCCCGTGCATGCGGATGCGGCTCTGAACGAACGGGACTACGGAGCCCTTGCTGGCTTGAACAAGACGGAAGCGCGCGCTCGGTTCGGAGTTGATCAGGTCCGCACTTGGCGGAAGTCCTACGATGCGGTGCCGCCCGGCGGCGAGAGCTTGGCGATGACAGGGGCTCGCCTCTGGCCGTTTTTCGAGAGCGCCATTGCCCCCCGTGTTCGAAGCGGCGGGTGCGTGCTCGTCGTCGCCCATGGAAACTCGCTGCGATCGCTGCTCATGCGCCTCGACTGCATCGAACCTCGGCACATCGAAGATGTGAATATCGGCACGGCCGAGATCCTCGTCTACCGCAGCGACGCGGCGTCTCGAACGTTCACCCGGGCGGCGGCGATCGCAACGACTCCGCGCGCTTGATCGGCCGTCGAAACTCGGCTCATGGGGAAACAGCCACGAAGTCTGCGCGCTCGTTCAGCGTGGTGATGGCGACGCTCCGTCCGGCCTGCATCCTGTTCGCTGCATCTCCGGCAACGCTTTCACGGGCGCCGGTCGCGCTTGGTACCGGCCTGCCAGCGCCCTGATCTCCGCGCTACCCTTGCGCGCGAAGTGTCGCACGCAAGGGTAGCAAGGCTCAGATCGGCTCTTTCGGCGTATCGCCACGCAGGTACGTTTCGAGATTGCGTTGGATGCGCGCGAGCGGAACCTCGGCCGGATCGGGCAGGACGAAGGTCTCCTGCGTGATGGTCTCGTAGGCGCGGATGTAGACGGCCGCGGCCCCGAGCACGACATCGGGCGGGATTTCCGGAATCGGATCACGATAGGGGTCGCAGCGCGCCACGACCCAGTTGCGGACATAGTCCTTGTCGAAGCTCTCGGGCGCCGTTCCGGCCGCGAGCCGATCAGGGTAGCTTTCCGCGAACCAGTAGCGGCTGCTGTCCGGGGTATGGATCTCGTCGGCGAGCACGATCCGTCCGTCAGGGTCGGTCCCGAACTCGTACTTCGTGTCGGCGAGGATGAGGCCGCGCTCGGCGGCCAGGGCTTGGCCGCGAGCAAAAAGCGCCAGCGCCATCTCGGAGACGGTCTGCCATTGCCGCGCGGTGAGCAAACCCTGTTCAAGGATCGCCGCCTCGCTGAGCGGTTCGTCGTGTCCTCCGTCCGCGGCCTTTGTCGTCGGCGTGATGACCGCCTCCGCCAGACGCTCGTTTGCGCGCAGACCATCGGGAAAGCGATGACCGTACATCTCGCGCTCCCCTCGCTGATAGCGGGTGAGGATCGAGGTGGAGGTCGTCCCCGCAAGGTAGCCTCGCACCACGATCTCGACCGGCAGAATGTCGAGGCGGCGTCCGACGACGACATTGGGGTCCGGATAGGCGAGCACGTGGTTTGGACAGATGTCGGCGGTCCGCTCGAACCAGTAGCGCGCGGTTTGCGTCAGCACCTGCCCCTTGAAGGGAATGGCGGCGAGCGGGCGATCGAACGCACTGATCCGATCGGTGGTGATCAGGATCCGGCGGCCATCGGCCAGATCGTAGTTGTCGCGAACCTTACCCCGGTAACGGCTGGGCAGCCCGACGATCTCCGCCTCGTCCAGAACGTGATGCGCGTACTGCGCGAGGGAGCTTGCGTCCTTCATTCGTCTCACCCGCTCGTTTCAGGAAGGAAGGTCAAGCAAGCCTCGTAGCAGGGAACTACCCCGTCCGCCTCTCTCGATCGCGCCCGCATTCCGAGACGGACGGAAAGGGTTTCGAGGCCGACCATTCGTACGTCGTGGCCGGAGTTGGAGCCACGCCCAATTCCGGTGGATCGGGTCACGTTTCAGGTCCTGTTTGAGACAGGACCTTTGTTTCGGCGCGCCTTCCGACGTCGAATCAGCATACATTCGTCCGAACCAGCAAAAAGCGCCCTCACATCTGCTCGGGCCCTCAGGAAACCTCAGATCATTCTGCGCCCGAGGAATATGCCCCAAATTATATCGGTACCAGCTCGATCTTACGCGCACTCACCGCTATCGAGCGACGACCATTGCGAGAAATCGAAGCCGCTTCACCATCCTATTTCTGGCCATAGACTTGCAGCGAGTTGATCGTCCTGTTTGAGGCAGGATCCCAACGGCGGCGCCTCAGGGTCTGCGGACACATTGCCGGCGCTTGAGCGGCCCCTCCACCGCTCCCTGGCGGGCCTGACACGACTCGAACGTGTGACCTTTGCCTGAGGAGGTCTGCGCTAGCATCCCTTTGAGCGAACAGCACACTCGATCGCCCTGCACAGCGCCGTTACGTCGGCCGCCCAGTTGGGCTGCTCACGAGCCACGGTCAGCACCCGTAGCTCAGCCGGATAGAGCGTTGCCCTCCGAAGGTGGAGGACCCGGCTCTCCAGCCCACTAAGTGCCTCCTGCAACATCAGAAACTTAGCTCGCGGCCCTCGGAGATCCGAGGGCCGCGAGCGTTGCACGGCGCAATTGGGCCACATCCGCGAGCGGCCGGGAGGTGGGACCAAGAACCCGATCTCGGCACTCTGAAGGCGGATGCGATCAGGCTGTTCTCGTGCGGCGCAGATCAGACCGAGCCGTTTGCCATGCTCGGATTGAGAGAGAGCGAAGTCCTAGAAAATCTGCCTTCCCGGCAGGGGAGTGCCTTCTGAGCTCACGAGCTTCGCCGAGCCATCCTCGGCGCACGGATGGCATCTCATCGCACTAGCGAAGCTGCGCGCTGCGCGAGCTGCCACCGGATCAAGTTTGGAGCACCTTGAGTATCAGAATGGGCGACCCCATCCACGCAAGATCAGCGATGCTCCGTCTTCCGGTCAGCTCCCGAAACGGGGCTCCCCGCAAGGCTTGTTCGGATGAACGCCCGCTTCCAAAGCCCGGACACGCCCCCAGGCGATGTGCACGCGCAGGCGAGTGACGTGTAAGATCGCTTCCCAGCTCTGAGGTCTGGCTGCTTCCGGCCTCATCGTCTCCAGACGCCGAACTTCCTCTACGAGGGCGTCCCACTGCTGCCGTTGCTTCTCTAAAACGGAATCCATGCTCGATCTCGCAGAAGTTCAAGAAGCGTCACGTGGCTCATCGTGCCGGGGTGGCGCCGTCGCATCCACCTTATGCAAGGGAACTCAGCGGAGGGTAACACTCAGCGCACTCCGCCGCCCACCAATCCCGCGGCAGGGCATTCATTTCACTCCGTTCGGATGCTGCTCAGCCTACCCCCAGCAACGTGCCGCAGGCGTCGACGACGCGGTGGTCCTAGGCACTGAGCTGGAGACAGCTCGTCGCATTGGCGGAGCCAAGCATTGCCGGAACTGCAACAGGATCAGGTGCAGAGCACTCCGAGCCAGAGACGTACTACGAAGGTTCAAGCCCCGGCCTTCCTCAAGACCACGCTGAGGTTGTTGGCTGGCATGGGGATCTGGCTGGCGAGGTGCAGGCCGTGCTCGGCCGCGACGGCGAGGACCGCCTCGAAGTCGCGCACGCCCCACTCCGGATCGCGGGCCCGCAGGTCTTCATCGAACTGCGTGTTGCTCGCAGCCGTATGCGCGCCGCCGATCCGGAAGGGGCCGTAGAGATAGAGAGGCCCGCGATCCGGAAGCAGGCGGCCGGCGCCCGCGATAAGTCCCACGGTCGCCGTCCAGGGCGCGACGTGGATCATGTTGATGCACACGATCGCGTCGGCTCGCGTCACGGGCCAAGCCTGTGCTCGAGCATCGAGCTCGACCGGAGTGAGGAGATTTGGCAGGCCGGCGCTGCGGGCATGCGCGGCGATGCTCCCGAGCGCTCTGCGGTCTGGGTCGCTCGGCTGCCATCGCAGGTCCGGCAGGCCAGCTGCGAAACGCACCGCGTGCTCGCCCGATCCGCTCGCCACCTCAAGGACCTGGCCGCCACGCGGCAGGACGTCCCGTAGGACATCGAGAATGACCGCCCCGTTGCGGGCCGCGGCTGGCGCGACCAGGGCCTCGTCAGTGGCGTTCTCACCGCTCAAGATGCATCTCCCGCAATCTTGCCTCAGCCGGCGGCGTGGCAGCACGCCCCGTCCGTGCGCCTCCCTCCCGCCCCAATCAAGCTCTGTGTGGCTCGACCGAAATAGGACAGCGCCGCTCGCTCCTTGAGCCCATCGTCGGGCGAGACTTAAGGCTCGACGGCGCCCCTCCCTCATCCAAGGCAAACTAGTCTTGAACGCACCCCATCGCGCCGCTGCATCGCCGCGCCTCAGCCCGGCCGAGATCCGCTCGATCATCATTGGCCTCGTCGCCGCGATGCTGCTGGCAGCTCTCGACCAGACCATCGTGGCCACTGCCATGCCGACGATCGGGCTCGAACTCGGCGATGCCGCGAACCTGCCCTGGATCGTTACAGCCTATCTCCTCGCCTCCACCGCGGTCACGCCGCTCTACGGCAAGCTCTCCGACATCCATGGCCGGCGGATCATGCTGCTGATCGCGATCACGACCTTCAGCGTTGGCTCCCTGCTCTGCGCGCTCGCCCCGACGATGATCGCTCTGGCGCTCGCCCGCGGCCTTCAGGGCATCGGCGGGGGCGGGCTGATCGCGCTGTCACAGACCATCCTCGCCGACATCCTTTCGGCCAAGGAGCGGGCACGCTATCAGGTCTACATTGCGGGCGTATTCGCCCTGTCCTCGGTGGCCGGGCCGCTGCTCGGCGGCTTCTTCGCTCAGCACCTGCACTGGTCGGCGATCTTCTGGATCAACCTGCCGATTGGGCTCGCAGCCTTCATCCTCACCAACGACAAGCTCAAGCTCCTGCCGCGCAACGAGCGGCGGCACAGCGTCGACTATCCCGGCGCGGCCCTCCTCGTCGTGAGTTCGACCAGCCTGATGCTGGCCCTGAGCTGGGGCGGCGTGCGCTATCCCTGGGCCTCGGCTCCCGTGCTCGGGCTCGCCGCCTTCGGCCTCCTCAGCAGCGCGGGTTTCGCCGCCCGCCTCGCAACCGCGGGCGAGCCGCTGATCCCCTTGAGCGTCCTACGCGACCGCGTGGTCACCAGCGCGACGCTCGCCGCCTGCTTCGCCATGGGCACCCTGATCGGGCTCAGCATCTTCGTGCCCATCTTCCTCGAGGGCGTCATCGGGCTCGATCCCAGCCGCTCGGGCCTCACGATGGTGCCGCTGATGGTCGGAACGGTGGTGGGCGCTACCCTCTCGGGCCGCTCGATGGCCTATCTCCGGCACTATAAGCGCGTGCCCCTGGCGTTGCTGACGCTGAGCGTTGGCGCCTGCGCGCTGCTCGCCTTCGCAGGCCACAGGCTTCCGCTTTGGCTTATTGAGATCCTGTTCGTGGTGCTCTCGATCGGGATCGGCACGGTGCTTCCGCTCTCGACGATTGTGGTCCAGAACGCGGTCGCGCCGCACCAGCTCGGCATCGCCACCGCCTCAATGAACTTCTTCCGCTCGCTTGGCGGTGCTCTGATCGTGGCGATCTTCGGCACCCTCGTGCTCGGCGGCGTGGGCGGGACTGGGGAGAGTGCGGCGCACGACATGGCGGCGCTGATCCAGGGGGCCGATGCCGGCCAGCTCGGACAGACCTTCCGCCTCGTTTTCCTCGCGGCCTGCTTCGGCCTCGTACTGGCCCTCGGCTGCCTCAGCTTCGTGGAGGAGCGCCCCTTGCAGGACTCCGGCGGTCACAAGCGTGACAGGCAAGGTCAGAAGGGATAACGCCCGCAGATCTGAGATGTCTCTTCAGCCACGTGCGTGCCGGCGCCGGTATTCGGCCGGCGTCGTCCCAACCCGGCGCATGAAAGCCCGCCGGAGCGTATCCGGATCGCGAAAGCCGCAGGCGCCGGCAACTTGCTTCAGGGCAACGTCATCCCGCTCGAGAAGCCGGCGGACGGCCTCAATCCTGACGTTCTCAACGTAAGCGGCCGGGGTGAACCCTGTCTCCACGCGGAACAGGCGAGCGAAGTGCCGCGGGCTCATCCCAGCCCTCTCGGCCAGCCGCTCGACGCAGTGATCGTCAGCCGGATGGGCCGCAACCCAGCGCTGGACCTCCTGCAGGGCTGAGCGTCCGACGGGCGCGCTCAGCCCGCGGCGACTGAACTGCATCTGGCCACCGCCGCGCTTGAAGAACATCACGAGCTGGGCGGCGACTTGGCGCGCGATCTCGGCGCCGAGATCCTCCTCGACGAGCGCCAAGGCGAGGTCGAGCCCTGCCGTTACGCCGGCAGCCGTCCTCAGCTTTCCGTCGAAGAGACAGATTGCATCGGGTTCGATGAGCGCTTCGGGGTAGCGGGCTGCCAGCGCATCGGCCACGGCCCAATGCGTCGTGGCCCGTCGGCCGTTCAGAAGGCCCGCCTGTCCGAGAAGGAAGGCGCCGCTGCAGACCGAGCCGTAACGGCGACTATGCTTGGCGACCTGACCGAGCCAAGCGAGGAGATCGGCCTGGAGATCAAGCTCGTGGATGCGGGGTGCGCCGGCCACGAGCAGAGTGTCGAAGCTTGTCGGGGCGACTGAAGGCGCGACGGCATCGGCGATCAGCCCACGCCCGGACGAGCTGATGATCGGGCCGGCTTGGATGCCAACGACGGCGAGATCGTAGACCGCCTCACCGACTTGCGCATTGGCCTCTGCGAAGACGTCGAGTGGGCCGGCGACATCCAGAAGCTGAACGCCGGGAAGGGCGAGAATCGCGATGTGCCGGGGGGCCATGCCGCCTCCGTGGCTGTCGCCGTGTGCCTGATGGCAGAAATCGCCTGGTATCGACGATTGATGCCATTGGTTGGATCGCCTAGCAGATTAGGAGGCTTCCCGCAAAGGAAATTAGACCATGAGCATCCCGTCAGAAGCAGCGATCCCTGATAGCAAACTCGCCCAGGCGATCACGGAATTCGTCAGAGACAACGAAACCGATCTCCTCTTCAATCATTCAAGCCGAGTCTATCAGTTTGGTGCACTTGCCGGTCTCCATCGCGACCTAAACTTTGATCGCGAACTGCTCTATGCCGGTGCCATGTTCCATGACCTTGGTCTGATGCCCGAACACGGCAGCACAACCGAGCGCTTCGAGGTGGACGGGGCCAACGCGGCTCGGAACTTTCTGAAGGCGCACGGGGTGCCGGAGGCGGACGTCTACACGGTCTGGACCGCCATCGCGCTCCACACGACGCCAGGCATTCCAGTCCACATGCATCCCGTGGTCGCGCTGGTCACGGCGGGTGTCGAAATGGACGTCCTTGGTCTGACCTATGGCGAGTATACGGATGCTGAGCGCGAGGCCGTCGTCTCCACCTTCCCGCGCACGCCGGGCTTCAAGGAGGACATCATCCAGGCCTTCTACGAAGGCATCCGACACAAGCCCGACACCACCTTCGGTAACGTCAAAGCTGATGTGATTGCCGACAAGGAGCCGGGCTTCCGCAGAGGCAACTTCTGCAGCCTGATCCGCAATTCGCGCTGGCCGGGCACGGCACATGCATCGAAATGCGGATGCGGGCAGCACGACTGAACAACGCGTCCGCTCGTCGGAGCGGCGCGCCCACCGCCGGACGTCGCGTTACTTCGATCAGTTGATGTAGGATCGTGCCGGCAAAGCCGCTGTCATCGGCGAGCAAGAATGCGTTTCCTTCGACCCTCCGACAAATGGGGACGAAAACCCGCTTTGCACGCATCCTCCAGAACGGAGACAACCACAATGATGACCAGGAGAACACTGAACCAAGCGCTCGCAGCCGGCGCGGCCATCGCTCTTCTTTCAGGAAGCGCGTCAGTCCAGGCGTTGCCGCAGGCGCGCAATGTCGTCCTCGTGCACGGCCTCTTCGCTGACGGTTCGTGCTGGTCCGAAGTGATCCCGCGGCTGCAGGCGGTGGGCCTGAACGTGACCTCGGTGCAAAATCCGCTGACCACTTTGGATGAGGCGGTTGCATCCGCTCAGCGTGCGCTTGCCCGGCAGGAGGGACCGACGGTCCTCGTTGGACACTCGTTCTCCGGGATGATCGTGACCGAAGCCGGCATTGATCCCAAAGTTACCGCGCTCGTCTACGTTGCGGCCCGAGCACCGGATGCTGGCGAGGACTATACGGCGCTGGCCAAGACTTATCCGACGCCGCCCGCCTCGGCTGGCATTGTGTTCGACGGGGACGAAGGGCGTCTGAGCGAGGCAGCCTTCCTAAAGGACTTTGCTGGCGATCTTCCACCAGAGCGAGCGAAGGTGCTGTTTGCCGTCCAGCAGCCGTTCCGCCGGTCTCTGCTGACAGGAAAGACCACCCAGGCAGCGTGGCGGTCGAAGCCTAGCTTCTACGCGGTGTCGGCCGAGGATCGGACGATCAATCCCGACCTTGAGCGTTTCATGGCCAAGCGCATGAACGCGAAGACGGTCGAGCTGAAAGCGAGCCATCTGTCATTGATCTCGCAACCTCAGGAAATTGCCAATCTGATCCTTGAGGCTGCCGGCCATCCGCAAGAGCGCCCTTGATTGTTGTCCAGTCTTGGCAGCTACGCGAGCGCGGCCGGTGGGGTAACGACGCAGTGCGGGCTCCGGATCGCGGGCAACATGAAGCCGCGATACCGCGCTCGCATTTGAGGCTTGAAGCCCGGGCTGCCGACCTCATGGGCGTCGCAGCAAGACACCGATGAGACTAAGCCTGAGTGACCTCTGCGCGTGCCGTTGAGATCTCGCGTTGGGACGCGATGGCTGGCACCAGCGGGCGGACGAACATGGACAGCATCGCGCATACTCTCGTGCTCGTGCGGCACGGCCAGAGTGTCGCCTGTGTCCCTTCCCTAGCGATGGAGGCGCGGGGCGCGGCCGGGAGCGAGCATGCAAGTTCCTGATGTTCCAGGCTCCGGCGAGCTGGACGTTGCTGTCATCGGTGCCGGAGCGGCCGGCTTTGCCGCAGCCCGGCAGCTCGCCGAACGGCACTGCGCGTCGTCGAGCTGGACATCAAGCTCACATGGGGCTCAACACCCAGCCCGTGGCCCCCTTTGCGGAGACAACCTAGACGACAGCGAGACCCCTCGCGGCCTGCCGTCGGTTGAAGTAGCTTCGGTGTCACCACAGGAGTGTTCGAGATGGCCCTACTCATCCGCGAGCTTCAACGATCCGCCAAAGGCCCTGTCGAAAACGATGAGGATTGGTGGCGTCTGGTCTTCGACACGGACACGAAGCGCCTCTACGTCGAGCACGAATGGCAGCATACGGACGTGCGTGGGGCTGGCCACTCAAACCAGGGTAAGGAGCAGCTTGAAATTCCGGAGTATCTCTTGCAGGCGGGGCAAACGACGGGGCACCGCGAACTCTGGCGGCTCATCCGAACACTCTTTGCTGAGGCGCACTGACCGCTGCGCTTGCCGGCCTACAGATCCCGTCACGGCATCGCTGCCGATCTGGACCACCGCGAGATCCCAACTGCGCAGGGGGGCAGCAGAAGCAGCTTTGGCAACACTGCACCGGTCTCCTCGACCTGCCGCAGGCCGCTCTTGATGGCGCGCTAGAGGCAACCAATCTTGAAGGCAGGGTTCGAGGTTCGCCCGCCGCTTGGTTGGTGTCGCCGGCTACGGTGTGGTGGGTGAACGGCTATCGCGATGGAGGAACTGATGGCGCGCCTGACGCAGTCGCTACGCTTGTTCTATGACCATCTGTGCTCACAGATCCGAGCATCGGCCGAGAGGCACGAAGCCGAGGCGGCACGCCTTCGAGCTGAGCTCGCCAAGCACTCCGGAGGACCGCCCGAAACTGCCCGTTGAGGTCCTGGCCGTGCCGGCCGAGGAGACCCCAGAGGATCAGGGCCTGTTTCGGCGTCGGCATCCCGCCGATCGCTCCCCCTCGGTCGTGCCGCCCGCAGTCGAACAACGGCGCGGATCTTCTCAATCGCCAGAGGCAGGTCGGCCGCAACCTGCTCGTTGGTCAAGCGCAGCACGAGGTAGCCCGCGGTCAGCAACTCGTAATCGCGGTGGCGATCATTGCCGAATTTCGGCTCGGTCCGATGCTCGGGTCCGTCGAGTTCCACGACGACGCGATGCGCGCGACAGAGCAGATCGACGCGCGGTCGCGCGCCCCAGGTTCCGACCGGCACCGAGGCGTTGCAGGCGAATAGACCCGCAAGCTCGGCGTCCTGTTCCCAGGCTGCCGCGCCCCACCGCTCGATCTCGCTGGCATGGTGTGCCCCGAGCAGTGCGATGAAGCGCGCGAGCGCCGCAGGCTCCTCCCGGACGAGCTCACGGGCGCCGTAGAGGATGCGGTCATAGGGCGGCGGTCTCGGCCGGCTCCACGGTCAGAGCCACCACCATGGCAGCCCCCCTGCCGGGAGCACCATTCCAGCGCCTCGATCGCCGGCCGGGCTCGCATCGCCGAGGCGGGATCGACCTCCCAGATCAGGACGACACCGGCAGAATCGATCGCCCGAAGCAGCTGCCCGAATTCGAGCGCCGGCGTCATCCGCCGAAAGCGCGGCGGATGGGCGAGCCGGGCGCGCTTCGAGGCGGCCTTCAGCCAGGGATCAGTTGCAACCGGAACGACGTCTTCACCCTGACCGTGCCAGCGCGGCCAACGGTCGAGCGCCAATTCGGCGAGGTCATTGAGCAACTGATCGACGATGTCCGTCGCTGCGGGAAATCCTTCACACGAGACCAGAAGTGCGCTGCGGCTGCAATCAGAGGCCTCCGAAACAAGGGCACCAATGCCCTCTCGGCCGGTCCCCACAACGACCATGCACTGCCCCGGCACCAGGCGGAGGATGCCTTGAGCCAGATCGCCTGCCGTGATCCGCGGTCGCGCCGCAACGTCAGGATTCAGGGACGGTTGCAAACCGAAACCGTATTGCTGAGGTAAGCGCCGACGTTCGAGCGCCGAGCGGCCTTCGCGCTCGTCAACCCAGCACAGGCGTTTGATCCTGGCTAGCGGATTCGCATCCTCAAGTTGCCCGTGCTGTGGAGACCGTCTGGTGCTCCACCGAGTGCTCGAGCCGTCGTCGCGATCGCCCGATGATCCCACCAGACGCCCAGCGGCACGCTCGCGGCACATGCACCTCAACCACGCCGCACGCCGTCCACATCCGCGGAGACATTGCCGGCGCTTGAGCGGCTGCTCCGCCGCCCCTGGCGCACCCGACACGATTCGAACGTGTGACCTTTGCCTGAGGAGGGGCGCGCAACCATCCCATTGAGCGATCAGGGCATTTCATCACCCCGCACAGCGCCGTTGCGTCCGCCGCCCAGTTGGGCTACTCACGAGCCACGGTCAGCACCCGTAGCTCAGCTGGATAGAGCGTTGCCCTCCGAAGGCAAAGGTCACACGTTCGAATCGTGTCGGGTGCGCCATTTCCGTACAGAACTGCGAACGCCGGACACGGCTTCGTCGCCCGAACCGGACAGGGCATTCTCCAGGCTCTCCTTGTCGCCGACGATGCGGATTACGTCCGCTCCCACCTCGACGCGATCGACAATCGCCTGAAGCCACGCTTTCCGGAACGGGATCTCACCCGAGGTCACATTCTCGCGCAACAGACGCCCGAAGCGCTCGATCAGTTCAGGCCCGATCTCAGTTGGATTCGGGTTGACCATACGGATCCGGCCGAGGGCAGCTTTCGCCAGATCGCGCTCGGCTCGCAACGTTGAGAGCCGCTCCTTCAGCAGATCGTCCGGCTCGTCGTCGCCGTTCTCCACCAACCGATAAAGCCGCCTCAGCTTCTCCTCCGCGGTCGCGAGCTCGCTGCGTAGTGCAGCCACGCGGCCATCGACCTGCGTCGCTTGCTCAGCGCGCAGCGCCCACAGCGAGGCCAGTGTCGCCCGCAATCGGTCAGGCTGCAGCAGGTCGGCCACGAGACGTTCGGTAACCAGGGTGTCGAGCGTGTCCATCCGGATCGTCCGGCCCGAGCAGCCCGTCGGACCCTGCCGTCCCTTCGTCGAGCAACTGTAGTAGCGGTGCACCTGACCCGATCCCGAGGTGCCGGTGCGCAGCGTCATCGCACCGCCGCAACTGCTGCAGGTCGCAAGCCCGGTGAGCAGGATCGGGCCCGTCACCACCCGCGCCGGCGTGACGCGTGGGTTGTGCGCCTTCAGCGTCGCCTGCACCGCCTCGAACTCATCCGAGGCGATGATAGGCGGCACCGCGATGCCTATGTGCTCTGCCTTCGGCTTGGCTTGTCGCGTCTTCGAGCAGCGCTTGTTGAAGCCCCACTCCCCCACATAGATCCGGTTCGTCAGTATGCCGTGGATCGTGGCTACCCCGAAGCGGGCCCCGGCGCGTGTGCGATAGCCGCGCTCATTCAGGTGGCAGGTGAGCGCCTTTACGCCGAGGGGGCCAGAGCGGCCGTCGCCGTGCCGGTAGAGTTTGAAAATCGGCCGAACTGTTTCCGCCTCGACCGGATCGACGATCGGACGCTTCTTGACCCGGCTGCCGCGCCGCTCGATCTCTTCGAGCGTGTAGCCGAGCGGTAGCGTGGCCCCGTTGTAAAAGCCCTGGCGCGCGTTCTCGTTCATCGCGCGCTGGACGTGCTTGCTGTTCTCGAGGCTGTTGTACTCGTCGAACAGCGCGATCATCTGGCGCATCATCTTGGCGGCAGAATCGTCGCCGAACTCTTGGGTGATCGAGACGAGCCGTACCCCGACCTTCAAGAGGCGGCGCACATACATCTCCAGTCCAAGCGCGTCGCGGAAGAAGCGTGACAGTGAATGCACGACGATGACGTCGTAGGGGTGATCGCCATCCTCGGCCCGGTTGAGCATGGCCTGGAATGCGGGGCGGTTGTCGTCGAGGGCGGAGGCTCCGGGTTCGACATGCTCAGCGATGACGGGCCAGCCATGGGCGGTGCAGTACGCGCGCACCGACTTGCGCTGGTCGGGAATGGAGAGGTCGCTCTCGGCTTGCCGGCCCGTTGAGACACGTAGGTACAGACAGGCGCGTAGTTGACCGTCCCGAGCGGGTAGGAGGCAGTTCGAGCGGTTGATCATTTTCATCGGTCAAGCCTCCGACGCAGCTGGCGGCAAGGTGAGTCGGCTGAGGGGAGAGGCAAAGCCGGGATGGTACGCGATCCACAGACCTCTCGCCGCGCCCTGTTCGAATGGGGCTTTGACAGGCACCGTCGAGACGAACGGGCGCGTCATGGCAGCAGGTCGCGAAGAAGCGCGTCGATCTCGGCCCCAAGGAAGGTCTCGAGTACGTCGAGTTGGGCCCGGGAGACCGGCAGTGGGCGCGGGAGATCGTTCACGACCTGAGGCGGATCAGGCTCGCGTCGGGACAAGCGCCCGCGTTTGCGCCGCGGAGACAGCGGCGCGGGCACGTCGGTGCCGAAGTGTGCTCCCCGACCTTTGACAGGTGCTCCGGCGGCCGGGGACTTCAGCGATGTCTCGGCGCCGGCTACCGCGCCCGATGTCATCCGTGCCGGCTTCGACGCACCTGGGGTGCACGCCGCCGGCGGAGCGGAGGGTCGATACACCACGAAGCACGTGAGGTCCCACGCCGACCGGCAGCCTACGCATCCGAGGCTGGCCGCCGGCCAGCGTGGGGCAGTTTCTTCACCTTCCCCGGCGCGACACGACGCGTCCGCGCAATCGCGAACCGCCATGTACGGCTAAGATTCCTGGAAACTCGGTTGAACGCAAGCCGTGTTCTCACGCAGGTGTTCAGCCGTGCCTTCCGACGGCGGTACGGCCTCTCGCCTATGCAGGTCGAGCCGGGATCGGCGCCGATTGCAGCAGCGGCCGAGAGCAGCTTACGGCTGGCTACGGGATCTGTAGCCAGCTTGACCGTGCGGGGGGGGCTGCAGAGGGTGGCAAACGGTCGTCACCTTAGAAGAAGAAAGTGTGCGTATCAGGTCGCCCTATCGAGTCCGCTCAGGTACACACGGAAGAGATCAAAGCGCGTACGAGTGGGCCATGTCACGGCACAACTTCTCAGATGAAAATCGGCATGTCATTGCAGCTCGCGCTGGGTTTCGATGCTCATATCCGGGGTGTAATCAGCTTACCATCGGCCCTGCAAAATCAAGCGACACCTTTGAAAACACTGGCTTCGGCTGTCATATATATTCAGCCTCCGAGAAGGGCCCGCGTGGCCAAGGATTATTGACGCCAGAACAGATAAAACATCCAACTAATGGTATATGGATGTGCGGTAGTCACGAAAATCTTATCGACAAAAAAAGTGGTGTCCGTTTCCCAGTCCATACTCTGCAGAGCTGGAAAGCATTACATGAATATAGGACGTCTTACGAGCATAGTGGTAGACAAGCGGCGTTTGGTTTCGTCAAACAAATAAAAATGCTAAATACGCCACTTTTTGGCGCTAACGCACTAATTAATCTAGCTAAAACGACGTTCCTGATTGGCCGCAATGGCACTGGAAAATCCGCGATATGCGAGTGGTTGACCGTCCTCGATACGGGGCGAAATTTAAATAGATGGCTTGAATGCGATGATCTCGAATATATCATAACTTTCGACGCACCGGCGGAGCACCAGCTTCAAGCGAAAATAGCCGGGGGCATACTGGACCTCAATCTCGATAAATGCGCAGTCAGTCGCAATTACGCCCGGTCTGCAACCGTCTTCCTAAAAGACCGAGGTGATCCCAATATATTCTGTGATCTCAAAAAATTTATGGATTTATTTGGGATTGAAGAACAAGCGTTACGCAGTCTGATCGCACAAGTGTCCAGCAATTTTATCAATAGATTGTATTTTTCGGTACGAAGCGGTGATGCGGACGAGGCGTACGATGGGGAAAGAACCTCGCCTATTTATGAAATGCGCTGTGAGCTTGCTAGAGGCGACTCATTCTCCTTCTTACAGCTGTCTGGAGGTGAACAGGGACGCATTCTTCTCGAAATTGCAATGGCAATGGCGCAAGAGGCCGTGCAATTTGGCCCTGTCTTAATGATTGTTGAACTCAACTCTTTAGGCATAGATTGGGGCGCCATCAAACCATACTTGGCGCACTTCGCAAATGGAGACTGCCTATATCAAACCATTATTACTTCTTACGGGCTGCCGACAAACATCGAAATGCTTGGCTGGCAGATTTACACATTCGAGGATGACAAAAACGGGAAATATTCTGTAGCGCCGACGCTTGTCGGCTAGGTACAATCACAATACCGATTTAGAATCTAATTTTTTATCATGACTTCTGGATTTTTTTTAAACGGAATCATCTCTATCGAAATCGGATCATCTGAGTATCTGGTAGTGGGCCTAACATAGCCGGCAGCAGGGAAGCAGACCTTCCGAATGCCTGGGAAGAGTCGGAAGAAGGACCTCAGATGATCAGGCTCTGATGTCGACGAGTATCGGCCATTCGGCTCTCGACCCTTTAGGGTCTTTCGGGAGTTCGCTCTTATAGGTCCGCTGCCGAAGCCCTTGCGTTAGACGATCCGAGTCTAAATAGAAGCCGCCAAGGGTCAAATACAGTACGGCGATGTCACAGATGTGCTGCAACGAGTTTGAATGTAACACTGTTTGCTGCTGCACCTCACAACGAGGCTCAGTCCGCGACTCTAGCGAAAAGGCTCTCGGCAGCCCCTTCGAGACGCTCGACTTCGCTTTCGTTGAAATGTTCCCAATCCTCGGCTTTGAACAGCATTGACTCTATCTGGATGTATGAACGCGGGTCGCGTTCGAGCACGCGCAAGACCGTCTGCTTCTCGTACCATCGCAGCGACCCCTGCAGCACCGGTGACAGCAGTCCCTGCCAATCCTCGATCTGATCGAAGCGGGGGTGGCCCGCGAGATCGTTGAAGGCACGCCAAAGTTCAATGCTCGTCCCTCTCGGGCCAGCTTCTCCTCCACGCGCGAAAGACCCCGTCCAGCGCTGGAACAGCGCGGTCAAAACCTCGTCGATGAATGGAGACACGATGGTGCGCGCGAGCCCACAGAGGCCTGCGAAGATCTCGTCCGTCCCGGAAGATAGATGCACGGTGAGGAACGGGATGAGCCGGTCGCCGATGAAGGCGGCGATTTGCTGGCGTCCGGAGTATGAGCAGATGTGAGGGAGCAGAGCATTGCCATCACGGTCAAGCAGCCGGAAGAAGATTTCAGTGTTTCCCGCCGCAGCGAGACAGGCGAGCAGCCGCTCGGCGTACGCGTTCGGGTACGGCCCGGACAGGAGTTTCTCGTGCCAGCGGATAGGAATGTCGCAGTGGTTTGCGGCAACTAAGGCAGGGCGGATCCAGGCTCCCACCGCCTCCGAGCTGCTGCTGTAGGTTGTAGTCCTCAAACCAACCCGGCAGAAGCCGCATCACGGTCTCGGCGTCGTCCAAGATGGTAAGGCGTGCGTAGTCGCGCTTGAGCGTCTTCACGAACGCCTCCGCGATGCCGTTGCTCTGCGGCGAGCGCACCGGCATGAACAGCAACCGGAGGCCGAGGGCGGCGGCCGTCTGAGCGGTCTCCTTGGCGATGTAGGCGGAGCCGTTGTCGGACAGCCACTCGACTGGGTGCGGGGTCTTCGTCG
The DNA here is from genome assembly GCF_014191355.1 of Methylobacterium sp. R2-1. GTDB lineage: Bacteria > Pseudomonadota > Alphaproteobacteria > Rhizobiales > Beijerinckiaceae > Methylobacterium. The sequence goes on from NZ_JACHWM010000018.1 coordinate 26,344, forward strand.
CGCCGAACCGGCGCTCGCAGCAGGCGATCATCAGGTCGCAGACCATCTCGGCTGAGACGCCCGTCGTGGTCGCCGACCACGCCATGATCTCACGGTCGCAAGCGTCGATGGCGAACAGCACGCGAAGGACCGCACCGTCCCGGCAGCGCAGTTCGAGGCGGTCCGAGCACCAGCGCACGTTCGAATGCAACGCCACCACGATGCCGTCGTGGGTGCGGCCAGGCCGGCGGGCAGTGTGCGGCGCGAGGGTGAGCCCGTTCGCCTGCAGGATGCGCAGCACCCGCTTGGCATTGACGCTCGCCTCGCCGCGCGAGCGCAGTGCCCGGTTCACCAGCGCGGTGACGCGGCGATAGCCGTAGCTCGGGCGGGCATCGACGATCGCGCGGATCGTCGGCAACAGCCGCGCATCCTCGGGCTTGTGGTAGAGGCCGTGCGGCCGAGCAGGTCGGCTCAGGCGCTCGGCCAGGTGGGAGCGGGCCACACCGAGCGTGTCGGCGACCGTCTTCACCGTGAACCACCCGTCGAACCGCTCCAAGAGGTGAGCGGCGAGGTCGTCTTTTTTATGCGCGCGAGGTCGAGCGCCTCCTTCAGGATTTCCACCTCCATGGTCTTGCGCCCGAGCAGGCGTTCGAGGTCGCGCACGCGCCGCTCGAGCTCGCGCACCCGGCTGGTGCCGACGACCTCCTCGTCGGCTTGCACAGCCTGATGGCCGCCCTCCAGCATGCGCCGCTTCCACGAGAACGGCAGGCTCGGCGAGATGCCGTAGCGGCGGGCGACGAACGACACGGACGAGCCCGGCTGCTGGCTTTCCTCGACGAGCTAGCCGAAGTGTTCCTGTCAGAGCATCGATAGCTACGTTCCCGCTGTGGGACGGGCGCTCAAGCCGTATTCGGATTACGCTCCCAAACGCACGGACTCTGCCGTGGGAGCGCTAAACCGTGGCCCAGAACGGTACTTAATTCTTTCCTTGAATCTCAGGCGAACGTTTGTCGGGATCAGGGTGAACGCAAACCGCTCGCCGACTGGAGGGCCATCGGTTGAAAGTTCGAGTTCGAAGCGCCGAGATACCATCGACATCACAGCTCTAATCTCCAGAAGGCTGAGGCTTCGGCCTGGGCACAACCTCGGACCGGCGCCGAAAGGTACCATCACATTGTCGAAATGCGTAGTAGACGCGTCCCTCCTGAGCCACCTTTCCGGATCGAACTCCGGGGCAGGGGTGCCATTCTCGTCGACCAAAGTGGGAATCCGAGTAAGCAAGAACACCGGGGTGCCTGCTGGAACAGCAACACCGTCCATGACGACATCGGAGCATGCCTCCATAGGCCAGATCGACGCCACCGGCTTGAGGCGCAAAGCCTCGTTGATCACCGCATCATGATAGACAAGTCGGTTAGCCGTCTCCATGTCAGGCAGCACATCGGACTCACCGAGAACCTCGTCAGCCTCCTCCTGCATCCGCTTGAAGACTTCCAGCCTGGAGCTGAGGAAATGAAGGATCCAGACCATTGTGTTCGCAGTTGTGTCTTCGCCAGCTATAAGAAGTGAAAATACGTTTCCAAAGATTGCGTCGTTCGTAATGGCTCCCTCTGTCTCCTGGAGTTGCAACATAGCCTCTACGAGGTTGCCTGCTTCGACGTTTCCTCCGTTTTGCTTGAGTCGCTCCCTACTCTTGTCAATGATATCGTCTATAATGTCTTTTAGTGCGACGAGCGCTTTGTCGAGGTCCCTGTCCCGCTGGAACTTGAAGTACCGCCAGTAAGGAACAGCCGAGTTTACGCGGCGACTTATCATAGGGAATACATGTTCTAGGTGGTCCTGGATGACGTCTCCTTCTTTCTCAACTGTGTTCATGTCATAATTGAATGACAAGTTTGACGTGACGTCTACCGTATAACGCATCAAGTCTTCTTGAACGTCCACGACGCGCCCCTCCTCGCTTGCCCTTGACCAGCGACGCATCAGCCTTTCGGTGATCTGTTGCATCTTCGGGAAGAAGAGGCGGATTTGTCGTGCGTTCAAAGCTTGGGCGACGATCCGACGTTGATACCGCCACTCTTCTTTCTCTACGGAGAAGAGGCCCTGTGCATGCATTTCCTGAAACACGGACTCGATGGAGCTGATCCTGCGGAAGTTATGCGGCCGTTCGCGCAAGACCATGCGGATGAGGTGAGGATGCGCTACTGCGATGGCGTTCTGGCGAAGGATCCGAAATTTGAAGAACGAGCCGTACTGCTCGTGCCAGTTCTCCATCGTAACATGGAGCTGCTCCAGATTGATCTGGTGTGCGTTGCCCAAAACCGGCAATCCCACTGGGCCTGGAAGGTCGTCCACAGTCCTCTGCGCATGAATCACGCTCCCCGCAGTTTCGCTCGAGCGACCCTCCGTTTTCCTTCTATCAGCCAGGGCGCGGACAGCTTCGGAGTCGGCTAGGATGTCGTCACCTTCGATCCGGAGTGGAATGGAGGCCAGAGCGGTGCTCTGCTTCCCGCGGCACACACCCGTATCGGCGTCGAACGCCCAGCCGTGAGCTCGGCATACAAGCGCACCGTTCCGGACGGCACCTTCATGGAGAAACGCGCCCTGGTGGGGGCATCTGCTCTCGAACAGCGAGATCTTGCTTCCGGTGCCGAGCAAAACGAGATCGACACCTTCAACCTCGATATGCGTGGGCTTGTTCTGCTCCAGGCCAGAAACATGCGAGACCTTGATGAACATTGCTCTCTCCTATTCGGTCAGTGAGTGACGCTAGGTAGGAAGGCACTCGTGGGTGCATCTGGCTGGGAAGCCGCACTACGGTCCGAGCTCCCCGCCGCACCCCGGCGGCGCGGAGGGGATGCCGGCTTCGGACCGGCAGATCGGTGCACCGTTCGTTAAACGTCAGTAGGGGCTAGGGCCCGACCTCGACCGTCTCCGTGTCCGAGGACAGTATGATTTTCCGGTACTCGGCCTGCCCGTTCCTGCGCTGGAAGGGGCTGAGTGCGATAATCCACACCCCGACGACTCTTCCGGGGTGCTCGCCGCCAACAGCGCCCTCGTAGTCGGCAAGGACAGCTCGACGGTCCGCGACCCAAGTTCCGACCTGCTCCTGACCCGTCCGTACTACGATGTGGGTCTCACGCTTCTCCCAGCCTGGAATGGGACAGCGGAACGACGTTTCCAGTGGAAGCGTCGAGCTCCAGAAGTAGGTCAAGTCCTGCCCGTTCTCGAATTCGACGGCGATGGACAAGTAGTCATGCGTGACTAGCGTGTTTTCCGGGACCTCCGATGGGAGCGCCCGAACTAGCCACTCCCAGGACAGGGTTGTCGAACGGTCAAGAGCCACGTCGACGGGATACTTGATGATGCCCGAATCCGCTGTGCAGTTGCAGGCCAGGACAGGGCGACCCTCGGTGACCGACTCGCAGAAGATGTCGGTTCGCCCGACGCGCCATAAGTGATCCCATCCCTTTGGAAGCGGTCTCGAGGAACGGAGCCGCTCCAGTTCCGCTCGTGCCAAATCGGTATCGTCGCTGCCGGCGAGTCTCTCGAGCCCATCCTCGGCGGCAGTCTCCCAGGCCGCAACCCCAACGGTCAGCCCCCCCTCCATCGGCATGGGCGGGACATCCGGATCCAGTCTGCCGGTGTCGTCGAGCCAATGGCCTGCCAAGCGACAGGCGAGTTGCAGGGGGCCATCCCGACCGGCGCGGAAAGTGGTGGTTCTACCGGCCGATTTCTCGATCGTACCGTTTCCGACTCTATACCAGAGCGCCGCGTTTCCTTTTACTTGAATGTCGTGTTCGCGGGATAGCCAAATAACTCCTTCTGACAGGAGGCTGACCTCCTGTCCTTCTCTGACGAACACACCCGTATCAATCCAATCCTCTTTGTCTGCCGCCAAGTTTAGGACCGTGCTTCCGTCTATAGCCGAAGATGCCTTCTCAAAACTCGATTTCAGACCCGCGGCAATGCTCGTTGGATCCGTTTCGTAAGTCAGCGGTTTAGCTGCTGTCATGCGTTTCTCCCGTTGTTTGTGATTGTTCCTGATCCTGCCGGCGATTTCTTCTTCTGTGCCCCATTTGTATTGTTACTGCTCATGGATCTGAGGTGCGGCAGGGTAGATGGATTTAGTCGCAAGCCGCCGCGAGCTGCTCTTCGATCGAGGCAGACGCGACTCTACCGGCGATGCGGTCAGCCTTGTCGAGTATCGACGCTGGTTGCTCCAGTGGAGCGAAATGTCCGCCATCGATAAGGGATAGGGACAGCTCGCCGGCCGAGAGGCGCGACCAGCCGAGCAGTGACTCGAATTTGACGGCGTGATCGTGGATGGCTCCGACGACGTGCAACGGTATTTGGAGCGGCGCCCGGGGACGGAACCAGTAGCTCCTCAGCAGATCGAAATCAGACTGTAGGATCGGACGCATCATGGTCATGTAGGCGTCGTCCCTCAGGATCGATTCCGGAGTGCCTGACAGGTCCTGCAGGTACTTCCTCATGGCCGACATCGACGAGTCGGGCAGATCCCTTCCATGTTGATCGACGTCGGGTGACTGGCGGGCCGCTGCTACCAGCCCGATTGCTTGTCGGCTGCCTCGTTCGCGCATGGCGTATGCCGTTTCATAAGCCAGCAGCGCGCCCAGACTGTGCCCGACGAAGATGAGCGGCTTCTGGGGTAGGTGAACTGCCTCTTCTGCGAATTGGGCAGCCGCCTCGTAGACGGACGAGGCAAAGGTCTCGCCGTAGCGCCGCCCCCGTCCCGGAAGTTCGGCTGCGAGAAGGCTGTAGCGTCCCTCCACGTGCTTCCGCCACGGAAGAAAGGTTTGAGCGCTTCCACCGGCGAAATGGAAGCACACGAGGCAGGGCAGCTCTGGGGCGTCCTCCCGGAGGACGGCCCAGGATCTGCCGAGCATGCCTGGCTGGACGCTCACGCGGCCGCGCCGACGGGTTCCAAGGCGCTGAGCGCGCCGTTCACGTAGATCTGACGCATCAGGCCGCGCTGTACCTTTCCGCTGGTCGTCTTGCACATGCTCGACGGCGGGATGAACAACAGTCGATGCAAGGTGACGCCGTGATCTGCTGCTACCGCCTGTCGAATCGCTCTCTCGATCTCCGCTCCCTTCTCAAGCAGTGCCCGTTTCAGAGAGCGGTCGATCTCAATGGCGGCCACGATGAGCTGTCGATCATCGTACTCGATGTTAAAGACGACGGACGAAATTGTTTTTGATTCACCGCGCGCAGCTAGAGCTTCGCTGATAGTGTACTCTATATCCTCGGGGTGTACGTTCCGGCCTTCCGAGATGATGAGGTCTTTGATCCTTCCGCAGATGTACACCTGTCGGTCTTCCGGATGGATGAAGCCTAGGTCGCCGGTCCGCAGATAGTTCTTTCCAACATCATCCTCCGTGTGTGCCCTGAAGGTGCGCTCCGACTCTTCGGGGTCCTCCCAATAGCCGATCCCGACCGTCGGACTGTGGATCCAGATCTCGCCGACCTTGCCCGCCGGTAGTTTGCGTCGGGTTTGCGGATCGACGGCGATAGCCTCCACTTCCCAAGACGGCTCGCCGCACCCCACGAGCAGCCGACTCTTGGCCGGATCTGTCGGCAGCCGCACGCGCCGATGCTGCTCAAGTTCTTCGATGTCGACCGCAGCGTAGCGGGGTTTCTTGCCGACCGGACCAGCGGACAGGAACAGAACCGCCTCCGCCATGCCATAGCATATCAGGAAGGTCTCAGGCCTGTAGCCATGAGGTCCGAACCGCTCGGAGAACCGATCCAGGGTGCTCGGTCTGACGATGTCCGAACCGTTCAGCGCGAGACGCCAGTTGGACAGGTCGACCCCTTCCATCCTTGTGGGTGCGTAGCGCTCGGTGGCCATGTCGAATGCGAAATTCGGGCCTCCGGCTACCTCTGCCTTGTACCGGGAGATGATCTGGATCCAAAGCATGGGCTGTCTGACGAAGGTAGCCGGCGTCATGAGAACGGTGTGGTTTCCGATGACGACCGGCAGAAGGACCGCGCAGATCAAGCCCATGTCGTGATGGTGCGGCTGCCAAAACACCATGGTTGAATCTTGATTCAGCCGAAGGGTGTCTCGGATCATCCGGCAGTTGGTCGTCACGTTGCCGAACGTGATCATCACGCCTTTGGGGTTCGATGTTGAACCCGAGGTGTACTGCAGGTAGGCGACCGCCCCCATGTCGACCGTGGAGGGCTGTTCGGGAAGGCGATGCGGGCCATCCTCGAGAGGCAGCGTATCGGTCGCGATCCAGTGCAGTGTCTCGGCTTTCGTTCCTTCGAAGCTTTTGCGGAATTCCGGAACTTGGTCAGAGGGACCCATGGCGACCTTCGCACCGCAATCGGTGACGATGTTGACCGAGCGGTCGACACGCCGACGGGCGGGAAGGTTGGAGGGGACAGCTACGCGCCCAACCATCAGGCAGCCGATGAAGGCGGAGATGAAGTCGAGGCCGGGCGGGTAGAACAGCATGATGCGATCTCCGGGATCGCTCACTGCGGAGAGACTTGCGCCGACGGCCCTGCAACGGCGCCAAAGATCGAGGTACGTCAGCCGGCCGCACTCTTCGCCATCGTCGTCGAGGAAGGTGAAAAGTGTTTTGTCGGGAGTCAGCCACGTGCGGATCGCGAGGACATCGTGAACCGGCAGCGAGCCCGCTGCGGAGAACAGTTCGAAGTCGGTCATCTCCGATTTTGCAAACATCGTGTGCTCCCTGCCTAGAAGATCGATTGATTACGATTTGCGCAGCACCTCTTCCCGCCGCCCGGCGGGTGCCCGACTCTACGCGGCGTCCGAGGCGGGGCCCCTTGCGGCGATGGCCTCTGCAAGTCTGGAGATCGTTGGATTTTCGAACAGCATGCTTTGCTTAATCCTCGTCTGTAATTCCTCCTCTAGTCGGCCGACGAGCTTCATGCCGGACATCGAACTCAACCCGAACGCTCCGAAGTTCAGGTCATAATCCACGTCGGACTCTGGGATGCCGAGCTCCTTTGAGATGAAACCGGCAATGTATTTTTCGATCCGATCAGCACCTGTCAGTTCCACGGCCGATCTCCTTTCGCGACTTGAATTTCGCCTGCCGGCATTCCAGGAATCAGAAGGTCGGCTATGGCCGACGCTCTCAGGCTTCGGCTCGGGTCCGACCCGCGGAGGCCAGACCACTCCCGGAAGCGCGGGAATGCGGGATCGCACGGCACAGTCCTGCTCCCGAAGACAATGGCCGCCGCTTCTCTGAGCGTTCCTCTCGCCTCGTGGGCCTCCGACTTTCCGAACCGTTGTGGGAGTTCTATCCCCAGCTGAGAGATCACGTCGTAGATCTCCGCTATCCCGGCAGTTCCGCGCAGGTATAGATCCTGGAGGGATTTGATTTCCTGAGCGGTCGTCCCGCACTCGAGCCAAAACATCGATCTCGAGGCGAGTTCGGGGAACCACCAGTCGGGCAGCGTCTCCACCAATCCTTCCGCACCGCCGTAGATCGCGTGCCTGGCGCCATCTGGCAGATGGGCCTCTTCGGCGAAGATCATGGTGGAGCCGGAATGGATGAAATCGCACCCCATCGAGAATGCCATGGCCGCCCCGTCACGACTGCTGCAGACTCCCAGCACGCCGATCAGGACACGACCCGCCGGCCGGCCTCTGTTGCGATGCTCGGCGCGGATCGCCAGGAGTTCGCGCAGCAGATCGAGCGTTCCTCCGCCGGCCGATCGCCAGAACCCCATGTCCACGCACAGAGCGGCTGCGAAAGGCTTCCCGTCTCCAGCGGCCGGCTCGAGGAAGCGGTCGGCTGCGGCGCGGCAGCCGATTCTTGCCAGCACTTGGCCGACGGAGCCGTCCCTGTAGCGCGCTGCCGCTTCGGAGGGCCGTTCGAAGCCTCGAATCTCGATCGCCGGTACGTTTGACCGGATGAACAGATCGATGAGAACGTCCTCCCGTCCGGGATCAAGCGGAGAGGGCGACAGACATGCTCCGTAGCGTCGGCCGACGGCCGGATCGGAAGCAAGCGACTTCAGGCCGTCCTCGACCGCCGCAAGAGGCAAGTCTTCGGTATCCAGGAACCCGAACGCCCCTGCCGACGCGAGTGCGCGCACGAGATCGACGCCGGCCATGCCGCGTCCAAGTCCGCCTCCGACCAGAGGGCGGCATCCGAAGACCTCGCCGAAGGAGGGTACCGTGCGCGAGCCGGCGGAGCGTGCGAGAGGCCCGGCCGGCGAGCGGCTTCTGATCTCGGCCACCATCTTCGTGAGAACGCCCGGGGAGGGAACCTCCTCGAACTCGTCGGCCCCGGCCGCCGCGAGGGCTTCCACGCAGTGCGACCAGAGCACGGGACTGGCGATCTGCGCCGCCAAGATGTCTCGAAGGTCCTCGCCGGCATGCAACCGGCCGGTGACGTTGAGAGCCACAGGAATCCTCGGACGTCCGATGCGGATGCCCGCAAGGAAGCTGCGGAACCGGTCCGATGCCTCCTGCATCGCAGCCGTGTGGAACGCGCCGCTGACCCGGAGTCTGACAGCTCTGTGCCCCTGATCCGCGCACTGCCTTAGAAGCGTGTCGAGTTGCTCGACAGGCCCGCCCACCACGGTCTGGGTGGGCGTGTTAAAGTTGGCGACCGAAAGATCCTTCAGGCCGGCGGCGGAAAGCAGCGAAGCGACCACCTCACTGGGTGGACCGACGACCGCGACGAGCCCCCCTCCGTCTGCCTGCCCCATGAGGGCGGCACGGTGTTGTACGAGGGTCAGACCCGTTTCGAAATCAAAGGTGCCTGCAGCAGCGAGAGCTCCGATCTCGCCGACGCTGTGTCCGGCCAGAAAGTCCGGCTCCTGGAGTCCCGCCTTCCGCCGGTCGTAGTAGGCGAGCATCGACACGACGAAGATCGCGGGCTGGGTGAATGCCGTACGCGAAAGCTCGTCCCGAGGGTCATCCAGGCACAGTTCCTCAAGGCTGTAGCCCAGGATGCGGTCAGCTGCCGCGACCATGAGGGGGTAGCGGCCGAAGAGTTCTTGGCCCATTCCCTTCCGCTGTATGCCCTGGCCCGGAAAGAGTACGGCTTTCATCGGCCGGCTCCCGCGGCTCGGGAGCGGAGCTCCGTTCGGCCCACCGGCGCGAGCGAGAAGTTGCGAGTCAGGACATCTGTCAAGCCGAGGGCGGGTTTGCTACGATCGTTGCGGGCCCAGACCGATATCGTCCCGTCCTCAGTCTGAGCGATATCGATGCGCACGACATGGTCGTAGGCGTCTGCATCGAAGCGGAGCATCCCGACACGCCAGATCATTCCAAAGCCGCTCGGCGACAGAGCGGGATCCAAGAGCCACCCGATCCCCAACACCACCGTGGAGATGAGGGCTGTCCAGAAGCGCCCGTCCTCAGCAGCAGTCCTGTGGAGGTCGACCTCGAAGCCGAGATGGCCGCGACCGATGGCGACACGGCGGACGCATCTGTAGCGTGCGTCGGGCTGAAAGCCCGCTCGTTCAAGCATCTTGTAGAACTCAGAGCCGTCAACGGTCCCGGTGCATTCGGCCGAAGGCTGGGGAATGAAGCCGGGTGCTACAGATGCCACCCTTGCTTCCAGCAGGGCAGCGGTCGTTGGACCCTCGGCGATGCAGTGGATGACGGCCTTCTCCCCGTCCCCGGACTTGCGGGCCGTAGCCCCGGCCTGAAGGTCGCAGGGGCGGCCGAGGCCGATCCGATCAGCGGCCCCCGCCCGAGAGCCGCTCCGCTCCAGATGTTCAACGAGAACGGGCAGAGCGACCAGGGAAGACGGGAGGCCTACCGTGGATGCCCCCCAGCACTCCCGCCAGGCGACGGAAATGGGTAGCAGACGCCTTCCCTCTCTCGCCTCAAGCCCACCCTCATGCAGATGCGTGACGTTGGATCGGCTCTTCTGGCCTTGCTCTTCGGCTTCGGCGGCAGGAGCCGGAGCGGTCGATCTGAACCAGATGCGCTTCAGCTCGAAAGGATAGGCTGGCAGAGGGGTTTTCGCCGGCAGTGGGAAGTCGGGATAGATGCCGGCCCACGGGGTTTTAGGGGCTTTGACCAGCCCCCAGTACTCTGCCCATCGCATCAGATGGTGTTCGGATGGGTGACCGGATGACGGCTCCGGCGGGACGAGTTTCTCGCCTCTCCCGCGCAGCGTGAAACGCTTCCACTCGCCGTCGGCATCGGCGAGAAAGCTCTCGAGGCGCTTGGTCAGATCCGAAAGGCCACGAACCACGAATGCGAGCCGCTCGGACATCGGCTCTCTGCCGAGCATCAGCGTACGGGTGATCGAAGGCACGCTGATCGAGCGCTTTGCATTCTCCGGAAGCGTGGTCCCGCTGATCAAGCGGGACACGTCCCTTAGCACGAAGCTCGACGGGCGCCGGGCGATGCGCTCGGCCACTTCCTCGACCGTCACGCAGTCGCGGACGTCGGCAAGGGTCACCCGCCGTCCCGCAGTCGTCGACAGCTGCTCAAGAGCACGTGCAAGCTTCGTCGGGCTGACCACATTGGCCGCTAGGTCTGCCGGTGCGGCATCCGGGGTCCGAGGGATGGCGAGCGCGTCGTAGAGTTCGAGCGCAAGCTGTCGTTGCCGGGCCGTTCCCTCTGCATACTGGACGACGTCGAGGAGCTGCGCGGCACGCGCTCTCAGTCCGGACTCGTCCCTGGCCGACAACAGAATCAGGAACGGACGCCCCTCTCCGTCGACGCCCCGCTGCGCGGCTGAGTCACCTCCTTCGAGAACGACGTGTGCGTTCACCCCCCCGAAGCCGAAGGAGCTCACACCTGCACACAGCGGGACGCCACGTGTTTGAAGAGGGACGTTACGTTCCGGAATAGCGAGGTGTGAATCGCCGATTTCTATTTGCGGATTGAGGTGCTCGAAGTGCTGGTTTCCCGGCAGCTCCGATCGCTGCATCGAAAGCACCGCCTTGATCACGGCTGCGATCCCAGCTGCGGCTTCGAGGTGGCCGATGTGACTCTTGAGGCTCGAAACGTATATCGGAGGATCGCCATTCGGCCTATCGCTGCCGCCGGAGAGGGCAAGCGCCTTCTTGATCCCGTCGATCTCGATAGGATCTCCGAGCGGCGTCCCTGTGCCGTGAGCCTCGATGAACGCCGCATTTTCGAGCGGCAGGCCGGCCCTCATCCAGGCATCCCTGATCACTTCTGCCTGGGCGTCCGGGTTGGGAGCGGTAAAGCTGTGGGCGCGGCCTCCGTGGTTCTCCGCGCTTCCTCGGATCAGCCCGTACACGTAGTCTCCATCGGCCAGCGCAGCCGAGAGAGGGCGAAGGACCAGCGCCGCCACACCCTCCCCGCGAACGTAGCCATCCGCTCCGGCATCGAAGGTTCGGCACCTACCGGTTGGACTCAGCATCTCGGCTTTGGAGAAGGCCACGTAGAGCTCGGGACCGAGAAGCAGGTTCACTCCACCCACCAGAGCGAGCTCGCATTCCCCGTCTCTGAGCGACGCGACGGCCCGGTGAAGAGCGACGAGCGATCCCGAGCAAGCAGTGTCCACCGCGCTGCTCGGCCCTCTCAGATCGAAATGAAACGAGACCCGGTTCGGGATCGCGGTTAGCGCCATGCCGGTGCCTCGATATGCATCGACCGGCACGCGATCGCCGCGCAACAGGACCGGATAATCCGCATTCCCCACCCCTACAAAGACGCCGACCTTGCGGCCTGCTAAATCTCGTGCAGCGAAGCCTGCATCTTCAAAGGCGCTGTGTGCGGTCTGAAGGAACAATCGCTGCTGCGGATCCATGCTCTCGGCTTCACGCGGCAAGATCCCGAAAAAGCCCGCATCGAAGCAGTCGACGTGCTCCGTGAAGCCGCCCCAGCGGCTGTAGGAGGTTTCACCTTCCGCCGACTTTTCCCCATGCAGCCTCCTCCAGTTCCATCGGTCGCCGGGAATTTCCCCCACGACATCCGTTCCGGCGACAAGGTTGCTCCAGAAAGCGGCCGTGTCGGCCGCGCCCGGAAAGCGGCCATGCATGCCAACGATGGCGACCGGTGGCGCGCTCTTGCCATCACTGGTGGCGGCAGTCTTCATGGTGCGGGCCCTTGTACCTGCCGGAATTGTCACTGATGGCTGGCCATAGCGCCGAAGAAGAATTTCGGTGTCGCTTTCGCCTTGCGCATACGCTTGTGCCCACGCCGCATTTCCAATTGCATGTCGCGCATATACGTCGGCCCGTGAAGATAATACTGGTTTCGAAGACTCTTTACGTACTCGCGTTCAATTCTGGTGCGCTCACGTTCGATTTCTGCCTTCTGATCCGCAACCGAAGGCAACATGTACTCGCCCGCGAAATACTGGGCTGCGAGTTGACCCTGTCGTTCCATGATATCCAAGAAACCCCAGGTGATCGCCTGAAACAGCCCAATGAAGACGAGATTGTCTACCTCTGGATGGAATATCCGCTTGTAGAGCTGAACCCTGTTGTCGGGCGTATCGACAATACCCCGGTCCAGAAATGGGAAGGAAGTCTTGTAGCCCGTCGAGCAGATGACCGCGTCAACCTCTAAGCTCGTCCCGTCCTTCATGTGCAACGTCTTACCCTCCGCCCGGCCGACGTCGCTGACGATTTTAAGCTTTCCGTCACCTATCCTATTGACGAGGTTCTCCGACATCGTCGGAAGGCAGGACATCATCCAGTGATCCGGGCGCGGCATTCCGATGTTCTTATGCCGCGCGATGAAGAGGTTGTATGTTGAAGTCATCAGCATCTCATGCAGCGGGTATCGCAAGATTTTTTTGACCCACCACGAATTCAGCGGCCCCAGAGCTTTGTCGATGCGCATGCCAAGAAGGTAGTGAGGCAGCACGTACACGCCCCTGCGCACAGCGAGATATGTCATCGAAGCATCATGGCTGACGTCGACAGCGATCTGAGATCCGCTGTTGCCGATACCGACGACCATGACGCGCTGCCCGCGGTACTCGTGCCTCGTCCTGTATTTTTGGGAATGCGTCACTGTGCCAGTGAAGGTGCCGTTCTTGATGAAGTCGGGAACCGTCGGCTCGTTGTGATGTCCATTTGCGACGGCCAAAGCATCGAAGAGCTTCCTGCTGCCGTTTTCAAGAACGACGTCCCACTTCCCATCCACCCTCCGCGTCGCCTTCGCGACCCTGCAGCCGAGATGAATGTTGTCACGTAATCCATTCTTATCGACGTAGGCTTCCAGGTAATCTTTCACCTGCTGCCGGTTGGGATAGTCTGGGTAATGCGAGGGCATGGGCATGTCCGCGAACTGATAATGCCCTTTGGGCGTATTCATGTTCAGGTTCGCCCAGGTCGAAGTCTGTCGACCCTCGTCGTCGTATGCCCAAATGCCTCCGAGCTGATCCCTCGCCTCATAGCATTCGAACTGGATGTTCTTGTCCTTAAGCGCCTTGGCCATCGAAATCCCGGCGACGCCAGCTCCAACGATGCAGACGGACGTGTATCCGGGCCCGCCGCGCTTCGTTCGAGGCTCGCTCTTTGTCTCGCGGCCGAGGGAGGAGGAAGTTGCGGCAGGCAGATCCGACACGAGGCCGCCGATGTAGGTCGCCGTGCGCATGTCGCCTCTTTCCTCGCAATAGGTCGCGCAGTCGCGCAGCACGCCTGGGATCCCGACCGTAAGTGCTCGGTCGAAGCCGGCGACGATCGCGTCGATTTCATTGCGGGTGATGGTGAGCGGAGGTGCCAGCCGAAGGCAGTTGTTGTGCAGTGGGCAGACGACGGTGGCGACGCCGCCGTTGGCATCTCTCAACATCCACCCCCAGAGGAGATAGCCGAAGCTCTGCCGGACAAACTGCGGTTGCGCGTCGAGATTCAGCTCGATGGTGAGAAGCAGCCCCTCTCCTCGGACGTCGGCGACTATGGGATGACGGCTCTGTAGCGCCTCGAGAGCCGTGCGGAGGTAGATTCCGTTCGTGCGCGCCCGTTCCAGCAGTCCTCTGGCCTGGATGTCCTCCAGCGAATGCAGCGCCACGTGTGCGGAGAGCTGACACACGTGCATCCGTTCCGCCGCACGGGCCCAAGACGGATGTGCCTTGTAGGCAGCGCCGAGGAGGGTGTCTCGGGTAAGCACGCCGCCGATCGGCAGAACTCCGTCCGTTAATGCCGTACCGAGGACCGCGATGTCCGGCTCACGCAGCGTTCGTGCACTGTGGATCATATGTCCGGTCCACAGCGCCGTCTGCGTCTCGTCGACCGCGACCAGATACCCTCCACTCCCTCGCATGCCCTCGACGGTCTCGAGGAGCTCGCTCGGGAGTGAACGGGTGGCGTTCCCCTCGACCTGGATCGTCTCCAACCAGACCAGGGCAACGTCGCCGCCGGCGAGTTCTTCCTCAAGCTTCGCTCGCGCCTCGGGGTCGTCCGGATCAATGAAGACGGTCCGTGCGTAGACGGGCTGGAAGGGAGTTCGAAAGCTGTCGAACAGGGCGTCCCGTGCGACCGCGGCAGAGGCCAGCGAGAAAGCGGCTCCGCCGGTAAAAGCGACGATCTTCGTCCGTCCGCCCGATCCGGCAAGGCCGAGGGCGAGCGCCGTATCGATCGCTGCAACATAGCTCGGAGCCTGCAGAAAGACTTCGAAGCCGGTTGTTGCGTGCAGGAAGGAGCGTAGGTCCGCATTGTAGTCGCGCTCGCGGGAGTGAGCGCCGGCCACCTCGGTCGCGATATCGAGCGGATTGATGCCGCGGGGGCAGGTCCCAACGTTCGAAAGGCAGTCGACGATGTCTCGCGGCGGACGATTGGCCAGTACCATCCGGGACCTGGCACCGCGTCCCTCGTAGAACCGGGCGTCGAAGCCGTGCATCCGCGCGACCCGGGCATAGCCCGAGTTCCCGTATCTGCTGTGGGCCTCGTAGTTTGCTTCCGGGTCGCTCGCGATCCGGCGAAACTCCCGGACCCTGGTTGCGTCCAGCGGCAGGTGTTTCGCGAGATGCTCGAGCACCACCCGGGCTGTGAAGCCGAGATTGGCCATCGGGTGTCGGACGTAGCCCTCGTTCGGCGTCATCAGCCAGGGATTGGCCACGTGATCGCCCACGACCATGGCCGCCGCCGGCACCTGGAAGCCTCCCAGAGCTTCGCCGAGCACGACAATGTCGCTACGTTCGGGCATTCGGACGGAGAGCCAGTCGGAAGGAAGTGTCCCCGGATCGTTGCGATCGATGAGGATGCTCGTCAGGGAAGCTGCCTTAGCCATGGCGAGAAAGCGCCCGGCATCCTCGATCGTGTCCTGCGGGTCGGCCACGTAGGCGAGCGCCACGATTTCGTGCGCGCCTGAGCCTGCAAGGATGCCGCTGGCGGCCCCGAGGTCGCTGACGGACTGGATGCCGGGAACAAGAGCCCCGGATGTGCCCATTCCGAGTGGGTCGAAATGCCGGATGACCCGGTCCGTGCGATCCACCAGGAGGATGCCGCCGCGGCTGCTGCCCGAACGGTTTCGTGCGAGGTGCCGAGCGAACCTGAAAGCGGAGTCGACCGCCTCGATCCCCGAAGTCAGGAAATAGGACCTCGTCGACCTCTTCTCCCCCTTCGACGCTCCCAATCCCGCATCGAGCAGCAAGGCGGCTTGGGCGACTGCGGGGGAAAGCATGATCGTGTGACCCTGCTCGCCCGAGCGGACGTATTCCGACAGGAGCTGTAGAGTCTCGTCAGTAGCTTCGCTGCAGATGGCAGGGGAGCCGGGATCCTCGGCTCCGTGGACCGGCCGTCTACCGTGCGCCTCGGCCAGAAAGTCGAGCACCGCACGGTTGAACTCTTCGTGATGGGTGAAGCCGACGAGGTGCCCGGCATCACGGAACTCAAGGAGCCGCGCATTCGGAATTCGCGCCGACAAGGCGGAGGAGTAGGCCGGCGTCATGTACCGGTCGTCCTCTGCGGAGATGACAAGCGTCGGCATTCCCAACCGTCCGAGAGCACTTCTGAAATCGAAGCCTTCAACCACTCGCCCGTAGGTCGGAAGCGCGGCCATCGGCCAGCCGCGGTTGACCTCCATGAAGCGGGGGCTCTTCTGCAGTTCCTGCATCAGGCTGCGGAAGTCGCCCACTCCATCCGCCGACGATGTGCTGACGCAGACAGCCAGAGCCGAGCAACGCGCGGGATGCCGGAGAGCGAACGCCTGGGCCAGGACGCCCCCGAAGGAGTAGCCGAGGACCGGAGCCGCTTCAGCGATCCCAAGCTCTTCGAGTACCTGGTCGACGTCATCAACGAGACTGTCGAGGGTGACGCCATCGTACAGCGAGGCGCCGCCGCATCCCGGCATGTGGAACATGACGAGCCTGTGTTCGGCTCCCCATTGTTCCAGCTGGAGCTGCCACATGACGCTGTAGTGCATGACGAGGCCGCCGAGCAGCAGGAGCGGGCGACCTCGGCCGAAGGTAGCACATTCCAGCTTCCCGCCGCCGCGCCGCTGGAAGCGGTGCAGTTCGGCGGCTTCCACGAGGGGACGGCATCGGCGCAGATCCTCCACGGAAGGTTCGCGGTCGGCCGACTTGTGGAAGGCAATCACCCTATCGAGTGGACTGCGGGCCTCAACGGGTTCCGAGGCGGGGCTCGCAGCCGGTCCGCGAGTAGGGGATGACATCGACTGCCCGGCATCGCCCCAGAGTGCCTCTATCGATGAAAGGTCGCCCACTGGGTCAGGCGAAGGGCGAACATGCTTCGGGGGAATGGCAGGCGTCGCAGAGGGCGCTTTCGCGACGAGGCGAGGAAGGTGGCTCGAATACTTCCTTTCCAGTTCGGTTTTATGGCTGGAAAGGAGATAGTCCGCAAACGAGTCGATGTTCTGGAATTCGAAAAAGATCGTCGGCGGCAGCGACAGTCCGTACTTTTCGGTAAACAGGGTCGCCAGCTCGGTCGA
The DNA here is from genome assembly GCF_014191355.1 of Methylobacterium sp. R2-1. Taxonomy (GTDB): domain Bacteria; phylum Pseudomonadota; class Alphaproteobacteria; order Rhizobiales; family Beijerinckiaceae; genus Methylobacterium. The sequence goes on from NZ_JACHWM010000018.1 coordinate 43,169, forward strand.
TGCGATAGAGTCGAGACCGTAGTCCATCCATGTCCTGCTGGGCGACAGATCTTCCAGCTGAAGTTTCAACACGGACGCGATCAGCAATCCGAGATCTTGAACGATGCGGGCCTTGAGATCGTCCGCGCCGTTCGGCGCAGACTGCCTTGTGCCGATGGCGTCGAGCATGCTCAGCGCCTCTTCCGCACTTATCTCCCCGTCCGCGGCCAAGCGGTCGGAACCGACACGGTGGTCCTCGAAGTGCGTCATGACTACGAACCTCGTGAAGAGCTGAGATGAATACCGTCGGTCAAGACGTTCATTGCCGGAGCTTCGCGGACAAGAAATTCATGGTCTTGATGAACTTCCAGAGATCCACTTCGTGAGAGTGGCGTTTGGTTCGCATGAACCGCTCCTGCCCGAGATCGACAGGCGCATTCTCGCGCTTCAGCAACTGGAATTTTTGCCAGCCGGCCGTCGCCCCGGCACGTCCCTGAAGATAGGCCGCCGTAAAACTGCCGAGTACGTTCCCGACGTTGCCGAGACCGGACGGCGTATTGAGGTACCCGACATACAGTAGATCATCATATCTGCGTGACGCAACCTTTAAAAACGCGGATTTTAGATCCTCTGCCGCGTCAAAATCAGATTTGTTAAAGAACGGAAGGTCTGGATCGTACCCGGTAGCCCAGATGATGATATCTATTTCCTCCCTTTTCCCGTCAGAGAACTCAATCCCTCGGCCTGACATCTGGACAATGTCGCCAACAGGAGAAATGTCACCATGACCTATGTGAAACAGGATTTGCGAGTTCAGAATCGGGTGAGCTGATTGGATGCCATGATCCGGGGGAGGCAGGCCGAAATCTCGGCCATCGAAGCCGGCAAGCCGGAAGGTCTGGGTCACGTGCTCCCAGTACGCGTCCGGATCGGAAAACTCCGGGGCGATGTCCATCAGCCACTCCTGCGTGGGACGCCCGGCGATGAACTTCGGCATGTAGTGGTAGCCACGTCTCGTGGAGTGGAAGACCTTTGCTGCGCCATGGACGGCGTCGACCGCGATGTCGCAGCCCGAGTTCCCTCCTCCGACCACCAGAACCCGCTTGCCGTCGAGCATGCTGCTCGAACGGTATTCCACCGCGTGGATCGTCTCCCCGTCGAATCGGCCAGGGTAGAAAGGAATGCTGGGCCTGCGCAGGAGACCCGAGCAGACGATCAGAGTGCCATAGAAGGCGTCTCCCCCTTCCTTAAAGCGGAGACGCCAGCCGCTACCGTCGTGGCGCGCCGATGTCACGGTGGTATCGAACCTTATGTTCCTCTGGACGTCTGCAGAGGCGACGACGGATTCGAGATATCCATGCATCAAGGAGTGGTGCGGATAGTGTGGATAGCTGTCCGGCATTGGGTAATCTGAAAACTGAGTGTTGCGCTTGGAACTGATCAGGTGCGCAGACCTGTACATCTTCGAAGCCGGTCCGTCCGGCTGCCAGTTTCCACCGACCCTACTCGTTGATTCGAGAAGGTCGAACTCGATCCCTTCGCGGCGCAACGCTTTTGCGATGCCTATTCCGCTTGCACCGGCCCCGATGATACCAATCCGTTCCTGCCTCATTTCAGATCCACTTCTTGCCCGCGGGATTTCAGGTGTCCGGTCAGTCGCCCTTAGCGCATGGCAAGGAGCAGCTCTCTGGCAGTCTCCTGCGTCATATCCCCGGCCTTGACCTTCGCGATGATCCCGCTCGGCGTGAGATCCGGATCGATGGCCTTCGACGGTGACCTGTGCAGGTCGACCACCGCCCTGTCTGGACCCTCGTTCTCTGCGGGTAGGTTGCCGAGCCAGAAGCGCCTGCGCTGAAACACGTATCCGGGCAGCGGCACGCGCCTCCACGGCGCATCCGGCGGGGGAGGGGGCCCACCGTCGACCCAGGCACGCGCTTCCCTGTAGATGGCGTCACCGTGGACGGTGGGCTGCAATCCTCCAATAAGGATGCCGAGGCGCTCGAAGTCGCCCGACGCGGCTCCTACGTTGCTGTCCGTGCGAAGGAACAGGGCGAGTTTCCGGCGGAACTCATCGAAGTCGGCCGCTATGATCGCGAGCCGGTGATCGCCGTGGTACCTACCGTGACGAAGGGTCAGCGCCACGTCTCGCAGGGAGAAGTACCGGGAGCCGATCCAACACTGCCCGGCGTCCGGAGAGATCTCCCCCTCGCGTTCGAGATGCTTGAGAAGAACACGGGCAGTCTCCCGCAACTGACCTTCGTTTGCCGATGAGAGCAGCAGGGCGACAGGCTCCCTTGAGGGCGCCTCCGGCATAGTCGGGTCGTCCCAACTTTCCACGACAAGGTGGGCGTTTGCCCCACCGGCTCCGAAGGAGCTGACCGCCGCCAACCTCCGCCCTCGGACCGGCTGCCATTCGGCCTGCTCGCGCTGCACTCGGAAAGGGGTCCGGCTGAAGTCGATGAAGGGATTAAGTTCAGCGGAATGAATGGAGGGTACCAGTCTGCGGTGCTTCATCTGCAGTAGCACCTTCGTCAAACCGGCAATTCCCGCCGCGGATTCCAAGTGCCCGATGTTCGCCTTGATGGACCCGATCGCGCAGGTGCCGCCTTCGGGGAAGCGTTTGCCCAAAGCCTTGCTGAGGCCGCGTATCTCGATGGGATCTCCGAGGCTCGTCCCCGTGCCGTGCGCCTCGATGTAGGAAAGCTCGGCAGGATCCACGCCGCCCCTCTCGAAGGCGCGACGGACCACTTCGGCCTGGGCATCGGGGTTTGGTACCGTGTAGCCGGACGACCGCGCCCCATGCCCGATGTCACTGCCCCGGATCACGCCGTAGATGTGGTCGCCTGCGGCAATGGCTGCTTCGAGCGGGCGCAGGACGACGACGCCGCAACCTTCTCCTGGCACATAACCGTCGCCGCCTACCCCGAAGCTGCGGCAGCGCCCGTCGGTCGCCGCGAACTTCAGCTCCGAGAGCATCCTGTACTTGTAGGGATGTACAGAGATGTTGACGCCTCCGGCGAGTGCGACGTCGCAGCCGCCGCTCCGGAGCAGTTCGCACGCAAGGTGCATGCTGGTCAGCGAAGACGAGCACATGCTGTCGACGGCGAAAGAGGGGCCGTCGAAATCAAGACAGTAGGATACCCGGTTCGCAATGGAGGCGTAGGAGGAGTTGGTAAGAGCGCCCCCCTCCGACGTCCCGGTCGCTCCGAAAAACTGGTATTCGCCGTACATAACTCCGGCGATGACTGCCACCCTACGGCGCGTCCCGCGCTCCGATCCTCCTGACAAGCCTTCGGGCGTGTACCCTGCGTCTTCGACGGCATGCCATGCTGTCTGCAGGAAGATCCGCTCCTGCGGGTCCATGCGTTCCGCATCCCGTGGCGAGATACCGAAGAAGAGGGGATCGAACGTGTCGACGTCGTCGATGAAGCTGCCCCATTTGGCATAGACGCTGCTGCGCTCTTCGCCCGCACCAAGGCGCGGCGGCAGTTCGGTCACCAGGTCGCTCCCTGCGCACAGATGGTCCCACAAGTCCCATAGGTCCGAAGAGCCTGGATAGCGGCCGGCCAGACCGACGATGGCGATGGCCGAACCGTTACCTTTCGTAGGTCCCGCCTCAGGGCTGCCGCCGACCACTGCGGCGCTTAAGGCTAGATGGGATGGCTCCTCCCGAGGCCCATCGTCATCTACGGAGACTCCGGATGCCACGAGTTTTGCGACGTCCAGTGGAAGTTCGTCGATCAGCAGGCGGGCCAGCGCTCGAAGTGTGCGGGCCTCGAAGAGAGCGGTCCTGGCAATGCGCGGGAAACGCTCCTGCAAGCGGTCGCTCATCTCCAGCACGAGCAGCGAGTCTAGGCCGAATGCTTCGAGCGGAGTGTCGGGTTCGATCCGTTCCGGCGCGGTCCCGGTCACACCAGACAGCGTCTCGATCAGGTAGCGAAGAACTCGATCCTCCTGGCCGCCGTTGGCGTCGGCGGTACCGGCTTGCGGTTCGAGGGTGGCGTCATCCGTATTGCCGGTCGGTATTCCTGCATCCTTGATGCCGAGGATGAGGGAGGATCGCTCCCCGTCGCCCTTGATGGGAACGATGAGAGGGCGGTCGCTCCAGGTTGCGGCCGCGAAGAGGCGAACTCCTTCATCGGGTTCCAGGAGATCGAGTCCCTCATCCTGGAGCCTGCGCAAGAAGCGTTCGGAGGCCTGCATCCCTGTGCGGGTGTTCCAAAGAGGCCAGGCGACTGCGACGGTCCGACCCGGAGCGCGGCCTGCCGCCGTCAAAGAGTTGCGTTCCTCGGCGAACCCGTCGAGCCAGCCGTTCGACAATCCGTAAACGCTCTGTCCGATGTTGCCGCAGACGGCAGCGAGGGCCGAGCTGAGTACGAACCACCGCAGCGGATCCTGCCGGGTCATCTCGTCGAGAAGTCGGGCGGACAGAACTTTCGACTTGAGGACCTCATACCGCTCGGTGTCGGTGTGCCTCGTGAAGAACGCATCCTTCAACACGCCGGCGCAGTGCAGGATGCCTGTCAGGCGCCCCAATCGCGACCGGATGTCGGCAAGGGTTTGGGCGAGATCCTCCCCGGAGGAGCAGTCGCATTCCCAGTAGCCGCAATCGCCTTCCGCCATTCGGAGGGAAGCTACAGCTGCCCGGCTATGCTCGTCCGGACGCGAGCGTCCGAGCAAAGCGATTCGTACCCCGCGGTGGTGGGCCAGATGCTTCGCGATGTGAAGCCCAACGGCACCCAGTCCACCGGTGATCAGGACGACATCGCCGGACCGTACGTCGGCATCTCGGCTGGGCAGGTCCAAAGCTGCGTGGCGCCGGACCAGGGGCGTGCCTTTGATGAAGCGGACGTGTCTGACGCCGTCTCCAGCCGTGCGCTTCGCCTCTGCGTCGATGAATAGGTCTAGATCCGCGGCTTGCTCCGCGCCGTCGGTTTCGAGGACAGTGAAATCCAGGCTCGGCGCCTCGATATGAACGGACCGCATCATGGCCGCAGCCGCGGAGGCAGCCGGCCCCTGACAGATCAGGATCACTCTGCAAGATTTTGACGGAGCGTACGCTTCGACGACGCTCTTGAGGAGCGGCATTGCGCTGATGAAAGGCCCAAGGCCGAGATCTTGCTCCCACCCGTGCGGCGAGACGGCCGGTTGGTACCGCAGGTCGGCGACCACTGCGGCGGGGAGCGAGCCATCTGCCTTGAATGTTCTCCAGAGATGCTCGATGTGATCCTTGCGTGCGGGATCGAGCGTGACCGTGCGGCTTCCGTCGATCTCGAATGCTCCGCCGGGACGGAGGCGGACCTGTGCGGTTCTGCCGGTCAGACCCAGACGGATGTCATTGCGGTGTTGTCTTTCGAGGGCGAGAAGCGCGGTAGGAGGCCCTCCAAGTCCGACAGGTGTGTCGGGAGCCCAAACGGGCTCGAAGATGTTGATGCTCCCCTGTGCCCGCGCCGATCTGCCCCGCACAGCTTCGATCCTCTGGAAGGTTAGGGACTTGATCTCCCCAATCACCGCTCCCGAGGGCGCCATGAGGCGGTAGTCGAAAGTAGAACTATCCGATTCCTGTGCGACCGCTTGAACGTGGATCAGAAGGTTGGAGCCAAGATCTCCGTGGATGCGCACGGCCTTGGCCCGTACTGGGATGTGCGGACCATCGAAACCTTCCTCGACCGCGAAGAAGGCGCTTTGAAAGGCTGCGTCGAGGAGCCCTGGGTCGACGGGCAGATCAGTGCCGCCACGCATGCTGCCCGTCGGAAGTTTGGCCTCCACCAGCGCTTCGCCGCGGCCCTTGCTCGCGCGGGCTATGCAGCGGAAGCTTTCTCCGAACACCATGCCGAAGTCGGCGGCGAGCGCGTAGAAGCCGGCGACTTCGGCAGATCGCGTGCACCGCTCCCGAATCGCAGAAATGGGTTCGCGATCCGCTATTGGAGAGCGGCCAGCCAGCTCAGCCCGTGCGGTGAAGTGAGGGGGCCGCGCATCAGACGATGAAGCGATTTCGATCGACAAGCTCGGGCCGAAGCGACGTCCATGGACCGAAAGCTGCTTTGCAGCGGTGGGACCCCAGCGGTAGGGTGACGACCACGCGAGATCCTGGAGGTCGAACGCCCAGCCATCACCCCCAGCCTGTCTGACCAACACGCTGCAAAGGCCCACATAAGCAGTCCCGGGCAGTATCGGGCTGTTTCCGATCACATGGTCTCGGATATAGCTCTCGTCGCCGGTGAGGGTGTGAGACACCACGATCTCGACCTGTTCACTCTGCCTTTCGCGCCCAGATTCCATCCGGATCTCAGGAGGAGCCAAAGCATGCCTATCGCGCAGGAAGGGATAGAGAAGCCCGCCGACAGGGCACGGAAGGCCCTGCCACAGTGTCGGCCAAGCGACCTCTTCTCCTATCGACCAGCGGGCGGCCAAGCGCTCGTCCTCTGAATCCTCGACGCTTCGCGAGCCAAGGATCGCTCCAGTCGCCACTTCTCTCAGGAAGGTGCTGATGGCCGCAGTCAGATCGCGTACGCTCGCCGCAGCTGCCGCGAAGCGGCAGCGGTATGTCGCTCGTCCACACTGCAGGGTATAGGCTAGTCGAAGCAGCGTCGTGCGCTCGTCGCCGGGCTGCACCATCCCGATCCACTTGAGGAGGTCTTGAGCCAGGAGTCGCAATTGTTCGGGCGACTGCGCCGAAAGCGGGAAGACGAGCGGCCCAACGGCGGAGCTGACCGGGACCTCCGGCCCTTCCTCGATGATCGCGTGCGCACATGTGCCGCCCGCACCGAAGGAGCTGATACCGGCTCGCCGACGGCCATCCGACGCCGCTTTCGGCCATGGTCCGAGTTCCTGTGGAACGAAGTAGCGTCCACCATCGAGCTTGAGATCTGGGTTCGGTATCCTTGAATGGATTGAGGGGGCGATCCGGTCGTGCCGAAGTTGGAGGAGCACCTTCACGATGCCCGCGATTCCCGCCGCCGACTCGAGATGGCCGATGTTCGATTTCAAAGATCCGATTGCGCACGGCTGACCGCTATCGCCAAGAGCATCGCAGATGCCGGTGATCTCGATCGGGTCGCCGAGCTTGGTGCCAGTTCCATGAGCCTCGATGTAACCAATCGAATCTGGCCTGAGCGCTGCTCGATCAAGAGCCTTGCGGATGAGTGCAGCTTGTGATGCTGCGCCTGGGACGGTGTACCCGTTCGTTCGTCCGCTGTGGTTGACCGCTGTTCCGCGTATGACACCGAGGATGCGGTCGCCATTCTGCAAAGCGTCGCGCAGAGGGCGAAGTACGACCGCTGCCACTCCTTCCCCCGGGACGAAGCCATCGGCATCGGCCCCGAACGAGTGGCAGCGTCCAGTCGGCGACAGCATCTGGTACTGGCAGAGCTGAACGTATTTGGCAGGATGAAGATAAAGGTTCACTCCGCCAGCGATCGCGGCTGTGCACTCGCCGGCCGCAACGCTTTCAACGGCGAGATGCAGCGCGACAAGCGACGACGAACAGGCCGTATCGACCGCGACGCTCGGACCCGACAGGTTGAGGAAATAGGAAACCCTGTTCGCGCTCGACCATGGCATCGAGGTGGGCACCTCCACACCTCCCGCCGTCCAATGACTCGGGCCCTGCAGGCTGTAGGTGTTGGTAGTTATTCCTACGAAGACGCCGACATTGAGGGCTCCCTCGCGACTGAGGCTTTCCTGCCGTGCTCCAAAAAGAGCTGCATCCTCCATCGCGTGATAGGCACACTCAAGAAACAGACGTTCCTGCGGATCCATGAGGCGGGCATCCCTGGGAGGGATGCCGAAGAACTGGGCGTCGAACTCGTCGACGGCAGGAAGAAAAGCCCCCCATTTGGAATAGCTCTTCCCAGACTTTCTTGAGGCGGAGTCCGCCTCGTAAAAGCCCTCGACGGACCAGCGATCAGCAGGAATCTCGCCTACCAAATCGGCTCCGGACGCGATCAGTTGCCAAAATGCGTCCAGCGAAGCTGCCCCTGGGAACCGCCCCTGCACCCCGATGATGGCGACCGCGTTGTCAGGAGGCAGCCGATCTTGCTGGATAGATAAGCTGGGCGACATCTCATCGCTTTGAGCTGTCTCGTGCCCGGGCCCAAAGTCCGCGAGTACAATTTCCGGCCAGTCTTCGGCCTCCGACGCTGGGGCCGCTGCCTCTGGGACCGGACCCTCCCCCAATTGCCTGGGCGTTGGAGTCGCCTGCGAGAATAGGAAGCCTAATTCCGGCTGATGGTGCGTCAGCAGGTGGTCGCAGATCTCGCCCACCGTTCGGCAGTCGTAAATAAATGATCGCCGCAAACTTTGGATGTGGCGTTCGATGCGAGTGCCAAACGACACGATCGCTAAGGAGTCCATCCCGATTTCTTCGAGACGAGCAGATTGGCCGACCCGCTCAGGATCAAGACCTGTGACGTCGCAAATCGTCGTGGAGACCCATTGCTGAAGCAGAAGCTTTGTTTCTTCCAGATCGTTGAGGTTTTCAGAGTCCATCTGCATTGGCAGCATATCCTCGCAGTCAGGCGGCGACGCTAATTCGCGCGACCACGTGGCTCTACCTCGCGTCTGCTGCGTATAGTGCCGCGAACTGACGCTCAAGTACCTTCGGATCTCTCCGCCATGCATCTGCGGCCTGCCTGGACATCCGGTCTGGCACAATATCCTCTTGATCATCCTCGACACCATCGACAATCAAGCGAGCAACTTCATGTGGATTTGCTTTCGGGATCTCGAAATCGCGGGTCATGTCGGTATTGACGGGACCGGGATATGCGGCCAGAACCGCGATGCCTCGGGGACCAAGTTCCGCTCGAAGAGACTGCGTTAGAGAATGCGCAGCCGCCTTTGACGCGCTGTAGCCACCTGCATCGGGCGAGCTGGCCCACGCCGAAACCGATAGAATGTTGACGATGCCTCCGCCTCCGTTGCGTTCGATGACGCCGGCGAAAGCCCTGATCATTTGCAATGTACCGAAAAAGTTAGTTTCCATATCACCGCGCACGTCCGCTAGGCTTGTGTTGAGCAGCGGACCGCGCGTCATCGATCCTGCGTTGTTGAATAGGAGTGTTACATCGTGAGCTAGTCGTGCAGCTGCGATAACACCGGAGGAGTCAACCACGTCGAGTTGCACGGCAAGGAGGCCCGAAGCTTCTGCTGTTCCTGGCTTCACGCCACGTGGTGATCTCGAAGCGGCGTATACCCGCCGCACACCACGCCTGAGTAGCTCGCTAACCAGAGCGCTTCCGATGCCTCCATTGGCGCCGGTCACGAAAGCGACGCGATCCTTAATGTCCATCTGCTACCTGATCCATTTCTGCAGTGGATAGTCCGGCGAAGACTCGACTCAAGGAGCCATCCAGTGCTCGGAGGAGTGAATTCAACACACGCGGGTGCAGATATTTACTTGCGTAATAATCTGGTTGATGAGCCAATGCGTGGACTTTGGACGCAAGTCCAATGTGGATGCTGCGCTATCCGCTTTCAGCACCCTACCGACTACACAATGCAATCGGGGTTTGGCCCATGATTCGCGTCACCGGCGTCGGAGCAGGGAGAGCCCATACCAACAATGAGACCGATGAGGGGGGCTCTTGAACCGTGCGACGAACCTGACAGGAAAGCCCTCCCCGCCTGAGAGAGTCGATGCTTCAGGAGGCCCTCGGCCTAGCTCAGGACTGCCATCATTGATCGTGTTTGCCGCGGTCATGCCCCCCCCATTTGAAGTTATACCGCCTAAGCGTGCAATTGAGGCCCCGCTGGAGCTGCCCAACACGCGAGCCATGTGCCGGGCTTCCGCGCTTCTAAGAGCTGAGCGCCCCAAGTAGATACATAGGTTGCGCTTCCCCGCGACCATGGTCACTGGCGCAGCACGCTTCGACGCTAATCGGAAGTCACGCCGGGTGATCGGCCGCCCTCGTTTGGGCGCCCCCGTCGCAACACGCTAAGAGTGTAGGCAATGCGTGCTGCGAGGTCAAACGATTCCTCCAAAGAAATCGCGCCTCTGAGGCATGGTTACGTCCTCCGCCTGCAGAAGCGGCCGAGTAGCTGCTGGCATTTTGCATAATCTCAAGTGCGCAGATTGGAACCGCATGACCCCGCGGTTGCTGGAGTCGCACGCGGGCCAAGACAGCAGGCAGTCGCCTTATCGCTCCGCAGACAGGTTTCGACGCGCCACAATTCCGAGATGGATATCTCCATTTCTCGCAATCCCTAGCTCCGCGTGTACCGTAGCATCTGCTTCTACGAGATGAAGAAATGCCAGGAGTGTGGCGCGGACCTCTCCGGTCTGCCTGAGGACGAAGTCCTCAAATTTGGACGTAAGGTGCTGCAATACATCGGGATCGCCGACCTCAGGTATGCTATGCTGCATGAGTCCTCAATCTCACTCGTGGGCGCTGCTGAGCGCGCTCATGCCCGGTATTTTGTGGCAGGGGAGCAAGAAGGCGGTCGCGGCACTGTCTGGAGCTGGACGGTGCGCGATCAAGCTCTCTCGCATGCTGTGGCGGCGGTCGGGCGAAGGCTGAACGTTCAGATCCTGCTCGCGCCAAGGCATCAGACCCGCCGACTACCCCCTAGCCGCGGAAGTTCCGAGCAAACCGCCGGCTCCAAAGTGCTCAACATTGTACATTCCTACATATCCTCCACAGGTTTGATTCGAAGCTTGGCCGCCCGTTCTGGATCGAAAAGTGGCAATTTAGATCAGAACTTCCGCCTGTCAGAGAGACGTGTACCGCTGTCATTGCGATGCCCAGGCCAGGCCAGAGCGGAGCTCTGCTGATTGACAGGCCCAGGCTTCGGCCGGACAACGGGAGAGCGTAAGGTCGGCTGCAGTATCCCGCTCGTCGGCTACCGGTAGCGTTTTATGGCATGGGCATCCTGTGACAGAGGAGAACCGGACTGCATCCCGTCGGTCATCTACGGCCCGGCAGGCCACGAAGAAGGTCCCTTCTCAGCCGGACCAAGCATCGGCGAGGAAGCCCGACGAGATCGACAAGCGCGTCGGCGCACGCCTTATGCGATTGCGGAAGGCAAGGGGCCTCTCGCAAGTCGGACTCGGCGAGGCGCTTGGTGTTCGCTTTCAACAGGTCCAGCGCTACGAGAACGGGAAGAACAGGCTGGGCCCAAGTAGACTCAGCAAAGCGTCCGAGTTGTTTGGGGTCAAGATCGAGTACTTCTTCGCGGAAGAAAGTGCCATCGAATCACTAGATAGCTTGGAAAGAGAAGCGCCGGAACGATACTTGAACAGAGCGATCGAGCTCTTCTCGATGATCAAAGATCCCCAGTTGAGGAAAAGTGTCATCAACGTCTTGGAAGGCATTGTTGGTCGCAACCCTTAAGCTGGTTGCCGTTCCGACTAGGCTGCGCTTTCCACCTCTTTTACATTCGTTCCGGCATCAATGAAGGGCGCTCCTAAGTTTAGCTTAGCGGCCTTAATGAGGCGCCTTCGCTTCTTTGTCGTGCGCTCCGTTCACAAACTGATCTGCAAGAAAGACTTCGGCGCGCCTCCAGGATTCGTCGTTGTCTCCTCGGAAGTTGAGATCTCTGCTGAATATTTCCTTTTCTGTCTTGACATCGTAGAGGCGCATGAACAGCTGCATTATCAGTGAACTGCTTTTATGTACGACGCCTATTAGCATATAGCTTGCGCCGGCCTGCCGAGCGGTTTGCAGCAGGCACTTTGCATCCTCCGACGGACAGTTTTTCTTGAGATCGGCGGCTGTGACCTCCACGACATTGTAGACGCCGGCTTTCGATAGGTCGGCAGCAAGACTGTTGCCCATCACCTCAAGGCGCCGCGTGTGATCGTTTACTTGATCCGTAGGCTCGGCGGATGTGTCAAGCAACTTCATCGGCAGCATGGCAACCGTTTTTCCAGATGGAACCGCCGCTGCGGTCAGAGACCATGCGCAGCCGATGGCAACGGCCGTAGTAGCGATCAATCGCCTGCGGACCCGTGACGCTTTCAGCGCGGTAATGCCCTGGCTCACATCGCCGGAGCGTGATCTGCGATCCCGCATGCATTCCTCCCGTGACGGCCTATTGAAGTTTTTTTGCCGACGCCGTCGCCCGGCTCTCGCAGGATACACCATGCCCGATTCCCATTCTTGCCATTTGGTGCCATGCTAGGTTGAAGGAGCTGAAGATTGATGGAATTTTAATGGGACAGGTGGGGCTGACCAAAGCTCGAGCTATGGGACCCATCGCGGACGCTGTCGAACGAGCCGGTGGCTCGGTGAAAAGGGTATTCGCTCGAGCCGAGATGCCGCTCGGACTCATGGACGACCCCGAGCGCCTGATCCTCCTCCGCGATCAGCTTCAGCTCGTCGAGTGTGCGGCAAAAGAACTGGGAGACGCCGCTCTGCCGGCGCGTTTGTCGACTGCCACAGGCGTCGCTGGTCTCGGCGCCATCGGCCGTCACGTATGCTCTTCCCCCACTCTCGGGGAAGCCATTCGAAAAGCCGAAGCCGTAACGCCGCACCTGCTGCAGACCGCGACTTGGACAGGCCTGCAGGTCAGAGGAAGAACCGCCACGTACGGCTACATGGTGGAGGAACGGATCGACACGGGACGGCAGATCAACGAAGTTCTGGCGCTTGGTTACCTTTTGGGCGTGGTTCGTCACTTTATGGGAGCTGATTGGCGTCCAGACCGAGCCCTCGTCACCGGCGCTTGCCTGCCTGCGAACGCCGAAATCGGAAGCATTTTCGATTGCGAATTGGCTCTTGGTCCACGAGCCGGCATCTCGTTTTCATCCGATCTTTTGAGCACGCCAAATCCTAATCCGGTATCGGTTCTCGAATGCGAGCCGGTTCGGCACTTGCCGGTGTCTGACGACCTTCCGTCGTGCGTCGAACAACTCATTCTTCTCGGTCTGGACCGTCGGAGGCCGATGATCGATTGGGTGTCGCAGAAGCTGGGAGTCTCGCGCAGAACACTTCAACGGCGCTTGGAAGAGAGACAGACTACATTCGCGGATTTGCAGCGTTCAGTATTTCAATCCGAAGCAAAACGCCTTCTCACTGAACGCTGGCGGCCTATCGGCCAAATTGCTCGAGAACTCGGCTACAGCGACCCGGCCCACTTCAGCAGAGCATTCCTTGATTGGACAGGAGTGCCGCCAAGAGCCTGGAGGAAGCTCCAGGTTTAGAGCGCCTAACAGAACGGCACGAAGCAGTCGGATCGGCGTTGGTGGGGATGGCTCGACCTCTGCTTCCCGACGATCTCTGGATCGAGATTGCCCCGCTCCTACTGGCGCCTCGGCCCCGGCCGAAGGGTGAGCGGCCTCCGATCGACAGTCGGGCAGCCCTGACCGGCATCCTGTTCGTGCTGCGCTCAGGACTGCCCTGGGAGATGCTGCCGGCCGAGATGGGCTGCGGGAGCGGCATGAGTTGCTGGCGCCGCCTGCGCGACTGGCAGGCGGCCGGCGTGTGGGCGCGGCTGCATCAGGTGCTGCTGAAGCGGATGCAGGCAGCCGGTGAGATCGACTGGGGCCGCGCGAGCCTGGACAGTGCCTCTGTCCCGGCCAAACGTATGGCCCGCCCCGTCCGCAAATGGCTCTGGATCCGCTGGTCTGAGCAGTCTGCATAAACGTATCCGGCCTTCTGGCAGAGCCGTTGGCCAAGATGGAGATCCGCGCGTCCTGGGCCTCATAAAGGGGTCGGCGTCATGCGCCATTTTTGCGGCCTTATGGAGCAAATGCACCACGGTGATGGCGGATGCCATCGCGGGTGATGGCGGGAGCCATCATCAAAGGTGCAACTCTGTGAGGCACATTTCGCGGAAATGGGATATGATAAACACGGAAAGCGAACAACAGACGCCAATCGTCTCAGCACATGAAGCATCCTGCTTCCATGTCGCGCCTACGTCTCGGCCTTGCCCGCATCGCCACTTTTTTGACGACGCTTTTCCTTTGGACGTGGGCAAGCACGAAGGTCTCGGTGACGCTCATAGGAGCGAGCACCGTGGGTGACGATTTCAATCAACTCCTAGACCGGCTTCCGATCTGGGCTAACTGGCTGTTTTCGACCCCGTGGTGGGTGCCTAGCATTCTGGCAACCGCACTCACGGCCTTTCTGCTCTGGCTTAGCTGGCCCAGAAAGCCGCCATTGAGCGAGCAGGGAGTTGGACAAGGCATTACAGACGCCCGCCCTGCCCCTGCGCAAGGAGACACTGATGGTCCTTGCGTTTCAGCGTCCCTGCGCAAGGTCGCCGGCATGGACGAATGGGTTATGGATGTTCAGGCCAAGAAAGATTTGCCCTCTCTGGTGGTCAGGCTAGATGTCCAGGAATATGTTTCACATCTTGACCGCTTCGATAAGTGGCGCTGCAAAACCACTTTTGCCAAAGACAGAGTGATAGAGGGAGAGACGTTTTACATCCACTTAATTAAATGGGACTGGCCTGGAAGAGATATCAAATGGGCTTTCTGGTGCTATGAGGGTCACGACAGCCCAGACCAGCAAACGGCGGAAGCTGGACGGCTGATGCTAAGCGACGAATTTTCCCGCTGTCGGCTTGTCTTTCGATCCGCCTCGGGAGAGAGCCAAATTGTTAAGTTTATTGTACTCTCTCGCCACAGAAATGACCCGGCCGAATGCCCAATTCTCATAAGCGAGGAAGCTTTTAATTACGAAGCGTATTAGCTAGTCGAGTCGTATTTCTTTCGTTCCAACTGCGGCTAAACACTGAACAAAAAAAACGGCCGTGAACTTCCCTCGCGCCAACTTGTTGCGAACGTTCGGCTCTGTCTCTTTCACGCCAATCTCAGCGAGCTTGTCCACGAGCTGCGCGTAGGTCACGCCCCTGCGCTTCAACTCCGCTTTCAGGATGCCCTTCACGCGAGCATCCCAAGCCTGTTCCGCGTCGTCAGCCATATCGCATCCTGCCTGATTGCAGATGCCATCATACGCGATGCCTTTGCCCTTGACTATAGGGCGACAATGCCATCAAATAAGATGCATAGGCATCTGACACGATGGCAATGTGCCAACACTTCCTCCTTTCGGCCAAGGCCCGCACCCTGTCGCTCAAGGCGATCTACAAGGGCGGCGAGGACAAGGCGTATGAGACCTTCAAGCGGCTTCGCTGGCCCGAGACGGATGGCGATCCCGTGTGCCCGAAGTGCGGGTGCCTGGAGCACTACAACATCACCACGCGCCGCTGCTTCAAGTGCGCCGGGTGCGGATCGCAGTTCTCGGTCACATCGGGGACGATCTTCGCCTCCCGCAAGCTGTCCTTCATGGATCTGTGCGGAGCCGTGGCGATCTTCGTCAACGCGGTGAAGGGTCTGTCTGCGCTCCAACTCGGCCGCGATCTCTCCGTCTCCTACAAGACGGCCTTCGTGCTCGCTCACAAGCTCCGTGAGGCGCTTGGGACGGAAGCCAAGGGTGTGACGCTTGAGGGCGAGGTCGAGATCGACGGCGCCTATTTCGGCGGCCACGTGCGCCCTGAGAACCGCAAGGAGGACCGCAAGGACCGTCGCCTCAAGGAGCACCAGACCGGCGAGCGCCGCGTCGTCATCGTCATGCGCCAGCGCGGCGGACGTACCCTCACGTTCGTGCGCAAGCGCGAGGCTGAGGGCGTTGCTCTCGCCAAGGAGCACATCGCCAAGGGCGCGAAGGTGTACGCCGACGAAGCGAACCACTGGGATGATCTAGAGGCGGCGTTCCCCGATGCCGGCCGGATCAACCACTCCGAAGCCTACTCGGCCGATGGCGCCAACACGAACCAAGCCGAGAGCTTCTTTGCTCGCCTGCGGCGCATGGTGAGCGGGCAGCACCACTTCGTGACGGCCCGCTATCTCTACCAGTACGCCGTTGAAGCCGCATGGAAGGAAGATCATCGCCGTCTGCCGAACGGGATGACGTTCGCCCAAACGATCCGGCTGGCGATGTTGTCGCCAGTGAATCGGGCTTGGAAGGGGTACTGGCAGAAGCACGATTGCCGATAACTCGGCCGCTTGTTTGTCTCAGAAAGCACCCTATAACTGAATGCCGTCAAGCTGCCGGCCCCGCCGGCCCGCTCGAATTGTACGTGGACGCTATAACCAAGAGAATATACAATGGCTAGGCGATCTGCCCCACGAAAACTACCTGTCCCTCCCGCGCCGAACGCGGCCGAGGTAGGGCCAGAGATAGAAGAGGCAAAGCAAATCAGCGAATTCGATGAATTTTTGATAGACAGAATTCTATGCCGCATGATTGCGCATCGGGAATTCGACCCTAAGACAACAGATCAGGCCAAGGACAAATTGCTTCCCTACATTAGGCAGCATGTAGACACCGCGCTGATCGATTGCATCTGCTCAACCGAGGCCTGCAAGAACCACAACTTGCCGCTTCCGAAGTATCCTTTCTATAAAAGAGAGGATCATGTGCAATTTCGAGTGAGAAAGCTGGTGGAAAGCGTTTATCCCAACGCGCACAAGGAATTTATCCGTAAGAAGGTGACGGGGTGCATGATTACCGTGCAGCATGCTGTAAATATTGCATGGCAAAAGGCTAGTTAATTGAATCCTGCAGAAAAAGAACCCGTTAAGAAAGGGCGATATGCCTTCTCTAAGTGGCAGGACATCAAGTTTCGACTTGAGAATACTGCCCTTAGAGATATTATGTTCGGCAGCTTTACTGCGATAACAAGCGCATTTTTTTACCGCTACACGACGCTGAACGGAACGAGTCAGAGCGCCGCCGCTTTGATCGACTCAGACATGCTGCTGGCAAGCGCAATGGCTTTGGTTTTTGCGGCTTCCTTCCGCTATTTGGGTCATTTCGCGTTTGTATTTTCTTGTCCGACGCTTATACAGTCCCACAAAGATATTGATGATCTATTGAAAAAGGCAAAAGATTCCCTGACCGATACAGAAGAGTGGGCTAACGTTCACAGAAGCCAAGCTGTAAAGTGGGGAGCAGATAATTATAGAAGGCCGATTTTGAGGTTACTGATTTGGTTTACCGAGATGATTTCATTTGGGTTTTTTGCAGCAGGGATCTGTTTGCTATTTTTAGCCGTTCATCGATTTCTTCTTCAGATGCTCCGTCTTTTTTAGCTTGGATATATACATCAATCAGGCGAGTCGCCGCCTGCGCGACCAGCGAATGCCACTTGGGCAATTTAACTATATTGGGTTCATCTAATGGTTTTTTGAAGTCAGGCTCCGATGTCATGGCAGGCCCTTCAATTGTGGTCATTTTATTAAACGATGCATCCATCGCGGAACCACTTAATCGCCTTGAGATATCCCCATAAACAACAGCCGGAAGGCCGACAAAGCTCCATTTTGCCACTCATTACCTCTATACAAAATGCATTCCATGTCTTCTTCATTCAAAATTAACGTATCCACAGCGAGGGTTAGGTAGAAGCTTGCCAAAAGCACGTACTCCGCTCGTAATGCGATACGGCCACCAGCTTGGCGAGGCGCATCATCCGCAGCGCCTTGCTGGCCCGCTTCACCACGTCGCTCAGAAGCCGCTTGTCGGGCATTGCCTTGCCCTCGGCACCGCAGATGCGTTCGGCTAGCTCGCGCGTGCTGAGCGGCCTGTCTGAGCCCCGTAGCTCCTTGAGAATGAAGCCCCGCAGTTCGTTGCGGTAGAACAGGACGATCCGCTCCGTGCGGGCCGTTCGGTTCTCTAGCTCGCCCTCGTAGCCGAGGGAGTCGAGCACGCGGTCTATCGCCTCCACATCCGTTTGGATCGTTGCCATGCGCTCCCTGAGCGTGGCGGCTTCGTCTTGAAGCTCTTGGCGGCGTTGGAGAAGGCCGGTGATGGCGTGAGCGTACGTCTCGGTCATATTGCCATCATAGACGATGGCATACGCCTTGACCTAGCGTGCTTTCTGGTGCATTTGCTCCATAAGGCCGCTGATTTGTACACCAAACCTGCTTATTAAGGCCGCCGGAAGCTAAGCCATGCCTTCATGGCATGGCGATAGGTCTCCCCCACACAGTCCCTGCGGCAATGTCTGCTTCGCTGCATTTGGCGCCCGGAGCCGGACGGGTGGGAAACCACCCAAGTTGGTCGTGCGATCTATCCCGCCAATCGGCCGCAAAGCGGACCTCCCAAGGGTCTGCAAAGGGTCGGAAGCGGGCCCTCGGATGATCTGGCGGAGCGGGCTGTGCCTCGCCCTCGCTGCAGCGCCCTCGTGCCCGGTGGCTGTGAGGCCCTACTTCACACCCTTCCGCGCTCGATGTCGCCGTTGCCGCTCGGCAGAGGTCATCGCCGTCGCGCCGAGCGTCTTGCGTCCACGCTTCGTCTGCCTCGGCGTGACGGCCACACCCTCGCGATGCAACTGCCGGATCCAGCGCACGATCTCGCCCGGTGCCGGATTGTCCGGCCGGCTCATCATCAGCAGGACCACCGCGGACAGCATCCGATGGTCCAGATCACGCCGCAGGCTCTCCATGAACCACAACAAGCCGCCCAACCCGAACTCCCGGTAGGCGCGTCGGTGGTAGGCGAACACGATGGGCCAGCGCTTGCGCGCGCGATAGGTCGCCATCGCCGCTTCCATTTCGAGGAACGTATTGGCCGAGACAGGTGCGGTCGAGGCTTCCCGGCTTCGCTGGGGTATCCGCTCACCTCGGGAGCCCCCGGCGATCAATCGCTTGTACCGGGCGCAGACCGGCTCGATCACCTCGGCGCGGTGGCGGTCGTAGGCCGATCGCATCTCCGCTTGGAGGTCCTTCAGCCTCTTCTCGGTCGCCGCATCAAGCGTGAACTGTAACCTGCTTTTGGACAACGTCGTCCGGCTCCGACCGTGGTGGGAAGCGCACGATCGCTCCCGCTCTTGCGTGACGGATTTCGTCACGGGGCGCCAGTGCTTCGACCCAAATTTCGTCATCCTATTCGTTACGCATCCTCGGTGACGCTACCGAAGCGATCGCCATCTTTTCGTGACAATAAGGTGACCGCGTCGGCAGGAGGGGGGTCGGGCTTGATGATCCGACTTCGTCCTGTCGTCCCCCTC
The DNA here is from genome assembly GCF_014191355.1 of Methylobacterium sp. R2-1. GTDB lineage: Bacteria > Pseudomonadota > Alphaproteobacteria > Rhizobiales > Beijerinckiaceae > Methylobacterium. Next base: position 62,114 of record NZ_JACHWM010000018.1, read on the forward strand.
AGCAGTCAACACGCCGCTTGCGGGAATACGCGCGCGCCGCTGTCGCGGTGTGACCGCGAGGCGTCGTCGCGCCAGACGAGCATGGCACAACCAAGCCAGCCGTTCTCCGCCTCACGTTGCTCGTCCTGCCGGCTATCCGTGTGTCAGCTTCGGGCCGCTGGCACGCCGGATCCGCCGATTGGCACACGGCATCCGCCGAAGGCTGTGCCCGGCGCCCGAACGCAACCGCTCGGCTGAGGGCTGCCCCCGGAGACTGCCCCGGTCATCGCGGATTCCCCGCGCGGCTTACCGGGACGTCTCCAGCATGACCTCCGCCGTCACGCTTTCCGCCGCCACGCGCCAGAACCTGCTCTCGCTGCAGGACACCGCCGGCCTCGCCTCGACCAACCAGAACCGGCTCTCGACCGGCAGGAAGGTCAACTCGGTCCTGGACAACCCGATCAACTACTTCACCGCCGCGGGCACCTGCCGAAGATGCAGGGCACCCAGGCCTTGGCCTCCCCCGCCGAGGCCACCGCCGCCGGCAAGAGCGTGCGCGAAACCGCGCTCGCCAAGACCGTGCTCGGCAGCGCCGGCGCGGGCGTCGTCGGCGTGGACGCCAGCAAGGCCGACCAGATCAAGCTGAAGGCCGGCAACACCGGCTACACCTTCACCGTCGCGGCGACCGACACAGTCAACGACCTCGTCAACAGCATCAACAAGTCCGGCATCGCCACCGCGACGGTCGACAGCAGCGGCCGGTTCGTGGTCACCGGCACCGGATCCGACACGATCACGCTGCAGGCCGGCAGGACGGCGGCGGGCACGTTCACCGCGGATGCGGGCGAGACCAGCAAGCTGACCGGCGGCGCGGCCTTCTCAGTGGCGGGCGGCACCTCGGCCCAGCGCTCGGCGCTGGTCGATCAGTTCAACAACCTGCGCACCCAGATCAACCAGGCGGCCCAGGATGCCGGCTTCAACGGCACCAACCTGCTCGCCGGTGACAGCCTGACCATCGCCTTCAACGAGAAGACTGGTGCAGCCCAGTCGAAGCTCAGCGTGCAGGGCAGTGCGCTCTCGGCCGACGCGCTCGGGCTCGGCCGCTTCGTCGACTCGGCGATGGGTCAGGCCGGGGCGAACTTCGGCGTGCAGAACAACGCCGATCTCGGCAAGGCGGCCGACGCGCTGACCAACGCTCTGACCAGCCTGAAGTCGCTGTCCTCGACGCTGGGCTCGAACCTGTCGGTGGTGCAGACGCGTCAGGACTTCACCAAGCAGATGGTCGACGTGCTCGACACCGGCTCGGCCAACCTCGTGAACGCGGACATGAACGCGGAGGCGGCGACCTCGCAGGCCCTGTCGACGCGACAGTCGCTGGCGATCTCGGCGCTGTCGCTGGCCAACCAAGCCAACCAGGGCATCCTCCAGCTCCTGCGCTGAGCGCGGCGGATCCGGTGCATCGCAGACGGTGCGCCGGGTGCCCCGCCGACAGCGCGGCAGACGACAGGGCGGCGGACGGGGGCCGGTCCCGACCGCCGCACCCAGGAGCGACTTCGGACGGTCGCCAGCTGACGAGAGGCCGCTACGGTGCCAGGCGGTACAGACCGAGCGCGTCCTTGACGGTGTCGAGCGTCGCCTGCGTCACGCCGCGGGCGTGACGGGTGCCGTCCCGCAGGATGTCCGCGATATCGTCCGGGCGATCCGCCCAGGCACCGCGGCTTACACGGATCGACGCGAGCAGATCGAGCAGCACGGTCTCCAGGCGCTGCTTCACCACCGTGTCGCCAAGACCGCCGCGACGGTAGTGTGCCTTCATCTCGGCAACCGTGTCGCGATCGGGGTCGAACGCGTCGAGATAGGTGAACACCACGTTGCCCTCGACCCGGCCGGGATCGCTGACGCGTAGGTGGTCGGGATCGGTGTACATCCGGCGTACCGCCGCTCGGATTTCGTCGTCCGCCGCCGACAGGGCGAGGGCATTGCCATGCGACTTGCTCATCTTGGCGCGCCCGTCGACACCGGGCAGGCGTCCGCTCGCGGGGATCAACGCGCGCGCCTCCGGCAGCAGCGCATGACCGACCTGACGGTTGAGGCGCCGCACGATCGCGTTGGTCTGCTCGATCATCGGGGCCTGATCGGCGCCCACCGGCACGAGGGTGGCCCGGAATGCGGCGATGTCGGCGGCCTGGGCCACGGGGTAGCACAGGAAGCCGGCGGGGATGTCGCGCCCGAAGCCGCGCGCCTGGATCTCCTCCTTGATCGTTGGATTGCGCTCGAGCCGCGCCACGGTGACGAGGTTGAGGAAGAGCTGCGTCAGCTCGCAGAGAGCCGGCAGGGCCGACTGCACGCAGATCGTGGTGAGGCTCGGATCAATCCCGACGGCGAGATCGTCCAGGGCGAGGTCGATGACGTGTCTCGTGATGCACCCGGGATCGTCGGCGTTGTCGCTGAGCGCCTGCGCGTCGGCGATCAGCACGAACGTGTCGAGACCGTGCTGGAGGGTGACGCGGTTGCGCAGGCTGCAGCAGAAGTGACCGAGATGGAGCGGTCCGGTCGGGCGATCGCCCATCAGAACGATGGGGCGCGAGTCGGCGGGGATGTCGGACATAGGCGGTTCTCCAGTTGGGAGCCGCCGCGTCGGAAAAGCTGTCGGGATCGAGAACAGGCCTGCCGGACAACGGCGGCAGGGTTCGTCCTCGTGAGATGACGTGTCGTGCCGCTCCTCAGAGGGAGCGCCACCAGAGAGCGCAGGGTGTTGCGGCGATACACGTCATGGCCGAGCTGTCGCACGTCCGTCGTCGTGATGCCAGCGCCGTTGTTTCACAGGCACCAACAGCAGCTCTGCCCGCGGCAGGTTGTGCCGTGGGCAGAGCGACGGCCACGCGAGCGCTCAGAGCAGTTTGCCGGGCTCAGGCCGCGCGTCGGCCTGAGCATCGTCTCGCGACGGTGTCGTCGTACCCATTCCGCGCCAGGTGATGTTCGGCTCATGCGGACGATCGACCTTCGCGCTCGGGGGTGCGGTCCGCGTCAGCATGTCGATGGACCGTCTCTGTGCCTCCGCGACCGACCGGCCGTCGGTCGCGGGCGAGGCCGTGCTCTGCGGCTTGGCCAGGGTCGGACTGGCATCCATCGCCAGGCTTGTCGCGCCGGAGACCGGACCAGGCGATGTGCCGCCCACGGGTACGGTCGGCGGCACGGTCGACGACGGACCCGCCAACCCGCGGACATTGCCCTCTGCACCGGTGCCGACCACCGTTGACACGGGCGCGGACGTGCTCCGTGACGGCAGGTTCGGCTGCACGCCCGCGGCACGGGCCGACGGACCGGCCGTCGGTGCATCCGACGTCTTGGCTGCTGTCGCACCCCGAGTCGTGTTCGGCGTCGCGCTTGTTTTGACTTCGCCCTTCTTCTTGGCTGCGCGCGTCTGGCAGCGGCTGAGGTAGCGCTGCAGTTGCTGCGCGCTCAGCGCGCGTCCGCCGAAGCGCAGGCGCTTAGCGATTTCGGTGAGCGCATGGCCGGCCTTGAGGGCCGCGCGGATGTCGGGGGCGAGCTCGGCCACGGCAGCGGCCGTGGTGATCCGCTGCGGCTGCGGCACGGGCGGCTCCCGCATCAGCGCAGCGAGGGCTGCTTTGTTGGTGTCCATCTCGCTGCGGAGGATCGGCGCTGGTCGGGTTCGCGGCTGTGTCATCGCGTGTCTCGCTGATTGGCGTGGGATCGCGTCGGGTGGCGGCTCCTAACCCGACCAGACAATTGTCACGCTTGGACAAAGAATTGCCAAGTGGATAGCAACGAATAATGCCCATAGATCTGCTTGCTATGTGCGTTTTCGCGCTCGATTCGCGAGATAAAATCAGTACAGCTGTTTGACACGCCACGTGTCATGGGCTGTGTTGCCCGGGCGCTCAACCGATCTGTTGCAGGTCGTGCGGATGAGCGGTCCCGGAGTGAAGCCTCCCACATGTCGTCCTGTCGAATCTCAGCCGCTCTCGGACCCGTTGCGCATTGGGTGCGAGGAAGCGTCGCCAACCTGCTCCGGCGCGCTGTTACCGGTTCCGCGCGCCTTGCCAGCGCTCCGGCGTTCGCAAGCGGGTGCTCCCGGAAGGACGATCCCGAGGAGAACGAAGCGGGCAGGATGCTCTTTGCTATCCGCGCCGGCCGAGCCGGGCGCAGGCCGCAACGAGACGGGGCCGTTCGGCGCAGACGCTTCTCACCTTCCCCTCAGCCTGCCGGGGCGAGCCCCCGGCCCCCATCCCCGAACGCCCACGAAGCTTTCAGACGGAGACATCACCGATGCCCGGCCAGCGGGGATCTGAGACGCGGAAACTGACTCAACAGGTCGGGATCCGGCTCACGGAGGAGGAGTACGAGCGTCTCCTCGGCGAGGCGCAGGCTGCCGGCTTGACGCTTGCTGCGCTCACCCGAAAGCGGCTGCTCGGCTTGCACATCACCGCACAGGTCGATGGCGAACTGATCCGGGAGCTGCGCCGGCTGGGAGGGCTCGCAAAGCTGGCCATTCGCATGCCAGGCATGACGGAAGCGGGACGCCTCGCGCTCGCCGACATCCGCCGCGCCATCGCGCACGTGGCCGCGCCGTCGTGATCGGCAAGCGCATGCCCAAGCGCCGCGACGGCGCGCCGTTCGCCCGGCAAGTAGCGCAGCTGGCCGCATATATCGACGGCGGCGCGGGCGGAGCGGAGCGCGGCGATATCCTGGCCCAGGGCCAGCTCCATCTCATCGCCGACACACGCCCAGGACAGGTCGCGGAGATGATCGCCACCGCGATGGGCGCCCCTCGCGCCCGGGGCCCGATCGAGCACATAGTGCTGTCCTGGCGGGCCGGTGAGCAGCCGACAATCCGCCAGATCGAGCAGGCGATCGTGATCCTACTCGAGGAGACCGGCATGCGCGGTCACCAAGTGATCTGGACCCAGCATCTCGGTGGAACCGGCAATGCGCACGTCCATGCGCTGGTCTCGCGCGTCGCACCGGATGCGGACAGGCCGACGCCAGTCGCTTTCTTCCACCGCGCCATCGGGCGCGCCGTCGCCCGCATTGAGCACGCACAGGGCTGGCAACGGGAGCCCGGCGCTCACCACGAGGTCCTCGAGGAACGAACAGGAGAGCAGCATGTCATCCGGTACCGGACACACGGGCGCGCCGCCGACGAACTGGGCCCACGTCGCGGCCCACGAGGCGCAGGGCGCGCACCGCGACACGGGCGAGATCCTGAAGATGCTTCGCGAGGGGAGCGAGGAGGCCGATCCGATCGCGACGATCCTCGATGGCCAGGACAGGGCCTCGCGGCGGCAGACGCAGATCCTGGATTTGCTCCGCAAGATCGAGGCGGATCTGCAGGCAGTGCGGGCCGAGCAGCTGAGACAGGCGGAGGAGATCGCAGTCCTGCGCAAGGAGAGCCACGAGACCCACGCCAAGCTGGTTCGAGCCAGCGTCATACACCATCCGCCCGCCGGCTCGCCGCCCTGAGGCTGCGCCGGGCTGCCCTGGCGCGCGGCATCGCCGAGGCGCGGGACACCGCGGATCGGGATGACCTCCGACACCAGCCGCCGGAGGTCTCGGGAGCGGCAGGGGAGCCCTGGTCGGTCGGCCTCGCGGCCACGCCAGCCGCGCTCGCCACCCGCCGCCTCGCCGAGATCCGCATGCGGTTGGCGCATCGCGCGGCGGCGTCCGAGCCGCTGCTCGCTCGCAGCGTGGAGCCGAGCGATGCCCTGCCGGCCGGAGCGGCCAGGGTTGAAGTGTATCGCGGCGAGGAGAGCGCCGCGCGGCGGGTGATCGAGATCGCCGGTCCGATCGTGACGCGGTCCCGATCGTGGGCCGACCTGCATAGGAACCTTGCCGAACACGGTATCGCCTATGCCGCCAAGGGCTCGGGCGCGGTGTTCATCGTCGACGGGATCGTGCTGAAGGCTTCGACCTGCCGCGCGGCCAGTCGGGCCCGCTTGGAGACGCGCCTCGGCCCGTTCCAGCCGGGCCCGGCAGGTGACGGTGCGCCACTGCCGCAGGGCCATCGCCGAGCACCGGCGGTCCCGTCGCCGCGGGCCGCGCCCGGCATCGATCCGGCGCTGTTCGCCGTCGCCCGGCAGGCGCAGACTGCTGCAGGTGCGGCGCGTGAGACGTACGATGCGACCTACCCGGAACTGAACATCGCGCCTCTGCTGAAGGCCGCTGTCGTCGGCCCGGCCCCGCGCGCCGCCCCGAGCGCCCGCACGCTGGCGCGGCGGATCGGCAAGCCGCTGCCGCGCCTTGCTCCGGTGCGACAGCCGGAAGCAAGCGGCTCGAACCTGTCCGGCCTGCTCGCGCTCTATCACGCGGGGATGCAGGCCGAGCGCTACCGGGTCGTGGCCGAGCGCACCCGCTCACCGGCGTTCTCCGATCAGGACGGACGGCATCGACCGGTTCCCGACCGGCTGGTGCAACTGACGCCGCGACCGATGGTTGGGATCGCTGCCGGCTGGTCGGCACTGGAGCAGGCGGCCGGGCGGGACAGTGCCATTTACCTGACGCCCTTCTCGGACGAGCGGCATCACATCGTGCTTTCGGGGGCACGCCTCGAGGATGTCGGCCGATTGCAGGCGGCGGGCTTCGCTCCGGCCCTCGTGCTCGACAGACGGGACGGGCGCCACGAGGTCGTGCTCACCGCACCGGACCGGAACCGGCCCTACGAACAGGCTGCGCTGGCCGAGGCGCGTGAGCATCTCCGGCTCAGCCTCGGCCTCGGCCGCACACGCTTCGGGCTGCGCATCGACGCGGCCGATCGCCCGCGTACCGCTCTGCCCGGTGTCGAGCGTCACGCCCCCCGGATCTACGCGCAGATCGTGACCGCGACGGGGGCGACCTGCAAGCGACTGGGCCGTCTCATCTCACACTTCGTCGCTGTGTTTGCCCGGCGTTTCGGGCTCGGTCCGGGCTCGCGCCTCGGCCGCGGCGCGGACCCGGACGACGGCGCGTCGCTCACCGACGCGCCGCTGTACTGGGCCCACCGCGCCGACCTGCTCGCGCGCTGGCAGGGTCGTTGGCCCGATCCCTCGCGGGTCGACGCGCTCATCGCCCGCCGCCTGCGCAGCACCGGGCACAGCGAGGCCGCGGTCGCTGCCCTCATCACCGCCTGTGCGCCGGGTGTTCCGCGCATCGGCCGTCGGGCCTGGACCGGCTACGGCCGGCGCGCGGCGGCCCATGCTTTCCGCGACGAGGCCGACAGCTGCTGGGCGTTCGAGCGAGCGACACCGGCGATGTGGGCCGAGCTGGAACAAGCTGTGAAGGCACGCGAGCGGCCGGACAAGCCCAAGCCTACACGCTTGCCTGTGCCACCGTTCGTCGGACCGGTGCCTCTCCCGCCGAGAAGCGAAGCCAGGTTGGGTACGACACGCAGGAGATCGAGGAACGGCCGTGGAGATCCGGACGGCCCGGGGGAGCGGTGAGATCGGCGCTCTGGAAGATTGCGAACGCGCTGTACCCCAAGGCAGCGTCGGCTCGAGGCGGAACGTAACAGCCTTCGTCGCTCGGCACTGCGAGGCCTTGGACACACGTCCCAGACAGCACGCGCGCGCCTGCGTTGGATATCACGAAAGACGGGAAAAGACGTGTGCACCCAAGCCGTTGCTCGGGTGCTGGGGGAACAGGGATCGAAGGGAAAACGGCGAAGGCACCTTCGCTGAAAATCCCGGGAAGAACGGGTGACGGAGGGCGGCGCTCACACAGCGTCTGCTTCGCAACGGCGAGGCTCCTTCGATCTCTTCTCCGACAATGGACCTCCCCAAATGACACATCACGACATGCCCGCCAGTGCGGACGCGGCCGCTTGCCCGCTCGAGCCCACCGGCTTGTGGGTACGCGCCACGGCGAGCCGACCCCGGCGGCACCGCGACGGCTGGTTGTTCGACCTCCAGGCGCTCGATCCCACCCGCAGCGGTCGGCTTACCGCTTTCATGTCCGCTGACTTCACCCAGCAGGTCGAACAAGCTTCGGGCATCATGCTGCACGAAGAAGATCTCGTCGGCGATCATACCGTTCTGCTGACGCTCACCGTCGATCCGCTGCTCGGCTTGACCGGGCGGATCATCGGCCTGGATCGCGGCCTAATGCTCAGGGCCTGGGCCGAGCGCGACGCGCAGGTGCGGGAGGCGCTCGACGCCAACGGCCTCTGGGAACGGCAACGCGAATTGCCGATGCCACGCCGGCTACGGCGCGTGTTCCTGATCGAGCCAGACGATGGTGCGCCGCACGCGATCGGGGACGGTCTCGCTCGCTGGAACGAGCTCGGGATGATCGCGCTGATCCGTCACCCGCTCGCCTTCGAGGAGCCAGGCGCAGTGGCGGCGCTGCATAGCGCCTTCGATGCCGCCAACGATCAATTTGATTGGGGGACCCTGGATGCGGTGATCGTCGAACCGGGCACGGGCTTCGCCTTCCGCGCCCTGTCCGACCCAGGGCTGGCGCAGAGGCTGTGCGAGTTCCCGGTGCCCATCCTGACGCGGCGGACGCGGCCCGTGACATTGCTCGACGGGCTCGCCTTCCGCAGCTTCGACACTGCGCGCGACCTCGCCGCGCTGCTGATCGAGATCCTGCACCGCGAACTGCGTGAGGCCGACCGGCCCCGCCTCGAGGCGATCGCCCGCGAGCTCGGCCCGGCACCGGCGGCCGAAGATCGGCCAGTCAACGGGGCAGCGCTCTTCGACTGACGCGCTCCCGTCCACGGTCCCGGCGACCGCATGACGGCCGCCGGGCCGCTCGCCCCCGCCATTCACACGACGGCACACAGACAGATACCATGCGACATCACAGATTTCCGAGTTCGAGGGACACGCCGCCGCCCCAGTCTCATTCGGGCGGCGACGCGCCACCGGGCGTCCGCCGCCTCGGCAGCGCGCTTGAACCCGCCCCAAGCGCCGCCGACGTGCATGAACTGCGCGACCTGCTCGGCTGGCTGCGCCAACGCTTGCGCGGCGAGCACACCGTGCGGGCCTGCGTCCTCACCGTAGAAACAGCTGGTCCCGACAGCCATCTCCTCTTGCTGGGCGAGGCGCAGGCGAGCCTCAGCCACGATCCACCGGGACTGAAGGTCCGCCTCGATGCCCCCGAGCTCAACCGGATCCGAGCGGAGCGTGGTGCCGACTTCGATCCGGCCGACCTCGTTAACCGCACCGTCGAGGTTCAGTTGCGCACCGGCCTGCGTCAGCGGTTCGGCCGCGGAGCCGGCGTGCAGGCCAAGCTGATGAGTCTGCTCTCGCTCGGACAGATCCCGCTCGAAGCAGAACTCGAGCGCGAGCGCACGCTGCAGCGGCTGAGGCTCGAGGGGGGCCGCTTCGGGCCGGACAACTGGGTCGAGCCGGAGGACCTCCATCATATTGCGCTCGTCGTCTCAGAGCATAGCGAGGCACGCCGCGACGTCGAGCATGTGCTGCAGCCGCTTGAAGCGGCCGGCATTCTCTATCTACACAGGGTGTTCGCTGCCTTCGAAGGGGCGGGGGCCGAACGCTCCCTGACCGCGGCATTGGCCCGAGTCACGAGCTTGCACGCCGAGTACGGCCTGTCGGCAACACTTGTTTGCCGCGGCGGTGGGCCGATCGAAGCATTCCGTCCGCTCAACAGCTACGCGGTTGCGCGTGCCGCGACAGCTGATCGGCTGCCGAACCTGATCGTCGGCCTCGGACATGCCGGCACGCCACGCACTGCCCTCAATGCGGTGGCGGCGCGCTCCGAGCCGACCCCGACGGCGGCCGCAATGCTCGTGCGTCATCTCATCGAGCGCACCGGGCTCCGGGCCGAGCGCGCGCTCGCCGCCTTCGACGCAGCGATCGAGGAGGATCTCGGAGCGGCCGGCCGCATCGCCCTGGCACGAGCCACGACCGCCTTCGACGCGGCGCTGCAGGATCTCGTCACCGCGGCCGAAGCACGGCTGCGGCAGCTCGATCTGGCCGTCGAGCAGAGTCTGCTGTCAGAATTGAGCGCGGCAACCAGCAGGATCGCGCGGAAAGAACCCGGTGCCGATCCCGTCGAGGTGGGTCCTCTCGATGACACCGAGGACGACGTCCTCCTAAGCAAAGCCCTGGCGCTGGTGATCGCGGCCGACACGGGCTTCATCGTCACCCGCGCCCAGGATCTCTCAGCGGGCCTGCCGCTGCTGCTGCAATTCCCGGATGGCGCCGTACCCGTCCGGGTCGAACCCTTCACTTCAACCACTCACTGACATCACTCAAGGACGCCGATACCATGTCACATCCCCCCGAGACCCCGAGCTTCCTGGTCGCGGTCAAGCGCATCAAGGCGCTGACCCAGGAAATCCGCCGCGACGGACTGGCCGCCTTTGAGAAAGCAGAGGCCGCTTATGCCGAGGTGCAGGAATTACGCGCCGTACTGAACGCGCGGATCTCCGAGCTGCGCCGCCGCAGCCCGTAACAGACAGCCCAACCACCGCCGATGAGAGTTCATCGGCGGTCGTTGGGCGTGGGCATACTGAGAGGTCAGCTCGCGGAGCCCTTGCCGAATAGGCATGGGCACGGTCCAAAATCCCGGAAGCTCGGAACCGCTTCTGAGCGAGTCATCACATTGGCATCGACACCGCCGACGAGAGGCAGCGAACGGCACTCACAGCTGCCATGGTGTTGATGGTGAATGCTGTCCTGAACAAGCCCGGAGATTGCCCCTACTAGTGGGATACGCTGCTTGGCGTCACCATGCGTCGCTCATCGAGGAAGACCTGCGAAGTTCCGATCTCGGGATCGAGAAGCCCTGCACCCACTTTGCGATCTCGTGTACGCAGCTCAACGCTCTGTTCGAGGCCGATGACGGTGTGGTTTCCTACATCAAAGACTCGCGTCTCGCTCGCGCGATGCGCATCCTCGCCGGCCTTGAGGCGAGAATGCATTGCTCAAGGGTTGAGCAGATCACGCCGCGAAACATGCTTTCTTAGGTTTAACCCTCGATTTTAGCTTGGAGCCATGTGACAAAGCCGTAGCCGGCACGTTAAATGACGATTAGATGCGCAGGGTATACCCTACTGCCTGCCTTCACGACGGCATATAGCCAACAATAAAGGCAAATCGGTTTCGCCTATGAATACACTAAGGTATTATGCTGCTTACTTTCTTCCCGTTAGCATCATAGTTGTAGGAATAAATGTAAGTGTTTCAACTTTAACTGTTATTAAATGGCTTTATCCAGATCAGTCAGAGCATCTGCCTTGGCAGCCGGCAACCATGTTTGTTGCGCTACTTACAGCAATGTGGCTAGGAAAATCACAGCCTATTCTCCAAGTATTCGTGACTTATATTCGGTTCGTTTTTCTTTTTGCCATGGGATGTGGCTTTTTCGGAATGTTGTATTTAAATTGTGGGGATACGTGAACAATATACATCAATACCCTGACGCTGCACCTTGGGCGGTCGGGAATTTCTTGATGCTCGTGTCGCAGAGTTTCGCGATTGGAGGACTAACAACTGATCGCGGCAATCAGCACGCGCCAACAACTAATCGGCCGCAAATCGAAAATGATGGCAGAGACCAAGGAATTGCGCTGCAGATTCTTTATATTGCTATTGCCACCTTGATTGTAAGCGCGGTCAGCACAATCGGAACATGGCTTCCTTTGATCAGAAAATAAAGTTTCTAGAGCCGTGCAAGCCTTTGCATTTTTGACATGCTGGACATGGGTCGGAGGGTGGACACCAGCTGTCTGCCGCCATGCACAGAGTAGCAGCGTCGGGACTGTTCCGCATGGATGACGCGTCATAAGTCCCGAGATTGTTATCCGCCGCCGCGAAGCAACTGGCCCCGAACTGCGAAGACTGCTGGTCGCAAATGGCGAGCGCTGTGTCCGGATTGTTTCAAGCGAACCATGGGGATGGCCACCAACACAATCGGCCTGATCGCGCCCGCCTTGCCAGCTACCGGCTCGGCCGGAATGCCTGACGAGGCTCACCAGCGCGCGCCGCATCGACCATCCTTTCGATGTCGATCGGCAGGACGAGGCGATCGATTACGTCCTTGAGCATCATCAAGGTCTGGCCCTTGTTGTAACGCTTCATCTCGGAGCGTCTCGCCTGACTCTCGTGCCCAATCAGCTCTTCAACGAACTCTTGCTGAACCCCGGCATTGCAGAGGAGAGTTGTCACCGAGTGCCGGAACGAGTGAAACACCACATCCTTGCGCACGCCGTACTCCGACTTGAAGCGCTGGAACCACTTTCCGAAGGCGCTGCCGTATGCCGCATCGTCGCCATCGTCGAGATCATCTGCTTCCTCGACGCCGGCCTCGCCTTCAGGCAACAGCAGATCGTTTTCCCGTCGGCCTTGCACCAACGCTTCGATCAAACCCAGTCTCGGCAGATTTTGATGGAGGGGCACCCACCGGGCACTGCCCTCCGCTTTCAGCTCGAGGGTCACCTGCAGGGTTTGAAGAACCGGCTAGCGGAGTTCGCGCGCAAACAGGTCAGAGGTCCGGGGGTGAGCCCGAATTGTGGCTCGGCTTCCAAAGCGGAGCCACCGATCACTCGTACCTAAGCATCTGAAATATTTTGTCTTTAGCTCGCATAGGTTGGTACAGCTTCGGCGCTGATCGGCGTCCAAAAGGTGCCCACCTCAGTGCCGAAAATACCTTTCTGGCCAACCCCTTAGACGGTCTGCGGGGGTGGGACCACTTTGGGCTCTGACTCACTTCCGGTGCACACTGAAACCGCGCCGAGGATCGAGGCGACGCCTTCGACAGCCACCGGAGGTGCCCAAAAACCCACCGACCGGACGACCATGCCGCCCTGACTGCGGGCAATGACTTTCCACCCTGGGTATCGCTGCGTCTGGGATCGGAGAACCGGCGCTGACAGCCGATACGTGACCACGATCAGCTCTTGAACGGGGCGGAATGCAACCGACGAAACCGCGAGCATGCGTGGCGGACCGACGCGCCGAAGTGAACCAGCTCAACGGCTTGGCGAGGCCACCGAGCGATTGATATTCGACTCAGTTAGCTGCCGCCAATCCGCGAGGCGCTTCATACCTCCGAGGCTCCCTCAAGGAAATGCGCCGCGCGCGGCCGTCCTCTCCACCATCCCTCTCCAGTCGGGCTGCGGCGAGAGGTGGAAGACCTCGGCGAGCGCACGTTCAATCCCGTCAGCGTCGAGCTGCCGCCGTTCCACCTCGCCATGCGCCGGACGAATGGTGAGCCGGTTCCCCAGCAGAGTGCAGCGAGCGTCCGGGGTGATCCTTGCGGCGATCAGCTCGCGCCGGAAGTGCGACGTCTCGTGCGCGGCGGCGAACCAGTTGAACAGTTCATAGTGGCTGTCGAGCAGCGGTTCGGGCGACACGTCGTAGAGCGACCTCCACTCTCCGGCTATCTCCACCTGCACCAGGAGGCCGGCGCCGATCGGGAGCAGGCGGTACCGTTCGTGCGAAGTCGGCTGGGGCTCGCTGGAGTCCATCCGCAGCGGCGCCGGCGGCACACTCGAGCCAAAGCCGACGTCAGCGAGCCACGGCGCACCTTCGATGGTCACGCGCAGGACCATGTGCGTGCGCGGTGGCGGCGGCGCGCCCGGCGGCGCCATCCAGAGGACGCTTGCTACGAGTCCGTCCACGTCGAAGCCGATCGCGCGCAGCACGCGCTTGAAGAGGCCGTTCTGCTCGTAGCAGTAGCCTCCCCGCCGCGCCGCGATCAGCTTCGCGTCCACCGCGGCCGGCGATATGTCCACGCCTCGGCCGAGCAGGACATCAATCGCCTCGAACGGGATGGCGGCCAGATGGCGCTCCTGCAGTGCGCTCAACGTTTCAATCGTCGGCTCGAGCGGTCCATCATAACCGATGCGGCGGCAGTACGCCTCGATGTCCACCGGCGACGCCTGCGGCTGCCGGACTGCCGCGACGATCTGCGACGCCGCATAGGGGGCGTAGGTGCGCAGAAAGCGCGCGTCCGGATTGGCGGCGCTAATCATGCGCTCGAGCTCCGTCCGCGTCTCGGCGGACACGCCCATCCCGAAGGCGACGAGATCGAACGCACCTGAGCTCGCAGTTTCGGCGACGCCGACGGTCATGCCGCTGACGTCCAGGCCGCAAGCCGCCACCTCCTCCGTCACCAGCGCGAGAACCTGAGGGTCCTGCCCGACCACAAGGATTCGGGGCCTTCCGCAAGAAGGGGCCAGCGTATTCATGCCGCTGCTCCATAAGCTTCGGCTTGACGCGCCGCCTTGAGCGCGCGCTCACCACATCAGTTGTGACAGCAACGGCCGCATCGATCGCTAGTAGCGCTCTTCCTCGACCGGCCGGCCTTCGTCTCTGGACCTCCCCCAGGCGTTCTGGAAGCTGACGCCCTCCCAGGTGGTGACGGCGTGCAGTTCGGCGGAAGACCCCGCGGAGATGCACGACGGCGCTCAGACTGGAAACGGGAATGCAGCGTACCGCACGAGGAAAGTCGTCGCATCGAGCCGTACGAGCGATTTCCCCTCGGTTGTGCACCTTCCAAGCCGGGAAGATGACAGAGCCTTCCCGAGTGTTCACCTAGGTTACCCAGACCTCGGAATTCAGATGACGGCCCACAGTCCGTGCACTGCGACCCGCCGAGGACGCCACGGCAGCTCGATCAGGCGGCAATCTGGTCTTTCCCATGAGTAATTTCCTCGGCTCGGACCGGAAACTCCGCTTGAACGGCCTCGGCGACACGAGCCAGCCAAGCCTCGGCTCGTTGCGCCCGCATCTCCGCTGCCCGCGTGCGTTCTTCTGCAGCTTCGACGGCCTCCTCGGCCCATCGGCGCAGCTCCCGCTCACGCGCCTCGGCCGCCTCCGCTCGCCCGACCGCAGCGCTCAGCTGCTCGCGGACCTGGGCGACCAGTTCCTGCAAGCGCTTGGTCAGTGCCCGCGTTTGTTGCTCGGTCTCTCGAACGTAGCGTCCCGCTGCCTGGATTGCAGCGACCAGCTCTGCTCCGTTCCAGGAATCCCGCGTCGCTTGAACCGTGGTATTCTCGTTGGCCTGCTCCGGGTGGGCCGGCGATGCGACGATAACCGAAGACCAGCCTGAACCTTGTTGCGTCGTGTCTTTCCAGTCTGAAGGCGCGTTTTCGCTCATCTGACGTATCCTCCTGCTTTGAACCCATAGATGGCTGCCGATCGGTCCTGCCCGATCCTGTGGACCGGCCCGTGGCTTCGGCTCGGATGCACGTTCAGAACACGTAACTGCCTTGCCGACGAACCAGAGGCCCTCGACCAATAGAGTGCACACGCAAGGAGATAGATGTCAGCGTCGCAGATCAGGTGCAGCCGACGCAAATTCCCCGTGTGATTGACGCATCCTCCTCTTGCTCCTTCGTGCGCTTCTCGATGTTCCGTACTGCGGCTGGATCGAGGCTGCCTGGCCGCGGCACGACGCGTCCGGTCGGCGCGGTGTTCGGCACCGTGATCGGGGATCGTGATCCCTCCATATCGCCTGCTCGGCCACTAGGCTGGGCCGAACAAGGGTCAGGCACGTTCGCGGCGAAGACCAGCATCGCCGCAGCAAGGAATCTTGAGCGCATGACAACCTCCATGCTCAGACCTTCCTCCTTGCAATGATCTAGTGGGATCCGCCTCCAGCCAGAAGATGCAGTGGATGCAGAGCGCACTGCGCGACTATGAAAATTCAGTATCGCTGCAACGCGGAACCGGGCCAGTGCGTTTTCGTTACACGGATAGGGTGGATGATTGTCCCACCTGGAGGAGGTGCAAACCATGCTCTGGAAACTTGCAGGTGCTGCCGTCCTTGCCCTGGGAATATTGGTCGGCACCGGCTCGTCGGCCGAGGCACGCGACGGATGCGGCCCCGGCTTTCACCGGAACTTCTACGGCTTCTGTCGTCCGAACTTCTACGGTCCGGTCTTCTATAGTCCGCCTTGGCGTCGGCCCTGGGGATGGCACCGAGCCCGCTTCTACAGGCCGTATTGGGAACGGCCCTGGGGCTATCACGGAGTCGGATTCGATCGGCCGTGGCGCTGGCATTATCACGGGTGGCACCATCGGTGGTGAAAACCCGGCAGGTCTGTTTGCCGTCTTGAGCGCGACGACGCCGCCTGCTTAAGCAGGCGGCTTCTTACGACAGCCCCACGGCAGCCCGCCTGCTCACGTCTTGAAGGCACCCTATCCCGGACTATCGGAAGGCTCGCCGACACACGATCCTGACAGCCACCACGTCACGATCCAGCGCGCGGCTGCAGTATCAGCCATGTATTCACTCCTGCAGGGCTCAATCTCAACTGTGCTGCACTGCAGCAGGTTTGCGATGTGCCGCTTGGACCACCAAGTCGAGTTCGACCCCGGCGTTCGGTACTCCACGTACAGTCTTTCGTTTCGGTGCTGAATCCCGCCGAGGTGGGCACGGGCCAAATCCTGCTGGGTGGTCGGGGCCTACGACAGGGACGCGCTGCGGGACCGGATGGCCGAGCAGGGGGCGTGGGCGAATGTGAAGCGGATGCCCAACCGCAAGCAGGTGCTGGCCTTCAGCCCGTTCCTGTACAAGTACCGCAACTTGGTCGAGCGCTTCTTCGGCAAGATCAAGCACTTCCGCGCCGTCGCCACGCGCTACGACAAGGACCCCGACAACTTCCTGGCCAGCGTCAAGCTCGCAGCCCTGCGTGTCTGGCTGCGAGCTTAATGAGTCCGCGACCTAGGTAGGGAACTCATACAACCAATTGCTGTCTCTTGCGGTTTCTTCCTGAGTATGGGGTTTCCAGCTCAGGAGGATCGCGATGGCACGGCTGTTCTGGCTCTCGGACGAAGCCTGGGCGCGGATCGAACCGCAGTGCCTTACGGTCAACCGGGCAAGCCGCGGGTCGATGACCGGCGGGTCATCAGCGGCATCCTACATGTGCTGAAGGTCGGCTGCCGCTGGCAGGACACGCCCTCTGCCTACGGCCCGCATACGACGATCTACAACCGCTACAACAGGTGGTCTCAGCGCGGTGTCTGGCAGCGGCTTTTTGCCAGGATCGCTGCCGCAGGTCCTGTCCCCGAGGAGCTGATGCTCGATGCCTCTCACGTGAAGGCACACCGCTCGGCATCCGGCGGAAAAGGGGGGCCTGGACCCAAGCCATCGGCCGCTCGCGCGGCGGCTTCACGGGCAAAATCTATTGCTTGGCCGATGGTCGTGGCCGACCGGTTGCGTTCGCCCTGACACCAGGCAACGTGGCCGACATCAGCATGGCGCTGCCTCTGCTAGAGGCCGTCGTGCCATCCAGGCGCCTGATTGCCGACAAGGCCTACGACGCACAGAGCCTGAGGGATTGGTTGAAGAGCCGCAAGGTGATCGCCACCATCCCATCCACGGCCACCCGGACGGTCCCCTACAAGCACAGCCGGATCGCATACCGGCGGCGCAATCGGATCGAGCGCCTGTTCGGCCATCTCAAAAACTGGCGGCGCGTCGCGACCCGCTATGACCGATTGTCTTGCAACTATCTGGCCGCCGTCGTGATCGTTTCCTGTGTTGTCGCATGGACCTGAATGAGTCCCCTACCTAGTGCACTGACGCGGGCAAACGTACTGCGATCAGGGTTTTCCGCGGACTCGCAGCCGCTTAGCAGGCGAGCTCATGCGCGTTCGTCCGCGTCTGTGCAGTAGCTGCTGCGCTATTCACACCATCAGTCGCCCCACTACATCTCTCACGCCGTGCTGATGTAGTCGCGCATGGCCTGCCGTTCGGCCTCTAGCACAGCCAGCTGCCGTTCGATCACATCACGGATGGAGATGATGCCGACGAGCTTGCCGCTCTCGCACACTGGCATATGGCGGAACCGGCCCTCAGTCATTAGCCGCATCACCTCGTCGTTCGTGGTCTCGCGCCGGCAAGTGACAACCTTCCGAGTCATCTGGCTTGAGACCGGCAGGTCCAGGGCGGTCGCCCCTTGGGCCGCAAGCGCGTGCATGATGTCGCGCTCTGAGATGATGCCGACAACAGTACGAGCCTCGCCCATGACGACGAGCGCACCGATGCCATTCTCGGTTAGCAGGTGGATGGCGTCCGCAAGCGGATCATCAGGCCGTACCGTGACGACAGAGGAGCCTTTCTCAGCCAGGATATGCGCAACGGTCACGATGTTCCTCCCTGAAGAAACACTATATAACGCGCGATTGCGCCCCGCCGCTCCCATCAGCGGGATGATCATACTTGAAGCCAACCGTTCCATGCGGCCGGCATAGCACAGGCGCGCAAATTTTTTCTGGCGATGTCTGTCAAAGTAGAAGCCGAAGCGGGCCGTAGCGCGTGCTGGCGCTCACCCAAACTGCGGGCCAGAGAAACATCCACTGGCGTTGCTCACACGATCAGATCTGTCCAGCTTCGACGCAGCGGCACAGCCCAACAGTGCGAACGCGGAGCCTCGCACAAATCTCGAGCTTGTCCGCTATTTACTCTTGTCTAATCTGAGAGCTCCTACGATTTCCTCAGCTACTCTGCTGAAGCAGGGCGGTAAGGCCCCGCCACATTCGCTAACTCTTCACGAGTCGAGGTTGTGGCCGGAGGCCTTGCCTGCAATAAGTGGCCTTCGAGCTTTTTGGCGTCATCCTGGGAATGATCCTGCTCGCCACGCCGCAGATCTTTGATGAAGCCGGCGAACTGCTGGCACCTTGGAGTGCCGTGTTAGACGGTGCTCCGGTCATGCGCTTCGCGTTCTCGGCCGCGGCGGTCCTGGCGCTCGGCGCGATGAACTGGTTGGTGTGCGATCAGGACCGCAAGGACACACAAGTCACGGCCGAGAGCGCGTCACAGCCGCGGGATTGAGCGGCCAGCCCGATGAGGCCAGCCGCCAGGGTTTGCGCTAGATGTTTGATCCCCGGGGTACAATGGCCACGAAGAGCGGCAGCATCCGCAAGTCTATAGCCGGCGAGCGAACATCTGACCCCAAGTGGACATTTGGGTTGCCGCCGGCCAAGGTCCGGACGGGTGCAGGCTCTGTGAAATCGCGAGCCAGCCGCGTTGCCGTAGACAGTCTTCTGTGACGTGCGGGTTGAAGCCGCCTCGCAGGCCATTGCACGGCCTCCGACCGGCCGATATCGTTGGTTCAGGAGATAAACTTTCTACCGCGATCCGTGCCACTTTTGTTTTCACACCGTTCGGTTGGGGAGCCAACCTTCGGGCTTGAGCCTTTTAACGTCCGCAGGCGGTTCGAAGCGGACCGTTGGAGGATTCAAGTCCGCATTAGGGGAACGGCGCTTCGCCAACTGGAAGTTATGAGACATGCTGCTGGTGCAGTGGCCTACAAGCACCTGTCCAGCACTGCTCTGCCTCGCTCAGAGGAAAGGCCGGATCCGCGGTACAAGGGATGGACGCCGCTGAGGGTGCGCCGTCTGAACCATCATCATCTCGCCGACGTTCTCAGGCGTGATCAGGCCCACGAGCCTGCCAGACGCGTCTGTTACCCCAATTGCTGGTAGCCGTTTCTCCTGCATCAGACGAAGAGCACCTTCGAGCGGCTGGCGGTCCCGCACCACTGGAATGTCGGAACGCATCACTTCCGTCACCGAAGTTTCAGGACCGCGGTCACGGAGAGCGCGGATCATGTCGTCTCGAGTGAGCACGCCTCGCAGGTGTCCCATCCCATCTACAACGGGGAACTCGTGTTGTGTCGTAGTGATCAGGCACTGCACCGCATCCTCGACCTGACTACCCGGCCGTAGGCTCTCGAAGCGCGTGATCATCACGTCCGCCGCCAGCAAGCCGCGCGAGACTTGGCGCATCTGCACAGCATGAGCTTCAGAGGCAGCACCCATGTAGACGAAGAACGCGATGAACATCAGCAGCGGATTACCGCCAAGTAGGCCCCAGAGGCCGAACACGAAGGCGAGTGCCTGTCCGACGCGGGAAGCGATCTGGGTACCGCGTGCGTAGCCGAGACGATGCGCCAGGATGGCGCGCAACACGCGCCCGCCATCCATCGGAAAGGCCGGGATCAGGTTGAAGGCAACCAGGAACAGGTTGACCCACAGAAGGCGTTCCAGGAGGCTAACCCCGGGGTTAGCAACTTCTGTACCAGCTTCTGAGGCCAAACCGCCAAGCACAAGAAAGAGCAAGGCCGCGATGGCGATGTTCACCGCGGGACCGGCGAGTGCAACCACGAGCTCCTGTGTCGGCTTCTCGGGAACTCGCTCTAGGTGCGCGACGCCGCCGATGGGCAGCAACGTGATTTCCGGCGTCTGGATGCCGTAGCGTCGGGCGGCAAAGACATGCCCGAACTCGTGCAGCAGCACACAGAGAAACAGCAGGACGATGTACACGACACTCTGCAGCGCCGCGCCTTGTCCACCTCGGACGAAGGCAACCACGCCGATCCATGCGAGGAAGAGCAGGAAGGTGATGTGGACACGGATCACCGTGCCCTTCACGACGCCAATTGGTAGTGACCAGCCCATTCAGATTCGCCCTCGTGACCCCTGTGCCGTGACCGCTGCAGCAGCGTCACGCTTAACTCCCTTCCCGCCTGGGCTGCACCTCAGCCAGGGCAACTAGCGCCATGCAAACCGGCGGGCGTGCCATTATACCTGTCTTGGTCTCGGCTTTCAGTTACGGCCGACCTGCGAAAGCCAGATGACCGATGAACAGGCTCATGGTGACATCCATAGGAGAGCCCCTCAGCCTGATTGGGGTGCATGACCTCACAACATCGAAGCCGAGGGCGTAGGACCTACTCGCCTCAAGCCTCTCGATCGTCAGGTTCCTGAGCAAACTGCCGAAAGAACAAGATAGTTCTGGGACTCTGTTGTCCGAAACAGCTGCCGGACCGTCTGAGGCTGACTTGATGCTGGTTCCTGACGAGGGCAATCAGCGGGCGATCGTCAAGAAAAACGTCCCCCAGCGGGCCTCAGCGTCAGCTTGAGCAGTCCGATTTGTCACGATGTCCCTGACGCTTGCCTGCACCAGATCGGCATGACGCCGAAGTTCGAGGCGGCGGGACGCGACGTGGCGGCCACTCTCCTAGGTCCTCCGACGGCCGTCCAGGCGCTAATCGCGGACGGGCACCTGATGCACACGGTCAATCGGAGCCCGAAGAACAACCGGCTGCGGAAGGTGATCTCGCCCACAGAGCTTCGGCGCGACGACCGTAATGAATAATAAAGTATTTGACCTTCCGTTTTGATGCAGCAGCACAGAGGATCAGTATCTACGCCATGCTGCTCCGGTTAGGTCACTGGACTGTGTATTGCCTCATGCTCGTCAAGAACAGCGAAGATTGCCTGCTCGACGTTCTCAAGCCAGACGAACTCGAGCGCCGCGCGCGCACTTGGGGGGATCTCTTCGTATTCGCGGCGGTTGCGTGCCGGGAGCATCACCCGCGACAGGCCCGCCGCCGCGGCGGCGACGACTTTCTCCTTGATGCCGCCCACCGGTAGGACCATCCCTCGTAAGGAGATCTCTCCCGTCATGGCCGTGTCGCTGCGCACACAGCGATCCCTGAGTAAGGATGTCAGGGCGATGAACATCGCCACACCAGCACTGGGCCCGTCCTTGGGCGTGGCACCGGCCGGTACGTGAACGTGGATGTCACTCTTCTCGAAGACAGCCTGATCGATCCCAAGCGCCCCGGCTCGGCTCTTCACGAGGCTCAGGGCCGCCTGCGCACTCTCGCGCATGACATCACCCAGCTGTCCGGTAAGGATCAGATTGCCCTGGCCGGGCGCACGCGTTGCTTCGATGAACAGGATGTCGCCACCCACCGGCGTCCAAGCTAGCCCTGTTGCGACGCCGGGCACGCTTGTGCGCATCGCGACCTCGTTCTCGAACCGAGGTGGCCCGAGGACGGAAGCAAGCTCACCAACCCCGAAGCGGACTCTATCCGCACTACCTTCGGCAATCCGGACGGCCGCGTGGCGGAAGAGCCGCCCGATCTCACGTTCCAGGTTTCGAACGCCCGCCTCGCGGGTGTATGCACGGATCATCTCCGTGAGAGCCTGATCCCCGACCTCGACCTGCTCCGGCGTCAGCCCGTTCGCCTCAAGCTGGCGGCGGATGAGGTAGCGGCGAGCGATCTCGTGCTTCTCGTCCTCCGTGTAGCCGGCCAGGCTGATGACCTCCATCCGATCGCGCAGCGGGCTTGGTATCGTGTCCAGCATGTTGGCGGTGGCAATGAACGCAATGCGGGACAGATCGAACGGGACGCCGAGATAGTTGTCGCGAAACGTACCGTTCTGTTCAGGGTCGAGAACTTCCAGCATGGCGGCGGAGGGGTCACCTTGGATTCCGCGGCCCATCTTGTCGATCTCGTCGAGCATCACAACGCAATCGCGAGCTCCTGCCTTCCGGACAGCCTGGATGATGTTGCCCGGCATCGCACCAACGTACGTGCGCCGATGTCCACGGATCTCCGCCTCGTCGTGCACCCCACCAAGGCTCACCCGGACGAAGCTCCGTCCCATCGAGCGTGCAATCGACTGGCCGAGCGAGGTCTTGCCCACGCCGGGCGGCCCCACGAAGCACAGGATCGGTGCCTTGCCGTTCGGCGCGAGCTTGCGCACCGCGAGGTACTCAATGATGCGCGCTTTGATCTTCTCGAGACCGAAGTGGTCGGCGTCTAGGATCTGCCGCGCCTCGGCGATGTTGATGGGCTTCTCCTTCGGCAGTGCCCAGGGCAGCTCGATCAGCCAATCGAGATAGGTGCGGATCATGCCGGCCTCAGCTGCCGCCTCCGGCATCCGCTCGTAACGGCGCAATTCCTTGCGCGCTTGCGTCTCCACCTCCTCAGGCATCTGCGCCCGCGTGATCGCCTCATTAAGCTCAGCCACCTCCTGGGCTCGGCCGTCGTTCTCGCCGAGCTGGCGCTGGATGGCGGCCATCTGCTCGCGCAGGATAACCTCCCGCTGGCGCTCATCGATGGCCGCCTTTGTCTGAAGTCCGATCTCGTTGGTGAGGCGCAAAACCTCCAGCCGCTCGGCCAAGAGCCGCAGGACCTTATCCATGCGCGGTATGAGATCGACGGTCTCCAGGATCTCCTGCTTCTGCTCCGGCCCGATATCCATGTACGCCGCTGCGAGGTCGGTAAGCGCGGCAGGTGAGGTCGTCGCCTGAAGGGCTGTGATGAGTTCCTGTGGAGCTTGGGGAAGGAGTTGCAGAGCCTCGACGGCCTGGCTCTGCAGGTGACGAAAACGGGCTTCGACCTCCGGTGTCTGGATCTCGGGCTCAGGAATTTGAAGCACCCGCGCGATAGGGAAGGGAGTGCCCGGGAGATAGTCGAGTACGCGGAATCGCTGTGTGCCTTGGAAGATGGCGTGATGGGTTCCATCCGGCGCAGTCATGTACCGGACGATGTTGGCGATCGTACCGACACGGTAGAGATCGTCCGGGCCAGGATCTTCGATGCTGGCATCCCGCTGCATGAGAATGCCGACAGGACGTTCCTCGCGCACGGCGCGCTGAGCCGCTGCAATGGACTTCGCGCGTCCCAGGATCATCGGACCGATGATGCCAGGGAACAGCACGGTATTCCTAGCAGGCACCAGAATGAGGCCGTCTTCCGGAAGAGTGGGATTTGAAACCGCAGCATGCGGATCGTTCGCGTCGCCGTTGGACGTTCCAGAGAGGCTGTCGAGATGAGCCAAGAGAAGCGCCTCCTCAGCGGATCTTATCGAGCTGCACGACGAGGCAGCCGTCGGCCGCGAAGTGCCGGACGGAGTAGCGACCGGTCGGCAGTGGGATCCTGCGCTCGAAGCGCCCCTGCGGCAGCTCAAGTCGATGGATGACGGCGTTTCTCAGCTCGGGTGGCAGCACGCGCTTCCCCTGCACGAGAAGACTTCCGTCCTCAATCAACGCAGTGACCTGGTTTGGATCCACTCCCGGCAGGGCGATCAGAACGAGGACTGCCCTGTCGGTCTCGAGAACGTCCACCGGCGGTTCCCAAGCAGGTTCGCGCTGCGCAGTCGGGCGCTGAGGCCGGAACAGCTCGCGGTGCATTCGCTCCGCTCGCGTCAGGGCGTCGATGGCCTCAGCCAGCATCCAACCTGCCGGGTTCCTGTTCGGCATGCACGTCTCCTGAGATGCGGGTGTCTAGGAAATGCAGCTCGCTCCCTAAAGTGCCCAAGAGGTGGCATTCCTAGGAGATCCGGACAGCCAACGTCGATCTGTTTCAGCGTTCCGCCCTGGCAGCAGAGCTCTGCAGCACTTCTCGGAGCACGGATCGAAGTCCGTGCACCTGATCGAGGAGATCGAGAATGATCCCGATTCCGTCTGCGTTGACTCCGAACTCGTCGCCGAGGTGCCGGATCAGCTGCCCTCGCGCCAGGTCGATCTCTGACAGGCTCGCGCTGGACGACCCGGTGTCATCCAGCAAGAGCCAACCCTCGGAAGTCCAGAGCTGGAGCGTTGCGCTCCCGATACCAAGACGGCTGCAGAATTCTTCGCGCGTCATGCCTCGCGCTCCAGGTCGCGACGCGGATTGTGAGCAAGCCCGCGCTGCCAGTGTGTGACGAACGTCTCCAGATCCGGATCGTTCTCTGGCAGCACTACCTGCAGGGTGACGTACATGTCGCCATGTCCGCCCTGAGGCCGCAGCACGCCCTTACCGCGCAGCCGCAGCACCTTGCCGGTGTTGGACCCCTTTGGGATAGACATAGTCACCCGACCGGTCGGCGTCGGGACCTCGACGCGACCGCCGAGCACGGCTTCCGTCAAGGAGATGGGTAGATCGAGCCGGATGTCGTCCCCCTCGCGGCGGAACAGCCGGTGAGGACGCACCTCCAACTGAACCAGAGCATCGCCAGGCTGTGCACCGCCCAGGCCGGGCTCCCCCTTGCCTGCCAGGCCCAGAATCTGCCCGTCGCTCACGCCGGCCGGAACGACAAAATCGAGCGCTGTCCCGTCCGGCAGGACGACGTGCTTGTTAGTGCCGTTCACCGCCTCCAGGAAATCGATCGGAAGTCGCAGGTGGCGGTCGGCTCCGCGCATGCGGAAGCTCGTTCCGGTACGACGTCGTAGGAGCTCCGAGAGGAGGTCGTCCGTGCCGGTCATGTCCTCGAAACCTGCCGCCGACGCATAGGGATGTCCGTCGCTGGCGTCGGCGAAGTCGCGGTAGAACCGGTGCGGCGGCTTCTCCGTGCCCGACGCGTCGATCTCTCCGCGATCGAAGCGCGCTCGCTTCTCTGGATCGCCGAGGATGTCGTAGGCCCCCGAAATCCGTTTGAACGCCTCGGCAGCCCTTGGATCGCCAGGATTCAGATCGGGATGATGCTTCTTCGCCAGCTTACGGAACGCCCGCTGGATTTCCTCGGCCGACGCGTCGCGTTTAATGGCAAGAACGTCATAAGGATTGTCGCTCAAGGATCCTGCCTCCGCAAATTATCGTTGCGGCGTGGAATGGAAGAGACCGCGGCATCGAAGCGGTCAATGACTTGATCTTAGGACTGCGCGGGCCGGAGGCGCTGGGGAGCCTGCCTTTCGGACGGACTGGCCCGAGGCCAGACATTCCGGCGGGCTCAGCGGCCGCACCGGTAACCGGTTGGTGAGGCGGATCAGGGAGCCCGAAAGATCGCGAGAGCGGACACGAGCAACGGTCCAAGCCACTCGATCCCGCGGTTTCCGAGTGCGGCAGGAAGCGAAGGCCCACATGCCAAGTGTTACAGGCATGCATCCTTGCTGCCCGACCAGCGAGGGTCATCCGTACGCCAGATCACTGTGCCACGATGCGATGTGCTCCGTCTCCGCTGCCAACCTCCAGCTCCAGCGGCATCCACCCGCTGGCATCCTCGATGAGGTGCCGTAACGCTAGAGCATCTCCATCGGACTGGCGATTGGCTCGACGTCCGACCTCCCCCGGCTCGTACAGGAAGATGCCCTTGTCGAGGCGCTGGGGCTTGTCCTCTCGAAGTTCGCGCTTCGCCCTTCGTAGCTGCTTCGCGACCTTTTCGAGAGCCCTCCGGAATGCGGCGTAAGCGTTCCTGTCATCAGCCTCGCCGCTCATCATCGGTAGTGCCCCCATTTGGACGTTGACGGTACACCGATATGCACCGCCTTCCCTATTGAAATGCACTGCCGCGATGTTGAGGTTGCCAAAGTACTTACTCGCAACCTGCATGACGCCGGCACGCGCATAATCCGGCAGAACGCTGCCCAAGTCGACGTTTGAGCTTTGCACGAGGATATTGGAGCTAGAGCGTTGAGCCTTCATGACATCCTCCGTGTATATTGAATTCTCGATTGCAAAACTTTTCGCCACTTTGCTGGTTCCTCGCCTGGCCGCCGATCACATGCAGCCGTGAAGCCTTCGGCCTCCCCTTCGAACGTCGGTGGTCGGCAGGTCGTCGCGACCGTGCACGATTACTCCCTGCAAGCGCCGCATCCGTATCGCTGCACGCGGTCCGACCTTTCGAAGGTAGCGTCCCGACACTTAGGTCGGCGCCCGACGCTCCGCTTGCTCCTCGGCATGTCGGTCCGCCCCCACGCGATCGCGAGACGTTCCCGCCCAGCCACGCGACGGCGCGTTCTTCGCCGTGACCGAGAACGGGATTCTCCCTGCGGAATTCTGGAAGAGGGCTGCCTGTCTCTCTGGGGCTTCTCGTTCCGGGGGTCGGTGCATCGCTCCGGCTATGGGCTGTCGATCCTGGCTGCCAACCCGCTCGGTTGCGATGCCTCGGACCTAGACTGCTTGCTCTCGCACTCCGCGCGGCCATCGATCCTCAGGTCGGCAGTGGAAATGGTCCGTCCCGTGCCTCCTGCGGAGCCGTATCATCCATTGGCTGGGTCGGGTAGCGAAGAAGCAGCAGCAGCAGGAACGGCGCGGGAGCCATCAGGACCAAGAGACCCGAGCTCATCACGTTGGTCAGCACGAACCAAGTCAACATGACAGCCTCCCTCTCCCGAACAGGAAGCGTGCCACCGCCTCGATCCAGCGAGCGACGCGTGTCGAGCGAACCTCTGCCGCAAGGGTGGGCCAGAACTCTGCCACCGCGAGAGAGAAGGTGATCAGCCCAACGAGATGGAAGAGCCAGGACAACGGCGAGGCTTCGTTCATCCCCAGAGCCCAGGGCGCGAGCGCGACCATGGCGCCCACCAGCATTCTTCCTTTTACCTTCCACGCACGCGGATGCAGGAGAGACGACAGGCTGAGGCGCAAGAGAAGCGCGCCCCCAGAAACCGCGCAGGCCGCAACTTGGGTCAACTCGCCCAAGGCGGTCAGCCAAGGCGAAGCGAGCAGCACCGCGCCAAGCGTGCCGGTGACCAAGTACGAAGTTGTTCTATAATTGTGGTTTGCTCTTTCCAGCATCTGACCCTCCTTCCCGGAAGCAAAGATCAGGAAAAAACCTCGGACCCATGACAGAGACCCCCACGGCGGGCTCTACGAGCACAGGCATCCCACAGGATATCGCTCGCCTTCCGTCCGGGCGGCGATATGTTTCATGCCCTCCTGCAACAGCGGAACGGCAGCTTCCGGAGCACTCGGCTCTGGCCACCATGTCTCCCCAAGCCTCAGGAGCGCGCCCTCAAGCTCGTCGAACCAGAGTCGGCCGCACGGCGGCATCGCATCAGGGCGTGCCTGCGGGCCGGCTTCGGTGAAGGGCCAGAGCTCAGCGGTCGGCCGTTGTGGCCAATCTCCGCGGCCTTCTCCTGCATGGAGGCCGCCGTGCCTGCACTCCGTCAGGGACCGAAAGCCCCGAGACGCGCCGCGCTCTGGACGCGGAAGCTGCTTGCAAAGCACAGCAGGGCCGCATCCCAAGTCGTCAAGTGACCGCTGCCGAATGGCGGGCAGGCTCGGGCGATCGCCACGCCGAGCCAGACGAATCCCGTCAGGGACAGCAGCGCAGCCAAGCCTGTTGGCATGGCCGAGCTCGGGAGGAGCAGTGCCAACCCGACGCAGAGACTCTCAGACAGAAGCCAGTCGATGAGGAGCACCGTATTGCCATTCCACATTGGCAACGTGGGACGTGCGCGTCACATTCTCAGTGTCCAGCGGCGCCATTCGTTCAGGCGGAACGTCGCCATGTTCCCCTCCAATTCCGCAGACACCTTCTCAGGCGGCTTCGGCCTCGCCCTTAATCTGGGCGGGGGCGTTGTCCTGCCCGAGGGCGGCCTGCATGCCGCCGATGGTGATGCGGTGGGGCTTAAGCGCCTCTGGCACCTCGCGCTTGAGATCCACGGTGAGCAGGCCATTCTCCAGGGCGGCGCCCGTGACCCTCACGTGCTCGGCGAGGTTGAAGGTCTGGCGGAACGTGCGGGCGGCAATGCCGCGATGCAGGTACTGGCGCTCGCTCTCCTGGCTCTTCCTCTGGCCCGAGACGAGGAGCGCGGTGTCATGTTGAGTGAGTTCGATCTCGTCGGCCGTGAAGCCGGCAACCGCCATGGTGATGCGGTACTCGTCCTCAGCCACCTTCTCGATGTTGTAGGGCGGCCAAGCGCCTGTCGCTTCGGCCCTTTCGGCTTGGCTCAGCAGATCGAGCAGCCTGTCGAAGCCAACCGACGAACGAAACAGGGGCGCAACGTCGTATGTCCTCATAACCACATCCTCCGATGAGCAACGTGACTACAAGGGACGCCGGACACCGTGTGGCCGGCGCCCATAGCGCGAGCCCATGCCAGGCCTCGCACGCGCGTAACGCAGAGGCGAGCTGTGAGTTCCCGGCCATGCGCAATTTTCTATTGGGTGGAGCTGCCTTGGCCGCGAACGACGGCACTACGAAGGGCAGGAGTGGCCGGCGGCTGGAAGGCACGTTCATGAACATGACTGAATGCAGTTGGGCGCAGCGAAGGAGCTTTCCCTGCCAGATCTGTATTACGGCCCAATCGGCGTTAGGAAATTTCCGCCGCAGCCTATTTACGAGGAGTTGTAGGTGACTAGTGGAACAGATACGCCATCTCGGTGTGCCAGCGCTTCAGTTGCAGCTCGATCAATTTAAATAAGCTACCCCGGTTGCGGGCGTGGCGCGTCGGCAAGGCGAGTTCATGGAGCAGCGCATCCATCGCGGCCCGCCGCGCCCGGCTGCCTCGCAACTCGTCGAGTTTGGCGTCCAGGACCCGCTCGGCCTTGATGATAGTGCCGAGCTTATGGGAAAACGCTAGGGCCAGGATCGAGCGCACGTTGTCGTTAAGTGGGTCCATGCAGGTAGTAGCGCCGCAGGCGCCTGGACGGATCCGGTTCCCGTGGCAAGCACCCCCCGCGCGGGGAGCAAGCAATTGTCGGTCCGCGCGGGTGGCATCAGTCGCCAGTAGGCCGGATGAATTTTCGCCTTCGGTCCGGAGCTCCTCACCCAAGCCATCGAGCGACAGCAGGGAGACAGGCTCTCCGCCCCACGTCAAGGCTCGCTCAGCGCGGCTCAATTGCCGCCGCCTCGTCCTGCTGATGAGGCACCCTTATGCGGATACCGGGGCCAGCCGGCATCGTCTCGACAAGGAATGCGCCCAGGCGCCGACCAAGCAGAGCCTCGCACAGGCGAGTTGTCGAGCTGCAGCGATCCGAAGAGTGCGTCGGCCATACCGCCTAACAGTCGCGGTCAAGCCGCCCGCCAAGATGGATGCGTCAGCCCCGCCACCAGCGGAGCATCCAAACGCTGCCCTCCGGCGTTTTCAAGGCAAGCCGCTCCGTGCGGCCGTGTTCGTGCGAGAGGGTGAACGAGAGCATGAGGAAGATCGCACTGGCGGCCCTGGCGGCCGCAATCGGAACCGGCGGGCTCCTTGGCGGCACCGCCGCCCAGGCAGGAGGATACGGCTACGATGCGCACGACACCGTGGTGACCCGTCGCACCGTAGTGGAGCGCCGAATCGTAGCCCCGCCGCGGGAGGTGGTGCGCGAGGTGGTCGTCGAGCGTCCGGTTGTTCGCTCCCGCCGGATCGTGCGCGAAGTCGTGGAGGAGCGGCCGGTCGTGTACCGGCCTCGGCCTGTCGTGCGTGAGGTGGTGGTGGAGCGTGACGGCTTCCACGGCCCACGTCGCTTCGGACCGCGACCAGTCGGCTACGGCTATGGACCGGCCTTCGACCCCTACGATTGAGTTGACGTGCGCCGGCCTCTCGCCCGAGGCCGGCGCCTCTCCCCAGACCCGCTCCTCAACCCTGAGGTGGCGTCGCGCCGCTGCCGCTTCAGATGGCCTAGCTGTCTGACATCGCATCAACCAGAGGCGACGGATGGAACCGGGCCTTAGATGGCCTCGCGGTTCAGGCGCACCGGCGTTAGCGTTTTGCTGCTCCGCCTCGCCTGCACACCCGAGACCCTTTCGGCAGGAGAGGCTGGCATTCCAAACCGCCTGACGTGCAACGGCCACGGGCAGCCGCTTCGGTCGCTTAGGCGTGCCGGGGGAGTTCCTTGGCATCCGAAAGGGCCTGCCCCCGCGCTCTGGCCTCACCCAATATCCCCCTGCTAGAACACGCCTTCGGTAGATAACTGAGGCAAGATCCCGACGTGTCGCATTCCCGGCAGCCCCTCCAGTCTTCTCTCGAGGCCGCCGAACCCCTGCAGACGCTTCGCCGCGGTGGTCAGCTGTTCGAGACCGAGCGCCGCCTCAACGCTGTCCTGAACAATGCCTCGGTCTCCATCTTCCTGATGGATGACCGCCAGCATTGCATCTACATGAACCGCGCCGCCGAGCTCCTGACCGGCTACACCTTGGAGGAGGTGCTCGCTCGCGACTGCCCGTTGCACGACATCGTCCACCACACCTACCCTGACGGACGACCCTTCCCCCTGGCCGAGTGCGCCATCGACCGCGCCTTCCCACAGAACAATCAGGAGAAAGGCGAGGAGGTGTTCGTGCACAAGAACGGGCACTTTTATCCCGTGACCTTCACCGCCAGCCCGATCCGGGACGATGCCGCCAACATCATCGGCACCATCATCGAGGTGCGCGACATCACCGAGGAAAAGGCCGCGGCCGAGCGCCAGCGCCTGCTCGTTGACGAGCTCAACCACAGAGTGAAGAACACCTTCGCCACCATGCAGGCGATTGCCGCACAGAGCTTCCGCGGTACCGACCCGGCAGCCCTGGCCGTGTTCAACGCGCGCTTGGACGCGCTGTCGGGCGCCCACAACCTCCTCACAGAGGATCACTGGCAGAGCGCCAGCCTCCGCGGGGTGATCGAGCGCGCGCTTGCGCCGCATCTGATCGTTGCAGGCGACAGTAACCGTTTCCGGCTAAACGGCTGGGATGGACGCCTGCACCCGAAGGTGGCGGTGACGCTCGCGATGGCGCTGCACGAGTTGATGACGAACGCGACCAAGTACGGTGCACTCTCCGTGCCGGAGGGGCACGTCAGCGTGGACTGGACGCTGCAGTCGAACGAAGCCGGCGTGGAGCAGCTGGACCTGACCTGGCGGGAGCGAGGGGGGCCGTCAGTGACCCCACCCGCCCGCAAAGGCTTCGGCTCGCGCCTGATTGAGCGGCAACTGCCGATGGAGTTCGACGGCCGTGCGACGCTGGCCTACGAGCCTGAGGGTGTTGTCTGCCGGCTCCAAATCCCGCTGACCGCGTTAGGCTGGTATGGGCAAGAGAAGATCGAGGGGCGACCGGCTCGATGAGCGTGCTTGAGGGGCGGCGTGTGCTGCTCGTCGAGGACGAGAGCATGGTGGCGATGCTGGCCGAGGACATGCTGCTCGACCTCGGCTGCGACGTGGTGGTGGCCATGCGCCTCGACCAAGCGCTCGCGCAAGTGGAGGCCGGTGACTTTGACCTGGCGGTGCTCGACGTGAACATGGGCAGCACGCGCAGCTACCCGGTGGCGGACGCGCTGTTCGAGCGCTGCGTGCCGTTTCTGTTCGCGACCGGGTATGGCCTGGAAGGCGTGGAGCCGGACTACCGCGTGGTACCGGTGCTTCAGAAGCCCTACCAGCACGCGCAGATGCGACGCCTGCTGGAACACCTGCTCACCTGCGAGGATCTGCCTCGGAAGGGCGGGTCGAACGGCGGCGGGTTCAACTGCGGCTGCGTCGGTGGCCACGCGGACAAGGGCGGCGGTGGCTACCGAGCCGACGCGGCTCGCTGAAGGGCGAGGGCTGCGCGAGGCTGCTGTTGGTTAGCCCCGGTCGGCAAACGAGGAGATTCTCGCGTTCGCTGGAACGCGCCGTTAGCCACGACGCCGTGAAAAGGGTCGGGAATGACCCGGGTCGAAAGCGCCGGTGACACGCCGGGAGCTCTGATGCACAACGTGAAGCACAACCACGTGCTGCATACCCGCAACGTCATCCTACACGTGGTCACCGACGACCTGCCGCGGATAGCCGGGGCCGAACGCGTCACGGTCAAGCCGCCCTCGGATGTGTTCACCTGAGTGAGCGTGCACTTCGGGTTCATGGAGTTGCCCGATCTGCCGCGCGCTCTGGCCCGAGCGGGCTTCGATGCGAATGCTCTGTCCTACTTCCTCACGCGGCGGGTCTTGGTCGCCTTGCCGGAGACCGGCATGCCTGTTTGGCCGGACCGGCTCTTATCGCGATGGCGAGAGCGGCGACGGACGCCTCGCGCTGCTTCCGCATTCCGGTGGACCGAGCCGTCGAGATCGGGGCTCGGATCGACATCTGAACCCGATCCCCTTTGAGCGCATCGACGCGCTCTGACCGTGATACTTCGCTGTGGCCTGCTTGCCTGGCCAAAGCGGACGTTCAGACCCGCAGGACGAAGGGTCTGCAAAGGGTCAGGAGTTCGCGCACCGTTGTTTCTGGTGTGCGCCACAAGCGGGCTTTCGAACAGAGCTACGAGAATGGCCGCTTAGCCTTCGAAAGCTGCCATCAATGTGGAACAGCAGGTCCGGGCTGCCCTAACAACCGGCGCCGGTTCGAGCAGGCGTTCGAGCGGGCGTGGAGGGATTCCAACCGGAGCGGGAATGCGCGCAGGCTGGAGGCCGGGTTCCCGCGGCGGATCACGCCGGCCGAGGCTGGCCGCGCGCATCCGCTCCTCGCGGGGCGGCCCGCTTGCTACGACGCGCCAGCCATCCACACGGACGAGGTCGACGCGCTGCCTCCCGGGGCCACCCTGCTCGCCGGGAACCGTCACATCGACGTGCAGGCCGCCGAGATCCACTTCGGCCGCGGCGTTTTCTGGGGTGTGCAGTACCATCCCGAGATCGGCCTCGACGAGGTAGCGGGCGCCCTGCGTCGGCAGGCCGACGGCTTGGTCGAGGCCGGCCTGGCCGCGGGCCACGATGACGTGGAGGCGTACGCGGGCCAAGTCGAGACCCTGCATCGGGAGCCGGGCCGGCGCGACCTCGCCTGGCAACTCGGGCTGGACGAGCAGGTCACCGACGAGCGGCTGAGGCGCGCCGAGATGCGCAACTTCATCGAGGCGCTCGGGCGAGAGGGCCTGCTGGCTGTGGGTAAGTAGCACAAGCGGTCCGCGGCGCGGAACGAGGGCGAAGCGGCGCCGTTGCCCGATGCCGCGGCAGCCCGTGCAGGTTCCGTGGGCATCCGTGCGACGTCCGTGCCGAGTTCCGATGCAACTGCCCCGAGACGACTCCCACCGCCCGCAGGCCGAAGCCTTCCGCGCCTTCATTCGCGACGCAGGCTTTCCGTGCGTCGGCGCCAAGTCGGCCTTGTCGAAGGGCCAGATGCGGATCCTGGTCGCCCGCGACATCACCTCGGCCTGGGACGACATGCGCATCTACCCGGCGCTGATGGCCTTCGCAGCGCGCTACCGCAGACGGCCGGACCTGTTCCAGAGCTTCGCGGTTCTGTTCGAGGGACCGGGCGACCTCGACGAGGCGGGCTTCGAGCGGCACCTCTGGGACCGGGTGCAGTCTCTAACCGACAAGGACGCCTAGCTCGGCCATCCCTGGGACGGGCGCGTCGCGAGTGACCCGGACAGCCCGCACTTCTCACTGAGCTTCGCCGGGGAGGCCTTCTTCGTAGCCGGCCTGCATCCGCGGGCAAGCCGACCGGCACGCCAGTTCTCGTCGCCGGCCCTGGTCTTCAACCTGCACGCCCAGTTCGAGCAGTTGCGAGAGGCGGGCCGCTACGAGAAGCTGCGCTCATCCATCCTGCAACGCGACGAGGCGCTGGCAGGCTCGGTCAACCCGATGCTGGCGCGGCACGGCGAGGTGTCCGAGGCGCGCCAGTACAGCGGCCGGGTGGTGGGCGAGGATTGGCGCTGCCCGTTCAGGCCACGTGGGGCAAACCCGAACGGCCCGACCGGACCCTGAGGCGAGCGGGGCGACTCTCCCGGCTTGCTCAGACATCAGCTTGACCTCTCGGCTGCGCGCGCGGCCTTTTCATGCGCCCTGGCTTCGGCCTCATCGGCAGCCGCGCGGGCATCATCCAGACGCTCGGCCCTGCCGCGGGTCTCGATGCGCCGCCGGAGCGTGTCGAGTTCCTCCTCGGTGAGGTTCTCTATGCCGGTGAAGCGGTTCTGCGCGGCGCTCGACCGGATGAGCTCGTCGAGCTTGGCCTGGATGGCCGCCGCGTCCCGGTTCTGCGAGTTCTGGATCAAGAACACCATCAGGAAGGTCACGATGGTCGTGCCCGTGTTGATGACGAGCTGCCAGGTCTTGGAGTAGCCGAAGAACGGCCCGCTGACCGCCCACCCGACGACGATGGCCGCCCCGAGCGCGAAGGCGACCGGGTGGCCGGCCCACTTGGCGACCTTGCCGGCGAATGCGGTGAAGGCGCGGGAGAAGGACATCGCGGAACTCCGCTCGGACGGCGCCGGTCACTAGCCGCGGGGCGGCCGAATGCCGAGGGCGCGGATGATGCCGTAGGTCGCCGCCGCCGACACGAGGGACAGGCCAAGGACGAACAGGAACCCGCGCGGGTCCTCGGCGAAGGGCAGGCCCTTTACGTTCATGCCGAACAGTCCGGTGAGGAAGGTCGGCGGCAGGAACAGGGCTGAGAGGATGGACAGCACGTAGAGCTGGCGGTTGCTCTCCTCCGCCACCCGGGCGGCGACCTCCTCCTGCAGCAGCCGGGCACGCTCGGCGAGCGCGGTCACGTCCCGGTCAAGGGCATCCAGCCGCTGGGCCAGCCGTGCAGCGACCGCGACAGCCGGTCCCTGCAGGTGCTGGGCGGCATCGTTCTCCTCCAGCCGGTGGAAGACCGCGGCGAGCCCGAGGAGCTGCCGGTGCAGGCGCACGGCGCCGCGGCGGATCGGCCCCAGCCGCCGCCGGTCGTCGCGAACCCGCCCGTCGAGCACGCGGTCCTCGATCCCGTCGACCTCGTCCGACAGGCGTTGGCCCGTCGCCGCCATGGAGGCGACCACGAAGCCTACCATCGTCTCCAAGAGCAGGACCGGGGAAGGGATCTGCTGACCCTTCTCGGCGGTGGCGCGGGCGGCGTCCGGGCTCTCGGCCGGGCCCCTGCGGCCGCTCACCAGCGAGCGTGGTCCCATGACGAAGTGGAGGCGGCCAGAGGCGTCCGGCTTGGCTCCGGGCCGGGCCAGGTCGGCGACCACGCCGCCGACGTAGCCGCCCGCGACAGTGACGCGCTGGTGCTCGTCGGGGCGGAACACGGCCTCGGCGAGCGCCCGCGGCCCTACATGCCCGGCAGCGACGAGCGGACCGAGGTCCGCTGCCTTCAAGTCGAAATGAAGCCAGAGGAAGCCGACCCCGAAAGCGTCGAGGTCGGGGAGCACCTCGTCAGGTGCGAGGAGGCGGCCGCATCCCTTCTGATCGAAGGACATCGCCCAGAGCAAGCCGGGCGGCGTGGAATCTCGTGGGACGGCCATGGCGAGCTGGCCGAGCTCGGGCAGCTCAGTCCGTTGCCACCGCTACGAGGGAGCAGGTGCCGGCGATGGCGAGGTTGTCGGCGACACCAAGGGCGAGGAGGATCATCGGAGACGTCCGCTTTCAGGGACCCTGTAACGACCAGCGGCCACGGTTCGTTGCGAGAGCGGACGCATCGGCTGTGGACGCGGCGGCAACCAGCAAACGCCATGGACGGTCGGCGACCGGCCGGAGGAACGCCCCTGGCCTGCAAGGGTTGTTGCCCCCGGACCCGCCAGCTTTGCCGGGTCGCGTAAGGGGACGTCATGGCGGCCGATCCGAAGCCACTGAAGTTGTGGGACCGCGACAAGGGCAAGGCGGTCGAGGAGTTCATGCCCGACCACCAGACCACCTACGAGACAAGGCCGCTGCGTGCCCCGGGACAGTGGCTACGCGCCACCCCGCTTTTCGATAAGCTATACGCGCTCTACCAGGACGCGCCCTGGACACGGCGCAGCATCGAGCCGTTCGTGCGCGAGTACAAGATCGACATGAGCGAGTTCGAGGAGCGCCGCTACCGCTCCTACGCGGACTGGTTCGTGCGCGAGTTCAAGCCGGACGCGCGTCGCTTTCCCGCCGACCCGGCGGTGATGGGCGCGCCTGCAGAGGCCCGCTACTTCGGCTGGGAGCGGTTCGGGCCCGACCAGCGCTTCCCCGTGAAGGGCCAGTCGCTCGCCGCCGAGGACATCCTTGGCAACGCCGAACGCGCCAAACCCTTCCTCGGCGGTCCGGTGCTGCTGATGCGGCTCTCGCCGGTCGACTACCACCATGTGCACTATCCGGACGCAGGCCGAACCGTGGATCAACAACGGCTTGGGCGCAGCCTTTGGACGGTCACCTGGCCGGCCGTGCGGAGCATGCCTGACCTGTACATCCGCAACGAGCGACAGGTGAACATCCTGGAGACGGAGCACTTCGGGCGGCTCGGCTTCGTCGAGTTCGGAGCCCTCACGGTCGGCCGGATCGTGCAACGCCACTCGCTCGACCAGCCCTTCGCGCGCGGCGTGCAGAAGTCGGTGTTCAAGTTCGGCGGCTCTGCGGTCGCCATCTTCGGTGAGCCGGGTGCCTGGCGCCCTGCCGACGACATCCTGCGACATACGCCCGAGGGCATGGAGACCATCGTGCGGCTGGGCGAGCCGGTCGCAACGAGCCTCAGGGGCGCGTAGGCCAGCCACGAGGCCCGGCACGGAACCTGGCGGGGCGGTCGCCGATTGCTGCATCCCGTTTGCTTTGGACGTGGTTGCGTATGTCCCTGTCGAAGAAGGTGAAGGCAGGTCTCGACGAGACCCGCATCCTGATCCTCGGCTCGCAGATCCTATTGGGCTTCCAGTTCCAGGGTGCCTTCCGGCCGGCCTTCGAGCATCTGCCCTTTCATGACCGCGTCGTTTGGATCGGCGCCCTGGGCCTCATCACTCTCACCATCGCGCTCCTCATCACCCCTTCGGTGCAGCACCGGATGGTCGAGGGCGGACGAGACACCAAGCGCCTGCTGGGCGTCATCGGGCGCTATGCAGGCCTATCCCTGGCGCCCTTCGCTCTGGCGCTCGGCGCCGACCTGTTCCTGGCCGCGGAGCCGGTGCTCGGGCTTGGCCCTGCCGCCGCCATCGGACTTGCGACCTGCGGGCTCGCCCTCCTGTTCTGGTACGGTCTGGAGGCGCTCAAGGCACGCGCCAATGGGGACAAGGAGCGGACCATGACCAGCCGGGAGCCGGAGTACGAGCACACCACACTGGAGACGAAGATCGAGCAGATGCTCACCGAGGCGCGCGTGGTCCTGCCGGGCGCCCAAGCGCTGCTCGGCTTCCAGCTCGTCATCACGTTCTCGGAGGCGTTCGAGAAGCTGCCCTTCGCCACGAAGGTCGTGCACTTGGTGGCGCTGGGCCTCCTGGCCCTGACGGTGGTCTGGCTTATGGCGCCGGCCGCCTTCCACCGCATCGTCTACGCCGGCGAGGACACGCCCGAGTTCCACGCGCTGGGCAGCCGATTCCTGCTCGCCGCCAGCGTGACGCTGGCGCTCGGCATCTCGGCCGACCTCGGCGTCGTGGTCGCGAAGACCGTCGCATCGGACATCGCAGGGGTCTTGGCTGCCGTGGTGTCGCTGGCGCTGCTCGTTGGCCTATGGCACGTGCACCCACTCATCCTACGGGCGCGCCGGGACGCGGCTCCCTTTCCCTGACCGCACCTTCAGGCCGCCTCGTCGAGGCCGTAACGGTGGCAGTGTTGCAGGTAGCCGACCTCGTGCCGGCCGGCGAGTTCGACCAGGCTCCACCAGAGCCAGTTCGACGCTTGCTCACCGCCGTCGGTGCCTTGCACGACCTCTTCCTGCCAGCCTGAGCGGGTCGCCTCACCCATCTGCCGCCCGTGCGCCTTGCCGATGACTTAGGCGAGGTAGTGCGCCGCCCGCACCGCTTCGTCGCGGCTGAACTGGTCGAACGGAGCGCACTATCTGATTTGCGACCCACGGCCTGATCCGCCCCCACTGAAGTGGTTCATCGCCGAGTTTGGTGGATCGAGGTGCGTGACGGTTGGGGTCTTGGCGTGGTCGGTTCAGCCTCGCAGATCGGGGCATGACCCAGCTCTTCCCTTTGCCTGGCTGCCGCCTCGTCCGCGTCGCGCGGGACGGCCCCACCGCCCTCACCCTCGTCGCCGAAGCGAAGCCCGACCACGCCCGCTGCCCGACGTGCAGAGCAATCAGCACGTCGGTCCATAGCCGGTATCGGCGACGGCCTGCCGATTTGCCGGCCAGCGGCAAGGCCGTTCGGCTGCAGTTGGAGGTTCGGCGCTTCTACTGCTGCGACCCAGCCTGCCCCCGCCGAACCTTCGCCGAACGGTTCCCGAAGCTACTCGCCCGCCATGCCCAACGCACCCGCCGGCTGGCCGGGGCGCAGGCCCGGACCGGTCTCGCACTCGGCGGACAGCCAGCTGCCCGGTTGCTCGCGCACCTGGCCATGCCGTCCAGCGCCACGACTCTGCTGCGGACGATCCGAGGAGTGCCGCTGCCGAAGGCGCCTCGACCCTGTGTCGTCGGCGTCGATGACTGGGCGCTGCGCAAGGGGCGGACCTACGGCACGATCGTCGTCGATCTCGAACGCCATCGCCCTCTCGATCTGCTCCCTGACCGCTCGGCCGAGACCTGGGCCGCATGGCTCCGCCGCCAGCCGCAGATCCGGCTCGTGGCGCGCGATCGTTCGACCGAGTATGCCCGCGGCACCACCCTAGGCGCGCTGGCGGCCGTGCAGGTCGCTGACCGGTGGCATCTCCTGCTCAACACCCGCCAGATGATCGAGCGTTGGCTCGCCCGTGTCCACCCGCGCCTGAAGCTCTTGCCGCCGATCACGGCGCCAGCGCCTTCGACCCGGCGCACCAGAGCCTATCCGCGTGCACCCGCCGAGACGCTCGCCCGCGCTGCAGCGGTCGGTCGGTGGGAGGAGCTCTACGACGATGTCCGTCGCCGCCGTGCCGCCGGGCAGTCGCTCCGGCTCATCAATCGCGAGACCGGCTTGGCTCGCGCCACGGTGCGCAAGTACGCCTTCGCCGAGGGCTTCCCGCGCCATGACCGGCGCGGGCCGGGGCGCAGCATCCTTGATCCTCATCTCGATCACCTGCACGCTCGCCAGGCTGCGGGGTGCGAGAACGCCATGCAGCTCTGGCGAGAGCTGCGGGATCGCGGCTTTCCCGGCACCGTCAAGCAGGTCAGACGCTGGCTGTCCGAGCGGCGCACGCGCCCCGCCAGGACCACGATCTGGCGCCTCCAGACGCCGTCGCCCATGGCGCAGGTCGCGCCCCCGTCACCGCCGCTGCCCTCGCCGAAGCAGTTGTCGTGGCACCTCCTGCGCGAGCCGGATGATCTCGACGCCGACGCCGCAGCAGTGGTCGCGCGCGTGCTGCAGGATGACGAGGCTGCCAAGGTCGTCGGGCTCGGTCGGCGGTTCTGTCGGATCGTTCGCAGCCGTTGCGGCGCCGCGCCGGCCAAGCCCGGCATCACCACCGCCTTCGACGCTTGGTTGTCCGACGCCCGTGCCTGCGGTGTGCGGGTGGTCGAGAGCTTCGCCGTCAGCCTCGCTCAGGATGGAGCCGCTATTCGTGCAGGCCTTCGCCTGCCTTGGAGCAGCGGACAGGACGAGGGGCAGGTCAACCGCCTCAAGCTGTTGAAGCGTTCGATGTATGGCCGCGCCAAGCTCGACCTCCTGCGTCGCCGCTTCCTCCTCGCAGCGTGATCCACCAAACCCGACGAAGAGCCACCCCGTGGGGGCGGATCATCCGTGGCTGCCATGCCGTAACGCGGGCCTCAGCAGGCACAAAATCATCTCATGATTTCAATCATATAAGTGTTCGCATTTATATTCAGGCTGGCGCGCCAATCTCCTCAATGACTTAGCTGATTTTCGGGACACCCTCATTGGTGCCTGCGGAAGCACTGCGGAAGCAGCGGGAGAAATCCGGTCGATTCGTGCGTTCGGGCTGAAGGGCCATGCCCGGTAAGGGTAGGCGCCCACGGTGGGGGGCTGAAGCGCCACGGACCTGATCGCGAAAGGATCCACCGCACGATGCCGATCAAGGCTCTCAACGATCGCAAGAAGCTGTCGAGCGACTTCAACGAGGCCAACGACGCCTTTATTGACGCAGTGCTCGGTGCCTTCCAGGCTGGCGAGATCCCACTCGATCTGGCACGGGCCTACCTCGCGCATCCGGTCGCCATGATGCATTCAGATGGCCCGCAGGCCGTTGCCAACTACTTCGAGCGGATCCTGTCGCAGCAGCCCAAGATCGACTGGACTCCCGGCGACTGAGTGGAGGTAGCCATGGCCGTACCAGATCGCGGTGCGGGCCGATGGCATGACGATTGTCGGTCTGCGAGGGCCTGCTTTCGACCCCTCTCAGATCTCCAGACAAGCACAAGCCATTGTACGAAGAGGTGGGGAATGCGGACTGTGGGGCCTGAGTTTCGGTCGACACTTGAGCGCCATCTCGGCGCCTGGGCGACGAAGGCTCCTCAGGCCATTCAAAACTCTTGATTTGTGGACAATCTGGGAAGGCAGGGACTGTTCTACCGGGTGGGTTTCACAAGCTAGCCACATGAAGGGATACAAGTGCGACTGGCTCCCCGTTCCATTAGGAGTGGGGAAAAAGAGACTGCTTGCCATGTATGTCCGGTACGACGACATTTTAAATCGGATCAATGAGCCACCTCGCTGGTGGGGCAATGGCGTGCCGCGATATAAGGAATTTGAGCCTTCTGATTTGGATCACGCTATGGAGGCAATGCTCATTCATGTAAAATGCCAAAGTTGCGGCACGAACTTTGATATGGGCGTAGGAAGTGAATACCAATACGACAGCAAAGATCGCGACAAAACATTTGAGAATGCCTTGAGAACAGGCCAAAGGTTCTAGGCTGGCGATCCACCCAATGTGTGCTGCACGCCCGGCAACAGTATGACGGCTATAGAAATCGAAATTATACAGTTTTGGCGTTTAGATGTTTCAAAAATACCTAGTTGGTTTCGCCTAAGAGAGTTAGAGGGGCCTTTGCCGGAGGATTGGTAAGCAAGCCAACCAGTACGAGTTTGGCCGTTGAATAGTTCGTGGTTTGAGCACCACCGTTCTGGTGCTGCGCCTATCACAAGTTGTCGGCCGACAGAGCTGAGGGCGCGATTTCCTGGCCGACGGCCGGCAGCAGAATGTGCCGAGCGGCCCGAACGCCTTCTTCGACCGCACCAGCTATTCGGCCCTATTCTCGTGATTTGAAACAGCAGTGCTGTGCTACGCTTTATGCCTGCTTTCGACTCCCAACAGGCCTTCAACCGCTTGGCTCTGTATGTCCGGAAAACGACCGTTTAGGTGAAATCTGCGAGTAGCCGCTCTCGACTCAAGCGGTCCTGATGCTTCCACCCCTGTTACAGATCTGGCGCCTGACAATTGACGAGTGATGCATCCCATAAAAGCCCTGGCTGCATGGGCTGCTATGCCTTCGTCTATGAGCCCGTTTTCAGCCAAGTCCATAAATAGCAATCTCCAAGATAGAGTTTTGCGGTTTTCGGAGTTATACATAAGACGCGCAGATTTGAATCCTGCTTATGCATAAATCCTACGATCTTGCTCTCGCCTTCATCTTTCTCTTCAAAAAAATATAGCCCATCAATACGCAGAATTTCATTCTTGAGAGACTCTTTTCGTATTGCAATCGCTTCTAAGTAACACGATGCAACACCTGGATAAGAATCGTTGTTCTTGACGCCGACGAGATAGGGGCCGCTACGGGTCCAAGCTCCCCACTCGGCTAATAAGGTTGTCCCTTGCGTCTCATCGCGCACAGGATATTGCCGTGGTATCTTCTCGAACTCAGGCGACGGCCGGTCTGCAATCAGCGATCGAAGCGCGTGACGATGTCGGTAACAGGTCCGCTCGAACATCTCTCGAAAATGGCTCGTTGCCTCGTCCAGATCGAATTCGACCGGGCCGGGCGGGACACTTGGCTGGGCTGAGACTTGAAAGATCGTAGCGGCAAGTAGTCCGATCGCCGCTAGGAATGATCTGTACGACATCGGCCCCTAACCTTCTGCGCTCTGTGTCGCGGGCAGGTGCAGCCCACCCTGCGAAACTGCCATCGAGCAAATCGACATGCTATGGCGGGGCAGCCACACTCTTGGGCCTTGGTGGGTGCAGCGTCGACGAGGTCCGCAAACGCCCCCTTGCTGACCGTGATTTGTCTGCGGAACCTGCGTACCTGGGGTGCTGGAGAAGAGGTAGATGCAGATCGGGTTGAACCTTCGAGGCGACCTTGCGAAGATTGAGGACCAGGAACTCGAAGCTCGACTTGCCCAGCTTTTCGACGAGCGCGAGGCTCTATCTGCAACCGTCACTAACCTCACGACGGTTGGGAACAAATGGCTATACGACAAAGGCTTAGGGATGCCGTTCGGAAGAGGTCCCATCCGAGCACGGCTTGCCTATCAAATAGCTGCCACGCTCT
This sequence comes from Methylobacterium sp. R2-1, assembly GCF_014191355.1. Lineage (GTDB taxonomy): Bacteria > Pseudomonadota > Alphaproteobacteria > Rhizobiales > Beijerinckiaceae > Methylobacterium. Next base: position 104,673 of record NZ_JACHWM010000018.1, read on the forward strand.
ACGGGGGTTCGCATCAGAGCGGGCTCGGGCGACTTCATATGATTGATTGCGAGGTGAAAGACTTGCTTGACGAAGCCAAGCGCCGCCTTCGAAATCGTGCTGCCACGGACGTACCGTGATGTCTGGTTTCCACCGAGGGTGTGTGGAAACACGACGGCTGTAGAAGGATCTTCTCCCCGCGCATTCCGTCTGAGCTTATCTGGGTCGCCTGAGGACATCAGACGAGCATCGAGCGTGCCCGAAGGCCGGCCACGTAGAGGTTTGTTCTACAAATTCTGGCTGCGCTTGCGTTTCCACACAGGCTACACCTTCTGCGGACATCGGTCCGGCGATCGCGCGCAATCGGCCCTACAGCGAGTCGAGCGGGCACAGCGGCCCGTTTGATGGATTGAGCCGGGTGCCTATGGCGTCAGGCCAACGGTGAACGATCTCACTCCACGCCGTGCCTCGGTTGATCTGTGCCCGTTGCACGAAACCGCCGACCTGGCAGGTGCCGTTCGCCTCGTTTCCGCCGATCGGGATGCGCTGCTGCCGTGCCGCGCAGACGATCCGCACCGCGACCTCGGCGCATCCAATGCCCTGCTCGTTCAGGGCACGGTCCGGGTCCATGCCGACGGCGACACACGCCTCGCGGCCATAGCCAGGAGTCCAGGCGGTCGCGAGGGCGGGCGTCAGCTCCCAAGCCTCGTAGCGGTCTTGGGTGCCGCCGGCCTCCCACGGCTCGGAGTTGAGCCAGTAGGTTTCCCACTGCTGCCGGGCCTCGGAGAACCCGCCGATCAGCATGGCGAAGGCGCGGCTGTAGCCATAGTCATTGGCGGCGGCGAGCCACGCGTTGGCCGTCAGCTCCACGATCCGGGCGAGGACGCCATCGAAATCGGTGGCTTCGCCCAAGCCGGCGCGCAACGCGACATGGTAGAAATACGGACCTTGCAGCGTGGCGACGCAATCCTTCTCCGGCATCAGCACCAGCTTCGAAGCCACACCCGTCAGGGTGCCGTTCTGGCCGTAGAATGCGCCGTCCGCCGCGGCGATGATGCCGTCCGGCATTCGGGCCATGAAGATCGCGGTCATGCCGGCAATTCCTCGCAGCCCTGGGGCGTGCCGCAGACTGCCCCGGGCGGACCGGACAGTCCGACGATTCCGCCATCAGCAAACCCGAGGAAGGATTTCAGCGACGTCATCATGCCCGCGATGCCAGTCGCCGGCCCGGTCGCTTCAGCGGTCGCGCTGCCGCTGCCAAGCAAGCTTGCGAGTATGCCGCCGCTGGTGCCGCGCTTGCCGAACAGGGCATCCGTCAGGCTGTCGGCCGCGAGATCAAGCACGCGCTGCTTCACCCGCTCCAGGGCATTGCCGAGGATGTCCGCCCCGCTCTTGGCCTCGCCCAGGTCCCGCACGAGCGAGCGCACACCGTCGGAGCCGACGCCGCGGAAGTCATCGAGGTCCCGCATGCGCTCGCGGATCTCCTCGTTCCGCTTGGCTGCCTCGCCGGCCCGGTTGGCGTATTCGGTGATCTCCCGCGTCAGCTCGGGCGTCACGTCCCGTCCGGCGCGCTGGGCGGCGGTCAATAGCTCCTGCTGGACGCGGAAGCGCTCCACCTCCTCCGCCCCCATGCCGAAGGTCGTCGCCTGCTCCGCGATGCGGCGGGTCCGGTCTTCGGTCGAGCGGATTGCGCGGTCGTAGTCGTCCCGGCTCTCCCGCTCCGACTTCCCGCCTCCGCTCTTTTTCGACTCGGCTTCGATACGGGCGAGCACCCCGGCCCGGGTGATCTGCTCCCCGGCGTCGAGTGCGGTGAGTGGCTTGCCGGCGAGGTCGAACGCCTTCTGTCGCTCTGCCACGGCCGCCTTCTGCTCTGCGGTGGTGGCCTTCATCGCGTCGAGACGAAGCTGATCCTGGCGGCGGGCAAGCTCGGTGCTGGAGATCAGCTTGCCATTCGCGTCCGTCATCGTGTCGATGGCGTTCTTGTAGGCGTCCCGCGCACGGGTCACCGCGTCCTCATCGAAGAGCCGCGACCGGGCCTCCGGGTTGTCGAGCGCCGCCTGTAGGTCGCTCCGCTTCTTCATGAGGTCGCTGAGCTGCGCGGAGCGCGGATCGAGCGCCTTGGCGAGGGCGCCTGCCGTGGCCGATGCGGACTTGGCCGCTTCCTCTGCCGCGTCGCGGGCCGCCTTCTGTCCCTCATCGGTCAGCCGCTTTCGAGCGGCGGCGAGCTGCTGCTGCAGCTCCTCGGTCTCGAAGCCGAGCGGATCGTTGATCCGGCGGCTGCGGTCGCTGAGCCGCGCTTCGAGCCGCTTCACCTCCTCGGCGGCGCCGGGCGGCACCGCGCCGAGGGCGACACCCGCGATCTTCTTCGCAACCTCCCAGTACCCGGCCGCTGCGGCGGCAGCGGTGTTCCAGGCAGCGGCCCATCCGGTCGTTGCGGTGGCGTTCGCGTCGATCGACGCCTTAAGCGTGTCGGCGAGGGTCTGTTGCGCCGCCGACTTGTCACCCTGCTCGAGTTGGGTCGCGATCAGCTCGCGGGTGCGGTCGTCGAGAGCGCCGATCTTCCCCGACAGCTCCTCAGCCCCGCGGGCGGGATCGGCGAACATGCGGGCGAGTTCGGCGGTCGCCGCCGGCACGTCTTGGCCGGTGATGCGGGCATATTCCTTGGTCGAGCGAGTCAGGTCATCGATCACCGGCAACGCGATGCGGCCCGTCGAGGCGTAGCCCGCCACGATCTCGCGGGCGGTCGAGGCTGAGACCTTTCCCGCTTCCGCGTTTGCGCGGGCGAGCACGTCGAGCTGCGCGGCGCTGGCACCGGTGGCGCGGCCGATACCCTGCGTCGCCTTCTCTAGGGCCTCACGCTCGTCACCGGCCTGCTTGCCCGCGAGGAGGAAAGCGGCGCCAAGGCCGGCCACCGCAGCGGCGCCGACGCTCATGGGTGTCACGAGCGACAGCGCACTTTCACCCAGGGCCTTGATGCCACCCTTCAGCCCGCCCTCGCCGCCGGCCAGACCCTGCAGGATCTGCGGCCCCTGTTGGAACGCGACCGTACCGAGCCCGGCCCCGGAGCCGAGCGAGGCGACGACGTCACCGCCCTGATACATCAGGTCTCGACGCTGGTTGTTGTCGAGACCGCGGCGCGGACCCGCCGGGTCGTTGTCGTTCCCGGTGCCGTAGCGGCGCTCGGCGAGATCCCGCAAGCGAGTCGCGTAGGCGGTCGAGAATGAGCCGGCCGCCTCGCCCCGGCCGATGGCCGCAACGTCACGCTCGAGTTGCCGGGTGTTCCGATATTCCTCATCCAGCCGGGCGCGGACCCGCTCCACCTCGCGCAGAGTGGCGGCGCTCGGAGAGGCGCCGGCTGGCGCGCCGGAGCCGACCGCGGCGGCCTGGGCCTGCCGCGCCGCGCCGGCCGCCTCCTGCGCCTTCCGGGTCAGACGGTCGGTGGCCGCGGTCGCCTGATCCGCCGCGGTCGAGACGGACCGGAACGCGGCCTCGCCGGAGCGGCCGGTCTCGTCCAGGGCCTGCTTGACCTCGGACTTGCCTTCGACGGCGATGCGGATGGCGATGTTCGCAGGCATGACGCGGCCTCCTATCGGCTCAGTCGGTCGAGCCGCGCAGGGCGGGGGCGAAGACGAGGGTTTCGAACCGGTCGTAGAGGGCCGGGTGCGCCATCGCGGCGTCGACCGCCTCGGGCGACACGGGCAGCGGCTCGCCGGCCTCGTTGCCGATGCCCTCCCAGGCGATGACGGCACGGCGGGCGCAGGCGCGGACCATGGCCTCGCCGGCCGTCACCGACACGGCCGGGTCTTTGGTCTCAGTTTCGGCGTCGGCAAGGTAGATGCCGCGGGCGGCCTCGCGGGCGTGGAGCACGTCGAGAGCGGCGAGAGGGCGGACCTGCATCCGCACGCCGGGCAGCATGTCGATCCAGGTGGGTTCGGCGGGGGTGACGCTGAGCTTCAGCACGATGCGGGGTCTCCAGAGGGCTTCGGTTGCAGGGAGGGGAGCGCGTCGATCGCCGCGTCCCAGGTGTCGTGGTCCACCACCTCGCCGGCTTCGTCCGCCAGCGCCGCCCAATCCGGGTGAACGATCCGGCGATCGACCATGGCCTCGAACGGCGAGACGCCAGGCCCTTCAGGCAGGCCAATCAGTCGGTCGGCGAGATGCCAGAGGTGGATGCAGACCGCCACATCGAGGATCGCGGCGACCTGCATGGTGGCGCCGGCCTCGATCGCCACCTTGGCCGCCATGGCTCCGGCATTGCCAACCAACTCCGCCAGCGCCGTGATCTCGACCACCTCGTCGGCCCATTCCTCGGCGAGCTGCGGGGCCGGTTCAGCGGGCTTCGGTCGGGCTGGCTCCGGCTTGGCGAGGCGGGCGGCGCGGTTAACTCCGCGATCCGCTCCGGTGTTAAGTCCGCGCCCATACCGGTTAAGCCAGTTAAGGGCTTCATCGCGGTTCAATTTGCCGTCCGAGCGTACAGGCAACCCGTTCCGCACGTATTGGGACACCCGCGCCCGAGAAATCCCAAGCTCGTCGGCAAGTGCAGCCTTAGTTGTGGTCGTCATGGCCGAAACGCTGCCCGAGGGGGTGTTAAGTGGTTTTGGGGATCTGGCGCTAGAAACGGTCGGGGCCCCGACCACCCGTATAGGTTCGGGGGCTCCAGGGGCCCTGACGATCAGGCTGGCCCTCGCGGGGTGAGTCCCTGCCGACGGATCTCTCGGTCCATGCTGGCCTGAGAGGCGGAGGCGCCGGCATCGGGCTGGGCCACCGCAGTCATGCCGCGGCGTTCGAGTTCACGGCGCATGGAGGCCGAAGCGAGCACCTGGCCGGAGGCTGCCTGGAAGGGCTGTGGGCTGGGTTGGGTGGATGCAGATTGTGGGGCTGGTGCCTCTGTCGTCCTCGGCATGGGAGCACTGGTGGCGCCGGGCGAGTGGGTCGCCTGATAGGCCTCGATGTCCCGCATGAGGGCATCGAAGTTGTGTTGCTCATCGTCGGTGAGGGAGCGGCTGCGCAGGATGACCCGCTCGTTGTCGAGGCGGGCGAGGGCAGCGCGGTACTCGTCGTCGGTACGGATCGACATCGGGGTGTCCTGTCAGCCGGAGGAATGGGAGGGCGCCCGCGGCCCCGACCGAAGCCGGGTGACCATCCGCGGGCGCGTCACCGAAGGGGAAGGACACCCTCCGGCGATCTCGGGTCAGGCGGCGGCGCGCTGGTCGGTCAGCCACGCGGCGAGGTCGAACTCGATGTCGACCACATTGCCCCAGCCATGGGGGGTGGTCGTGGCGTCGGCGCTGCCCGCGTCGGTCTTTCGAGCCCGGAGCCACTCCGGCGTCTCGGACGATGCGGCGACACCGAGCTCGATCGCCCGCTCGGCCACGGGCCAGGGCACCAGGGTGACCGGGGAGGTGACCATCGTCGGAGCGTTCGCCCGACGGTGATACGAGAACGGCGCGATGACGTAGATCTGCATCTCGGCGAGGTCGAAGGGCACCGGTTCGGCATAGTCCTCGCCGACGGGCAGCTCGTGCCCGATCTCGCGAGCTCGCACCTTGCCGGCGGTCTCGCGCAGACGCTCACCGAACTCGGCGGCGATGCGGATCGGGTCGGCGCCCTCAACCTGGGAAGGCGCACTGTACGTCGACCAGGGCTTGAGCTCGGCGCGGATCTCCAGGCCGGGCATCGCCTGTACCAGCCCGTGCAGCAGCACGTTGCTGGCGATCGCGAGGGGACCGGCCGGGCCGTTGACCGGATCGAACTGACCGGCCGCAGCGCCGCTGATCGTGATCGCGAGGCCGGTATGCGCCTTGGCGACCTCGGCCAGCGCCTTGGCGAGGCGGTCGCCGGCCTTCTGGATCTCGATTGCGTTCCGCTCCAGCCCTGCGGCGATCGCTTCGATCTCGGCCGTCTGACGCTCGGTTTCGATCCGCTGCTCCGTCGCGGCGATCCGGCGCTCGACCTCGGCGAGGGCATCGGCGATGCCGGCGGCCGTACCTTCGATATCGCGGCAGGCCCGCTCGGCCTCGGCGATGGCGGCGGCATCGGCGCCCTGGATCAGCGCCTCGCGGCGGCGGGCGACAGCCTGCTCAAGGTCGGCGGCAAGAGCCGTTTGCCGACCCCGAAGATTGCCGTGGGTGGTGTGAAGGCCGGCGAGCTCGGTCTCGAGCGAGCTGCCAGCAGGGATCTGCTTAAGCTTCGCCATCGTCAGGCCGCCTGCTTCGAGGTGATGTCCGCAGCAGGGATGCTGAAGCCGTCGCGCTGCAGCTTCTCCGCGAGCGCCTGCCGGACGTAGGCCGACGGAGAGATGAAGATGCGCGATGCGGCGGTGGAGATTAGGTCCGGCATCTCGCGGGGGAGACGCGCAGCGATGCGGACGTCATAGATGGTGCGGCTCGACATGGTGCCTCAGGGGTTGAACCTTACCGGGCCAATGTCGGGTGGATCACGGTCCTCCGATACGTCGCCATTTCCGCGACGTTCAGGCGGTGCAGGTTCGCCAGCGTTCAACGAGATCGCCGAGACCTTCGGCCGCGAAGTATGCGCCGACGGCCGGGCTAGTGCGATCGCCGGCGAGGTAGATGCGCAGCGCCGGCGCGTCGTCGTTCAGGTGCATGGCCAGTGCCACCCGAGACACCATCCACGGACCACCAGCGACGCGGCGGCCGATATCAAGGTCCCGGCACCACATGCGGATCGTGCGTTCGGTGCGATTAGCGCGCGCAGCCGCTTCCGCCGTCGTCAGACCTTCCCGACGATCGAACGGGATCAGGCATCGGCCGCGGCCGGCCTCGGCGAGGCAGTGTGAGCGACCGTCGGTAGCGGCGCTGACGCCAGCATAGGGCTGCATGGGTACGCACTCCAACTGGCAGTTCGGAACTCGAAAATGGCGCAAATTCAGCGACTCGGGCTGGGTGGAGGGTCTGGAAGCAAAGCGCCGGATTTCACCGTGTCCCCGTCATCAGAGCTGGCAGATGGGGATCTCGGGCGGCACCCAGACTGAACTCGTCGAGAATATGCTGAGGCACCAATGTCCTCGGATCGTTGGGGGGAGCGGTACGCTGGGCGAGCAACCATTGCCCGCCGGTCCTGCGCCAGCCCGACACGTGCCGCCGCCAGTCGTCGTCGGTGAGGCTGGCGAGGAAGGCGCGAGGATCCGACGACGGTCCTCCGAGCGGATCAGTCTGCCCGGCCATCGGCTCGAAGCGATCCTGGTTCAACCAAGTCGTGGCTTGAGCGACGAACTCGCTGCCGATTTTGCCGCGCTCGGCGAGATCGGCTGCGTAACGGCGCAAGTTGGCCATGATCACGGCATGGGTTGCCCCTCTTCGGATCGCCGCAACGTAGGCTCGCAGGGCCGGCTTCCGGGGGTTGTCGCCTCCTCGTCGCGGATAAGCTGCCCAGAATTCAGCGAAGCCGTCCGGCTCTGTCCCCTTGGGGACTATAGGGGTATTATCTCTTCTCTTCTCTTTTAGGCTTCGAATTTTATGAAGCGGCGCTCTATCTGATTCATTGTTTTTCAGTGAGTTAGCAGGCGAATTCTCCATGTCAGCGGACGAATTTCTGCGCTGGCCTGAGATTTTACCGCCTTTTCCTGCGTTTTCTCGGTTTTTTTGTACGATTTCGAGCTCGCGAGCGGCGCGCGTGTTGCTGATCCGACCCTCCTCGACGGCCAGTTTTCCGGCCCTAACCAGTTCGTCCAGATGACGCAGGAACAGCTTGAGCGTCTGATTGCAACGCCCAGCCAAACCTCGCTCGTTGAGTGCGATCGGCCCCTCGTTCAGCATGATGAGTTGCACGATCACGTGGTAGGCGCGGTATGCGCCGTCGCTCAGGGCTTCGGTACCGTCCATCCAAGCGGGAATGTCGTGCTTGTAGAAGCCGACCATCAGTAGGCCTCCGCCAGCACGTTGCAGGCCAGGTCGGCGTAGCACTCGATCCGAACCGTCGGTCCGCCGCGCTGCTTCAAGATTTCAATCTCGAGGATGTTCTGCGCCAGCGCGAGCCGGTTGATCTCGTCGTCGCTCAGGTTTGGCTTGTTCTGCAAATAGTAGGCTTCGCGGAACAGCCCGAGCACCACATCGGCGTCCTGCTCAATGGAGCCGGAATCGCGCAGATCGGATAGGATCGGCCGCTTGTCCTCGCGCCGCTCGACCTCGCGGCTGAGCTGCGACAGGCCGAGCACGGGCACGCTGAGTTCCTTCGCGAGGCCCTTCAGCCCCGAGGAGATCTCAGTCATCTCCTGCACCCGGTTGCCCGAGTAGCGCTTCGAGGGACGGATCAGGCCAATGTGATCGATGACCAGCGCCGCGAGCGGCTGCCCCTGCCGCTCGGCCGTAAGCCGCATCTGCCGGGCCCTGGAAGCAATCTGCGACAGCGTCACGCCAGCCTGCGGCTCAATCCAGAGCGGGATGCGGGCCGCCTCCCTCTGTGCTTCCTCAAGCCGCCATAGAGCCTCGTCGGACAGGCCCTTGGCCTCGGCGATGCCGCGATAAGTGATCGGCTCCTGCACACGAGGGTCGTAAGCCAACGCCGACAGGACGCGCTCGGACAACTCGTCGGCCTCCATCTCCAGCGAGAACATGCCGACGGCGCCGCCGGAGCGCGCCGCAGCGATCGCGATGTGGAGGGCGGTCAGGGTCTTGCCCATGGCTGGGCGGCCAGCGAGCACGATGAACTGGCCCGGTCGCATGCCGAGGGTCACGGCATCGAGCTTCGGGACTCCGTAGGGGACGCCGCGGCGTTTCTTGCCGTGCCGGGTCTCGGCGACGCGGGCGAGCACCCCGGCTGTGCTCTTGCCGAGCGTAATGCGACGCATGTGCTCGGCGAGGCCTGCGCTTGCGACCTCGTCCAGCGCCTCGATCATGTGGGCGGCATGGGCGGCCGGGTCGCGAACTGCGCCGTCCGTCATGGCGGTGACGGCCTCCTGCGCAGTCTCTAAGACTTTCCGCATCCGCGCGGCCTGGGCGATTGCACGCGCGTAGCCGGGCGCATTGATGACTGTAGTCGCCTCCGTCACCAGCCGCCCAAGGTAGGCTCCGACCGTCACGCCGCCGAGGTCGGCGTTGCCGAGCACCGCGAGCATCATCCGGCGGTCGATCGGCTCACCTGCATCGCGGCGGGCGCACATCGCCTCGAAGATCTGCCCGTTGACGGCCTCGACGAAATCGGCGGGCTGGACATGCTGCCGGGCCGCGTCGATCGCGTCGCCGTTGATGAGGATTGCGCCAAGCAGCGCCTGCTCGGAGTCGAGTGCATGTGGCAGCAGAGGCTCGGCGGTGGTGGTCAACGCCGTCATCGCGACACCTCTCGCTCCGCAGCCTGCAGAGCTTTGATCAGGGCCGGAAGCTGATCGCGAGGCACGCAGATGCCGGCCCGGGTCGCTGTTGGCTCTCCGCGCTTGATGCCGGTGGTCGAGAACACCCGCATGTCGACGAGGGGATACCGGCCGCCAGTCGACACGGAGACGCGAACCTCCTCCATGTTGTTCTTGCGCACGGTGGCAACGGTGCGGAGATCGGTCATGCCGCGCCTCCATCACCCTGACTGATAGCGAGCTCGACCATCCGGCTGCGGAAGGCCTCGAACGCTGCCTCGCCGACCTGCAGCGCCATCTCAAGCGGAGCCGCGAGACCGTGGAAGGTCTCTGCGGTGGCACGAGCATGACCGTCGAGCGTCCGCTCAACGAGTGCCCGGGCCTGATCATGCGTCCATCCCGGCTCGGTCCGGAGCTTCAGGAAGATGGACTCGGCCAAGTACCGTGCGCTCGCCACGGTCATCTCGGACAGCTGGGTGATCGCCTCTTCGCGGTTGCTGACCGGCTCGGCGTCGGCCTCGAGGTGGGCCGCGATGTTCCGGAAGACATCAACTTCACTCATGCCCGGCCCCCGTGCAGGAAGGTGCGCGCAGCGGTGCGGCCGGCGAAGACACCGGTGACCCGGCCCTCGCGGTCGATCACAGCAATGAGGGGAAGCACGGCCTTCTGGGGGGAGCGGATGCGGCTAGGCGGATGCCACGACGTGGGACGAATGCGACTCTCAGGCATGCCCATCCTCCGAGGTCGAGTGGACAATCCGGCCGAGACGTGCCGTGGCCCAAGCGTCGAGGAGATCGACCGGGTAGAGCGGCACGCGACCGGCCTTCTGGAAGGGCGGCCCACCGCCGAGGCAGGCGAGCTTCGCCAGGGTCGACACCGCCAGTTCGATGCCATGGCGATCGCGGAGATACCGGCTGGCCTCCCAGCGGCGCAGCCGGGGCTTTCCTGCGGTCTGCTGCGGACAAAGCTCCGCCGGGCCCCGCGGAGGGGCCATTTCCATGCTCGTCATTGTGCAGTTCCTAGGTTTTTGGGATCGGCGAGCTAGCGCCGAGCTTTCGGCGGTCCCTACTCGGCGGTGTTCTCGAGGTGCACACCCTGATCGATGAGCTTCTGCATGCTGGCCTGAGCCAGGTCCCAGCCGTCTGGGCGTGGACGGTAGCTGAACGGCACCGTCCAAAAGTCGTCCGGGATTTCGATGTTCAGCCGGTTGGCCCGGTTGATCAGCAGCGCGAGGCTCCGGCTGGCGCTGGAGCGGATGCTGCGGATCACGGGCTTGTCCAAGGCCGCGAGTTCCTGGCTGATCTCGAGATCCGTACCCGCCAGGGGCCGGGGCGGATTGATGCCGGCCACATAGTAGCGACCGCACATGATCTCTTCGACCTTTTCGCCAGTACCACCCGCGAGTGCGAGACCAGTCTCGACGACCCGGCTCCAATTCGGCGCCAGTGCCTCGGGCAGTGCACCCGTGATCTCTGCCGCCCGTGTGATGTTCACCCCGTGCCCCTCGCCGAACTCATGGGCGACGATGGTCAGGAAGGCCTCGAACACGGTGTAGCCGCGGCCGGAGGCTTTCTGATCAATGGAGAAGGGAAGTTGGCTGCGCCGGGAAAGGGAAGCCAACGCATCGGGAGAGTGGGAGGTGAGTCCGCAAAATTGGGTGCGGCTGAGGTCTGGCATGGCGTGCCCGTATCTGGTCAGTCTGACAAGGTGCGACATCTAGGACACTGGCGGCGCAACTTGTCAAGCAGACAAGATGCAATGGCTTTCTATGTCCCCTTCAGATCTCTATCGCCACCCGAGGCCCAGGCGCGTTGTGACGGGCCGCCCACAGGAGCTGCGAGAGACGGCTCAGCATCGCCGCCGTCCTCGAAGTCTGAATCGCCATCGGCCTGGTCGAGCAGCAGTACAATGCGGTCGACGACGTCGAGGGCGAGTTCGGCCAGCCGCTCGAACTCGGCTCGTGGGATGGTGGCAGCCGGGATGCGGCGACCGCCAGGAAAGCGAACAAGGTTCGTCATGGCTCAGCCCCAGGCCTTCAGCGCTTCTATGAGGAGAGTGGGTGCGTCCCGACGATCGATGCGGCCGCTGCATTCGATCTCGTGAAGGATCTGGGTGCAGAGGATGTGATCCCGCTCGTCGTCATCGGCCGGCTTGCGCCGGGAAAGCTCTTGCACGCACCGATCGCTCAAGAACCCGAGCCGTTCGCATTCGAAATCCGCAAATCGGCCGAGTGTAGTCGGGCGCGGGATCCCCGCCCACTCGCTTGGCTCGTTGCATCGAGGCATGTTCGCGACGTGCCGCCAGAAGTCCGCCGTGTCCCTGGCGATTTTGTAGATGAACGCCATGTCGGCAGTGGTGAACGGCGAGAAGTCGAAGCCATCGGCATATGCCTGCGGATCCGCGAATTGGGCTGCTTCTGCCTTGCTGGGCAGATGCCGAGCAGCGCTCTCGCGTGCCGATGCGGCCCGGCCGCTGAGGTCCAGTGCCTGAGCTGCCTGTGAGATAGTGGCTCTCTGGCCCATGATCTGCCTCCCTCACCCGATCCGCACGAAGCCGTAGGCGAATACGCCTCCGGCAACGACGACGAGGGCGGAGATCATCTCGCCGCCGAGGTCGAGGAAGCGCAGAGCTCGAACATGCGCTGTGTCTGGCCGGACCGGCGCGACGGCCTGCCAGGGCTCGATCGAACCGGGCGCGGCCTCATCAATCTCGAGGTGCGGTGATTGCCGCGCATAGAGCGCGGAAGGCGAGCGAAGCCGTTCACCGGCGCGTGCCGGTGCTGTAGAATAACGGGTAGCCATGATGCGTCGTCCCTCGACGTGCGTGGTCAGGGCCGAGCTGGAGGTTGGCGCTTCCGCTCGGCCTGTTTTTGTGATTAAATGTAGTCAGTCGTCGAGTCAACTACATTTAATGGACGTTATGGGTCGCCCACCCTCCACCGCGCCAAAGAGCCTTCCAGTCTCGCTCCGGCTTCCGCCGGAGGTGAAGGCAGCGGCGGAGCGGGCCGCCAAGGATGACACTCGTTCGATGTCGAGCTTTCTTGAAAAGCTCCTCACCGAGCACTTGAAGGCGAAGGGCTATCTAAAATGACCGACGCTAGCGCTGAGGGACAGTCCGACAAACTCGGCGAGGTCGCGCGACGGGCAACTTTGATGGCCGATCGCATCCTCGAAGCGCAGATCACGAATAGGCCGATACCGTAGGAGCAGTTCAACGCCCTCGTGAACGCCGCCTGGCTGTTGCAGGAGCACGGCGTGCCATGGCCGTCTTTGGTGGAAGAGGTTCTGCATGAGGCTGGTAAGCGCTTGAACCGAGGCGAGGCCGCACCTGAAACAGCGGATCCTGAATCTGAAGACGATGGCGCCCTCGCCGGCCTCACGCGGTTCTTAAGCGGCTTCCGACGCAGCTGATTTGGTTGATAGGTGGTCGCCCTGAAGGGGCCGCGTCATCTTCATAGAGGAAAACGGCGAGGGGCCGGGCGTACGGCTGCGCAAGGCGGCACAGCGGCAAAGACACAGCCCAGCCTTGATGGCATCCTGAGGTCGGATTTTCTTCGGCCAGGGCGATTCAGATGCACGTCGAGGCGGTGGTTCTAGTCACGATCGCGGTGGTCTTCATCGTCTGCCTCATAGCGGCCGTTACGGCTGCGCTGCTGTTGCTGAAACAGCGTCGAGCAGCCGCGGCAATGCTTAGAAGATTTTCTGGCGTCATAGATGCAGACGCTGAACTACAACGAGTTCAGGAGGAGGCCGCCAAGCAGCGCGCGAGCACAGAAGAACTAGCTACCAAATATCAGACAATCGAGGCGCGCTACGCCAGCATTGTTGGCGCGGAAGCAATCGTCAGCAGCCTAGAGCATGAAGCGGTACGCCTTGCTTCCGAAGTTGAACGTACTCGCGCTCAATACAAAGAGAAGCGAGCCGTCTATGATCGTCTCGCGAGGGAAGTAGCGATATTCGACGAGCGCTTGGCTTTCGCTGAAATGGGCGTGTACGAGCCTCACTTCGACTTTGCTGATAGTGAGCAATATAAAGCACAGATTGAGGACGTGCGAAGCTGGCAAAAGGCCATGATCTCAGCAGGGACGGCGGTCACTTGCAGCATTCAATGGTCCGTCGATGGCAGCGAGGCCAAAGGGCGAACCATGACGAATCGGGCCATCAAGCTCACGCTTCGGGCCTTCAACGGTGAGTGCGACGCTGCCATTGCGAACACTCGCTGGAACAACGTCAACGCGATGGAAAAGCGTATTGAGAGGGCCAGGGATCAGGTCAACAAATTAAACGAGTCCAATCATGTTGTCATAGCTGGTGAGTACGCGGCCCTGAAGTTTAAGGAACTCTTCCTAACCCATGAGCTGCGAGAAAAGCTCAAAGCGGAGAAGGACGAGCGGGCCGAGGCTGCGAGAGCCTCGCGTGAGGAGCAAAAGCTGCTTCGCGACATAGAAGCAGCCGAGGAAGCCGAGGCGCGGTATCAAAGGTTGCTGGCCAAGGCTACCGCTGATGCGAACAAGGCCAGCGGAGCGAAGCTGGAAGCCCTCACCGGCCAGATCAGAATGCTTGAGGGCGATCTCGCTGAGGCGCATGCGAAAGTGGAGCGTGCTCAAGCGTTGGCCGAACGCACCCGCTCCGGCTACGTCTACATCATCTCGAATGTCGGCTCATTCGGGAAGGACGTGGTCAAAATTGGCCTGACCCGCCGGCTCGACCCCCTAGATCGGGTGAGAGAGCTTGGGGATGCAAGCGTGCCCTTCACGTTCGACACACACGCGATCATTTACAGCGATGATGCTCCAGCGCTGGAGCGGTCGCTGCATGCAGAGTTCGAGAAGACTCGCGTCAATGCTCAGAACTATCGGAAAGAATTTTTTCGGGCTTCGATCGACGAAGTAGAGATTGCGGTCAAGAGACTGGCGCCCGCGGCCCCTTTCATCAAAGATGTCGAGGCGCAGGAATATCAGGAGACGCTCGCTAAACGCCATCAAGCACTCAGTGCCGCGGGCGTCACCACTGCCCCAGAATTCCCGATTGCAATCTGAGGCTTGGAATCTCTCGCGCGGCAGCTGAACGCGATCGCTCACCGGGTGGGCGCGATCGACCTCGCACCCGTCTCGATGGCCGAGGAGCTGACGCGGGTTTTGCTGGCGATCGAGGCTGTCAATCGTGCTCTAGCCAACGCGGGTCAACCCTTCATGGCTGCAGAAGCCTGACTTCCTGCTAAGCTGCTTTTCTACAGGATGGGAGCGGGCGCAGATGTCGATTCGAGATGGGGTCTTGGGGCTGATGCTGATGCTCGGCGTGCCGGGCGCGGCCATGGCTCAGCAGACGCTTCGCGTCATCGACACGGCCCCCAACGACGTCCTCAACGTGCGTGAGTACCCGACCACGGGCGCCCGCATCGTCGGTGTCATCCCCCCGGACGGTCGCGGCATCGTCCCCCTCGGCGACCGCAACAGCGGCTGGGTATTTGTCCGCTATGAGAACGTCGAAGGGTGGGTATCAAGTCGTTTCGTCTATCCGGAGTCTCCGCCCATCCGGCGTGGCCGTAAGCTCGATTGAAATTCTGGAATCCACCTAGGGTCCCCTCGTATCAAATTCAGTCAACTTCGCTGACGTTGATTGTACAGGGACGCAGATCATTAGGCCGCGCAAATGGCAAATCGATCCGAGTAGGAAATATTAATATGTTCGATCCATGGATAGGGAAAAACTATGGCAACCGGCATAATAGTTTGAGTGGATTTCGGTTGCTGCTACTGGGCGAAAGTCATTACACGCACAATCCAGAAGCCGTTGGTGTCCCCAATCCAAGCTTCACAAATGAAGTAGTTGAAGCACTGGCGATCGATTCATCTTATGTTTTCTTTAAGCGTCTATCTCATCTTTCTACAGGAATAACTCGTGAGCGCTGGGATGATAGAGAAAACTATGAGTTCTGGCACTCTGTAGCGTTCTATAACTTCGTTCCCGACATGCTGGCACACAAAGCGCGCCCTTCAAATCAACAATGGGCAGCTGGCCGCGCAGCTTTTCCGCAGCAACTTCAGAGAATTCAGCCTGACGGGGTAATTGTCTGCGGCCTTGCCCTTTGGTGGTGGGTACTGGAT
The DNA here is from genome assembly GCF_014191355.1 of Methylobacterium sp. R2-1. GTDB lineage: Bacteria > Pseudomonadota > Alphaproteobacteria > Rhizobiales > Beijerinckiaceae > Methylobacterium. The sequence goes on from NZ_JACHWM010000018.1 coordinate 120,065, forward strand.
TCGCTTCCCGGCGGAGTGGACGCTCATCCGCCCGCTCAAGGTATAGCTCGGTCGGAGACGACGCAGTTTATCCGTATCCCTCACATAACGGGGGCACGCGGCGCGAGTGCCTACTCTTATGCCGTTTCGCGTCCGATCGTTGCTGCAATGTTAAATCAGCATTGAGCATCATTTCGCTCTCCTCCAATTGCTACAGAGATCGCCGCCGCCACGCGATCCGCCGCGGCGAGCAGCACCGCATCGAGGTGGTGGACGTATCGGCTGGTTACGGTGCTGCCGGCGTGACCGAGCATCGCGCCGATCGTTGAGTCGCTGAAGCCGAGGTCCCCTGCCACCGAGGCGAAGGAATGGCGCAAGGTGTGGGCTGTGACGCCCTCCAGGCCGGCGCGGGCGACGATCCGCTCCAACGCGTCGGGGAGGCTGACGAACGATCCGGAACCGCGTGCCGCGGGCAGCACGAAGGGGGAAGCGGTCTCCCTCGGCAGGGAGTTTAGCACCGCGACCGCCGCCTTGCCGATCGGCCGGACGGAGGCGCCTTCCTTGCTGTCCTCGAGCCGCAGGCAGGACTCGACCCGATCTACCTCGGACAAGCGCAGCTTCACCACCTCGCCCAGGCGGCAGCCGGTGAGAGCCAGGAGCCGGACGCCAGCCACGGCCTGCCATCGCTCGTCCCGGCTGTCCTCCGCCTCCTGCAGCACCCGGCCGAGGGTGGCGAACTCTTTAAGGGAAAGACGGCGGGTGCGCTTGCAGTCGGCGGGCTTCTTCACTCCGGCCGCCGGGTTGACTGTGATGATGCCCTCGCCGATCGCAAAGCTGAGGATGCCGCCGAGGAGTCCGGCAGTGCGTGCCGCGGTGCCGGGGCCGCCCTCGACCACTGCTTTGCCTCGGAAGCCAGTCTTGACCACGTCGGCGGTCTTGCCGGCTTGCACGTCGCGAACGAAGCGCCGCACGTCCGACTGAGTCAGCTCGACGACGCGGCGCCTGCCGAGCAGTGGCTTGATGTGTCGTTCGATGCGGCCGCGATCGACGTAGAGGGTGGACGCTTTCTTGGCGACGCCGCGCTTGCCCATGATCAGCCCTATGTCGGCGGCCTCAAGGTAGCGGTCGCAGAGCTCGGCGATGTTCATTGAGGCCCGACGCGTGGCGCGCTCCTCTGCGGGATCCTCCCCGCGTGCCACCTGGCCGAGGAGCGCTTTGGCCTCGCGACGCGCCTCGTCCGCCGTCAGGGCGCCGTGCAGGCCGAGCGTCGCCCTCCGGCTTCGCCCGTTGGCCCGGTACTGGACGAGGTAGCTGCGTCGGCCAGAAGCAAAGATCCGGACACCAAAGCCCGGCAGCTCGTCGCACCAGATGAAATAGTCCCGGCCATTTGGCTCGGCGGCCTCGACGAGCCGCTTTGTGATCCTCGGCATCCCCCGTCCCCTGGCGCTGCGGAAGCACTGCGGAAGCACGCGGAAGCAAATCGCCGCCGTCCGCCGCAAACGAGGGAAAAGCCGATTCTGCGGATTTCACAAGGCAGGACAGAGGTTTAGCAACCACAGGAAAGCTTGGGCAATTACGCGAAAATCCTGAACACTAATCCTCCGAAGGCAAAGGTCACACGTTCGAATCGTGTCGGGTGCGCCAACCTAACCCCCCTCAAATCGTTAGTCTTTTTGAATCAAGTTGGGTGTGATCTTCGGCTCTCTCAGCCGGTTTGACGCGCTGAGCTGGCGCTGAATGTCCCTGCTCGCACCGCGTTTGAAATTTCCTCATTGCAGATCGTCATCGCAGCCGTGGCGAGCACCTCGGCGCCCTCTGATAATGATACGAGCTTCACGATCTGGTTCGTTGTGCATTCGTACCTCTTGTCTCGGTAGAGCGTCGCGACACTGTCCGCCTCTTCAAGACCGGCTCGTTTCGCGGCTTCTTGCCCTCCAGTCTCCTACTGCTTAGCGGCTATCTCCCGGGCTTCAGCGGCAGCGAGCCGCTCGAACTTGCCCCTCAGCCAAGTGCCGGGTGCCCGCGGTAGATCTCTGATGTATGGACCAGAAAAACGTCTGCCCGGTCCCGGCCCCATAAAGCTGATCATGCGTGCTGATCAGCGTATTGATTTCTGCGCCACAATGCCCCTTCGGCAGCGATAGCAACGCATCGGCCCACTGGCCTTGCTTTGCCAAGTGAACTGAGACAGGGACCATAAGCAGAGAGCGAGCAATACAGTTTGTTGCAGTTCGCACGTAAGGAAGGTGTATCGTCCGCTTCTGAGCGTCTATCAGAGAGCCAATGTCGGCTCGAGCGCAAGCCTCTAGGCTCCGCAACATCGCGCAGACTGCGATAGCACGCCATGCCAATCCACGCATTGCGTCACCACAGCTTAAAATTGCTCAGCGCTTAACAGTGTCACGCAACCTGAAGGGCTGGGTGCCATGCGGGAAGTTATCTGCGCAATTGCTTGGCACCCAGAGCAACGGCTAAGACTTCGCAACGGCGCCGGCGATGCAACACGTGGGTCCTATTAGGCGCCTGTAGTGCCGCATCGCACAAAGGGCACCTCACGATTCTTGAGATAGTCGCGTGGCTGCAGCCGGTAGCGGCTTGGATCTGCGACCAAAACAAGCCTTTACCGCGATTCCGCGGCTGCGCTCCACGTCCTCCGCACAGCCCTTGTGGCGGCCCTCAGCCTTCGCCTTGGCCTGCCCCTGCGCTTGGCGCCGCCGGCCAAAGTACCCGTGGAGCAGTGGCCGACCCTGCACGAACTTCGACACCGGACCACCTCCTGGAAGCCGGCCATCGTATGGCCAGGCACGTGACGTTGAGGGCCGATCCGGGGCTCGCCTGTGCGGACCTTCACCGAGGGATCGGCCTGATCCGCTGCAGCACCCGTTGAAGCGCGACTTGAAATTCCGGTTTTTTATCTAGTATAGATGCGGCCGCCATTGCTAATAGGGGCCGCGCCTGCGGCATCATCAGTCTTCTTTGCTTAGTCGGCGAAGATAAACCGATATCGGGGTGAGACTTTATGACGAGTTCGCTTCAGCCGAGCACCGGCAGCGTCAATGCGCTCCTGAGCGGGTTCACCGACATCCGGACCAATCGTCCGGACATCCTCGCCAAGAGCTTGCAGACCGTCAAAGACATCATAGCGGCCAGCACGGCGGCCGACCGGAAGGCGGCTATCGCCGACGATACGACCTATGCGACGTCGGGCATCGCCGGACCGGCGCTCGGCGGCCTCGGCGTCAGAGGAATGCCCTACGGCAATGCGGACGGATACGGCTGGACCATCAACGACTCGGCCAATGTCCAGTCAGCGACCGCAAAGAACTACTTCGCTTATCCGCGCCCCTTCGTGGTGGACAAGAGCATCAAGCCCCTCGTCGCAGGCAGCGGCGGTTCGCTCCCGAGCGGTCACACCACCAAGGGGTTCGCGGAATCCCTCTACCTCGCCTACATCTTCCCCGAGCGGTATCAGGAGATCCTGACCCGCGCGAGCGAGTACGGCGAACATCGCATCGTCAACGGCGTCCATTATCCGCTCGATATCGTCGCCGGCCGCATGGTCGCCGAGTGGAACACGGCCCGGCTTCTGAGCCCCAGCCTCTCGCCATCAACCAGCCAGGCGATCGCCAACACGGCGGTTTCCGTGCGCACGGCGATGATCGCCGCGATCTCTAAAGCGACGCCGGCGGGCAGCGAGCCCAACACCATCGCCGAACAGGCCGCGAGCGGGCCGACGGACCGCTTCAGCGATCCGGCCGCCAACGAGGCCGATTGGGAGCGCCGGATGACCTTCGGCCTTCCCAGCGTCGGGGCGACCGACCAACCCATGGCCGTTCCGGCCGAGGCCCCCTACCTTCTGGCCACCCGTCTGCCTTATCTCAGCCTCGATCAAATCGCCGAGGTGTTGCGCACCACCGCGCTCCCGTCCGGCGTGGTCATGGACAACGGCAACGGCTGGGCCCGCCTCGACCTCTACCGGGCCGCAGGCGGATACGGCCGCTTCGATACCGATGTCAGCATCACGATGGATGCCGCCAGGGCCGCCGACGACAGGCGGCCCGGTGCCGGCTTCAACGCCGCGGCGACCTGGAGCAACGACATCGGCGGCGTCGGCCGGCTCATCAAGGACGGCTCCGGCGTCCTCACCCTGTCGGGCGACAACACCTTCGCCGGCATCCAGCTCGTTGCGGGCGGTATCAACCTGACGGGCAGCAATGCCTTCACGGGCTCGACGCAGGTGACGGGCGGGACCTTGTCCGTGACTGGCCCGGCTCTGACGATCGCGGGCGATCTCGCCGTCGGACCGCTCGGCGTGTTCCAGATCGGCAAGGCCCGCGTGGCAGTCGAGGGGGCCGTCACGGCGCAGGGATCGGTCGTCCTGACGGAGGCGGCTGAGATCGACATCACGCGCGACGGGATCGTCTCGGGCGCGGTCTCCGGGGCCGGTGGCCTCACCAAGGGCGGCGTCGGTCAGCTCACGCTGGCGGCGCCCAACACCTATTCCGGCGGCACGGTCCTGGCCGCGGGCGCGCTGCTCCTCGGCGACAGCGCCGCCCTCGGGAGCGGGGCGCTGTCGATCGCGACGGGCGCGACGCTGGGATTCTCGTCGAACGCCCTCTCGGTCGCGAACGCCATCACGCTGAACGGCTCCTCCACCATCACGGTCGGGTCCGCGCTGACGAGCGAGTCCCTTCTGGGGACGATCGCCGACGGGTCGGCGCCCGGCGCGATGAGCAAGACCGGCTCCGGAACGCTGATCCTGTCCGGGCCGAACAGCTATTCCGGCGGCACCACGCTCGTCGACGGCACCCTGGAACTGCGGGGCCTCGGCGCGGCCGGAGCGGGAGCCATCACCTTCAGCGCCGGCGCCCAGACGCTCCAGCTCGATTCCGCCGGCAGCTTGGCCAATTCCCTCCTCGGCTTCGCGCCCGGCGACACCATCACGCTGCGCGCAATCAATCCCGGCACGGCGATGCTGAGCTACGCCAACGGCGTTCTCGGCGTCACCGACGGCCGGTCGACGAGCACCCTGAAGCTGGCTGCGGCACCGCAGGGCTACGGCTACGTGACGAGCGCCGACCCGAACGGCGGCCTTGACCTCACCCTGGCGCCGACGACACAGGCCAACAACCAGGCCCCATTCGCCCTCACCGACCGATCCTCGCTCACCTCCCTGACCTACCTGACGCAGACCAGCTACCCTGTCACCTACGCCACCCAGGGCTACACCGTCGGCGGCCTATCGGGGATCGACTACAATCCGACGACGAAGACCTTCATCTCCCAATCCGACCACGGGAAGGACAGCCAGCCCAGGCACTTCTTCTCGCTCCAGGCGAACTTCGTGGCCGGCCAGCCGGGCTACGGTCTCAGCTTCACCGGTGCGACGCGGCTCGGCCCCGACGACATCGAGTCGATCCGCTTCGATCCCTCGGGGAACGGGATCTGGATAACCACGGAGGGCACGCCGCCGCGCATCTACCACCTCGCGTCCGACGGCATGTGGTCCCAGATCAAGGTCCCGGACAACATCGCCACGCGCGCAGGCAGCAACGCCAGCCTGGAGGGCTCGACCTTCACGCTCAACGGGTCGTACGTGGTCTCGATGGAGGCGCCGCTCTCGGGCGACACCGGCAACCTGACGCGGATCACGCGCTTCAAGCCCGACAGCAGCGTCGCCGCCCAGTACGCCTACAAGCTGGAGAGCGGCGGCGTTTCCGAGATCCTGTCGCTCAGCGACACCAAGTTCCTGATCATGGAGCGCGGCTTCGACGGCAAGCCGCAGACGACGCCGCCCGTGAGCGTCTCGCACAACAGCGTCCGCATCTACGAGATCGACACCAGCGCCGCGACCGACGTCCAGAACATCCGAAATCTCTCGGCCGGCGGCCCGTTCACGCCGGTCACGAAATCGCTGATCCTAGACGGCGCCTCGCTGGCCTCGACCCTCAACACCTACGAGACCAAGATCGACAATCTGGAGGGTATGAGCTTCGGTCCGAAGCTGCCGGACGGCCATGACAGCCTCGTCCTCGTCAGTGACGACAACTACAATCCGACGCAGGGCAAGACGCAGTTCCTCGTCTTCAAGGTCAACACGCCGGTGCCCGCGCTCCAGTTCTGGGACGGAACCTCGCCGATGGCCGACGGCCGGATCGGCGGCGGGAACGGGACCTGGTCCGCGGGCGCTGCGGCCGAGCCCTGGGCCCGCGCGGACGGCACGGTGAACGATGCGTGGAATGGGGGGACGGCCGTGTTCGCCGGCCCGTCCGGGACCGTGTCGATCGATGCCGGCGGCGGGCCGGTCTCGGCCGGAAAGCTGGACTTTCAATCCGACGGCTACCGGATCGTCGGCGGTCCGCTGACGGTCGGCGCCGGCGGCCTGACCGTGTCGGTTGCCGGGACGGCCCAGGCCAGCCTCGGCGTGGCGCTCACCGGTGCGAACGCGGTGACGCTGGCGGGACCCGGCACCCTCGTGCTGAGCGGCGCCAGCACCTACTCCGGCGGCACGGTCCTGGCCGCGGGCGCGCTGCTCCTCGGCGACAGCGCCGCCCTCGGGAGCGGAGCGCTGTCGATCGCGACGGGCGCGACGCTGGGATTCTCGTCGAACGCCCTCTCGGTCGCGAACGCCATCACGCTGAACGGCTCCTCCACCATCACGGTCGGGTCCGCCGTGACGAGCGAATCCCTTCTGGGGACGATCGCCGACGGGTCGGCACCCGGCGCGATGAGCAAGACCGGCTCCGGAACGCTGATCCTGTCCGGGCCGAACAGCTATTCCGGCGGCACCACGCTCGTCGACGGCACCCTGGAGCTGCGGAGCCTCGGCGCGGCCGGAGCGGGAGCCATCGCCTTCAGCGCCGGTGCCCAGACGCTCCAGCTCGATTCCGCCGCCCTCGGCGCGGATGCGGGGCACAGCTTCGCCAACACGATCTCGGGCTTCGGCGCGGACGGCGACGTGATCGATCTGCGCGGGATCGGCGAAGCGACGTCCGCGCGTTACGAGGCCGCGACCGGTACCTTGACCCTCTCCGCCGGCAGCACCCTCGCCGCGACGCTGCACCTGAGCGGCGGCTACGACGGCATCGCCTTCACCGCCGCAAGCGACGGCCAGGGCGGAACGCGGGTGACGGCGTACGGCGACACGACCGCGCCCGCGGCCCCGACACAGCTCGCGGACGCCGCCGTGAAGGGCGGCTCTGTCGGCGCGGCAAGCAACACCGCCGGCCAGTCGCTGACCGGGCTTGCCGAGGCGGACAGCCTCGTCACCGTGTTCGACGGCACGATGCGCCTCGGCACCGCCGCGGCCGACGCCGCCGGCACCTGGAGCTTCGGGCTCGGCGCCCTCGCGGAGGGCAGCCACAGCCTGACGGCGACGGCGACCGATGCGGCCGGCAATACAGGCCCGGCGAGCGCCGCCCTGGTCTTCACCGTCGATACGGTCGCGCCTCAAGCGCCGAGCCTCGCCTTGGCGCATGATACCGGTATCGTCGGTGACGGGATCACCGCCGATGCCGCGCTGGCGATCCCGAACGCGGAGCCGGGGGCGACCTGGGCGTTCCGCGTCGATGGGGGTGCTCCTGCCGCCGTCTACGGCCCGGGCGCGCTCAAGGACGGCGCGCACACCGTCTCCGTCACGCAGACGGATGCCGCCGGCAACGTCTCGGCCGCCGGTTCGCTGAGCTTCCTGCTGGACAGCCAGGCCCCGGTCCTCCAGCCCGTCTCGCGCATGCAGGTCGGGCTTGTTCCGGCCGAGGGTACGGTCCTGGCCGGGGCGACGGACGCGACGGCGCTGCATGTCGTCGATGCCCGCTTCGGGAGTAACGGCGCGGAGTTTGCTGTCCCGGCTGGCGGCCAGACCGTGGTCTCGGGCAGTCACGGAACCCTGTCGATCGCGGGGGACGGCAGCTACCGCTACGTGCCGGCCGCCTACGCCGCGGACGGTGACACCTTTTCGATCGACGTCGCCGACGCCGCCGGCAATGTCAGCCGGACCAGCCTGCACATCGCGACCTCGTCGGCGATCCCTCAATCGGCGCCGAGCTTCACCTTCGCCCTGACCGAGGCCCGGTTCGACTTCAGCCACGGTCACGACCTGATGACGGCGCCCGACGGGACCGTGACCGATCTGACCGGGGCGCGAACGATCACCTTCACGGACGGAACCGTGCAGGAGGCGGACGGGTCGCCCCTCGTCGACGACCTCTACTACGTCGCGACCAACCCTGACGTCTGGGCCGCGCATGTCGATCCCGACCAGCACTACGCGCAGTACGGATGGCGCGAGGGCCGCAACCCGAACGCCTATTTCGACACGCGCGCGTATCTGGCGCAAAATCCGGACGTTGCGGCGGCGGGGGTGAACCCTCTGACCCATTACGACACGTATGGCCGGCACGAGGGCCGCAGCCCCGGACCCGCGTTCTCGGCCGAGGCGTACCTTGCCGTGAACCCGGATGTGGCGGCGGCCGGCCTGGACCCGCTCGCGCACTACCTGCAATACGGTCGGTCCGAGGGGCGCGCGACCGTCGCCGGTCTCACCCTGACGGGAGACGGCGACCACCTCTACGGCGACTTCGACGCCTCCTTCTACCTTGCCGCCAACCCCGACGTCGCCGCGGTCGCCCGGTCGTCCGGCGTCGCGAGCGACAGCTTCGCCTTCTCGCACTATCTGCGCTACGGCGCCCCCGAGGGTCGCGATCCGAACCCGTATTTCGACACGCGCTTCTACCTCGCGCACAATCCCGACGTGGCGGCCAGCGGCATGAACCCGCTGCTGCATTACGAGCAGTACGGCTGGCGCGAGGGCCGCGATCCGTCGGCCGCGTTCGGGACGAACACCTACCTCACGGCGCATCCGGACGTGGCCGCCGCGCAGATGGACCCGCTGCACCATTACCTCGTCAACGGCTTTCAGGACGGGCGGCCCATCGCATAACCTCCCAGTTCTGCCGCGTGTTCTAGATAGGGCGGATGCCAGATAGTAAAACTACTCGCGTTATTAAGATTTTCTACAGGCGCTAGATGTTTGATCCCAGAGTTTGATGGTGCATCCTTCACGCTGGAGTGGAGGGATGCGCTATGCGCCAAGTTCTTCATGGCAGGGCCGCGACGGAGGTGGTCCGTCGAGCGTTCCAGCATCGTCAAGTGAGCTTGAGGGCGCTCTCGAAGCGCTGCGGAATCAACCCGAAGCCCGTCGCCAGGTGGAAGCAGCGGTCCTCGGCCGCCGACTAGGTCGCATGGACAGTTACCGGAGCCACAGAATGCAGGATGCCGCTGATCACCCGCCGGTCGTCCACGCGCGGCTTGCCCGGGTGACCGTGAGGCAGGTGCGGTTCGATCTGCGCCCAGGCTTCATCCGAGAGCTGAAACAACCGTGCCGTTGCCCTCCTTCCGCGCTGGGAAACCCAAACTAAGGGATAAAACGCAAGCGATGGTAATGGGTTGTACGGGATTCCTACCTTGCGCGTCGCGAGGCGTGGTCGGGCGTTCGTAGAACCAACCGGGACCGACGCGGTGTCCAAGGGCAGCGCCCGCTCCAGCAGCCCCGCTCCAAACAGCTCGCGGAAGCCGCGATGCGGCATGTGGGCGTAACCAACATGGCAGCGGCACTGCGCCAGCGGGCAGGGCCGTGACGTCAGGGCAGCATCGAAATCCACGTCGTAGAGGTTGCCGATCCGGGCCGGAACGACGTGGCAGCGGCGGACGTCGCCATCGCCATCGACGCTGACCACGCTCTCGCCCGTGGCGCAGGCCCGGCCCCGGCTGCGGATTCCGGTGCCGTTGATGTCGAACAGCGGATCGATAGCGCGTAAGCGTTCGAGGTCGTCCGGCCGGTAATAGCTCGCCCCTCGTCCCGGTAGGCGTTCACCCAGAGATAAATCTCGGGACGCAGCGCCCAGCGGAGCGCCGCGAGCGCGTCGAAATGCTCGCGCTTGCCCACGATGCCGACGCTGTAACTGATGCCGCGCGCGTCGAGTTCGGCGCAGCGCCCGAGGAAGCGGTCGAGCCGCGTCTCGCCCGGGTGGAAGGTGCACCAGAACGCGATGCGCTCCGGATCACAGCCATCGAGCCAGCCGGTCGGCCAGGACAGGTTGGTCTGAGCGGCAACCCGGCGGATATGAGGCATCCGGCTCAGCCGCGCCATCGTAGCAGGGCTGGATGGCCACCTTCTGGGTGCTGTTCGGCGTCGTGGCGCTCGGCGCCATGCTGGCCGCCTGCGCGGTCTACACGGCGCCTGCCCTGATCTCGGATCGGCAGATCCGCGAGACGGCCGAGTCGGTGGCGGATGCCCGGATCAGCGACGGCAAGTGCAGCTCCAAGATCGCGATCCACATCTGCGACCTGACGCTGAGCCTGCGCCAGCCCAACGGCACCATGACGCGGCGGGTGAACTACGTGTTCGCCGGCCTGCATGTCGGCGATTTCAGCGCAGGGGTGATGGCCGACCCGGCGCGCCCCGACCGCGTCACCACCGATCTCGGCCTCGATCGGCTCTGGAATCGGACGATCACCCTCGTGGTGATCATGGCCGCCCTCGCGGCGGCCATCTTCGGGGCGCTCATCTCGGTGGTGCGCAACCGGAGCGCCGCCGCCCGTGCGGCTGGGTGAGGGACCGTCCGGGCCGGATCAGCCGTCCGCATGCTCGGCCGCATCGAGCGCCTTCAGCACCGCCGGATTGCAGCCGTAGCGCCGCCGCAGCCGCTTCTCGTCCGCCTCAACGGCTTCGCAACGCAACGTCCTGAGGGCGGCGATCTGCCGACCGCGGGCCGCATCGTAGGCATCCTCTCCGGACCAGTGGTTGCAGCCCATCCGCCGGTCCAGATAGGCAACGACGTCGGCGGGCAGGCTCGTCCGGGCCGCGGGCGAGATCGTCGGTTCGGCGCGCACCGGGGCGAGCAGGTGCGCGACGATGAGCGTGGCGGAGGTCCACAATCGGGTCATCGTCACATTCTTCCGTCGAGGGTTGCGGCTCCGCTTAGCAGAGCTTCGACGTGAGACTCAGACATGCACAGCCGCTTCCCTCCGGCTCCGGGAGGTCGGCAAGGACAAGATGGGCCGCGAGGCGCTTCAGGCGTGATGAACGGGGATAGGGAGCCGGAAATCCCCACCGGGTCCGATGCGATCTCCGATAGAGCCTCCGCGCCGCACGCTGGCGTGATCAGCTTTTTCGTTCGAGCGCTTTGAACCGTGCTGCCGTCTCCCGCGACCAATGGAGGTCAGGGCCGCTGATGGTCCTCAAACGCAGGAGACGAAGATGTCGGGTCGTCGCAAACTGATGAGCATCGTCCTTCTGGTTGGTCTCGGCGCGTTTGGCACGACGGCAGCCTCCGCGCACGGGCCGAACCATCGCCCCGGCCCGGGGTTCAGGCCCGGCCATTTTGGACACGTTCACTGGGGCCACAGGCATCATCACTTCAGCCCCTGGGGCTACTCAAAGATCTACTACGGGGGACATTGCCATGCCCGTCGCTGGATTGACGATTTCGGTGACGTCGTAGTGCGCAGGTTCTGCCACTGACCGATATCAGGACGGCCTCATCAAGTGTGCCGGATCTGACCAACCAAAGCCGGAGGACAGGGGCGCTGCCCCATCCAGCGCTCCTTAGCATCACCTTGACGCACCTGGGGCCTCTGTGGACCCGGGTGTGTTCCTCGTTCTGGGGACCGTTCGCGACGACATCTCAGCGACGCAGTTCCTGGCCTCCTATGACGCCTTCCACGCGAAACATGGTGAGGGAGATGGCCGCCTCCCGCGATGGTTGAACGTCTGACGGCTATGTCCGGGCAAGGCCGGTGGCGATGGCTGCCTGTGGGGGTCCGAGATGACAAGACAAAGGCCGAATCAAGTGTGCTGATCGTCGGCCCCGTCTACGCCGAGATACGGAGAACCCGAGGCTGCTCGTGGCAGAGAAGGTGAGGACGTGCAGAGTTACATGACAGGCCAGCGCGGCGTCTTGCCAGCCGGAGACGCTTCCGGGCTTCGACCGTCTACCCGGTCAAGCGAGTGAAGTCTTCGTCCCGTCGGCGGCGCGATGAGCGGCTGACCTCGGCCGGGCATCCGGCGCACATCACTCACCGGCATATCGCGCACGCCGGAGATAGGCTCACGGTACGCAGGAACCTACTCGGGACAAGGCGGTCTCGGCCCGCGCGGGTTGGGTAAGCGCCAAGCACCGAGACGTCGAAGCCGGGCACGAACCCAGAGGACTTTTCCGAGAGGTCGTTGACGGGCCTCTCTCCGCAGGTCTGCGCCTGCCGCCGCGTCCTGGCAACGGATGCATCCGCGGCGCGGCTGCCGGACCCGCCGCTGTTGTCGAAGGAGCCGAGCACCACCCACCAGCTCTCGATCGCGAGCGGCACGCCGCGCATGGGCTGGGCCTGTGCGACCAGTGTCAAGCACGCGAGGATCAAGGCGACATGCATCGCGGCCTCCTCTGTTCAGCGAACCGGCGCCGTTTCGGGCACCGCGAGAACGACCAAGCCGGACCTCGCGCGCAGCCGGCCGAGGACGGCATCCAGGTTATCCTGGACGTCCGCTCTCTCACGGAGACGAAGGCGATAGATGCCACCGGCACGGGGCCCGTCCACAATGGATAACCCGGTCTCCGCGAGGGCTTCCGTGATCTGCGCCGCCGTGGACGCCGGCGCGAAGGCGACGAGGATAAAGGCGCCGCCCGCCGGGGGCCCGCTCCCACCATGGGAAGCTGTCTCGTAGGTCGTCTTCGAACCACCCAGCCACGCGCCCGTCAGCAGACCCGCCTGCAGCAGGAGCAGGAGACAGGCAGCGAGAGCCGACCCGGCCAGCATCGGAGGCGGCAGGCGCGCCAACCTCTCGCCGATACGCCGCAGCCAGCCACGGGGACTTTGCTCCCGCGCCGCGAGGTCTGCGTCGATGCGCGCGAACAGGTCGTCGCGGGCCTTCATCGATGGCGCGCCGAGGCTTTCGTTGACGGCCACTGCCTCGTCCCGCTCGCCTTCAGCGAGACCGAGCCTTCGCGCGAGTTCCGGATCACGCGCGAGCGCAGCTTCGATGCGGGAGTTCTCTGACGGGCGAAGACGGCCGGTGGCGTACCACGGCAGCAGCAGCTCGTTCTCGTCGCGCTCCGGGTCGGTCGTGCTCATCGTGGCCTCCTCACGGCCATCCCCGGTCGATACCCGCCTTTACCAGAAGGTCCGACAGGCGCTTGCGGGCGTGGAACAGGCGGGTCTTCACGGTGCCCGCCGGGATATCGAGAACCTGCGCCACCTCCTCGACACCGAGCTCGTGATAGTAGACGAGGTCGATCACGGTGCGGTGCTCCAGGGACAAGGCTTCGAGGCAACGCCGCATCGCCTCTGCCTTGCTCACTTTCTGCAGCGTGACCTCCGGCGTGTCGGCCTCGTCCTCGACGGCCTCGGCCATCTCGGGCTCCAGCGCCTCATGAGAGCGCCGACGCATCGACGAGAGCGCCTTGAACCGCGCGATGGTCAACATCCAGGTCGTCACGCTGGAACGGCCCTCGAAGCGGCCGGCCTGCTGCCAGACATCGAAGAAGACGTCGCTCATCAGATCCTCCGCCCGGGTTGGGTCGCGCACGATGCGGACGAGGAACCGGAACACGGCGGTCGCGTGCCGGGCGTAGAGCCCCTGCATCGCCGTACGGTCGCCGCCGGCGATGCGCCGGATCAGGTCCTCGTCGGAGGGCGCACTCATCCGCACCCCTTCATGGGTCGCGCGGGCGAGGCGAACGGTTCAAATCCAAGAGCGCTTTTCCGTGCGGGAACCGGTTCCCGTCGGTCTATCGGCGGCATCACGGCTGGTCCGGCGCGGCGGCGCTGACCGGGGTTGCGCTCATGCCCTCGGTTGGTGGTGCTGGCCGCGTCTGCGCCGCAGGAGCGATGAGAGCCTGAACTGCTCCCTCGGCGTCGGCTGAGCCTGCGCCGAAATCCCGGTCTGGTCCCAGCGGTCCGAGGTCGCGGGCGCTGCGCGTCAGCGCCGCCCGCACCTCCGGAGGTGTCAGGTCAGGTTTCGCCTGAAGCATCAGGGCGACGATGCCGCTCACCTGTGCGGCCGCCATTGAGGTCCCCGAGAGGAGCCCGTAATTCCCGTTCGGTGCGGCTACGAGGATGTCGACGCCCGGCGCGGCCACGCAGAGATGCGAGCCGCGGTTGGCCGCTGGGAAGAGCCTGTCCTCCGCGTCGGTGGCCGTGACCGCGATGACGTTCGGGTCGGCAGCCGGAAACAGGGGCGCCGAGGCCGGACCAGCATTGCCGCCGGCGGCCACATAGACGACGCCGCGCCCGGCCCCCGCGGCGAGGAAATCGGAGAGGGCCGCATCCCAAGGGCCGGCGAAGCTCATGTTGACCACGCTCGCGCCCTTGCGTTGCGCCCAGTCGAGGCCGCGTGCCACGTGGATGGTGGTGCCTTGCGCACCGGTCCGGGTTTCGCCCGAGAAGGCGCGCACCGCGAGGAGGCGTGCCTCGGGTGCCGCGCTGGCCAGCTGGGTGCGGGCACCGACGATACCTGCAATGGCCGTACCATGAGGATGTGCGGCCACCGGCTTACCGCCGTCGAGGGCGTCATGCCGTTCGGACACGGCGTCACGGAGCGCGGGATGATTGCTGTCGGGCTCGGAATCGATGACTGCGACGGTCACGTCCTTGCCCGTGGCCGAGGCGTGCGCCTCCTTCAGGCGGAGCTTGCCCACGACGTACTGCGCGCCGGCGAGGGCCGGCATGGCTTGGGCGACGAGGGCATAGAGGTGGTTGGCCTGCGCCCTGCCGATACGCGAGTCGCGCGCAAGGGCTGCGACCACCTCCGCGATGGAACGGCGGTCCTTGAAGCGTGCGCGGTGCAAGGTCATCGGCACCAAGGTGAAGGTGTCTGTCGAGACCAGCTCAAGGCGCTCGCGTCGCAGGATGACGCGCAGGCTGCCCGCCGGTGCCTCCGCTTTCAAGGAGAACAACACTTCACCGGGGACCTCGCTCGGATCAGCGGCGCCCGGCCGAGTTGCGGCGGGGACAGGCGCCGGAACGGGTCCCTCCCGACGCGGCGGAGACGGTGTCCTGGCGAGCACCGGTTTCGGCTTGGCGACCGGTGATGCGATTGGCTTCGGGCGCTCCGGCCTTTGCGCGACCTTGGGCGGAGGTTCGCGAACGGGTGCGGTTTGCCTCGGACGCGGCGCCGGCTCCGCGCGATGAACGGTCGGCAGGCCTTGTGGCCGGGGACGCGGCCTTGGCCGATCTGCCGCAGGCTCGTCCTCGTACTCAGGCCGACGCGTCGGCCGTCGCGGTGGCGGATCCTCGTCTTCGACCTCCTCCACCCGCTTCGGCGGCGGGATCAGTCGCGGAATGATGCCGATCACGCCCGGCAGGCCAATCATCGGGCCGCCGCGATAGCCTCCGCCACCATAGCTGCCCCTGCCGTAACCGCCTCCCGAACCGGCCCCAATCGGACCGCGCACCTGCGCCTCGGCGGCGAGGCAACCAGGGAGCAGGAACGCCGCCGCAGCCAGGATGCGGCAGAGCCGTCGGAGCATGGACCGAACGAAGGCACCCGGCATTGCAGCACGTGCTCCCGCGACCGCTCGCGTAAGCCAGCGTGCGGCACTGTGAATGTAGATGAGCGGCCGAACTCAGTCCACGCGGCCCGGATGCTCCGGACCGCGCAATTCTGGCGGCGAACATCGGGCCTCATTCGCAGATCCGCACCCGACGAACATAGACGTTGCCGAAGTCGTCGTAGGTTCGCCGGACCTTCACGATGCACTCGTCGGTCTCGTCGGATGCGGCCGCGATTGCGGTGCCGACCACCACGGTCCCAAGAGCGAGTCCGCCCAGGACGGCGCCCCCGTGACCGAAACCGTAATGGTGATGGTGCTTGTACCCGTGGAAGGGCTTCGCCTCGGCGGAGCCTGCTCCGAGAGCCAGGCCGATGGTGCACAGGGCGGCGATGATCTTGGTCCGGGTCATGGCGACACTCCTCCGAATGGCTCGGGCCGCTCGGTGCGGTCCCGACATTCATTGGTCGCGCGACGCCGGGAGCCGGTTCACGGGTCCTCTCGAAAATATCGAGAACCGGACGGGAGCGGGACGGCGTCGTCCGGCAAGGAGAGATTAGAACCCCCGAGGGGCCCGGCCGCCGCGATGACGCGCGAAGCTCTTCCGGCCTTTCGGTCCGACAGGAACGGCCTCATGGGTATCCGGCTCCATTCCCTCGACCTCTATACCGTGTGAGCCCGGTCGCTTCCGGCCCCTCCGCCGGGAAGAACTCGGTCGCCACAGTGACACTTGCCGCTCAACTGAGTAACCGCCAGCTCGGGCGATGCGGCAGGAGGCGATGCACCTCGCGGGGAGGATCGGCCAAGGGGCTGCTTGAAGACTGAGCATAACGGCATCGCACACATGGCGCGGGAACCGGTCGTCCTTGCTCGATCTTGCCTTAACTCGACTTGAGGCGGCGGCTTCGCCAAGAGGGAGCAACATAGGTCGAGCGGTGGCCGGTGAGACGTTACAATTCAGCGCGACCCAGCAAGAGGCTGGCAATGGTGCGCCCGGCGCGACGGCGTCTTTCCCCTATGACCGCCTGACCGTTGAGCGGTTCCGCGCCGCATTTCCCCGCGCGCGGTGGCGCCACGAGCTTGGCGCTTGGTTCGTGCCTGGCACCACGGCCGAGCGGCGCCTCAAGGCATGGTCGGGCCGCGAGTGGTCGGGCATCCTGGCCTACGCCGATGAGCGGGGCCGCGACGCCTTCACGTTCGAGCCGGTCAGAAGTCCTTACCTAGAGGTGGCTGACGACTTGGTGGTCCGAACGCCGTATTCCCGCGCCGTCGTCGCCGCGTTGCGGATGGTACCTTGGGCCAGGTGGGACCCGGCATCGAAGGCGTGGCACGTCCCATTCCGGTCATTCGAGGAATTGCGACGACGCTGGCCGACCATTGAGGATGCTGCTCGCCAAGCCGAGCCTGAGGAGCGGCGGAAACGCGAGGCAAGTCGCAGAGCCTCGCCGGAGCACGCGGATAGGCTGGCCGAGACCGCGGAACGCCGCCGTAAGCGCTACCCGGTACCGGAGGACGCGCTGCCACCCCTCAGGCGGGTGGTGATGACCCACGCGGGATCCATGGTGTTCGAAGCGGTCACCGGCGAAGTCGTCGAAGCCCCTATCGCCGCTCGCTTCTACCCGGGCGTGGTGGCCGGGCGCGGTGCGTTGATCTGGGCGTCCTGGCGCAGGCCGACGCATGACGAGCTGGTCCGGGCTTGGCCAGCACGGGAAGCGCCGGGCTCGACCGAGCTGGCTCGTGGCTGGTGGCAGCCGACGATCGAGATCTTGCGCGAGGAACGTCGTAGGGCGGCTTCTCTGGAGCGCGCACGTGCGACACGCCGGCCCGGAGAGACGTGACCGTGCCTCTCTGCCGCGTGCAGTCAGGCTTCGGTGGACGCAGTCTTTTCAATGACATCCACCGAAGTGCGGCTGGGCCGGGGCTGTCGGCCGGCTTGCGCAACGCCGCCGAGTTGCGGATCAAGCAGGCCTATTCACGTGAACGGATTCGCCCCAGAACTCCTTGATGCGGAAGAGATCGAGTTGATGTGCCACCCTCATCGAGCGGCCTGGACGCACCCGCGGTTGACGTCTGCCGCCTCTGCACGGTTTTTGTTTGTCGCGGTCTCAGTCCAGAGGTGATCGGCTTATCATCACGGGTGCTCGCCGGACGTAGCGTCGCATGCTTGAAATCCGATGGCTTCTCGGAAGCGAACCATCTTCTTCACCACAGACGAACATCCGAAGCGGCGCAACTGAGACCGACAAGCCTGAGCTGCGGCAATGTCCGCTTCGGAGAAGCCGCCAGAGGCAGCTGAATCGCTGAGATGGGCGCCAAGAGGGTATGAGGTGGACATCGGGTCGAAGTTTGACCTCGATATTCTAAGCAAGAAAGGATCATCCGCACGATGCCGATCAAGGCCCTGAACGACCGTAAGAAGCTGTCGAGCGACTTCAACGAAGCCAACGATGCCTTCATCGACGCAGTGCTCGGTGCCCTCCAGGCCGGCGAGATCCCGCTCGATCTGGCCCGCGCCTACCTCGCCCATCCGGTTGCCATGATGCACTCGGATGGTGCGCAGGCCGTCGCTAACTACTTCGAGCGGATCCTGGCACAGAAGCCCAAGATCGATTGGATGCCCGGTGGTTGAGGCTGCGCGCGTGCAGTCGGCAAGACGGATTCCCCCGATGCCGGATCGTGCTTGCTCAGCATTCGGGTATCCGCACCGTGTGCTCGCTCACTTCATGCGAGAAGGGTATGCTGCGCTTCGTCATGGCTCCAGCGCCTCAAGAGCTGGAGCTGTCAGGACACTCGAAGCGGTTCAATCCGCCCGATCGATGACGCCAATGTCGAGCGCCAGCATTACGACGCGCAGGAAAGGTTCCGCGCCCAACTGCAGTCGTTCGTGGACGCCTAAAACTCCGCCTATCGGCTGCAGACTCTGAGCGGCCTCACGCCCAACGAGCATGTCCTTCGGGCCTGGACGAAAGGGCCCGAACGCTTCGGGCTCGATCCCTCGCACAACATCCCGGGACCATATGCCTAAGCTCGCAGATCGAGCATGCACGGTCTGAACGCAGGCCGGCATTGTTCTTGCCAAGCGATGGCATTGAGAGGCTCGGCCAACCGTCTTGGCTAATCTCTCGGCCCTGCTCGCATAGTGCGCGACCGATGCGTATCGGCTGTGCGTCGGCCGATTTGCTCTCGTGGCCCAGCCTGTGCGGACGCCTACCTGATGCGCGTGAACATTTCCAAGCAGACTGGCAACGGCCGACTTACAGACTGTCGCAACGCATCTCACCTTCGTTCTCTATAGGTCGTGATACCATGAAGATAACGATGATAGGATCCGGCTACGTGGGGCTGGTGTCAGGGGCGTGCTTGGCCGATTTCGGCCACGAAGTCGTCTGCGTCGACAAGGATCCTAGTAAAATCGCAGCGCTCGAAGCCGGACGTATGCCGATCTACGAGCCTGGGTTGGAGACACTGGTTGCGGACAATGTGCGCCAGAAGCGCCTGTCCTTTACGACCAACCTGAAATCGGCGGTGGCCAACGCCGATGTTGTGTTCATCGCGGTGGGCACGCCGTCGCGGCGCGGCGACGGCTTCGCCGACCTCTCCTACGTCTACGCCGCCGCCAAAGAGATCGCCCAGGCGCTCACCGGCTACGCCGTCGTGGTCACCAAATCGACCGTGCCGGTCGGCACCGGCGACGAGGTCGAGCGCATCCTGCGCGAGGCCCGCCCCGACCTCGAAGTCGGTGTCGCCTCCAA
>NZ_JACHWM010000019.1 GCF_014191355.1 Methylobacterium sp. R2-1
GTCGCTGTGATCGAGAATCTTGCAATCGGATTTCGGACCGAAGATCGGGTGCGGCTCCGGCATCCGTAGGCCCCGCCCGATGATCTGCACGAACACTCGGGTCTCTACGATAAGACGAGCAAGGCCGGTGCGAAGCGACTTGCTGCGCACCGCGATCCTACTGGCGCGGGTATAGAAGGCTTGAGCGGCCAGGGTGCCGAGCCCTTTGGCAGCCTTCGAGCGTCAGCTAAGAAGTGCCTGAGAGGGTGAGCTGAGAGACACGAGACAACACGAGATGGGAACGTACCGGCTGCATCGTGGGTGGCGTGAGCCCAATGGGCTTGTAACGGATCACGCCACGTCCGATCAGACGATCACGGCACCGACTGCCTACGAAGCTATGGCTGTCGCCCTTGCCGATGGCGACTTCATGGTCACCGAGGACACCAATCTGGCGTGGCTTACAGACGAGCAGGGCACTATGGTCTGGTCCTTGAGGCTGGGCGATGAAGACGTGGCTCCCAGAGTATGACGCGTCGAGTTGCTTTGCGCACGAGCACCGTGATCCTGCTGCCATGGGTCTAGAAGGTGTGAGCACTTGCAAGTGGCTTCAGGCTGATGCTTCGTGATTACCTTTTGAGCGCTGTCCGATCCGCAGCGTAGCAAGTCGCGGCATGCTCCTCGGGCGTGTCAGGGGCAGAGCATGTTGGAAGCCAAAAGGCGTCGGAGATCTATCCGACGGTCCCGCAGGAGATGGAGCCGAGCGAGGCGAACTGGGACGAGCGGTTGCCGCGTTGCGATTTCAACCGGCCGTTGCCTGAGATGGCTCAGGGCCGAAATGCGCAATAAACCGGAGGCCGTCCCATAGGTCGATGCCGGCGTCTCGTACCATCGCTGCAGCAAGTGACAACGCTTCATCGTCACTGCGGGCGCTCAGAGGTGCACTCACCAAGACACGCCCGCCCTCGGTCAGCGTAAGCGTGCGATAGGCGGTCGGCGCGTCAGGATCGAGGATTCGATAAACAATCGTTATCGCTGTGCTCCTACTCCGCACAGGCGGGAGCACTCATCTCTCTCAGCCGCTGGCGCCCGCGATTCGTTGCCAGCAATAGCCCGAGCATATGCGCTCGACACTTGCGCGCAACCGTGCAGCCCGTGGGCGATGATCTGCACCGCCCACAGCCTTCCGAAGCTAGCACAGCCTGGCAGTTGAGCCCTTTGATCCGCATCGACTGATCATGTCTAGCTGGTCCATCTTGGTCTTCAGACCCGTCTTACCTGCGGGCTGCTAGCTGATCGGACAGCGGCCTCGGCCTGTGTAAACGTATGGCCTGCCGGCGAAATTATAACATACCTTTCCCGTCCCAAGCCCGCCACCGTACCCGCCTGGTCCGTAGCCGCCTCCGCCGTAATCAGCAGGCCGATACACTCCACCGCCAGGGCGACCTTGGCTACCGCCGTAGCCTCCACCCTCATTCCAGCCGCCCGGCCGACCTCCCCCACCAGGACGACCTCCGCCACCGTAGCCTCCACCCTCATTCCAATTCCCGGGACGACCTCCACCGCCGTAACCGCCGCCCTCATTCCAGCCACCCGGGCGACCTCCACCACCGGGACGACCTCCGCCGCCGTAGCCGCCACTCTCACTCCAGCCTCCGGGACGACCTCCACCGCTCTCATTCCAGCCGCCTGGACGACCTCCGCCTCCGCCGCCGTAGCCGCCGCCCTCATTCCAGCTGCCGGGCCGGCCTCCGCCGCCAGGACGTCCTTGGCTGCCAGGCTTGCTGCCGACGCTTGGCGTTCCGCCATAGCCGCCGCCCCATTCAGCATGCGCTGAGACAGCAAGTCCGAACATCGCTGCGCCGAACAGTAAGGCGCCCGCGCAAGATCTTGTATGTGTGCGCATTGCGTCCGCTCCTCTGTGAGGTTTAGCCCCCAGGCGACAGAGTGCGTGTTCTTATCTGCCTAGAATTGAATCGGCATCATGGATCGGTTAGCACAAATCAAATCTTGAGTATAGAGACACGGCACATCCATGCAATCAGCATCAAAAGATCTATCAGATTTTCTTCCCAAGGATCAGAAAACATTCTGAATTGTTGTTCTGCGTGCAGATACGAATGGTGCTTCCGATAGTACCAGCTGAAGGTCTGGAAGCGGCGTACCGCAGAACACATCGCATGCGAACTCGTGATTCCGAGCAGACATTTGAGCCGCCGTCGCTCAAGGACCGCTTAGCGTGGATAGCGGTCGCACGTTGATTGCGAGTTCAACGTCTGGATTGCAGGTTGAAGCAGACGATACGGCAGTTCAACCCGCCCCTAACAATCCGAAAACCGCGAGATAGGACAGCCAGGATGGTTGGCCCCGTACGGGCCATGTCATTGGCTGAGCAACAGCCGTCCTGAGATCGGGCCAAGGCCCTTCGGCACCGGCACACTCGTGTTGTTGTAGTTGGCATTGAGATAAAGATTTGGCCCCTCAAACAAGCTGATCTGCTGCGCCACGACGACAGTGTAGGCGGATTGGTCAGCCACCGGTCGAGAGGAGTCGATAACGAGCCGCCCACTCGGCAGGTAGATCGTGCCAAGCATGGTCCGCGCGTTGTCGCTGATGATGCGATAGGTACGCATCGGCTTTGTGGCCGCCAGCGGTGGCGGCGGTGGAGGCAGCTTTCCGCCATCGGGCGTGGTGACGAGATCACTCGGATCAACGGGATCACTGACCGAGCGATCCTCCATCAGCAGCAGCCCAGCCATCACCCCCGAGACTGGGGCCGTCAGGCTGACGGTCGTAAGCTTGTCGAAGACGAGGCCGCCCTTATCGCCGGTGAAGTAGAATCCCACATCAGTGCCCGTCAGGGTCGCCTTCCCGTCCACGACGAGGGGCCCATCCTTCATCACGTAGACACCCGGCCGTAGGGTCACGACCGCATCCTTGGTGATGTGCAAGCCGCCGCAGTAGGTGCCAGGATTGAGCGGGGTCGTGAAATCGATCCGGTTTTCTTTCAGAGCGGGCCCGCCGAGTGGACCCTGCGGGCCGGGCGAAGTAGGAAGCGTCATGCAGTCCCCCACGGACGGCGCGGAGCGGTCTGCAAGAGGATCCTTAATGGCTGGGCACCCGGTCTGGGGATTAGGTGTGAAGTTGGCGCGATCGTTCCTGAAGCCGCCGGCCGAGCAGATGGTCTGTGCTATGGCTTTGGAGCTGTCCTTGCCAGTCATGCCGTTGGGGCTGCTGGAGTTAGAGTACAGCGCACAGTCGTAGGCCGTGACCTGGGCACTCTTCTCCAGGTTGAACGCTCCTTTGGCGGCAGGATCGAGCGCGAGCATGCACAGGCGCATCTTGCCGACAACGCTGGCCTTGGCCTTGGCCGAAACTTTCTGTGACGACATGCCGACGAATGGCCCGAACGTAAGCTGGATGGTCTGCTCGACCATCGCTGTCACGCTGGTTTTGTCGCTCGCAACGTCAACCTGGATTGTGACAGGATTTTTGGCGGCGTCCTTGATCTCGGCCTGTATGGTTTGAGTGGTCAGGCCGACGATCGAGGCCGTGTTGGACACGACGAGTTTGAGGGCATTGCCACCTGCCATCACACCGGTATCGGCCGCCTGCTGGATGTGACCCTGGGCCGAGACCAGCCGGGCATAGTCCATCGCCCCACCCACAAGTCCGATCAGGGTCGTTGTGGCGAGCGCGACGATGACGGTGACGGTGCCACCGCTATCCCGATGAAAGGCGCTGGCCATGCGGTTCGATCGCGCCAGTCCGCTCCACAGACGTCCGAAGCCGTAAACCAAGATGACCTGCCAAGTGCCTTCTCTTCAGCTTCGTTCTAGCATCAGCAAATTAACAGAATACCCACAGTTCTCTGTTGCCCGGGCTCCCACGATTTAAGCGTTGGCAACCAACCTAAGTTGGGCATTTCCACAGCTAGCGCTGTTTGACGCACGATTTGCTTGCGGCGCCGGATGTAATGGGCGGACATGGCCGCCGCTCCTCGACGCCCTCTGATTTGCCGTCAACGGGCGGTTTCGCAGGTCGACACAAGCGTCCGCTACGCCATCCAACTCCTTGGCTGCCGCTGCGTTGAGAGCGTAGGGCTGCTCGGGGTCTAAAGCGGCTGCCCGCAGAGGTCACCTAAACGGTCGTTTTCCGGACATACAGAGCCGAGCGGCTGCAGGTCTGCTGGGGGTCGAAAACCGAGCCATTCGGAATACGCGATAGGCAGTTCGTCCACCGGCGTCGTGTAGAGCAGCGTCAGCATCTCGAACTTCGTGGCCCAGGTCCACCGCTGCCGCCCCAGGCCGGCGCGAGCGGGCACGACGCTACCACGGCCGAATTGGGCGTTGTAGGCGTCCATCGCGCCCATGAGCGGTGTCGAGCGCTCGCGGTCGAGCCATCCCGATTGACGCCAGCCATCTCCCTCCACGAAGAGAGTAGTTTGGCCGCCTGCTATTGGGTGAGGCTGCCTGCAAGAAGCTCACGGACCTGTGCGTCGCGTGTGCCGCAGCACGAGCGTATGATGCAATCTGCGACACCATAGAGCTGCCTGATCAGGGAGTGATGATCATGCGTGCCATCTACGTGTTCCTGCTTGCCTTTGCCCTTGCGACTGGAGCGTTTTGGGCAACGATGCTCACCAATCCGCCGAAGACGAGAGCGGCCCCTACCGCCATCGCCGACACATGGGTCGTGAAAAAGGATCAGCCCCCAATCGCGGACGACTACGACCCAGAGTTCTGAGTCGACTGATAGAAGCGCTACCGCGCGTGCCGATACAACGAACGGCTTGGGCGTCGTACGCAATCGCTGAAGGGCCACGACGCGAGAAGTACGGATCGGCGCCTCAGCCTTTGATTACTCCCACCTGCTGGTTCGCTACCGTCATGGTGAAGACCAGATCGTTGTCGGCATCGTCTCGCGCTCGATTTCTGAGGATTCAGGACGCTTATCTCCGCGCCAATCGAGGGGCAGACGACAGCAGACAAGGTGCTGGGGCTGCTCGGTGAGAACCCGCTCTGGCACGAGGCACGCAGGCTGACGGGGATGTGGGCTAAGCTCGATGTTGCGCCGGAACGGTGACGCGCGATCATCCCAGCCTGTCCGCCGAACCGCGCAGCTTGCTCCTTCGTCCAACGGCTCGACCAAAGCGAGGCCACACAGTCATGTGACTCGCATTCGACACCAGTTTCGGCATCTAAGCAGCATGAAGCTCCTCGCAGCATACTTCCGAGCGAAATCTACGCTCTGCCGAGAGCTTGCGGATACCTTGGCCGATCGCCGATCCTAGCGACCCGGTCGTGTCGAAGCTCCGGTGCGTGGCTGACGAATTCGGCCAGAACGCTGGCGCTCTCGAGAATCGGCCTGCAAGAGATGCGGCGTCTGACGCCATCCAAGCCAGGGCACTCAACCTCCGTTGATCCGTTCCCGGCCGCGGGAGGAATGAGTGCTGACGCACGGGCAAAGGCAGCCGTGATCGACGCCAGCGCCGACGCCGAGCCGTCGAGGTTGAAGCAGCGGAGGCACGGAAGCTTATCGCAGCGCTCGAGGCTGGCGTGAACGAAGACGAAAATAACTTCGACGTGGCGTTTGAAAAATGGAAGGTAAAAAGGCGCTAGCACAGCTGGCAGCGAGCACTGAGCCGCCGCACGACGAGCATCGTAGAGCGGAACCGCTCTCTGCTCATGATAACGCCTGCGCCATCCGTGATCTGAATGTCAGCGTAGCCTCGATTAGCCCAATCGTCTGCAAGGCACATCGCGCTTGCTGCGAGGCTACGCCTCGCCTCCATATGATGCCCTTGATAATTCGCCGAGACGGTGAAGCGAGGTGGTCTTGCTGGAAGCATCTCAAAACCTCACATAATCATGATTGCCTTAGAGGAAGCACGCGTGGCGGCCATCTAATCTGCCCCGCCTGCGAAGCTGCGAGCGATCGTTCCCAGGAGGACGGCGCCGGGGCGGTGGCCTGCCGGTGCCGGTCCTCCGGCGTACGCGGACGCCTGCGACGGACCGGGGCTGAACGGCCTGGTGGCAGGCCGAGCGAAATCTGTCGCAGACCCGAAGACTTGATCGACCACGCGCTGCCCCCGATCGGCGGGATCGGCCACTGGCACCTTTCGTGCACGAACCGATCACGATACCGGTATCCTGCTGAATATCTTAGGGTTGAGCGTCCACCCTAGGGTGGAGGCGGGGCGGTACGGCTTTGGAGTTGTAGTTCCGCCACAGCCGGCGCGTATCGCTGTCCGTGCTTGTCGGAGGTGATCTTGAGTGAACCGGATCCCGCGGACGTATCTGCCGTGATCGCACGGATATACGATGCATCTGTCGATCCCAAGCTTTGGCCCAACGCCGTCGAAAGCATCTGTCTATTCGTTGGAGGCAATCAAGCCCTGATGTATTGGCACGACGCGCTTAAGCCCGAAGTCGACACACTATTCCGGTTCAACGACGACCCATACTATAGCAAGATCTACCAAGAACAATATGCGGCTCTGAACCCGCTCTTCCCTGCATTTGCCTTCCAGCCTGTTGGATCCGTCATGTCCGCCAGTGATGTGGTGCCTGATGCGGAGATGGAACAGACACGCTTCCATCGGGAATGGCTGGTGCCACAGGAGATGACCGATTCCCTCGGGGTGGTCCTTGAGAAGGAAGCGACCCGCGCCGCATTCTTGACGGTTCAGTGGCAGGGGAGGCCGATTGATCAGGCGGCGCGGCGGAGGATGGCCCTGCTCGCCCCCCACCTCCTGCGGTCAGTCGCGATTGGGCGACTGTTCGTGAGCAGCCGTCGGCGCGAGGCTGCCCTGACCAAGACGCTAGACCAAGTTGAGGCTGGCGTGTTTCTCGTCGCCGAATCCGGACGCCTCGTCCTCGCAAATGCGCGCGGTCAGCGCATGATTGAAGATGGGCGCCTCCTCCGCGATGTCGGCGGGCGCTTACGAGCAACCTCGACCGTGGCGGACCGCGCCATCTTCGACCATCTGCGCACCATGAGTGGACGTGTTGCAGCGCCCGCCGACGATCATGCGATCCCACTCTCTGACACAATGGACGGCTGCTGGACGGCGACAGTCCTGCCACTCTCTGACGACCGCCTTGGCTCTATGGTCGAGCCGCGGACCGCGGTCGCGGCCATCTTCGTGCGATCGCCGCTACCGGCAGTCGTCAGCCCGTTGGAGACGCTCGCCAGACGGCACAACCTCACTGCCAGCGAGATCCGCGTGGTCGAGGCTATGTTGCGCCTGAACGGTCTCGACGCCATCGCCGACGCGGTTGGCATCGCGCGCTCGACCGTGAAGACGCACCTGAATCGCGTCTATCGGAAATCCGCCACTAAGAACCAGGCCGAACTCATCAGGAAGATCGCTGGATTTAGCACCTAGGACTAAAACCCGACCAGACCACTGCTACGGACACCTCTTATAAATAATAACTCCCTAGCGCACTTTATGCATTTGATTGCGCCGTGCCTGTTATTATCTCAAGCAGCAAGGTGTGATCGAGAGCTTCCAAAGAGAAGCTCAATCGGATTTTCTTCTGTAAAGCATCGGATGTCTGCCTTGGGGTGGAGAGCGGACCTTCTTCAACGCAACCATAATGAGCTTCTTTTCGGTCGTAAGCGGGTGATTTCTGACGAACAGCGAATTCAGGCGGCATCCGGATCGCAGACAATATCGCTGCGATCTGCGAGGCCAGTGGCGCAGGACGTGGGAGCCAGGAGCTCACAATACCGCAACGAGGACGAAAGCAACGACCATAAACAACATACATCAATGAGCAGAGCGTCGATTTTACCAGCCTTGGGTTATTGCCCCAGAGAAGCCGTTACTCATACTCGAACAATCAGCGAGAGTTAGTCCGCTGGTAACCGTTGGTGAGTGGTATGCCTGTCGGCGCCAGGAAGCGTCACCTTTTGGCGGACCGTCTATGCGTATCTCGATCAAGGCCGCGCTGACCGGCCTCTTTGCCTTGCTCGCGGTGATCATCGCCGGCGAGAGTGCTCTTACGCTCCTCAAACTCAGCGCGATCCGCCACAGTGCAATGGAAGTTGCAAGCAATTGGCTGCCGTCCGTTCAGAAGTTAGGAGAGCTGAATTCGGCGATCGATAAGACTCGCGTACGTCAGTACCGGCTCGTCGCCGCGACGCGTGATGCACAACAGCTTGCGGAGCATCGCAAGCAATATCTCGAAATGGTCGAGACTGTTGCTCAAAAGCGCAAGCAATACGAACTCCTGATTTCTTCGCCGGAGGAGCGAGCGCTGTTCGAACGCTTGGCGCAGGATTGGACACAGTTCGAAGCGGTCGGCAAGCGCGCAGTCGATCTGATGGAGGCTGGACATCAAGTCGAAGCCTTGGCTGAGATTACGCAGCCTGAGGTAATCAGGCGTTACTCGCACATATCGGAAATCATTGTTCAGGCGGTCGCTCTGAACCGGCAGGGCGCGCAGAATGAAGCGGAAACGACCGTTGCGAGCGCGGACAGCGCGACGCAGGTGACATACGTCGCGATGGCCGCGGCTTTGGGCTTGGCCGTTGGCGCTATGATCTTCAGCCTGATGCGTGTTTCTCGGCCGATCGCCCGGATGACAGCGACGATGGGAACGCTTGCTGCTGGAGACACCACCGTCGCAATATCTGGCTCCGAGCGCCGCGACGAGATCGGCGCCATGGCAGCGGCAGTGCAGGTGTTCAAGGACAACCTGATCCGCACCCGTCAGTTGGAGGATGAGACGGCACTCGCTCGTGCCTCTGCCGAGGAACAGCGCAGAGCGGGCATGCGCCAGATGGCGGATAGCTTCGAGCAGGCGGTGGGTGGCATCGTCGGCATGGTGTCCTCCTCGGCAACTGAGCTGCAGGCCACCGCTCAGACCCTGACGACCACAGCCGGCGAGACTGCCGGCCAGTCGACAGCGGTGGCCGCTGCGGCCGAGGAAGCGTCTGCCAACGTCAACACGGTTGCGGCTGCCGCGGAGGAGCTCGGCACCTCCGTTCAGGAGATCGGGCGCCAAGTGTTCGGCTCAGCTGATCTTGCTCAACGAGCGGTTGCTGAAGCCGACCAGACTGCCACGCTCGTGCAGGAGCTGAACGGCGCGGTCTCGAAGATCGGCGACGTCGTGGCCCTGATTTCAAGTATAGCTGGACAGACCAACCTGCTTGCGTTGAACGCCACCATCGAAGCCGCTCGTGCGGGAGAAGCGGGACGCGGCTTCGCCGTCGTCGCCTCCGAGGTGAAGGAGCTTGCCAGTCAGACGGCCAAGGCGACGGATGAGATCTCCGGTCAAATCAGCCGAATCCAGGGTGCGACGGGTCAGGCAGTCTCCGCCATCAGCTCGATCACGGGTCGGATCCGCGAGATCAACGCTGTGGCTGCCACCATTGCGGCGGCAGTCGAGGAGCAGGGTGCGGCGACGCAAGAGATCGTGCGCAATGTGGCGCAGGCGTCGAGCGGAACGAGCGATGTGACGAGCAACATCGTGGGCGTCGCACGCTCATCTGAGGACACCGGTGCCGCGGCCTCTCAGGTGCTCGCTTCTGCTTCCGAACTGTCTCGCCAGTCCGAGCATCTCAGTTCGGAGGTTGCGCGGTTCCTCGCCACGGTTCGAGCCGCCTAATCCTAGCCTCCCCTTCACGCAGATGCAGGCTCGCTGATAATCCAGCGGGCCTTTTTCTTGCGTGAGCTGCACGGCGAGCGCGCCGAGCCAATCGCCCCATGGCAGGATTACCGCCTTATCGCCGGCGGTGGCGACCTCGGTTGCAAGGGCAGGAGATGTGACACTGGCGAGCGCCAGCGCCGCGACCAGAAGCATGCGGATCATGAGGATGATCCTGATGATGGGGATGCGCGGAGGGTCCGGCCGGCTCGGGTACTGCGAGCGGGGTAGACCGGAGGTCCTACTTGAGTGCCTCTGGAACAACGGGCACGAAGGGGAGCTGCCGCAGGATCTCATCATCTCTCGGCAGGCCGTAGACGGCGGGCTGGTGTTCAGGGGGCACTGGCCCGCTGTTCGCGAACTTGGATTAGGTGTGGCCGAGCTGGGGTCGCGCTCGGGGTAAGCCGCAGGCGTGGCTTGAGCCCTGTCGCGGTGCGGGGCACGATTTCATGCTGTCCTGCCGGATTTGACGAGCTTCTGCGCAGGCGGCCGGCGGGTCGGTGTTGCACCCCCTGATACCGGCGCCGACCCGCTGCACTTACGCCTCGCTCAAACTCGAGCGCGCCCCCGCGATCGTCGTCGGAAGTGTGTGCGGCGCCGAAAGCGGCACGTCGGCCTGCGCCGCTTCGCCGATGTCGCTCGGTCGCCTGCATGCTGCCCGCGTGCTTCGGCTTCCTGCCAGCCCCCTGGCATTTGCCGCCGCGGCCGACGCCGGTTGGTTTCGTCATAGCCGTTTGATTTCAATCAGGGTGATGCGAGAAGACCTGCGAATGGGACCCTGTGCGATGCCGGCCCCTATACCCGTAAGGTTTCACTCCCTGGCACCGGACATAGCAGGGATGCGGTCGAACTGCCCTCGGGCAGCCTCATGCTCAGGGAGACGAAAACCGCGTCACTGAAGGGGCACCCGAACGCGGACGCGGATACCGTCAGATTCGAAGGCGACTTCGACCTCCGCCTTCGTCTGCGCAGCCAGAACCTTGTTCAGGAGGCGGTGCCCGAACCCTTCCCGTGTCGGATGCCCGACCGGTGGTCCGTCATGTTCATCCCAGTTCCACCGCAGGCACCTCCCGATCGGGCCATTCTCGACCCACCAAGTCACCGCAAGTTGGCCGTTCGGATCAGCGAGAGCCCCGTGTCGCAGGGCGTTGGTGGTTAACTCGTGCAGGGCCATACCCACGGGCACGGCGAGTTCGGATGGTAGCTCGACCTTGGGACCTTGCAGGGTGAGCCGCCCGCGGACATCGTAAGGATCGACTTCAGCCCGCAGCAGCCCCTCAAACGAAGCAGCTTGCGACAGATCCTCTGTGATCAGCGCGTGCGTTCGTGCGAGCGAAGTAATCCGGCCAGACAGTGCACGGGTAAACTCTGAGATTGAGAGGGAGGATCGAGCCGTTGCATTCATTACCGCCTGCACGGTAGCAAGTGTGTTCTTCACACGATGGTGCAACTCACGCACCAAAAGCGTTTGCCGTTCCTCAAAGGCATGACGCTCCGTCACATCCCGCTGTGCCGAGACCCAGTGCGTGATCAGACCGTCCTTCTCACGCACCGGGCTGATGAGCCACTCAACGACGTAGGTTGATCCGTCCTTGCGATAGTTGATGGTCTCGCCCTGGAAGCGGTCGCCCGCCGCAAGAGCAACGCGCATCCGGTGCAGGACCTCGCCATCTGTTTCCGGCCCCTGCAGCAACCGTGGTGAGCGCCCGAGAACCTCGTGCGCTTCGTAGCCGGTCATACGGGTGAAGGCGGGGTTGGCGTACTCAATGCGCGGTCCGGGCTCATCAAGTTCGGCCGAGGTGATGAGGATAGCCTCACCGGCTGCTTCGACGGCAGCAATAAGCACTTCCAGGTTGAGCCCAACCTGCGCCGCTCCGCGATCCTCGCGCAAGTCCCTCTCCATCTAAGCAGCCGCTTTATGTGCCTCCCGTCAACCGACGCACCATCAGTCGGTTTCCCGATTTCGCGCTTCCGCCTGTGCTGGGAGCGCTCATGATGTGGAGGACCCTTACCGCCATCCGATCAGCACGACGAAGCTGGAGAAGGCGATGGCAGAGGCCATGACGGTGAGGGCGATCGTGTCCATACCGGCCCGATAGCGACAATCCGGAACAGGCGACATCCGGCGTTCAGCCGCTGCGGCATCGACATCACCGCAGGCAGAGTCGGCGCGCCCTGGAATCCGCCGTCCTCCGGGTGTGGTACGATCCGCAGCGCAACCGGATGTTCGCCTCGTCCAGGCTGGCGCCACCGTCCTGAAGTTCCACGATGTGGTCGCAGTAGATGCGGGTGCCGGCGCGGCCACAGTCCTCGCAGCGGCGGCCGCGCTGCCTCAGCAACCGATCCCGAAGCGCGCGCCTCTCGGGCGTCTGATAGAAGGCCTGCGACCGCTCACTGACTCTGCGGTCCTCCCAAGTGCGGGCCGAGGGCATGGCCGTTCGCGTGCCCAAAGAGCCGATACGCGGCGAGAGGGTGGCGAGACGAGCCATGCCCTACAAGTCCCACCAAGGTGAGCCGCGATCCGGTCGCCGGGGTTTCGGATCAAATCGCTAAAGAGGGCTCGGGCCCCGACCACCCGTACAGCTTCGGGCCGCCAGGGTTCCCGCCGGTCTCGGATGGACCTGGCAGCAGCGAGGCTGGCGTGCGATATGGCGCTCATGACGAACGAAGTGCCACATCCCTATTCCATCACGGTCGAGCCGCTGAAGAAGCCCGAAGGACAGTTCGGGTGGGCGCTGAAGAAGCACGGCAAACTGACCGAGCGGTCGGACCGCTCCTTCCCTAGCGAAGCCAAGGCATTCGAGAGCGCCTTGAAGGCCATTGAGCGAGAGCAAACCGGCTTCGGGAGCCGATAGGCTTCTGAGGGCTCTAAAGCGGTACAGACCACCAGCCCGCAACCAGCCTCACCTCTTCGGCTCTGCTGACTCAGCTGTTGGCGGCCGCATCTTGTTTTTCACGAGGTACTTCACCCCGCGATCGAACGAGGTATCGTTGTCTCCGCGAATGTCGACGCTGTAAGCCTGCTCGGGTGTATCGGCCTTAAGGTCTTTCACATAGACATTGATGTTGAGGATCAGGTTCGAGACCTTCTGGATTTCGCCAGTGATTGCGACGTCCGCTTTGAGTTTGCGGGCGTAATCTTCGGCGCATCCGCCGCATTTGCGCAGGTCGGATCCCCGTTCGACCTCAGCCCTCACGGCATCCGTTGACACGATCTGGTAGCGTCCGCTCTCCTGCAGTTGCTGACGCAGCAGATCGGTGAGGGGGCCGAGGCGGGCTCGGTCGGCGTCGGTTGGACTCTGGGCGCCGAGGTTTGCAAGCTGAAAATCGAAAACGGCAGCTTTGGGCGGCTCGGCGTGTGCTGCCGTGGTCACAAGCAGTACTGCCGAGGCAGCCGACAACAAATGATGTGACTTCATGCATGTTCCTCCTGAGACTTTTTTGTCTCATGAAGGAACGCGTGAACAGGAGATACGTCGCATCCAGGGTGCCGAGACGCGGAGCGAGAGCGGGGAGGCGGCCAAGCCCTACGAACGCTTGCCAAGTGCGCCTCGATCCTTTTGCCCGGCACGGTGCCCTACAGGGCGATTACCCTGCCAAACCTGATCGGTTGCCATCAATAGGTCGGGCGCCAGTTCATCTGGCTGTGCGGAGCGCCGGGCATCCACGTGTTGACCATGCGGGTCTCTTCAGCCTCGCAGGCTAGCAAGGCGAACCTTCGTCATTCAAACCCCGTGATCGCTCGCGCCTCGGGGGCGTCAGGATCGAAGGTGTTAGGGACGGTCGAGAGCCAGTCGACGGCCAGGATGCCGGCCAGAACCATCGCCACACCGATCAGCAACGGGGTCAGTCGCTTGGCGTGAGCGCGCAGGCCGTGGATCACCACGCAGCCGAGCACGAAGACGCCGGCTTGGTAAAGGGCGACCGCAGGGTGGGCCATGGCACGAGCTCCGGACGAATCGTCGGAGCGCACCCTACCGCGCGAGGCAGGCTTCGATGAAGTCGCGCGACCATCGGATTCCAAGGGCCGGCCGCGAGGCTGCCGCCCCGCCCCCATCCACCACCGCGAGAGGCCGAGATGTGTAGCGTCCGCGCGTCGGGAGCCCCCGAGATCACACGCACGACGCCGCTTCGTCTCGCGGACGCCGCACTTGCTTTCCCGGACGGCGGAAGGACAGCCTCTGGCCTGCGCCGAGAGCGCGACCGCGGGCGGCTTGTCACCGAGTTCGTCCCGGGAAAGGAATACACCACGCTCGATGCGATCGACCGCATGAGGAAGCTATGCCGCACGCAGCCAAAGGCCCCCGTCTCTATCTCGTCGCTGCCCGCCGCAATGCCGAGGGTCGTATCGTCGCTGCCGCTCAATGAGTCATCCGAGACGGCACCAAAATGCGCACGACAGGATGCGGCGAAAGCGACGTTGCAGGCGCTCATCAAGCACTCGCCGATTACCTCCGCGCCGCGCACCGGCCGGCGCGGAGCAAACGCGGTCTCGATGACATCTCGGCGGCGATCGGCCATCGCCTGACCGATGCCGGGCGGCGCGATCCCGAAAGTATGGCCGTCTCGGACAATCCCAAACCTCGGTTGAGCCCGGCCTATGCCAAAGCCGGCAACCGGCCTCGGACGACGGGTGTCGTGCCGAGGGAGGCACCGAACCGAAGCGGGTCCTGAAGGCAGGGGCCTGGCCCTCAGCGCTTCGGCCGCTTATCCTCTGGCCTCTCGGGCTTGGGATCCCGCGAGGGATCGGGGTTGTCTTCGGACTTGACCGTCGCCCCGGGCGTGCCCTTACCGGGATGCCCGGTCTGCTCGTCGATGTTTCCGAGCGCGCCGCCCTCGCGTGTCTTGCCGGCCTCAGCGCCCGGCTTCTCCGGCTTCCTCATGTCGTTCTCCCATTCGCCGAGCAAAAGCGCTTCAAGCTGGTAGAACGCGTAGCGAACCTTGAAGGAGCCGCATGTTCGGCATTATGATGCAGATGTGATCGGTCCGGAGCAGGGCGCACGCCTCGACGACGGATGTGGTGTCACGCGCAGGGGAGGTCGCTGGGCGGCCTTCCAGCATCGGCTCCGGCCGCATCGATCTATAGCGTCCGGCGGCCTAATGCTCGGACATCCCGAACAGGAGGACACCATGCGCTATACCGTTCATTGGACTGCGCCGTCAGGTCCCTCGACGGAGCCGCACGCTCTCGGAGCGAGAGCGGCCGAGCGGGCCATGACCTTTGCGAGTATGGGCGCCGCGGACGTCTATGTGGAGACCGCCGACGGACGGGTGTTCCGGGCGCCGGCGCAGATGGCCGCCCTGGTTCAGTACGCTCAGACCGCCGACGCCGACCAGATCTGATCCGACGGCGCGCAGCAGCCCGACCCATTCCCGGGAAGAGATCACGAGCCGACGAGCTGCCACTCGAAGACGAGCTGGCGCAGCTGCAGCTGGGCAGCGCGGCGGGCCTCGTCGAAGGTCGCGTAGCTCTGCGGTCCGTAGCGTCGCGGCGCTCCCTTCTCGAGGATGGAGCAGACGAAGCGGCCCGGAAGCCGCCAGCAGGGCCGCACATCGATCGAGTAGGGATGATTGTTCCGGTCAGCCATCCGGACATCGTGACATGCCCGTCGGCCTCGACCAAGGCGCGGCGGCACCGTGCGAGGCTCACATTTACTTGCAGCCGGTCCCTGCAGCGTGTCCTCGCGGCGGATGAGCGGCCTCAGGCCTCGTCCTCATCCTGCGAGGGGCGCAGGGAACGCTCGATCGTCTCCAGAACGGTCTTGGCGAGCGCCGCGTCCGGATCGTCGCGGAACAGCACGTCGCGCAGCATGGCGAGGTAGCCTTCGAGGCGCTCGTCGTAATGATCGGAATCGATCGAGCGCAGCACGCTGGCCAGGAAGCCCACCGCCATCTGGTGGGCCACCTGCTTGGCACCGAGCTCAGCGAGCCCCTCGGCGAGGTTCGTCACCGCCGCATCGTGCCGCGCAGTGACGGCGGCGAGCGCGGCGAGTTGCTGGGTCTGGTCCATCGGGGTCGGGTCCTCGGAACGCGCCTGCGGTCAGGATCGAAGCTTACAGCTTCGCGTCGGCGAAGCGGCGGAACGCCTCCAGCGTCTCGGCGCTCACATGGTGCTCAATGCCCTCCGCATCGCGACGCGCCGTCTCGGCGCTGACGCCCACGGCACGCAGGAAGCGCTCGACGATGCGGTGGCGCTCCCGCGACTGCTCGGCCAGCGCCTGTCCCGCCGCGGTGAGAAACACGCCGCGATAAGGCCGCTGCTGCACGAGACCGTCCTCGGCGAGCCGCTTGAGCATCTTGGCGACCGTCGGCTGGGCCACGCCGAGGCGAGCGGCGATATCGACCTGCCGCGCCTCGCCGCCGTCGCCGATCAGGTCGGCGATCAGCTCGACGTAATCCTCCACGAGTTCGAGACGGCGCGCCTCGCGGGCTTGGCGGAAGCTCTCGACATGAACCTCCGCGTCGACGAGCGGCCTATCGAGCGGCGCCTCCGCGCCCGCACGGTGCGGCTCCGATGCCGGCTTCTGCCCCATCTCTCGCCCCATATCTCCCGATGCGTCCTGCATGAGGCGGCGGGCTCCTCCGTTCCTGGGCGCGGCCTGACCGGCCCGCGCCTCACATGGTCGAATCGTCGTTCACGAAACGCCCGGCGCGCGGGCCACGCTCCGGCGTGGGCAGCCGATCCGCCGGGTGTCACGTGCCGTTCGTACCGCCCTGTTTAACCTATGCGCCCCAGGGGCGGGAACCCGGTCGCAGGTCCTCTTGATCCCAGCTTCGGCATAGCTTTATAGCTGAAGCTATAAGGCCGTCTCGTCCAGCCGAGCGCGGATGGGGCGGCCAGCCCTCCTGCGTCGCACCGCCCGTCAGCCCTCCTGTCGGAGCGATGGGCTGCGGCAGGGGGAAACGGACGCCTCGATTGCGAATGGAAGCGGTAATGGATCAGGTTCGGCCGGCCCCGCCCGGACAGGCCTCCGCAGAGCCGAGCCTCGGCGCGCTCAATGGCAGCGTGCCGGTGCGGGTGGGCGGCCCCTGGCTGTGGCGGCTCTTCGCCTTCCTCGGGCCGGGCTACATGGTCTCGGTCGGCTACATGGATCCGGGCAACTGGGCCACCGACATCGCCGGCGGCGCCCAGTTCGGCTACACGCTGCTCTCCGTCATCCTGCTCTCGAACCTGATGGCGATCGTGCTGCAGGCACTCGCCGCGCGGCTCGGCATCGCCACCGGCCTCGACCTCGCCCAAGCCTGCCGCGAGCGGACCTCGCGGCCCGTCTCCATCGCCCTGTGGCTGATCTGCGAGGCGGCGATCATCGCCTGCGACCTCGCCGAGGTGATCGGCACGGCGATCGCCCTCAAGCTGCTGTTCGGCATCCCGCTCACCCTCGGCGCCATCATCACCGCGCTCGACGTGTTCGTGGTGCTGCTGCTCCTGCGCCGGGGCTTCCGGGCGCTGGAAGCCTTCGTGATCGGCCTCCTGACGATCATCTTCGTCTGCTTCGGCCTGCAGATCGCGATGGCCGCGCCTCCGATCCAGGCGGTGCTCGGCGGCTTCGTGCCGTCGCGGGAGATCGTGACCAACCCGGCCGCGCTCTACATCGCCATCGGCATCATCGGCGCGACCGTGATGCCGCACAACCTCTACCTCCACTCCTCGATCGTGCAGACGCGGGCCTATCCCCGCACGGAAGCAGGCCGGCGCGAGGCCCTGCGCTTCGCCGTCACCGACTCGACGGTGGCGCTGATGCTCGCTTTGTTCGTCAATGCCGCGATCCTGATCATGGCCGCGTCCGTGTTCCACGCGGGCGGGCGCACCGATGTCGAGGAGATCGAGCAGGCCTACGAGTTGCTCTCGCCGTTGCTCGGCGTCGGGCTCGCCTCGACCCTGTTCGCCGTGGCGCTTCTGGCCTCGGGCCTCAACTCGACAGTCACGGCCACGCTCGCCGGCCAGATCGTCATGGAAGGTTTTCTGCGGCTGCGCCTGCCGAATTGGGCACGGCGCCTCGTGACGCGGGGCATCGCCATCGTCCCCGTGGTGATCGTCACCGCCGTCTACGGCGAGCAGGGCACCGCCCGGCTCCTCGTGCTGAGTCAGGTCGTGCTCTCGATGCAGTTGCCCTTCGCGGTGATTCCGCTGGTGCGCTTCGTCTCCGACCGGCAACTGATGGGCGCCTTCGTGATCCCGGTCTGGCTGAAGGCACTGTCCTGGGTCATCGCCGGCATCATCGTGGTGCTGAACGTGAAGCTGTTGGTCGATACCCTGACTGGTGGTTGAGTGGGCCTCATTGTTCTCCGAAGCAAGATGATGCTGGAAGCCTCCATCCTCCGAAGAATTGAGACCGCCTTCGGCCACGATCGGGGCTTTCCTCAGCCGACATTCTACGCGTTCGCGAACGCACTACGATTCGATCTCGGAGGTGATGTGGAAGCGGTAGGGACACGCTTCCTTCAGGCTTTCGACCGGGCGAGAGCAATCGCGCGCGCCCTGTTCGCCAACTCAGGAATGCTCACCGCTGTCGCCCCACATTACGGCTATGATTGGCCGGCACGGCACAGGGCGCGGTGGCAGGACACCCTGAATGAACTCGGCTTCACGATGCCGTTCGATGGATGCGACCGGACGCGAGCGGACGATGACCCAGAACTCTTCTGCGACTGGTACTCGGCCGATTTCGGCAATGATCTGGTGCTGATTGATGCCTTGCTGTGGGCGAACATCGCTCGCGAGCTCGGTGTCACACCGAAGGCCCGCTGGCTCCCTCGCGTTTTCATCGTTGATTTCGAGCGCCGCCTGATCCTGTTCGCTTACGATGATCGAGGTATGGATGTAATCGCGATGGCTCGCGAGCCGCTCCAGCCGATCTACGATCAATTCGGCGATTGGCTGCTCGACTATGACCGCGCCAGGATGGACGAGCGTTTCGCCGCCCGCGTTGACTGAGCACCCCGGCGCGCCGGCCCGATCACGTCACGCATCGGCGGCGCGCAGATGCGCCACGAAATCCTGCGCGAAGGGCGGCAAGGCCGCCAAGTCGCGCAGGCAGAGCTTGAGATCACGCGCGGCCCAAGGGTCTTCCAGGGGCACGAGGGCGATCCCCATCGTGCGCCAGGCCCGCCGTGCCGTGGTCTCCGGCACGATGCCGAGGCCGACGCCGCACTCGACGAGACGGCAGACCGCGTCGAAGCTGCGCAACTGCACCCGCAGCCGCATCGGCCGGCCGATGCGGGAGGCCTTGTCGGCGAGGAAGCGCGTCAGCGCGCTCGGCCGGTCGAGGCCGACGAGGTCGTGCTCCAGCACCTCGGCGAAGCCGACGCTTGCGCGGCGGGCCAGCGCGTGGCCGGCGGCGACCACCACGACGAAGCGGTCGTGGCGGAAGGGGAAGGTCTGGAGCGTGCCGGTATCGACGGTGCCCGCGACGATGCCGAGATCGGCCGCCCCGTCGGCCACCATCCCGACGATCTCGTCGGAGGTGCGCTCCTCGATATCGACGCTGACCCCCGTATGGA
This sequence comes from Methylobacterium sp. R2-1, assembly GCF_014191355.1. Taxonomy (GTDB): domain Bacteria; phylum Pseudomonadota; class Alphaproteobacteria; order Rhizobiales; family Beijerinckiaceae; genus Methylobacterium. The sequence goes on from NZ_JACHWM010000019.1 coordinate 19,140, forward strand.
GCGCGAGGTAGGCGGAGAGCGCCTCGGGCAGGAATTCGGTGAGCGCGTTAGTGTTCGACAGGACCCGGAGCTGGCCAACGGCGCCGCCCGCGAAGACCGACAGATCGACCTGCAGTCGCTCGATCTGCGCCAAGATCTCGCGGGCATGGGCCAACAGGGCGCGGCCGGCAGGCGTCGGCGTCACCCCCTGACGTCCGCGCAGCAGCAGTGCGGCGCCGAGCGAGTCCTCCATCGCCCGCACCCGCGCTGAGGCGGCGGCCAACGCGAGGTTCGCCCGTTCCGCCCCGTGGGTGATCGAGCCCGCCTCGACCACGTGGCGGAACAGGTTCAGGTCGACGAGATCAAAGCGCATCATGACTGTGGCCGGGTCGGGCTATGGGCTTCGCATTCGCGCGCGGCGGAGCCAAGCCCCATCGCGCAGGCGTTCACGTCAGCGTGAGCACGTTATCAGCCTTCGCGGTTGACGAAGGACGCCCCCACGAAAGCCGAATTGCGAACGGTTCCAATTCGCAGTTGAACCGCGCCATGAGTGCCGCAGCCACCAGCATTTTCGGAGGACAGGGCACGGTCGTTGCGACGGGCGGCCTGCTCGTGCTGTGCATGGGGCTGTGGGCAACCGGCTTCGTGGCCGAGATCGTCACAGCGCTGATGTTCTTCGCCCTCGCGATGCTGCTCAAGCTCGCCCCGGCGCAGACGGTGTTTTCGGGATTTGCCTCCTCCGCCTTTTGGCTGGTGACGAGCGGCATGGTGGTCGGGCTCGCCATGAACCGGACGGGGCTGGGCGACCGGCTCGCGCGCAGGCTGGCAGGGCGGCTGCCCGCCTCCTATCCAGGGTTCATAGCGGGCCTCGTCGCCTTTTCCTTCGCGCTCGCCTTCGTGATGCCGTCCAATCTCGGCCGCATCGCCTTGATGGTGCCGGTGGTGATCGCCCTGTGCGACGCCTTCGGGCTGGAGGCCGGGCGTCCGGGCCGGACGGGAGCGCTGCTCGCCTTCGGCATCGCCACGCCGATGCTCTCGGCGGCGATCCTGCCCGCTAATGTGCCGAACCTCGTCATGGCCGGCACCGCCGAGACGCTGTTCAACATCCATCTCAGCTATCTGCCCTATCTCTTTCTGCACGCTCCGGTTCTCGGCTTCATCAAGGGCGCGCTGCTCGTCGCCTGCACGATTCTGATCTTCCCCGACCGCCTCGACGGGAAGCGGCCCGAACTGCCGCCGCTGCCTCCGTTGTCGGGTGAGGAGCGGCGCCTCTCGATAATCCTCGCGGTGATGCTGGCCCTCTGGCTGAGCGATGGCTGGCACGGCATCCCGCCGGCCTGGATCGGTCTCGCGGCGGCGGTGATCTGTCTGCTTCCGGGCGTCGGCGTCCTGCCGTCAGCGCGGTTCGGCGAGATCCCGTTGCGGACGTGCTTCTACGTCGCCGCCCTGTTCGGGCTGACGGCCGTGATCAACGAGAGCGGTCTCGGGGCCGATCTCGGCCACGCACTCCTCTCGGTCGCCCCGCTGGAACCGGGCGCACCTGCCAAGAACTTCGCGACCCTGGTCGGCTTATCGATCGGCTTCCTGTTCACCACCACCGCCAACGGCGCGCCCGCTCTCTACACGGCGCTGGCGGAGGAGTTCTCGCGGGCGAGCGGCTTCGACCTGTTGAGCGTGCTGATGGTGCAAGTCGTCGGCTACTCGACGCTGTTCCTGCCCTATCAGGCACCGCCGATCATGATGACCATGGATCTCGGCCGCCTGTCGCTGGCCGACGCGACCCGGCTCACGCTGGCCACGGGTGTCGCGTCGCTCCTGGTCGCGACCCCGTTCGCCTACCTCTGGTTCCGACTGATCGGGCGGCTCGCGTGAGGGATGCCCGTGAGACAGATCCGCGCGATCGTCAGCTTGACCAATGCTGCGCTGCAGCACCGCCATTGCCGGCCGGATCTGACCGCCCTAACCCTTCCCTGGAATTTATCCAGTCTTCGACGCGAGGATCGTGAGCCGCGATGAACCCTACCGTCAGACCTACGGTCGCCCAGCCGCTCTCGCCCCATCTCCAGATCTACCGCTGGACTTGGACCATGGCGATGTCGGTGTTCCACCGCATCACCGGCACGGCGCTCTACGGCGGCACCTTCCTCGTCGCGGTGTGGCTGGTGGCGCTCGCCTCCGGTCCGCGCGCCTACGATACGGTGGCGTGGTTCTTCGGCTCGCTGATCGGACGCGCGATCCTGTTCGCCTACACCTGGGTGCTGATGCACCATATGCTCGGCGGCATCCGTCACTTCATCTGGGACGCGGGCTACGGCTTCGATCGCGACCGCCGCCTGGGCCTCGCCCGCGCGACGCTGATCGGCTCCATTACCCTGACCGTCGTGATCTGGGCGATCGCCCTGCTCGTGCGCTGAGAGGCTCGCCATGTCTCAGGTCGACAATCGCCAGAACACCGCGCTCTCGATGCGCACGCCGCGCGCCCGGGTGAAAGGCCTCGGCGCCTCGGGCCACGGTGCCGGCCATTTCTGGCTGCAACGCCTGACCGGCGCCTCGAACGCGCTGCTGATGCTCGCCTTCGTCGTCATCATCGCGCTGATGGCCGGGCGGACCTATCCGCAGGCGGTCGCGCTGGTGTCGCACCCGCTGGTTGCGATCATCCTGATCCTGGCCGTGGTCTCGGTGACCATCCACATGCGCCTGGGGATGCAGACGGTCATCGAGGACTACGTGCATAGCCACGGCCTCAAGTTCGCGGCGCTCATCGCCAACACCTTCTACGCGGTCGCGGTGGCCGCTGCCTGCCTCTACGCGATCATCCGCGTGAGCCTGGGCGGCCTCGCCTGATCGTCGTCACGGAACCAAGGACTCAAGCCATGGCCTCCAACGGAACGAACGGCGGCGCCCCCGCCTACGCCATCATCGACCACACGTTCGACGTGGTGATCGTCGGCGCTGGCGGCGCGGGCCTGCGCGCCACGGTTGGCTGCTCCCAGGCCGGCCTGCGCACCGCCTGCATCACCAAGGTGTTCCCGACTCGCTCGCACACCGTGGCGGCGCAGGGCGGCATCTCGGCCTCGCTCGGCAATATGGGCCCGGACGACTGGCGCTGGCACATGTACGACACCGTGAAGGGATCGGACTGGCTCGGCGACCAGGACGCGATCGAGTACCTCGTGCGCAACGCCCCTGCCGCCGTCTACGAGTTGGAGCATTGGGGCGTGCCCTTCTCCCGCACGGATGAGGGCAAGATCTACCAGCGGCCCTTCGGCGGCATGACCACCGACTACGGCAAGGGCACCGCACAGCGCACATGCGCCGCGGCCGACCGCACCGGCCACGCCATGCTCCATACGCTCTACGGGCAGGCTGTGAAGAACAAGACCCAGTTCTTCATCGAGTACTTCGCCCTCGACCTGATCATGGACGAGGACGGCCGCTGCCGCGGCGTGATGGCGATCGATCAGGCGACGGGCGAGATCCACCGCTTCCGCGCCCAGCAGACCATCCTGGCCACCGGCGGCTACGGCCGCGCTTACTTCTCGGCGACCTCGGCGCATACCTGCACCGGCGACGGCAACGCCATGGTGCTGCGCGCCGGCCTGCCGCTGCAGGACATGGAGTTCGTGCAGTTCCACCCGACCGGCATCTACGGCGCCGGATGCCTCATTACCGAGGGGGCGCGGGGCGAGGGCGGCTACCTGACGAACTCCGAGGGCGAGCGCTTCATGGAGCGCTACGCGCCCTCGGCCAAGGATCTCGCCTCGCGCGACGTGGTCTCGCGCTCGATGACCATGGAGATCCGCGACGGCCGCGGCGTGGGCAAGGACAAGGACCACATCTTCCTGCACCTCGACCACCTCGATCCGAAGATCCTGCACGAGCGCCTGCCGGGCATCTCGGAATCGGCGAAGATCTTTGCGGGCGTGGACGTGACCAAGGAGCCGATCCCGGTCCTGCCGACGGTCCACTACAACATGGGCGGCATCCCGACGAACTTCCACGGCGAGGTACTGACGCTGAAGAACGGCGACCCCGACACGGTGGTGCCGGGCCTGATGGCGCTGGGCGAGGCGGCCTGCGTCTCCGTCCACGGCGCCAACCGCCTCGGCTCGAACTCACTGATCGACCTCGTGGTGTTCGGCCGGGCCGCCGGCCTGCGCTGCGCCGACATCGTCGAGGCCAATGCCCGCCAGCCGGAACTGCCCAAGGACTCGGCTGACAAGGCGCTCTCGCGCCTCGACCGCTTCCGCTGCGCCGACGGCGGCACGCCGACCGCGCAGTTGCGCGACCGGATGCAGCGGACGATGCAGAACAACTGCGCGGTCTTCCGCACCGGCGAGGTGCTGGAGGAGGGCAAGGGCCTGATCCACGAGGTCTGGCGCGGCGTCTCCGACATCGCGGTCACCGACCGCTCGCTGGTCTGGAACACCGACCTGCTCGAGACGCTCGAATTCGACAACCTGATCGGTCAGGCGGTCGTGACCATGGAATCGGCGGTCAACCGCAAGGAGAGCCGCGGGGCCCACGCCCGCGAGGACTTCCCCGACCGCGACGACAAGGAGTGGATGAAGCACACCCTGGCGTGGCTCGACCCGTCCAAGCACGGCGTCGAGATCGATTACCGTCCGGTCCACACCTACACGATGTCGAACGACATCCAATACATCGAGCCGAAGGCGCGGGTGTACTGATGCAGCGCCCAGCGGCCAGGCCCTGGGACGGGAGGCTCTGCGGACGATGATCCCGGCCTCGCACCCGATCGCCCGCGCCGTCCTGTGCGCAGCGGCAGCGCTTCTGATGACTCTGCCGGCGGCGGCGCGGGGACCAGACTTCGACTTCCCGGCAGAGGTCGCCGGGTTCGCGCGCGGCCCCCGCACGGATTACGAGGCCCGTGCGCCGGGGCTCGGCTACTCCGTCGTCTACACGAACGGCCGCTGGAAGGCGGATATCTACGTCTACGATGCCGGTGTGGCGAACATCCCCGACGGAGCGTCCTCATCCGCCGTCACCGGGCAGCTCGCGCAGGCGGCCGGGGACATCCGGGCGGCAGTGGCGCAGGGCGTCTACCGCGGCAGCGAGGATCGCGGCGCGGTGCGCGTGCCGGGGGAGGCGGGCGCCAAGCTGACCTGCCGTGCCTTCACCATCGACCACCCGGCCCTCGGCGCCACCGAGAGCCTGCTCTGCCTCACCGGCCTGCGGGGCCAATTCGTAAAATTCCGCCTATCCGGCCCGGCCGCGAAGCAGCCGACGAAGGCGGAAGCCGAACGGTTCATGACCGGCTGGCTCGGTCGGCAATAGGTATCTCTCAAGCTCGGAGCGCGCCTCACGGCCGCCGCACCTCAAAGGCACAGGACATGGCCCAGTTCAATCTCCCCAAGAACTCCCAGGTCACGGAAGGCAAGACCTGGCCGGCGCCGGACGGCGCCAAGAACCTCCAGACGTTCCGGATCTACCGCTGGAACCCGGATGACGGAAAGAACCCGCGCATCGACACCTACCGGGTCGATCGCGACGATTGCGGCCCGATGGTCCTCGACGCGCTTCTCTGGATCAAGAACAAGGTCGATCCGACGCTGGTCTTCCGCCGCTCCTGCCGCGAAGGCATCTGTGGCTCCTGCGCCATGAATATCGAGGGGCAGAACGCGCTCGCCTGCACCATGGGCATCGACGAGTGCAAGTCGCCCGACAACGCCCTGCCGTTCCTGACCCGCAAGGACAAGGACGGCGCGGTGCGGATCTACCCGCTGCCGCACATGCCGGTCCTGAAGGATCTCGTGCCGGACCTCACCAACTTCTACGCCCAGCACGCGGCGATCGAGCCCTGGCTCCAGACCGAGACACCCGCGCCGGAGAAGGAGTGGAAGCAGACGCCTGAGGATCGCGCCCGGCTCGATGGCCTCTACGAGTGCATCCTGTGCGCCTGCTGCACTACGAGCTGCCCGAGCTACTGGTGGAACGGCGACAAGTTCCTCGGGCCGGCAGCCCTGCTCCAGGCCTATCGCTGGCTCATCGACTCGCGCGACGAGAACACCGGCGAGCGGCTCGACGGACTGCACGACCCGTTCCGGCTCTACCGCTGCCACACGATCATGAACTGCGCCAACACCTGCCCGAAGAACCTCAATCCGGCCAAGGCAATCGCCGAGATCAAGAAGATGATGGTCGAGCGCGAGGTCTGATTTTTCTCCAAGGACAATCATCGAAACGACGAGAGCCGCGCCCCGATCCGGGCGCGGCTCTCGTCGTTTCGACATCTCGCATCCGCTCTCCATCGACTGAGGCAGGTCAGCCACACTGCCGGGAAAACCTGCGCAAGCGCGGCTTTTCCCGGGCTGGCCGTGCAGCCTGCCTTGCCGCAAGCGCATTTGCTCGCGAGGCCAAGCGCGACCGTTGCGTGTTCTGTTGAGGGGTGTTTGATGACGCGTGGGTTCCTGTCGAAAGCCGCCTGTCTCGCGCTCGCCGCGAGCGTCGGCGCCTGCGCCTCGAACCGGTTCGAGGGCCCCCGCGAGCGTCCGCGGCCGCAGGCAGCGCTCGAACCCGCCACGCCCGCTCTGCCCGCCGGCGCGGTGACGAGCGAGCCCCTCGCGCCCCCGCCGGGCGCCTCCGCCGCGCCGAGCGAACCGCCCCCGAGCGTTGCCGCTGCCCCGTCTCCGGCGCTCGAGCCGCCGCCGGCTCCGCCTCCGGTGGTCGCGACCGGCCGCTCCTCGGTGGTGGGCTCGTGGAACGCCACCGATGCGGCGGGAAGCTGCAAGGTCTCGTTGTCCAGCACACCTTCGCTCGACCTCTACAAGGCCACGACCGCGGGCTGCGGCAACAAGGATCTCGCCAAGGTCTCGGCCTGGGATTTCCGCGATGGCGAGGTCTACCTCTACCAGCCGGGTGGCACCGTCGCCGCGCGCCTGCGCCAGGGCGGCGGCGGCCTCGAGGGCGCGCTCTCGAAATCCGGCGCCCAGCTCTCTCTGGCCCGCTGACGCACTCTCCCGTCAGGGGTTCACCCGCACGCCGAGCAGCACCGTGTGCGCCTCGTAGGTCGAGAGCGGGATGGTGCTGCTCAGCGTCGAGTAGATGTAGCTGCCGCGCAAAGCGAGCCAGCGGTTGAAGCGGTAGTCGAACCGGGCGGTGGCCGAATAGCCCCGCTCGCGGATGCGCACGCCGTCGTAGTTGGTGGACAGATAGGCGCCCCCCAGCGTGATCGAGAGGTTGCGCAGGAGGTCGTGCTGCACTTCGAGCGTGGCGGCGTCGGTGAAGGCGCCGCTGGAGCCCGGCACCGCGGTCTCGATCACGCCCGTCTGCTGGTTGAAGCGCACCGTGGTCAGCGGCGAGACCGACCAGACCAGGGCCGCGTTGATGACCGGCGCGTTGATGTCCTGCAGCGCGCGGTCGATGTAGGAGCGGTGCTGCAGGCCGCCCGAGATCTCCGCCGTCAGCGTGCTGTTGAGCGCCACCGCCGCACCCGCGGTGAAGGCGATGCCGTCGGAATCGCGGCGCAGGCCGAACTGGTCCACCGGCGTGTCGTAGACCCGGCTGTCGAGGAAGGTCTCGACGAAGGGCGTGATCGCCGGCGAGATCTCGTATCCGGCGCGCAGGCGCAGACCGTACTGGTTGGCGTCACGGTCGCTCTGGATGATCGTGGTGCCATTGCCGAGCTGCGCATCCTCGAAGACGGAGCGGTCGATCGAGCCGCGCAGCGAGAGCTGCAGCCGGTTGAAGTTCTCCTGCACGCCCGCGGTCGCGCCGTAGGTGGCGAAGAGCGGCCGGGTCGTCGCCCCGCCCGCGCCGAGATCCGGACTGCCGAGGCGCTGGCTGTCGAGCAGGAAGCGGGTCTCCAGATCGACGCGGGTGTCGCGGTCGACGTCGATGCGCATCCGCGCGGTGCCCACCGCGTTGGGGCGGCTCGCCTCCGGGTTCTGCGGATATTCGAGGTAGCTGCCGCGCATCTCGGCGGTGAGTTCGCTCGCCGACCACTCGCTGCGCAGCGCCAGCTCCGCCTCGCTGCGCAGCGCCAGGGACGGCCGCGGGCGGGTGCCGCCGATCTGGTCCGGATTCGAATCGTAGCCGACGCTCTGGGTGAAGGCCGGCAGCAGCGTGAAGGTGCCGAACCGGATGCCGAGCGGCGCATAGGCGGTGTCGGCGGGAATCGGCCGACGGAGCGCCGTGCCGAGCAGGAACCCGGCGGCGTTCGGCAGGCCGATCCCGAAGATCGGCGTCGGCAGCGGCACGCCGGAGACGGGCGTCTGGATCACGGGGGTGAGGCGCAGATCCGTGACGGTCTGCTGCGTGCGGGTCTGCGTGATCCGGCGGGTCGCCGAGCCGAGCCGGCGCGGGGGCGCCGCGCGCAGGCGCAGCAGCGAGGGCCGGGCCGGCGTGCCCTGCGCGGTGGCGGAGCCGGGCAGGCTCGCCGCGCTGCGGAAGCGGGGCAGGCGGGCGACCGTCGGCTCCTCCTCCCCGGAGGAGGAGGCCGGAGCCTGGCTCGTCGTCGTGCCGCTGCCGAGCGGGGCGGGGGCAGAGAAGGCGCCCGAGCCGCGCAAAGCCGTCGGCGCGTCGAAGGCGGACCGGCGCGGGCGGCCGGCGGTGGCCGGCTCGGAGGGGGTGCGCGCGGGCGATCCCGATGCGGCACCCGGGGCCGGGTCAGATTGCGACGGGTCGGGCGTCTCCTGCGCCAGGGCAGGGGAGCCGAGAACAGGGCCGAACAGGGCAGGCAGCAGCGCCAGGGCGAACGCGCTGCGGCGGCCTCCTCGCTTGTCCCCGATCGGCCGCTCGCGTGACACCGGCAGCGCTCTTTCCCTGGTGAGGGCCCTGGCTATGGCCCTGGACGCGGCCGGCGGCCCGTGGACGGGGCGGCGTCCGTGTCCGGCCGGCGCTCCATGGTTAAGGAAGCTACAGCGGGCATGGTTAACGCGCCGTTGCGGGCGCTGGCCCCATGCTGTGCCGGGCCGGGCAGCCGCCTTGCGGCCACAGTCGCGGGCGAAGACGGCGCGGCAAACCAAGATCGAGATCACGACCCGGCGCCGTGCCCACGGCCCCGGACGACACGGAACGCGACTTCATGGCCCTGGCACAGCGGATCGAGGATCAGGACGCGGCGCGCGCGGAGTCGGCACGCCCGCCCGCCATCGCCTCGGCGCTGCGCACCATCGAGACCGAGCGCGAGGGCCTGGCCTGCCTGATGGCCGCGATCGGCAACGGCCTCGGCGAGCCCTTCGCCCAGGCCGTCGAGCGGATCGGCGCCGCGCGCGGCCGGGTGATCTGCACCGGCATGGGCAAGTCCGGCCACGTTGCCCGCAAGATCGCCGCGACCTTCGCCTCCACCGGCACGCCGGCCCTCTACGTCCACCCGGCCGAGGCCAGCCACGGGGATCTCGGCATGATCCAGCCCGAGGACGTGGTGCTGGCGCTCTCATGGTCGGGCGAGACCACGGAACTCGCCGACATCATCGGCTACACCCGGCGCTACCGCGTCGGCCTCGTCGCGATCACCTCGAACGCCGCCTCGACGCTGGGCCGCGAGTCCGATACCTGCCTTGCGCTCCCGAAGGCGAAGGAGGCCTGCCCGAACGGGCTCGCCCCCACCACCTCGACGGCGATGCAGCTCGCGCTCGGCGACGCGCTCGCCGTGGCGCTGCTGGAGGCCCGCGGTTTTTCCGCCCGCGATTTTTCCGTGTTCCATCCCGGCGGCCGGCTCGGCGCCTCGCTGCGGCAGGTGCGCGAGGTCATGCATGGCGGCGCGGACCTGCCGATGGTGGCGCTCGGCACCGCGATGCGGGCCGCGGTGGCCGAGATCGACGCCAAGGGGTTCGGCTCCGTCCTCGTGGTCGATGCGGAGGGGGCGCTGGCCGGCATCCTCACCGACGGCGACGTGCGCCGCGCCATCTTCTCCCGCGAGGGGCTGGACCGCCTGCCGGTCGAGGCGGTGATGACCAAAAACCCCCGCACGATCACGCCCGAGACCCTGCTCGCCAAGGCGCTGCAGATCCAGGAGGCGATGAAGATCACCGCCCTGGTGGTGGTGGAGAACGGCCGCCCCGTCGGCCTCGTCCACTACCACGACCTGCTGCGCACCGGCGTGGCGTAAGGCCATCATCGCACCGTCATCGCGAGGCGGAGCCGAAGCGATCCAGGGCGCGCCATCGGCCGGAAACGTCGCGGCCTGGATTGCCACGGCTTCGCCTCGCGATGACGGGGGAGAACGCGAAGCGATCGCTGCGCCAACGCCAATCTGGGGCCTGGAACTGCGCCCGTCTCCCCGACCGGTCGAAAAGCCTTTTCGAAAACACGTTTTCCCCCGCGGCCCTGAGGCCCGGAGGACGGCTGGCCGATCGGCCGGCTGGGGACGCACCTGACACAAACCCCGAGGGGGACGCGGGACGCTGCGAAACCTCCGGATGCTGATGTGAGACTTTGCTGGTTTCCCGGCGTCCCGCGGAGGGGCCGCTTCCTTATCACGAGAAGCCGTCCCTCCGTTTTGGCGTCACGGTCTCTCCACCGGCCTCGACCCCGGACATATGCGCCTGTGGGACCCTCGGACCGCCTCCCCGCGAGGGGAGAGGGAACCTCTGCAGACGGCTATGAGCGGACTTGTCCGCACCGGACCTCGTATTGGGCCCGGCTCCGGTTGTTCCTGGGCGCCGACCCGAGACGGCCTATGGCCCCATCCCGAGACGGCGTTGTGTCGCGCACAGCGCCCGAGGCGATAGCGACCGGGCCACCGACGCGGGAACCGTCACACCTCCCAACGAGCCTCGCCGGCCGGCCACCGGAAAAGCTCCCCCGGTTGGTCCGGGAGGTGAGTGGCGGCGGTTGTAGGATTTTAAGCCTGAAATGTCAAGGGAATTTGGACCAAAACATCTATGCTACAGCTAGCGCTGCATTATTCCACGAGACGAGAGTCACCTATGTGATAAACTAAAACTGCGACGAGGCGCCTAGCGACTAGCATCGAACTCGTTGCAGACACTGGGGCAGCTTCATTCATAAAATTAGACAACGGACATATGGAAGGGGACAAATTTGTCTGTCTCCAAGCTTTCAAGCGAAATCATGCGGTTTATATCATCCGGAAACCCGGAGATTGTCTGTATAAAAGGAAAATGGGGAGTAGGAAAAACTTACGCTTGGCGCAAATTTCTGAAAGAAGCACACCAACAAAAATCTATTGGACTGAAGCAGTACTCTTACGTGTCACTTTTTGGAAGAAATTCCTTGACGGATCTGCGCAACGCTGTAGTCGAGAATTCAATCAGCACTGACGACCTTGACGCAAAGCCTAGCTTAACGAGTTTGGAGCAAGCCGCACACGTATTCAGACAAGGCCTGAATAGAGCGGGATTTTTAACCCAATACCTACCTAAATCTGATAAGTATGCCGATGGTATTCAGCGCGTAATGTTTTTGCTCGCTCGAAATAAGATAGTATGCCTGGATGATTTAGAGAGAGCAGGAAGTGGGCTGAATATCAAAGATGTTCTTGGCCTCGCCTCACAGCTAAAGGATGAGAAGGGCTGCAAAGTCATCATTCTTTTAAACGACGAAAAGCTGGAAGACACACAGAAGATCGATTTCGAGGATCAACTCGAAAAAGTTGCCGACATAATTTTCAGTTTCGACCCGTCGCCCGAAGAGGCATTACTCATAGCGCTTACAACAGAAGGGGATTTCAAAGAATTTCTTGCTGAAAACTGCAAAAAGCTTAAGATAAACAATATCAGGGCAATAAAAAACGGAATCTTATTGCAATCGACTTTCAGAAATATTAGATGGATTAGATCCACGTGTATTACAGCAAGCCATCCATACGGCTACACTGGCGAGTTTTTCAAAGTTTCAGCCAAAAGATGCACCAACTATCGAATATATAATGAAATTCGATCCATACGCTGGCTTATGGGAATCAAACGAAACCAGCAAGCCCAAAGATTCAGACCCTCATGCCGACTTACTGCTAGAATACGATTTTGGCAACGTTGATGAACTTGACAAGGCCATAATATCTGGCGTCGTAAAAGGGTTCTTTGATGAGGAGACTGTCAGAAGTTTCGGAGAATCAGTAAATCACAATTTGGCACTGTCCGATCAAGGTAACGCCTACAGGGCAGCGTGGAGAGTTTATCACGACTCATATGAAGACAACGCAGAAGAAATCATTGAATCTCTTGTTCAATCTATTCGTTCAAATATAAATGTTGTTGATATATCTAACCTTGATGCAGTAGTTCAAACGTTGCGCGAACTTGGAGCAAATGAGAAGGCAGCTGAACTCATAAGGTTTTATGTGGACAATAAGAGCGGCGACGCCACGATATGGGACACAGAAAGTTACTCGTATAGGGGCGGCATCAAAGATGCGGAGGTCTTATCGGCATGCAATGAGAAGCTTAGACTGCATGAACCAGAAACAACCCAAAAAGAAGTACTTTTGAAAGTAGGCATTTCCCAGGGATGGAACGCAAAAGATGATGCTTTGCTGGCGAACGCATCGACCGAGAATATAAAGCATATTTTAAAGTCCGTTCGTGGAGAAACGAGGTCTAATGTGATTTCGGCAGTCCGCCTGTACCTCAGCATCAGCAACCCATCTGCTGATGTAAAAAAAATACAGGAGAATCTTGATTTTGCGCTGCGAGAGATTGCTGGCGAAAATGCCCTTAACCGCAGGCGGATCAAGGGCGTATTTGGTATAGACGCTGATATCAACACATCATCTTGATATTTATTATACGTATATTTTTTACCATGCGATGAGCTTCCAATGATCCGCGCAATCAATGAGGTACCACCTCGCAGAATCTCAAAACACCGCAACCAACCCCACCCCAATCACCATCAACACCGCCCCGGCAACCCGCCAGACACTGGCGGGATGCACCTGAAACCCGATCCAGCCGAAGTGGTCGAGCACGAGCGAGGCGGCCACGCCCACGGTGACGATGATCCCCAAAAAGGTCGCCGCGCCGATGGCGGGGGAGGCGTAGAGCTGGGCCAGGATCAGCAGGATGCTCAGAAAGCCGCCGAGCCACGCCCACCAGGGCACCTGACCGAGCTGCTGGCCGGAGGGGAGTTCGAGTTTGCCCAGGGCGAGGCCGCCCACGAGCAGGGCGGCGGTGCTGACCAGCAGGGTCAGCAGGGCCGCCGTCACCGGCAGGCCGAGCGACTTCGACAAAGTCGCGTTCTGTCCCGGCTGGATCGCATTGGCGAGACCGGCGAGGATCGTCAGAGCATAGAGAGACCACATAGCTCGTCATCCGACTCGCGGACGGCCAAGTTTCGCGGGTGCGACACCAGGACCGCACGGTCGCGCGCGGCGGGGTCGAGGCGACCGGCGGGCGGTGTCCGGGGTCGCGAGAGGGAATCGACGCAGCGGGCCGTGCGGAGGCCGATCGGCCCTGGCGCCCCTCCGTCCCTCCGGGGCCGCGGGGCGGAGCCCGGAATGACGGGCGGCGTGGGATGCGCGGGGTCCCGGGGTCGTGAGCCCGCCTGCGGCGCCCCGGCCTCGCCGCGGCCCCTCGACAAAGCGTCGCGGCGGGAAGAAGGGTGAGGCGGCGCGCCGAAGATTGATAAATGTGCGGGGGCGAGGACGGATGAGCGAAGCCATCACCATCGAGGATCGTTCGGGCGGCGTCCGGCTGATCCGCTGGAACCGTCCGGCGAAGAAGAACGCGCTGACCGGGGCGATGTACGACGCCGCCACCGCCGCGCTGGAAGATGCCGACGCGAACTCCGAAACAATCGGGGCGGTGGTGTTTGCCGGGCTGCCCGGCGCCTTCACCGCCGGTAACGACCTGGGCGATTTCTTTGCCGCCGGCACGGCGCCGCGGGGATCGTTTTCCGAGATGCCGGCCCTGCGCTTCATCCGGCAGCTCGCCCGCACCCGCACGCCGCTGGTCGCGGCGGTGGACGGACTCGCCATCGGCGTCGGCACGACGCTGACGCTGCATTGCGACCTCGTCTATGTCGGGCCGCAGGCGCGCTTCCGCATGCCGTTCGTGGAACTCGGCGTGGTGCCGGAGGCCGCCGCGAGTTTCCTGCTGCCGCGCCGGATCGGACTCGCCCGCGCCTCGGCGCTGCTGCTGCTGTGCGAGCCGTTCGACGGCGCGGCGGCGGTGGCGCTCGGACTCGCGAACGCGGAGCTGCCCTCCGAGACGCTGGAAGAGCACGCGCTGGCCCAAGCCGCTCGGCTGGCCGCCCTGCCGCGGAAGGCGGTGCAGGCGACCCGCGCGCTGCTGCGGGGCGAGCAGGGGCTGGTCGAGGCAGCGATCGAGGCGGAGGCGCAGGCCTTCGATGCGGGCCTGCGCGACCCCGAGACGCAGGCGCGGCTCGCCCGCTTCCTCTCCGGCAAGGCATGAGCGTTTCCGCGATGCCCTCGTTGCGCGGAAAAGTCTGCCTCGTGGCCGGGGCCTCGCGCGGGGTCGGGCGCGGGCTCGCGCGGGGCTTGGGGGAGGCGGGCGCGACGGTGATCGTCACCGCGCGCTCCTCCGAGACCGGGCGGCGCACCGAGACGCGGCCGGAGGCGATCGAGGACACCGCCCGCGAGGTCGATGCGGCCGGCGGCGAGGGGCACCATTACCTGTGCGACCACACCAGCGAGCGGGCGGTGGACGAACTCGTGCACTGGGCGCTGCGCCGGTTCGGGCGGATCGATGTCGCGGCGTCGAGCGTCTGGGGCGGCAACGAGGGCTATGACGGCGAGCGCTACCCCGACGGCGCCGCCTGGGGCACGCCGTTCTGGCGTCGCTCGGCCGAGCCGTTCGCGCAGTATCTCGGGACGGGGCCGTATCCGGGGCTGCTTCTGGCCCGCGCTGTCGCGCCGGCCATGGTCGCCGCGAAGCAGGGGCTGATCGCCTTCGTCTCCTTCGGCACCGAGACGTATCTCGGCGATATCTACTACGACCTCGCCAAGGCGGCGACGAACCGGCTCGCCTTCGCCTGCGCCGCCGAGCTGAGAGAGCACGGCGTCTGCGCGCTGAGCCTCTCGCCGGGTTTCGTCGCCACCGAGCGGGTGCGCGATCTCGGCCAGGAGGCGCTCGCCACCGAGAGCCCGCTCTATGCCGGCCGGGCGCTGGCCGCGCTCGCCGCCGACCCGTCCGTGCTGGACCGGGCCGGGCGGACGGTCCATGTCGGGGATCTCGCCCGCGCCTACGGTTTCACCGACGCCGACGGCCGCCAGCCGGAGCGCTTCCGGATCGGAGAGGATGACGCATGAGCCTGGCAGGAAAGACGCTGTTCATCACCGGCGCCTCGCGCGGCATCGGGCTCGCCATCGGCCTGCGCGCCGCCCGCGACGGCGCCAACGTCGCCATCGCGGCCAAGACCGCCGAACCGCATCCGAAGCTGGAGGGCACGATCTTCACGGCGGCCGAAGACATCGAGCGGGCCGGGGGCCGGGCGCTGCCGCTGACGGTCGATGTGCGCGACGAGGAGGCGGTGAAGGACGCGCTCGACCGGACGGCCAAGACGTTCGGCGGGATCGACATCGTGGTCAACAATGCGAGCGCGATCTCGCTGTCGAACACGCCCAAGACCGAGATGAAGCGCTTCGACCTGATGCACGGGATCAACGCGCGCGGCACCTACATGGTGAGCAAGTACGCGATCCCCCATCTGGAGCGGGCCGAGAACCCGCACATCCTGATGCTCTCGCCGCCGCTCGACATGGCGGAAAAATGGTTCGCGCCGCACCTCGCCTACTCAATCGCGAAGTTCGGCATGTCGCTGTGCGTGCTGGGGCTGGCGGGCGAACTCCGGGGCAGGGGCATCGCGGTCAACGCCCTGTGGCCGCGCACCACCATCGCCACGGCGGCGGTCAGGAACCTGCTCGGCGGCGACGCCCTGATGCAGGCGAGCCGCACGCCCGAGATCATGGCCGACGCGGCCCACGCCGTGTTCCTGAAGGAGGCCATGAGTTTCACCGGGCGCTTCCTGATCGACGACACCTTCCTGGCCGAGGAGGGCGTCACGGACTTTTCAAAATACCGCGTCACAGCAGGCGTCCCGCTTGCGCCGGACTTCTTCGTGCCGGAGACAAGCGTCGCCCCTCCCGGGGCGCTCGACTGAAGCTTCCACAGGTCGCAACGCCTTGATCTTCACGCACAAGCCCGTCGCGGGCGACACCCAGACGGTGCTGGAGCGCCGCTACCTCGAACTGCAGGAGCCGATCCCCGAGGACACGGTCTGGCTCGACCTCGTGCGCCCGACGCGGGAGGAGGAGGTGAAGGTCGAATCCTTCCTCGGCATCACCGTGCCGACGCGCGAGGAGATGAAGGACATCGAACCCTCCGAGCTGCTCTACGTCGAGGCCGGCGCCCGCTACATGACGGGGCGCGTGCTCTCCCGCGTCAGCGATTCCGAGGAGCCGGGCTTGGCCGGCATCACCTTCATCCTGCGCGACAACCGGCTCATCACCGTGCGCTACGAGGAGCCGCAGGCGTTCCGGATGTACACTCAGCGCGCCGGCCGGGCGACGGGCAACGGGCCGTCGCGCTCGGTCTCGGGCGAGTCGATCCTGGCCGGGCTGATCGAGGCGGTGATCGACCGCGCCGCCGACGTGCTCCAGCTCCAGGGCGAGCGGATCGACCGCCTCTCGCGAAAAATCTTCGAGGACAAGGGCGACCCGTCCTCGCGCAACAACGCGCTGCAGGACACGCTGCGCTCGCTCGGGCGGCACGGCGACCTGATCTCGAAGCAGCGCGAGAGCCTGGTCTCGATGGAGCGCATCCTGCTCTCGCTCTCGGCCACCTACCGCACGGCCAAGGCTCCGCGCGAGTTGCGCGAGGACGTGCGCTCGACCTTACGCGACCTGCAATCGCTGGAAGAACACGCGACCTTCATCTCGGCCAAGATCCAGTTCCTGCTCGACGCGACGCTCGGCCTCGTGAACCTGGAACAGAACAACATCATCAAGCTGTTCTCGGTCATGGCGGTGGTGTTCATGCCGCCGACGCTGATCGCCTCGATCTACGGCATGAACTTCAAGACCATGCCGGAGCTCGACTGGCATTTCGGCTATCCGGCCGCGGTCGGCATGATGGTAGTGGCCGCGGTGCTGCCTTACGTATTCTTCCGCTGGAAGAAATGGCTGTAGGGGCATCGTCTCGAAGCCTCGGGACGCTCCCGCAGCCGGCCCGAAATCGTCTCCCCTTGGCCGGCGCGAGGCGGCCGCCCGATCCAGTCATCCGAACCGGGACACCGATCGCGCCCTCAACGGCACCGAAGGTCTCGCCTTCGCGCGTCGCGCCGGTTTCTGGATTGGTGACGACCGAGTGTCTCCCGCAGAACGCCCGCGGTACCATCGCAATCGGAAAGAAAACGGGCAGTGGCCAAGAGTTTCGTGAGACACTCTGATCGTGCAGTCTTCGCACAAACCTCCAATACCAATAAGTCAATCCTAGGAAGCAAGACACATCCAATGCGCGGCTTCGATACGGTATCCATCCCGCAGCAGCGCGAACAATGCCGCTTAGCGCGCTACCAAACACGTCAATCAGGCGTTCATCAAACGAATTCGCTGCCGCAAAAATTTTCCTCCGGCACGTATTCGCGACAATCGGTCTTCCAAAAACTTAACGATGGTGGGGGAGGTTCGCGGCGGAGAGGTTGCCACGATGTCATCCGCAGGAACGTTTCGGGTCTGTGAGACGGGCAGTCCGCCGCTGCGCGAGGCGCTCGCCGAGGCGCGCGCTGCCGTCCGTGCTTGCCACCATGCTCCGCAGCCTGATCGAGGCTTGGCCGGACGAGGTCTACTCGCGGCCACTCGTGACGACGCGCTTTATCATGGTCATCGCGGGCGGCCTCGGGATCGACGTCACGGTCGAGGGCGGCAAGACGGAGCAGCAGGCGGAAATGCTGCGGCTGCGGCGCTGCAACAGCGCGCAGGGCTTCCTCTACAGCCCGGCCCGGCCCTCCGGCGAGGTCACCGGGCTGATCGAACTCATCCCTCAGGCCGTCAGGCAGGCGCGGCGGCCCACGCGGAACGTCGCCTGACGGGAGGGCGGGGGATCACGGGGCGAACCGCACCCCGGTGAGCGTCTCGGACATCGCCCAGAGCCGATCGGCCGCGGCCCGGTCGAGGGCGCGGGCGGCGATAGCGGCGGGCTTCGGACCGCCGCGCGCCTCCCAGAGCCCGTCCGGTCCGTAATAGCCGCCGCGCTCCGCCTCCGGCGCGGTGGCGGCGTAGAGGATCGGCAGGGCACCCTGCGCCGCCGGCTGGCCGATCAGCGAAAAGATGATCCGCCCCGCTCCCTGCTGGAACGCGCCCGCCCGGTCGCCCCGGCGGAACACCTCGGTGACGGCGAGCCCCGGATGCGCCGCGAGCGAGGCGATGCCGGAGCCCGTCGCCTTGAGCCGCCGGTCGAGTTCGAGGGCAAACATCAGGAGCGCGAGCTTGCTCTGCCGGTAGGCGGGCTGTGCCCCATAGGTCTCGCGCCAGTGGGGGTCGTCGAACCGGATCGTTCCGCTGCGATGGGCGAGGCTCGCCACCGACACCACCCGCGCCGAGGGGCTCAGGACCGGCAGGAGCAGTCCGGTCAGCGCGAAATGGCCGAGATAGTTCGTGGCGAGCTGCCGCTCGAAGCCGTCCGCGCTCTCCTCACGCCGGGGCACCGCGGCGATGCCGGCATTGAGCACGAGCCGGTCGATCGGCGCTTCCGCCGGCCAGGCTTGAGCGAAGGCATGCACGGAGGCGATCGAGGCGGTATCGATCGGGCGCACGGACAGGTCGGCGCCGGGATGTTCCCGCCGGATCGCCGCGGCGGCGCGCTCCCCCTTCTCCGGATTGCGCACCGCCAGCACCACCGACGCACCCGCCCCGGCCAGCGCCCGCGCCGTCTCGAACCCGAGCCCGGCGCTCGCTCCCGTCACGACGGCGCGGCGGCCGGCCTGGGAGGGGATGTCGGCGACGGTCCAGCGATGTCTCGCCATCGGGCGGGGGTCCTCATAGGCTTCGAATCGGATCCGGCCGGGCGACCGACCGCGCCGTAACGGACCTTGACCTCCCCGAACAGAGGGGGCACCGGCCGAGGTGGAAACCGTGATCGATCCCGGCAGTTCGGTCCCACCCTTTCGGTGCGACGGGCGTGTTCCACAACCGCGGCGAAACTCTTACCATCCCTGCCGGCTCTTCACTGGCCGAGATCTCATGGCCGCGGCCGAGCGGGCCGACCTCGCATTTGCAAAGCGGACTCGCACCCCGCGAAAAGTGCGGCATACCACTTTTGGAAACGATACATTTCAATCGTTTCTGATTTTCAAATCTGCGGCATGGGTTCATTCTCCCACCGTCAAGCATCGGCCGCCGCGGCCCGATCCGGACGCTGCTCCACCCCACCCACTACCGTCGAGGAGAGACAGTCATGGCCACGATCACCACCCGGGACGGCACCGAGATCTTCTACAAGGATTGGGGGCCGAAGGACGCGCAGCCGATCATGTTCCATCACGGCTGGCCGCTCTCGTCGGACGACTGGGACGCGCAGATGCTGTTCTTCGTCGGCCAAGGCTTTCGCGTCGTGGCCCACGACCGGCGCGGCCACGGCCGCTCGGCGCAGGTGCCGGACGGGCACGACATGGACCACTACGCCGCCGACGCCTCGGCGGTCGCCGAGGCTCTCGACCTGAAGAACGCCATCCATATCGGCCACTCCACCGGCGGCGGCGAGGTCGCTCGCTACGTCGCCCGCCACGGCGAGCCGCAGGGGCGCGTGGCCAAGGCGGTGCTGGTGAGCGCCGTGCCCCCCTTGATGCTGAAGACCGAGGCAAACCCGGAGGGTCTGCCGATCGAGGTGTTCGACGGCTTCCGCAAGGCGCTGGCCGACAACCGAGCCCAGTTCTTCCTCGATGTCCCGACCGGCCCGTTCTACGGCTTCAACCGCGACGGCGCGACGGTTCATGAGGGCGTGATCCGGAACTGGTGGCGGCAGGGCATGATGGGCTCGGCCAAGGCGCATTACGAGGGCATCAAGGCCTTCTCGGAAACCGACCAGACCGAGGATCTGCGGGCGATCTCCGTACCGACGTTGGTGCTCCACGGCGAGGACGACCAAATCGTGCCGATCGGCGCCGCCGCGCACAAGTCGATCAAGCTCCTGCGCAACGGCACGCTGAAGACGTATCCGGGCCTGCCGCACGGGATGCTGACCGTCAACGCGGACCGGCTCAACGCCGACCTCCTCGCCTTCATCCGCGGCTGATCGGGGTGATGCCCCGCGTCAGCGGGGATGCGATCCTTCGGGCTCGCCGGGGAACGGTTCGCTTCCCCGGCGGCCGACCCTATGGGGGGCGTCGTGCACGAACGGCGCCTGCGGCACGCCCGCCGCGTCTATGGCCGGTCCGGCGAAGGTGTCGAGGCCCGGCAGGAGCACCGCCTCGGCCCGTGCCGAGGCGACGAAGACCTGCTTGGCGTTGTCGGGTCGCACCTCGATCGCGGCCGGGTCGTCGAGCGTCCCGGCATACACTCCGCACAGGGTGGGGAAGCGCTCGAACGTCATGAACAGCGTCGTCCCACAGACGGCGCAGAAATGCAGGTCGAGGTGCTTGCCGCTGCCCTCCGAGCGGTGCCGGTACACGGTTGGCACGCCCGCGGTGACCTGCAGGTCGTCGCGGGCGAAGAGCGGCTCGACGAGGTGGCTCGATCCGGTCACGTGCTGGCAGAAGCGGCAGTGGCAGAGCGTGACCCGGAGCGGCGGGGAGCGCGCCTCGTAGCGCACGGCACCGCACAGACAGCCGCCCGACAGAACCGGCATGCTCCCTCCGCACGAGACTGGATCAGGCCGCCCTTGGCCGAACTGTTCGCGAGGACCGCGACAACGATCTTACGGAAATGGATCGGTCGGTGCTTTCGCAAATAGCATTGGCTTCTGGGAAGCTAGGACAAGGGGACCAGAGCCGAAGCCCAATCAGCTTGGCTTTATGAAGGACCATTGGGGGTGGGAAGCAGAGGTTCCCTCATCGCCCAGAAGCGGACGTTCGATTATGCGGCCTTCTTGGTCGACCATCGATTTGGGATATCTCTGGCGTGGCTCAAGTCACGGCGTCTGCTTCGGCAGGCGCCATCGCCAGGACGATCAAGCTGATCAAGACCATGATCGGCAGCGTGATGCAGCCGAAGGCCAGATAGGCGATCCCGAAAGCTCCGCACAGGGCGCCTGCGGCGAAGGCCACAATGGCCGGTAGCACACGCAGCAGGCGCGCGCGCGTCTGAGCGGGGTTCCCGGACGTTCTCAGGGCGAGATCCGTTGCGTCGATGACGGCTTGGCTTACGCTCACGGTCATCACCGTGGTCGGAGCGAGGTGACCGAGCGAGAGTCGACCGATCGCGTTCTGCACGCCCATGGCCGCGACGGCGAGCATGCCGACGACCAGAGCCGGGGCACCGTCCGGCGCATCCAGCGGCGACAACAGGGTCCCGCACAAGCCGAACCCCGCGAGGAGGGCCGCCTCGACGGCGAGCAGCCAGGGCAGCGGATCGGCATCCCGTCGCTCCAGGAGCAGCGCGAAGATGCGGGACCCCGCCACCGCCGCCATGAAGACGGGCAGCGCCAGAAGCTTCGCCAGCACGCCCGTCGAACTCGCGACCAATTCGGCACCGATAAGGACGAAGTTACCGGTGACATGGGCCGTGAACAGGCCTGTTAGCGCGATGAAGGCCGCCGCATCGACGAAGCCGGCGACGAAGGCGAGGGCGGTTCCAGCGGACGTGCCGCCACCCGTGATCTGCGGCTTCACGAGGCTTTCCCTGATCTGCAGGCGATGGATGCGTTGCGATGCGCTAATCGCCAAATGGCGTTGCCGTCATGGCAACCGGCACCTGAGGATTGGCGTAGTAATCCGGCCAGCGATCACAAAGGAGCATGATCGCAATCACCAGCACGACGGTCGCGAGAAGGAAGGCGAGCCCCTCCGTGACCTGATGCGCCCATCTGCCGAATACCGGGATCGCGACGAAGCCGCTGATGAAGATCATGGCTATGGCAAGGGGAGCGGTCACTGGGAGACGCTTGGCGATGGTGCTGGGAAGCGGGTTCGGTCTGGACCCTAAGCCTGCCGGGCTCCGGAGCGGTATGGATATCGGTTATCACGAACCATGATGAGCAACCTGAACGTCGAGCAGATCCGCTCCTTCCTGGCCGTACTTGAGAGCGGCAGCTTCACGGCCGCTGCGCAGACGCTCGGCGTGCGGCAATCTACGGTCAGCGGGCATATCACGCGGCTGGAACAGGCGCTGGGCCGCTCCCTCCTGATGCGGGACACACACCGGGTCGCCCTGACGCCGGACGGCCAAGCCATGATCGGCTTCGCCCGCGACGTGCTGGAGGCGCACGACCGGCTTCGCGCCTTCTTCTCGCCGGGCGGCCTGCGCGGCCGCATCCGCCTCGGCGTCTCCGAAGATTACACCCTGTCGGCCCTGGCCCAGGTTCTGGCGCGTTTCGCGGATTGCCACCCCTCCGTAGATCTGCAGCTGACGGTCGGGCTCAGCCGGGCCCTCTACCAGGGCTACGATGCGGGCGAACTGGACGTGATCTTCTGCAAGCGCCGACGCGGCGACCCGCGCGGCGAGTTGGCCTGGGCGGAGGAGCTGATCTGGGCGGGCCGGCCTGGCTTCGTTCCCGATCCGGCGCTGCCATTGCCCTTGGTTCTCTATCCGCCGCCTTCGATGACGCGCACCCTGGCGCTCGATGCCCTCGAAGCGGCGGGCCGCTCCTGGCGGATCGCCTGTACCAGCGGCAGCCTGATGGGGCTGCGCGCTGCCGTCGAAGCGGGTCTGGGCATCGCGCCGCACTCGGCCAGGGTGATGCCGCCGGGACTGACCCCGGTCCCGGAGACGGCCGGATTGCCGTCGATCGGCGCGGTCGAGTTCGTGGTGCTCGGCTCAGGCCGCCAGCATGCCGTCGCGACGGCGTTGCAGGAGACGATCCTGGCCAGCACGGCGGAGCTTCAAGCCATCCCTGAGGGTTGAGCGTTTCGCTGTCGAGCACCGCATCGCACGTCCCTCGGTCCGGAGCCGATCTTCTCAATGTCAGAGAAGGGCCGTAAGCGGCCCGCACTCGTAATCAAGCCGATGGGGTTCGGGCCCTCATGCGGGAAGGGGGCTCGGCGCTGCGAGAGCCTTCCCCCAGCCTTGCCGCCTCCAGCCTTGCCGCCACAACGAATGCGATGGGCCGCGGCGGGGCAGGGTAGGTCGCACTGTGGCTCGTCGATGCGCAGGGAGTCCTGCACTGGTCCCTGCGGCGCGCGGATCGGGATTGAGCGAGCGCCGCCGCGGTGGCGTCGCGCTTCCGGCAAGAGCGAGGCGCGAAGAGCCGGGGAAAACCGGCTGCGCTTCGGCCGAATTGGTCTTTGCCGGCGCTTTCGTGCTAAGTCTGAAGGCAGGAATCCTCGACGGTCCCGCTCGAGGCTTTTTTGCCGTCCCGCGCCCGATCCCACCCGTGTCGGGACGCCGCGCGCCGCCGCCGGGATTTCACGCGGCGCGAGTTCTCGCCGAAAGTTCTTTCATGAGCGACGACATCGACGCCAAGACCCGCGCAGCGGAGCGCGCCGAGCGGGCCGAGCGCATGGCTCGCGAGGGCCAGCAGGCCATGGCCGAGCATCTGGCCGCGGTGAAGGCCGTAGACGAGCGCACCGTGCGCCTGCGGGCCCTGCGGCTCGCCAAGGAAGCCGAGGAGGCCGCGGAGCGTGCCGCCAACCCACCCGCGCCCAAGCGCGGCCGCAAGAAGGCAACGGCCTGAACCCCATGGCGATTGATCGCACCCGCCGCACGAGCGACCCGCGTCAAGCGGCCGAAGCCGCCTTCAGGGCGGTGACACGAAAAACCCCCGAGGCCGCGCCGGAAGCGCCCAGGGCACCGATCGTCCCCGGCGCGCGCGAGACCGTGTCCCTGCGTATCGACAGGGCGGTGCTCGAGCATTTCCAGAAAGATGGTCCCGGCTGGCAGGACCGCATCAACGCCGCCCTCAAGGCCGCTGCGGGGCTGTGAGGGCGGCGCGTTGAGGCAAGGGCGTTGCCGGCAAGGGTCGTGAGGGCGAGGCCCGGCGGATGACCGTGTCCGTCCCGCCCGCTCCTTCGGGGAGGGCGCCGTGAGCGGACCCTCGGATTGGCTCGGCCTCAGCCCCGACGAGACGACGGCCCTCCTGCTGTCCCTGCGCGTCGCCTCCGTCGCGACGCTGGCGAGCCTGCCGCTGGGCCTGCTCGTGGCATGGCTGCTGGCACGACGGCGTTTTCCGGGTCACGCCCTGCTCGACGGCCTGGTCCACTTGCCGCTGATCCTGCCTCCGGTGGTGACGGGCTACCTGCTGCTGCTCACCTTCGGCCGGCGGGGCTTCCTGGGGGCGTGGCTCGCCGAGATCGGTCTCGTGTTCTCGTTCCGCTGGACCGGCGCGGCGCTCGCCTGCGCGGTGATGGGCTTTCCGCTGATGGTGCGAGCGATGCGCCTGTCGATCGAGGCGGTGGACCGGCGGCTGGAGCAGGCGGCGGCGACGCTCGGTGCCGCACCGCCCCTGGTGTTCCTGAGCGTGACTCTGCCGCTCAGCCTGCCCGGGATCCTCGCGGGTGCGGTGCTCGCCTTCGCCAAGGCGATGGGCGAGTTCGGCGCGACCATCACCTTCGTCTCCAACATCCCCGGCGAGACCCAGACCCTGCCCTCGGCGATCTATACGCTCACC
Source organism: Methylobacterium sp. R2-1 (assembly GCF_014191355.1). Lineage (GTDB taxonomy): Bacteria > Pseudomonadota > Alphaproteobacteria > Rhizobiales > Beijerinckiaceae > Methylobacterium. The sequence continues at coordinate 43,763 of NZ_JACHWM010000019.1, forward strand.
CAGGTGCCGGGCGGGGAGGCGGGGGCGCTGCGCCTGACCCTGGTCTCGGTCGCGGTCTCGATGCTGGCGCTCGTGGCCTCGGAGGCGCTGGCGCGGCGGATGAGCCGGCGGATCGGGGTGGAACGGTAAGGAATAATATCCCGCTCACAAACCCCCTTCACGCATAGGCGTAAGGCCCACCCCGCTCCAGCGCTCGCTTGTAGGCGGGCCGCGCATGGAGGCGCGCCAGCCACTCCGTCACCCGCGGGCCCGCTCCCGTCCCGCGGGCGGAAAAGGCTTCGAGGGGGAAGCTCATCATGATGTCGGCCACGGTGAAGTCGCTGCCGCAGAAATAGGGGCGTTCGGCGAGTTCCGCCTCCCAGTAGGCGGCGTGGCGGCGCAGCTCCGGATCGACGAAGCCGCCCATCACCTTGGCCGCGACCGCCCGCACCAGCGGGCGAAGCAGGGCGGGGCTCCCCGGAGCGAGCCGCGAGAACACGAGCTTGAGCAGAAGCGGCGGCATCGCCGAGCCCTCGGCGTAGTGCAGGAAATAGGTGTAGCGGTCCCGCTCCGGCGTGTCCGGCGCCGGGGTCAGGGCGCCGCCGGCACGGGCGGTGAGGAACTCCACGATGGCGCCGGTCTCCGCCACCACCCGCCCCTCCGCCTCGATCACCGGCGACTTGCCGAGTGGATGCACCGCCCGGAGTTCGCGCGGGGCCAGCATCGTCGCGGGGTCGCGCGCGTAGCGCTTCACCGTGTAGGCGAGCCCCAGTTCCTCGAGCAGCCACAGCACCCGCTGCGAGCGGCTGTTCTCCAGATGGTGGACGGTGATCATCGGGCGCCTTTCGGATCCTGCGCCGACAACGCGGCAGAACGCCTATGAGCCCCCGCCCATCGAGCCTCTTGTCTCCGCCTCGGTTTTGCTGAGAAGCCGGCCGGACGGTTTCAGGCCGAGGCTGCATGACCATCGACGTCGACGTTTCCCTCCGCCGCGACGGTTTCGCGCTCGACGTCGCCTTCAGCGCGGGCGCCGGGCTCACCGCCCTGTTCGGGCGCTCGGGCTCGGGCAAGACCACGGTGATCGACCTGATCGCCGGTCTGGCCCAGCCGCAGCGCGGGCGCATCGTCGCCGACGGCACCGTTCTGCTCGACACGGAGCTCGGGATCCGCGTGCCGGTGCATCGGCGGCAGATCGGCTGCGTGTTCCAGGAGGCGCGGCTGATGCCGCATCTCAGCGTGCGGCAGAACCTGCGCTTCGGCCGCCTGTTCTCCCGCGGCGTGGGCGGGCCGCGCTTCGACGCGGTGGCGGATCTCCTCGGCATCGCCCCGCTGCTGGAGCGGCGCCCCGCCGGCCTCTCGGGGGGCGAGCGGCAGCGGGTGGCGATCGGCCGGGCGCTGCTGGCGCGCCCGCGGCTGCTGCTGATGGACGAGCCGCTCTCGGCCCTCGACGAGGCCCGCAAGCGCGAGATCCTGCCCTATATCGAGCGGCTTCGCGACGAGGCCGGATTGCCCATCGTCTATGTCAGCCACTCGGTGGCGGAGGTCGCGCGCCTCGCCTCCACCGTGGTGGTGCTGGAGGCGGGCCGCGTGGCGGCGAGCGGCCCGGTCGATGCCGTGCTGCGCCGGCCCGACCTGATCCCCGACGGCGCGGAAGCCGGCAGCGTGCTCGCCATGCGGGTCGAGCGCCACGATCCCGCAACCGGTCTGACGCGCCTGACCGGCCCGGCCGGCCCCCTCGACCTGCCGTTGATTGACGCCCCTGAGGGCCGCCAGCTCAACCTGCGGGTGCCCGCCCGCGACGTGCTGCTGGCGCTGGCCCGCCCCGAAGCTTTGAGCGCCCGCAACGTCCTGCTGGGCCACGTCGCCGCCCTGCGGGAGGAGGGCACCGCCTGCCTCGTCGAGGTGACCTGCGGGCAGGCGACACTGGCCGCCCGCCTCACCCGCGCCTCGGCCCGCGACCTGGGGCTCGCGGTCGGGCGCCCGGTCTTCGCCATCGTGAAGAGCGTGGGGCTCGATGCCGGCGGGGCGCCGGGGGGTGGGCGCATCGAGATTTAGGGAGAGGTCGGCAGTTTGACCTTGGGTCCCGAGATCCGCAATGGGTGGAAACCCGCTGTTCAGCGCGCGGATGCTGAACGGCGGCTTTGCGCCAGTAGCGGACCTACGGTCCGGCCTTCTCGAATAGCCGCTGACCTCCCTAAAGCTGCCTTTGTACCAGTAGATCGGTCCGGCCGTCACAACGTCCTGAGCGTTGTGCTCCATGCGCATCGAGGTTGAGGCCGCCGGTCCTCCTCTTAAGCTTTCTCACAGCCGGCTGTGCGACCCGTTCCGATGATGGCCCGGCATCGGGGGTCGGTCAGAGGCGGCTCCGACGCCCAAGCTGGCTGCGGAGGGATGTCACGCCCATGCAGGCAGACAAAGAGGCGGGCGTAGCCCCTTGGGGTTAAGACCATCATCCAGAATCGACGTTGCGCTCGTTGGTGGTCCATTTCAAGCTCTCATCGCCGGCTTCCGTCGCGCTGCCACGGCTGCACTGTCACGCAGGATGATCATCAGCATTCCTGCATCCTTCAAAAAACGCCGTTGTTCCTGATGCACGCAGGAAGGCCTTTTGTTGCCGTGAGTGCGACACCAAAATATACATGAAATCATGATCTAGAGCATCGTCCCGAATACCGTATCCAGGACGATGCTCTAGGCCCCTGTTTTGCCTCGTCTTTTTCCGAAAGCCGATGCCACCTTTCGGGACGATGCTCTAGCAGAGTCATCTCATGTCATGATGCATGAAGCATCAGACTAGATGGAGAGTCTTGATGCGGATCTCATGTGTCGGTGCAGGGCCTGCCGGATTGTATTTCGCGATCGTGATGAAGCGGCGCAACCCGAACCATGAGATCGTCGTCCACGAGCGAAACCCAGCGGGAACGACACATGGGTGGGGCGTCGTCTTCTGGGACGATCTTCTTGCCACCCTGCGGACCAACGATCCGGACAGCGCGCAGGCGATCGCGGATCAGGCGGTTCCCTGGTCCGGGCAAGTGATCGACGTCGAGGGGCAACCGCCGCATCACTCCGTAGGCGGGGGCTACGGCATATGCCGTCGTCGCCTCCTGCAGATCCTAATCGAGCGGGCGCTCGCGCTAGGCGTCGACGTGCGGTTCGAGAGCGAGATCAGCGAGCTGAGTCAGGTCGCTGACGCCGACCTCATCGTGGCGGCAGACGGTGTCGCGAGTCAGTTGCGTCGGCGCCGCGCGGATCAGTTCCGGCCGCAGATCGAAGCCGGCCGCAACAAATACATCTGGCTCGCAACGACACAGCTATTTCCTTCCTTCACTTTCGGATTCGTTCCGACCAGCGCCGGATGGGTCTGGTTTCACGCCTACTCCTTCAAGGAGGGAGTGAGTACATTCATCGTGGAATGCGCACCGGAGACGTGGAATGGGCTCGGTTTTGGCATGATGCTCGCGGATGCCGAGTTGCGGGTACTGGAGAGCATATTTGCCAAGCATCTCGACGGCCACGAACTGATCAGCCGCGATGGCAATGGTAACAGACTGCCATGGCTGAGCTTCCGCACGTTGGTCAACCGAACGTGGCACGCGGACAACTTGGTGCTGATCGGCGACGCCGCACATACGACACATTTCACGATCGGTTCGGGAACGCGTCTCGCCATCGACGACGCGGTCGCGCTCGCCTCGGCCTTGAGCGAGCACGACAGCCTTCCCCGCGCCCTAGACGCGTTCGGCCATCGACGTCACCGCGCACTCGCTCGCGTGCAACGGGATGCGCGCCTGAGTGCGGAATGGTTCGAGAACCTTCCGCGCTACATCCGCTACAACGCACCCGCCTTCTTCACGCTCCTGCTCGCGAGGCGCTCTCGCCTGCTTAAGCGGATGCCTGCGAGAACATACCTGTATCTACGTGGTGCATGTACCAAATTGACTGGAAGCGCGGCCTCACCTCTCGCCCGGATCGGCGGACCAGTTCGGATCAAAAGCCAACCGCGGCATCTCCGGAGCCGAACCGGGAACGCGCCGCCATTGACGCTGTCAGCGCCGGAGCGGGCTGAGCCCGATCCCGCCGACGCGGGTCGTCCCGGCGGCCGCGCCGCGGATGAAGCTGCCTCCGGTCCTGCCCCAGCCCGCAGAGCAGGTTGAGCACGGCTCACCAGTCGAGCCGCGGGATCCGGATCGAAGCCGAACTCGGCGAGGGCACCAGCGTAGTGCTTAGCCTTCGAGGCCTCACAACCCGTTCGGCAACGTCTCACCGCCCAGCGCCGCCGGAGTCTCGCTCTGGCTCGCGTCTGCTTTTTCGCCCTGAGCTGGCCAAGGTGGAAAGGGCATCCAGTCTGTGAAAGCGTCCGACGCGTAGCCGTGGTCGCACGAAGCGACCCGCCAGGGCTCGCTGTCCTCGATGCTGCCCGGATCCCAGCGAATGACGGCTCGGCGGTCCGGCTCGCGCCGGTTGATGGCGATGATCCAGCGGCCATCACGGGGCGCCCGATCCATGATCCGCCAGCTCCACATCGATCAATCCTCGGATCCTCAGACCTGGGGACCCTTAACGCTGGATCAGGTCAGACCGTTCGGTCTGCTCACCTCAAATCCTCAGGCGCTCGTCCGCCCGGCTGGCGCTAGGATGCCGGCAGGGTCCGCTTACCGACCCATCCGGACCTTCGGCGGAAGCGGGTCGAATGTCCGCAAGGGTCGGAAGCAGACACCACGGCTTCAGAACCCGACCGATCCCTCATAAGTCATGGGCCAGACCAGCGGCGATGAGCGCACCCACGGGTCCTCATCACGGCGGTCGGCACAGCGGCCAGCCACCTCTCAGCCCATCCCTCGAATCCCCTCGGCGATCGGTCAAACCGCGCTATAAGCCCGCCATGGCCTCCGACGACAGACCGCTTGCCCTCACCCTCGGCGATCCTTCCGGGATCGGACCCGAGATCGCGCTCGCCGCGTGGCAGTTGCGGGGCGATCGGGGGGTGCCGCCGTTTCAGATCATCGGCGATCCCGAATTCGTGGAAGCCACCGCCTACCGACTCGGCCTGTCGGTGCCGGTGGCCGAGGTCGAGCCGGACGATGCCGTCGAGGTGTTTCCCCGCGCCCTGCCGGTGTTGCCGCTGCCGAGCGGCGCGAAGGTGATCGTCACGCCCGGCGCGCCGGATTCGGCCAATGCCGGCGCCATCGTCGAGTCGATCACCGCCGCCGTCGATCTGGTGCGCTCCGGCGCGGCCTCGGCCGTGGTGACCAACCCCATCGCCAAGTTCGTGCTCACACGGGTCGGCTTCGCCCATCCGGGGCATACCGAGTTTCTGGCCGCGCTCGCCGCGCGAGAGGGGCGTGAGCCGCCGCTGCCGGTGATGATGATCTGGAGCGACACGCTCGCCGTGGTGCCGGTGACGATCCACGTCGCCCTGCGCCGCGTGCCCGAGTTGCTGACGCAAGGTTTGGTCGAGCGCACCGCGCGCATCGTCCACGCCGACCTGCGCGCCCGCTTCGGCCTCGAACACCCCCGCCTCGTCCTGTCGGGCCTCAACCCGCATGCGGGCGAATCCGGCACAATGGGCACCGAGGACCGGGACGTGCTGGCGCCCGCCGTCGCGGCGCTTCGCAGCGAGGGCATCGACATCCGGGGACCGTTGCCGGCCGACACCCTGTTCCACGAGCGGGCGCGGGCGACCTACGACGTGGCGCTCACCCCCACCCACGATCAGGCGCTGATCCCGGTCAAGACGCTGGCCTTCGACGAGGGCGTGAACGTGACGCTGGGGCTTCCCTTCGTGCGCACCTCGCCCGACCACGGCACCGCCTTCGACATCGCCGGAAAGGGCATCGCCCGGCCCGACAGCCTGATCGCTGCCCTGCGGCTGGCGCAGCGCCTCGCGCAGCGGCCGACGGACAACGTCACACCCTTTCCCGTCCGCGCCTGAGCCTCTTCGCCGATGACCACCGAAGCGTTGAGCACCGACGGCCTGCCCCCCCTGCGCGAGGTGGTGCGGCGGCACGGGCTGGAGCCGAAGAAGGCGCTCGGCCAGAATTTCCTGTTCGATCTCAACCTGACCGGCCGCATCGCCCGCTCGGCGGGCGCGCTCGACGGCGTGACGGTGGTGGAGGTCGGCCCCGGCCCGGGCGGGTTGACCCGGGCGCTGCTGGCGGCGGGCGCCAAGCGCGTGGTGGCGATCGAGCGCGACCCCCGCGCGCTGCCGGCGCTCAGTGAGATCGCCGCGCACTATCCCGGCCGGCTCGACGTGATCGATGCCGACGCGGTCGGCTTCGACCCGCGCCCGCTGGTCGGAGACGGGCCGGTCAGGATCGTCGCGAACCTGCCCTACAACGTCGCCACCGTGCTGCTCACCGGCTGGCTCGGCGCCGAAACCCGCGGCGACCGGACTGATGACCCTTGGCCGCCCTGGTGGGAATCGGCGACGCTGATGTTCCAGCGCGAGGTGGCCGAGCGCATCGTCGCCGATGAAAGCGACCGGGCCAATTACGGCCGGCTCGGCGTGCTCTGCGGCTGGCGTACGCAGGCGACCATCCTGTTCGACGTGGCGCCGACCGCCTTCGTGCCGCCGCCGAAGGTCACCTCCAGCATCGTCCACTTGCGCCCGCGGCCCGAGCCGCTGCCCTGCCGGATCGCCGATCTCGAACGGGTGACCCGCGCCGCCTTCGGCCAGCGCCGCAAGATGCTGCGCCAGAGCCTGAAAGCCGCCACCGCCGACCCCGTCCGCCTGCTCGCCACCGCCGGCCTGCCGGGGACGGCGCGGGCGGAGGAGATTCCGGTGGCGGGGTTCGTGGCGCTGGCGCGGGCGCTGGAAGCGGGGGGATAGGACAGGACGTACGTCCGTCCCTCGCGCCGCCTGCGCGGAGAGGGAACACACACCCTTCTTCGGCGCCCCTCAATGCGCCGGCAGCGAGGCCTCCGCCTTGTCGTGCTGGCCGAAGCGCTCGACCAGGGTGGTACTGGCCTCGTTGAGGCCCACGACCTCGACGGTCTTGCCGTTGGCGCGGGCCTTCATCACCACGCGGTCGAGAGCGCCCACCGCCGAGATGTCCCAAAAATGCGCCGCGTGCACGTCGATGACGAGGCGCTCCACCGGCTCGCGCAGGTCGATCGCCTCGGCGAAGGTGCCTGCAGAGGCGAAGAACACCTGACCGCTCACCCGGTAGGTGCGCGTACTCCCGTCCGGCGAGAGCTCGGAGGTGACCCGGCTCATCCGCGCGACTTTTCCGGCGAAGAACACGCCCGACAGCAGGACGCCGACGAGCACGCCGATGGCGAGGTCGCGGGTGGCGACCACCACGGCGACGGTCGCGAGCATCACCAGGGACGAGGGCAGCGGGTTGGTGCGGAGCTCCAGGAGCGACCGCCAGGAGAAGGTATTGAGCGAGACCATGATCATCACGGCGGTCAGCGCGGCGACCGGGACGATGGCCAGCAGATCCTGCAAGAGCACGAGCAGCACCAGCAGAAAGCTCCCTGCCACCAGGGTCGAGAGCCGGCCGCGGGCGCCTGACGACACGTTGATGACCGATTGCCCGATCATGGCGCAGCCGCCCATGCCGCCGAACACCGCCGAACTCATGTTGGCCAGCCCCTGGCCCATGCATTCCCGATTCTTGGAGCTGCCGGTATCAGTCATGTCATCGACGATCTGCGCGGTGAGCAGGCTCTCCAAGAGGCCGACCGCGGCGAGCGTCGCGGCGTAGGGCAGGATGATGCGCAGGGTCTCCAGCGTCAGCGGCACCTCCGGCAGGGCAAAGCTCGGCAAGGCGGTCGGCAGCGCGCCGAGATGGGCGACGGTGCGCACATCGAACCCGAAATAGGCTGTGAGCGCAGTGAGCACGGCGATGGCCACGAGCGGCGAGGGGACGGCGCGGGTGACTCTGGGGACGCCGTAGATGATGGCGAGCCCGAGCGCGATCAGCCCGTAGGTCGCCGGTGTCACGCCGGTGAGTTCGGGGAGCTGCGCCAGAAAGATGAGGATGGCCAGCGCGTTGACGAAGCCCGTCATCACCGAGCGCGAGACGAAGCGCATCAGCCGCCCGAGCCGGGCGAGCCCCGCCAGGATCTGGAACACCCCCATCAGGATGGTGGCGGCGAACAGGTACTGGACGCCGTGGTCGCGCACGAGATCGACCATCACCACGGCGGTGGCGGCGGTGGCGGCCGAGATCATGGCCGGGCGCCCGCCGGCGAAGGCGATGACGATCGCGATGACGACTGAGGCGTAGAGGCCGACCTTGGGATCGACCCCGGCGATCACCGAGAAGCCGATCGCCTCCGGGATCAGGGCCAACGCCACGACGATTCCGGAGAGGGTGTCGGCCCAGGGAGAGCCGAACCAAGTGGATGCGAACCGCCCGCGGGCGGTCTTGGGAGTCGATGACATCGAGAAAAATCCGCAGAGGGACGCGGGCTCCGCCGGCAATGCGGGGCGGGAGGGAAGCGTCGCGAATGCGTGGTCCGGCGGATCGGCGGCCGGAAGAGCCACCCGGGCTTTCACCGGGTCCGAGCGATTGCGCTGAGGTTTACGGCGCGTTGCACTCCGGCGCAATACGGGGCTCAGCGCAGGAAGCTGACCGCCACCGGCACGAGAACCGCGGTCAGGAACGCGTTCAGCCCCATGGCGATGCCGGCAAAGGTGCCGGCGACCTCGCTGACCTGGAAGGCGCGGGCGGTGCCCAGCCCGTGGGCGGCGAGTCCCGCCGCGAAGCCGCGGGCGCGCATGTCCTCGATGCGCAGGCTGCGCATCAGCGGCGTGACGATCACCGCGCCGGCCATGCCGGTCAGCATCACCAGCACGGCGGCGAGCGTCGGGTCCCCGCCGAGCGCCTCGACGATGCCCATGGCGACGCCCGTGGTCACGGATTTCGGGGCCATGGCCAGCCGCACATCGTAGGGGATGCCGGCGAGCTTCGCGAGGACGAGCGCCGAGGTCATCGCCGTGATGCAGCCGACCGAAAGGGCGGCGAGCATCGGCAGAAGCGCGCGCATCACCGTCGCCCGCCGCTCGTAGAGCGGCACGGCCAGCGCCACCGTGGCCGGCCCGAGCAGGAAGTGCACGAACTGCGCGCCCTCGAAATAGGCGCGGTAGGGCGTGCCGGTGAGGGTCAGCACGAGGCCGATCATCCAGATCGCATGGATCACCGGGTTGGCGACCGGGTGCCGCCCCGCCGCCTGAAAGAAGCGGTCGGCTACCGCGTAGGCCAACAGCGTCACGGTGAGCCACAGCAGCGGCGTGTGGCTCAGATAAACCCAGAGAGCGAACTCGCCGCTCATCGGCGATCACCGTCCTTGCATCGGCTCTTTCCGAAAGCCGGCCACCACCGTTCGGGCCGATGCTCAAGCAGACGCGACACCGCGACGAAGGTGAGCACGGTCGCCGCCAGCGTCAGGGTCACGGAGACGAGGAGGACGAGCGCGAGCGCGAGCCCGTGGCTCGCCAGCACGTCGAGCTTGCCGACGATGCCGACGCCGGCCGGCACGAACAGGATCGAGAGATGCGCGAGCATCCCCTTGGCCGTGCCCTCCAGCCCACCGTCGACCAGCGGCGGCGGCAGCCAGCGGGTCGAGGCCGGCTGCGTCCGGTCGCGCAGCACCAGGAAGCCGAGGAGCAGCGCCATGCCGATCACCGGCCCCGGCACCGGCAGGCCGGCGGCGCGAGCGGCGACCTCGCCGAGAAGCTGGGCGAGCAGGATCAGGGTCAGGCTGACGATCATGATTTTGTCCGGGATTCCAAAGGGATCATCCCTTTGGCGGGGTCTCGGGGCAGCGCCCCGGCACTGTTCCAGGGCTCTGCCCTGGACCCGCGAAAAGGCTCGCCTTTTCGAAATCCGGGACGAACCTTCACGCGCCGGCGGGCTCGCGGAAGCCGCGGTTGCGGGCGGCGGCGATGCCGGCCTCGTCGATGCCGAGCAGCTTGCCCAGGCGCCAGACCAGCGCCTCCTCGAACTCGTGTACCTCGCCGTCGGCGCCGGCCACGGACCACGCCATGGCGAGCAGCCGCGTCCGCTCCTCCGGGCTGCTGCCATCGCTGCCGATCAGCTCGACGAGGCTCGTCATGTCGCGGGTCTGCGTCTCGAAGGCGGCGGCGCGCTCGATCAGGCTCTGCGCCTCCGCATCGCTGGCGGCGTAGCGGCGACGCACGAGCCGCACCAGGCGCTCGGCCTCCGCCGGGTCGAGCACGCCGTCGGCGCGGGCGACGTGGACGAGCAAAGCGGTCGCCGCGAGATGCTCCTCGCTGCCGTCGGGCACCGCCTCGGCGGTGGCCGGCAGGCCGAAGGCCGAGGAGGCGTAGGAGAGGAGCCGCTGAAGAAGGGCCATGTCCGTTCCCGTCCGGTTTTGCGCGCCACCGTCGGGGGCGGGCCGGGCAGGGTCAAGCGAGGAGGAGGTGCAGGCGGGGCGGCTCACGCCGTTTCGCGGACGGCGTGGCCCGGCTGCACCGGCGTATCCCCGCGCGTTTCGCCGTCAGCGCACCGAGGCGATGCCGTCGGCGGTCGTCGAGGTGCTGACGTTCTGGCGCAGATCCGCCTCGCCCAGCGTCTTCAGCTCCAGGCGCAGCAGCACGGTCTGGTTGCGCTCGCGCACGCCGATCGCGGTGGCGATGGGCGAGACGATGTAGTTGAGCGAGACCGTGGTGCACTCGTCCTGATAGCCGCCCCCGAGACTCATGCCCGAGAGATAGGCCTTGCCGGGATTGCTGTAGACCGGCGCGAGGCCGACCGGGTTGGCGAGGTAGGCGGTGTAGTAGTCGGTGAAGGTATCGCGCGTGTCGAGATAGTGGGTGAGGTCGACGAGCGCCGAGCCGGTGACGAACCAATTCGGGGTGATGCGGTAGGTGGCGGAGGCCGTCACGCCCTCGCGGCGATGGGCGAAGCCCAAAGCCGGCTGCGCCTCGTAGTAGGAGTAGAACAGCGAGGTCTCGAGCGGCAGGAACGGCGCGAAGCGCGCGGTCACGCCGGTCTCGAACCGGTTCACGGCAAAATCGCGCTGGTCGAAGCGAGCACGGCTGATGAAGCTGATGTTCTGGTTGGGCGAGAGCTGGAAGCGGCCGACGAAGTCCGAACGGCGGTTCTCCAGGCCGGAATCGATGCCGACATTGGCGAGATCCCCGCGGCGGAAGGAGTTCACGCCCGCGACCTGGATCGACTCGCCGAACATCAGGTTGGCGTACCAGCCAGTCGGAGTCACGACGGAATACTGCGCGCCGAGATTGGCCCGCACGCCGCCCTCGACCCGGTCGTAACCGGAGAACTTGTCCCACTGGAACAGCGAGGTGTCGTCGAAGACGAGGCTCTGCGCGTCCTCGTTCGGAAGCCGGCCGATCCGGGTCTCGGAGGGCCGGGCGATCACCTGGGCGATCGGCTCCAGGGTGTGAACGCCGAGCCCGCCGAAATCGGCGACGAAGGGATAGCGGTAGTCGAGGCCGATCGCCGGCATGACGCGGCCGGAGAAGCCGTCATCGACGGTGGTGATGTTGTTCACCAGCGCGTTCTGGAAGCCCGAGCGGCTCGGGTTCACGAAGAACGCGTCCGTGCGCAGATAGGTGAACGGCGTGAAGACCTGGCCGAAATCGTCGATGAAGCTGCGGCGCCAGGAGACCTGGGCCGAGAGCCGGGTGTCGACGCCGCCCAAACCGCGCACGATGCAGCGGTCGCGCACGAAGGTGGTGCAGGTCTCGTAGAGCGGGTAGCTGATCCCGTTGACGCTCGGGGCGAACAGGTAGCTGCCGGTGCGCGGGATGCCCTGGAAGTCGGTCGCCTCGCGGCTGAGGCTCGTGACATTGGCCTCGAACCGCACCTCACCACCGATGGGCTGCGGCCCGTCGATGCGCTTGTCGTAATCGATCACGGGCAGGACGACCGGCTGCTCCTTCTGCCAGTCGAAGCTCGACAGGGCCTTGAAGTAGTAGCCGCGCGCCTCGAACCAGGAGCGGTCGCCCTGGCCGATCAGGTAGGCGGTCGAGACCGCTTCGCGGAAATAGTCGGTGGTGATGCTCTGGTTGCGGATGCGGTAATTGTCGAGGAACCACTTGTCGGTCACGCCGACGAGATCCCAGCCCGTGCGCCAGTGCTCGTTGATGAAGAAGCGCCCGCGCGACTCGACCGAGCCGCGGAACTCCCGGTCGGCCGCGCCCAGCGGCCCCGGCAGGAAGGCCGAGGGCGTGGTCTGGAAGATGCCCGACAGGCGTAGATTATAGCTGCCGTTGTCGATCCGCTGGCGGAACTCGGCCTGGCCCAGCACGCCCTGGCGCGAAACGAAGGCGGGCGAGAGCGTCAGGTCGTAGCTCGGATCGAGGTTGAGAAAGAACGGGGTCGCGACACCGGTGCCGATCGCCGTCGAGGTGATGAAGCGCGGTGTCAGGAAGCCGGTCTTGCGCTTCACCGTCGGGTCGGCGGACTCGAAATAGGGCAGGTAGGCGACCGGGATCCCACCGAGTTCGAGGGTCGAATCCTCGTAACTGATCGTATGGGTCTCATTGTTGTGGATGATCTTGGCCGCCTTGATCTGCCAGAGCGGCGGCGTCTCCGGATGGTCCTTGCACGGCTCGCAGGCGGTGTAGGTGGCGTAGTCGAAGCTCGACTGCTCGCCCGCGATTCGCTCCGCCCGCGGAGCGGAGATGCGGGTGCGCACCGTCTCGCCCTTGAGCTGGACGGTCTGCTGGATGCGAAGCGCGTCGACGAAGCCGTTCTTGAAGTCGTCGGTCAGCTCCATGCGCTCGCCGGTGACGAGGGCGCCGGTCTCGTCGGTGAGGCGGACATTGCCCTCGGCGAAGACTCGGCTCGTGCCACGGTCGTAGCGCACCCGGTCGGCCTGGAGCGTGCGGGCGCCGTAATGCAGCTCGGCATTGCCGCGGGCAGTCACGGTGTTGCGGTCGTTGTCGTAGATCAGCTCGTCGGCCTCGACGAGCAGGCGCTGGCCCTTCCCGTCCTTCTCCTTCGAGCCGGCTAGCTTCTCCAGCCCGGCCTGGGCATGGGCGCGCGGCGCGGCGAGCCCGAAGGCTGCCGTCAGCAGTGCGGCCATGGAGACCGTGATCGCGATGTCGGCGACCTTACGCAACGCGTCCCTCGAACCCTGTGCAGCCCCCTGCACGACGACCACAACCGAACCCGTCCCGACCCGGACAACCGCACATCAGCCGTCCTCCTGGTAGAGAAGCGTGAGCGTACCGAGCAAGCTTCCTACCACGGCGGGGAACCACGCCGCCACTGTCGGTGCGACCATCCCCGACGCTCCGAGGCCCTCCATGACCTGCCGCGCGACGTAGAGCACGAAGCCCGCGCTCACCCCGCCGAGCACCAGTTTTCCGACCCCACCAAAGCGGAAGAACCTTAAGGAAACCGTTGCCGCCACGAGGACCATCGCGAGGTAGAGCAGGGGCGTTGCCAGCAGCACATCGTACTGGAGCCGGTAGCGCGTGGCATCCAGCCCGGCCCGCTCGTGGCGTGCGATGGTCTCCGGAAGTTGCCAGAAGGGCACAGATTCCGGGGGGGTGAAGCGCTGGCGGACCTGGCTCGGGTCCAGCGTCGAGGCGACGAGGTAGACCTCGTGGCTCTCGGGCGGTTCATCGCGTGTGAGAACGCGCACATCGCGCAATTCCCACCAGCCGTCGTGCAAGGTCGCTCGCGCCGCCTCGACCTGCGCGGTGAAGACGCCGGCGTCATCGAACTGGAAGACGGTGACGCCGGCCAGCGTCGTCGTGCCCTCGATCGCCGTCTCGGCGCGGATGATCGCCTGCCCGTCGATGCTGCGCTGGCGCAGCCACAGGTCCTTGCCGGTGCCGGCCTTGGTGGATTTGGCGAAGATCTTCGCCTCGATCTCGCTGGAGCGCTGCTTGAGCGCCGCCGACAGAGGATTGTAGGCGCCAATCGCCAGCGCGCCGATCGCCAGCGCCACGAAGGCGCCGGGCTGGAGGAACTGCCAGGCGGAGATGCCGGCCGCCCGCGCCACCACGAGTTCGAGCTTGCGCGAGAGCTGGAGCAGGGCAGCCATGGAGCCGAACAGCACCGCGAACGGCAGCACGCTCTCGGCCACGGCCGGCGTACGGTAGAGCGCGAGCTGCGCCATCAGCCCCGGCGAGGCGCCCTCCGCGTCGCCCGCGCGCCGCAGCAGCTCGACGAAATCGAGGGTGTAGACCAGGGCGAAGACCGTGAGGAACACGCCCAGGATGGTGCGCACGAAGCGCCACGCGAAGTAGCGACCGAGGGTTGTGCCGATCAGCATGATCGCTCCCTCAGGCGCGTCCGGCCAGCGGGCGCCGCCGCAAGGCCCCCGCGAGCCGCCGCCACTGCCGTCCGAGGCGCTCGTTCACCGCGCGCACCCGGGCGCCGCCGAAGATCAGCAGGCAGGAGAGGGCGATCGCACCGAGCGGCGCGGCGTAGATCGCTACCACCGCGCCGGGGCTGCGCACGGCGGCGCTGCTCGCGGCGAACCCGGCGATGCGAAGCGCCACCACGCCGAGCACGGCGCCCGCCACGGCCAGCCCTCGGCCCTGGCGGGTGGTGCGCGGATCGCCGAGCGCGGCGAATGCAATGAAGGCCAGCGCCAGCGGGTAGAGCCAGGCCGAGAGCCGGTCGTGGAGTTCAGCCCGGAAGCGGCCCTTCTGCAGGCGATAATAGCCTTCTCCCGTATCGGGGAAGAGCAGGGCCAGGGTCGAGCGCTCGCGCGGCTTGTAGATCGTCTCCGAGTCCGGGGGCGTGAAGGCGGCGAGATCGACGGCGTAGCGCTCGTAGCTCACGATCGAGGAGTCGCGGCTGTCCTTCTGCTGACGGTGGATGCTGCCCTTCTCCAGGACGAGATAGGTCTGCCCGTCGACGTCCGTGACGCGGCCGCGCTCGGCGAGGTAGACCACCGCCTTGCCGGCCTCGCGCTTGTCCTGGATGAACAGGCCCTGGAGCGAGCCGTCGGCCCCGCGCTCGCGGAAATGGAAGGTGATGCCGTTGTCGAGCGCCGTGAACTGGCCCTCCTTGACGACATTGGCGACGAAGTCGCCGCGCACCCGTGTCAGCACGTCGCGCAGCTCCTGGAAGGAGGAGGGCATCACCTGGATCGTCAGGAAGGCGACCACGACGCTGACGGCAAAGGCGAGGGTCGCGAAGGGCCGCAGCAGCTGGCGCGGCGGCATGCCGGCGGCCGACATCACGATGAGTTCGGAATCGCCGTTGAGCTTGTTCAGCGCGTAGACGCAGGCGATGAACAGCGCCACCGGCGCGATCACGGTGATCAGCGTCGGCAGCGACAGGGCGGTGATGAACAGGAAGACGAGAAGCGTCTGACCCTTGGCCGTGACGAGGTCGAGTTCGCGCAGGGCCTGGGTCACCCAGATCGTGCCGGTGAGCCCGATCAGGCAGGTGAGGAAGGCCCCGAGCGCGATCCTGAATATGTAGCGCTCGATCTGCGTCATCCGCGCCTTCCGACCCTCGAACCCCTTCCTCGCCACCTCTCACGGCGCCACGCATTCTCGCCGGTCGCGGCGCTCAGGCCAAGCTGACCCGAACGCCAAGTCTTTTGGCGACAGCGTCTCGGGGCGCCCGGATTGAGGCCGTTTCGCGGCGCGGGCGACGCGGCCGGCCGATCGCGCGACAGAGCGTTTCACCCGACCCGCCACGGCCTGAAGCTTCTACAGATCACACCGGAGCAGCACACAGACAGGCGCACCCTGCAACACAGCGCCTTTCCTTGCCATCATCCGAAATCACATTTTTATTCGAATGTTGCCAAAACAGCGCGAAAGCTTAAATCAGACAAAATCAACAGCATTTTCGGCTATCGTTTCTCGAATAAAATGTTTGATAACGCTCCGGCTCATATGGACACTTCATTAACAAGATAAGCCGGAGCAATGCAGATGAGAGGGGGCACCCTGCGTGTCTTCACGGCGTGTTTGAGCATGGCGGGGAGCGCGGCCACGGCCCACGCCGCTCCGGCGACGCGCGCGGGCGAGCAGGCCGGTCTCACGGCCGGCTATCCCCTGCCGACCGGCGTCGTCATCGCGGTCGATACCTTCACCGCCGGCCGCGCTGACCGGCCGAACGCGCCGGATGCGATGGGCAACATCCCGTTCCTGGTCTGGGCCTCCCCCTACAAACTCTTCGGCGCACAGATCCAGCCGGTCGTCTCGCTGCCGATCGCCCTCATCAGCACGCGCAACCCCGCGCCGCTGCCGAACCGCGACCTCAGCGTGATGTACAATCCGCTGCTCGCCAGCGCCCTGGCCTGGAATCTCGGGAACGGCTTCGGCGTCTCCTACCTGCTCGGCGCCTACCTGCCTTTGAGCGATCGCGGCTCGCTCGGGCTCGGCCTCGCGGGCACGCCGCTCCTGCCGCAGGCCGCCTCGGCGACCATCCGCCAGTCCTTCGCGGCCACCTATGTCGGCGACGGTAGCTACAACATCACCGCGTCGCTCTCTTATGGTCTGACCGTGGATCCGCACGCCCGCTTCGGCGGCGCCGTCGGTCAGGCGCTCGGACCGATCGGCCAGGCGGACGGGCTCGGCCTCGACCTGACGCTGGTCAAGAAGTTCGGGAAGTTCGAGATCGGGCCGGTCGCCTACGGTTCCCTCGACCTCGCGGTGGATCGCAGCGATCCACTCTACCGCAACTATCAGAAGACCGGGCAATTCGCGGCCGGCGCCCTCGTCGGCTACAACTTCGACCGCTTCATCCTGCAGGCCTACCTCGCCCGCGACGTCGTCGCCCGCCAGACGCGCACCCGCACCGGCCAATTGCAGGACAATGAGGAGACCCGCGGCTGGTTTCGCCTCGTCCTGCCGCTCTATGCACCGAACGTCGGCCATACGGCGGAAGCCACCCCTCGCTCGGTCGTGTCGAAGGACTGAGCATCGGCGGGTCTGCCACCTTCCTTGCCGCCGTCCTTGCCGCCGCCCGCGGCCGCGCCCCGCGTTGCGTTCTGCGCCTCACCGGGTACACAGGTTCGCCGGCTGTCGCGGGGCCCGCGGCAGGCCGCCGGAACGCGGGTGGAAAGCGAAGAGCATCATGGCCGGTGGGATCGAAATCGCCTTTGAGCCGCTGTCGTCGCGCGGCCGGGGCGGCGACGTCGTCGTATTCGTCGGTGACGACCTCGCCCTGTCGGGGACTGCGGCCGAGATCCTGGGTCGGCCCGGCGCCGAACTGGTCGCCCGCGCCGCCGCGAGCGAGCGTTTCAAGGGCAAGGCGCAGAGCGCGATGATCCTCCCGGCCCCGGCAGGCGTGGAAGCCGACCGGCTCGTGGTGATCGGCCTCGGCTCGGAGAAGGATCGCGCCAAGACTGACTGGACTGTGCTCGGCGGCTTCACCGCGGGCAAGGTCGGCGCGCGCGAGAGCCGAGTGGTGCTCGACTGGCCCGGATTCGCCGGCAGCGCCCGGGACGTCGCCGATTTCACGCTCGGCGCGCGCCTGCGCAGCTACCGCTTCGACCAGTACAAGACCAAGAAGAAGGACGAGGACGAGGCGGGTGCCGCGCTGACCCTGCTGGTCGCCGACCCGTCCGCGGCGCAGGCCGCCGCGGGGGCGGCCGAGGCAGTGGCCGAGGGCGTGATCCTCGCCCGCAACCTCGTCAATGAGCCTCCGAACGTCCTCTATCCGGAGGAATATGCCCGCCGCGTCTCCGAGCTGACGCGCCTCGGCGTCGAGGTCGAGATCCTCGACGTGGCGCGGATGCGGGAAATCGGCATGGGCGCCCTGCTCGCGGTGGCGCAGGGCTCGGCCCGCGAGCCGCGGGTGGCGATCATGCGCTGGAACGGGGCGGACGACGCCTCGGAGCCGCCGCTGGCGCTGATCGGCAAGGGCGTGGTGTTCGATTCCGGCGGCGTCTCGATCAAGTCGGCCGGCGGCATGGAGGACATGAAGGGCGACATGGGTGGCTCGGCCGCGGTCGTCGGCACCCTGCACGCGCTGGCCTCACGCAAGGCCAAGGCGAACGTGATCGGCGCCATCGGCATCGTCGAGAACATGCCCGACGGCAATGCCTACCGGCCCTCCGACATCGTCACCTCGCTCTCGGGCCAGACCATCGAGGTCATCAACACCGACGCGGAAGGCCGCCTCGTGCTGGCCGACGTGCTCTGGCACGTCCAGGCCACCTACAAGCCCAAGGCGATGATCGACCTCGCCACGCTGACCGGCGCGATCATCGTCGCGCTGGGCCAGGACATCGCCGGCCTGTTCTCCAACGACGACGCGCTCTCGGCGCAGATCACCGCGGCCGGCGAAGCGGCGGGCGAGAAGGTGTGGCGGATGCCCCTCATCCCGGCCTTCGACAAGGCGATCGACTCGAAGTTCGCCGACATGAAGAACACCGGCGGGCGCCATGGCGGCGCGGCCACGGCGGCGGCCTTCCTCAAGCGCTACGTCAACGACGTGCCGTGGGCCCATCTCGATATTGCCGGCGTCGGCATGTCCTCCACCCCCTCCGAGATCAACCGGAGCTGGGGCGCGGGCTGGGGCGTGCGCCTGCTCGACCGGCTCGTGCGCGAACACTACGAGCGGTGAGCCGCGCTCAAGCGCTCTCCGCCGGAGCGGATGCCGATTCGGCGGAGAGCGCGCCGCGATGGGGACGCGGCGCCGAACGGGGCACCTGGGCGATTGCCGTAGCGCCGCTCCTGGCGGCGCTCGCCGTCCTGTTCGCCGTCTTCCTCACCGGCTTCGATGGGCGCAGCGCGATGCCGCCGGACGTGGCGGCGCGGTTCTACGGCTTCTTCCTCGACCGCTACCCGCTCTTCGCCTTCGCGCTGGTCTACGGCCTCGCCCGCATCCTGGCCGCGATGGTGGCGCCGGGTCCTGCCTCGCTGGTCCGCCGGCTCGTCGGCGGAGGGATCGGCCTCGTGCTGGTCCTGGGGGTGAGCCTGCACCCGACCTTCGGCGGCTTCGTGCTGCGGGCGGGCTTCGGCACCGGCAGCGGCGCCTTCCTGAACGGCGCGCCGATGGCACTCGCCTACACGATGGGGGCAGGCGCTGCCGCTTGCCTGTTCGGGCTGGCCATGGGGCTCGGTGCGCGCCTCGCCGGCAGGCCGGGTCCGGTCCCGAGCGGCAGCCGCTGGCGCCGGGCCGGGCAGGCGCTGCTCGGATGGGTCGCGGGCTTCCTCGCCCTGTGGTTTGCCGCGGCCCTGATCGGGCTTGCCCGCGACGCCGGGTTCGGCCCCTGGCCCCGCCGCCCGCTCGATGCCCGCGACCTCGTCGTCGCCGCTCTGCTGCTGACGGTCGCCGCGCTGCCGCACACTCTGCTCGTGGCCGCGCGCCTGCGACCGCGGCGGACAGCCTGAGTGCGGGCAGCGCGGGCGATGTTGCCGGCAAGGCGGGCCGGTGTGGGTTGATCGAACGCGTCGGAAACGCTTAAGCCACAATGGGAAGCGGTGGCGCCGGCACGAGGCCGGCCCTCATAAGCCGCGTGCCGGGATGGCGCCTGTAGGGCAGGAGGGACGAGGATGGCGCAGGACCGGAGCGCGGAGCGCCCTTGGCTGGCCGCCTATCCCCCCGGCATTCCCGCCGACATCGATGCCGACGCGGTCGGCACGGTGGTCGACCTGTTCGACCGCAGCGTCCTGCGCTTCGCCGAGCGCCCGGCAATCACCTGCTTCGGCGCGAGCCTGCGCTACCGCGAGGTCGGCGCCGCGGCGCAGGCGGTGGCGGCGTGGCTTGCAGCCAACGGCTACGGCAAAAGCCGTGAAAAGGGTGCCGACGGCATCGGTGACCGCGTCGCGGTGATGATGCCCAACGTCCCGGCCTGTCCCGTCACGCTGCTCGGCGTGCTGGTGGCGGGCTGCACCGTCGTCAATGTCAACCCGCTCTACACCCCGCGCGAACTCGCGGCGCAGATCAACGATTCCGGCGCCCGCGTCCTGTTCGTGCTGGAGAACTTCTGCCACACGGTCGCGCAGGCGCTGCCGCAGATGCCGAGCCTGGAGCGGGTCGTCGTGGCCGGGCCCGGCGACCTGCTCGGGCTGAAGGGGCGGGTCGTCGATTTCGTGTCGCGGCGGGTGAAGCGAGCGGTTCCGCCCTACGCCCTGCCGGTCGGCCGGACGCTGCGGTTCGAGGCGGTGTTGCGGGCTGGCCGCAGCCTCAAGCGGCCCTCGGTGGCGATCGACCCCGGCGACGTCGCCTTCCTGCAATATACCGGCGGCACCACCGGCATCGCCAAGGCGGCGATGCTGACCCACCGCAACATCATGGCCAATGTCGAGCAGAGCCGGGCGTGGTTCCGCGGCTCGGCGGAGGATGGCGAAGGGCGCGTGGCGGTGACGGCGCTGCCGCTCTACCACATCTTCGCGCTCACGGCCTGCTTCCTGTTCTTCTTCCGGCTCGGCGGCTGCTGCCTGCTGATCCCCAATCCGCGCGATCTCGACGGCTTCGTGAAGACGCTCAGTCGCACCCGCTTCACCAACTTCGCCGGGGTGAACACGCTGTTCAACGCCCTCAACAATCACCCGAAGATCGGCACGGTCGATTTCTCGAAGGTGGAATACGTGGTCGGCGGCGGCATGGCGGTGCAGTCTTCGGTGGCCGCCCGCTGGAAGGCGATCACCGGCCAGACCATCCTCGAAGGCTACGGCCTGTCGGAGACCTCGCCGGTGGTGAGCGTCAACCCGCTCGGGCTCGCCGACTGGACCGGAACGATCGGCTATCCCTTGCCCTCGACCGAGGTGACGATCCGCGCCGAGGACGGCACGGTGCTGCCCTTCGGCGTGCCGGGCGAACTCTGCGTGCGCGGCCCGCAGGTGATGGCCGGCTACTGGAACCGCCCGGAGGAGACGCGGGCGGCGACGACCGCCGACGGCTTCTTCCGCACCGGCGACGTGGCGGTGATGACGCCGGACGGCCAGATCCGCATCGTCGACCGGATGAAGGACATGATCCTCGTCTCCGGCTTCAACGTCTATCCGAACGAGGTCGAGGACGTGCTCGCCACCCATCCGGCGGTGGTCGAGTGCGCGGTCGTCGGAGCGCCCTGCGGCGAGAGCGGCGAGATGGTCGTCGCCCACGTGGTGTTGCGCGACCCTTCGGTGGAGCCGGACGCGCTGCGGGCGCATGCCCGCGCGAGCCTCACCGGCTACAAGGTGCCCCGCCGGATCGTGATCCAGGACAGCCTGCCGAAGACCAATGTCGGCAAGGTGCTGCGCCGCGCGCTGCGGGAGAACGGGACGGCGTCACCGCCGCAGGGATGAGCGGCCCTCTCGGCCGAAACTCGATCCGCCTGACCTCATGACGGGGCCGCAGGGGGCGGGAAGCCGCGGTTTAGCCCTACAGGCGATGGCGGCTTCCGGTAGGTGAAAGGCTTGCCTCAACGAACCCTGGTTCTTCAGCCTTTTCGCTGGGCGTCTTGCGCAAAAGGGCGGTGACAAGCTGCTTCAGCTCCTAAACCGATCACGGCGCCAGTCAGCACGTCGACAGGAAAATGCGCTCCACGTACGACCTGCATCGTGGCGATGCCGGCAGCGGCGAGGTACGCCGCTGGCGCGACGTCAGGATAGGCACGCGCCATCGATCGAGCCACGGCAACGCTCAAAGCTGCATGCCCTGAGGGAAAGGACTGCCAGGGGCCGGCACCGGTCCCAGGCCGACCTCGCGAGTAGACCCCCTCATCCATGAGGACATTGGGACGGGTGCGGTGGACCGTTCGTTTGAACGTTGTTTTCACAAGGCTCGCCACGATGCCAGCCTTGAGCATGTTGTTACCAGCGTGAGCAAGACGCCGATCCCTGAGGACCATACCAAGAGTCAGGGCAGTAGCCGATAATGCGAAGAGCGCCTGCCAACTCCCGATTTCGCTGGCTGATCCCATGGCGCGGATTGCAGGATGATCCTTCGCCCGTGCAAGCGAGACTCCGGATGCAACGTCAGCCGCCTCGATGCCCATGGCCAATCTGGCTGTTCGCGCGCGGATCGAACGTCTCGGAGTCCTCGAAAGCATGGCCTTAAACGCACAGCATTGGCAATCGTTCGCTGCACGCCGTGCGACCTAAACCGGACATTTCAGCCACCGCTGACCGATGTCCGCGCAGGGCCGCCAGCCGCCCCGCGCTTCGGCAAGATCACTTGGTTTCGTCCCGCAAGTGCCTTCCGAAAATGCAGTCCCCGAGGCGTCGAAGAACGGCGCGTTCAGAAGGCTGGGACACACCAGGAACGATCATGACGGGCAACCTTGACGGACGCGCAAACAAAACAAAATTCATCCGATCGGCCCCTTCGGACGCACCATTGTGCAGTGCGGAACCGTGTCCGGCAGCGATCATTGCCCCCTGACGAGGAGGTAATCGATGGCGGATGCTCACGCGTTCTTCGATCAGGTGATCGGCTGGATCGTCCAGCTTCCCTGGTGGGCCGCGAGCCCGATCCTGATTGCCGGCTGCTGCGCGCTGGTGCTGCCCCTGCACGGGGTAGCCTACCGCTTCGCGCAGAGGGCGGTGAGCGGGAAGAGCCTGTTCTGGCGCTCTCTGGTCTCGCGCACCCGCGGCCCGAGCCGGCTCGCCCTGCTGGTCGTGAGTCTGGCGCTCGCGGTCTCCACCGCGCCCCTGACCTGGCAGATCAGGCTCGTCCTCAACCAAGTTCTGCTCGTCGCCTTCGTGACGCTCGCAGGCTGGACCTGCGCCACGGCGATCCACATCGCCACCGTGATCTACCTGCGCCGGTTCAAGCTCGATGCGGAAGACAATCTGCTCGCCCGCAAGCACTTCACGCAGATGCGCATCCTCGAGCGGGCGGCGCTGACGCTGGTGGCCCTCGTCACCATCGCCATCGTGCTGATGACCTTCGAACCGGTGCGGCAATACGGGGTCAGCTTGCTCGCCTCGGCGGGGGCTGCCGGCCTGATCCTCGGCCTGGCGATGCAGCCGGTGCTCTCCAACCTCGTGGCGGGTATCCAGATCGCCATCACCCAGCCGATCCGGATCGAGGACGCGGTCATCGTCGAGAACGAGTGGGGCTGGGTCGAGGAGATCACGGCGACCTACGTCGTCGTGCGCCTATGGGACTGGCGCCGCCTCGTGCTGCCTCTGACCTACTTCATCCAGAAGCCGTTCCAGAACTGGACCCGGGAGGGCGCCTCACTGATCGGCTCCGTGTTCCTCTACGTCGACCACAGGGCGCCGATCGAGGCGATGCGGAAGGAACTCCGGCGGATCGCGGGGGCGTCCCGGCTGTGGGACGGCAAGGTGGTCAACCTGCAGGTCTCGGACACGCGGGAGGGTGTGATCGAACTGCGGATGCTGGTAAGCGCGCGGAACGCGCCCCAGACCTGGGACCTGCGCTGCGAGGTGCGCGAGAAGATGATTGGCTTCCTGCAGAAGGAGCATCCCTCCGCCCTGCCGCGCCAGCGGGCGGAATGGGTGAACCCCGACCCGCCCTCTCGTGACCGTCCGCTCATGCCCGAGGCCGGCAACGAGTCCGGGATCCGCGGCGAGCGTCCGGTCCGGAGCGATCCCCGCGCCGCGGCGGCCTGAACAAAAAAGGGCCCGGTGCGGCTGATCCGCACCGGGCCCCTCTTGTTTGCCGGACAGAGAAGAGCGGCTCAGCAGCTCGCGTGGCCGCACTGGCGGATGTCGCTGATGGTCTTGCGCATCGGCTCGACGCCGACCGCGCCGGGCAGGATCTCGTCACCGATGACGAAGGCGGGGGTGCCCGACAGGCTCAGCTTGTCGCCAAGCCCCACATTCTCGGTGAGCGCGGCCTTCACCTCCGGTCCCTGCGCGTCCCGCTTCAGGCGCTCGACGTCGGCGCCGAATTCCTTGGCCACCGCGATCGCCCGCTCGCCGTTGATGCGGCCCTTGGTCTCGAGCAGCTTGGCATGGAAGTCGAACATCTTCTCGGGCTTGAGCTGGAGCTTGGCCGCGAGCGCGATCCGGCTCGCCTCCAGCGACTCGGCGCCGAGCACGGGGAAGTCCTTGAGCACCACGCGCAGCTTCGGATCGGATTTGATCAGGGCCTGCACGTCGGTGAACGCCTTGCGGCAATAACCGCAATTGTAGTCGAAGAACTCGACCACGGTGACGTCGCCGTTCGGATTGCCGGCGACGATGCTGTGGGGCGAGTTGGTCAGCGCCTCGCGCGACTCCTTCATCGCGGCGGCCTGGGCGAGCTTCTGCGTCTCCTGGGCGCGGCGCTCACCCTCGGCGATCGCCTCCTGGAGCACGTCGGGGTTCTTGACGAGGTAGTCCTTGACGATCCCCTCGATCGCCCTGCGCTGGGCGTCGTTGAACGGGGCAGCCTCCTCCGCGCGGGCGCCCGCAGCCCCGGCGAGCGCAAGGCCGCCGGCGAGGGCGAGGGCGGAAATGGAGCGGAACAGCTTCATCGATACCTCGAAATGCATGTCGGGACGAAGGCTCGGCCGGAACGATCGACAGGGCGTTCCAACCGGCCCCGCGCGACGGAACTATGGCACAGCGCGACCGCTGCGCCGATGCAAATCTGATCTCGCTGGCTACCGCCGCCCGGAAGGCCTCGCTCTGGTCCTGCTCCGGAGCTGCGGCGATTTCGCGGCGCCCGCCACTCGCTCAAAAGTTTCACTCGAGATCACGTTACATTATCGATTCGCTAAAAGATGCACGTCAGCCTCTCGGCCGGCCGCAATCGAGCCGGAACAGGCGAACCGGGGAGCACAGCGTGATCGTCGTGGTGAGCGATCGTCCGGATCGTAGCCAGCCTCTGGTCGATGCCGTGCGCGCCGTTGCCGAATGCCGGGTCGTCGGCACCGAGGAAACCTGGGACCGGATCGGCCCGCTGCGCGGCGTGATCGCCGACATCACCCTGACGCGCCCCGAAGCCAAGCGCTGTCTGCGCCTGCTGACGAACCGGTCGGCGCGGCTGCGCACGCCCCTGATCTGCCTGACCCGCGGCAGCGGACAAACCGGCTTCACCGAGGCGCGCAATCTCGGTGCGACGCTCTGCCTCTCGGCTCTGGCCGAACCGCGCATGGTGGTGGGCTCGCTGGTCCGCGAGGTCTGGCCCGACAAATCGGTGGCCGACCTCGTCATCACCCGCGAAGCGCAGCGGGCCGGCACGCTGATGACCAACCTGTTCGCCTCCGCCCAGACCGGCGCGGTCGATATGTCGAACGTGGAGCAGGGCGTCGTCCCGGTTCTCGACGCGATCCACGAGGGGGGCCTGTCGCGCTGGCTCGATGAGGTGTGGGCGCATGACGACGTGACCTTCCAGCACTGCCTGCTGGTCTCCGGCGTCGTCGCCGCCTTCGCCCAGGGCCTCGGCCTCTCCGCCACGGACAAGCAGCTCATGACCCGGGCCGCCCTGGTGCACGACGTGGGCAAGTCGCGCATCCCCCACGCCATCCTCAACAAGCCCGGTCGGCTCGACGACGATGAGCGGGCGGTGATGCAGACCCATGCCCCGATCGGCCATGAGATTCTGCACGCGTCGGGCGGTTGCGATCCGGTGACGCTCGCGGTGACACGCCACCACCACGAGATGCTCGACGGGTCCGGATATCCGGACCAGCTGTGCGCCAGCGAGATCGGCGACCCGGTCCGGCTGCTGACGATCTGCGACATCTACGCCGCTCTGATCGAGCGGCGCCCCTACAAGGCGCCGATGTCGAGCCGCGACGCGCTCTCCATCCTGTCGGGCATGGAAGGGCGGCTGGAAGGCGGACTGGTGCAGGCGTTCGGCCGGGCGGTCCGGGACACACCCTGATGCAAGCCTGCGACTTCGGCCGGGCGCAGTTCGAGGGGTAGGCGGCGCCCGCGGTTGAGCGGGCTGCCTTCAGGGTCTACCTGCACCCCTGTCACGCCTCTCCCGTGAGGAGCCCCGCCTTGAGCCCCGATCCTGCCCTCTCGCGCCGCGCGCAGGCCGTCGCGCCCTTCCTGGCGATGGACGTGATGGCCGCGGCCGGCGCCCGCGAGCGGCGCGGGGAGGGCGTCATCCACATGGAGGTCGGCCAGCCCTCGGCCCCCGCACCCCGCGCCGTGATCGCGGCGGCGCAAGCCGCGCTCGTCGACGGGCGCATCCCCTATACCGAGGCACTCGGACTTCCCGCTCTGCGCGAGCGCATCGCCCGGCATTATGCCGAGACCTACGGCGTCCGCCTTTCCCCGGAGCGGGTGGTGGTGACGACGGGCTCCTCGGCCGGCTTCGTGCTCGCCTTCCTCGCCCTGTTCGATGCGGGTGCGCGGATCGGCGTGCCGCGCCCCGGTTACCCGGCCTATGACGGCATCCTGCGCGCCCTCGACCTGATCCCGCAGCCGCTGATCCTGCGGGCAGAAGATCGCTACGCCCCGACCAGCGCCCTGCTTCGGGCGGTGCACGGCGCGGCAGAGCTCTCGGGCCTGCTGGTGATGAGCCCGGCCAATCCCTCGGGCACGGTAATCGAGCCCGCCCGCCTCGCCGAACTCTGCGCCACCGCGCGGAGCTTGCGCTTGCCCTTCATCTCCGACGAGATCTATCACGGCCTCAGCTACGGCGTGCCGACAGCGACCGCCCTGCAGTTCGACGCGAACGCCGTCGTCATCAACTCGTTCTCGAAGTTCTACTGCATGACCGGCTGGAGGGTCGGCTGGATGGTGGTGCCCGACGCCCTCGTGCGCGGAATCGAGCGGCTGGCGCAGAACCTCTACATCTCAGCGCCCTACCTCTCGCAGGTCGCGGCGCTGGCCGCCTTCGACACGCTCGACGAGATCGTCGCGATCCGCGACGGTTATGCAGAGAACCGTGCCCTGCTCCTCGATGCGCTGCCGTCCTTAGGGCTCACCGGCATCCACCCGGTGGACGGCGCCTTCTACCTCTACGCCGACATCACCCGGCTGACGGACGATGCCAGCGCCTTCTGCCGGCGCATGCTTGACGAGGCGGGCGTGGCCGCGACGCCCGGCCTCGACTTCGACCCGGGGGAGGGCGGCCACCACATCCGCTTCTCCTTCGCCGGCTCGCGCGCGGACTGTGCCGAGGCGGTGACGCGGCTGAAGGGGTGGCTCGGTGCGTAACTAGGAAGGCAAGTCCCCCTCCCGCGACAGGGAAGGGGGTTTGGAGGGGCGCCGCGAGGCTGCCCCTCCTTCCCGAAAACTACTCTCCCGTGAGCGCGGCCTTGGTGCGCGACCACCAGCCGGCCCGCTTCGGGCGGTTCGGATCGGGCGGCGTCAGCACCACTGCGACGGGCTCCGGTGCAGGCTCCGCCGGAACGGGCGCCGCCGCCTCGGTCGCGGCCTCCGCGACGGTCTCCGCCTGGATCGGCTCGGCTTCCGGCGCCGGAACGACCGGGGGCCGCTTGGCGGCACTGCCGTTCCCGGCGGCGAGTGAGACCGTGCTCACGTCGACTTCGCTGACCGGTTCCTCGGGACCGACCGGAAGAGCGTCGGAGGCAGTCTCCTCGGGATGCGCCTCGGACACGGCATCGGATGCATCCGCGGCCCGGGCCTCGTCGGCCTCATTCGCCTCAGAATCCTGCTCGGAATCCTGATCTGTGTCCGAGCGACCGTTGCGCTCGGTCCGGCCGCGGCCACGGCCGCCCCGGCGCCCGCGGCGGCGGCGGCGTCCGTTGCTCTCGTCGTCGCCGGCCTCGGCGGCCTCGGACGCGGTCTCGTTCCGCTCGGTTGCGGCGCCGACGGCCTCCTCCTCAGCGACCTCCGGCCCGGATTCGAGCACATCGTCGCCGTCCTCGTCACCGTCCTCGGTGTCGGCGCCGTTCTCGGCACCGTCCTCGTCACCGTTCTCGTGCCGCGCGCGCGCCTCGCCTTCACCGGAGGAGCGTCCACCGCGGCGGCGGCGGCGGCGGCGGCGGCGGCCACCGCCCTCCTCGGACGCATCGACAGCCGAGCGCTCCTCGGAGGCGCTCTCCGTCTCGGACTCGGCCCGGATCTCGGCCGTGACCTCGGCCTCCTCACCCTCCTGGCTCTCGACCACCTCGTCCTCGAACTCCTCGGCCTCGTAGACCGGTGAGATCGCCACCGCACGCACGCCCGTCACCGGGCCCTCGTGCTTCACTGCCGGCTCACCGCGCTCGAGCTGGAAGGCGGAGGTCGCCACGAGCCGGTCGTCGGCGGAGATGGTGACCGTGACCGAGAAGCGCTGCTCGAGATCGAAGAGGTGCGCCCGCTTCTGGTTGAGGATGTAGAGCGCGGTTTCAGTGCGGGTGCGCAGCACGAGGTTGTGGCTCGCCGACTTGAGCAGCGCCTCCTCGATCGAGCGCAGGATGTGCAGTGCCACCGAGGAGGTCGCCCGCACGAAGCCCGAACCGCCGCAATGGGCGCAGGGGATCGAGGAGGATTCGAGCACGCCGGTGCGGATGCGCTGGCGGCTCATCTCGAGCAGGCCGAAGGGCGAGATCCGCCCGACCTGGATGCGCGCCCGGTCGTTCTTGAGCGCCTCGTTGAGCCGCTTCTCCACCGCCCGGTTGTTGCGCTTCTCCTCCATGTCGATGAAGTCGATGACGACGAGGCCGGCGAGGTCGCGCAGGCGCACCTGGCGGGCGACCTCTTCCGCCGCCTCAAGGTTGGTCTTGAGGGCGGTGTCCTCGATGTCGTGCTCGCGGGTCGCGCGGCCGGAATTCACGTCGATCGAGACCAGCGCCTCGGTCGGGTTGATGACGAGGTAGCCGCCCGAGCGCAGGGCCACGTGGGTCGAGAACATCGCGTCGAGCTGCTGCTCGACGCCGTAGCGGGCGAAGATCGGCGTGGGATCGCGGTAGGGCTTCACCACCTTCGATTGGCCGGGCATCAGCATCCGCATGAAGTCCTTGGCCTCGCGGTAGGCGTCCTCACCGGAGACCAGAACCTCGTCGAGATCCTTGTTGTAGAGGTCGCGGATCGCCCGCTTGATCAGCGAGCCCTCCTCGTAGACCAAAGCCGGGGCGGTGGAGGACAGCGTCAGCTCGCGCACGCTCTCCCACAGGCGCATCAGGTACTCGAAGTCGCGCTTGATCTCGGGCTTGGTGCGGGTGGCGCCGGCCGTGCGCAGGATGATCCCCATCCCCTCCGGCACGTCGAGGTCGGCCACGACCTCCTTCAGGCGCTTGCGGTCGGCGGCCGAAGTGATCTTGCGGGAAATGCCGCCGCCTCGACCGGTATTGGGCATCAGCACCGAGTAGCGGCCGGCGAGCGAGAGATAGGTGGTCAGCGCCGCGCCCTTGGTGCCGCGCTCCTCCTTGACGACCTGGACGAGGATGATCTGGCGGCGCTTGATCACCTCCTGGATCTTGTAGTGGCGGCGGTAGGCGCGCGGACGCTCGGGGAGCTCTGCGAGCGCGTCGCCAGCGCCGCCGACCTGGGCGACGCGCGGCTCACCGTCCTCGGACTCCTCGTCCTCGTCCTCTTCCTCGTCGTCCTCATCCTCGTCTTCGTCTTCCTCCGACTCGTCGTCCTCGGAATCCTCGGAGTCCTCGTCGGAATCCTCGTCCGCCTCCTCGGCCTCGGAGACCGGCGCGCTGGCGGTGACGGGCTGCGGCTCGACCGTCTCCGACTCAGCGGGAGCGGCAGTGCCCTCGGGCGCGTCCGCGGTCTCGACCGGCGGATTGGGTGCCTCGGAGATCTCGGCGATGTCGGAAGGCTCGACCGTGGTGGCTTCTTCCGCGGGAGCAGAGGCAGCGGACAGCTCCTCTGCGGCCGGCTCGCCGGGCTCCAGCGCCGTCTCGGGCAGGCTCGCGGAAGCGTCGCCGCCGATCTCGACAGGCGCGCTCTCGGCGGATTCCTCACCCTCGGTCCGGCCCTCGACGAGCGCGGCGCGCACGGCCTCGATGGCCTCCGGCGTGGGCGCATCCGCGGCCTGGCCCTCACCCGGGATCACGTTCTCGGGCGACACCGCCGCTTCGACGGCCCCTTCGCCAACCCCTTCGACCGCCTCCTGCGACTTGACGGTCTCGTCGCTGCGGGAACCGCGGGCCTCGGCCCGGCGCCCGCGCGAGCGGCGGCCCCGCGGCGGACGGCGCTCCTCGCGCTCGCGGTGCTCCTCCTCCTCGCGCGCCTCGGCCTCGATCAGCGCGAGGCGGTCGGCCATCGGGATCTGGTAGTAGTCGGGGTGGATCTCGTTGAAGGCGAGGAAGCCGTGGCGGTTGCCGCCGTACTCGACGAAGGCCGCCTGGAGCGAGGGCTCCACGCGGGTCACCTTGGCGAGATAGATGTTGCCCCTCAGAGGCCGGCGGTTGGCCGCCTCGAAATCAAATTCCTCGACCCGCGAGCCTTCCACTGTGACGACCCGGGTCTCCTCCGGATGCATCGCATCGATGAGCATCTTGTTGTTGGCCATGACGTGCTTTCGACATGGCGGCCGACGTCGTTCTCCTCACGCTCGCGCCGCTTGGTCCCGGCGGCGCCGCCCCCGGCCTGCAGGCCGGAAGGAGATGGGCGCGTGCCGGCCTCGTCACCGAGGTCGCGGAGGATGCGGGGAGGGGATTGCCGTCAACCGCCTTGACGCGCCGGGCATCGGCGCGCTGGGGGTTGAACAGGACCGGGGTGACGGAAGGGGCGAGGCGACGCGAAAACCGCGCGCCTTCGGCACGAGCAGCGGCAACCGATGCTGTGCGTCCTCCCATCCTGATCCGGCCTCGCGAAGATGGTGAGCCGGCAAGCGGCCCGTACAGATTTCATGGGCGCGACCGCCCCGGAATAATCGGGAGGCCGCGAATACCGTGACACCCGCCCGGATGCCGGGAGGCGCCGACTGACGCTGCCAATTCGAGCGAGGTGGGCGCCGACATGCCCCGGGCGCGCCCGGGGGCCGCCGAAGCGCCAACCCGGGAATGGGGTCGATATCATTACAGAGTGTCGCGGGAGAATTGCAAGGGTTCCGTACGACGCCCCGCAGTCTTGCGTCCGATGCGCGCGCCTTTCCACCGTCGGCGGCCGGCCGCCGCAATCGTCGCGCCTGTATTCCGCAGCGTTGAAGGTGGATCCGGAATGGCAGGCTGGTTGCCGTGAACCGGACGCCCCGCCGCCGGCTTGTCGCTGAGCGACCTGCGGCCGGCGCGGGCGGGCAGGGGAGGATTGGAGATGTCGTTTGCTGAGCGTTCGCTCGCCTCGGTCGCGAAGGAGGGGCGCGAAGCCCGCTACCGGGGCGATCCGGTCAGCGCCAATCCCTATCCGGAGGGCTCGGAGGATTATGCCGTCTGGAAGCGGGCCTGGGAGATGCCCGATGGCGAAGCGGCCGAACGGGAAGCGCCCGACGGTCGCCGATAGCGGGAGGCCGATGGGCGGATGCGGAGGGTGTCACCCATGGACAACAGGATCGCCGGGACGGTCGGGGCAGAGTGAGGAACGGTTAACCATCTCGGCCGTATCCCGTATCGGAGGCTCCCCGGAACCTTGGCCGCCTGATGCCGCACAGCACCCGCCTGCCCCGCACCGGACTTCTCCGCCACGCCGCCGCCCTCGCGCTCGCCGGCGGGATGGTCCTGGCCGCCGGCCCCGCGCCGGCTCAGGACGGCCCGGCGGGTCCGCAGGCCGGCGGCGCGGCCGTGGCGATCGCCGCCGAGACCGCAACCCGAGACGGCACGACGCGTCTCACTCTCACCCTGTCGAAGGCGATCGAGGCGCGCGCCTTCGTGATGGAGCGGCCGGACCGGGCGGTGATCGACCTGCCCGAGGTCAACTTCCAGCTCGATCAGGAGACGGGCAAGATGAGCGGCCGCAAGCGGGACGGCGCCATCGCCTCGTTCCGCTACGGCCTGTTCGCGCCGGGCCGCTCGCGCATCGTGGTCGATCTGACCGGCCCCGCATTGGTCGAGACCATCGAGACGACGAAGACCCGCGAGGGCGCAGTGCTCGTCTCGATTCCCTTCCGCAAGGTCGATCGCGACACCTTCCGCAAGGCGTCGGTGGCGGGCGATCCGAGCCCGGCCGCCTCCGCCAAGACGGCGCCCAAAGCTGCGTCGATGGGCGAGGCCGCCGATACGCGCCCGCTCATCGTCATCGATGCCGGCCATGGCGGCACCGATCCGGGGGCGATCGCCGCCACGGGCGTGTTCGAGAAGGACATCGTGTTCGGCTTTGCCCAGTCGTTTGCCGAGCGCCTGGAGCAGTCCGGCCGCTACCGCCTCGTGATGACCCGCGACCGCGACGTGTTCGTGCCGCTGGCTGAGCGGGTGCGCATCGCCCGCGAGGCGAAGGCCGACCTGTTCGTCTCGATCCACGCCGATTCGATCTCGGCCGCCCCCCAGGTGAAGGGCGCCACGATCTATACCGGCTCGGAGAAGGCGACCGACAGCGAATCCGCCCGGCTCGCCGAGCGCGAGAACCGGGCCGACGCTGCCGCCGGCACCGAATCCGGCGAGGGGCCGGCGGATGTGGCCGACATTCTCCAGGAACTCACCTTGCGCGAGACCCGCGGCTTCTCCTCGGGCTTCGCCGGGCGGCTGATGGGCCAGCTCGGGCCGGTGATGGAGATGAGCACGAAGCCCCATCGCGAGGCCGGCTTCAAGGTGCTGCGCTCGCCCGACGTGCCCTCCGTGCTGATCGAACTCGGCTACCTGTCGAGCAAGAGCGACCTGGAGAAGCTGCAATCGGAGGAGTGGCGCGCCCGGGTGACGGGATCGATGGCCAAGGCGGTCGACCTGTTCTTCTCCGGCCGGGCCACCCTCTCGCGTCCCGCTCCGACCGGAGCGCGCTCCGCCGAAGGGGACACCGGTTCGGCGGAGCGCGCAACCAGCGGGAAACGCGCAGGCGTGCTCCGGCCCGAAGGTGCCGTGCACGACTTCGCACCGAAGCGGTCGGCGGCCATCGCCCCAGTTTCACCATAGAGCCGGTGTCGATACGGGGCTCGACGAGCCCCCCGTCCGCCTGACAAGAGGCGTGGCCGCGCGGGGTCTCACCGGAGCCTGCGGCAGACCCTCGCCGCGACGGCTTCTTGCCGAGCAGGCCCCCCGGCCCATCGGCGTGCTGCGGACGAGCGACGGAACGGACCCCGGATGCGTTTCATCCTGCGATTCTTCGCCTTCCTGTTCTCGGCCGGCGCCGTGGTGTTCTGCCTCGCCGCGGCGGTGGGCGCGTTCTTCTACTGGAAGTACAGCCAGGACCTGCCGGACCACGCCGCGCTCGCCAATTACGAGCCGCCGGTGATGACCCGCGTCCACGCCGCGGACGGTTCGCTTCTGGCCGAGTACGCCCACGAGCGGCGACTCTATCTGCCGATCCAGGCAATGCCGAAGATCGTGGTCGCCGCCTTTCTCTCGGCCGAGGACAAGAACTTCTACAAGCACGGCGGCATCGACCCCGAGGGCATCGTGCGCGCGGTGCTGACCAACGCCCAGTCCGGCAAGAAGCAGGGCGCGTCGACCATCACCCAGCAGGTGGCCAAGAACTTCCTGCTCTCGGCCGAGCAGACCTACGACCGAAAGATCAAGGAAGCGCTGATCGCGCTGCGGATCGAATCGACCTACTCGAAGGACAAGATCCTCGAACTCTACCTCAACGAGATTTTTCTCGGGACGATCGTTCCGGGGCGCAACCTGCACGGCGTGGCAGCGGCCGCGCTCGATTATTTCGGCAAGTCGGTCCACGAGCTGACGATCAACGAGGCGGCCTATCTCGCCGCCTTGCCCAAGGGACCGAACAACTACCATCCCTACCGGCGCACGCAGCAGGCGCTGGCGCGGCGCAACGAGATCATCGGCCTGATGGCCCAGAACGGCTACATCACCGCCGAGGAGGGCACCGAGGCCAAGAAGCAGCCGCTCGGCGTCAATCCGCGCGTCGCCTTCCCGAACGCGGCCAACGCCAACTACTTCACCGAGGAGGTCCGCCGCGAGATCTCCGAGCGCTACGGCCAGAGCAAGCTCTACGAGGGCGGGCTCTCGGTGCGCGCCACCCTCGAGCCGAAGATGCAGGCCTGGGCGCGCAAGGCACTCATCGACGGCCTCGTGCGCTACGATCAGGCCCGCGGCTGGCGCGGCGCCGAGCACAAGGTGGACCTGACCGGCCGCGACTGGGGCCAGGCGATCGCCGAGATGCCGGCGCTCGGCGACATCGCCCCCTGGCGACTCGCCGTGGTGCTGAACACCAATGGCGGCGTGGCTCAGGTCGGCCTCCAGCCCAGGCGCGAGGCCGGCGGCGCCCTCTCGAAGGAGCGCGAGACCGGCGCGATCACTGCGGAAGGCGTGAAGTGGACCGGCCGCCCGGTCGCCACCGCGCTCAAGGCCGGCGACGTGGTCTATGTCGAGCCGCTCGATTCCGGCAAAGGCACCTACCGCCTGCGCCAGAAGCCCGAGGTGTCGGGCGCCATCGTCGCGATGGACCCTTATACGGGCCGCGTCCACGCCATGGTCGGCGGCTTCTCCTACGAGGAATCCGAGTTCAACCGCGCCACCCAGGCGATGCGCCAGCCCGGCTCGTCGTTCAAGCCGATCGTCTACTCGGCGGCGCTCGACAACGGCTACACGCCCTCGTCGGTGGTGCTCGACGCGCCGATCACCATCGAGGCCGGCCCTGGCCAGGAGGCGTGGTCGCCCTCGAACTACGACGGCAAGTCCGGCGGCCCGCACACCCTGCGCTACGGCATCGAGCACTCGAAGAACCTGATGACGGTGCGGCTGGCCAAGGATATCGGCATGCCGCTGATCGCCGAGTATGCCCGCCGCTTCGGCGTCTACGACGACCTGCTGCCCGTCCTGCCGATGTCGCTGGGCGCCGGCGAGACGACGGTCATGCGCATGGTGACCGCCTATTCGATGCTCGCCAACGGAGGGCGACGTATCCGCCCGACGCTGATCGACCGCATTCAGGACCGCACCGGCGAGACGATCTACCGTCACGACAACCGCAAATGCGTCGGCTGCGACGCGGAGAAGTGGTCGGGCCAGGACGAGCCGAAGCTCGTGGACGAGTCCGAGCAGGTGCTCGACCCGCTCACCGCCTACCAGATGGTCTCGATCATGGAGGGCGTGGTCCAGCGCGGCACCGCGACGATCCTGAAGCAGATCGGCAAGCCGCTCGCGGGCAAGACCGGCACGACGAACGACGCCAAGGATGCGTGGTTCGTGGGCTTCTCCCCCGATCTCGCGGTCGGCGTCTATCTCGGCTTCGACAAGCCGCGCTCGCTCGGCGACCGGGCGACCGGCGGCGGGCTCGCCGCTCCGATCGCCCTCGACTTCCTGAAGGTGGCGCTCAAGGACAAGCCGCCGACCCCGTTCCGCGTGCCGCCGGGCATCAAGCTGATCCGCGTCAGCGCGTCCTCCGGCGCCCGCGCCGGCTCGGGCGAGGGAAGCGGCACGATCCTCGAGGCGTTCAAGCCCGGCACCGCCCCGCCGGACGCCTACGTCGCCCCGGCCGCCCCCGCCGCGGCCCCGCCGGATGCCGGCGCCGCCGCCCAGGCCGGCGGGGTGTACTGAGCGCCCGCTCTCTTCCCGGAACACCCTGCAACGACACGGAGCCGCCCCCCGGGGCGGCTCTTTTCGTTCGCGCAGCCACGGGACGCCCCGCCCGGGATCGTATGCAACGACAACGATCTTCGCCCCTCGACCGTGCCGGAAGGAAGGCTCTTTTCCTTTCAACTGAAAAAATGCTCGATCATTCCTTTGACGAAGCGTCTTTCCGCGGCAATGATCTGTAACATCGAGACGATACGGTAATAAAATCCAACATCGTCTCACGTTGTTCCAGATCAATCCTCATGAAAGCGAGCGACGTGCAGCCATGACCGTCCGGACAGACCTTTCCTCACCCGAGCCGATCCGCTTCGCCTACTGGGTGCCCAACGTCTCGGGCGGCCTCGTCATCAGCAAGATCGAGCAGCGCACCGGTTGGGACATCGACTACAACCGCAAGCTCGCGCAGATCGCCGAGGCATCGGGCTTCGACTACGCCCTGACGCAGATCCGCTTCACCGCCGGCTACGGCGCCGAGTACCAGCACGAGTCGGTCGCCTTCAGCCACGCGCTGGCCGCGGCGACGACGCGGCTGACGGTGATCGCCGCGATCCTGCCCGGTCCCTGGAACCCGACGCTGGCGGCCAAGCAGATCGCCACGATCTCCCAGCTCACGGAAGGGCGCATCGCGGTCAACATCGTCTCGGGCTGGTTCTCCGGCGAGTTCCGGGCGATCGGCGAGCCCTGGCTCGACCACGACGAGCGCTACCGCCGCTCGGAGGAGTTCATCCGCTCCCTTCGCGGGATCTGGACGCAGGACAACTTCAGCTTTCGCGGCGACTTCTACCGCTACAGCGACTACACCCTGAAGCCGAAGCCGGGCGCGCACCTGCCCGAGATCTTCCAGGGCGGCTCCTCGCGGGCGGCGCGCGACATGGCCGCCCGCGTCTCCGACTGGTACTTCACCAACGGCAACACGCCCGAGGGCGTGCGGGCCCAGGTCGACGACATCCGCGCCAAGGCGGCCGCGAACGGCCATTCCGTCAAGGTCGGCGTCAATGCCTTCGTGATCGCCCGCGACACGGAGGAGGAAGCCCGCGCCGTACTGCAGGAGATCATCGCCAACGCCGATCC
This sequence comes from Methylobacterium sp. R2-1, assembly GCF_014191355.1. GTDB lineage: Bacteria > Pseudomonadota > Alphaproteobacteria > Rhizobiales > Beijerinckiaceae > Methylobacterium. The sequence continues at coordinate 80,105 of NZ_JACHWM010000019.1, forward strand.
GGAGGCGGTGCGTGCCTTCGGCCATGAGGTGAAGAATGCCGGCGCGGCGTCACCCGAGGGCGAGGGTAACTGGGCGCAGTCGAGCTTCGAGGATCTCGTCCAGTACAACGACGGCTTCAAGACCAACCTGATCGGCACGCCCGACCAGATCGCCGAGCGCATCCTCGCGCTCAAGGATGCCGGCGCCGACCTCGCGCTGCTGGCCTTCCTGCACTTCCAGGAGGAGGTGCGGTATTTCGGCGAGCAGGTGATCCCACGGGTGCGCGCGCTGGAGGCCGCGCGCGAGCGCCGGGCCGAGGCGGCCTGAGCTAGCTCCCGACCCTCCCCCCTCTGCGGGGGAGGGAATAACCCAGCGTCTTTCCCCATCAATGGAGACCGCTCCATGACCATCGCCGTCAGCCCCACCACGGCCGAGGCCGGAAGCCGGCCGCAGGGCGTGCCGGGTCCCGCACGTCCGCAACAGCCCGCCCACGTCATCCGTGACGACGCCGAGGCGATCCGCATCGCCCACGCGCTGGCGGATCAATTCCGCGAAGGCGCGTCCGAGCGTGACCGCACCAACGCGCGCCCGCTCGCCGAACTCGACGCCTTCTCCCAGAGCGGCCTGTGGTCGATCAACGTGCCCAAAGCCTTCGGCGGGCCGGAGGTCTCCTACAAGACGCTCGCGCAAGTGATCGCGATCATCGCCGCCGCCGACCCCTCCATCGCGCAGATCGCGCAGAATCATCTCGGCATCGTCGCCGCGGTGCGCACGGTGTCGGACCCGGAGCAGCAGGCGCTTCTCTTCGCGGAAGTCCTGAAGGGCACCCGCTTCGGCAACGCATTCTCCGAGCGCGGCACCAAGCGCGCCGCCGAGTTCGAGACCCGCTTCACCGATCATGGCGACCACGTGATCGTGCGCGGCCAGAAGTTCTACGCGTCCGGCGCCCTGCTCGCCCATCTCGTGCCGATCGTCGCGCTCGATGCGGAGGGACGCGCTTGGTACGCCATCGCCGATCGCGACGCGCCCGGCCTCACCGTGATCGACGACTGGTCGGCCTTCGGCCAGCGCGGCACGGCGAGCGGCACCGTCCTCATCGAGGACGTGCGGGTGGAGAAGAGCCATCTCGTGCCGGGCTACCGCGCCTACGAGGCGCCGCGGGCGGACGGAGCGATCTTCCAGATCATCCAGGCCGCGGTCGATGCCGGAATCGGCCGCGCGGCGCTTGATGACACCATCGACTTCGTGCGCGAGAAGGCGCGCCCCTGGATCGACAGCGGGGGGGAGCGGGCTTCCGACGACCCCTACACCATCCGCGCCATCGGCGACCTGACGATCCGCCAGCACGCGGCGGAAGCCCTGCTCGACCGGGCGGGGCTGGCCATCGACGCCGCTCTCGCGAACCCGACACCCGAGAGCGTGGCCGCGGCCCAGATCGCGGTCGCCGAGGCCAAGGTGCTGACCACCGAGACGGCGCTCGCCGCCGCCAACACCCTGTTCGAACTGTCCGGCACCCGATCGACGCTGGCCGAGCACAATCTCGACCGCCACTGGCGCAACGCCCGCACCCACACGCTTCACGATCCCGTGCGCTGGAAATACGCAATCATCGGCAATCACGCGCTCAACGGCGTGAACCCGCCGCTCCACGCCTGGAGCTGACGCCACCAAGAGGCCCAAGCGCCACCACAGCGCGAGGCAAGACTCACGAGAACCGTCGCGCTGCGCCATCGGGGCGCGGCGCCCGAGCGGATCAACCTGAGCACCTGTCGCGTTCCGCCTGCAGTTTTCGATTCATTCCAGACTGGTCGCGCCCCGCCGTGGCCGGTCCGGATGCGCGGGACAGCAGGCCCAATGACGGATCATTCGACGAGAGACCGGCGCTTCGACCCGACGCGCCGCACGGTAATGGGAAGCTGCGCCGCCCTGGCGACGCTGGGCGCCTCCCTGCACGGCCGGGCGCAGGCCGCCCCGGCGGCGGCCACCGACCCGCAGCCGCAGACCATGCCGGTCTCGCTCACGATCAACGGGCAGCGGCACGACCTCACCCTCGATACCCGCACCACCCTGCTCGACGCCCTGCGCGAGCATCTCGACCTCACCGGCTCGAAGAAGGGCTGCGACCACGGCCAGTGCGGTGCCTGTACGGTGCTGGTGAACGGGCGGCGGATCAATTCCTGCCTGACGCTCGCGGCGATGCACGAGGGTGACGACGTCACCACCATCGAGGGGCTGGCACAGGGCGAGACCCTGCACCCGCTCCAGGCCGCCTTCCTGCACCATGACGGCTACCAGTGCGGCTACTGCACGCCGGGCCAGATCTGCTCCGCCGCCGGCATGCTTTCGGAGATCGAGGCGGGCTGGCCGAGCCACGTCACCGACGACCTCACGCAGAAGGCCTCGCTCACGGACGAGGAAATCCGCGAGCGGATGAGCGGCAACATCTGCCGCTGCTCGGCCTATCCCAACATCGTCGCGGCGATCCGCGACGCCAGCACCAAGATCTGAAGGAGGCGAACCCCATGAAGGCTTTCGCCTACGAGCGCCCCGCTACGGTTCAAGACGCGGCGCGGCTCGCCGCCGAGCGGCCCGATGCCCGCTTCATCGCCGGCGGCACCAATCTGCTCGATCTGATGAAGCTTCAGATCGAGACGCCCGCGACCCTGATCGACGTCAACCGCCTGCCGCTCGCCGAGGTGACCGACACGGGGGATGGCGGCCTGCGCATCGGCGCGCTGGTGCGCAACTCCGATCTCGCCGCACATCCGCGGGTGCGGAAGGATTACGCGGTTCTGGGAAAGGCCCTGCTCGCGGGCGCCTCGGGCCAGCTGCGCAACAAGGCGACCACGGCCGGCAACCTGCTGCAGCGGACGCGCTGCTACTACTTCTACGACACGACCAAACCCTGCAACAAGCGCGAGCCGGGCTCGGGCTGCGCGGCCATCGGCGGGTTCAACCGGATCATGGCGGTGCTGGGGGCGAGCGAAGCCTGCATCGCCACCAACCCCTCCGACATGAATGTCGCCCTGCGCGCCCTCGACGCCACCGTCGAGACGGTGGACCCGCAGGGTGCGAAGCGCAGCATCCCCATCGCCGCGTTCCACCGCCTGCCAGGGGACACACCGCAGATCGAGACCAATCTGAAGCCCGGCGAACTCATCACCGCCGTGACGCTGCCTAAACCCGTCGAGGGCGTGCACCTCTACCGCAAGGTCCGCGACCGGGCTTCCTACGCCTTCGCCACGGTGTCGGTGGCCGCGATCATCGCCAAGGGGGAGGGTGATCAGCCGAAAATGGCAAAACTCGCCTTCGGCGGTCTCGCCCACAAACCCTGGCGGGTCGAGGCGGCGGAAGCCGCGCTGGTCGAGACCGGTTCGACGGACGCTGCCGCAGACCGGGTGCTGGAGGGTGCCCGCGGCCAGGGCTCCAACGACTTCAAGATCCCGCTCACGCGCCGGACGCTCCGTGCCACCGTCGCCGAAGCCCTTCGCGCCTGAGGAGTCTCGCCATGGACATGAACCAGCCGATCGGCGCGACGCCCCTCGACGGCAAGTCGGACGGGCTCGTCGGCCGCCCCATCGACCGCATCGACGGGCGCCTCAAGGTGACGGGCCGCGCGCCCTATGCCTACGAGACCCGCGACCTGAAGAACCCCGCCTACGGCTTCCTCGTCGAGGCGGGCATCGCCAGGGGCCGCATCCGCAGCCTCGACGTCTCCGCGGCGAAACGGGCACCGGGCGTCCTCCTTGTGATGACGCACGAGAACGTGCCGGAACAGGGCGAAAAGAAGGAGCAGGTCACCCCGCAACTGCAGGGCGCCGAGATCCGCTTCCACGGCCAGCCCATCGCCTTCGTGGTGGCGCAGAGCTTCGAGCAGGCCCGTGCCGCCGCCGCGCTCGTCAAGGCCGAGTACGACGTCGAGAAACCCGAAACCTCGCTGAAGGCGGCCCGGCCCACGGCCGTCGAGCCGAAGCCGGCGCAGACGCCGCCCGATTCCCGGCTTGGCGACTTCGACGGCGCCTTCGCCGGCGCCCCGGTGAAGCTCGACGTGGAATACACCACGCCGGTGCAGATCCACGCGCAGATGGAGCCGCACGCCACCATCGCCTCATGGGAGACGGGACCGGACGGCGACCGGGTGACCTTGTTCACCGCCAACCAGATGCTCAACCGCGGCCAGACCTCGCTGGCCTCAGTCTTGAAGCTGAAGCCGGAGAACGTGCGCCTCGTCTCGCACTATATCGGCGGCGGTTTCGGCTCGAAGCTCCAGCCGCAGCCCGAGGCGATCCTCTCCGCGCTCGCCTCGAAGAGCCTCAAGCGCCCGGTGAAGGTCGCGCTGACCCGCCAGCAGGAGTTCCACGTCGCCACCCACCGCAGCGACACGATTCAGCGCATTCGGCTCGGCGCCGATGAGACCGGCCGGCTCACCGCGATCGCCCACGAATCGTGGTCGGCCACCGCGCCAGGGGATGTGTTCTACGAGACCTCGGCCGTGGTCACCCGCTCGCTCTACGCGGCGCAGAACCGCCTGACCCGGCACCGGCTCGCCAATCTCAACGTGCCGATCGCCTCCGCCATGCGGGCGCCAGGCGAGGCGGTCGGCCAACTCGCCTTCGAGTGCGCCATGGACGAGCTGGCGGAGCAGCTGAAGATCGATCCGATCGAGCTGCGCATCCTCAACGAGCCGGAGCAGGATCCGGAGAAGAAGGTCCCGTACTCCACCCGCCAGCTCGTCGCCTGCATGCGTGAGGGCGCCCAGCGGTTCGGCTGGGACAAGCGCGGCGCGCCCGGGGCGACGCGCGACGGGCAGTGGCTCGTCGGCATGGGCATGGCGGCGGCGTCGCGCCTCAACCCGCTGATGCCCTCGCAGGCGGGCGTGCGGCTCAACCCCGACGGCACCCTCACCGTGCGGATGGCGATGACCGATATCGGCACCGGCACCTACACCATTCTGGCGCAGATCGCGGGCGAGATGATGGGGCTGCCGATCGAGCGCATCCGCGTCGAGATCGGCGACACCGCCTATCCGAAGGCGGCCGGCTCCGGCGGTTCGTTCGGCGCGGGCTCGGCCGGCTCGGCGCTTTACGTCGCCTGCGACAACCTCCGCCAAGCCCTGTTGCAATCGGCCGGCATGAACGCGGAGGGCGCCGTGTTCTCGGAGGGCCGCGTCATCTCCGGCAACCGCTCGGAGGCGCTGACGGATCTCGCCGGGGCAGAGGGCGTCGAGGCCAAGGGCGAGATCAAGCCCGGCGCGATGAAGGAGCGGTACTCGCAGCACTCCTTCGGCGCGCATTTCGCCGAGGTCGGGGTCGACATCGATACCGGCGAGACTCGCCTGCGGCGGATGCTCGGCGTGTTCACAGGCGGGCGCATCCTCAACCTGAAGACCGCCCGCTCCCAGGCACTCGGCGGCATGATCTTCGGCATCGGCGCCGCCTTGATGGAGGCGGCCGAGACCGACACCCGCACCGGCCACTTCGTGAACCACGATCTGGCCGAGTACCACGTGCCGGTCCATGCCGACGTGCCGGCCATCGACGCGGTGTTCCTGCCCGAACTCGACGACAAGGCGAACCCGCTGAAGAGCAAGGGCCTCGGTGAGGTCAGCATCTGCGGCGCCGGGGCGGCGCTGGCCAACGCCGTCTACAACGCCACGGGTCTTCGCATCCGCGACTACCCGCTGACCCTCGACAAGGTGCTCGACGGCTGGAACGAGCGGGAGGGCGCGACGCAGCGCCGGACCTGAGTCATTTCGCGCAATCCCGCTCACGCGGCACCCGGATTGCGGATCGTGATCCGGGTGTCCATCTCGGACAAGCCCGTTCTTTTCAACATCTCCCGACCGGCCCCCGCCGGAGCGAAGTCCCCTGCCATGTCCCGTTTTCCGATCCTCGCGCTCGTTCTCGGCGTCGTCACCCTTGCCGGTGCCACTCAGGCGCAGGCCTTCCCCAATGACGAAGCGTCGGTGCGCTACCGTCGGCTGATCGAGCAGCTTCCACCTTCAGAGCGCCCGCGTCCGCACGATCCCCGGTGGACCACGAACGCGATCAGCCCCAGCACCGGCCGCTTCGGCCTGCCCCTGTCGGGCCCGGCCGCCCGCGGTGGGATGACGGCGTTTCACTGAGCGCTCGGCCGGTTCGGCCTCGAACAACCAAGCAGCGCCCTCGTCCTGAGGCACCGGCGCGCAGCGCCGACCCTGGAGGATACTCCGGATCCCGCGTGATGCCCGGAAGATCCTTCGACGCCGCTGCGCGGCACCTCAAGATGAGGGGGAGAGTTGGGACAACACCTCCGGCGCGGGATGCGGAGCCGGGCTTCCGTGCAGCCGCCCTTGCCCGCCCCGATCCCCGCTGGCAGGCTCCTTGCTGAGCCCCTCGGACAAGGGGCGCCGGCGGAAGGGCGATGGATCTCAACACGGTCGAGGGGGTCGTCCGGCCCGGCGCGCGCGCCGAACTCCCGGCCTGGCGGCCGGGGGATGCGTGGCTCGGCGGCGGGACCTGGCTGTTTTCCGAGCCGCAGCCGTCGTTGCGCCGGCTGGTCGACCTCGCCGGCCTCGGCTGGGCGCCGCTGACGGTCTCGGACGCGGGTCTCGAGATCGCCGCCACCTGCACCATCGCCGAACTGAACCGCCTCGCACCGCCTGCCGCCTGGACCGCCGCGGGGCTGATCGGCCCGTGCTGCCGGGCGCTGCTCGGCTCGTTCAAGATCTGGAACGCCGCCACCGTCGGCGGCAATCTCTGCCTCGCGCTGCCGGCCGGGCCGATGATCGCGCTGACCGCCGCCCTCGACGGCACCTGCACGCTGTGGACGCCCGAGGGCGGCGAGCGGCCGTTGAGCGTGCTCGACTTCGTGCGCGGCCCGCAGGAAACGGCGTTGCGGCCGGGCGAAATCCTTCGCAGCATCACCCTCCCCATCGCTGGCCTGACCCGCCGCGCCGCCGTCCGGCGGATCTCGCTCACGCCCGGCGGGCGCTCGGGGGCGCTCGTCATCGGCACGCTCGACGCAGCCGGCGCTTTCGCGCTCACGGTCACCGCCTCCATACGCCGTCCAGTGCAGATTGCCTTTCCGATCCTGCCGGATGAAGGGGCCCTGCAGGCCGCGCTCGACGAAAACATCCCCGAACGCCTCGTCTTCCACGACATGCATGGCGCCCCCGAGTGGCGCCGCCACATGACGCGGGAGCTCTCCCTTGAGATCCGCAGCGAATTCGCCGGGGAGGGCGATCCGTGAGGCTCACCGTCAACGGCATGACCCAGGAGGCGGCCCCGCGGCCGGGCCAATGCCTGCGCACCACCTTGCGCGATCTCGGCTGGTTCGGGGTCAAGAAGGGCTGCGACGCGGGCGATTGCGGCGCCTGCACCGTCCATCTCGACGGCCAGCCGGTCCATGCCTGCCTCATGCCCGCCTTCCGGGCGGAGGGACGCAGCGTCACCACGATCGAGGGGCTGGCCGGCCCCTGCAGGTCTGGGGAGGGCGTGCCGGCGGAGTTCCATCCGATGCAGGCGGCGTTCCTGGCCGCGCAAGGCTTCCAGTGCGGCTTCTGCACGCCGGGCATGATCATGACGGCGGCCGCCCTCGACGCGAGCCAGCGGCAGGATCTCGGCACCGCGTTGAAGGGCAATCTCTGCCGCTGCACCGGCTACCGGGCGATCCGCGACGCGGTGGCCGGGATCACCCATGTCGATCCGGGAGGCGAGGGCGACCCGATCGGCCGCAACCTGCCGGCGCCGGCCGCGGCCGAGACCGTGAGCGGGCACGCCCGTTTCACCTTCGACGCGGCTGTCGATGGCCTGCTGCACCTCAAGGTGCTGCGCTCGCCCCATCCGCACGCCCGCATCGTCGCGATCGACCGGTCCGCGGCGCTCGCCGTGCCCGGCGTGGTGGCAGTGTTCACCCACGCCGACGTGCCGCGGCGCCGCTTCTCCACCGGCCGCCACGAGGACCCGCGGGACGACGCCGCCGACACGCTGATCCTCGATTCCGTCCTCCGCTTCGTCGGCCAGCGGGTGGCGGCGGTGGTGGCCGAGAGCGAGGCAGCGGCCGAGGCCGGCTGCGCGGCGCTGCGCGTCACCTACGAGGTCCGTCCCGCCGTCGTCGATCCGACCCTGGCACTCGCCGCGGACGCGCCTCTGGTCCATGACGGCGCCGACCGGCCCGGCGAGGACGCGCCGCCGCTCCACGCCCATCCGAACCTCGCGGCGGAAGTCCACGGCGGGGTCGGCGACGTGGCGGCGGGTTTGGCAGAGGCTCACCACGTCTACGAGGGCGAGTACCATTCGCAGCGGGTCCAGCACGTTCATCTGGAGACCCATGGCTGCCTCGGCCTCATCGACGCCGACGGGCGCCTTTCCTTGCGCAGCTCGACCCAGGTGCCGTTCCTGACCCGCGACGCGCTCTGCGCCTTGTTCGAACTGCCCCCCGACCGGGTGCGGGTCTCGTGCGGGCGCGTCGGCGGCGGGTTCGGCGGCAAGCAGGAGATGCTGACCGAGGATCTCGTGGCGCTGGCCGTGCTGCGGCTCGGCCGTCCGGTGAAGTGGGAACTGACCCGCCAGGAGCAGTTCATCGGCACCACCACGCGCCATCCGATGCGGGTGCGGGTGAAACTCGGCGCCACCCGCGACGGGCGGCTGACGGCCATGGCGCTGGACGTGCTCTCGAACACCGGCGCCTACGGCAACCACGCGGGCGGGGTGATCCATCACGGCTGCAACGAGGTGCTCGCCGCCTATACCTGCCCGAACAAGCGGGTCGACGGATACGCGGTCTACACCCACACCCTGCCGGCCGGGGCGTTTCGCGGCTACGGCCTGAGCCAGACCATCTTCGCCATGGAATCCGCCCTCGACGAACTGGCGCGGATGGTCGGCCTCGACCCCTACGCGCTGCGCCGCCGCAACGCGATCCGGCCGGGCGAACCGATGATCTCCAACAGCCTGGAGCCGCACGACGTCGCGATCGGCTCCTACGGCCTCGACCAATGCCTGACCCTCGTCGAGGCGGCGATGCGGGCCGATCCGGGCGAGCCGCCGCCGGGGCCGGACTGGCGGGTCGGCAGCGGCATGGCGATGGCGATGATCGACACGATCCCGCCGCGGGGCCACTTCGCCGAGGCGCGCCTGCGGCTGGAGGCCGACGGCAGCTACACCGCGCAGGTCGGCACCGCCGAGTTCGGCAACGGCACCGCGACGGTCCACCGCCAGATCGCGGCGAGCGCACTCGACACCGATCCCGCACGGGTGCGGATCGCCGGGGCCGACACCGATGGGGTCGGGCACGATACCGGCGCCTATGGCAGCACCGGCACCGTGGTCGGCGGGCAGGCCGTGCTGAGGGCCGCGCGAGCCCTGGCGCGGGCGATCCTCGTTGCGGCGGCCGAGCGGATGAGTACCGATCCGGCCGCCTGCCGCCTCGCGACCGACCGTGTCGAGACGCCGGCCGGGCCGGTGCCACTCGCCGACCTGGGGCCGATCGAGGCAGCGGGCCACGCCGAGGGCAGCCCGCGCTCGGTCTCCTTCAACGTCCAGGCGTTTCGCGTCGGCGTGCATCCGCGCAGCGGCGAGGTCCGCATCCTGAAAAGCGTCCACGCGGCGGATGCGGGCTGCGTCATCAACCCGATGCAGTGCCGCGGCCAGATCGAGGGCGGCGTCGCCCAGGCTCTCGGCGCGGCGCTCCACGAGGAGGTGATCGTGGACGGAGCCGGCCGCGTGGTCACGCAGACCTTGCGCGGCTACCCCATTCCGACCTGCGCCGGCGTGCCGGTGACCGAGGTGCTGTTCGCCGACACCCGCGACCGGATCGGGCCGCTCGGCGCCAAGTCGATGAGCGAGGCGCCCTTCAACCCGGTCGCCGCCGCACTCGCCAACGCCATCCGCGACGCCACCGGCGCGCGCCTCACCGCGACGCCCTTCCGGCCGGACCGGATCTTTGCGCAGGTCATGAACGCGGTGACGGTGGGGGAGGGGTGACGGCGTGATGGACATGAAGCGCGACCCGGCCGCGGCGCCGCCGAACCTGTTGGAGCGCCTGTTCAAGCTGGAGGCGCACGGCACCAATGTGCGCACCGAGCTGCTGGCGGGGCTCACCACCTTCCTCACCATGGCCTACATCGTCTTCGTCAACCCGAGCATCCTGGCGGATGCAGGCATGCCGAAGGGCTCGGTTTTCGTGGCGACCTGCCTCATCGCCGCTCTCGGCTCGCTGGTTATGGCGTTCGTCGCCAACTGGCCGGTGGCGTTGGCGCCGGGGATGGGGCTCAACGCCTATTTCGCCTACGTCGTCGTCCAGGGCATGGGCTATACGTGGCAGGCGGCTTTGGGCGCGGTGTTCATCTCCGGCCTCTGCTTCCTCGCCGTGACGCTGACGGGCCTGCGCGGGATCATCGTCGAGGGCATCCCGCGCTCCATGCGCATCGCGCTCACCGTCGGCATCGGCCTGTTCCTCGCGATCATCGCGCTCAAGAACGCGGGCGTGGTGGCCTCCAACCCCGCCACCTTCGTGACGCTGGGCGACCTGCGCCAGCCGGGGACGGTGCTCGCCGCGCTCGGCTTCCTGATGGTGGCGGTGCTCTCGGGGCGGCGGATCAAGGCGGCGCTGCTCCTCACCATCCTGACGGTGACGGGCCTGAGCTTCGTCTTCGCCGGCAACGCCTTCCAGGGCCTCGTCTCGGCGCCGCCCTCGATCCTGCCGACGCTACTTGCTCTCGACATTTCCGGCGCGCTGACCGGGGGGCTCGTCAACGTCATCCTCGTGCTGTTCCTGGTCGAGCTGTTCGACGCCACCGGCACGCTGATGGCGGTGGCCAGCCGCGCCGGGCTCCTGCCGGAGACGGGGCGCTCGCCCCGGCTCGACCGGGCATTGATGGCCGATTCCGCTGCGATCTTCACGGGTTCGCTGCTCGGCACATCGAGCACCACGGCCTATCTCGAGAGCGCCGCCGGGGTGGAGGAGGGCGGGCGCACCGGGCTCACCGCGGCGACGGTGGCCGTGCTGTTCCTGGCCTGCCTGTTCTTCGCGCCGCTGGCGGGCTCGGTGCCGGCCTACGCCACCGCGCCGGCCCTGTTCTACGTCGCCTGCCTGATGCTGCGCGACCTGACCGCCCTCGACTGGAACGACCTCACCGAGGTGATCCCGGCCTGCGTCACCGCGCTTCTGATGCCGTTCACCTACTCCATCGCCAACGGCGTCGCCTTCGGTTTCATCACCTACGCCGTCCTGAAGGCGCTGACCGGCCGCGCCCGCGAGGTGAAGCCGGTGGTGTGGGTGATCGCGGCCGTGTTCCTGTTCAAGTTCGTCGAGACCGGCGGGGCGCACTGATCGGCGCGGGCACCTTCACAGCGCCGCCCCATCTCAACGCGGCCGGTGGCATGATCCGTCAACGAATCCCCGCCAGGATAGGCGGCATCCACGCCCGCCGGGCCCGAACGGCACGGGCCTTGGATACCGGCCATGGATACCGGCGATGATCAAGCGCACCGGCATCGCGATCCTTCTCGGCCTGGGCAGCTTCGCCCTTGGCAGCGTCATCGCGCGGGTGACGGAGAAGGACGGCCCTCGCTCCGCCGGGGCGTCGGAGGCCCCGCCCGCGCTGCGCCACATCACGCAGTATCCGCCGCCCGTGCCGCCGAAGCCCGCCCAGGAAAAGCCCGTCCAGGAAAAGCACGCCAAGAACGCGCCATCTTCAGGCCGCTGAGCGCCCGGGTCGGGCTTGCGCCGCCAGAGCGCCATGTGCCTCGGCGAGGATCGCGTAGGAGGCGAGCCGCGCCCCGTGATCGTAGACGGCCGAGGCCACCATCACCTCGTCAGCGCCGGTCTCGGCCACCAACGCCTCCAGCCCGGCGCGGACGGTCTCACGCGAGCCGACCAGAGCGCGCGCCAGCATCCGCGAGGCCTGTGCCTTCTCCGACGGGCTCCAATACGCCTCGATGTCGTCGATCGGCGGGGGCAGGAGGCCGCGGGTGCCCCTCACCAGCCGGGTGAATTGCTGCTGCGCCGTCGTGAACAGGCGCCGCGCCTCCGCGTCGGTCTCCGCCGCCACGACGTTGACGCCGACCATGGCGTAGGGCCGCTGCAACTGCTCGGACGGCTGGAAGCGGGCGCGGTAGGCCTCCAAAGCCGGCAGCAGCGCATCGGGTGCGAAATGCGAGGCGAAAGCGTAGGGCAGGCCGAGCATGCCGGCGAGTTCCGCCCCGAACAGGCTCGAGCCGAGGATCCAAAGCGGCACCTTGAGCCCCGCCCCGGGCACCGCCTGCACCGCCTGCCCCTCCCGCACCGGGCCGAACAGGGCCTGCAATTCGAGCACGTCCTGGGGAAACCGCTCTGCCGAACCGAGGTCGCGGCGCAGCGCGCGGAGCGTCATCCCGTCGGTGCCCGGCGCCCGGCCCAAGCCGAGATCGATCCGGCCCGGAAACAGCGATTCCAGCGTGCCGAACTGCTCGGCGATCACCAGCGGCGCGTGATTGGGCAGCATGATCCCGCCCGCCCCGACACGGATGCGGCTGGTTCCAGAGGCTACGTGGCCGATCACCACCGCCGTGGCGGCGCTCGCGATGCCGGTCATGTTGTGGTGCTCGGCGAGCCAGAAGCGGCGATAGCCGAGCCCCTCTGCGTGCCGGGCGAGACTGACGCTGTTGGCCAGCGCCTGTCCCGGCGTGGCGCCCTCCGGGATAAAGGCGAGATCGAGGACGGAGAGGGGAGGCAGGGAGGAGGACATCAGGGAGTCGCACACTTTCGCTTCGCGCCCGCGGGCGGAAAAATCTGTTTCCCCTCGATGCGGACAGATCGTGTGCAGGACGGCCCGGCGCAAGGAAGAAAGGGGGTTGCGCGACACGTGCGAACCATCCTAGCCTCTCCTTATCGGCGCTGCGGCGCCGCCCTGAGACAAGGAGGTCGGCCATGAGACATCACGGCATCACCGGCTCCCCCGCGCGCACCGCTGACGCGGATCAGGATACGCCACCCAACTAGAATCGGCAGGGATAGTGGCTCCCTAACGCTGCGACAGGTCGAGTTCCCCCGCCGGTCCGAGGGCGGGGCGGCAGCTCCCACCGCGCGCGAGAGTGTGGCCCCTGCAAAAGCCCGTCGGCGAAAGCCGGCGGGCTTTTCCTTTGAGGGCAGGCGCATCGGGGAAACTCCTCCTACCCTCCGCTCCAGAGAAGCCCGTAGGCAACGTGCGGAGAGAGGCCGCTCTGCACCGATAGAAGCGAGATTCCCGCTCCACTCGAACCGTGAGCATCCCTGCGGCGCGAGGCTTGCACAAGCGTCATCCGACCCGTTGCTCGGAGACCGGCGCCGGATGCCTCTCTTCCATTTCGAGCTGTGCCGGAACGGTCGGACGATCGGGCCGACGGAGACGCGCGACTGCCCCGATTGCGGCATGGCCTTCCGCGCCGCCCGCGAGATGATCCGCATCTTGCGCGAGGCCGACACCCTTCCGAACGGCGCCCGCGAGCACACGCTGCGGGTCAGCTACGTCGATCACTCGATGCTGTTCGACCTGCCGTTCAACCTGGGGATCTGAGGCTGCTCGGCCGGAGGATCGAACAGCGCCGCGGGCTTCGCGAGAGCAAGCCCGCCTTCCCATCCAAGCCGCCCGGGACGAGGGCGAGGGTCGGCGGCCCGTCCGGAGGGGTCAGCCCTTCCAGTTCTTCAGTGCGGCAAACGGGCTGCCGGAGTGGTCAGGGGGCGGGGGGTTGAGCACCGGCTCGACCTGGGCAACCGCGTCCTCTCGCGAATGGGCATTCCCGTTCGGCAGCTTGCCGCCGGCAGCGTCACGGTGACCGCCGCCGCGGAAGGCACGGGCGCCGTCGAGAGCCGTGCCGTCGATGGAGCGGAACGAGAGCGTGCCCGCCCGCTGCACGTTGACGACCCGCTTGGCCCGGCCCGCCTCCATCACTTGGTCGGAGACTCGCTGGAAAGTGCCGGAATCGAGGCCGAAGGAGAGCAGCGTCCCGTCCGAGAGGGGTTGGAACAGCGCGTCCGAGCGGGCGAGCGCCCGGGCCAGCCGCTGGCGCGCGGTGAGTGTTGGATCGTCGCCCGCCTCCCCGGCGAGGAGGCCGTCCACGAGGCCGGCGCGGATTTCGCCCGAGCGCCGCTCCAGTTCGGCCGGGGTAGAGCCCGCCCGCAGCAGGCTCGCCGCCGCCATCAGCAGGTCGGAGACGAAGCGGTCGTGCCAGGGGTGGCCCGCCGGCACCAGGGTCGAGACGCTGTCCCAGAACATCTCGTCGAGGGCGAGCCCGCCGGCAAAGGCCGGCTCGCCCTTCTTCCACAGGTCGAGGGCCTCCACCGCCTCGATCAGCGTCGCGAGGTCGGCGGCTGCCGCCTCCTCCGGCACCTTCGGCTCGGGCGCGTAGAGGCCGCGCTGGTCGTGAGCCATCCGCGTGGCGCAATGCGCCTCGTCGATGAGCACGAACACCTCCGGATCGCTCAGGTCCGCCCGCAGCAGCCCCGTGCGGTCCGGATCGGGTCCGATCTCAAGGTTCTGGCGCTTGAGCTGATCGATTGAGGAAGCGTGGTGATCGAGGACCACGAGGCGGTGGCGCGCCTCTTCCGCCCGGCCTCGATTCATCGCGGCGAAGCGGCGCAGGAAGGCGATGGTCGGCTCCTCCAGCCCGAGATCGGTCATCAGCAGCGTCTCGGGGGCCGCCGTGCCGCGCAGGCGCTTCAGCTCGTCCTCCACCACCGGTCCGACATCGGAATAGCGGGCGACGTGCACCACCCGCGACACCGCCGCGAAGGCGGCGGCGACCGTCGTGGCACCGTAGCCGTCGAGGTCGTGATGGGAGATCTGCGTGACGATCATCGGCAGAAATCTCGGTTCAAGGCTGGACAGGAGGCTCGCGGGACGCGAGACGGCGGGCACCGCTGACGCGGCGTGCGAGGTGCGAGCCTCTTACGCCGGGCGGCCCCGAAAGGTCCACGGGCCTTCGGCGGCTCCGACGCCCGGTGCGCTCCGCATCAGCCGGCCGCGGCGGCCGATGCACGGCGACGACCGGGCAAACTCGGCAACCTTAACGCCCGGTTCAGGCGTTGAGATTCTTTCTGCAACCGTTCTTCATCCCAAGTCCGGCGAGGGCATGACGCATCCGACCGACCCTTCGACCCGCGATGCGCGGCTGATCGACCGTTCCCTCGACCGGCGCCGGCTGATCGGCGGCGCCGCGGCCGGCGCCGCCCTCGCGCTGCTGCCGCGTGGGGCGAGCGCCCAGGCCGCGCCGCCGGCGCTTCCCGCCGCGGGCTCCCCCTTCTCGGATGCCACCGTGCCCGATCTCGCCCGGGCGCTCGGCAACCGGCCGTTCGCGGGTCAGCCCACGAACGACGTGCCCGACGCGCTGAAGAACCTGCCGCGGGAGGCCTACGAGGCGATCCGCATCCGGCCCGAGGCGCTGATCTGGGGCGGCGAGCCGCACGGCTTCGCCGTCGAGCCGCTGGTGCGCGGCTTCTACTACACCGACCGGGTCGCCCTGTTCCTCGTCGAGGACGGCGTGGTCCGCCCCATCCTCTATGACCGGGGGAGATACGTGGCGGGGTCGGAGGCGGGCGCGGCGGCCCTGCCGGAGACCGAACCGGGCTTCTCCGGTCTGCGCATCCGTGCACGCTTCGGCGAGCAGAACCAGGATTTCGCGGTGTTCCAGGGCGCCTGCTTCTACCGGCTGGTGGGGCAAGGGCAGGAATTCGGCATCAACGGACGCGCCCTGATGCTGCGCCCGGCCGATCCGCGCGGCGAGGAATTCCCCCGCTGGCGCGCCCTGTTCGTAGAGCGCCCGAAGACGCCCGACGGGCCGCTCGTGATCCACGCCCTGATCGATTCCGACTCGCTCGCGGCCGCCCTGCGCCTGGAGCTGCGCCCCGGCGGGCCCTCAACCGCCGCAATCACCGCCACCCTGGTCACCCGCAAGGCGATCGACCATTTGGGGCTTAGCGGCATGCAGGCGCCGTTCCTGTTCGGGCCGCATGACCGGCGCGGCGCGGACGACGCCCGCGCCGCGGTCTACGCCGCGGGCGGTCTGCAGATCCGCAACGGCGGCGGGGAGGCGATCTGGCGACCGGTGCGCAATCCGGAGACGTTGCAGATCTCGGGTTTCCTCGACAACGGCCCGAAGGGCTTCGGCCTGACGCAGAGGGACCGGTCTCCCGCGACCTTCGAGGACGATGTCCATCACTGGGAGCGCTGTCCCTCGCTATGGGTCGAGCCGGGCGAGCCTGCGGGCGAAGGCTTGTGGGGGGAGGGCGCCGTGACCCTTCTCGAGATTCCGAGCGATTCGGAGGTCAACGAGAACGTCATCGCCTACTGGCGGCCGAAGGCGAATTTGCCCGCGGGCCAGGAGGTCCGCCTCACCTACCGGCAGAACTGGGGTGGCGAGCCGCCGGTCGGCCCGCTCGCGCGGGTCACCTCGACCCGCAGCGGCCGCGGCACGGCCAATCCCCGCCGCCTGTTCCTCGTCGACTTCACCGGCGACCTGCTGTTCACCGCGGCGGGCACGATGGTGCCTCTCGACACCGTGCTGATGGCCGGCCCCGGCCGGATCGTCGAGGGCTCAACCCGCAGGATCGCCCATCCGGAGACTCGCACCGTGCGCGTCGCCTTCGAGCTGGATCCGGGCAGCGAGCGGGCGGTCGAACTGCGCCTTGCCCTCAAGACGGAAGGGCGGCAGGTCACGGAAACGTGGCTGTACCGCTGGACGCCGTGACCCCCTCCCTGCCTCTTGCTGGACCCTTGCCGGAGCAACGATGCCCGACCGTGACGCTAGCGTCTTGACCGTGATGGACCGACCGAGCCCGGTCGGCGATCCGGCCGAGGCGGCTCCCCTCGCATCCATGCCGCCGCGGGCGCCGCTGGCGATGCCGGTGCAGGATCTGCGCAACCGGCCCGCGGCGCGCCGCAGCGGCGGCGGCGGGCCGCTCCTGGCGCGTCTGTTCGTGTTCGGCGGAGCGGTCGCGCTGACCGCCTACGGCGCGTGGCAGATGTACGAGGTGATCTCGGTCTCCGGCGGCGCCACGTGGCTCCAGTACGTGCTGCTGGTGCTGTTCGTCCTGAACTTCTCCTGGATCGCGCTGGCCTTCACCGCCGCGCTTCTCGGCTTCGCGGCGCTGCTGCGGCGGGAGCGGCCGACCCCGCTTCCGACGACGCTCGCCAGCCGCACCGCCATCGTCATGCCGGTCTACAACGAGGGCAGCGCGCGGGTCTTCGCTGGACTCCAGGCGATGCACGAGGCCGTCGAGGCCACGGGACTCGGGCGCCACTTCGATTGGTTCGTCCTGTCCGACTCGACCCAAGCCGACGCCTGGATCGCCGAGGAGCGCGCCTTCTTGGGCCTGCGCGCGGAACTCGGGCCCGAGGCCCGCCTCTATTACCGCCACCGGGAAAAGAACCATCACCGCAAGGCCGGCAACATTGCCGACTTCGTCACCGGCTGGGGCGGGTCCTACGACCACATGCTGGTGCTCGACGCCGACAGCCTGCTCACCGGCGCGTGCATCGTGCGGCTCGCCGCCGCGATGGAGGCCGACCCGCAAGCCGGCATCATCCAGAGCCTGCCGCTCATCATCAACCGCAACACGCTGTTCGCCCGGCTCCAGCAATTCGCCGCGCGCATCTACGGCCCCGTCATCGCCACCGGCCTGTCGGTCTGGTCGGGCCGCGACGGCAACTATTGGGGCCACAACGCGATCATCCGGATGCAGGCCTTCGCCGAGGCCGCGGGCCTGCCGGACCTCAAGGGCCGTCCGCCGTTCGGCGGCCACATCCTCAGCCACGACTTCGTCGAGGCGGCCCTGATCCGACGCGCCGGCTGGGGCGTGACCATGCTGCCGCGGCTGGAGGGTTCCTACGAGGAGAGCCCGCCCTCGCTGATCGATCTCGCCGTGCGCGATCGGCGCTGGGCGCAGGGCAACCTGCAGCACGCCCGCGTCATCGGCGCGGCGGGGCTCGTGCCCGCCTCGCGCCAGCACTTCGCCACGGGCATCGCCGGCTACGTCGCCTCGCCGCTCTGGCTCGCCCAGCTCGTGATCGGCATCATCATCGTGCTGCAGACCGCCTGGGTGCGGCCGGAATACTTTTCGGCCGAGTTCGGCCTTTATCCGGTCTGGCCACGCTTCGACCCGGTGCGCGCGCTCCAGCTCTTCGCCCTGACCATGGGCATCCTGCTCGCGCCAAAGGTTCTCGGCCTCATCCTCGCGCTTCTCGATGCCGAGACGCGGCGGGCGAGCGGCGGGGCCGGGCGGCTGACTTTGTCCTTCCTGATCGAGATCCTGCTCTCGGCCCTGATCGCGCCGATCGCGATGCTGATCCAGTCGGGCTCGGTGTTCCAGATCCTGGCCGGGCGCGACACCGGCTGGAACCCGCAACGCCGCGACGACGGCTCGATCCCGCTCTCCGATATCGTGCGCCGCCACCGCTGGCACACCGGCCTCGGCCTCGTCACCGGCATCGCGGCGTTTGCCATCGCCACATCCCTGTTCCTGTGGATGTCGCCGACGATCCTCGGCCTCGTGCTGGCGATCCCGCTCTCCTGGGCCAGCGGCCAGTTGGCGCTCGGCCTCGCCCTGAAGCACCGCGGCCTGCTGGTGACCCCCGAGGAGCGGGCGCCGCCTGCCATCGCCCTGCGCGCGGGCGAACTCGCCCGCCGCAACGCGGCGCGCGGCTTCGACGACGCGGACGCGCTGGCCGCCCTCCACGCCGACGCTGCCCTTGCCCGCGCGCATACGGCGATGCTGCCCGAGGGTGCGCCCCGCCCCCGCGGCGCGATCGACCCGGACCACACGCTCGCCCGCGCCAAGATCGTCGAGGCGGAGACCGTGGCCGAGGCGCAGGTCTGGCTCACCCCGAAGGAGCGCTTCGCCCTCCTTCACGATCGCGCCCTCCTCGACCAGCTCACCCGTCTGCGGCCGGCCTGAGTCTCGTTCTCGGGCTCCCTTTCGCGGGGCGTGCGTTGCGGATGCGGATGTAGGCGAGGACGGCCATCACGCAGTCCGCCGCTGAACGGACGCATCGGAGTGATTCAGGGCCCGCGAGAGCTCTCCGCCATTCCATCCAGGCGAGCCAAGATCGGGCGCTCGGCACCCAAGCCGATGGGTTACAAAGCGTGCGCTCGAACAGACCGGTGAAGTCGGATGTGGCTCGTTCGACCGGGCACTACCCGACCAAATCGGGGCAAGAGCGTTACCGGCGATGAGGGAGGGCGGTGTCCGCTGCATCATCGTGTATCCTGTCTCGCAGCGTCAGCCATCGCGAGGGAGGGGTCATGCCTAGGAGCACAATCCAAGGCCACCATGTCCTGGTCGTCGAGGATGAATACGTGATCGCCAGCGAGCTTGCCCGTGCACTGAGAGAAGCTGGCGCGCAGGTGCTGGGGCCTGCGCCATCCGTGCACGCCGCGCTTGTTCTGCTCGACTGCGAACCGGCACCCGAGGTCGCCGTGCTCGACCTAAATCTCGGAAAAGGCGTGGACTTCAGGGTCGCCGACGCGCTGCTGACGCGTGACATCCCGTTCCTGTTCGCCACAGGCTACGAGCAGGAGTTCCTGCCGGAGCGACACGGCGCTGTCCGGTGTATGAGGAAGCCGCTCGACCCCTCAACCATCATCGAAGAAGCAGAGCGGCTGATCCGTGCCGGCGATGCGGAGGATGAGCGCACCGCAATCGCCAACGTCTTCTCTGGTGCGTCTGTTACCAAGTTTCGCAACGGCTTGTTGGCGCTGCTCTCGGCAGAGGATCAAGCGCACATCCTGCCGTATCTGAAGCGTGTGACGTTGCGCAGAGGTGATATCGTCCAGGAGGCGGGAGCGCCCATCGAGCATGCCTACTTCCCGGAAGGAGGCGTCATGTCCGAAATCACCGCCAACCCGGACGGCAAGCAGATCGAGGTCGGCCTTGTGGGCCGCGAGGGCTGCACAGGTGTTCCTCTGATTCTCGGTGTGAAGGACGCCGCGAACCGAACAGTCGTGCAGGCGGGCGGGACGGCCTTGCGCATGGCGGCCAGAGACCTGGAGGAGGTGCTAGAGGCTCACAGCCCTCTTCGTACCCTGCTTCTGCGCTACGTCCACGTCGTCATGACCCAGCTTGTGGCAACAGCGCTCGCTGACGGCCAGTACAAGATGGAGCAGCGGATCGCACGCTGGCTTCTGATGTGTCACGACCGGCTCGACGGCGACGAACTTCCGCTGACGCATGACCTTCTGGCGCTCATGTTTGGTGTGCGGCGTTCGGGCGTGACGGATGCGATCCATATCTTGGAAGGTGAGCGCATCATCAGGGCCAAGCGCGCCAGCCTGACGGTTCTCGACAGACAACGGTTGGAGGACGTCGCAGGCGAGAGCTACGGCGCTCCAGAGAACGCGTATCGTCGGCTGATCTTGCGAGAGATCAGCTCCTCGGATGATCTGTCAATCTCCACCTCAGACCGGTTGCGGCGACCGCTTGGCAGAAACGGAAATTGATGGCTGGAAGCGGAGTTGATTGGTGATGGCCGCATAGGGTGGCGGCAAGCGGTCGTTAGGAAGACCGCGAGAGGTGGACCGTTCAGGTTCGCCCGGTCGCCTTCCGCGCCTCAGCTAAGAGGCGCTTCGTCTCCGCAAGCGTGGCCCTCAACGCTGCCTGCTCCGCTTGTACATCGGCAATCAGGCATGCTGTTCGCTCCATCTCCGCCTGGGCTTCATGCCAGCGCCGACGCTGGTCAGGCGGCGATGGCTGCCTCCTCTCTTCCAGGACCTCCGAGAAAGGTAACTCCATCAGGAGATTACCGCTCGCATCCATGATCTCGAGGGTGTGCCGGTATGGGTTCGCCTTCTCTCGCAGCAGATCGGCGCTTATAGCTGGGACCGCCGCGTAGGCTTCGAGGTAGGCGCATTCCACCCCGGCCAGATCGAGTCCGACATCATCCTGATCGAAACCATCGGGTGTGCGTAAGTGGAAGAAGAACCGTGGCACCGGTCTCTCCTAGATCGCCTTTTGCGGGCAACATCTAACCCGGCATACACGGCGGGTGTCCCTGATAAGCGAACTCATGCCAATGCCCGGCTCACCTGCCAAAACAAGCCACTGCATACGTCGTGCTTCCAAAATGGAGGACGAAAAAACAAGACTTGAGGTGATCCAGCGGCGTGTCCTGTGGGCGTGGAGCGCCCCGCCAGTCAATAAGTCCTCGTGAAGGTTATAGGAACACAGCGCGACCGGCTGCGCTGGCACTGAGTTCGAGAAAACCGACCTGCAGGAAAAAGCGAGCTGATATCGGTCAGGTTTGTATGAGCTTGCCGACAGCACGTAGCAACTCGTCCTCGAGAATAGGCTTCTCCAGCTTCGGACGGGAGCGATAATCTGAGCGATCCGCGATTTGCACCTCACCCGTGGCGAACAGATATGGGATCCCGCTTGCACTCAGCTTATCCGCGACCGAATAGACCTCCTCCTTTCTGAGGTTCACGTCGAGGATCGCTGCATCGAGCTTGGAGGTTTTGATCAGCGCCAGCGCCTGCTGCGCATCCGGGATCGGCCCGACCACCTCGGCGCCCGCCTGCTGCAGGCTGTACTCCATGTCGTGGGCGATCAGATACTCATCCTCGACAATGAGCACACGACGGCCGGACAGAGCAAGGATGGGATCGGACACGGAAGTTCCTCCAGACCGGGCGAACGCCCTGAGGCTACCAGGGTTCGATGCGGCGACACATTCTTGTAAGTTAGACGAGAGGTAACTCGATACGGCATCGTACGCCGTCCGCGCCGAGCGCGTAGTCTGTCCGCCCTCCCAGCGCGTAGGCAAGCGCCTGATCGATCAGTTCGCGTCCGTAGCCGCGGCGCGTCACCGTCTCCGGCTGCAGGTCCACTCCGCTCTCGATCCACTTCAGCGCCAAGCGCTCGCTGCCGGCCTCGTCGCTGATCAGCTCCCAGGTGACGGAGAGCCGACCGGACTCGCCCTTCAGGGCGCCGTACTTGACCGCGTTGGTTGTCAGCTCATGTACGGCAAGGGCGAAGTTCTGCACTTGCTCGGAGGCTAGCAGCACCTTTGGCCCGGAGACGGTGATGCGGGTGGAGGCCTCGACTGCATGGGCGGCGAGTTCCGCGCTCACCAGGGCTCTGACCTCCACGGTATCGCTGCCGGATTGGCTCAGCAGCGCCTGGGCCCGGCTGAGCGCCTTCAGTCGGATCGTAAAGCTCTCGACGGGAGAGCCGCGGCCGACGGTCCGGGTGGCGAGAGACGTGACGACACCGATCAGGTTACGCGAACGGTGCTGCAACTCGTTGACCAGGATCTCCTGTCGCGCGTGGAGCTGGCGGATGGCGTCGACATCGGTCGAGGTGCCGAGCCACTCGACCGTCCGGTCGGATATATTACGCACCGGCAGCGAGCGCGTGTGATGCCACAGCCAGGCACCATCCGAGGCGCGCCGCACGCGATACTCGACGCTGAGGAAGCCGTCACGTCCGGCCTGCTCCCACGCCTGCATCGCCACGTCTCGGTCCTCCGGGTGGACGGCCTCAAGCCAACCTGACTCCAGGCTCTCCTCCAGTGCCTGTCCGGTATAGGACATCCATTGGGGACTCGCCCACGTCCACCGTCCCTCTTCGTCCGCACGCCAGACGAGCTGTGGGATACCCTCGATCAGCGCCCGCTGGCGCATCTCGCTCGCGCGCAGCGCCTCGTCGATCTTGCGCCTGTTCGTGGTGTCCTGGCCGATCTTCAGGAAGCCGCGCAGCGAACCGTCCGCCTGGCGCAGGGCCGTTGTGGTGCCTTCGATGAACACGCGCGAGCCATCCTTGCGCAGGTGCCAGCGGACGTTCGGGGCAGAGCCCTCCCGGCGAGCCGTCTCCACCTCCTTCTCGTCCGCGTGCTGCCTCCGGTCCTCAGGCGTGAACAGGATGCTGCCGGACTGTCCGACGGCCTCCTCGGCCGACCAGCCGAACACGGCCTCCGCACTCGGATACCAGTCGGCGATCCGGTCCTCAGGGTCGGTGGTGAAGATGGCATGGTCCTGCGCATTCTCGACCACGAGGCGGAATCGCTCCTGACTCTCACGCAGAGCTGTCTCGACTCTCTTACGGGCGGTGATATCGACGAAGGTGATGACCACACCGGCGATGAAGTTGTCGACACTTCGGTATGGCAGGACCCGGACCATGTAGTGTGAGCCGGTGGCGCTCTCGATCTCCCGCTCGACGGCGGCCAGCGTCCGCAGGACGCGACGGGCGTCGGATTGCAGGTCCTCGTAGGCGATGCGAGACTTGATGTGGCCGATGGGCCGGCCGGTATCGGTTTCGATGAGGTGAAAGATCTCGGTGACAGCGGGTGTGTAGTTCGTCACCCGCAGCTCGTTGTCGAGGAAGACGGTGGCGATCTGGGTGCTCTCGAGAAAGTTTTTCAGGTCACTGTTGCTGCGCCCGAGCTCCTGCACCCGCAGGCTGAGCTCACCGTTGACCGTGGTCAGCTCCTCGTTGAGCGATTGCAGTTCCTCCTTCGAAGTCTGTAGCTCCTCGTTGGCCGATTGCAGTTCCTCGTTGAGCGACTGATACTCCTCGTTGGACGCTTTCAGTTCCTCGCTCGTGGACTCGGCCTCCTCGGCGGTCGCTTGCAGCCGCTCTCTGGTCTCGCGCAGCTCCGCCTCGAGTTGCTGGATGTAGGCCTGCTGGTCGGGCGATGCGGAAACGGCGGTGACCTGTTCGAGGTCGGGCGGCGCATGTCCGTCCTTGAACAGCACGACGAAGCTTCGCACAGCCCCGGACGCGTTCTTGACAGGCTCGACCACGACGTCGACGGCCAAGCTGTGTCCGTTCTGTCCGACGCGGCGGTTTGCGAGCCGGACGGCCCGCCCCCCCCTCAGCGGCTTGCGTCAGGGCTCCGCGCAGGTCGATGCGCAAGTCCGGGTGGATGAGGTGCAGGAGGTTCAGCGTCGCCGTCCCGCCGACCGGCTCGATGTACCGCCCCGTCCAGGCTGAGAAGTGCAGCACGTCATACCTGTCATCCGTGATGACGTAGGCCGGTGCGTGGCGCTCCACGAAGCGCTCGGCCTGCCTCACCAGAGAGGGCTCGAGCGTGCGGGGCTGTATGCTGTGAGGGAGCGGCCTTTCGACAGGAGAGGACGCCACTGTAGATGAGGTTGTTACGGTGAAGGGGAAGTTGGGCAGCACCCGGTTGGGCGCATCCACCCGGCGAAACACGCGGGAGCGGTTCTCGATCGGCGCGAATAGATTTGCGTGGCGCGACACGTTCTCGGAATTGCCCAGGAACAGCACGCCGTCCGGCTTCAGGGCGAAGTGGAACAGCGGGATCACCTGGCTCTGCAACTCGGCATCAAGGTAGATCAGCAGGTTGCGGCAGGAGACGAGGTCGATGCGCGAGAACGGCGCATCCTTGATGATGCTGTGCTGCGAGAAGATGCACAGCTCCCGGAGCTCCTTGACCACGCAATAAGTGTTGCCTTCCTTCACGAACCAGCGCGCCAGTCGCTCCGGCGTCATGTCGCCCGCGACGGTGGCGGCGTAACGGGCGGCACGGGCTGCGGCGAGCGCGCGGCCGTCGAGGTCGGTCGCGAAGATCTGGACCTGCGGAGCATCGTCGAGGGTCGCCATGTGCTCACGCAGCAGGATGCCGAGCGAGTAGGCTTCCTCACCGGTCGAGCAGCCGATCACCCATACGCGGACGCGGTCCTCCCGGGTCTTGCCGGCGAACAGCGCTGGGATGACCAAGCGCTCGAGGAGTTCGAACTCCCTTGCGTCGCGGAAGAACTGGGTGACGCCGATCAGGAGGTCGTTGAAGAGCTCCTGCGCCTCTTCGGGGCTCTCGCGCAGGAGATCCAGATAGGCAGCGATGTCGGGTGCCCGGACGACCTGCATACGGCGCTGGACCCGGCGGAGGAAGGTTCCGGTCTTGTAGCCGTGGAAATCGTGACCGGTCCTCTTGCGCAGGACCGCGGCGATGCTCGCCAACGCGACCGATATATCGGCGGCATCAGGGCCGCCCTGTGGGACGCCGGCGGCGAAGACCTGACGGACGCCTTCCTTGATCCGCTCGGCGAGTTGATCAATCGGCAGCACGGCATCCGCCAGCGCAGCGGGGTGGTTGCTGCGGGCGAGTTCGCCCGAGCGCGCTTCCTCCGTCTCCTCCGCGAGCGTCAGCCCACCCGCCTCCTTGATCGCCTTGAAGCCAAGCGTTCCGTCGGCGCCAGTGCCGGCGAGGACCACTGCAATGCTCTGACCGTCCTCGTCGGAAGCGAGCGCGACGATGAAGCTGTCGATCGTCCCGCGCTCGCCGGCTCGCTGCTGGGCGCGCTGGATTTGGATCCGGCCGCCCTCCAGGCTCATGATCACGTCGGGATCAGGCAGGTAGGTCCGCCCCGCCACCAGTGGCGCGTCGTTCTCGACAGGGCTCAGGTCATGGCCGGCCTCTCGCAACGCCTGAGTGAACGCATCCGCGTTAAGCGCCTCCCGGTGCTGCAGCACGATGACGAGCGCCATGTTGGGCTGTGGCGCCAGCTGCCTCAGGAGGTCCAGGAGCGCGCGCGGGCTCGCCGCCGATCCGCAGATTGCAACGACGGCGGGCTTCTCGCCTTGGGAGACGGCATGCTCGGAGGGTTTCACCATGACCGCGTTCCGCTCGATCTCACTGACGACTCCACAACCCAAGATGCCCCAACCCAAGATGCCCGACACATGAGCCGAGTGCGCACCGCCCCGCCCCACTCGCGAGAGAAGCAAACCGGCGCATGCCTCAATCGTCCTGTGCGCCCTCATTCCCCGAAGGCTCCGGGGGCGACAGCGAGAGCAGAACGGCCTTCCGGATCGTCTCGGCATAGTCGCTGTATTCGGCCGCGCGTTCCTCGTACATCTCGGCAAGGGCCCGCCGCCCAGCGTTGCGGCCATCAGCGGCCATGCGCCGGACAAGCTCAGCGCGCTCCTCGATGATGCGCAGCGCCACGCGCAGGGCCTCGTCGACAGCGTTCTCCTGCTCCTTGGCCACGACGTCGGCGGTGTAGGCGTGTCCGACCTGGCAGCGAAAGCGGAGCGGCTTCGCCTCTCGCACCATCGAGAGAACACCACCGCACTGCGGGCAGGAGACGGCGGCAGGATCGGCGATGCGGCGGAGGACGTCGCTGTCGACCCGCGCACCGGCCGCGATGTCGACTTCGAGGCGGATCTCGGGCGGCACGGGCAGGGCGGGACCTGCGGGATCGCTGGCGAGTTCGGAAAGGATGTCGCCGATACGCGCAGCCGGCAGGGTGAGGTCGACCTCCAGGGCTTGGAGAGCACTACGCGGCATCTCGTCGGCGATCGCGTCTGCCGGGTCCTGTACGAGGGTGAGGCCGCCGCAGCGCTTGATCGCCTCGAGTCCGGACGCACCGTCGTTAAGGAGGCCACTCAGGACAACGCCGATGACGCGCGGACCGTAGGATACGGCGGCTGAGCGGAACAGTGGGTCGATGGAGGGCCGGGCCATATTCTCGCGCGGACCGCGCCCGAGCCTGATCTGCCCGTCTGCCAAGATGAGATGATGGTCGGGCACGCCGAGATAGATGTTGCCTGGGCTAATGGGCATGCCGTCCGCCGCCGCATGAACCGGCAGGCGCGCTGCTGCGGAGGCCACGGTCGCAAGTAAGCCGAGGCTGCGCGCGGGGATGTGGAGCACGACGAACACTGCCGCCGGCAGGTCCTGCGGCAGGGCACTCAGGATCGCCTTGAGGGGAGCCGTCGCACCCGACGAGCCGCCGATGACGATGATATCGCGATTGTCCATGCCAAGCCGCTCCTCGGGTTGCGAGGCGATAACGCAGCTGACCGTCTAAATCTCCGAGATGATCCGCAACGGTCCTCCGCTCACGCCTTCAGCGGGATCTTCATTCGGAGAGCCGCGCTCAGAGGCTTTTGACTTGTCCTGGTGAGCTCGGACCTCGCCGAGCGCCAATGTCTGCCGGCCTGAGTTGCGTACCACGAGCTCAGTCCGCTCCAGCAACTCGCGCGAGCGCCTGATGGCCTCGCGCGAGGTGTCAACGAGCCACTGATCATATTCGGTCGACGACCGGAATTTAGAGGGAAGGTCGGCCAAGATTGTACTCCGCGCACTGCAGGCGGGAGCACATGTCGCTCTCGGCCATCAGCGCCCGGGTCTGTGCCAGCTGATGATGCGCAGAGCATGCGCTGCTTTGATCGGGAAGTCCAATGGCAGCTATGATGCTTCTAGCCGGAGGATGGTACGTAGAATTTCGTCGCGGTGAGCGTGCCATTGCACGAGAGTGTCTTGCAAGGTGGCAAGAAGTTCTTCAGCGCGGCGCGTATCATGTCCCTTGTGGCGCATCGCTTGGATCCGCAGCTCCTGCGCAGCAATCCGCCTCTGGCCATCAGCAATGTCCAGCTCCGCCTTGGCGAGATGCGCCTGTTCTTGAGCTAAGCTGAGCATTCCGAAACCGAGGTAGGATACACCTTGTATGACACGGGTTCGCTGACTCAGCCAATTCGAGTGCATCTCAGATTAGATCGCCTCGACGGATATACCGACGTGCGGACACCAACGTTCGGAAATCGCCTGTCACCAGCCCCCCAAACATGCCTCGAAGGTCCACATGGGGTCGCAAGCAGTCCTTGCATCGCAGTCCGATCACGCCTCTTTTGCCCCGCGCTCCACGCACGGCGCCCGCACCACCTCCTCCGGCGTCTCGCGCGCGAACGTTGTGATCGGTCCGATGGTGAGTTCGGACCGCGCATGCGGCCGCTCGCCTGGCTCTGTGCGCGAAAAACCCGCCGCGACTGAGCCGGGCGGGGCGCCGAGAAGCTGATGCGCCTGGAACAGCGCCGCCGCTTCGAGGAAGCCGCCCACGAACTCATCTGTGACGAGTCAGAGGAGCGGTTCAAGGCGGCGTTGAAGGTGATCGGAAGGCCGAAGAAGGAAGAGAGCTAGGGCACCTCTCTGTTGAGCCGCAGGCCAGCGAAGGTTAGGGTCGCCGTGTAGACAATGGCGCCGCTCTCATCGCGGACCATAACGGTGAAAGCTCGATTGTCGCCACCAGTCGGTATCGACCAGCGTGCGATCTCAGGCAGGCAAGTCATGGCCTCCGTGCGCGCAGTTTCAAAATTAGTGCACTCAGATCCTTCATCGTCACGGTGGAACACACCATCGTGCGTGTCGAAGAAGTAGCGGGACACCGAAGCCCTCCTGTGGTCGAAGCCCTTGGATTCAACCTGAGACGGAGCATGGTGTTTCTGTTCGGAATCAAACGCGGCAATGCTGCTTTATCCGGCTGTTGCCGGAACTGGCTCAGGTTCGAAATGCGCGATGAACCGGAGCCCGTCCCACAGGTCGATACCAGCGTCGCGGGCCATTGTGGCCGCGAGTGACAACGCCTCGTCGTCACTGCAGGCGCTCAGAGGTGCGCTGGATAGGACGTGCCCGTCCTCGGTCAACGTGTGCGTGCGATAGGCAGCCGGCCCGTCAGAAGAGAGAGTTGGATGGACGATCGTCATCCCTGTGCTCCATGTCCGTATAGGCGGGAGCACTCTTCTCTCTCAGCCGCTGGCGCCCATTAGTCGCGGCCAGCGATCGGCAGAGCATACGCCCTCAACCGTTAGACGCAACCGAACCGGCGAAACCACCTATAGGATTTGGTCTGCGGGCTATATCATCGCCGTTTGCATGACCCGACGCGTAGCCTGCCTGGATCGGCCGATCCGGGTCCGCTCATACCTGTGGCGAGGTTTACCTACCCGGCGCAGGGCGGTTTACCTTCGACCCGACCAACCGAAGCGTGGGCGGGGCGAACCTGTTCCCGGTCGCCGTCGCGCGACATTCGCCGGGCGATGCCTGTGACGGGCAGCTTTATCGGGCCTTCTGATGACCTTCTGGGAAATGTCCGTCGCCCTCGAAGTTTGCGGCTAACCTTCCGCTGAGGCTGCTCTATGCAGGTAGCAAGCTCCAGCTTCGGCAAGTTGAGCAGCCAATCTCCTCGCCGCCTAGCTCTTCGCCTCGCGCGGCGGCAAATCCGGGAAGGAGATCGTCACGGTCACCCCGGCATCGCTGCGGATGTCGATTTCGCCCTCGATCTGTCGTACCAGCGAGCGCACCAGCCCGTAGCCGAGGGAACCCTCGCGCAGGCCAGTCATACCGACCCCATTGTCCTGGATCACCAGTTCGATCTGCCCCGGCCGCGGTCGGCGGACTCGAGCGCGTATTGTGCCGGAGTGGGGGGATGGGAACGCGTACTTGACCGCATTGGTCACAAGCTCGGTCACCGCCAAGCCCAGCGGAATAGCCCGGTCGGCGCTGACAAAGATCTCCTCCTCGACCTGGGCCTCCAAGTGGATGCGATCGTCGCTGGGCGTGATTGCCTCCAACGCAGCGCAGAGATCGGCTACATAGCTTCCGGCATCAACCTGCTGCACGCTCTCGGATTTGCTCAGCAGGTCGTGCGCCCGCGCCATCGCGTTGAGCCGCTCCTGAGTTTCGGCAAACAGCGCCTTAACCCCCTGGTCGGCCTGGCGACGCCCCTGCAAGCTCAGCAGCGCTCCTGCGATCGACAGGCTGTTCTTGGCCCGGTGATTGACCTCGGCCAGCAGTATCTCGCGCTCAGCCACCAGCTTCGTCAGCCGCGCATTCGCAACTTCCAGCTCCCGTGTCCGGTCAGACACACGCTGCTCCAGCTCAGCAGTCAGCGCCTGCAGGTTCTTCTCGGCCTCGAAGCGGCGGGTGATATCGAGGTACGAAAGGAAGTGGTTGGTGACCGTGCCCTGGCCGTCATCCAGCGGGGCGGCGAACAGCATCGCCCGGATCGCGCTACCATCCTTGCGGTACTGAAGGATCTCCAGCGTCGCGTTGCGGCTCTCGCGGATTGCCGCCTCGTACTCCTGCACTGCAGCCGAGTCAGTCGCCGGACCGTTCATGAAGTGCGGGTCCTGCCCAAGCAGCTCCTCCAGTGAGTAGCCCGACAGCTCCGCAAAGGCTTGGTTGGCAAAGATGATCGGGTTGCCTGGCAGGGTGGCGTCGGTGACAATCATCGGCATCCGGGTAAGCCGCACTGCATCGACAAAGATGCCGCCATGCTGGCGGATCGCCTCGATATGCCGCTCGGCTAAGGTGCGCGCTGCGGTCTCAGACAGGTCCTGCTGAAATTCGTTCATGGCAAACCCTAGGCGGTCCTGGGCGGACGGGATAGTTTTCTGAAACGGCCACCCAGGCGGCGTGTCGCCGCTTCCTGCCGGCGTGCTTGAGTGCGACTCCGGTTGAGCTACGGCGTCCCCCTGAAACCTCGCGCACCTGACACGGTTCTCCTCCTCATGACCGGTTCGCGTTCTCTTTCTTCCTCCCTCGTCCTGGTTGTAGAGGACGAGGACCTTGTACGCATGATGGCATCTGACATGCTGCAGGACGCCGGGTTCACCGTCATCGAAGCAGCGTGCGCTGACGAGGCTTGGGACATCCTGAAGAGCCGTAGCGACATCGGCGTGCTGTTCACCGACATCGAGATGCCGGGATCGATGAACGGCTTTGCGCTTGCCGCTTGGGTTGCTGAGCGATGGCCGCACATCCGCCTGGTGATCACCTCGGGGCGATATCGCCCGGCGCCGCGCGATGTGCCGGATCACGGCATGTTCGTGCCCAAGCCCTATCTGGCGGAGCAGGTACTCAGCGCCTTTGACCGAGCCAAGCCGGTTTAGTTGCTCCCGCTGACCATTCAGAGTGGCGCCACATCACACTCCTCCCCGCCGTCTCACTCACGCAGACACCGGCGCCAGCGTCAGCCTCACCTGGGTTGGAACGGCGCAATCTTCGCCTCTGGCCGGACGCTCGTCACAAGTGCGCGTGCGAGATCGACCTGCTCGAACGGCTTGCCTAGGCGCGTGAGCGCCGTGATCCTGTCATCCGGCAATTCGGCGTAGCCGCTGGCGAGGATCACCGGCAGCTCTGCGTGTGCCGCTCGGATCGCCTCGATCAGCTGAACGCCGGTCATGCCCGGCATGACCTGATCGGTGATCACGAGATCGATGGTTTTGGCGGAGCGGCGCAGGATGCGCAGAGCCTGCTGTGCCGAGGTCGCCTCCAGCACCTGGTGACCAAGGTCCTCCAGCATCGCCGAGGTGTTCATCAACACCAGCGGATCATCATCGACGACCAGCACCGTCATCGGGTTCAGGGTCGGAAGATCCGGATGAGGCGTCTCGCCCTCTCGACAGAGGAGGCCTGCATCGGCCACGGGAAGCCACAGCTCAGCGGTCGTCCCCTGTCCCAGGGTGCTCTTGAGCACCAAGCGTCCGCCGGATTGCCCGGCAAAGCCGTGGATCATCGAGAGGCCTAGCCCCGTACCCTTGCCAACACCCTTGGTGGTGAAGAACGGCTCGGTGGCTCGGGCGAGCGTTTGCTCATCCATCCCCTCGCCGGTATCGGTCACCGACAGGCAGACGTAGCTGCCCGCAGAAAGACCGGCGACCTCGCTGGTATCGACCCGTTCCTCCCGGGCTGAGATTGTGATCGAGCCGCCATCCGGCATGGCATCGCGGGCGTTCACAGTGAGGTTGAGCAGCGCCAACTCCAGCTGGCTTGCGTCGACGAAGGCGAGCGGCAGCTGCAGCGGAAACTGCGTGCTAACCGGAATGTTGGAGCTGATTGAGCGCTGCAGTAGCTCGGCCATGCCACGCACCAGTTGCGGCACGTCTACAGGCCCTCTGGTCAACTCCTGTCGGCGGGCGAAGGCGAGCATGCGCTTTGTCAGCGTTGCGCCACGCTCGGCGGCCTGGATCGAATTCTCGATCAGCTGCCGCAGCTTGGGGTCGTTCGGCAGGCGCTTGCGGACAAGGCTCAGATTGCCCAACACGACTGCCAGCAGATTGTTGAAGTCGTGCGCCACGCCGCCAGTGAGCTGGCCGATGGCCTCCATCTTCTGGGACTGGATGAAGCGCGCGCGGGTCGCTTCCAACTCCAGCTGGACGTTGCGCCGCTCGGTGACGTCCCGGGTGATCTTGGCGAACCCGACCAGTTCGTTGTGATCACCGCGAATTGCGTCAATCACCACGTGAGCCCAAAACCAAGTGCCGTCCTTGCGCACGCGCCAACCCTCGGCCTCGAAGCGGCCCTCCCTTGCTGCCGTTTGCAGGGCACGGGTAGGCAGATCCGTCGCCCGGTCCTCATCCGTGTAGAACCGAGAGAAGTGCTCCCCGATGATTTCCTCGTCGTTGTAGCCCTTGAAGCGCTGCGCGCCGCGGTTCCAGCTCGACACCTTGCCCTGCGGGTCGAGCATGTAGATCGCGTAGTCCTGAACACCCTGCACCAGCAGGCGGAAGCGCTGTTCACTCTGCCGCAAGGCCTCCTGCGTCGCCTTCCGCTCGCTCAGGTCACGAGTGATTTTGGCGTAGCCGACAAGCTGGCCGTCCTCGCTTCGGATCGGATCGATCAGCACGTGCGCCCACATCAGGGAACCGTCCTTGCGAACGCGCCATCCCTCCTGCTCGAAGCGGCCCTCGGTGGCCGCAATATGCAGGGCACGAGTCGGCAGATCCGTCGCTCGGTCCTCGGCCGTGTAAAAGCGGGAGAAGTGCTGGCCGATGATCTCGTCGGTCGTATAGCCCTTGAAGCGCTGGGCCCCTGGGTTCCAGCTCGCAATATTACCCTGCGGGTCGAGCATATAGATCGCGTAATCGACGATTGCCTCAACCAGCAGCCGGTAGCGGTCATGCCGATCTGCGGCCGCTTCGATGGCCTTGGTTGCCCGCACGTCTTGGTGGTGCAGGGCGCCAAGGCGAATTTGTTCATCTGACATGCGGCCAACCCTACCACGCATCATCGAGGGTGTCGGCTATGAAGCAGGGCGTCACGGCCGCTCCCGATCGTGATGCGCCCTGGTCTCGATCGCCTGCTCGCGCTCGATCAGGCTGAGGAGTTACGAGGCCCTCTTCCGTGCGGCCGGTCACAGCCGAAGTCTGACGGACCTCCGAGTGCCCCAGGCACGAGAATTGAGGGTGGCATTGACACAGCCGCGGCTCGAACGCGCGATCGGGGTAGTTTACCGGTCTGGAAGCGAGTTTCCGAGCCACTACTTCAAGGCCGTGCTGCCGCAGCAGTTTGACGCCTTCGTTTGGTTCGAGCAGACCGCAGCCGTCACCGGGCTGCCCGTCACGGATCCTTGCCAAGGCGAGAGCGAGACCTTCCCGACAGGGCTGTAGCGAAGCTGATTAATGGTAGATGAGGAGGCGGCAGCCCGGTTCGAATGTGCGGCAGAAGCGGACCTCCCGCCGACCTGTGACGTCGATCCGCTACTGACAGATTTTACTGACAGATTTTGTTGAAGAACTCGGAGGCAGCGCCTCAAGCATCATCCGAGAGGGCGCTGCAGATAATTTTTATCTTTCATCAGCGTTACGATCCCGCAGTTGCAGCGCTATCTCAGTGGGCAAATAGAAGACAATTCTTGGATCGCCTCATCTAGCGACGCTATATAAGCCAAAGCCGAGTTTTTGAAAAAATCGGCGCGTTCCAGTCCAAACGGCGCCCGAACTCCTGATCCCAAACAGTCATTTAGGCTACCGCCACCGAAGGTGCGGATGGGGCGGGAGGGTCCCAGCGTTGACGAATTGCCGGCCTTCATCGCCGCCGAGTACCTTGCCGACGGACGACTGGAAGT
The DNA here is from genome assembly GCF_014191355.1 of Methylobacterium sp. R2-1. GTDB lineage: Bacteria > Pseudomonadota > Alphaproteobacteria > Rhizobiales > Beijerinckiaceae > Methylobacterium. Next base: position 113,669 of record NZ_JACHWM010000019.1, read on the forward strand.
TCTGCTGCCGGGCTGGTGCCTGCCGGGCGGCGCGCTCTCCTTCGTTACGCCGAGCGCATAGACGCGGCCCGCCAAGGTGGAGGCCGTGGCCGAGTTCTTCGCCGCGCGTCTCTCACGCTAAGATGAAGGGCAGGGGTGTGGTGCTCGGCACGCTCGGCGGGCTGAGGGGAGGGGAGGTGACTGCCCTGCGGGAGCGCGCGGTCGAGTTCACCACCGGTCAACTGGCGATCGTGTAAAGCACTGAGCACACGCGCCGGCACGCGATCGAAGGAGTCGAAGAGCGGCTGATCTCGACAGGTGGCGCTCCCGTCTCTGGCAACGGAGGAGCTTCGTCAGCACCGTCTCCGGCAAGGCGAGGAGTTGCTGAGGCTCCGGATCCGCCCGACCGACGATCACCACGTGTTTGCTCAGGCAGACGGCCAGCCTGTGCCGCCCAACAGCTTGACCCACGAGTTCGTGTGGATCCTGGCACAGGCAGAGACGCTGCCTCGCATCCGCGTCCACGATCTTCGGCACAGCCATGCGACGCAGATGCTCGCCAACGGGATCCACCCGAAGATCGCGCAGGAGCGGCTTGGGCACTCCAGCATTGCCATCACGCCGGACCTGTACTCCCACGTACTGCCGGGCATGCAGGAGGACGCGGCAGCGAAGGTTGACGCTGCCCTCCGGGCGGCCATAGACAGGACTACCGTTTGAAATGGTAGCAAAGCGGTAGCAAACGGGGGTTCCGGCCCAACGAGATGGAACCGACTTCGCCAAGCTCTGCAACGGCTTGGAAGGGTGGCCGAGTGGTTTAAGGCAGCGGTCTTGAAAACCGCCGTGGGGGCAACTCCACCGTGGGTTCGAATCCCACCCCTTCCGCCAACAATCCTATCTAAGTTATTGCAAAATTTGTGTTTTCCTCTATGAGCGCCTTGAGCAGCCCTCATAAAACCCCACATTTTCAATAGGTTTGTACCGGCTGCAATTGCATGACATCGGAGCATCACCCACGCTGACACTAAGAGTGCCTCACAAAACTCCCGGTCACGGACCGCTCCCGCTCTGGCAACGATAGCGCGGCGGGACTTTTGTGAGAGACACTAAGCGATTCGGGCAATCCGTCACTCTGATTGAGTGTGGAGCATAACCACACCATTTCCTGATCCTCGTCGTAAGCGCGCATTAACGCTACGCGCGCATTGTCGGGAGCCGGATCAATCGGCCGTTCGGATCAACATGGTCCGCCGCGTGCGACGAGAGATAACGGATCCATGAATCGCATGCTGGAACTGCTACGCTGGAAGATCCAGGCAATTTTTGCTTGGACGCCAACGCGTACTGTGGCTGTGCCCCTAATCATGGGGGCTTACGCCCTAGCGGGCTGGGGAGCCTACGCGAGCAAAGCTTCAGCCAACCGCGATCTCACGATTCAGGCCAGCATCCTGCAAGCGGATCGAGACGGCCTCATTGAACGTCAAAAACGGCTGGAACAGGCGAACATTGAACTGCTTCGTGAGTGGCAAGGGAAGCTCGCCTCCGCCCAAAGGGAACTCAGCCAAGCTAATGCTGCTCGCGATGCGGCTAAGCGGCAGCTTGCCAGCTCACAGCATGAGCTTATCGCTTCCAAGAAGCGCCTTGATCAGACCCAGAATCGTGTATCTGAGACAGGAAGCATCAAGCCGGTTGAGCCGTCGAAGAAGCCTGCAAGTAAGCCCTAAAAGCTGCGACAGCTTGGTCTTGAGCGCCTTGAGCCTCGACACTTGCCGAGCTCTCATTAAGCCGCCCCCTACTCAAATCATTGAGCCTGTGCGATGACGAAACCTACGACGTTTCTGACGGCAGCTTACGAGATTTTGCGGCAGTTCGAACGCCCGATGACAGTCGCCGAGATTATCCATGAGGCGCGTTCACGGGGCATATTGGTGACAGACGGCAAAACTCCTGTAAAGACGCTTAACGCTCGGCTTTCAGTCGATATCCTGCGCCTAAAGGGACAAAGCCGTTTCATGCGGTCCGATGGAAGCCGTTTCGCTCTGCGCGAATGGAATCATGGCATCCAGGAGAGGATTGTTCCTCGACGGACAGTTGCACTTACCGACGAAGAGATCTTGGCGTTTGATGCCTCATTGCTCCGCCGATTTGTACAGGAAGACGGCTTCAAGCGGGGCGATGAAACCCATCAGGAGCTTCTGGCTTCATGCTTCTCAATCAAACGGTCAGATGCAGAAGAACGATACGACATAATCCAGTTAATATCAGTCTACGTCGTGAGATGCTACCAAGATTTTCTCACTTACAAGCGGTCGCGTCGGCTGCCGGAGGGGCGACTGCATAATACTTATTCTTGTTTCTTTGGCGGACACTTAACTGCCGCGGATTTGATGCCCTTATTTAGGTTTAGCGATCCTGAGCAAGCTTTATACTTGTTGGATCGGGAACTGACTGAGGAACTCAGATTGCCCGCCAAACCAGAAGCAATGGATTTCCGTGGCTTATTGTACGATCCGCGCACCGATGTAAGTCGGCAACATATTGGCATTGTATTCTGTGTGGACGTGCCAAATCAGGATTTCACTATTGGGGAAAAAGGGTTTCTGACGGATGCTAAATTTGAGAGCATTCAACAAATGCGAAGTCGGTTAAGCCAGTTCGAAAATTGGTCTGAATATCTCATCCAGAAAGAGATCGTTGGATGGAACTGACTAGCCTCGATGGACTAACCGTTGGCGGCCTCCTCGTTAACATTGCCTCTGGTGGTATTATATACCTCGGAGCAAGATTGGCTAGTTGGCTCACAAAAAATAGAGTCGTTGGAAAAATTGCCTTCAATCTCGCTAATAAATTTGTGCCCCGCACTTGCGTGCTTTTTACAGTTTCCCTGATCTTGGGATTTATTTCAGCCAAAGCATCAGTGTTATTTAATGGAAAAAGCCTCGATCCGCTTGTAGTGGGTCCTCTGACTTTTTCGATTTCTATGATCTACATACAGTGGAGATTCGCGAGGATCGGGCTCCATGCAGCGCATCTTTCGGTTGAGCAGGGAACTGACTATGCTGCGGCTCTCAGCCTATGCCGAGATAGCTTTTTGTTCCTCGGAACTGGTGCCTACAAGCTAACAAGCGCGCAAAATTTCGATGAGACTATTCTCAGGTGCAACCATGGAGTGACGCCAGTACGCTTTTTGCTTTCAACGCCCGACAACCGGATCATTGCAAATGCAGAACTGCAGGCGGACGTAGCGCCGGGATCATATGGAGATAACGTCCGTAGGTCCCTAAGAAAACTTCGCAGCCTCCGACTAGAGCGAGGCGCTCGATTTGAAGTAAGGTTCTATAAGGCCGAAACACTTCGCGATTTTCAGAATTTTCGTATGATGTTTATTGATGACGAGACGCTTTTGCTATCTTACAACGTATACGGTAGGGGCGACGGCAGACATCTCCCGCAGCAGGTGATTCTAAAGAGCAGTACATCGGCGACAGACAACTTCTATTTTGCATACCGTGGATACTTTGACCGGCTGTGGGAGTCTTCTGATCCGTGGGATTTTAGTCGCTATGTCGAACACTGAAGGTGGCTGTTTCGGCAAGCTCCCGCTTTCCATGATGGAAGAACTGCAGGTAAAGTTTGGTACGGTCGAGACCTACTGGGCGGACGCTGTATCACTGCCAGTCGTAAAAAATGGATTGGTCTCGATAGATACAGTTGCGCTTCAATCTACAGACTTGTCTGGTTCCGTCAGAATGGCCATACTGCATTCGATGAACGATATATACGCTGCAGGCGGGCGACCGTCATCATTTTCGATCTCGTTAACATTACCGCTGACTACAGACATTGAGGTTCTAGACACGCTTGGGGCGGAAATAAAGAAAATAGCAGAGCTCTCTGGCTGCCGCGTGGGCAAGCTTCACACGAGTCGGTGGGATGGTAGGGCTAGCATAACTGTCAGCGTGGTCGGCGAGCAAATCTCATCCTCTCAGATTCCTTCACGACAGGGCCGTATCTTGCTTGTTGGAGAGGTGCGAATAGCATCTTCTTCATCGCTGCAAGACTGTGGGGTTTCGCACGCGCTCAAGCTTCGGGATATGGCCATTGAGCGAATAAGTGGACCCAAGAAAGATGTTTCCGGGGACGGTCTGGCTGGGGCCTTGTATCAGCTAAGCGTGCGCCATGGGCTTACATTGCACGTCCATACAGATACATTGCATTTGAATCATCTGAATTTAAAGCAAGGCAACACTGCCGACATCAAAAATTACCTTGAGTACAGTTCGCGCATGCATGATCTGATCAAAATTGACAGGCGGTGCTGTCAGGCAGCGCTCTTTGAGCCGCAATTCTTTGGTCCTTTGATTTGTCTCGCCGAGATAGGTGAAGATCTTAATCTGCCTTATTTCTGTGAGATTGGAACCTTCTGCATCGGCGATAGCATAGTAAGGCTAGCTTCAAGATGATTACAGGATGTATACATGGCCGATTCCAGCCGTTTCACAATGGCCATTTCGAGTACATGAAGGAAGCTTTTCGGAGGTCCGATAATCTTATAATCGGACTGACCCAATATGAGCCCGAAATATTTGATCCAGAGTCACCAGAACATCGTATGCGCGCTCAAGACAACCCATTTTCCTATTGGGAGCGAAGCCAGATTATAATGGCTGCTGTCGCGGATGCTGATATACCTTTAGCGAAAATCTCTATCGTACCTTTTCCAATTCATGCGCCGGAGAAAATAAAGTATTTTGTTGGAGCTGACTGCATAATGTTTACTACGATCTATGAGCGCTGGAACATCGATAAAATTCGAAGGCTAAAAAGATGCGGCTTCGAGGTTTCGGTGCTTTGGCGTAGGCGGCGGAAACAATACGAAGGAAAACTGGTAAGAAACGCAATTAGGGAGCACGATGCGTCGATTAGAGGACTTGTTCCTAGAGGCGTTTATAGCAAAATCGCCGAGGTCAGGCCAGATTTATTCTGAATCGATAGCTTGCGTGTCCAGCGGTAGAAACTCATCCTTAGCATCAATACCGCGTTATTTATATGCTTTCGCTGCGAAATGAGCGGAATGAAATGCCGTGAACATACGGGTATACCCTCGTGTGACGTCACTCCATGATGCTAGCGGGCGTCACATCGGGGTTGACGGGACTATTTAGCGTTACGCTATTCACCTCGGGCCTAAAACCCTGAGGTGACACCCCATGGCCCGCATCGGTTACGCTCGCGTGAGCACCCTCGATCAGGATCTCGACACCCAACTCACCCGCTTGAAGGCCGAGGGCTGCGGCATCGTTCGTGCCGAGAAGATACCCGGCGGCTCGCGAGAGGGCCGGGCCGAGCTGGCCACGGTGATGGAGTTCCTTCGCCCCGGCGACGAACTCGTCGTCACCCGCCTCGACCGACTTGGTCGTGATACACGCGACGTGCTCAACCTGATTCACGAGGCCGAGCAGCGCGGGGCATTCGTCACCGTGCTTGATCCGCATGTCTCGACACGGGGCGAGATGGGCCATGTCGTGCTGACAGTGCTCGGCATGGTTGCGCAGATGGAACGTCGCTTCATCAAGGAGCGGCAGCGCGAGGGCATCGAGCGAGCGAAGGTCGGAGGCGTGTATGTGGGTGGCAAGCGCAGGCTCGACCGCGACCGGATTCGAGCACTTCATGCGGAGGGCAATGGCCCAGCCGCCATTGCGCGAGCGGTCGGCTGCTCGCGCATGCAGGTCTACCGGGTGCTCGAAAGTAATTGAAATCTGCATGTCGCGAACGGTCGGGATGGGTGAAGCCGGGACGGTCCGAGACGGCTGGAAAGCCGTAATCCAGCGGGTGGATGCCGAGTAGCCGGATTGCACCATAAGCGGCCCTTCGCACACATCACGGTGACACCGAGCAAAGCCAGTCTACACTTTCTGATTGTTGGAAAGATTTCAGAACGATGATTGCTCATGGCTGAATCGATAAATTCTCAAATCCGGAAAATTTATCTCGATGATGAAGCCAGTGCGCCAGCCGATCCGGCCGCCGGCGCGCTGGTATTTATAGCACGAGAATCTTCAATCGCTGTATATCCAAATATCTCTGTGTGATATAGCGATATTATTCTCTAAGATAGCGAATAAAACCCGAGCTGCGGATCCACCACCATCAACATCGTAGAACAATTCCCCTGTACTGCCATTATATAGCATAATATCATCCGCATCTATTGGCGCCTTTGTTGTGTCTTTAAACATGTTTTCTGCCAGAACCCCGTCATAGTAGTCATCGAATCCTTGAAAATCATCTATGTACAAAATGTCCAGGCCGACAGTAAAGTCCTTAATATAATCCGGTGTCCCAAAATCTTTTTTGGCGAATACAAATGTATCTGAACCGCTGCCTCCATAAATTACATCATTGCCTGCAAGGTCAGAAATCGTATCATTTCCATCTCCGCCATATACGATATCATTACCCATTCCCCCATATATGGTGTCATTACCGCTACCGCCGATCAGCACATCATTCCCGGCTCCGCCACTGAGGACATCCTCAAAGTCGCCGCCGTCCAGTTCGTCGTTGCCATCCCAGCCGTTGATGATGTCGTTGCCTGCTCCTCCTCGAAGCAAGTTGTTGCCGGCGGCACCATCCAGTCTGTCGTTGAAGCGCGTACCGATCGCGTTCTCGATCGAGACGAGCTTGTCGCCTCGGTTTCCGAAGTTCCAAGTCTCTTGCGCGCTTAGGTCGATGTAGTAGCCGGTGCCGGCATCCTCGTAGCTGACGGTATCACTGCCGTTGCCGCCATCCAGGATGATGCGGCTGATGTTGCCCGGGACCACACGCAGCACATCGTCGCCGTCGCGTCCATCGAGGCGGGTTGTGCCGACTCCGGAGATGAGGGTGTCGTTGAAGCGTGAGCCGACGGCATTCTCGATCGAGGCAAGAATATCGCCGACGCTGCCGTTCCAGGTGCGTTGTGCATTGAGATCGATGGTGTAACCAGTGGCAGCATTCTCGAAGGTCGCCGTATCGGTGCCAATGCCGCCATCGAGGATATTATTACCCGAGCCGCCATCCAGGGTGTCATCCTCGTTGCCGCCGTAGAGCGTGTCGTTCCCCGCATCTCCTCTGAGGGTATCGAAACCATTGCCGCCGATCAGAAGATCGTCACCGTTGCCGCCGCTGATGACATCCTCAAAGTCGCCGCCGTCCAGTTCGTCGTTGCCATCCCAGCCGTTGATGATGTCGTTGCCTGCTCCTCCTCGAAGCAAGTTGTTGCCGGCGGCACCATCCAGTCTGTCGTTGAAGCGCGTACCGATCGCGTTCTCGATCGAGACGAGCTTGTCGCCTCGGTTTCCGAAGTTCCAAGTCTCTTGCGCGCTTAGGTCGATGTAGTAGCCGGTGCCGGCATCCTCGTAGCTGACGGTATCACTGCCGTTGCCGCCATCCAGGATGATGCGGCTGATGTTGCCCGGGACCACACGCAGCACATCGTCGCCGTCGCGTCCATCGAGGCGGGTTGTGCCGACTCCGGAGATGAGGGTGTCGTTGAAGCGTGAGCCGACGGCATTCTCGATCGAGGCGAGGAACTCGCCACTTCTGACGCGATCGCTGGTCATCTGCGCATTGAGATCGACGGTATATGCAGTGCCGGCGTTCTCGTAGCTGATGGTGTCGGTGCCATTGCCTCCCTGGACGCTGATGTGGTTGCTGACATTGACGAGGAAGGTGTCGTCACCGTCGCGTCCTTCCAGGCGCGTGGTCCCGTTACCCGCGGTGAAAGTGTCGTTGAAGCGCGATCCGACGGCGTTCTCGATCGAGGCCAGGAACTCACCCTGGCTGCCGTTGTAGGTGAGGCCCACATTGAGGGCGATGTTGTAGCTCGTGTTCGCCTGCTCGTAGCTGACGGTATCGATGCCGTTGCCGCCATCGAGGCTCGATCCGTTGCTGTCGATGACGAGGAAGGTGTCGTCGCCGTCGCGGCCCTGGAGCCATCCGGTCGTCCGGCCGGCGATCAGTGTGTCGCTGAAGTTGGAGCCGACAGCGTTCTCGATCGAGACGAGCCAATCGCTTCTGCTGCCGTTGGAGGTCTGCCCTGCGTGCAGGTTGATGACGTAGCCGGCCCTCGTCGAGGTCTCGTAGCTGATGGTGTCGCTGCCGGCGCCCCCATCGACGGTGATGTCGTTGGCCTCGGCGACGTGGAAGCCATCGTTACCGTCGCGGCCTTCCATCCGGCGCGTGGCTGCTCCGGTGATAAACGTGTCGTCGAAACGCGACCCGATGGCGTTCTCAATCGAGACCAGAGTGTCGCCGAACGTACCGTTCCACGTGCGTTGCGCCTGCAAATCGATGGTCATTTTGACTGATGTATCGGCGTAGGAGATTGTGTCGGTGCCAACACCGCCGGTCACCGTCCGTTCATCGGGACCACCGAACCAGAACGCCGAACGCCAACCCTCATTGCGGCCATACTGGACGTAATGCCGTGCGACGGCCTCGAGATCGTTCCCGAAGGCCGCTTGCACGTCAGCATTGGCGGCTCGGTAAGAGGCTGCGTCGAAGCTGACCTGTCGCCCCTCGCCGATGCCATAATCGAAAAAGTGGCGCGTCGCAGCCCGCGTATCGGTACCGTAGGTGTTTTGGAGGTCTCCGTACGACGCAAGATAGGCCATCGGCTCGAAGCCAACGACCTTGTCGAGGCTCAACTCCCGGGCACGCTGCAGTGTGGCGACCCAGCCAGCGGAGAAGTCGCTATTTGGTGAGTCCGCAATGATACTGTTAATAACGCGGGTATTATCTAAGTATTTTACGAAATCTTCTGCGACTTGAAGGTCGAAGGAAAGCTGTACGAGTCCTGCTTGATGCGACATCGCGTAAGCGCGCTGTATGAAGATGTCGCCCCCTGCGATTTCGGACCGTGAAATAGCATGATTTACTGCCGCTGATATTATACCTTGCGTTTCATGGACATTGTATGCGGCCTGGTATGTTGTACCATCGGCAAACATAATCTTCTGATTTTGACTGTTGACGTACCATCCCATCTGAAATGGGCTAAATGCATGGGAAGGGTCAATATGCGAACTTGCTTCACCGTAGACATTATTAATTGAGTCGCGCGCTGTTCGAGCGAGATACTCGGATAGAACCAAGCTTGCACCGTCCTGGGTGTACGGATATCCATACTGCACTACGCCATTTGCGTCAGTATAAAGTGTGTAATGAGCAAGCCGATCGTCGTCCCAGAGGGCATTTCCAATAAGATTTCCGAGCGCTTGTCCGGCAAACGCGCCAATGAGTGGGCCAATCACCGGAATGGCAAAACCAACAGTGGACAAGACATAACTGGCAACGGCTGAGGCAGCTGAGCCAAATAAGGCCGACTGCGGTGATTTCGGTTGAACCGCAAGACTGCCAAGTTGAGTACCAAAATATCCACCCAAACTATTAGCGACATTGACCGCCATGTTCGCCGCATCGAACCCGTGCAGAAGATTAACATCAGCACGCAGCACGCCAGCAGGAGGCTCTCCGAGACCTAGCATCACACTGATGTTGCCAAGAACCTGGTTGGTTACTGTATTTCCAGCTGTAGAAAATATACCCTTTTCGAAGCCATGAAGATTTAATACATCGGCAATCTCTCCCACTAATATTCCACTAAGAGCATTGTTAACCTGTAATAAGGCATTGCCTTTCAGATCTCGTCCGAGATCTTGAAAAGTATCTTTGACAGCTGCTTCGAGCGGATTTGCGTTCTTGCCGCGTGCGGCAAGAAGCGAGAAATCGACGTCTTTATGTAGAAATTCTCCAATATTTTGAAGCAACGTCGAAGCAATTGTAGCACTACCGACCTGAGCAAAAACGCTCTGAGTGCCGAGTGCACTACCTAGAACGCTACCAAGTGTGCGGCCGATCTCCTCTCCTTGAAGGCTACCATTAGCATATTCGATCGAAACAGCCTCCTTCTGGACTGGTTCCGTGCTAGCTCCTTGGTAGGTTTCTTTCCATCGAACCTTATCGTGAGATCCAAGTAGGTCATAGCGATCAATAGATACCGTCTTCTCCAATTGAATTGTTGTTCCATTAACATGGATTCCTTTGATGGTCTCTTCTACCCCATTACTGCGATTATAGGTAACTGTGTCGGGCAATCCATCATTATCTGTGTCTTGAATATTTCTTATGTTCTTTGCGTCATTCGGCATCAAATCGAATACGGAGGCATTATGCACCCGTATTCCATCAGCAATATAGGTATGTAGCTCCTCAACCTCAAAATTATAGGTACGCCATCCATCGCGGATCTGTGGCTGCTGCAGTGTTCCATTGTTTTTCGGGTGAACGATTTCACTAGCACGTTCGAATAAATCAGCGGTGTCAGGCCCATAGACGAAAGCGTACGCCATTGGCACGGTTGCGCTTGTCACTCCACTCTTCTCATTATTTGGCAAAATGCGTTCAAAGAGGTATAGGACTGACGGCGTTGCGTCCTCGACAGTCTCGGTTGTCGAAGCGCAAGTGAGCGAACCAATGGTCATATCCCAAAATCCCCCAGGATTCCGTCAGGCCCGGCATGCTGCCTTCGGCCGATCTTCGTTGTGGGCGTCGCAAAGACTTTGCTATAGACTCTTCGCGATAGGTACTTTGGTTCTGAATGTGTGGTAACCTACATTCGGACAGGCTATCTTTATCTGCAGTTACGTCTCAGGACGGGGCATTATCAGCGATTTTGCCGAGAAAGCTTAAGGTCTCCTGAGCATAGATCTCGGCTCCGCCGTACGGTGCAACGACCATCATTACCCGCAAGATTTTGCCAGACTGCCAATCCTCTATCGTCAGTTCCGTCAACGCTGTGCCGGCATCTAGCCGGTCTGCCACGGAAGCGGAGACTTGAGCGTAAAGCACTACTGCGGCGGGCTGATTGCCGTCGTAGAACAGTCGTATCTGGCGCAGTAGAAGTGGCACCATCACAATTTGCTCTAAGTCGCCAACAGAGATCTCGCGATGCTCCAAGCTGCGACTAATTAGCCAAACGATCTCGCCGAATATGGTAGAAACAGTCTTGTCAGATCTTGATTGGTCAGAGGATTCTGAAGACGGATGTTGTATCATGGGTGCGATTAGGTGATGTTGCATTTGAGCTACAGAAACGTCATTGGGACAGTGGCAATTTAACATACCATGGTCGCGTATTTAACTGGCCACTAGCAAAGAGTCTACTACGTATAGATCTTGCTCACTTTCTTCGACAAGGTTGTCAATCCATGATGGAGTATAAGAATTTCCATCCACTTCAATGATCCAGTTGCGTGCTTCGTGAGTGTCAAAAGGCGTCGATCCTTCTGGCCAATTGCAAGCTGCATAGTACTTACCGTCGTCACTACATAGGCTTCCGTCTTGGGTTACGATGATTTGATGATTGATAAGGTGCTCGGACAATGTTTGCTGAAGAGATGAAACTGTGCCTGAAACGAGAGACATAGCTGGCATGGGGATGCCGGCACGCACGATAGCGTGTCGTTCTTTTCCACGCATGCCGCCTCTTGATGCATCATGGAAAATGACCCTTACTTTCGCGTCATCTTCGGTGCCAAGTTTGGCGCCTGTCCGAGCCCGGATATTTTCTCCATCCTCGGTTATAATTGTCCCATCCATACGCAATATGCTCGCAATCGTTGCGAATGATTGAGACTCATTTCCAGCTATATCTGACGTCAGAAACACGTGTCCGGGCGTGCATGTCAGACCTCTTAAATTCAATAATACATTCGTAATGCCATGGAATATTCTCACAACTTTTTTAGCATGTAATTTTTGAGAGGCTTCGCCCTCCCCATGACGAAATGCTAGTACTTCATCACCTGGTTTAATAGACTGGATTTCTTTCTTAGAACCGTCCGAAATTGATATAAGTGTGCCGGAGGCGAAACAACTGAAGAACCCCGAAGACGCAATGGACGCAACGTTCGATGGAGTGCCATCTGGAATATTGTCTACAGCATTTTTTATTTCAATTTCTTTGAGTATTGATTGCAATTTAGTGCTGTCGTTGGACACTGGAAGTATTTCACCCGCATAATTTCCTATTCCTGGAAGTATTTGCTTCAATGCTGAGAATACGAATGTAATGCAATTGTTTGCAGGCCCGCCTTCTCCAAAACCTACGCCTCTATATGTTGTATCGAATCCATAGAAATCAGGGTTTTCAGCAAAATATCCTAACTTAGCTGCATCTGTTCCAGAAATATATATCGATTTACTGTAGCTTTTTTCCAAGTAATATTCCCTATCCGTTTCCCAAACTTTTCCGGGGCCGACCAAAGATCCATGTTGGGCAGGTGCGAAGCCATAACTCTGAATGTCTCCCCCATCTTCTAACTCAAACCAAATGTGTCCAGTTGTAGTTTTGGTTCCGCCAGAAACATTCGAAAGCGGAGGTGCTATGTTTATAGTTAGAACTGGCATAGATCACATCCTTATTTTATCTTGACTCTTCCATCAGTCGATAGAACGAGAGTGACATTTCGGAGTTCGACATTTAGTTTTTGTTGAATACTCACTACCGTAATGTTATATTCGCCGGCATCTAAATAAAAATCTTGCATGGGCCTAGAAAAGTAGGTCGCGGTAAAGTGATCTCTACCCACCGCAGAAGTCACAAAACTATACAATACGTCGTTGCCAGGGTTTTTGATTTCAAATTTTATGGCTAGTGGCTCGCCGCACGTGTTTTTGATTTCACATCTTGTGTACGCGGAGCCAATTGCCTTACTAGCTGCTTCCCTAGTTTGTGTACCAATAAAGTAAAATCTGGATGATAAGTATACTCTTCCTGCTCTAATCAATCTAAAGTTATATGTTTGATCTCGGTTTGACTCGATTCTATCGAGAGAAATTTCTAGCAAATCTTCTGAAAATGCAGGAAATGCAAAATAAAATGTCAACGCAAGCGCAAGCAAGATAGAATTTATTGATCCTTTTTTGATTCTGGTTGGCTCAAAACTGCTTGAATCGGTTTGCATAAAATGATAGCCCGTACTCTAATCCGATATGTATAGATGTCGATCACGTCAAGCTGCTCGGGGATTTTATCAGCGGCTCTGCCGATTTACCCCGTCAAGTATCTTATTCAATTTCTAGTTTGTTTCCATATCAATTTCGCCAGCGTGGAATTTCTCGGAAATATGTTGCTTATATGTATCGCTCAGTAACACTATGCCAGCACTAGAGCCGATCCCGCTCACGTAGCGACGGTCAAGTCGGTATCGTAGCCGGCGGCAGCGATGCAGTTGCGGCACTCGTCGGCCGTGAGGCGAGTGAAGGCCTGCCGGATGGTGTGCCACAGGTCTGTGACGGTGCGGGCTGCCGCGGTTCGGAGCAGGCCCTTCAACTTGGCGAAGATCTGCTCTATAGGATTGAAGTCCGGGCTGTAGGGCGGGAGGTAGAGCAGCCTCGCTCCGGAAGCCTCGATGACCTCGCGCACACCCGTCACCTTGTGGGCCTGCAGATTGTCGAGGATGACGGTGTCGCCGGGCCTGAGCGCGGGTACGAGCGTGTCGGTGACGTAGGCTCGGAAGCGTGCGCCGTTGGTGGCTCCGTCGAACAGGGTGGTGGCACACAGGCCATCGCTGCGCAGGGCGGCGGTGATGGTGGTGGTCTTGTAATGCCCGTGCGGGACGGCGAGGCGGCAGCGCTCGCCCCGCGGGGCTCGACCGTAGCGGCGCGCCAAGTTGGTGGCCGCAGCCGTCTCGTCGAGGAAGACCAGCCTGTTGGGATCGAGGGCGTCTTGGTTCTCGAACCACGCCCCGCGAGCGGCCTTTACGTCTTCCCGCACCTGCTCGGCGGCGTGGATCGCCCCTTTATGGATGGCCCGCCCCTCACCCGGGCTGCGCTGCTAGGCTTGCAGGGTAGCCGAGATGAGGAAGGGAGCGGGACGATGACGATCGC
>NZ_JACHWM010000020.1 GCF_014191355.1 Methylobacterium sp. R2-1
TCGCCTTGCGTTGCAGGCGGAAGCGCTCGTCTCCTCCAGCCATCAGCGCCTGCGTCAGAACCGCTGATGATGGGTACTGACATAGATCCATGTTGTAGAACGTCTCTAGGGAAGGTTGATTTCGGTGGGTGACCGCCCGCTTTAGTCTGATACCGCACATTCAGGAGCGGGAGGGGAGCAGGAGGGTTCTCCGCCTGAACATCGATCCTCCGCTCCTCAATCGTAGTGGACGAGGCCCCGCATCGGCGATTGGTGGCGGATGGGCAAGCCTGGTCTCAGTAGGCCGGCGCCGAGTTGATGGCTCTAGACAGAGCGACGCCCAGACCGTAGCCTCAATTCCGTTCAGTCACCGACCGACATCACTTTCAACCCCGCCCGGTCCGCCGGCGCGGGGTTTTTCGTTCAGTTCGCCCAGCCAAGCAACTTCGCCGCGAACAGCATCACTCCAGCGGCCAGCGCGAGGCCGAGCACGATGAGCACGAGAATGTCTCCAGAGGTCCTAGGTTCGCGCATGAGCCCTACTTGCCGAAAGGCCGAGAGATCGCGCTAGTGGCTGAAATCTCACTCATGGTACCCGGCTCGGTCGACGCTCGCGCCGAAGTAAGCCGCCTCGGCTGGATTACCCGGAGTGTGGAGGTGGCTTGTCCCTGAACGGGCCTATCAGGCGCTCGTATTCAGCCTCGGCAGGACCGTAGCTCTCACCCGCAAAGTCACAGAGCATCCCGCGATCTCGAACGATGATCCGGGCACGCTTAGCGCGGATAGCGCCGTAGCCCTCAAGGGCCTGCGTCGCGAGCGTCACGCTGCTTCGCCGGGTAGCCAGCATAATGGCTAGGAAATTATGTGTGAGCGGTAGCTCATCACCTTGCAGCCAGTCCTGCGCCATAAGGATCCAGCGTGCCAGCCGCTCCTCATTGGAGTTGACGCCGTTCGAGATCGCCGTCTGGCTCACAGCCATGGTGAGCGTGTGAGCGTATCGTATCAGCAGGATGTGCAGGGCGGGACTGCTCTGGATCGCGCTGCGCAGAGCTTCGGCCCTGATCCGCAGCCAGGGGCCGCCGATTTGGACTTAGACCTCACGCGGCGAGCGGTCTGAGGCCAGCGCGGTGGCGCTGCTGACCATGCCCTCAAACCCGAAGCAGCCCACCTCGACCCTGCGGCCCTCACCCGTGATCATGAGGTTCGACGACAGCCCGCCTTCTGGGAAGTAGGCGAACTCTGTAGGCTCGCCGATGGACATGAGGACATTGCCCTCATGAACGTCCACGCGCTCGAACTGAGGCAGGAGCCGATCCAACTCGTCGACAGGCAGCGCCTGCAGCAGGCGGTTGCGCGTTGTTGGCACGCCCATCTTCAGTACCTCAGCCGTGTATGTCTGCAGGAGGCGTCATAACGAGGAAACTGCGAACGGCTACCATAGGGCAAGCGATTTCAGCCGGCAGGTACCAAGCGTCAGAGATCTGGACACCTAGCTGCCAGGAACTCCTTCTCCCCCACGCCATTGCTCGGGAACGAGCTTCTATCGTGGCCGGAGCATTGCCACCATGAACCATCGGCAGAACGCTGCGAGCGAGACCACCGGAGCTGCTGTTTCTCTCGACATGCTGAGAGGAGCTGTCGCGGGCGCGGTCGGCGTGTGGGTGATGGATCGTGTCGATTGGCTCATGTACGAGCAGGTCCTCGACACGCCCAAGACGCGACGGCAGACGGAGGCTGCGCGGCCAGCCGGAATGGATCCGGCGCACACGATGGCGCACAGAGCTGCGCACGCGGTCGAGATTGAGCCGCCTTCACCGCCTCAGGAGAATGCTGCGGGGCTCGCCGTTCACTACAGCCTCGGGATCGTGCCTGGCGCCATCTACGGGGCTCTGCGTGGGCGTGTGCCCTACGTCGATGCGGGCGCGGGTCTGGTGTACGGCCTTGGGATGTTCATCCTTGAGGATGAGATTGCCAATCCACTCCTTGGGACCACCGCTCCGCCGCAGCGCTACCCATGGCAGGCCCACGCACGTGGGCTGGTCGCGCATCTCGTCTACGGAGTTTTCACTGAGCTTGTGCTGCGAGCCTTGGCCACGCGTCCTAAACGTTATGGAACGCCATGGGCACTGTATGGCTCAGTGCTAACGACGCATCTCTCTCCACAAACGGGGAGGCGTCATTCCTCCACTAACATGCGGCGCCGAACTGGCGCCTTCCCATAGGTGTGCTCTTTGAGGACCGAGCGAGTCTTGGTGAGCACGCGCACGATACCAACCCCACCCTCATGGGCGAACCGCTTGGCAGCCAGGATCGCGCGGTCCTTTCCGCGGTCCTGCGAGTGCACCGTCGCGAGAACCCTCCCGTCGCTCACCACCTGCCAGCCGGTACCCTCAGCGAACGACACCTCGAACACCCGCTCGTTCATCTCCAGCCCACTCTCTTGTCGCAAAGGCCCACGAGCTTGGCCGTATGTCGGAGGAGAGAAGCTCTTGCAATGCCGGCATCGTTAAGGTGGCGTGAGGTCTAGCCACAGCCACACCAATCAATGATGCTGCCCAGCACGCTCTGCTCGGTGCGGTAGAGTGAGAGCGCATGGAACCGCCTGAATTGATCACGTTCGAGCAGATCCGCGAGCGCGCCTACGATCTGTGGGAGCGCAATCACCGACCTGACGGGTTCGAGATGGAGTTCTGGCTCATGGCAGAACGTGAACTCAAGGCCGAGCGGGGCAGAAGCCTTGCGAGTGCTAACGACGGCAGGACGCCGTCCGCTGACCATGATGATCCGGGACAGGAGCCGGGCCCGGCTTGAGAGTTTTCACCATGAGGCACTTCTGGTCCTCCGCCGCGGGTGTGAACTGGCGTGCAGCGGCTCTGCTGGGGCTGATCAGCAGCACGTTCTCGACGCTCGTCAGCCAGCTCACCGCAGCTCGGATTGGGCGCGATGCGGTTGTGGACTGGATGGTTGTTGCAACCATTCCGCTGCGCGATCCGGCCCTGCAGATAGAGCCATCCTGGGGCGTCATCCTGGCTGGCATCCTGTTCCACCAGTGGGCCGACTTCTCCTGGGCCGTCGTGTTCTTCGGCCTTCTCGGCCGCTGGACGGCCGGGCTCAAGCCCTGGACCATCCTGCTCGTCAGCCCGTTCTGGGCGCTCCTCACCTCCAGCCTGGAATGGTTGTTCCTCGTACCGGTGCTGCCGTTCTGGCAGCCGATCTTCACGTTGGAGCAGCCCTACTGGATCGGCTTTCTCGTCCATCTCAGCTCCGCCTCCATGTACCCGCTCTTTCCCTGGCTGCGGGACTGGGTGGCGGGAATGCGCCCGCTGCAGCATCAGCGCTTCACGGCCATTTGGAGCAGCTTGGCGCTGCTGGGCGTCATCAGCCTTGGCACGCTTGCGCTCTTTGGCTGGCTTGGGCGTGAACTGCCATGGATGGGGCGCGACGCGGCCTTTGACCAAAGCTACATGCGGCGCATGTCAGCTCATCATGAGCAGGGTATCGTTCTCGCCCGGCTCGCTGCCGAGCGGGCGAGCGATCCGCACCTGCAAGCGTTGGCTCGGCTGATGGCCGCCGCGCAGCAGGGGGAGAACGCCATCTTCGCTCAGTGGTGGCAGAGTTGGTTCGGTAGCCTCTCGCAGGTTTGCTCACCGTCCGAAGAGGCACAGATGCCGGGCATGGTGCACCCGGACCAGCTTGAGCGACTCCGACGTGCCGAGGGCTCTTCGTTCGACACGCTCTTCGTGGATCTGATGACACAGCACCACAGGGGCGCGATCGAGATGGCTGACGAGGCGGTCGAGCGCGCTAACGACATCCGCTTGAAGCTGATGTCTCACGCGATCCGTCATGAGCAGCGCGGTGGGATCGCGCTGATGCACGGCAGCCGTGGGCTTTCTGCCGTGCAGTCCGCCGTTGAGAACCTTCTGTTGCCGGCCAACGCAGCTGCGGCTGAAGGCGGGCGACTTCGCTGAAGGAAGCCCGGTCGAATGCCTGCCTACCGATAGAGCCCAGCCGCCGTAGCTTAGCCAGAGGAGCAATCCACCATGGCATCTTAGAGTGGGCGTAACGGCGATCTGCTCAGCCGCTGCGGCTAATGGGCGGCAGCCCGGGCCGCGCATTTCTCTGACCATGCCGCGATCCTAGCGCGGCCTTCCACGCCTTTGATCCGATAGCGACGGCTGGTGACGCATAGTTCCGCCCGACCAGCCGCCGACGGGCCTGCTTCTAGTAGTCGCGTTCGCTGCTCGCGCTCATTCGCCTTGGTATGTAGTCGCCTGACCGCGATCCCTCACCGAAGACCAACCAACCGAGGCCGAAACCGATCGCGCCAGCGACAAACAGGCCGGTCATGGTGCCCGTGTCCATGCCACCGACAGCGCGACTGCCCTGCCGATAGTAGCGGGAACCGTACTGCGAGGCGTTGTCCCACGCGTCCGAAGCTCTCTCGCTTGCGTTCTGCAGCGTCTCCCTCGCCTGATCCGCGAGGCCAGCACCGCTGCCGGATGAGCCGCCAGTTTGGCTCGAGCCCGGCCGGCCGTCAGATCGTCCGAGCGGATCGTGTGAGCGGATGTCTGCCATCGTCAGCCTTCCTCCTGTGCTCGCATTGAGCAGCTTGCATGCGCCTCACCCGTGAAGCCCACATGACCGGCCTGTCGGCTGGCTCGGTACACAGCGCGGGAGAGGGCGCATGAGGAGAGAACCGCCCCTTGGGAGAGTTGATCCCACGCCCGTGATGGCTGATCCTATAACGTCTAGCCAGCGAACGTCCGCTTCTGAGGGCGATGCAGTCCCTAGCGTTCGACTCACTGAATGCCCTATCCCCACCCTCTGCGGACATCGGCCCGGCGATCGAGCGCACTCGCCCCTATATCGGGGACCGATGGCGGACGGGCGCGCTTCAGTTCGGAGGGGCGGCGCCGGGGTGAGCCCGCGAGTTATGCCCGCTTCCCGCTAAACTCGCTCAATTTCAGCCCCGCCCGGTCTGCCGGCGCGGGATATTTCGTGCGGTTTCATACCGAGCCAGAACATCGCCGGCCCCGGCCGGTTGCCCGAGCAAGACCATGGCGGTCCCTCCCGATACTCACCCCGCCCGGCCCAGCCACGGCGGGGGTTTTCGTGCCCGCCCGTCGTCATCGGCGATGAGCTTGCCGAACCAATTGGGACCGCAGACATACCCCGGGGCTGGTCACTGCCGAGCCTCCCATGACGCAATCAGTGCATTCAACGCCGCCTTCATATCAAGCCGCGCTGCTTCGAAGCTGCTGTAAGTAACACTCGAATGGCCCATCACCGTGCCGCGCATCATATTGGTGCCGCGTTGTCGTATTGACCAGGTGAAAGTTTGCTCCCTGAGACCGAGCGATCTCACGTCAACAACGAATGGGTGTGCAGGTGTAGTGATCATCATCAATCATGACACACTCGCACGCCCGATCATACCCGAAGTGAACCGAAGAAAAACCTTTCCATAAGGATCAGCAAGGCTGAACGTCGGGTGTCACGTCTCAGGTCTTGTCGGGCTCAGGCTGTGCTGCCGCGATGCCTATGCCGCCAATCTCAGCCATGACGGGGCTCCGCATCGCGACCCCTTCCGGGAGAACTGGAGCGCCTTGGGCAACCTCGTCGGCGCTTCCCTGCACTATGGCCTTGATCTCTCCGATCAGAGCCGAAGGTCGGTATGGCTTCGAGATAAACCGCACACCCGCAGGAAGATCGCCGGGGTTGGGCAGCATCTTACCCGAGGCCACGATTACATGAACGGAAGGAGAGCGCCTACGGACGACGCGAGCCAGGCCAACCCCGTCAATTTGGCCCGGCATATTCCAGTCCGTAAACACGATCTGCACATCGGCTCGCGCTTCCAGCAAGGCCAACGCCTCCTGTGCATCATGTGCTTCAATGACGCGAAAGCCAGCATCCACGAGGATGTCGCTGGCGATCATCCGGACCAATACGTCATCCTCAACGACGAGGATCGCAACGGGCCCGTTGTCTACTTTGGAAGCCATCACCGTGCCTCATGCCCTGAACCTGATCGTCGTCAGGTCGAGCGCTTCTGCGGCACTCAGGCTCAGCGATGATGCTCGCCAGATGGACAACCCCGGCGGGAGACGACCTCCGTATCATCGAATGGTTGTGTGCACAATCAGACAAACTCTGAAGCTTATCCGCTGAACGATCCCGCCTCGTTCCCCGCTCTGAATAACGCGCCGTCACAGCTTCAGAACCACTCGCTCGCCCAGTTAGCCGGCGCGGGGTTTTTCGTTTCAGCCCTTGGCCTCCGGATAATGCGCGCCGAAGCCGCCCCTCGCCTCGACCCCTGCGTAGTGCGCCTCTATGTCCCGCATCACCTGGGCGCCCCGCCTGCCGCGCTTGGCGCAGCGGGCGTTCGCGCTGAGCCGGGTGCGCGCCAGCGTCGACGGCAGGTCGGCCAGCTTCACCGTCGCGAAGTGCCCGCAGCCGCAATGCAGGGCCATCGTCTTCAAGCCCTCGCCGAACCAGTCGGCGACGGTGCGCTCTGGCTGCCTCACGTCTTCTGCGCCCGCGCCAGCAGGATCGCGGTGCGGATGGCGTTGCGCCTAGCGCCATTCGAGCTCGTTTTGTCGCGTAGAACAGCGGCGGCGAAGGCGCTTGCTTTCACGGCGGCCACCAAGTCGAGCGTGTAGCCCTCGGCGAGTTCCGCCCGATCCTACATCCGGCCGTCGAGCACGGCATCGATCAGCGCGTTCAGGCCGTCATGGGTGACGATGCCGGCCTTGAACAGCTCGCCGACGGTGAGGGAGGAATCAGCCATGCGGGGACCCTTTCGCCCGGACTGAGCGCGACACCGTCAGCGCCCGAGCGCCACGCAGTAGAGCGCGATCATCGTCTTGCCCGCGGCGATCCAGGCGGCGACGCTAGGGCCCGGCATGGGTCATTCCGGAGCAGCCTTGTCGCCGCGCCGATATCTTCCATGTTGGGCTCATGAGCGACCTCTCGATAGGCGTCCACTACGTTGTCGTTCGGCATCCCGAGGCGGAGGGGCGGCTTTCGCCAACGCGGCTTTGGATCGCTGTCCTTCCGCGAGAGGAGGCGGTTGCGGCGGTTCGACGGCAGGCACCTGAGGGATGGCAAGTCGAACTCGCGCCAGAGCAGCCGACGCTTGACCAAGTCGCAGCGCTCAACCTGCGCTACGGAGAGGTGCGCGAGATCACGGGCCGGAGCTGATCGCCCTGCGGCCTGAACCCAGGCAGGCAACCGGACCAGCGCTGCTACAGGCAAATGGCCAACTAAACGTCCAACACCTTGTCCAACGCGAATGCTGCCGGACGTTCAACAGGCCCATTTATGTCAACCACTTAGCTGTTCCACCAGTTTTAGTTGGCGGACGCTCCCTCCGCCAGATACCTATAAACCACTGTCAATAAACGGTTTTTAGGTTACGCTCCCAACGCACGTGCTGACACTGTGTCACCGTGGCCGTGGGGAGCGAAGCCAACGGTGCGCCGCGCTGAGTATCTACAAAGTCGCCGGGGCCGCTGGTACGTCCGCCTGCGGGTACCAGCCCATCTTGTGGCTAGCGTTGGGCAACAGCACCTCGTCAGAGCCCTCGACACTGCCAGCGAAGCTGTCGCTCGTGAGCGACGCTGGATCGCGCTCTCACTGCTGTGGGAGTGGATCGGCGCACAGACCGATTCAGACGGTTGGCAGCCTGCCTGGGCGGCGAACCTCACCGTAGCGAAACGGTCACCGAACGATCGGGGGCAGGACCAGCCTTCACCGTCTCTCCACGGTGGCCTCGATCATCCGCACATGCGGTGCCCACCGATCGGAGGAACCCCAGTAAGAATATTTTCCGGTCGACCATTGTGAAATGTGGAGCTTAGTTCAGCCCGATTCGGCGCTGTGCATCGCGGAGGCCTGCTTCGTGGGGCTCAGCCCGGAACCGTTGTGAACGGCTGCGATGCGAAGTGGCTCATGGCGTCCACGCACGGCACGCGAGCCCAGATCCTCGACGACGATGCCGCCCGGCAGCGTGCCGAGCCGATCGAGCAGGTCGCCCGAGATGAGGATCGAGATGCCGAGTTCCTTGGCGACCGATTCGAGACGGCTCGTGGTGTTCAGCGTGTCACCGAAATACGCGATCTTATGTCGTTCGAGCCCGATCTCGGCGGTCACGACGGAGCCGCAGTGGAGTGCGGCGCGGAAGTCCGGGACTTGGCCGAACTCTGCCACCCAGCGCTCGGCGTCGTCGGCGATCACCTGTGCGAAATCGAAAACGCACCGCAGACAGGCCGCATCCCGCGTTCCTCGCTCCATCGTCCAGCTCACTAGGGCCATGTCACCGACATAGTCGTCGATGGAGCCGCGCGAGCGGTGCACCGGCAGGGCGAGCGCGCTGAAGATCGCGCCAAGGTAGCGCTGAGCCGCCAAGTCGCCGTGCTGCTCAGCGAAGCGAGTCGAGCCTGCAACGTCGAGAAAGAGAAAGATGCGCTCCTCGCTGATCGGGCGGTGGTAGCGGCCGATCAGCAGGTTCGCGAAGACGCGGGGCCCGATCAGATCCCGGACGCGGAAGACGAAGGCCGACAAAGCGGAGATTCCGAGGGCATAAGCGAGGCCGGCATCCGACATCAGCATCGCGACGCGCGGGTTCGGCATGTAGCCGAACGCGTGGTGCAGAACCGTACCGGCACCGGCATTCCCGGCCGCGATCATTGCGATGTAGGTGGCGAGCGTCGCCGCCACGAAGATCGGAGTCGCAGCACGTCGGATCAGGTCGCGCCAAGTCTGGAACAGGAGGCCACGCTCGTACAGGAGGACGGGCGCGCCGATAAAGGCGCCACGGATGCCGGAGACCAGAAGCTCGACATCGAAGATGAGACCGTAGAGCAGGCCCGCCAGCATTCCTATGACGGGTGCCACGATCCAGAAGCCGGCTCGGAACGGGGGCATGGGGCCATGGTATACCAAGCCGCCGGACAGGACACGTCCGGCGGTCGGGGCGTCAGCGGGCATAGCGCGTAAAGACGTAGTCGCGGTCCTTCACGCGGGCCTCGTGACAGGCGAAGCAGGTCTGGTGCTGAGCCTCGTCGACCGGCTTGCCGTCGACGAAGCGTCCGAAGCCCCATCCGCCCGTCTCTGGGTAGCGTTTGGCATCCTTCACCATCACCTGCACGGTGGTTGCCCGGCCTGGCACGGTGGCCGGCTCGAAATCGGGCGAGGGCACGTGCTGCCAAGCGAGCTTCACCAAGACCGTGCCATCGGGAAACGGCAGAGTGCCGCTGGTGTAGGCCTTCACCGCGACGTCGTTGCCGACGACGGCGCGCAGTTCGTTGAGCGGCTCCCCCTCCAGAGCAGGGGCGATGAGTTGCCAGGCTCGGTAACCGTCAGGGACGGTGACTCCGAAGATCGGTGAGGTGAGCTTGCCGGCTTCCTGAGCGGTTGCGGCGAGCGCGAGCCCCGAGGCGAGGGCCGCGACTGGGATCAACCGACGCCGGCGCGGGCGGAGATCAGAAGCCATCGACATCGATCACCGCCTGCGCGAAGGCCTGAGGTGCCTCTTGCGGGAGATTGTGCCCGATGCCACCGGTGATCAGCCGGTGCTCGTAGCGGCCTGTGAACTTCTTGGCATAGGCCGCGGGCTCCGGGTGCGGCGCTCCGTTCGCGTCGCCCTCCATGGTGATCGTAGGGACGGCAATGGTCGGGAATGCAGCCAGTTTGCGCTCTGTCTCGTCGAAGCGGGCCTCGCCCTGTGCGAGCTTCAGCCGCCAGCGATAGTTGTGGATCGAGACGGCGACGTGGTCGGGGTTCTCGAAGGCCTGGGCCGAACGGGCGAAGGTGTCGTCGCTGAACTGCCATTTGGGTGAGGCAAGCTGCCAGATCAGCCGGGTGAAGTCGTTCGTGTAGTGAGCGTAGCCCTCGCGGCCCCGTTCGGTCGCGAAGTAGAACTGATACCACCATTGCAGCTCGGCCTTGGGCGGCAGCGGCATCTCGTTCGCGGCTTGGCTGCCGATCAGGTAGCCGCTGACCGAGACAAGGCCCCTGCAGCGCTCAGGCCAGAGCGCGGCCAGGATGCAGGCGGTGCGCGCCCCCCAGTCGTAGCCCGCGACGAGCGCCGTCTCGATTTTCAGCGCGTTCAGGAACTCCAGCGCGTCGATGGCGAGTGCCGCCTGCTGACCGTTGCGCGGCGTGGTGTCTGAGAGGAAGCGCGTCGCGCCGTAGCCGCGCAGGTACGGGATCAGGACGCGATAGCCCGCCGCGGCGAGCACCGGAGCGACGTCGACGTAACTGTGGATGTCGTAGGGCCAGCCGTGGAGGAGCAGGACCGGCCGCCCGGTTGGGGACCCGGCCTCGACGTAGGCGACGTTCAGGTCGCTGGTGACGATCTGCTTCGGGGGCCCGAAGGGCGCTTGCGAGCCCGCCCTACTGGCCGGCTGCGCGGCCACCGCTTCCGCCGACATGGCCGGTCCTGCCATCAGGAGAGCGCCAGCGGTCTTCATCCAGTGCCGACGCGTCAAGTTGCTCTGCTCGGGCATATCCTGATCCTCCACGATGACGATCACGCTCTGATGGTGCGGATGTCGCGGTCGATGGGGGCGCGGCGTGTCTCCTCTGTGTGGCCCAGGGCGGCCCAATGTGAGGATCTGTATGACGGGCCGGGGCTCGATACAGATGCTTACAAAGTTGCCGGGTCGGGAGTTGAGCGTGTGCCTGCCGATGTTCCACCGCTAATCGGCACTCTGCGACTCATCGGGACTTGTCCCGGGCTGGGGCGGACAACGCCCCTGCCGCTCCGCGCCGGCTCGGCGCCCGCGTGAAATGATGGACGCCCGACACCAGTCGAGGTTATTGAAGGGCCCGCCGGATGGAGCCGCGACGCCGATGAGACTGTCCCTGACCGCAATGCCGAACCGCCTTGCCGCCAGGGATCTCTCACCGCATGCCAGCGCACCTCACTCTACTGAACATGACGTGGTCTGCCCCTAACGGGCACACCGTCCTCGCCGACATCAGCGCCAGCTTCGCGCAGGAGCGAACCGGCATCGTCGGCCGGAATGGCGCCGGGAAGAGTACATTCCTGAACCTCGTGGCCGGACGCCTGAGGCCGACCAGCGGCAGCATCATCGTCAAGGGTACGGTGGCGTTGTTGCGCCAGTTCGCGAGCATCCCGCCTGACGAGACGATCGCCGATCTATTCGGTGCGACCGCCAAGCTCGCGCTGCTGCGTCGCGCCGAGATCGGTGCAGCAACGGCCGACGACCTTGCCGAGGTCGACTGGACGCTGGAGGAGCGCCTGACGGAGGCGCTGGACCGGATGGGCGTGCCAGTGAGCCCAGCGACACTTCTGTGTTGCCTTTCCGGCGGGCAGCGCGCGCGCGCGGCCCTCGCAGCGGCGATGTTTGCAGGACCGGATTTCCTGCTGCTCGACGAACCGACCAATGACCTGGATCGGGATGGGCGGCACGCCGTGTGCGAGGCTCTGCGAAATTGGCGCGGCGGGGCAATCGTGGTCAGCCACGACCGCTCCCTGCTCGACGCTATGGATGTCATCGTGGAACTCGGCCCCTCTGGGGCGACCCGCTATCAAGGGAACTTCGACGCGTATCACGAGGCCAAGGCGATCCGGATCGCCGCGGCCGAGCATGACCTCGCCGTGGCCGAGAAACGGAGCGCGGAACTCGCCCGAAGGGCACAGGAGACGGTCGAACGTCAGCAGCACCGCGATGCGGCCGGACATCGCCGGGGTGCCCGCGGCGACCTTCCTCGGATCCTCGTCGGCGCCCGCAGGGACAATGCGGAGAAGACGGCCGGCGGCAGCGCACGCGCGGCGGAGCGACAGCGTTCCGAAGCTCACCAGAAGCTCGAGGACGCCCGCAGCCGGATCGAGGCCGTGAAGGCAGTCTCGATCACGGTCCCGTCGTGCGGCCTCCATGCCACGAAGTCCGTCCTGTCGATCGAGAGGGCGACCGTCGGCTATCGGCCGGGTCAGCCAATTCTGGAGGATGTGTCGCTTTCCGTGACGGGACCGGAGCGCATCGCGATCTCCGGGCGCAACGGAGCGGGGAAGTCGACGCTCCTTGACCTCATCGTGGGCCGCCTCAGCCCCTGGTCGGGGCGGGTGTCGGTCGGCGTGCGCACGGCACGCCTCGACCAGCGTCTCACCGTCCTCGACCACGGCCAGACCGTGGTGGAGAACTTCGCCCGCCTCAATCCGGAGGACGATGCGAACGGATGCCGGGCGGCCCTGGCGCGCTTCCAGTTCAGGTCTGCCGCCGCGGATCGGCCTGTCTCGGCGCTGAGCGGAGGGCAGCAGGTTCGAGTGGCCCTGGCCTGCGTGCTCGGCAACGCGGCCCCGCCGCAACTCCTGCTCCTCGACGAGCCGACCAATCACCTCGACCTCGAAGCCGTCGAAGCCGTCGAGGCCGGCCTTGCCTCCTACGACGGCGCTCTTCTGGTCGTCAGCCACGACGAGGCTTTCCTGCGCGCGCTACGGATCACGCGGTGGCTCACCCTCGGAGATCTGACGGACAGGTCCGGCTGATCGGTCGTCCGAATCGCGCCAGACACGAATTACGAGAGTGTGACGACAGCCTTCAGCCCACCGCTCGGACGGTTGCTGAGCGTGAGCCGTCCGCCGATCGCGGAGGCGAGCTGATCGGCGATGGCGAGACCGAGTCCGGTGCCGCCGGTCTCGCGGCTGCGTGATCTCTCGAGCCGCACGAAGGGAAGCAGCACGGCATCGAGCTTGTCCGCGGGGATGCCAGGTCCTCGATCCAAGACCGCGATGCTGATCCTGCCATGGGTGATCCGCAGGTCGAGTTCCGCCCGGCCGGCATATCGGATCGCATTGTCGATCAGGTTCGTCAGGATCCGCCGCAGGGCTTGCGGGCGCGTCACGATCGTGACCTCCGGAAGGGCGGAGACCACGACGTCGCGGCCGGTGTCCTGGTAGTCGAAGACGATGCTCTCGAGGAAGGCGCGCAGATCGAGGCGGGCGGGTGACTCGACGTCTCCGTGCACGCTGCGAGCGTATGCGATCCCCTCTCGGACGAGCGCCTCGATCGCCTCGAGATCGCCGAGGATCCGGTCCTGTTCGGGGCCCTCGACGCCTGTCTCCACGCGCAGCCGCATCCGGGTGATCGGGGTCTGGAGGTCGTGGGAGATCGCCGCGAGGATGCGGACGCGCTCGTCGAGGTGCCGGGCCACGCGCTCCTGCATCGCGTTGAGGGCGCGCGCCGCGCGCGCGACCTCATCGGGCCCTGCCTCCGCGAAGCGCGTGGCCGGCCGGCCTGGCTCCAGCGCGTCGGCGGCCTGCACGAAGCGCGTCAGCGGCCAGACTGCGAGCCGCACGGCGAACCAGACGCAGCCGACGAGCACGAGCAACTGCACGGCCAGCGCGACTGGCAGCCACGATGCCACAGGCCAGTGGGCCGGCTGTACCACGATGGTAAGCGCCGAGCCGTCGCTCAGGGCGACATGCCCCTGCAGCCGATCGGGCGGCCCGGACACCGCATCGAACCGAACGGGGAAGCGCGGCTCCAGCGCGGTGCGGATCTCGTTCGCGATCATCGTCAGGCGGGACGAGAGCATCGCTGACCCCGGGGAGCCGGAACCGAGTGCGAAGCGATAGGTCGGCCGATCAAGGAGCGGGACCCATTCGGGCCGCTGGGAGGGCGGCAGCCGATCGAGCAGCGCGACCGCCACGGCGACATCGCGCTGCAGCGTCGTCAGCATGATGGCGCGCGCCGTCTGATCCCGCTCCGTGGTTATGACGACGAAGGAGAACAGCTGGGCGCTCAAGAGACCCGCGAGCAGGATCAGGAACAGGCGGCCCCGCAGGCTGCCCGGCCAACTCAGAAGGGATGCCATCATCCCTCGCGCGCCTGCGCGATGGTAATGGGCATGGCGAAGACATAGCCCTCGCTACGCACGGTCTTGATGTAGGCGGGCTCGCGGGCATCGTCCTTCAGCCGCTGCCGCAGGCGGCTGACGAGCAGGTCGATGGATCGGTCGAACAGTTCGGCATCACGGCCCTGCGTCAGGTTGAGCAACTGGTCGCGCGACAGGACCCGCTGCGGGTGATCGAGCAGCACGCGCAGCAGCCGGTACTCCGCGCCGCTGAGGGGGACGACGGTTCCCGTTGCGTCGATCAAGTGGCGGGTGGTGGTGTCGAGCTGCCACGCCCCGAAGGCGAGAAGCCGGCCCGCCTCGGTCACCTGGAGGTTGGGTGGCAGCATCCGGGTACGGCGGAGCACGGCCTTGATCCGGGCGAGGAGTTCCCGGGCTGCGAAAGGCTTCACGAGATAGTCGTCGGCACCCATCTCCAGGCCGACGATCCGGTCCGTCTCGTCGCTGCGAGCGGTCAGCATCAGGACTGGGGTGGCCTTGTGCCTGCCCGAGCGCAGCTCGCGGCACAGGACGAGACCGTCATCGCCCGGCATCATGATGTCGAGCACGACGAGGTCGACCCGGTCGGCGTCGAGGAACGCGCGCATGTGCCGCCCGTCCGCGGCCAGCGTCACGCGGAGGCCGTTTTTCCTGAGGTAATTCGACAGCAAGTCGCGGATTTCCCGGTCGTCGTCAACGATCAGGACATGGTCGATGTGATCCACGGTCAGCCCCCGGCATGCTTCATCGGATAGCGCGATGGGCGCGCGCGGGCGAGCCGGTCTTCGTAACACAGTGTAGCGGCGCGTGCCTGGCCCGACGTGACCGTCGTGCTGGGCTTCCGTGGGCACGGCAGAGTTCCACAGGGATCTGCTCCCTACAGGGCGATACAAGATCGGCAGATCTGCATACACGGGGGAGACGGGAGGCTGGTGAAGCGACGAGGGACAACAGGGCGCCGGAGCGAGCCGCCATGACCTCGTATCTTGCTGCCTTCCTTGCCGGGATGCTGACCATCGTCAGTCCCTGCATCCTTCCCGTCCTTCCGTTCGTGCTTGCTCGTGCGGATCGTCCCTTCGTGTCGAGCACGCTGCCGTTTCTGACCGGGTTGGTCGCAGCCTTCGCGACGGCGGCGTCTCTCGCGGCCGTCGGCGGCGGCTGGGTCGTGCGTCTGAGCGCGGCGGCCCACGTCGCCGCGCTTGCCCTGCTCGGCGTCTTCGCGGTCGCCCTGATGTCGCAGCGCGTCGCGGCGTTGATCTCCGCTCCCTCGGTGCGACTTGGGGAAGCCCTCGCGCGCCGCGTCGAAAGACGTGGCTCGGCCGGCGTCGTGAGTTCTCTGGGCCTTGGTGCGGCCACCGGCCTGCTGTGGACGCCGTGCGCCGGACCGATCCTCGGCCTCGTGCTGACCGGTGCGGCCCTGAGCGGCCCCAGCCCTGAGACGACAGGTCTCCTC
Source organism: Methylobacterium sp. R2-1 (assembly GCF_014191355.1). GTDB lineage: Bacteria > Pseudomonadota > Alphaproteobacteria > Rhizobiales > Beijerinckiaceae > Methylobacterium. The sequence goes on from NZ_JACHWM010000020.1 coordinate 15,299, forward strand.
GTCGCTTACGCAGCCGGCGCCGCCACGTCCCTGGCAGCGGCCGTTGCAGCCGGCGGATCGCTCTATGCGCACCTGCGGGGCGGCCTCGCGTTCTCGGAGCAAGTGCGCCGAATCGGAGGGGCTGCGATGATCACCATAGTTGCCGCGATCGCCATCGGGTTCGACGCGGACCTTCTGGCGCCCCTTCCCTCGCTGCAGGCCACGCGCGTCGAAGCCGCCCTCGTGGCGGCGCTGCACCTCGATCCCGCCCAGCCCGCACCGGCGGCCGGCCTTTACCGCAGCAGCCTACCGGTCGAAAGGCGCCTGCCGAGCCTCGAAGGTGCGTCTATTTGGCTCAACGGTGGACCGCCGACCAAGGAGCAGTTCCGGGGCAAGGTACTGCTCGTCCATGTCTGGACCTACTCCTGCATCAACTGCATCCGCACGCTGCCCTACATCCGGGCCTGGGAGGCGCGCTACCGCGACCAGGGACTGGCGGTGATCGGCGTCCATGCGCCCGAATTCGCTTTCGAGCGCGACATCGATAACGTGAGGAGCGCCGTGCGCCGCTTCGCGCTGCCGTACCCCGTCGCCGTCGACAATGATTTCCAGATCTGGCGCGCGCTGCGCAACACCTACTGGCCGGCGCTCTATATCGTCGACGCAGAGGGGTGGATCCGCCACCATCAATTCGGCGAGGGCGGCGAGGCGCAGTCGGAGGCCGCGATCCAGGACCTCCTCGCGGAGGAGGCAGGGCAGCGCACCGCCGAGGCGAGCGTCACCGTTCCGCGGCCCGCTGGCCCAGAGATACCCGCCGACCTGAGACAGCTCCGCTCAGGCGAGACCTATCTCGGCGCGGACAAGACGGGGGGCTTCGTCTCGCCGGAAGGGCTCTCGCTCAGGACGCAGACCTACTCGCCCGCTGAGCCGAAGCTCAACCAGTGGTCACTCGCCGGCAACTGGTCGTTCGGCCCGGACGCCGTCCGTCTCGATCGTGAGGGTGGCGGGATCACCTACCGCTTCCGGGCGCGCGACCTTCATCTGGTTCTCGGTCCAGGGGCGCATGGGCGCCCAGTTCGCTTCCGGGTGGCACTCGCCGGGCAGCCGCCAGGGACGGACCACGGGATCGACATCACGCCGGACGGTGATGGCATCGTCACGGAGACGCGGCTCTACCAACTGGTCCGACAGTCTGGCCCGGTTGAGGAGCGCACCTTCGAGATCCACTTCCAAGATCCCGGCGTGAGGGCCTATGCCTTTACCTTCGGATAATCAGCCCGTTCGTCCAATCGTCACCGAAGATCGAGGCTAGGCGCGAGTCTCGTTGTCATTGAGGCAGCCGTTACAATCGTCGGTCTACGTCGCGCTATCGGCCGCTCGTCTTCGCAATCGACTACAGCTACCCTCGCGAAGCCCGTACAGGAGAGGAAGCATGTTCACGCACGCCATGATTGGCAGCAACGACCTTAAGCGGGCCAGAGACTTCTACGACGCCTAATTCGCTACCTTGGGCGGCGAACCCGGCGAGATGGATGCAAGACGCAGGTTGATCTATGCCCACGACGGCGGCCGGCTAATGATCACGAAGCCGATTGACGGCAATCCAGCAAGTGCGGCCAACGGCGGGACGATCGGTGTTGCCGCGGCGAGCCGCGCCCACGTTCTGGCTTGGCATGAGGCCACGCGTGGCGGGACCGCGATCGAGAGCTCGCCCGGCGAGCGCCCGAACGGGTCCTTCGCAGCCTGCCTTCGCGATCCGGATGGCAACAAGCTTGCCGCAAGGTGTCCGGCGACGAAGTAAAAGCATCGGCAACGGTCGCGCTGGAAACCATCCGTCCGCTCATATGGCTGATGCTGGCAAGCGGACGGTCCACTTACGGCCACCATCAGCCGCTTAAGCAGCCCATCAGACTGCCCTGAAGCGGACCTCCCCAGCGCCTGCTTTGGGTCAGGAGTTCACATGCCGCTTGTTCGGCTGTGCGCCAACACCAGACCTTCGGCTCACCCTCTCCGAATGGCCGCTCGCTATACCGAAGCGGACCTTCGCATCAGGTTCGGAGAACCTTCCCGCGCGGTCGGTCAGCCGACGGGTAAGCCCGCGCGTGCCAAGGCACGCTTGACGGTCGAGCGGGCCGCCTCGATGGCCACGTTGGCGGCCCCGAGCGTGCGCGGCTCGGTCGGCCGGTTCAGGGCGTGGCGCGCGATGCTGCCCGCGAGGTCGTCAACCTCGCCGGCCATCGCCTCCAGGCGCTCGCGGTCCGTTTCGCGGCGCGCCTCCGACCGGAGCTCCAGCAGCCGCGCCGTCGCCACTTCGATCCGTTCCCGGCGCTTGCGGCCGATGCGCTGCCGCAGCCAGGCCGCCGTGGAGCCCAGGCCGCCGCCCAGGATGGCCACGAGGTAGATCCAGCTCTCGTAGCGCTCGATGAAGCTCTCCTGCTCGCGCTCGTAGTAGTCGATGGCGCCCGGGTGGATGGGCAGGCGGGCGCTGGTGGCGTCCGCCGTGTCCTCGTAATCCGGATGCGAGACGTCCTCGGCCGCCGGCACGCGCTCGGTCAGGGCCGCGCGCATCTCGAACAGGTGCTGCGTCGCCTCCGCGGCCACGCTGCGCGCCAGGTCGGCGCGCGCCATCAGCCGGTAGGACGAGCCCACGGTCGCGACATCCTCCGCGGGCAGGCGCGGGTTGCCGCCGAACAGCGCCGCGGGGACGGTGACGGGTTGCAGCCGCGGCCAGCGCGCCAGCACCGCGGCGGCGTCGGGCGCCCCGAAGAGCGCGACCTCGTCGCCCGCGCTCGCCTCGCGGACGAGGCCGATCACCCGCCGCGAGGCCGGCGAGGACGGCGTGGTCACCAGCACCACGGCGTCGATGCGTCCGTCGCTGAGCGCTGCCTCGATCTCGGCTTCTTGCACTGGGACCAGGGCCACGGCCTTCCTCGGCACGGCCACGGCCGGAGCGTCTGTCAGGAGATCCAAACCATGGTATGCGACGAGGTTACCGACGAGCTCCCTGTCGGCCGTCCGGCTCGCCAGCATGCCCAGCCGCTTACCCGCGAGATCCGGGAAGGCCTTGATGCCTGAGGCCCCCGGCGCCGCCACGAAGGCCGCGAGTTCCCGCAGGACGGCCAGGGTCAGGCCGTTGCCCGGCATCGACACGTCTGGCCGTACCACCGCGAGGTCGGCCTTGCCGGACTTCAGCGCCTCCGCACTCTCGCGCACGCCGTCGAAGGCCAGGACCTTCAGGCGGATGGCGACCTTCCTGCGGGCGAGCTCGTCGGCGTAGGCGCGCAGCAGCGCCGGCTCGGTGCCCCCATTCGGCGCCACCGCGACCGTCAGGGTGGTCGCGCGCGTAAAGTAGAACGCCGCGACGGCGGCGAGGACGAACAGAAACGCCAATCCGAGGAGCCAAGCCTCGCGGCCGCCCGGCAACACCAACTTGCGCACGCACCATCTCCGTTAACCGTCGCGCCTAACATTTGATGCCGGAAAGCGGTGCCGTTTCCCTGACGACAACGGCGTCAACTCCAATAGCCCGAGAACTTGCATAGGCCGTGGACCGCAAACGGGGTCAACTCCAAGCCGACGTCGCACTAACTTTGCACCCGGACCACCGCGTAGGGGCCGATCACCCGAACCATGCATAGCGGCACCGCTTCCGCTACGTGGCGATCGAGGCGCGGTAGGCGAGAGCGTGATCGATGCGGTGTGCGGGTGGGCGCCACCGACCGTGGGCAAGCGCTACGGTGGCGTGTCGCTGACGGCCCCTGCGGACGCGATCAATCGGCTGCCCTGAGTTGAAGTATAAGCGTTTAGGATGAAATCTGAGCTAGCAACCCGTAAGTGGGACAGTATCAACGTCTGCTTGGCGGGGGTAGCGGCGGCTCAGTAGGCAGATGCTGAACGGCAGAATCGCGCCGATTTTGTTGGAAAACTCGGGACCGGGTCATACAGCGTTGCGAATCCCGGCGGTTCGGGAAGGTTCTTTTATCTCGCTGCTGAGGGCTGGCTGTAGTTTTGGGGCAGCCGCGCCGATGACAGCCAAGGATGCATCCACCATCGCCTCGCCTCGAACAACGCGGACTCTCCGGCGTTGCCAGACGTAATCCCGGCATGGAACGAGGCAGTCCAATGGCAATCGATTTCCGCTCGGAGCTGCGTCGCCCACTCACCCTCAGCCTTGCGACTCTGGCTATCGTCTTTCTCGTCTGGTTGCTGATCGTCACGGTGGTTCATGCCAGGCAGCGTCGAGCCTACGAAGCGCAACTTGCAACACAAATGCAAGGACAGGTCGCACTCCAAACCGAGTTCGCCCAGCAGCGTAGCGCCTTGGGATCTATCAGCGAGTTACAGGAGAAGGTTGCCCTCATCGAAGCTCAGCGACGACATGGCAGCGAGTTGGTCGCTCAAGCTGTGGCACAGGTGGCGTCCCTCAAGGAGGCGCAGGCTGCGGCGGAGAGGCATGCGGAAGAGGCAAGGAAAGCAGCGGAGCAGGAAGCCCGTCGCCTCGGAGACCTTCAAGCGCAGGCGCAAAAACTCGAACCGCTTCGACAAGCAGTTTCCGAGGCTGAGCAGACTGCGGCTACCCGTATGCGAGAGCTTTCAGACCTTGACCGTATGATTGAAGCGGCTCGCCAGCAGGAGGACAAGCTACGGAGCGACCTTGAGGGATTGTCGCACGAGATCGAGACGAAGGCCACTAATTTAGCTAAGATCGACCAATCACAGCAGCAACTTCATACGGCCATCGCGTCTGCTCAGAAAGAATTATCGGAAGCAAAATCTGCAAGCGATCAAATCAAGACTCAGAAGCAAGAGGCAGAAAATGCGCTTGGTGACCTAAGGGGCAAGAGCGAGCAGCTTACTGCCGCGATAACTCAGAATAGTCAGCAACTTGATCAGGCCCGACAGAACCTTACGGCGGTGCAAGCGGACCTCAGCCGCAGCCAAACCCAGCGGGATAAGCTCGCAGCCGAGCGCCAGGAACTTGAAGCCTCAATCAGCGCTCAATCAGAGAACCGGAATGAACTCACCGCCGCTCTCGCGAACGCCCAGCAGGAACTTCGGACTCAACGCGATTCACTCACTGTGATGCGTCAGGAAACGGATCGGTCACGGTCAGAACACGACCGCATCACCACTGAGCGAGCTCAAACTCAAGAAGCAGTCAACAAGCTGCGAGCAGACCGGGATCGCTATGTCTCTGAGCTGGACGCCTTGAAAAAGCAGCAGGCTGAGGCGCAAGCGCAGCTCGCAACTGTCACGGAGAACATTGCCGCACGCAACAAAGATATGGCTGATCTAGAGGGACGCCTTGGCTCTACGCGTAAGGAGCTTGCGGACACGCAGAGCAAGCTTGCCGAGACCCGTCAACAGTTATCAGGTCAACCTGCTCCGGACGGCACTTCACCTGAAGCTCCGCCAGCGTCAAAGTGATGTTGCGCGGAGGGCGGCGGCAGCGCCGTACGGCAGGCTCTGCAGCTGGATGAGGTGCTACGGCAGGCCAACTCAAGGCTCTTGTTGAGGCAGAGGAGTGAGTGAGCGATATAGCCATTGGGCCTCGCTGCAGGTCAGAGAATTTTTTTGAGATCCAAACCCCTCACCAAGGTTTGCCGGCTCCCCCGTGCCGTCTCTCCCGGTCCTTCAATTGGCAAGAGAGAAAAGAGGAAAGAGAGAGCCTGATTGCGCAGGTTGGTTAGCCTCGCTTGCTCATGTTTCCGCCCATACCTTCGCAGCAGCAGCCGGCCTTCTGACCCTTCGTGCCAGCGTGGCTCATGGCCGCGCCGGCCTTGCTGCACATCAGGGTCTTACCCTTGCCGCCGCCACAGCAACTCATGGCAAGACCGGTTCAGCGCTCAGGAGCAACAGGGCGATACCAGCTGTGGCGAGCATCTTCATCGGGACCTCTCCGTATGTTTCTTCACGAACAAGCGCCTGGTAAGGCCAGGAGGGAGCGTACAACCCGAGGAATGAAGCCTCGCCATGAGATACGCCTTTCCCGACGAGCGTTCCGGCACTGTAAGCGTGTCCTTCTGTCATCAGGGAAGGGCGTTCCTGCTGCCGGAAAGGACGACGGGATCTGCTTCGACCCGGCGTTCCCGCGGCGGGTTGGCGGCATCGGTCGCCGCCTCATGCATTCGATGGCTCAACAACTCGACGGACGCCTCACCGTCGAACAGGATCGGGGGAGCCGGTTCAGCCGGGACACGATGGCGGCTGTCCGGTTGCCGCATGACCATGCAGGGACGGCTTTGAGGGGTTTCAACGCCTGCCGAGTGGCAGGCTTGCCGCACGACGCCCTAACGCCCCATCCAGGCATAAAATGATCGCGAGAGCATAACGTCCTCGAAGCTACGACCGGAACTGTCTCCCGGCGGCGTCATTAACCTTGCAGCCGTCAGATGATGGGATGACTGCGCCATGCCGCAGATGTTCGACTGGATATTCTTCGCAATTATGCTTCCATTCCCAGCATTCCTAGTCTGGGATTACATGAGGAACCGCACACCAGGGGATCGACCCATCGGGCAAATTCTCTTTGGTCCTGCAATCCGTGGTGAAGGGGGGAACAGGGGCTCCGAGCCAGGTGTGTCCGAGCCGGGCAAGAGTGCAGCTTCGTAAGATCCAGCCTTCGGTAAAGGACAAGCAAGAGGCTTGGGTCGGGTTATCGCATGAACTCGGCCATGATTTCAGCTCCTCTACCATCCGGACCCATTTACCCGACGAAGCCGGGCTAACGGCAGCGATGCTGAGGTCGCCCCGTCTGGCCCTGCGGGTTCATCTTGTTTCTGGCCTTGGCTAAGGTCCGGGTCAGGAAGAGGGTAGCGCCCGACCACGCCTTCAGCGTGCCGAGCGGGTGCTCTACGGTCTGACAGTGGATCTTCATGGCGTCCGGCATCCGGTCGATAGCATCAACCTTCAAGCCGCGTTGCGCCAGATCCGGCGGCTCAGCATCAAGCTTTTGAACCGCCGGTTCGGACTCTGAGGAGCCATCCGACGTCTCGCTAACGTGGAGCCGCTGGAGAGGCCGAGCGGACCTGTCAGCGACAGCAGCTAGGCTTAGCTGTTCCAATAGGTGCGAGGCTTCGAAACGGACGAGGCGTTTCAAAATGGCTGCCAGCCGTTTGGAACGGGCTGGGCGGCCGTCTGGACCATTCCCCAGGGCGAAGCCCTATTGGAACGCAGCGCTCAACAGTGTGATGAGCCGTGCAGAGCTACTGCGAGGGTGGGCCTGCTGGTCGATGCATCGGCCATGTGTTGAGACCACGAGCCCTCTTCAGCCGGGTATCTGCCTTAGCGAGGAGCTTGGCCGAGTGGTCAACGTCACCCTCTGCTGCTGCGCGGTCGGCACCCTGATGCGGCCGTAGCCCCGTTCGGAGTCCGGATCGGCGCCGTCAGCCATCTAGTTTGAGCCCGGGAAGCCCACGATGAACAGGTGGGCCCGCATGTTCGGTCGCGCCCGGTCTCGGCTCAGGCGTGAGCCGATTCGGTTCACGATGACGAGCCGGCCGAGATCGCTGACCGCGAGATCCCGCTCGATGCCCTCCCCCGTCACCGCGCGCCGCGTACGCACCCAGTCATGAAAGGCCCAGCCTGCGACGATGACGTTCGCGTCCTGCGCAGTCAGCTGGAGGCTGAGCGCGTGGCCGATGCCGCCCGTTCGGCCGACCACTGCGACCCCAGGTGCCTTCGAGTTCCAGGCTCTCGACCGGGACCGGTCAGACGTCGCCCGGTGCGACACCACGCTCAGGCAGCCGCTGCCGCGAGGCTTCGGGTCGCCTTGGCGTCCCTGACGGGAGACAACCCGAACATGCGGCCGTACTCGCGTGTGAACTGCGGAACGCTCTCGTAGCCAACCGCGAAGGCCGCCCCGCTCGCCGTTAGGCCCTCGGAGACCAGCAGCCGACGCGCTTCGATCAGGCGCAGGTGCTTCTGGAACTGCAGCGGGGAGAGCGAAGTCACGGCCCGGAAGTGCTGGTGGAACGAAGACGGGCTCATCCCAGCCGCGGCCGCCAGCCGCTCGACCGGAAGGTGCCCGGCGAACTCTGCCCGAAGCAGCGCGACCGCGCGGGTGACCCGCTCCACGTGGCCGTCCGGCCACCCTAGGCGCCGAATGGCAGTCCCGTGTCGTCCAGCCAACAGCCAGTAGTGCATCTCGCGCACGAGCTGCGTGCCCAGTACCGGGATCGATGCCGGCCGGTCGAGGAGCCGCATCAGGCGCAGGGCCGCGTCGGCGGTCTCCGCCTCGGTCGGGTCGACCCGGACCGCCACGTGATCGGCCTGCAGCTCGGCCGGCATCTGGGCACTAAGGTCGGCAATGACCGCCGGGTCGAGTTCGAGCACGAGTGAGAGGTAAGGCGCTGCGACACTGGCCTTAGTGATCTGGCTCACCGTCGGCACGTCCGCGGTGATCAGGAGAGAGTCGCCGGCCCCGAACGCGAAGTCCCGCGTCCCCATGGTCACATGCTTGCTCCCCTGCAGGACCAGGCAGACCAGCGGTCGCGAGATGTCGTGGTGCAGCCCGCTGGGGGCGGTCGCCCGCACGGTCGAGAGACCCGGGATAGGGGTTGCCGCGATGCCGTTGGCGTTGTGGTGGGTCTCCGCGTGGCGGCCGACGGCGGCGAGGAGGGTCGTCATAGAAGGACGGTGTAGCCCAACGCCCGCCCGAATGCAGCGCCGGTCGTAGGATCAGGCAAGAACTTCCGAGTTTCTGGCAACAGGGGCCGGCTCCGGGGAGGCATACCGGTCCAGCCACACGAACGGAGCCAATCCTATGACCAAGATCGCCCTTGTCACCGGAGCCAGCCGCGGCCTCGGCCGCAACACCGCCCTGAGCATTGCCCGTCACGGCGGCGACGTCGTCCTGACATACCACAACCGCGTCGACGAGGCCGAGGCCGTGGTCGAGGAGATCCAGGCAATGGGCCGCAAGGCGGTCGCGCTGCAGCTCGACACCGGCGATGTCGGTGCGTTCACCGGCTTTGCGGAGCGCCTGCTGGCGACGCTGCGCGAGACCTGGAACCGCGAGACCTTCGACCACCTCGTGAACAATGCCGGCCACGGGGACTATGCCCTGATTGGCCAGACGACCGAGGAACAGTTCGATCGGTTGGTCGATGTCCACTTCAAGGGCGTCTACTTCCTGACCCAAACCCTGCTGCCCCTCCTCGCGGATGGCGGCCGCATCGTGAACCTGTCCTCCGGCCTGACCCGGGTCTGCTTTCCCGGCTACGGTGCCTACGCGGCCGTCAAGGGTGCGATCGAGGTGCTGACTCGCTACATGGCCAAGGAGCTCGGGAGCCGCGGCATCGCGGTCAACACGGTGGCACCCGGTGCCATCGAGACCGATTTCGGCGGCGGCGCGGTGCGCGACAACCAGGAGATCAACAAGCTCTTCGCGGGTCTGACGGCACTCGGCCGAGTCGGCGTGCCGGATGACATCGGGCCGATGGTCGCGAGCCTGCTGGCCGAGGAGAACCGCTGGGTGAACGCTCAGCGCATCGAGGTCTCGGGCGGTCAGGGCATCTGACATCATGGTGGGGCGCTGCGGCGCGCTTGGCGGTCTGGAGTATCCCGAGCCCACACGGCCGGGCATGGAGGCGGCCAAGCCGCCGCGCATCGCCGTTCAAGCTCGCCAGCCCTGGACCTCAGCGCCGCCGAAGACGGTCTGATCGCGCAGGGGGGGCCGTGACAAGCCGTAGAGGAGGTTCACGTTGCCCCCGCTCACGGCATCGAGCGCCGCTTCATGCTCGGCCGACAAGGTCGGACCGAGTGCGGCCACGTTGTCGGTCACCTGCTCGGGCCGGCTGACCCCCAGCAATGTAGAGGCGACGCCCGGTCGGCCGACGACCCAGGCCAGCGCCAGGCGAGCCGGCGTCTGGCCTGCCTCCGCTGCGATACGCTTCAGCGCGTCCACGATCCGCCAGTTGCGTTCCGTGAAAAGCATGTCGCCGAAGGGATTGTCGCCATCGAGGCGGTTGTCGCCCACAGGCCGCATGCTTCCGTTCGCGGCTCCCTCGTTTGGAACCCCTCCCCGACGCGTCGGGCCAGCCTCAACGGTCGTGCGGTCGTACTTTCCGGTCAGTAGACCGTAGGCGAGCGGGCTCCAGGGTACGAGGCCAAGACCGAACGCGTCGCCGAGCGGAACGTGCTCACTTTCGACCCCGCGCTCCACGAGCGAGTAGAAGTACTGCAACCCGACCGGTACAGGCCGGCCGTGCAGCCTCGCCAGCGTCGCGACCTCGGCCACGTACCAAGCGGGTGTGTTGGACAGGCCCCAGTATCGGATCTTCCCCGCCCTGATCAGGGCCGTCATCGTCTCCAGAAGTTCCTCGGCCGGCGTGATGCCGTCCCAAACATGCACCCAGTACAGGTCGATGAAGTCGGTTCGCAGCCGCGCCAGCGACCGTTCGACCGCCGCGCGGACATGCCGTGCGCCGTTGCCGCCCTCGTGCATGCCCCGGCCCGTCGCGAAGCCGGATTTGGTCGCGATCACCAAGCGCTGGCGCAGACCGCGCTCTGCCACGAAGGTGCCGACCATCTCCTCGGATCGTCCGCCCGCGTAGACGTCGGCCGTGTCGACGAAGTTCCCGCCGAGCTCGGTGTAGCGGTCAAACACCGCGCGGCTGCCCTCCTCGTCTAGACCCCAGCGCGACGTGCCGAAGGTCATGGTGCCGAGCGCGAGCGGGCTGACCAGAAGCCCGGACTTGCCGAGGGTGCGGTAGGAGTGCAGGTCCATCAGTACGATTTCCGATCTCAATGACGTTGCGTGGCGCTCGGGCCGGAGGCAGAGCCATCCCGTCGAGACGCGGCGGACCCGCGACCGTTCCGCGGCCATCCCTGCGCCGAGCGTGCCGAAGATGGACCGGCCCTGGGCTGCGGATTAGACAGGGTGAGCCGCACGGGTTGCTGAAGGTTTCTCAGGAATGGATCGCGACCTGTGGTCGGGGCTCGCCGTTTTCGCGGCCATCGTCGAGGCCGGCAGCTTCGCCCGGGCCGCAGTGCGCCTCGGTCTATCCGCCTCCGCCCTCAGCCACGGCATGCGAACGCTCGAAGCCAAGCTTGGCGTCCGACTCCTCGATCGGACCACGCGCTCGCTTGCCCCGACGCAGGCCGGTGCAGATCTCCTGCAGAGCCTGCGTCCGGCCCTGGCATCCGTCGAAGGGGCGCTCGGCGCCCTGGAGATGAACCGTGAACGGCCCGCCGGTCGTATCCGGGTGAACGCGCATCGACCGGCGGCCGTGCACGTTGTCCTCCCTCGCCTAACGGGGTTCGCGGTCAGCTATCCAGACATTGCGGTGGAACTCGTGGTCAATGACGGCCTCGTGGACATCGTGGCCGAACGCTTTGATTGCGGGGTTCGACACGAGGGCGAACTGCAGCGCGACATGATCTCGGTGCGGATCAGCGATCCCGTGCCACTCGTCTTCGTAGCCGCGCCCGCCTACCTTGAAGCCTGCGAGGCCCCGGGTGCGCCCGACGACCTCGGCCAGCACCGCTGCCTCTGCTACCGCTACACCTCCTCGGGCACGATCCACGTCTGGGAGTTCGAGCGGAACGGGCGTCGGTTCGAGCGTGCGGTGACCAGCTCCTTCGTCACAAACGATGTCGACGTAATGCGCGACGCCGCAGTCGCGGCGCTCGGTATTGCCTGCCTGCCGCGGCCACATGTGAATGGTCACTTGGGGAGTGGCGCGCTCGTCGAAGTGCTTGCCGGGTGGGCACCGGTTCTGCCGCCGAACCACCTCTACTATCCAAGCCGTCGACAGCCCAGCGCGGCATTCCGTGCCTTTGTAGAGGCTATGCGTGTGTGAGCGGCTACAGGTCCGCTTTCTCCTGCTTAGCGGACGTTCGAAGCGACAGCTGGGGAAGTCCGCAAGGGGTCAAGATCGAACCTCCGGCCGCCACGTTTACAGAAGCTGGAAAGAAGGCTGGGAACGAACGACGCTAAAGCGGCTCCTCTCATTTCGTACAGCTTCGAAGGTCGCCGGATGCCCTCCTCCGCCGGAACGTTCGTTTCGCTCACCAGATTGCTCCTCAGAGTGAGCGCAAAGCGTGAGGTGCCCGTGGACTCATGACGATACCTGCACATCCAATAGATCCGCCGAGGCCCTGTCGAACTCTCTTAGTCGCGACCATGCGAAACGAAGGACCGTACATACCAGAATGGCTCGCCTACCACCGTGCCATCGGATTTACAGATATTGTCATTTGCACGAACGATTGTGTCGACGGTTCACCCGCACTCCTCGACCGCCTTCAGGCTCTCGGTTTGCTCACCCATTTGCCCCATATCGTTGCGCCGGGAGACAAGCCCCAACTCGCCGCCTATGCCCGCGCCGAGTCACTGCCCATCTTGAAAGAGGCAGACTGGGTGATGGTGCTCGATGCAGACGAGTTCCTCAACATCCATGTCGGCGAGGGGCGCGTGCTAGACCTGATCAGGGCCATTCCCGGAAGCACCGCCGCTCTCGTCAATTGGCGCATATTCGGAAGTTCCGGTCACCGCACATGGTCTCCGAGCTTCGTGACGGAGCGGTACACCCGGGCAGCACCTCTCGGACACGGCGTCAATCGGCCTTACAAGACGCTCTTCACGAGGACCGAAGCTTACGACTGCAAGCTGTTGCCGCATCAGCCACGCTTCCCACGCCCGGAGGCACTGCGCACACTTCGCTATGTTGATGGAGCAGGTTCAACACTGCCCGCCCGCTTCTACGATGAGTCATGCGAGGACTTTCTGCAATCAGAGCCGGGAGCAGTCTCCTGGAAGCTCGCGCAGATCAACCACTACAATACCCGTTCCTGGGAGGACTATATCGTCAAGCACCGGCGAGGCGGTGGCCTGAACGTCGATTGGGCGCGCGAGGCGAACTGGCCTGTCTTTGACCGTAATGAGGAGGAAGATCTCAGCATCGCGGCCAAGCTGCCAGCAGTCAGGGCCAGCTACGACAATCTCTTGATGGATGAGGGAATCCGTACTCTCCACGAGCAATGCTGCCACTTCTACGCGGCGCATGTCGGTGTGCTAGCGCGCGATGTCACCGCAGCCTACTGCGGCTCAGAACCATGTTGAGGGCGACGGATCGTGGCGGAACCTTTCACCTTCGGCATCCCCCTAATCGCGCGTGATGCTGCTTCGAACTGGCCGCTGGTTGAGGCGCTGCTCGGCTTGACCCTCAGGTCGGTCGCGGCTCAGACCGATCCGTCGTTCCGGGTGGTCATCGCTGGACATGACCGACCAGCCATTGCGCCCTTTGACCCTCGGATTACCTTCATCGCCGCCGATTGGCCGGCCGAATCCGTCCGTCCTGACAATCTCGACAGTGGACGCAAGAAGCACCTGATTTCACAACATATTCTTGCGCAAGGCGGCGGCCTGCTGATGTTCCTCGACAGCGACGACTGGATCGACCGCCGGCTTGTTGAGGCGGCACGGACCATGATCCCGTCCAAGGCACTGGGCGGCTACATCGCTAACGGATTCATTGCCGACATTCGAGCGAACCGAGCCGTCCACCTGCCAGATGAGCACATCTTCGACGGCGGCTTTCAGCGTCTGTGCGGTTCGAGCGTCGTCGCGCGGCTTGTCCCCGAAGCGCCTGATGCGCTACGCCGCGACCCCCACGCTGTCCTGCACGAGCACTATCGTTGGCCGGAGACCGCGCAGGAGCGCGGCGGGGAGGCTGTCCCGCTGCCCGTGAACGGCGTGTACGTGATCAACAGCTCTGTGAATCACTCGGAAGTTCACGGCCCCTTCAGTTCCTGGCGCCGCAGTTTGAGCAGCGCAGTTGGGAAAGCTGGCTTTCCGATGAGCGATGAGTTTTTGTCGGAGTTTGGGCTGAGGGCGCAGGACGTCGCGCAAACTCTTGGGCGCCATTTGCGGGGATTGCAGATGGGGTGAATCCAGCCAAGAGTTCGCCTCGACCGTGTTAGACATCGTGCCAGAAGTTAATGCGTCCTGTGTTCCGCTCTGTGCCACCTCCGGACCCTCGGCATACGTGGCTAGAATGGCCGCTTGGCTCCCGAGAGCTGCCCTGGGCTTAGAATAGTCGGTCCGGCGGCTACAACATCCTCGAGCGGCGGTCGTCCAACCCCGAGGGGAGCGTGTAGCGCGCTGCGCCACGTGTTACAGTTCTAGGAAATCCTGTGGGTTCAGGCGGTCTGAGCGCAAACCTGCTATCGTAATGGCCACCGCGACCTGTCGATGCTGGCCGTGAATGGCCGCGGAAGGCTTGCATGAGGCGATGCGTTGCCCTCGTACTGTAGTGGGCGAAGAATGCCTCGACCTCGTCGAGCATGCCGGGTCGCAGGTCGTCGAGCGCGTGGATGTGCGCGTGGGTTCGGGCCTTCACGGCCACGCCGACCAGCCGATCGTTGCGTTCCCAGGTGCCGTCCCGCTCGCACTGCTCGGCCTCGATGACGCCGACTAGGCGCGCCTCCAGCAGACAGCCCGGGAAGGCGGGCGCATCCAGCAGGAGCAGGACGTCGAGCGGGTCCCCGTCGGCGCCCTTCGTCGAGGGGATCATGCCGAAGTCGTAGGGGAAGCTCGTGGCTTCGGGCAGGACCATCTTGAACAGGAAGGCGCCGAACGCGTCCGCGTAGGCGTACTTGTTTGGGCTGCCCTTCGGGGTCTCGACGACGACATGGACGTGGCCGTCCTCACCGAAGGTGGGCAGGCGGCTAAGGGGCGGGATGGTCTGGGTCAAGGTCGGGCTCCGGCGCGGCGCCGCGATGGAGCCGCAGCTTGGGCAACCCGGGAGGGGGGCGCGGGGTCCGCGGGCGGACCCGGGCGCCGGGCGCGCTCGACTCCGCAGTGGCAGCGTAATGGGTGACGTCACCTAGCACGCGTTCTTCCGGAAAAGCCCCGTCGAGGAGCGTCCAGGTGCAGCGACCACTCTTTCATGTCCGGGCCCCACGATGACTGCCTCGGACGGGAACGGCGGATATGATGGCGGAGCGAAAGATCTCGAACGCGAAGACGTCGCGCCCGCGCTCGTCCGCATGGGTCAGGAAGCCCGTCCGCTCTCGCCTCAACTACGCCGTCAGGCGCCGTTCGGCCGTGGCACCCAGCACGAACCAGGCGCCCAAGTCGTCGCGCCACTGCACCGTCTCGCCGACCACCGGTCGGCTCGGCCGAGGCGTCCTCATGCATCACCTCCCCGCGGTGGGCGAGCCAGCGCATCTCTCCGGTGTCCGCCATCCGGACGCGCATCTCCGCCTAGGGCAGCTCAGCCGGCCTCGCCCACGCTTGGGTCGAGCAACGGGCCGCCCTCAGAGACGAGAGTGTTGACCGAGGTAACCGAAAGGGTTTCGGCAGGCACGACGCCGAGCAGATTGCAGGACGAAGGCACACGGTCCCCCAGCCAAACTCTGTTGCTGGGCAGAGGCACCTGTCGGGATCTGGCCACGCTGTTCGTCGAGGCGGTCCTCAGCCTCGGCTTCGGAGCCCGCGTCGTCTCGGGCTAGCTCTATGATCCGGCTGACGGCCTATTGGGCTCGGCCGACGGCGGTACTACCCATGTTTGGTCCGAGGTCTACCTCCCGGGGAAGGGGTGGATCACCTTCGATCCGACCAACCGAAGCGTGGGGGCGCGAACCTCATCCCGGTTTCCGTGGCGTGCGATATCCGCCAAGCCATCCCGGCGACCGGCAGCTTCATCGGACCATCCGATACCTTCCTGGAGATGTTCGTCGAGGTTAGCGTTCGCGGCCGTTCTGCCCTGCATGGCCTGTGCATAGCCCAGAACATCCCAAGTGGGGCTTAGGCAAGCACGAGCCCGCCGAACTCCTTGCCGGACGGCGCGCCAGGACCACGGAGGAATGCCGGCTCAGCTTGGGCTTCATCACCCTTGATGAGGCTGGCACTATCCGGAAGCTGCGTTCGGCGCAGCCTCATGTTCGCCTTCGTCATCTGCCACTGAGCTGACACGACTGACACTATGCGCCCGATGCATCGGTGCCGGACCGTCGTTGACGAAATCCCATAATGCCGAGCCAGATTGACCGCATGTCGCTGCGTCCATCCTTTCCCCAATCCGCCTTTCTCTCGGGTGGTGGGCACATGGGTGCACAGATGCGAGCCCACGACTGGTCCGCCTCGCCCCTCGGCTGGCCCGAGACTTGGCCGCAGTGGCTGCGCTCGGCCGTGAGCCTGATGCTCGGCTCCAAGTTCCCGATGTTCGTCGCCTCGGGGCCGGACCTCGGCTTCGTCTACAACGACGCCTATGCCGACATCCTCGGTGATAAGCACCCAGGCGCTCTCGGGCGGCGTTTTCAGGACGTTTGGGCCGAGATCTGGTCAGACCTCCTGCCGCTCGTCGACGCGGCCATGGCAGGCGAGGCGACCTGGGCGGAGAACCTCCCGCTCACGATGAACCGGCGGGGCTACGACGAGCTGACCTACTTCACCTTCTCGTACTCCCCCGTTCGGGACGATGCCGGCGCAGTCACTGGAATGTGCTGCATCTGCACGGAGACGACTGCCAAGGTCCAGGCTGAGGAAGCTCTCCGTGCGAGCGAGGCGCGAGCCTCCGGCGTGCTGGAGGGTATGACCGAGGGGTTCATGCTCCTCGACCGCGATTTCCGGACCTTGCAGATCAACGCGGAAGGTCTCCGTCTTGAGGGACGCCCGGCGAGCGAGATCGTGGGCCGCTCACATTGGGACGCATACCCAGGCGCGGAGCATCTGCCGGTCGGGCAGCTCTATAAGCGCGTGATGCAGGAGCGGATCCCAGGAACGCTGGAGCACCGTTACGTCTGGCCGGACGGCCACGCCGTTTGGCTGGAGGTTCGGGTCTATCCCTCGCTCGATGGCGTTGCTGTCTTCTACCGCGACGTGAGCAAGCGCCGAGAACGTGAGGAGGCACTGCGCGAGGCCGAGGCACGGCTGCGAGGGCTTGCCGATAACTTGCCGGGCGGCATGGTCTACCAGATCGCGATGAATCGTGACGGCTCGAACCGGCGCTTTCTCTACGTATCACGTGGCTTCGAGCGCATGACTGGCGTTCCGGCCGAGGCCGCACTGCTTGACCCGGCAGCAGCCTACGACCTGATTCTGCCCGAGTATCGTGCGGGCCTTGAAGCGGCGGAGCACGCCGCCATCGGGGACCTGACGCCCTTCGACTTCGAGGCTCCGTTCCGGCGGGCCGATGGCGAGGTGCGCTGGAGCCGCATCATCTGCGCGCCTCGCGAGTTGGCGGACGGTTCGCTGGCACTGGACGGCATCCAAATCGACGACACGGCCCGCAAGCGGTTCGAGCAGCGTCTGCAGGAGAGCGAGGCCAAGTTTCAGGCCATCGCGAACTCAATCGACCAGATGGTCTGGTCGACTCTGCCCGATGGCAATCACGACTACTACAACCAGCGTTGGTACGACTACACCGGCATGCAGGGAGGATCGACTGACGGAGAAGGCTGGAACGGGATGTTCCATCCAGACGATCAGGATCGCGCTTGGTCGACTTGGCGCCGCAGCCTCTCTACCGGCGAGCCATACCGCATCGAGTACCGCCTCCGGCACCGCTCCGGGCAGTACCGCTGGGTGCTCGGACGTGCGCAGGCCGTGCGCGACGAGGCAGGTAACATCTGCCGATGGTTCGGCACCTGCACGGATATCCAGGAGCTCGTCGAAGCACGGGACGTCCTCGCGCGCAATCGGGGTGAACTTGAGCGGCTGGTGGCGGAGCGAACGGCTGATCGGGATCGGATGTGGCGGCTGTCGACCGACATCATGCTCGTCGCGCGCTACGACGCGACCATTGAGGCGGTGAACCCGGCCTGGGGAACGCTGCTCGGCTGGAGCGAATGGGAAGTCGTCGGACGCGCATTTACCGACCTCGTTCATCCCGACGACCAAGCCGCTACCTTGGCCGAGGTGAGCAGACTGGCCGAGGGTCTGACTACCCTCAGGTTCGAGAATCGCTACCGACATAGCGACGGCGGCTATCGCTGGCTTTCCTGGACGGCCGTGCCAGCCGAGGACCGCATCCACGCCGTCGGCCGCGATGTCACGGCCGAAAAGGAATCTGCTCAAGCCCTCGCCAGGACCGAGGAGGCCTTGCGGCAGTCGCAGAAGATGGAGGCCGTAGGTCAGCTCACCGGTGGCATCGCGCATGACTTCAACAACCTGCTCACCGGCATCTCGGGCAGCCTCGAACTGCTCCAGACCCGCATGAGCCAGGGCCGGCTGACGGACATCGACCGCTACATCAACGCCGCCCAGGGTGCCTCGAAGCGTGCCGCGGCCCTGACCCACCGGCTTCTCGCCTTCTCCCGCCGCCAGACGCTTGACCCTAAGCCAACCGACGTCAACCGCCTGGTCTCCGGTATGGAGGAGTTGATAAGGCGCACCATCGGCCCGGAGATCACCTTGGAGGTCGTTGGGACCTCGGGCTTATGGCCAGCGCTGGTCGATCCGAGCCAGCTTGAGAATGCGCTGCTCAACCTCTGTATCAACGCCCGCGATGCGATGCCGGACGGCGGCCGCATTACCATCGAGACCGCCAACAAGTGGCTTGATGAACGCGGTGCCCGCGAGCGCGACCTGGAGCCCGGCCAGTACCTCTCGCTCTGCGTGACCGACACCGGCACCGGCATGCCACCCGAGGTCATCGCCAAGGCGTTCGAGCCGTTCTTTACCACCAAGCCCATCGGCCAGGGCACCGGTCTTGGCTTGTCGATGATCTACGGCTTTGTCCGTCAATCCGGTGGGCAGGTTCGGATCTACTCTGAGGTTGGTGATGGCACTACGATGTGCCTCTACCTCCCGCGCCACTATGGCCCCACGGATGGCAGCGATGAGATGCCAAACCTTTCCGACGCGCCGCGTGCGGAACAGGGACAGACCGTGCTCATCGTCGATGACGAGCCCACCGTCCGGATGCTGGTGACAGAGGTGCTGGAGGACCTCGGCTACACTGCCATCGAAGCCGCAGACGGGGCGGCCGGCCTCAAGGTGCTCCGGTCGGACGTCCGCATTGACCTGCTCGTCACCGACGTGGGTTTGCCCGGCGGCATGAACGGGCGCCAGATGGCGGATGCCGGGCGTGTTGTCCGACCCGATCTCAAGGTGCTCTTCATTACCGGCTACGCCGAGAACGCTGTCGTCGGGAACGGATATCTCGAACCGGGCATGCAGGTCCTGACGAAGCCCTTCGTCATGGAGGCGCTCGCCAGCCGCATCCGGGAGCTCATTGACGCGCCTGGACTGATTGCCGCGCCACACCGTGAGGGTCGGCAACGATGAGGGGCTTCGGTCTACGAAAGCTAGAGGCGGCACGCCGCCACGACCGATTCCGGTAGGCTGAAGGTGGTGCTGTAGTCGGGCGCGCTTTCGAACGTGAGGCGGAGCAGCGTGGCTGATCTCCGGCGGCCCCTTAGGTGGTTGCCTCGCTCAGGCCGCATGCAGCGCTACCTACGTCGCCATGAGAGCAACGCCGCGCGCATCTAGCGCCTTGCGGCACCCCGTTACTGCTGCAACTCAGAAAACCAAGCCTGCTACGAGGCCATGGAGCCGAACGAGAATGGTAGCGACAGCCCAGTGAGCCACGCGATCAACACGGACTTTCTCACTGGGGGCGGGGAGATGGGTGCGCGGATACGTGCCTACGATTGGAGCTCAACCCCGCTTGGTCCCCCGGACACGTGGCCGCAATCGCTGTGCTCTGCGCTAAGCATCTGCCTCCACTCTGGCTTTCCCACCGCGATCTACTGGGGACCGGACCTGCGCCTTCTCTACAACGATGCCTGGTCCGTCATCCCCGCCGAACGCCATCCATGGGCGCTCGGGCGTCCGGCGCGCGAGGTCTGGCCAGATATCTGGGACGTCATCGAACCTCAGTTTCGGCAGGTGCTCGACGGCGAAGGCTTCACGACGTTCGACCAGATGCTGGCGATGGAGCGCGACGGTACCGCCGGCGAGTCGTACTGGAACTACAGCTTCACGCCCATCCGCGATGAGAGCGGTGCCGTCGCCGGAATCTTCAACCAGGGCCACGAGACCACCGAGCGCGTGATGCGTGCACGCATCCAGGAGGCGGAGGCTGCCCGGCACCGCCGGTTGTTCCAGCAGGCCCCCGGCTTCATCACCGTGCTGCGCGGTCCCGACCACGTGTTCGAGTTCGTAAACAACGCCTACGAGCGACTGTTCGGTGACCGTGGGTACGTGGGCAAGACCGTAAGAGAGGCGTTTCCCGAACTCGAAGGTCAAGGCTTCTACGAGTGGCTGGATGAGGTGTACGCCTCCGGCAAACGTTTCGTCGCTGAACGCATCTCCGCCGAGCTCCGCCATCCCGGTGCTGCTACAGGACTGCGCTTTCTCGATTTCATCTACGAACCGATCCTGGACGAGGCGGGACAGGTCTCGGGCATTTTCTGCGAGGGCTTCGATGTCACCTCCGCCCATCTGGGTGAGCAGGCGCTTCGAGAGAGCGAGGAGCGCCTCCGGGTGTCTCAGGAGGCGGGTGGCATCGGCACCTTCGAGCTGCTGCCTGAGACTAGCGAGATCGTCGTCTCCGATCAGTTCTGCCGCTTGTGGGGCGTCTCCCCAGTCGAGAGAAAGCCCGTCAGCTTCTTCCTCGACATGATCCATCCGGAGGACCGGGAGCAGGTCTCCACCGGCCGAGTCGAGTTGCCGCAACAAGCCTTGGACTACATCGAATATCGTATCCGCCGGCCCGACACGGGTGAGACACGTTGGATGGCCCGCCGCGGCCAAGCGGTGACCGACGCTGCGACAGGTCTGAAGCGGTACTTTGGTGTCTCCTACGACATCACCGCGCGCAGGGAAGCCGAGGAGGAACTTCGTAGGCTCAACGAGACGCTGGAGGCGCGGGTCGCCGAGGCGCTGGCCGAGCGGAAGCTGTTTGCCGACATTGTTGAGGGGACGGATGCCTTCGTCCAAGTTGTCGATGCCGAGTTCCGTTGGCTCGCCATCAACCGGGCCGCGGCCGACGAGTTCGAGAGGATCTTCGGTACACGGCCGTCCATAGGTCAGTCGATGCTCGACCTTCTCGCCCACCTTCCGGAACACCGCGATGCGGTGAGGGACGTGTGGAGCCGAGCGCTGGCTGGCGAGGAGTTCACGGAAGTCGCGCAATTCGGTGCTCCCGCTCGTGACGCGCGCTTCTACGAGATGAAGTACCGCGTTCTGCGGGCGCCTGACGGTGCCCTGCGCTGCACTTACCAGTTTGCCTACGACGTCACGGAACGAATGCAGGAGCAGACCCGTCTGGCGGAAACCGAAGAGGCGCTGCGTCAGGCTCAGAAGATGGAGGCGGTCGGTCAACTTACCGGGGGCGTAGCTCACGACTTCAACAACCTGCTTACGGTGATCAAGTCGTCCACCGATCTGTTGAAGCGTCCCAATCTCCCCGAGGACCGGCGTCAACGCTACATCGGCGCGATCTCCGATACTGTCGGGCGCGCGGCAAAGCTAACCGGGCAACTCCTGGCCTTTGCGCGTCGGCAAGCGCTGCGCCCCGAGGTGTTCGACGTGGGCCAGGGGGTCAGGGCCTTAAGCGACATGGTCGGGACGCTGACCGGGTCGCGCATCCGGATCGACACCGACATCCCCCGCGAGCCCTGCTTCATCAACGCGGACCCGAGCCAGTTCGACACCGCTATCGTCAACATGGCGGTCAATGCGCGCGACGCCATGAATGGTGAGGGGCGCCTCACCATCACCGTGCACCCTGTGTCAGTCATACCGGCAATCCGCAGGCATCCCCCCGTGACTGGTGACTTCGTGGCGGTGTGCATCGAGGATACCGGGACCGGTATTGCGTCCGAGGACATCGACCGGATCTTCGAGCCGTTCTTCACCACTAAGGAGGTCGGCCAGGGCACCGGGCTCGGTCTGTCTCAGGTGTTCGGGTTCGCCAAGCAGTCGGGCGGGGAAGTGCGCGTGCAGAGCGAGGTCGGGAAGGGCACGATGTTCGTGCTCTACTTGCCGCGCGTGACAGCGGAGGCCGCAGCCCCGACCACCGAGTCCGAGCCTCTGGTTGACGGGCACGGCACGCGCGTGCTGGTCGTCGAGGACAACATCGAGGTCGGTACCTTCGCGACCCAGACCCTGGCAGAGCTGGGTTATGTCACGACCTGGACCACGAACGCCGCGGAAGCACTGGCCGAATTGGCCAAGGACGCGGCCTCGTTCGACGTCGTGTTCTCAGACGTGGTCATGCCCGGGATGAGCGGGATCGACCTTGGTCATGAGATCCGCCGCCTCTACCATGACCTGCCGGTGGTATTGGTGAGCGGCTACAGCCATGTCCTGGCGCAGAACGGCACCTGCGGCTTCGAGCTCCTGCACAAGCCCTACTCGGTCGAGCAGCTCTCACGCGTCCTGCGGAAAGCCGTGACTTGGAAGCGCCGTCGAGGGATCGTAGCCGCTCCAACACGTTAACGTCAGTATGGCGACGGACTTGCCTGGAAAGTCCATAGACGCGACGGCTTGGCCGCGCCACGGTGCTACGCATTGAATGCCGACCCTGCGGCACCGCTTATCAGAAGTGTTGTCGTGGCATCAAAGTTCTCTATCCCGCCAGCTTGGGCGGCGAAGCACCTGCGCCATGCCAACGATGCCGCCGGGGTCGCTCTGTGGTCGTGGAACCTCGACACCGACACGTTACCATGGACGAACGGGCGTTCGCCCTCCGGGGCTTGCCACAGAGTGCGTCCGTCCGCTGCCAGGTGACGAGGGCAAGGCCGCGCTCCTGGGCGACCTGCTCGCGATCCTTCTGAGACCCTATGACGACATGGGCGCGTCCAGCGGGCGCATCCGTGGCTCGGTGCCGAGGATGGGCGTGGGCGAGGCCGCCGCCACCACCCTGGCTCTTGTGGTTCATGAGCTGGCGACGAACTCGCCCAAGTACGGGGCCCTGTCAGTGCCCAGCGGCACGCCCGAGGTGTCGGGAACGGACCAGGAAGAGAACCTGATCATGGCGTGGACGGAGCGGGGTGGGCCCACCCTCAAGCCACCCAGCGGCCCTGGGGGTACGGAAGCAAGCTGCTGGAGCGGGCGATGACGCACCAGTTGGATGGGTCGGTCAACCGCTCCTGGGATGAGGCCAGCATCGTCGTCAACCTCACGATGAGCAAGGCATTCCTCGTGAAGTGAGGCGGCCGAGCCTTTCGATTGCCGGTAGCACGTAGCGCAGGCGGTAGTACGCAGCTGGCGATCCTGATTGCCCTTGGGCGTTCTGGGGTAGGCCGGCGGCGTGCTGTGCACATCGCGGTCATGAAGTGAAATCGGCGAGTATGCTCGGCGGCATGGCGGCCGTGCCGTTTCCAGCAACCGGGCAACTTTCGTCGCCAGCCGCGTTACCCTGCGCATGACCACCGAAGTCCGATCGACCGTTCTGAATTCGCCCGTCCCGCATCCTGAGCGGGTCACGCTCGCCCGCGATTGGGGCAGCACGCCGCTCGGGCATCCGCATGCCTGGTCGGCGGCCCTGAAGACCCTGTGCGAGGTCATCGACGGCTCGGCCCAACCGATGTTCATCGTCTGGGGATCCCAGCGCGTCCTGATCCACAACCAGGCCTATGCCCCGATCCTGGCGCAGAAGCACCCTGGAGCGCTCGGGCGGCCCTTCCTCGAAGTCTGGTCCGAGATCAGGGACGAACTGTCACCTCTGGTCGAGCGAGCCTATGCCGGCGAAGCCGTCCGGATGGACGACATCACCCTCATGATGTGCCGTCGAGGTGTCGTCGAGGAGGCACACTTCGCCTTCTCGTACACGCCGATCCGGGGAGAGCACGGGCGGGTCGAAGGCTTCTTCTGCGCCTGCTGGGAGACGACCGAACAGGTGCTCGCCGAGAGAGAAAGGCGCGCTGTCGAGGAGCGCCTAATCAAGCCACGATATGAAATACACGTGCGCACCGACCAATACGAAGCCCATTGGCGGACGACCGCTTTCGAAGAACTCCGATACGGGCATCAGCGGCAACCTTGGATCGGGGCCAGAGGGGCCGATCCAGGGACAAGGGCCAGGGCCTGGTGCGCCGCCTTCGTGAACGCCGTGCTGGAACGCTCTGGCCGGCGCGGCTCGCGCAGCCTCGCGGCTGGATCGTTCGAGGGATGGGGTGTGGGCCTGAAAGAGCCGGCGCTCGGATGCATCGCCACGAAGAAGCGGGGCAACTCGTCTTGGCGGCGGCATATCGGCTTCGTCGTCGGCGCGAACGCCTCGACTGTCTACCTCCTGTGTAAGATCGAAGTTAGCTTGAGGCATGGGTTCGCTCCATCCGAGAGTTAGAGGCTCGGTCGAGTTGGCACTCGGCCGGGCCTCGTCTGTTCTGGATGACCGAAGCTTTGCTCCTCGATATTCTGGATGCCGCTGCAATGACGGCGATGGTTAGACAGCGAAGGACGCCTGGCAATAGTCCTGATACCGAATCAGCTTTTCCTCGCGGGCTCGCCGATGCTTCTCATGCCGATGTCTTCAGGCTCATGCCGGTGGTCCTGCCCGATGCCCGTTCAAACGACGATGCGTTTTTGGCAGTTGACGCCTGGGCGAAACTGATTCCGTCCAGGCAATTCGCAGGGCTTTGCGGCCAGTTCACGCTTTCCGTGAGATCAATCAGGCGAGGCTGGCGGATTGAGCAGACCGCCGCGTGATGTGTGCATTTCGGTAGAGCGTCAGTGCCCCCACGATCGAGAACATCGCGGCACATGCGAGCCAAAGGCCTGGCATCGCTTTATTACCCGATGCATGGATCAGGTAGGTGCAGATCGCTGGCGTGAAGCCACCGAAGATCGCTTGTGCCAAGCTATAGGCAAGCGAGAAGCCGGTGGCGCGCACCTCGGCCGGCATGATTTCAGTCAAAGTGACGACCATGACGCCCTGGTAGCCGCCGTAAAGGAACGACATCCACATCAGCGTTGCCAGAAGCCGGCCGAATGACGGGTCGGAAACAAGCCATGCCATGATCGGGTAGGCGGTGACCCCGATAAGCACCGAGAAGGTCAGGAGAACCGGCAGACGGCCAACGCGGTCCGACACTGCGCCCATGACAGGAACCCATATGAAGTTCGCGAGGCCGACGCAGACCGTGACGATGAAGCTGTCCTGGTCGCTCAGTCCCAGCACTTGTCGCGCATAGGTCGGCGTGTAGGCCGTGATCATGTAGAAGAACACGCTCGTCAGCGTGACGAGGAGAACGGCTTTCAGAACGATTGCCCAGTTCTGAAGGAGCGAACGATAGATCTCACCAAGCGTTACACGACGGTGCTTGGCGCGCTCGGCGAACTCCTCGCTCTCTTGCATCGAGCGGCGGATCCAAAACAGTACCGGGATGATCAGGCAGCCTATCAGGAATGGGATGCGCCAACCCCAGCTGAGCATCTGATCCTCGGAGAGGAGGCCACGCAACGTGACGCCGATCACGGCAGCGAACACGACGGCGACCTGCTGGCTCGCCGATTGCCAGCTCACATAGAAGCCACGGTTCCCAGGCGTGGCGATCTCAGACAAGTAGACTGATACGCCGCCGGATTCGGCGCCCGCCGAAAAGCCTTGGAGCAAGCGTCCGATCAGAACGAGGATCGGGGCGGCGATGCCGATCGAGGCGTAGGTCGGCGTGAAGGCGATTAGGGCGACACCGACGGACATGATCGCCAGGCTCATGACCAAGCCTGCGCGTCTTCCGTGCCGATCGATGTAGGCGCCGAGCACGATGGCGCCGAGCGGGCGCATCAGGAAGCCGACGCCGAACGTCACCAGCGACAGCATCAACGAGACGAACTCGTTGTCGTTGGGGAACACGGCCTTCGCCACCGCAGCGGCATAGAAGCCGTAGACCATGAAGTCGAACATTTCGAGGAAGTTGCCGCTGACGACGCGGAATACGTCTTTCTTCGTCGGCGGCGTTTTCACCGTGGCGTCCATGTTCCCTCTCCCGACAGTAGGGTGGTTTTCATCCGGACTTCCCCGGAGTCGATGAACAGCGCCAAATTGTTCTATTATATGGAACGCCGTTTCATGTTCAACTACGCTAGTGAATGGTGCCATTCTCCGTCAATCGAAAAGATGCAGCATAGTATCTTCGTTTGTCCCGCGGCTGCATGAAATCATTGAAGGTTTCGCTGCTCAGGCGAGCGGCGACCTTGACGAGCATCCGCACTCCAAACTAGAATTATACGAGACGCCGTATTGAATAGTGGAACGATGGACAGCACGCTGATCAAAGGCCTGACGGTTCTTGAGCACCTCGCCGGCAGCGAAAAGCCGCGCGGTGTCAGCGATTTGGCACGCTCTCTGAACCTCACGAAGAGCAACGTGCACCGCACGCTGCAGACGCTGGTCGCTGCGGGCTACGCACGCGCCACCCCGGCCGGCACCTACGAGTGCACGCTGAAGCTGTTCGAGCTGGCGAGTTCCGTCCTGGCCCGCATCGATGTGCGGCAAGTTGCGGAGCCTTACATGCGGGCGCTGGCCGAGCAGACGCAGGAGACGATCCACCTCTCGCTCCTAGACAAGGCGGACGTCATCTACCTGCACAAGATCGAGAGTCCGCATCCGGTGCGGGCCTATTCTTCGATCGGCGGCCGCGCTCCGGCCTACTGCGTGGCTTCTGGCAAGGCGCTGCTCGCCTATCAGGAAGAGGCGCTAGCGCACTTGCCGGAGCTGCTTCAGGTCCACACGTCCCGCACGATCCCGAGCTTGGACCTCCTGCGCCGTGAACTCGAACAAGTCCGGATCCAGGGATTTGCAATCAATCGAGGCGAGTGGCGTGAGGGTGTTTGCGGGCTCGCCGCCATCGTCCACGATGCGATGGGGCGCCCCGGCGCCGCAATCGGCATTTCTGGCCCTGCCGACCGCCTGAACCCGGCGGCCCTGCGCCGCTACAGCGATGTCGTCGTCGACGTGGCCCGCAGCCTGTCCCGAGCGCTCGGCTACAATCCCATCACCCTCTCGTCACACCACGCGCCGCGGGCCGCCCAGGGTCACGCACCCTCGGGCGCGACCGCCGAGTTCGCCTGATCGAAGGAGTAAGGCTTTGCGACCGCTTTCCGGTATCCGGGTCATCGAGTTCTGCAGCGTCGCTGCCGGTCCGTTCTGCGCCATGCTCCTCGCCGACATGGGCGCGGATGTCATCAAGGTAGAAAACCCAGACGGTGGCGACACCATGCGGGCCTGGCCTCCCATCAGTGAGGGCTACAGCGAGAACTTCGCCTCGCTGAACCGCAATAAGCGTTCGGTCACGCTCGACCTCAAGGATCCGACCGACAAGGCGCGGGCCCGAGACCTCATCCGCTCCGCCGATATTGTGCTGGAAAACAACCGCCCGGGTGTCATGCAACGGCTCGGCCTCGACTATGCGACGGTCAGCGCCGACCGGCCCGCCCTCGTTTACTGCTCGATCTCGGCTTACGGGCAGGAAGGGCCGCGCTCGAAGGAAGCTGGCTTCGACCTCACTCTGCAGGCGATGAGCGGCGTGATGAGCGTGACTGGCGAGCCCGGTGCACCGCCGGTCAAGTGTGGCGTGCCGATCTCCGATTTCGGCACTGGGCTCTACGCGGCCTACGCCATCGCGGCCGCACTGCTCCAGGCACGCGCCAGCGGCAGGGGGACTCATATCGACGCCTCGATGTTCGGCGCCTCGCTGGCGATGGGCGCGCTCCAGACCAGCGAGTACTTCGGCAGCGGTCGCGATCCTCGTCGACTCGGCTCCGCGCACCCGCGCAACGCCCCCTACCAAGCCTTTCGCGCCAAGGACGGCTACTTCGCAATGGCGGCGGGCAACAACGCGCTCTATCGCTCATTCTGCAACGCGATCGAGCGGCCGGACCTGTTCGACGACCCGCGTTTTGCCTCGACGGTCTTGCGAGCGCAGCACCAGGGCGAGCTTCTCAAGATCTTGGAGCAGCTCTTCGCGGACTTTACCTGCGAAGAGCTGCTCGCGCGCTTCCGCGCGGTCGGCGTGCCCTGCTCGCCGATCAACAGCTACTCCGAGGCGCTCGCCGACCCGCAGGTCGCGCATATGGGTTGGGTGCAGCCGGTGAGGCTGCCGTCGGGCGTGGAGACACGCACCTTCGTCTCCCCCCTGAGGTTCTCGGGCGAAGGATTTCCAATCTACCGGGACCCGCCGGCTCTTGGCGAGCACAACGAGGATGTGTTCGGAGCCGAACCGTCGGCGGCCGTCCTGGCCCGTACGGCCTAAGGAGGATCCGCGATGAGCGAGCTTCTCGTCGAGCGCGACGGCACCACCCTGACCCTCACGCTGAATCGACCGGACAAAATGAACGCGCTCTCGGCCACACTGGTCGAAGCCCTCCTCGAACAGGTCACCGAGGCGGGCCGCACCGATATCCGCCTGCTCGTGTTCAAGGGTAACGGCCGCAACTTCAGCGCCGGGTTCGACTTCGGCGGTTACGAGGATCAGTCCGAGGGTGATCTGGTTCTGCGCTTCGTTCTCGTCGAGCAACTGCTGCAGGCCGTCCGTCACGCGCCCTTCGAGACGATGGCTCTGGCGCACGGGCGCAATTTCGGCGCCGGCGTCGATCTGATCTGCTCCTGTGCGCGCCGCATCGGTGATCCGGGCGCGACCTTCCGGATGCCGGGGCTCGCTTTCGGCCTCGTGCTCGGCACCCGCCGCTACGCTGAGCGCGTCGGCGAGGCCCGCGCCCGCACGGTCCTCGGCGACGGCCTCGTCTTCGACGCCGATGAGGCCCTGCAGGATGGCTTCCTGACGGGACGCGTCCCGATTGCGGAATGGCAGGAGGCCGTCGCGAACGCCGCGGAGGCGGCTTGCCGGCTCTCACCCGATGTGGCTGCGGCCCTGTTCAGCGCGACCACGGCCGACACCCGGGGGCAGGATCTCGCCGATCTCGTCACCTCCGCCGCCCGTCCGGGGCTGAAGGAGCGCATCCGCGCCTACCGCGCCCAGACATCCTTACATCGGGAGAAACGCCCGTGAGTCTTGGCACACCGAAGATCGTCCCCCTCAGAGATCTTGCCGCCCGCGTGACCGACGGCAGCTCACTCGCCCTCGGCGGCAGCTTCCTGCACCGCGGTCCCTTCGCCCTCGTGCGCGAGCTGATCCGTCAGGGGCGCAGGGACTTGGAGGTCATCAAGCAATCCCCCGGCTACGATATCGACATCCTCTGCCGCGCCGGGGCGCTCGGTCGGGCACGCGCCGGCATCGTGGCGATGGAGGGCAATTTCGGTTTGGCACCGTGGTATCGGCGCGCGGTCGAGACCGGTCAGATCCGCCTGGAGGAGCACGCCTGCGCGAGCCTCACCGCGGGCCTGCGCGCGTCGGCCTTCGGCGTGCCCTTCATGCCCTGCGGCGGCATTCACGGCTCCGATCTGCCCGCCCTGAACGGGTGGAAGACGGTCGAGGACCCCTACGGCAGCGGCGAGACGGTCTACGTCATCCCGCGGATCACCCCGGACTTCGCCATCATCCACGCCAACGAGGTCAGCGAGGAGGGTGACGTGCGCGTCTACGGCACCTCGCACTGGGACCGCATCATGAGCCGGTCCGCCAAGCGCGTCCT
Source organism: Methylobacterium sp. R2-1 (assembly GCF_014191355.1). GTDB lineage: Bacteria > Pseudomonadota > Alphaproteobacteria > Rhizobiales > Beijerinckiaceae > Methylobacterium. The sequence continues at coordinate 44,769 of NZ_JACHWM010000020.1, forward strand.
CGTCGTCGCCGAGCGCGTCGCGTCGGGCGCTTCCTTCCGTGACCAGCCGGAGCTGACCCTCGTGCCCCATTTCCTCGTCGAGGCCGTCAGCATCGTCCCCGCCGGTGCATGGCCCGGCTCGTGCTGGCCGCACTATGCGGTCGATTACCCGGCAGTCGAGGCCTACATGGACGACGCCCCAGGTGTGCTCCAAGCCCACCTCGACACAGCACCCGAGGCGCGGGAGGCGGCCCATGTCTGAGTGGTCCGCCTTCTCCTACGTCGTGACGAACCTGGCCCGGTTCGTGCGGCCGAATGAGATCACCTTCAGCGGCGTCAACTCGGCCCTGCCGATGCTGGCCTGCCTGTTGGCGAAGCGCGCATATCCGTTCGCCTTCACCTACATCAACGTGGCGGGCGGCGTGGACCCGAGTCCTTCGCAGGTGCCGATCTCCTCCTCCGATCCGGTGCTGGCGGAGGGCTCCCGCTCGATCTTCGCCAACGAGGACTTCTACGACCTCTGCACCCGCGGGCAGATGGACCTCTGTTTCCTCGGTGCGGCTCAGGTCGACGGGCTTGGACGCACCAACGTCTCCTGCATCGGCGATTGGCACGCCCCAAAGGTGCGCCTCCCGGGCGGCGGGGGCGGCGCCGTGATGCTGCCGACCGCGCGCCGGGCGGTGACCTGGCGAACCGAGCACTCCCGCCGGACCTTGGTCGAAACGCTGGATTTCATCACCGCCTCTGGCGGCATGCACGGCGTGGTGACGCCGATCGCGGTCTTCACGAAACGCGATGGGCGCCTCGTCCTGGCCTCCTGGCATCCGGGGGCAAGCCTCGACGAGGTTCGGGATCGGACCGGGTTCCGCTTCGAGGCCGACGGAGCGGAGCCGACGCCGCCGCCGACCCCGGCCGAAGCCGAGGCACTCACCGCTCTCGACCCGGACGCTGGGTTCGAACGCGATGCGGCGATCCGCCTGCGCTGACACAAGCATATAATGGGAGGAGCCAGGGCATGACGGCATCGATCAGCGCGCGCCTGCGAGAGGCGATCGCGCAGCATGCGCAGGCCGGCCGGACGGCTATCGCCGGACACGCGCCCGTCACCTACGCCGAACTGGGTCAGTTGATCGACGGCTACGCTGCGGGCTTCCGCGATTGGGGTATCACGCGCGGGGTCAAGGTCGGCATCATCGCACCGAAGATTGTCGCTGCGATCGCCGCCTACTTCGGCGCCATGCAGGCAGGAGCCTGTGTCTGCTTCATTGAGCCCGGGCTTGCGCCCGAGGCCGTCGCCGAGCAGGCAAAGACGGTCGGGATGCGCCACCTCGTCGTCGATGAAAGTCTGATCGACCGCTTTGCAGATCAAGCATCCCAAAGCCTCTCGGTGCAGGGTTTGGGCATCCTGAACAGCGGCGGCGCCTTCGTCGATGACGGTCTTAGCAGCAATGACAGCGCTATGCTGCTATTTACCTCGGGCAGTACTGGCCGACCGAAGGGCGTTGTTCTATGCCACGATAACCTGATCTGTAATGCGGACGGGGTGCTACACCACACCGGCACGAACTCGCAGGACCGGCTCCTTCACGTCATGCCACTCTACCACACGAACGGCGTCAACAATCAGCTGATCGTTCCGTTCCTAGCCGGCGCCAGCCTGATCCTCCACGACCGCTTCAAACCGGAGACCGTCATAGAAGCGCTACGGAACGACGGGCCCACATACATGACCGGCGTACCGACGATCTACGCGCGGCTGCTCCCGCATCTCGAACCCGGCGAACGGTTTCCGACTCTCCGCTTTCTCCGCTGCGGCTCGGCACCAATCACGCCGACGCTTCACCAGCAGATCGAGGCCGCTTTCGGCGTACCGCTGCTCGTCTCCTACGGCTTGTCGGAGGCTACCTGCACCTCGACGATGAACCCGCCTGAACGTCGTAAGATCGGCACGATTGGCACAGTGCTGTCCGGGCAAGCCGTCCGCCTGTTCGATCCCGTCACCAACGCTGAGGCTGCGCATGGAAGCGAGGGCGAGATCCGAATCGCAGGGCCCGCCCTCATGGCCGGGTATCTTGGGAGCACGGAGCAGCCGATAGTCGATGGCTGGCTGCGGACAGGCGACCTCGGGCGCTTCGACGACGATGGCTTCCTCTCGATCACCGGTCGCATCAAGGACGTGATCATCCGCGGCGGCGAGAACATCTCTCCCGCTCTGATCGAGCGTCATCTGACGACACATCCGGCCGTCCGCGACTGTTGCGTGGTGGGTGCACCGGACGCCGATCTCGGTGAGGTGCCGGTCGCCTTCGTGGTCTTGAAAGAGGGGGAGCGACTCGACGAGCCCGCTCTCAAGGCCTTCGTGAAGGGCTCTCTTGCACGCATCTACGTACCTGCCGAGATCCGCGGCGTCGAAGTGTTACCAACGAACAGCGTCGGTAAAACCGACCGAAAAGCTCTGCGGAACATCCTGGCAATTGAAACCCATCGCTAAGCCCAAGCCACTTGCAGGCAATCGTGTCGGCGCGCCTGTGACCTGAGTGGTGCCAAGACGTCATCACCAGCCTGAAATCCACTCCTTTTCAAGTATTATATAGACTTGCTGGGATCCTCCTTCTTTGTGACGGTAGCGGACTGGGCGCAAGCCTTAGTGCACCCAGCTTACTGCAACTGCCGCTGCATAACTGCGACTGATAGCAATATCCTCCAGCCGAAATTGTCTGCTCCGTTGCCTCGGCAGTTTAGAAGCAACCAAGCCACGCTCGCTGAAATTGGCCTTGTAAATACGCATTCAAGCTACCTGAAAGCGGACTCTCTAAGGGACTGGCATAAGCCCTTTGGCCGGTAGCGGTATTGACGGCGGCCGTTCTCGCTGATGATTGGCTCACCACGCGTACGAGGGGGCGCTCTGACTAACAGGGCGTGTCGGTCGGACAGGACAGTTAAGTCAACGTTGACGGAGTTTCTGACGTGGCAGACAGAGCGCAGCGCCCGCAGTCAAGGACGGCCTTGGTCGCCTCTGTCGCCTTTGCCATCGTTCTAGCCGCGGCCGGTACGGTTGGATGGCGCTGGTACCACTACGTTACAGCCGGAGACTCGCCCTACGATGAGGTCGGGATCGAAGTGAACCGGAGGCTGCCTGAGTCGCTTCGCGCCTGGGGTTGCGCGCGTATCAAGGAGCGCTTTCCGCGTGCGGTACCGCCCTACGGATGTCAGTCGGGGCAGGTCTGAGCCTTCGTCACCTCGACCTCTTCCTCGGGAGCGTCTGCCGCAGAGTTTCTATAGTCCGGAGAGTCCCGGCCAGAGCGATGCCGGCCTCCTGTCGCCCCCAGTTGCTTATGCCGCTGCGCCTGTCTGGCGGGATTGCAGAGGCTTCGGCCTGACCGATCAGGCCGCTACCATGTGCTCGATGTCCGCGCGCGTCGTGTAGACGCATCCGCTGATCTTCGCGTGTCCCAGGTCGGTGCGTGTCGCGGCAATGCGCAGTGCCAGCCCCGACATCGAACCGTCAGGGAAGGCGCTGCGCGCGGCCAAGTCGAGCGACAGCGGCGTATCAGCGGCAATCTCCGATCGGCTTAGATGCGAACACCTCGCCTCATCCTCGCTCCCTCGCCCCCTCGCCCCCTCGCCCCCTCGCCCCCTCGCCCCCTCGCCCCCTCGCCCCGACGGCGACTTCGGCGAACATCTGGCCGGATGACAAGGTGCCCTTGGTCGCCTACGCAGAAGCTTAGCCATTTGGCCTCGATGCCCTGCCATGCCGATCCGGCGCGGGTACCGCTTCTTCTACCCCATCGACTCGCCGCAACTCTCAACGGGGATCCGTTTCGGCCGCACTAAAGGGCGATGCGAGGCATGCGCCCGTCCGGGTAGGCGAACCGTGTTCTGCCTGGGCGACGGGCGCTGGTGGGACGAGGAGGCGGCTTCCTGGCGCGACGGAGCGGGGCAGATCGTCTGCCTCGCGGCCGGTGTCGATGACCTGCTCGGGGCTGCTCGCACTAAGCGGATGGCGCTGGCGGCCGCCCACCGAAACCACGACACGGCCGACAACAGCCCAACCAACCTCGCGGCCTTTTGCCAGCGCTGCCACATGGTCCACGATTGGGCTGAGCACCAGCGGCGGTGGTGGCGGGCGCTGTTCCGGCGGACGGCGTTGGGTGATCTGTTTCGCGGCCCCGACAGCTGGCTGAAAGCAATCGGATCCTCTCGTGCACCGACTGCGGGTCAGGCCAATCTCCCCGGTACGGCCCTGCAACGCTGCAGGCAGAACACTCGGGCATCCCACAATTTCTAATATTATTTAGAACAGGGTTACCGAAACTTAACCATGGTAGACGTGCGACAGATTCAGCAAGAAACCCTGCATTTTTAGGGCCGTTTATTAGAGAAGAAAATTCTCTGGAGCTCATTCCATGGTTTCATCGCGCTTTCCTGATGCAGTCGTTGTTTGGCTCGATCCTAGACGTCGAGATTCTGGTGTCAAATTTGTTGAGAGTGTTCCGGAAGCCCTCTTCGCGTTGCATCACCACGGCTTGGAAGAGGTTATTCGAAGTGATCGTTCGGATCTTTGGAAGGCGGCTGCAGGAGCGTTAGTGCAAGCCGAGGTCGATCCAAACACAAGCAACTTGCGAGCAGCCTACGAGGCCTTCCTTCGACTAGTGAAGTTTGTTGCTCCGGTGCCATCAAGGGTCAGGATGATGGTCTCTCCCCGAAGGCCGCGTGAGAGGGTAGATACGCTCTTCCTCATGACATGACCCTGCATCACAGAGAGTACGTCCGGGTGCTGGACGCAGGGAGATAAAGCCCCTGTTTATCCCGTAGCCAAGCCATCGAAACCAGACACTGATCGCGCCGGTATCTCGGTGCCGATCAGGAGCCTCTGAACGGTGAATGATGTGAGACTGGCATCCGCCGGTCAGCCCCTACGGCTAGAGGGACGCGCCGGCCGCACGCGAACGAGGTGTACGCGGCAGCCGGCTACACTCGCAGACGGGAGCCCTGACGCTTAACCGCCGCGATGGGAAACCGGACTGCTTCCAGGCGCTTCGTGCCTTGCGGCTCCCGCCATGAACAGCGAACCAGCTCGCGTCGGGATCGGTTACAGCACCATCCCGCAAAAAACGCTGTGCCTCCGGTCAGCGCAAGAGCAGCGATGAAGTTCGTCATCACCACGAACACGCCGGATGGGCCTTTGTCCTATCAGACCGTGTCGCCCGAGATCGCCCTGGCTCGTGCCAAGGTTCTTGCGGAGACGTGGCGGCAGGACGTGACCATCCAGGATATGAACGGTCGCGTTTACGATCTCGACGCGTTCGACACCTGTTTCGTCAGGTCCGGCTCAGACGGTGTGGTTCCGGGTCGTAAAAGCTGAGGCTACGCCCTCAGACGCTCGGTATTCGCAGCCACGTGTTCACGGTAGCGCGCAAACACGGTCTCGTGCGTGCCGCCGGTCAATAACGTGGTGGTTGCCTCAGTGGCGGCCGCGATCTTCTCGAACACCATTGAATTCATCTCAGCCCATCCTTCCTGACCGCCCCAGGCGAGCCGTACCAGACGCAGTTCGATGACCCGTTGCGCCTCAAGTGCGAGCAGCAGGGAAGCGAAGAAGGGATTGAACAAGCAAAAACTCCCGACCGCGTGAGGCAGCAGGGTGGCAACCGGCGCCTAACAGTGGGTGATCCCAATCTGGGCAGTTAGTCGCAGGGATTGATGGTTCGTCAGCGCACCAGCGTAGGGAAGCTGAAGGTGCAGACAGCCTCTCGTTGGATAGGCTGACGCTAAGCCAGCCCATCGCTTTCACTCCTGGCTACGAGGGGCCGTCCTCAGATCAGCCGACCTGGAGCTGACCGGCCGACTCCTTGCCACTCCTGCGGTCGATTTCGACCTCGTAGGACACCTTCTGGCCCTCAGCGAGTTCGCGGAGGCCGGCGCGCTCAACCGCAGAGATGTGCACGAACACGTCCTTGCCCCCATCGTCAGGCTGGATGAAGCCGTAACCCTTCGTGCCGTTGAACCATTTCACCGTGCCAGTTGCCATGTGTGTGTCTCCTGTTGCGGACGAAGAACCTAACCTCCCAAGTGGGCTTTTTGTGCCCGGAAGGTTGGCTTCCTGAGGCGCAGATCCGTACCCGATCCTTAATCTCCGGGCAGCGGCCTCTTCCTCATGGCCTCGGTTTTTCGCCGTGTGAGGCTGCCGGATGGCGTCTCGCAGATGATCTGCGCGGGTAGGCTCCGGGTACCTGCCTCGTCGGCCGGGCCATATCCACCGCAGCGAAATTCGCGAGGCCAACAAGTGCCCCTCCACGTCTGCCAGACGGTGACAGGCTGCCGGTCTCTTCCTCTGCTCCAGATGCCGGGACCGACGGGAAGCCGTTATCGCATGAGCGAAACACCAGCGACAGGTTGTGGCGGCTTGAGTCAGTTCCCCTGCAAGCTGACCCTCACCGCTGCCCCTTGCAGACCGGACGGGTACACGACTCGCAGGTTAGCGGTTTGAACCTGCTGCCCGTCAGAGGCTGAAGAAGGATCCGACAAGCGCCGCTGGTTAGCTAAAAGCTTGTCCGCCTCATGCGCGGGAAGCGCACCATGTGGAGCTACCATCGCAGCCAAGAGCTTACGCGTCTTTCGATCAACAGCGGACGAACGGCCAGCTGGCTCGAACTCCGCTGCTGCGTGTCGCTCCCCCGTCTTACCCTTGAATACCCTCGGGCCGGAGGTTGTGATGACGATGTCGCCCTTGCGCAGCGTGCTGTCATGCATGAATGCTGCGTCTGGATTACCCGCGTACTCCCGCAGATCGAGAGAAGCAGCGGGGGGCTGCGCCTTGTCCGGCGGCGCGGCTACCTTCGCAGGCTTCGGCAGTGACGCGTAGCGCACCTTCGGTTTCACCTGCAGTTGCGATTCCTTCAACTGCCGGCGGCGAGCTGACTGGCGTCCATCCCGCAGGCCGTCGGCGCGCCTAGCCGAGCCGGAGCCACTGTTCACCTGCCCGTATGAGGAGGATTGGTCGGCAGAAGGGGCGATCGGCTGCGGAGTTTGGGCGGGCTGAGGTGAGAAGAGCTGCTGGAACAGACCGCCGAGCCCGCCTTCTTCCGCAGCCCGCACGTGTGCGGCGGAACTGACCACAACACCGCATGCGGTCACTGCAACCATCACATGGTGAACAGCGCGTACCTGGGGCAGCATGACACCTCCTGAGCAGCCCCGAGATGAGGCTGACTACAGGGCGCCAAACGACGGCCTGTCAGCAGGGGTTCCTACCGAGCACTCTTCATGGAAACCAACGGCTGTCGGCCTCTACCCAGCATGGTATGCCACTGCGGGCAGCAGCCTGGGATCTCAGTGCTTTGCCTCTGGCGCGAGCGATGTTGTCGTTGCCGACACTATGAGATGAGACGGCTACAGGTGCTAAAGCGTGTTGAAAGCCGCCAGAGGGTGCATTCAAGAATTGTAAGAAACGAGAGAGTTCACTAAGGAGCCGCACTCACGAATCAGGGTCTGTGCCTCCTCATCGCTCGCCGAGGCGCGCTCGGAACCGGAGTGCTGAATTTCGTAGACATCGTACTGTGCGGTAGCACTGTCGGCGTTGACGTAGCCAAAGCTGCGTGTGGGACGGTCGGCGTGGCGATCGATGAGACAAACTGCGTCGGCAGGTGAAATCACATCCCCCGCCGCACCGAATCGAGCCGTGTCGCCGTAAACGCGACCGGTAGCTCTTTCGATCACGATGAAGCGTGCCATGCAGAGCCTCCCTTTCCACATCCTGCGTCAGCGATGACCGGATCCTTAAAGTGGTGAGCCGGATGAAGGCAGCTGCATCGCGTCGATCTCCTCACACGTCAGGTTATAGCGTTCCATCAGCGCTGCCGCGATACGCTCAATGTCGGTAACAGGCCGGCAGACGAGGTGACGGGTCGATCAGCGACTTGGCAGGAATGCCTCGGCCTCGGCACTTCAGAGGCGTGCCGGCAGGTGACCCGCCACGTCTGCTAGGACGATGGCCGGCCTGCCAGCCTCTCGGCGGGACCAGCGAGGTGCCCAAAAAGACGCCGCGCGCGCGGTCTTGCCGGCCGAGATGACCCGCGAAGCCGCTGGTGCCGCCGCGGCCGGATGCCGAGGGGGTGCAACGGTTGAAGCCTCAACGACGTTCTTGCATTCAGCCCAGATGGGTAAGGCGGCTTGGGAGCAGAACATGCTGGTACGTTTTGGGCTGGGCGTTATGCTGGCCGCGATGGCGGGGAGCGCAGCGTTAGCCGCTCCCATGACGGCCGAGGACAAGGCCGTTCTTCAACAGCAGTGTGCCGGTGATTTCACTACCTTCTGTGCTGGTCTGCCGCCGGAGGACGGGCCTGAGACCCAGGCTTGCTTCGAGAAGAACATGTCCAAGCTGTCTCCCGGCTGCCAGAGTGCCATTCAAACATACAAGAAGATGGGTTGAAGGCCGCAGAAGGATACGGTTACCAGCGCGTAGCTAATTGACCATCGGCAGGACCTGACTTCTGCCGACTCAACTTCTTGCTCTCTTCGTTCCCTAGTGTGCTTGTTGATCGAGCGGCGACTTGGCAGGAATGACGGTCTCGATGTGCTTCGAAGGTGAAGCCGGCAGGTTGCCCCGTCACGTCTGTCAGGACAATCGCGGCCTGCAGGCCTCTCTCCCTGCCTCGCGAGCAAGAACGGGCGGGACATCAGAAGTCTGTTGCAGATCAGCTTGTCTGGTTTTGCGCTCTGTTCGACCGGCGCCATTCGGCCACCGCCGCATCGGCTGCATCCACCTCCGCCGTGGTGATGCCGGAGAGCCCATCCCAGGCGAGATCGATAGCCTTCCGATCCCAGTCTCGATGGGCACGACGACCTCTCCCTCAACCTGCACCACGCGGCAGGGCGGCTGAGCGGCGAAGGCGGCGTAGAAGCGGCGAAATGGCTTCAGTTAGCTTCGATCGCACACGACGAGGGCGGCGTCGGCGGCATAGAGGAGCGCCGTCTCAACCGGCGGCTGACGGCGATGGAGACGAGCGGGTTGCGCAGGTCGTGACCCAGAACCGCGACGAACTGCTCGCGGAGCTCGGAGGTCGCCCGCATCTAGACCAGGGCAAGTTTCTTCGAGGCATATCCCTGCCTCCGGACATCTCTAGCAAAACGTTCTTTGAATGCAGACCGTTCCGCTCGAGCAAGTGCGCTGATCAGAGGTTCGCGTTCGCCTCTTTATCGCCACCCTTACAATGCGTTTTCTGCGCTAACGGAAGATGCGGAACGGTTTAGGTCGTCCGAACGTCTCTCGTGACCTGTCCTCGCGCCACGGCGCAGGCTGCGATGTCGGTCTGTCTCGCGGCGTACTGGTTCGAGAGCATGCTCGCCACCACTCACCTCGCCCTCATCAACGTCTTCACCGGTGACATCCAGGGAGGCCTTGGCCCGTTCCTGGGCACCTGGCTCGCTGAGACAGGCGGCTGGTCTCCTGCGCGCGTCGGGTTCGTCACGACGCTAGTGGGGGTCGGCGCCCTTTTCTTGAGCGGGCCGGCCGGGGCCCTTGTCGACCGGATCGGGCGGCCCCGCTTGCTCATCGCCGCCGCCTGCGCGGCCATTCTCGCAGGCACGCTGCTCATCCTGCCAGCCAAGTCCTTCCCGGCCGTGTTCGCTGCGCAGATGCTGGCAGCCGCCGGCGGCGTGCTGCTGTTGCCCGCCATCAGCGAGCTCACCCTTGGCATCGTCGGCAAGGACCGCTTTCCCAAGCAGCAGGGCCGCAATCAGGCCTACAACCATCTTGGCATCCTGATCGCGGCCGGCCTGATCAGCTTCGGGACTGCTCGTCTCGGCGCCGCCGTGGCCTTTTGGGTGCTCGGCGCCATGGCGGTGCTGGCCATCGTTGCCACGCTGACGACGCCAGGCCATTGCTACAACCAGCGTCGCGCCGTCGGCTGGAAGGAGGACGACCCGGACGACAAGCCGGAGCGCGCGACCACCCGCAGCGTACTCTCGAACCGCAAGCTGATGGTGCTGGCGGTAGCGATCGCCCTGTTCAACCTCGGCAACGGCGGGATGCTGACCCTGCTCGGCCAGAAGCTCGTCGCCGCCGGCAGCGACGCCACTGCCTGGACCGCCCGCTACGTCATGGTGGCGCAACTGGTGATGATCCCGGTGGCGCTGTTCGCGGGCTCGCTCGCCGACAAGCGCGGTCGTCGAAAGCTCTTGCTGGTCGCCCTGGCGGTTCTGCCCCTGCGCGCGACCCTGTCCGCCTTCATCGACGACCCTTTGTGGCTGATCTCGGCCGAGATCCTCGACGGGGTGGCCTCCGGCATCGTCGGCGTAGCCGTTCCGGTCGTGGTGGCGGATCTCACCTGGGGCTCAGGCCGCACCCAGACGGCGCTCGGCACCGTCAACGCCGTGCAGGGTATCGGCGGCGCGCTTTCGGCCTGGTACGGCGGCCTCGCTCAGTCGGTTCTCGGCTGGAGCGGGGCCTTCCTGGCCCTCGGGGCACCTGCCTTGATCGCTCTCGCCCTCGTCATCTGGCTCGACGCCACCAGTGAGCCCGGCCGGCGCACCCAACGGCGCGAGCGCCTGGCCGCCAGCCTGAAACCTGCCTGACGCCCGGTGCAACAGTCGGTGGATCGTTGAACACGGCGTGGTCATGCCCGCCGGGCGGCGGATGGAGCTCGGCGTCCCAGTCTCGCTATCCGCTCCGGCTCTCATGCCATGCGGCGCACACATTGGTCTCACAGAGAACGGTTTCCGTGCTTCGGCCGTTGCAGTCCCCTCACGTTGCCCATCCCTCAGGCCAGCCGGCAGAGAGGCCGTTGCGAACGGAGGAGGACCATGGCGTCCCTACTGGACTACGAACCCGACGATTGTCGGACCGCGGAGTTCCGCCGCGGCTTTGCACACGGAGCGCAGGCCCTGTTCGACGTGGCGGGCGGCCATCTCTCCGAGGAGCACGCGGCCCTCGTGAGGGATTGGCTGAACCGGTCGGTGCGGGACTGGACCGCCAGTCCCGGCGAGGCCGAGGAGCCGCCGCCCGCCCCATCGCTGCTGCCCCTATGACAGCGCCCCGGCAGGAACGGGATGATCCGGCAACCGACGAAGGCCGGCACGCATCTGAGGCGGCGGGCCGGGCGGACCTTGAACGGGCGCTCGAACGGCGGAGCCCTACGGAGCGCTCTGCCTTCTGGAAAGCCGTGAAGCACCTCTACACCTTCGTTGAGACAGACTCGCAGGGTGAGATCATGACCTCAACGGCCGATAGGGAGCCAGCGCAGCCAAAGGCGTCGGCGTCGCGCGCCTTCACCACCTTCGCGGGCAAGGTCGCCAAATGGGCTGGCCATCCGCTCGCCTTCGCGCTGGGGGCCGCCATCGTCGTCGGCTGGGCCATCAGCGGCCCGTTCTTCGGCTACTCGGAAACCTGGCAGCTCGTCATCAACACGGGCACCACCATCGTGACCTTCCTGATGGTGTTCCTGATCCAGAACTCGCAGAACCGGGACGGGGCGGCCATCCAGGCCAAACTCGACGAGCTCATCCGAGCAAGCGCAGCGCAGAACCGCTACATCGGCATCGAGCACCTCACCGAGGAGGAGCTCGACGATTTGCGGCGGCGCTGCGAGACGCGGGCCAGGGCCGAGCGCCTGGATCATGCCCGCGAAGCGGCCGACGTGGCCGAGGCGCGGGCCCATGAGAAGGCCGCCCGCGCTGCCGAGCGGATCGGCTAGGCCCCTCGGTGAGATCTTATGGACCGGCGAAGCGGTGGCAGCTGGCTCAGTCCCGGCCGTGGATAAGCATGCCGAGGAGGTACCCCACCCCGAGGGCGGCCAGGAGCGCGATCACGGGCATCTCCTCCACGCGGCCTCGGACGGCCTCATTGCCGCTACGGTTAGCGTTATTGCCGCGCCGGTAGACCTCGTCGGCGTATAGAAGCCGCTCGCGGCCGGCGCGCACCTTGATCTGGACCACCCGACGCAGGCCGACACACGGCGCACTGGTGCGGGCAAGGCCGGTGCGTGAAGAAGCGGGTCCGGCCGAGTTCGCGCGGGGCTGGTGGCAGCCCGCCATCGAGGTGTTGCGCGAGGAACGCCGCAAAGCGGCTTCTTTGGAGCGCGCCCGTGCCACGCGCCGGTCCGCAACGGCATGACGATGCCTGAGCGCGGGCCGAACGCGAGGATGTTGTGGCCACTAGGGCCGCCTGTTCTCTACAAACGGCAGCTTTCAGGACTCGAGCGGTTCTTCCGGCGGCGTTGACCAAAAGTCCGGAAGTGGCTCAAATCTGAAGTGCCTGTCCGGACGTGCGTTTAACGAGGCGCCGTACACCCTGGCGTTATTGTCAGCCTGCGCCGATAGCCGGAGTTAACCCCTGAGCGACAGGCGTCTCTCGCGGGGCTAGGAGGAACGGGAGTAGGACAGCGGTGAATGCCTCCGGATGCGAGTAGTTGATCCCGTGTGCCACGCTGGGGATCACGGCGAGACGACCGCGAGGCAGGGTGCCGGCAAGGCGCGCCACAAATTCATAGGGGACGATGTAGTCACGCGTGCCCCAAACGACGAGCGTTGGCTGAACAACCCGGAGCACCTTTTCTCCGATGCGGTTGTCGACCATGCTGCGTAAGGTCAGGATGTAGCGTCGGATCCCGCTACGGGCATAGTCGGCAAGCGCCACCCAGGCGAGCGACCAGCGCTCGAATGGTGCGATGAAGAAAAAGCCGACGATTTGCCGGATGATGCCACGTGCCTCCGGGTCCGGGGTAGGTCCCTGCAACACAAGGCGGTCGACAAGCTGAGGGTAGGCGAGCGCCAATTCGACCAACACCTCGCAGCCGAGCGAATTGCCAACGAAGGCCGCACGCTGCACTCCGACCTCGTGCATCCAGGCAGCCAGCGCATCGGCAAGCTCGCGAACTGTGAGCGCTCGGGGAGGCTTGTCGCTTAGGCCGAAGCCGGGCAGGTCAGGCGCGTAGACCCGTAGATGAGGGGCGAGATGCTTCGCGAGCGGGATCATGTAGCGGCTCGACATCCCGAGCCCGTGGACCAGGATCACGGGCAGGTGGTCATCACGCACGTAGTCGATTGAAACTCGGGCATGCATGGTGTTGCCGCCAACGCGGGTGTACCTCGTCGCGAGTCGTCCCAGACGTGTTCTACGCCTCTGGCTAGCAGGTCGGTCGGCTAAGGGTTTGAGCATGACCAGACCGGCCAAGACACCACCGGCCGTCACAGCGATCCACCGCAGGAACACGCTCACCTTCTGTCTTCAGCCAAAACAATCTCGAACTGATCGTCGAGACGTTGCAGCACCATGAAATCCAGCCGCGTTGAGGATGGTTTCCAACGATCGAGCTTTCAGACGTGAACCAGTACCACGCAGCTGTCGCGATCGGGAACGCAACGAGGGCAGCAAGCGTGACGACCCTGCCTTGCAAGTGGCTCGACTTCCACCCCGCGGGTCGCCTTAACCTCCCGCTTACCCAAACGAACGAGGTTGCGCGGCGGATCAGCCAAGGAGTGAGCATGTCCGACACGACCGACACCGTGGGCGTCGCAGGCGACCGGATCCGCTCCATCATCGAGCGCATTGAGCGGCTCGATGAAGAGATAAAGGATCTCATGGAGACCAAGAAGGAGATCTTCGGCGAGGCGAAAGGCGAAGGGCTCGACGTCAAGGTGCTCAAGGAAATCCTGAAGCTTCGCAAGCAGGACAAGGACGAGCGCGACGAGCAGGAGACACTGCTCGACCTCTATTTGCGGGCCATGGATGCGCCGACCCCCACGCCGGTCGCCCAGGCGGCCTGACGATTGGCGGAAGCAGCGCTATGTTGATGCCGCCGTGCTGGTCAAAAGACCTCCACGGCGGCGCGCATCGTCTCGTCATTGGCGCCGATGTAGCGCTGCGTGGTCGAGAGATGCCGATGATCCGCCAGCATCATGATGGCTTTGGGCGGGATGCCCGCATGAGCTAGACGCGTGATGAACCACCGACGGCCGCCGCGACCCGATCCGCTGTTTAGCCCAGCCAAGTCGTCCCAGCTGCGCATGCGCTGACACAGCATGTTGGCGCTGAACGCCGATCGCTTCTGCGTGCTAAAGACCGGCTGCGCGGAAAGTGTGGGTCCAACCATGCTGGATCGGAACTGCTCGATCCAATGTCGAGGCGCGTTCATGAAGACGCGGCGCGCTACCCCTTGTTACGGCCGCACTGATCTGAACCGGGCGCCGCGGTCGAACGGCCGCGACGCCCGGTATGGATTCTGGCCTTCAGGGTTCCGAATGACCCCACCGGGAACTTCAGCGGCAACGCCTTGAATGTCCGCTTGGGAAGAAGAGCGGCGGTTCGAGTCGCGCCCCTTAAAGGTCCGCTGCAGGCGCACAGCCGAACAAGCGACATGCGAACTCCTGACCCCTTCGGGACCGTCCAACCTGCTGGTGCGGATGTCCGCGCGTAAGGGAAAGCAGACCTATAGGCGTCAGCCACTACATCAGGATGTCGTGTAGTATCGAGCGGGTGCGCTTTCGAGATTTTGGGTGGCGACCCGCGCTCCTAAGACTTAACGCCTATCTTCAGCCTCACCCGGTGCGCCCACGGTTCCAGAGGCGGATTGTGCGTCGCCCGCACGGACGATGAAGAAGAGCCGTGTCAGCGAAGAGCAAATCATCGGCATGGTCGCGATAGGAGCGCCTCCGCATCGCCATCAATCATGCTTGTGACCGGCGCGAACTTCGCGGGGGCGGCAAGCCAGATGTCCAATTTCTCCGGCGTCCAAACGCCGCCTGCCGACCGGAGAGCCCCCTTATAGCCGACGCGTCGGCTGTTGCTGGCGACAGGCTTGCCAACCACGTCGTAGAGACCGGGACCGTTTCGGTCGCCGGCCCCATCGGACCGTGTGACAGGCAGGGCACTGACCGAACAAGCGGCCGCCCCGCATCGCATCGGCCATCCGCATGAGGGCGCCGAAGCTTGGGCTGTCGTCCAGGGTACGGCGACGCTCCCCGTCATCATCCGAGCAGGCCGTAACTAGGACGGTGAGCGCGAGCGGCACGGCACGCAGGCCAAGCGCGGGCAGACGGAAAGAGCGCGTCACCCTTTCAATCATGTCATCTCACTTCAACCGCAACCATCCGCGCGCATTCAGAGAGGACGGACAGGCAAGAGCTTGCCGCGCAGCAGCAGGCTCAATGTTCTGAGCGCGATCCAGCCGATGATGAGGTTGGCCGCGACGAACAGCGGGACGGCGAGGGACGCGCTCGGCCCTTCCAGCCCGCGTTCCGTCAGGCGCAAGGCGGCAAGCGGAAGGGCCGAGACGCCGAACGTGTAGGCCCAGGCCGCCGGCGAGAACGGCTGCTGCCGCAACCACGGCACCAGCCGCACCGTGACCAGGGCATGCAGCAGGGCGTAGCCGAAGAGGATCTGCGCAAGCCGATCGGGTGGCCCGTCCGTGACCGCCAGGTAGGCGACGCAGGCCACCGCGGGTGGCGCGAGGTGCAACCCGAGCGAGGCGCGCAACGACACCGGCAGGGCCTGCAGGATCAGACGATGGATGACGACCGACTCCAACGTCAGCCACGACAAGAGGCCTGCACCGAAGAAGAGCAGGCCGAGTTCCTTCATGTCGAAGGCAGCGCAGGTGATGGCCGCCACGAAGCCTCCACCGACAGTGGGCATGTAGAGGATCGGCGTCGTCGCCTCGAAGGCACGGTCGCCCATCCAGAGGCTTCCCATTCCCCAAACGGCGAAGAGGGTCGTCCCGAAAAGTCCCGCCAATGCCATCATCCAGGCGAAGTCCGGCCAGTGCGGCGCGAGGCCGACGCTGGCGATCATCGTGGCGACGGGAGCCAACGAGGCGAAGAACGAGGAGGTGGGATCGCGCGCCTCGACCAGAACGGTGTCCCGGTCGTTCAGCCACCGCGCGGCGTAAAGGATCAACCATGCCGCCCAGACCGCGACGCCCAAGAAGGAAAGCATCTCGCCAACCCAGGCAGGCGCCAGCCCAAGGCGCGCGGCGGCGCGCCAGCCGTTGCCCAAGCCGCAGAGCCCCAGGACCATCCCGAAGAAAGTGGCCGGGACCCGTATCCGTGGCAGCGAAGCGAAATGGCGCCGAGGTCCGGCCGGATCCTCCCGGCTGCTGGATGCGCTCGCCACGTCAGGCACCTCAGACGACCATCGTGATCGCGCCGGGCGGATGCGCCAGGAGCGTCGCGAGCAGGCTCAAACCGTACCGCAAGGTCTCGGCGTCCGACGCCGCACCCAAGGAAACGCGGATGGCCTCGGGTGCTGGTCCGACAGAGAAGGCATCACTTAGGATGACCGACAGCCCGAGCTGACGCGCATGCGCACCGAACTCGCCGCGACGCCATGGCTCGGGAAGGCGGAGCCAGAGGTGATGCCCGTAGGAATGCGCCCGGACGTCGAGTCCCTGTAGCGTCTCTCGGACAACCGCCTGCCGGAGTCCGTTCTCCTGCCGGATGGCTGCCACGATCGCGTCGAGCTCGCCTTCCGCGATCCACTGCGAGGCGAGCGCGGCCGTGAGCGGCGAGGCCATCATGTTGATGGCCCGCAGCTCGGCCGCCAGCCGAACCGCCTCGTTGGTCCCCGGCACGACGACGTAGGCGATGCGCAGGCCTGGGCTGACGCACTTGGACAGCGTCGCGACGTGCCAGGTGATGTCCCCGGCGAGGGACGCGATGGGAGCGGGAGCATCGGGCGGCAACGCGCCGTACGCATCGTCCTCGATGATCGCGACGCCGTGCGAGCGAGCGACTCCTGCAATCTGCTCACGACGGGCCCGCGGCAGCGTCGCAGTCGTCGGGTTGTCGAGCGTCGGCACCAAGTACAGGGCGCGCGGCCGCTCGGCTTTGCAGCTCTCCAGGAATCCGTCCGGATCGAGCCCCTCCTCGTCGCAGGCGACCGGAACGAGGCGAATGCCGCGGCGCTCGGCGGCCATGCGCAGACCGGGATAGGTGAGGGCCGGGACGCAGAGCGCGTCGCCCGGCTTCAGGATGGCGGCGAGCACGGCGGCGAGCACCACCTGCGCACCGCCCGCCACGAGGAGGCGCTGCACCGGAAGCGGCCCAAGCCGGCCACCGAGCCAATGCGCCGCTGCAGCGCGGTCGGCCATGTTCCCGGCGCCGTCCTGGTACTGCATCCGGTCAAGGAAGCCCGTCGAACCGGCAAGCCGTGACAGGCCTACCGCCATACGCTCGGCCAGACGCGCCGCGACCGGCTGGGGCGGCATGTTCATACTGAAGTCGACGCTTCCGGACGGGTTCGGCCTGCGCACCTCCGCTTGCTGCGCGAAACCGCGAACGAAGCTGCCTCTTCCGGCTGTGGCATCGATCAAGCCCGTCCTGCGTGCCTCGTTGAAGGCGCGCGTGACGGTGGTGAGGTCGACGTTGAGGTGCTTGGCCAGGGCGCGCTGCGGCGGCAGGCGGACGCCCGGCAGCAGCCGACCGGCACGAATGTCCTCGGCCAAGGCCTTGACGATGGCTAGGTATTTCGGGCCTGCGTCGCCAGCGATTGTAGGGCTCCAGACCTCCATCATTGACCCCCATTATCGCATTAGTGTACGCATACATATGCCGTACGTGTAACGCGATCAAAGATTTGTCTGGTATCGCGCCTTCGGAGCAGCCAGAACACATCACGAGTGTATGGAGATTTATGCCATACATTTGGAGCGCGCAAGGCACATCTCTATGCCGCCGGATACGGCGAGCGGTTCAGGAACGTGGACGATGCATAGGACGACCGAGCAATCCCTCATGTCAGTCGGCCTGCGATGCCGCTGTCCGCGGTGCGGCGAGGGGCGCCTCTTCGACGGCTTCATCACCTTGAAGCCGCGCTGCGAGTCCTGCGGTCTCGACTATGGTTTTGCCGACCCAGCCGACGGGCCCGCCTTCTTCATCATGATGACGATGGCTTTCCCGGTCACCGCCTTCGGTATCTGGCTCGAGCTCGCCTATGATCCGCCGCTCTGGCTTCATGCGGTCGTGACGCTCCCGTTGCTCCTGCTGGCCTGTGTGCCGGTTATCCGGCCGCTGAAAGGGCTCTTCATCGCCAGCCAGTACATTAACAAGGCGGGCGAGGGCCGCCTTGCGGCGCCGGCAGCGCCCAACACGGGTCACACGCCCCGAAACTGATTCCGCCGCTTCATCCCGCTAACCCGGCGGGATGAGCACCAGCGGCATAGGTTCTCCTGCTTGGCCCCCGCGGCGGATTTGAACCGACCTGGGTCTCCCCGTTAGGGGGCCTTGTGTCGACAGTTGGGTCACCACACGGCGAGATCGAAGACACGGCGGTCGGCAACTCGCGCGCAGCAATGTCCGGGTCTGGCCTGTCTGCTACTCATGGCTGACGCGGTACAATAGCTTCCGCTTGGCGGCAGAAAATGCCGCTCAGGTCATTGCTGGATTCGAGCTGGGATCAATCCGATTCGGTATGGACGGTTTCCGGAAACCGCACCGTGGCGGCGGCCTGGGCGGCAAGCCCCTCGGCGCGGCCGACGAAGCCGAGTTTTTCCGTCGTCGTCGCCTTGATCGACACCGAGGAGAGCGGCACGCCAGCCACCTCGGCGATGCGCTGGCGGATCGCTTCGCGATGCGCACCGATGCGGGGCGCCTCCGCCAGCACCGTCACGTCGAGATGGTCGATCTTGCCGCCGCGCGCCCGTACCAGCTCGCAGGCATGGGCCAGGAACTGGTCGGAGGCCGCCCCGCGCCACTTCTCGTCGGAGGGCGGGAAATGGGTGCCGATATCGCCGTCGGCGATGGCGCCGAGCAGCGCGTCGGTGAGCGCGTGCAGGGCCACGTCGCCGTCGGAATGGGCAAGCACGCCCCGGTCGGCGGGGATCTTCACGCCGCCGAGCCAGACATGGTCGCCCTCCGTGAAGGCGTGGACGTCGAAGCCGGTGCCGAGGCGGGTCACAAACTGCGTCAAAGCAAACGTCCTCTTCAATCCAAACTCGCTCACGGCCCGCATCTGCAGTAAAGCAGTCCTCTGCCTGCAGGGATCGAAGAAGCTGTGGCTCTTCGACGGGTCAGTAAGCCTTCGCCGAGACCATTTCGCCGCGTTTGGCTGCGCCTCCAACGGTTGACACTTGGAGGCCATCGCCGTCGACTCTCAGGCCTGCCGCCAAGCACGCCCTCTCGGAGGTAGTCAGGTGGCGGAACTTTCCCTTCGCGACGTCGCCGAGTCGTAGGGAACCCACGGCAACGCGTACGAGACGAAGCACGTTGACTCCGCTGAGCGCCATCATGCGTCGGATCTGACGGTTGCGGCCCTGCGTCAGAACGACTTCGAGCCAGGCGTTGCGTTCGCCCAGACGCAGAAGTGCCACGGATTTGGCTCCAAGCCTCTCTCCGTCGTCGACCACACCATCTTGCAACCTGGAGAGCAGAGCTTCGTCCAAATGGCCGTCGATCTGCACATGGTAGACCTTCTCGACATTCGAAGCTGGATCAAGAAGGTGATGGGCCCAACGCGTATCGTTCGTCATGAGTAGCAAGCCCTCGCTCGCGCAATCCAGGCGCCCGACAGGCCCTAGGAACGGCAAGTCGTGCCCCTCGAGACAATCGTAAACCGTCCGGCGGCCCTGCGGATCACCGTATGTCGTGAGCAAGCCGCGCGGCTTGTTCAGCAACAAGTATACCTTTGTCGCGGACACGACTTGGCGGTCATCGACGCAGATCGCGGCACGCCTGGGATCGACGCGCATGCTAGCGTGGCGAACCACATGTCCGTCGACGCGGACACGGCCGCTCTCGATCATGACTTGCGCCAACCGCCGCGAGCAGAAACCGAATTTAGAGAGAACCCGCGGCAAGCTGACGAGAGGAGGGCCCGAGTGGAACTCGAGTCTCCCCCTCGCCCGATTTTGCGAGTTGGCCCTGGACATGGACATGTCGAGCGCTTCAACTTGTAAAAAACTGCTGCGTCCCGTGCGCCTCGATCGCGCTCGCGAGCCGGGCAAGGGCGTGAACGTAGGCAGCTCTTCGGAGCGTCAGGCCACGCTCCTGCGCCAGGCGCCAGATGGCGTCACCTTCACGCTCCATCGTCGTCTGCAAGCGCGCGTGTACGTCATCGATCGACCAGTAGTATCCTTGTCTGTTTTGAACCCATTCGAAGTAGGAGACGGTGACACCACCCGCATTCGCCAGAATATCCGGCAGGACGGCAATGCCGCGGCGGTCGAGGATCGCGTCTGCCTCCGGCGTCAGCGGTCCATTGGCCAGTTCGAGGACGACTCTTGCCTTGATCCGAGACGCATTGCCCTCGTGGATCATGTCCTCCAGAGCGGCCGGAACGAGCACATCGCAATCCACGGCGACAAGGTCCTCGCTCGCCAAGGCCGAGAGGCCGGCGGAGCCGGCCATTGCCGTCACGCTTCCCCCCTGCTTCGCTTGGATGGCGCTGTGGGGATCGATGCCGTCTGGGCAATACACCGCGCCGTGCGAATCGGAGATCGCGACGATCCGATGTCCGTCCTCAGCAAGGAGGCGGGCGATATGCTGTCCGGCGTTGCCGAAGCCTTGCACCGCAACGCGTGCCCGGGACGGCAGGCGAAGGCGGTTCGTGAGATGCCGGACGAGATAGTAGCCGCCGCGTGCTGTGGCATCTTCTCGCCCGAGCGATCCGCCAAGTGCCATCGGCTTGCCGGTGATGACGGCCGGAGCCGGCTCGCCCTGGATTGAGGCGTATTCGTCCGCCATCCATCCCATGATCATGGAATTTGTGTAGACATCGGGCGCAGGAATGTCGCGATTAGGGCCGATGACTTTGGCAAAGGCCTGGATATAGGCGCGGGAAAGCCGCTCTAGTTCGGTTTTCGACAGCGTCCGGGGATCGACGCGGACGGCGCCTTTGCCGCCGCCATAGGGAAGATCCATCACGGCGCACTTGAACGTCATCCAGAAGGCGAGCGTCTCCACCTCCTCGGCGGTGGCCTCTGGATGAAAGCGGATGCCGCCCTTCGTTGGCCCGCGCGTATCGTCATAGCGGCAGCGCCAAGCCATGAAAGATTTCCGGGAGCCGTCATCCATGCGGATCATCAGACGGACCTTCGTCGTCTCGCGTGGGTATTTGAGCTTCTCCAGCACATCCGCATCAAGGTCGAGGTGCCTCGCGGCATCGTCCAGGCGCATCAAGGCCTGGTCGAAAATATTCATGCCCTGCATTTTCGAGTTTCCTTTTGCTGCACTTTCGCAAACCCGCCGCTTTGCGGTTAGGGCTCGCCTGCCCCTGGCATTTCTGAGTGCCTCACGAGACTTCCGACCGCGGACGGTTCTCACCGTGGCGATGCCGGCGCAGCGCGGGTTGGGTGGAAGACAGTCAGTCCTGAAGATCTTGCTTCGCCTGGGCGAAGGCCCAGTCGAGCCAGGGAGTGAGCGCCGCGAGGTCAGAGGCCTCGACGGTGGCCCCGCACCAGATGCGCAGGCCGGCCGGTGCGTCGCGGTAGGCGCCGAAATCGAAGGCGACGCCTTCCTTCTCCAGCCGGCTGACGATGCCGGCGGCAACCTTCTTGACCACGGCGTCGCCCTTGACGAGCACGTCCGGGTCGGTGATCACGAGGCAGACGCCCGTATTCGAGTAGGTCGCCGGGTCCGCCGCAAGGTGGCCGATCCAGGGAGTACGCGCCACCCAGTCGTGGACCACCCGGGCATTGGCGTCCGCCCGCGCGTGCAGCGCGTCGAGGCCGCCGATGCTCTCGGCCCATTTCAGGGTGTCGATGTAGTCCTCGACCGCGAGCATGGAGGGCGTGTTGATGGTGTCGCCCTTGAAGATGCCCTCGATCAGCCGCCCGCCCTTGGTCAGGCGGAAGACCTTCGGGATCGGCCAGGCCGGCGTGTGACTCTCGAGGCGCGCGACGGCGCGCGGCGACAGGATCAGCATGCCGTGCGCGGCCTCGCCGCCCATCACCTTCTGCCAGGAATAGGTGACGACATCGAGCTTGTCCCACGGCAGCGGCATCGCGAAGGCGGCCGAGGTCGCGTCGCAGATGGTGACGCCCTCGCGGTCGTCGGCGATCCAGTCGCTGTGCGGGATCTTCACGCCGGCCGTGGTGCCGTTCCAGGTGAAGACGACGTCGTGGTTCTTGGTGTCGATCGCGTCCAGCGCCGGCAGGATGCCATGCTCGGTGGTGCGGACGACCGGATCGATCTTGAGCTCCTTCAGGGCGTCGGTGACCCATTCAGCGCCGAAGGAATCCCAGGCTATGACCTCGACGGTCTTCGGGCCGAGCATCGACCACATCGCCATCTCGACGGCGCCGGTGTCCGAGCCGGGAACGATGCCGATGCGGTAATCGTCCGGAACGCGCAGAACCGTGCGGGTGAGCTCGATGGCCTCGGCGAGCTTGGCCTTGCCGGCGGCCGAGCGGTGCGAACGGCCGAGCGCCGCGCCGGAGAGGGCATCGAGGCTCCAGCCCGGACGCTTGGTCGTCGGACCGGACGAGAAATAGGGCACGCGCGGGCGCGCGGCGGGGCGGTCGAGCGCAGCGCTCGACCGGTTCGCCCCGGCAAGAATGCTGCCGGGGTTGCTAGAGGCTTGTTCAGAAGAGTGGTCACAGCGCGGAAGCATTCGCTTGCCTCGATTGCGAGACGGGACGCCTCAAGGCGGTCTCAGCCGTGGACGAGCACGTTGCGGAACTGCCAGGGGTCGCTCGGGTCGATGTCCTCCGGGAACAGGCCCGGACGGTCGGTGAGCGGGGTCCAGTCGGTGTAGACGCCCACCACCGGGCCGAGATACGGCGTCTGCACGTCCAGGCAGCGGCGGAAGTCGATCTCGTCGGCCTCTACGATACCCGCCTCCGGGTTCTCCAGGGCCCAGACCATGCCGGCCAGCACCGCCGAGGTCACCTGAAGGCCGGTCGCGTTCTGGTAGGGGGCGACGCGCCGCGTCTCCTCGATCGAGAGCTGCGAGCCGTACCAGTAGGCGTTCTTCTCGTGGCCGTAGAGGAGCACGCCGAGCTCGTCGATGCCGTCGACGATCTCATCCTCCTCGAGGATGTGCTGCCGCTCCTGCACCTTGCCGGCATTGCCCCACATCTCGTGCAGCGAGAGCACCGCGTCGTTGGCCGGGTGGTAGGCGTAGTGGCAGGTCGGGCGGTAGACCGCCTCCTCGCCCTCGCGCACCGTGTAGTAGTCGGCGATCGAGACCGCCTCGTTGTGGGTCACGAGGAAGCCGAACTGCGCGCCGGCCGTCGGAACCCAGGTGCGCACGCGGGTGTCGGCGCCGGGCTGGAGCAGAAAGATCGCGCAGCGCGAGCCTTTGGTCTGCTCCTCGGCATTGGCCGGCTTCCAGGTCTCGTGGGTGCCCCAGCCGAGCTCGGCCGGCTGGTTGCCCTCGGAGACGAAGCCCTCGACCGACCAGGTGTTGACGAACACGCCCATGGGCTTGGGGTGTTTGGCGCGCTGAGTGTCGCGCTCGGCGATGTGGACGCCTTTGACGCCGAGCTCGCGCATCAGCGCGGCCCACTCCTCGCGGGTCTTCGGCTCGGGCGTGGTCGAGCCGGTATCCTTGGCGATGTTCAGGAGCGCCTGCTTGACGAACCACGAGACCATGCCGGGATTGGCCCCGCAGCAGGACACAGCGGTCGGACCGCCGGGACACGCGGCGCGCGCCTCAAGGATACGGCCTCGCAGGGCATAGTTCGTCCGCTCCGCTTGGCTGGCACGACTGTCGAAGTAAAAGCCTGGCCAGGGTTCGGCGACGGTGTCGATGTAGAGCGCGCCGAGTTCGCGGCAGAGTTCGAGGATGTCGCGTGAGGAGGTGTCAACCGACAGGTTCACGCAGAAGCCCTGGCCGCCGCCCTCGGTGAGGAGGGGCGTGAGGACGTCGCGGTAGTTCTCCTTCGTGAGCGCCACCTTCTCGAAGCGCAGGCCGTGCTTATCGGCCAGGTCTTTGTGTGCGTCGGACGGATCGATGACCGTGAAGCGGCTCTTGTCGTACTCGAAATGCCGCTCGATCAGGGGCAGGGTTCCCCGCCCGATCGAACCGAAGCCGATCATCACGATCGGGCCGGTGATGCGGCCGTGCACGGGCCATCGAAGTTCGGTCATTACTACATTCCTGTGGGCGGAAGACATCGCGCAAAGCTGCGGCCGCGATTTCACGGCCTCGCCGGCAGCCGAACAATCGTCGGCAAGGATGCGAATAGTTAGAGATTCGGCCCGAGCGCGGGACGCCGGCTCTATAAAAGCCGTTAAGGTTCAAGGATTTGGAGCAGTATCCCAGACAGGATATTTAGGATGATGCTCTAAACCGTGGTTTCCGCATCGCCTTTTCCCGAAAGCCGATCACCACCTTTCGGGACGGTGCCCTAGCGGAGGAGAAGGCCGAACGGCCTGAAAGGTATAGGCTCGAGCGCAAATGCCGGCGGCGCTAAATCTGCGACTTCGAGGACGTGTTCCTGTCTCGCGGACTGGTCGCAAAAGGGCATACGGTCTCCTTTCTTGAGACCGAGGAGGGCTATGCCGACCAGGCTCGCCGCGGAGACTTCATCATCCGCGTCAGTCGAAACCGTTGGAGACACGACTTTGCACCTCTGTACCAACGGCTCATCATTGAGCCGATATACGACGCAACTATTTAACGTAACAGTATCTGTGGATGAAGCGAAAGCCCTACAGGAAGCTGACCGCTCGAGTTCCCTCAGCAGAAAGGCAGCATTCGGGTCACCGCACTGGTAAGCGGCAAGACCGAAAGCGACAAGATGATCGAAGTCGTGATTAGGAAGCGAAATCGGCGGGAGTTCCCGAACGGAATCCATACTGACACCTCACAGCGCGACCGCCCCGCCCGGCAAAGCCGCGCAGAGTGGATTCTCGCGCAGCCCTTCTGGCTTGCGCGTCGAAAAAGAAGAAGTGCTGGAGATTTAACCCTGGAGCGAGCCGCGCCTCATGAGGCCGGCAGGGCGCCAGGGCTTAAATGCCTGCTTGCAGACTGCCCGCACGCCCTAAGAGGCGGATGCTTTGGAGACGGTTCGGCATGATTATGCTGAGTACAGGCTAAGCCATACGGGAGTCAAGTATGCGGAGCAGGATGTTTCTGTGGCCCTCAGGGGCCGATTTTGGCTCGGCTCAACGATTTGATTTGTGGTCGACTTCGCTGATGCTCGAGCAACGATCGGCAATTCTGCGTCGTTTTCCGAGCTCGTCGCTTGAGTGCGAGGGGTCGCTCAAGGGATTGACGCGGTCGCCATCATCCTTCGCTTCAGGCTAAACGTGTCTCTCAAAACGCCCGGTCACCGGCCGTTTCACCTTCGTCCGCGACGGCGCAGCAGGCGTTTTGTGAGAGACACTAAGGTCGGGCTGGGACAGCGGAATTACCAGCACGTCGGCGCCGCCCTTGGCAACGATGTCCTCGATCACGCTTCCGAAAAGAGCCTTCTGAGACCGCTCCGGGCATGCGTGCCCAGACGATGAGAGCCGAAGGCATTTGCTCGGCAAGGCGCACAATGACGTCCTGCGGGGACCCTTCCTCGACCCGCCTCGACCACCCTTGATTAGCCGGAGAATAGGTCTCGAGGAAATTTTCGACTTCTGCGGCGAATAAAACACGCCAGTTTTCGACGTAACTGTCGATGTGCTCGCGCGCAACGAAGAAGCCGGACAGCTTCGGCTTTCCCATTGCCTCGAATGCGTGCATGACGGTGACCCGCGCACAGTCCAAGAGCTTGAGCGATGTCGCGGCCCACGCTGATCGCGCAGATGCTTCCGAAGAATCGACCGGTACCATGACCCACCGTAGGGTGCCGCTGCCAGCTGCCCGACAACGAGGACCGGGCTCGGCGCGTTGCGGATCAGGCTACGGACGGTCCGCCCTGATTGGCGCGGAGTCCACCCGGAGGGTGCGCCAACCACGACCAAGTCGGCTTTGTGGGCCGCCGCCGCATCGAGGATTGCATCAGGCGGGCATCCGCCGACAACGAGCGGCTCACAGGAAATCTGGAAGAGCTCCGGCACAATGGCGATCTGCTCGACGGCCATATGCCGGGTCTCGTGAAGGTTCCGCTCGAGCTCGCAAAATCCTTCACCGTCCGCGACATGCATCAGGATGACCTCCGCCATGTGTTGGGAAGCCAGTATTCCGGTGCGTCGCACGGCGCGCTGCGAACCGAGTGAGAAGTCGGTAGCGACAAGAATACGCATCAGTTTTCTCCGAAGCGGATTGGCATCGGTTGAAGTCTGAACTCGACAGGCTCGTTCTGATCGGCGGATTCGACCCGCGCGTACTCCGCCCCTGATGCTGCAGTCCCGATGCGGTTCTTGGGCTGTCGCGCCGGCTGAGATGGACAGTCCATTGCTCCGAACGGCGAGCCTTCGGCGCTCGCCAAGTTCGGAGGCTCACTGCCCTGCGACGAGGCGACCGGCTCTCAAACGCGAAAGGAAAACTGAGATCATCATTGCTCTTGCTGCCCTAGCTATTTCCCCAAACACTCCAAGTTCCAGCGTGCATTCTGACGAAGAAGCAACCGGCTCGCCGGAATGCGCTCTACACGTGACCCGATGTCTCGCCCTGGGAGACGTCAGAGGATTCATAGGCGGCTGCGCAGACGGCGGAGTCGCCTTTAAGTCCGGCGCGGGCGGCGAGCTCCACGAGTAGATCCCGAGAGTAGCCGGCCAGGCGGCCTGCCCTCAAATCCCGCACGCGAGCCATGCTGATGCCAAGCTGATGTGCCACCTTGCTCGGCGACTTCCGCTTCGCCCAGCGCTCCAACTTCGCCGCAACGTCGCACGGCAATATACCGGCGACGTCGTCGTATGCGGCGACCTTAGGCTGAGGCTCTTGCAGCAGACTTTCTTGGGCCCGTTCTTGGAACGCGTGCATTCGATACCTCAAGACATGACCGAAGCCCGCCAGGCGCGCCATTGCGCCGGGCCGGGTGGCGCCTCGGTGGGCGCGTGAAGGCAGAAGGTGACTGGGAGCCTTCCCTGGCTCGGACTTCATCCCGCTAGGATGTCCCGGGCCAGGGCTACAAGCCTGCTTGCAGGCTGCCCGAGCGCGCCAGGAGGCGGATGCTCTGGAGATGATCGGTCATGACTAACCTAAGGTCGGGACCGCGCTCACCGGTGTCAAGCCGTGCTTGCGCACCGCGCATCGATAGCGATTTCACCTGAGCGGCGTCCCCCGAAGCTTGCATTTGACAAAGGCTGCCACTTGGCCAATCTTAAGGAGATCATGCCGCATCGCCCGTCCCTCACACTTGGCCTGCTCCGAGCAGGCAAACTCATCGCGGGACAGTAGCCCCGAGCCGACGGCGCAGATCCGCACGTCCTGCTCGGGGTAGCCGGGAATGCTTTCGCAAAGCGCCCGAGAGTCGGCCGAGAGGGTCGGCGATCTCCATTCCAGACCATCGATAAGGCTCGGGCCGGCGGCTATCAAGGTCGTGGGCCCATGCCTTCACGAGAGAACGACGCCCAACATCGGCGCCTTGGTCCTGCAGCGTGAAGGAGGCATCTATGACCGCTGATAAGCCGGTTCCGGCACCGGAGTCCGAAAGACCGGCCGACGACGCACGCGACGGCACTGTCGTCCCTCTGCGCCGGCCGCGACCGAATGAACCTCCCGAACCGGACGATGACGACGACCCTGGCCCTCAAGCGGCCTGATCAAGGATCAATGACATGGGGACGACAATGCGGAAGCGCGTGGGCAGCACGAGCTTACCCAAGATCAAAGTGTCGGCAGAACACCACGACCGCTTGGTCGGTCTAGCCGCGACCGCCATAGACCCCATGCCGGAGGTGGCGGGCTATCTCGCCGACGAACTCGACCGGGCGCAGATCGTGCGGCCCGGAAAAACCGCCTATGCGTTCGTCGGGATGGGCTACCAAGTCGAGTTCCGGGATGACGCAACAGGGGAGGTCCAGACAGTGGCCGCGAGGCCCTCTCGCTCGGCGGTGCCGGTACAGGCTTTGGCGCCGACCTCATCACCATCGATGACTTGATGAAGGCGAGCGACGCGTCCTCACCGGCCAAGCGTGAGGAGGTGAGGACCTACTACGAGCAGACGCTGCTCTCACGCCTGAACGACAAGGCGAGCGGGCGCATCGTGGCCATCCAGCAGCAGCTGCACGAGGACGATCCTGCCGGCTACCTAATCAACTCCGGCCAGTTCGAGCACCTCAACCTGCCGACGATCGCCATCCAAGAGGAAGCGGTGCCGATCGGCTTTGGCGAGGTTCATCATCGCAGCACGGATGCTGTGCTATGCCAGGAGCGCGAGTCGCGACAGGTTCTGGAAGAGCTACGTGTCAGCATGGGCGGCACTGCCTTCTCCGCGCAGTACCAACAGGATCCGACACCTCTTGGCGGCAGTCGGATCCGCTGGGAATGGTTTGGCAGCTATGACACGCCGCTGCCGCGAGGGGCTTACCAGTGCGTGGTTCAGAGATGGGACGCGGCGCTGACGGCGGGGCCGACGAGCGACTTCTCGGTCGGCCTGACCTTCGGCTTACACGATGGGTGCTGGCACCTGCTCGACTTGGAGCGACAGCGGCTAGACTTCCCGGACCTGAAGCGGCGGGTTCAGGGGCTTGCCGCCCGCTGGAACGCTGACGTCGTGGTTGTGGAGCATGCCGGCTCGGGCATCTCCCGCTGCAGCAACTGAGGCAGGAGGAGCCAGCCGCGCACGGCTCTTTGTGGATGGGCCGATCAGACTGGACAAGCGCACGCGGCTTGAGGCTCAGACGGAGCGGTTGGAGAGCGGCCGCTAGGGATGCGCTCTACGTGTCCGAACCATAGGGAACGCGACGGTGCTCTCAGCCCCGGAGGCGCGCCTGCCGGCGGCACTCGCTGGGCAACATGCCGTAGGCAGCCCTAAAGCGACGACCGAAATGGGTCATGTCGGAAAACCCCCAACCGTAGGCGATCTCGCTCACGGTCCGGTGGGTTTGGGCAGAATCCTCAAGCGCCTCTCGACACCGTGCGAGGCGCTTGGCCTGGATCAGCCGACCAAGGGACAGCTCCTCATCTGCCAGGATGGCATTGGCGTGGCGCGTGCTCACCCCGGCGGCGGCCGCGACCGTCTCGGTGTCGAGCCCGGGGTCGGCTAACATCTCCTCGATTGCAGCGTGCAGCCTCATGCGGATGAGCGAGCGGCCCGACGAGCCGAGTGACACCTGCCCTTCCATCACCTTACCTAACGCAAGCGCGATCAGGTCGAGCAGGTGGGTCTCGACCATATCCTCAGCTACCGAATTCAACAGGCCTGATTGGGCCGGCAGCAACGCTAAGTAACCCGCCGCCAAACGCCCTTCGGCGGTCTCCTGGGTGAGCGGGCGCCCCGTCAGTTCGTGGACTGCTCCGAGACGACACTCCAGCGACCGGCGCTCCATAATTACCGTGAGGACTTCCGAGTCTTCGGAATAGCGTCCCTCGTGAGGCAGCCGTGGGTCGACCAGGGCAAACTGCCCGGGCTCAAGTACAGCCTGCCGGCCATTCTGCCGGACCATCTTCGTTCCGGCCAAGGGCATAAAGACGAAGAGCAGGTCGTCGCTGGGCTGCCCACTGTGGCGCTTCGTATGCGAGACTCTGAGCTCCGAACTGCGTGCGAGTGCGAGGTTTACCCTGCCGACTGAGCCAGCGCAGAGTTGCGCCCTGAAGCCTCTCCTCCGAGCCGGGATCGCATCATTGTCGATGAAGTCTCTGCGGATGACGCTCATCCAGCAGTCGAAGCGGTCACGCGCGTGAATGCCGGCCGTTGTGAAGATCTTTCGCAAGACGCCTTCTCATGTAGCCGAGGATCTATTCCCAAGGAGCCGATCCCGCGTCTCTGGTGCCGGGTAGCATGGCCCATCGACGGTGGGAATACAGTTGCCCGTCACGACAGGCGAGGGACGCGTGCCGCACTTCTAATTCGATATCGGGGGCAGCTTGCCGAGGTGCTGATGGTGGGCCCGTCGGGCGCGCGATGATGCGGTGTCTCGGTCTCAGAACCTGCCGTGGGTGGCGATAGCCGTGGGCTCCCGTCATCACAGGATCGTTCTTTCCCGCTCCGGGGACGAAGCGCAATCGCGCGCAAGGAGGAGCGTTAGGGGTTTTCTTCGATGAACTTCAACCACAGCCGGGGGTCCGCGCTGCTCAAACTCGCCGGTAGGGTCGTCTCAGCCTACGTGTCGAACAACTCCGTTCCCGCCGCCGAGATGCCGTCCCTGATCGCCAACATCCACACGGCCCT
Source organism: Methylobacterium sp. R2-1 (assembly GCF_014191355.1). Classification (GTDB taxonomy): domain Bacteria; phylum Pseudomonadota; class Alphaproteobacteria; order Rhizobiales; family Beijerinckiaceae; genus Methylobacterium. Next base: position 74,891 of record NZ_JACHWM010000020.1, read on the forward strand.
GCGAGGATTAGGGGATGGCGCATCCACCAAGGAGGCGGCGCCCATTGAGACGATCGAGAAGCCGACGCCGGCCCAAATCAAGAAGTCCATCACCCCGGACGCGTTGATCTCCTTCATCGACGGCAAGCCCTACAAGACCCTGAAGCGCCACCTCACAGCCCACGGACTCGATCCCTACGGCTACCGGACGCGCTACGAGCTGCCCAAGGACTACCCGATGGTGGCAGCGAACTACGCGGCTCAGCGCTCCGCACTCGCAAAGGACATCGGCCTCGGACGCCCGGGCGCCATGACCGAGGAAAGCAGACCTAAGGAGCGCGGCCGGAAGAGTATCTGACCTCGGCGACGACAGACGCCAGCCGGCGTCAGGCTCGTCGCTCGCACGCGGCTCGCGGTGCGGATCATCGGAGATCTGCAACCTGACCGAAGGTCGATAGGATCGCCGTCCGTCACATCCACCCAGGGCCTAGGGAGGGCGCCCTCGCCAGCGCATCACCGCGCGTTGGGGCTCGTGGCCGTCGTTGGTCTTGTTCCAGACGCAGATGTTGAGCTGCTCCAGCCCGGCTTGCCTGGCCACCGTGCTCAGCTCAAACACGTGCCGATGATCCATGGCCAGATACATCAAGCCGCCGCGCATCAGTTTATCGCCCAGATGCGTCATGGCGCGATCCAGGAAGGCGACGAACTCAGCCTCACTCATCTCGCCTGAGTCCATCGCGAACTCGCGATGCTGCACCTTACCCGAACCGCAGACGTGCCCGGTGACGGGTCCGTTGTAGGGTGGATCGGAGAACACCATCCGCACGCTCTCGCCTTGCAACAGCGTGGCATACCTGTCCGCCTCCAGAGCTGAGCCGCGGAGCAGACGATGCGGCCCTAGCTGCCAGAGCTCGCCGACACGCGAAACGGCCGGCCCAGAGGCGAGTGGTGGACAGCAATCAGCAGGGTCGGCAGCTGCCTTTGCATTGGGTAGATCGAGGATGAGATCGATCTCGGCGGTCTCGAAGCCGGTCAGCTCGAACTCGAATTCGAGGTCGATCTCAACGCAAGGTGATCTGGAGAGCGTGTGCGTCCACAGCGAGGCAGCAGACGCGCAGTTGCACTATCTGCAGCCCCACTCTCCCGACTTCAACCAAATCGAAGGCTTTCGCCAAGCTCAAGGCGCAGCTGCGCAAAACCGCCGGGCGCACCGTCGAAGGACTCTTGTCGGCTATTGGGCGCCTCATCGACCTCGAGTCGCATATTAGAGCCACCGCCTTCTTCGAAGTCGCAAGATACAAACTAGATTGGGTGGAAGGGGCTCTAGCGGAAATCGAGGCCCTACGGCCGCGTCCTTACATAGGCTCTTGAATCCACTCAACTAGACCATGCTAATAGCTGATGTGTGGTCCACTTAACCAAATAACCGGAAAATACATCTGTCATCCCCCGCTCAGCGCAATGTAATCGAGCATAGAGTTCATACTTATCTATATGCAGGTTTCTTGGATAATCCTAGACGGTCTGTGACGTTGCACGATGTCGTAGACTAGCAGTGAGAGGAGGAGCAAGGCCGCGGCCACGAGCCCACCCTTTTCGAGCATGCGCCCGGCTTCCGTCAGGAACGTCGTCACTCCGATGGTCGTGGTGAACCGCTCCCAAACGATCATGTGCTGCTTGGTTGAGAGCATCATACCAAAACGCACGTTTCGAGCGCTGCTGCGATCGTGAGAGCACGGCAGCGAGGATAGCTTGCATGCTCCTCCCGCCCGGCGCACGAAGCTGGGCTGCTCCGCATATAGGCAGTCTGCCTCAGTGCGTTGCAATTTTGGCTGAGACCCGTAAACCGGTATACGGTATACCAGTCTCATGCGCCGGCGAGCGGATCTTCTGCCTGTTAAGCGGGCGCCTCCGACCCCGGTTCAGACGAGCGAGGGACGCGCGCGGATGTCCACTACCGTTGGTTCGGAACAAAAAACTGGCAAGTCATCCGGTTTTCGGCTGTTCAGGCCGATCCTGGCCGGGGCGACCCTCAGAGAGCGCCTGGTAGCCTGCCTCGGGGCCCTTGCCGGGATTACGCTTACCGGCCTGATCTGCGGGTGGTTCTTCGGTCAAGGACCCGACATCCCGCTCATCGTCGCGCCGATGGGCGCCTCTGCGGTATTGCTGTTCGCCGTACCGGCGAGCCCCCTGGCCCAGCCCTGGCCCATTATTGGCGGCAACACGATCTCTGCCTTCATGGGCGTGCTCGCCGCTCATTTCATTCCGGATCCTGTGATGGCTATCGGTGTGGGCGTCTCGCTTGCCATCGCCGCTATGTCGCTCACTCGCTCTCTCCACCCGCCCGGCGGGGCAGCCGCCCTGACGGCACTCATCGGAGGCCCAGCCGTCACGTCCGCCGGCTTTATGTTCCCGCTGTTCCCGGTCTGCGTGAACTCGGTCATCCTGGTGTCGCTTGGTGTCGCCTTCCACAAAATCTCGCGTCGCAACTACCCGCACGTTCCGATTCCAGCGCCGGTCAACACGCATGGAACCGCGGACCTGCCCGCGCCGCTGCGGGTCGGCTTCAAGCCTGAGGATGTCGACGCGGCCTTGGTCGCTCTCCACGAGACACTGGACATCGACCGCGCTGATCTCGACCGGCTCCTGCGGCAGGTCGAACTCCACGCACTTGTACGTACACAGGGCAACCTCACCTGCGGAGAGGCAATGTCTCGCGATGTCGTCACCATCGGTCTGGACGGAAGCGCGGAAGGGGCACGGAAGCTTCTGATTACGCACAACATCCGGACGCTTCCCGTTGTCGACGAAACCGGTCGACTTGCGGGCACGCTCGGTTTGCGTGAGTTGATGCTGCAAGGTGAGGTGGGCATCGCACAGGTGATGTCCGAGGCTCAGACCGCCAAGCCGGATGAGCCGGTGGTTGCTCTGGCTTCATCGCTGACAGACGGCCGCACCCATGCAGTCGTGGTCGTGGATGGCGATCGGCGCGTTCTCGGGATCATCACGCAGACCGACCTGCTCGCGACCCTGACCCGCCTGCTGTCGGCGAAGGCGTTCGCACCCTCTCAGCCGATACCGGCTTAAGCAAACGCTACTGTTCGATCATACCGGTTGGCTCGAAAACCTAGCCCGCGGGATCGCGACCACCCTGCGCGTGAGGTGTTTTCAAGGCGGCCGCAGGCGTTGGCCCGGTTGTTGCCAGAGCTTCTGCTTTCCTGGCAACGCCAGGTCCGCAGGATCGAGCCGATGCAAGACGGGGCGCTTTTCCTTCACCTGCTGCATGCAGCCTTGATGATATCGAGCATGATGTTGACCTGGCAGGTCCATCGCCTTTTTAAGCCTAAAGCAGAGTAGTCCTGCTTCCTGTACGGGACAGAAGTTCGGGCGCTTCCGATTGCGCATCGAAGCTTGAAGTAGCGATAAGTCACAAGCCAAGCGCGGACTCCTGACCCGCAGCCGCCGATACGGTGCACGAGCTCCTGTCCCCTCGCTGCTTTTCCGAGGTGATCACGCGAACGGCGGAGCACTCTGTGCGTGACCTTGCCCCCTGTTTGACCCCGTTCATAACAGGAACCCGTTCTGGTCCTGTCGGGACCGGGTTGCAAATGTGCTCGCTGTGAGCCCACAGAGGCTCGTGTGAGGGCGACAGGTGTTGTCGTCCGTAACGCCTCAATGACAGTCCGAGCCGCTGGCAGGCTCCGGAACAGAGGCTCGTTCAGGCACTCGTCGCGAACGCGCCCGTTAGAGCAGTCGGCGCAAAATCAGCCTACATCGCTCCGACCGCACCGTACGAGCACGGCTACGTTGAGAGCTCCAACATGCTCCTGCGGGATGAATTCTTGAACGGCGAGGTGTTCGACGCGTTGAGGGAGGCACAGATCATCATCGAGAATGGGAGACGGCACTACAACAGCATGCGCCCACATGGCGCGCTCAGCGAAAGTGCGCCCGCCCCAGAGGTGTGGGTGGCGGCCTTGGCCACCTGGCCGACTGCACTCACCCGGCCAAGCTAACCGCGGAGCTGCGGCCAACCCTGCACGAATCTCGACACCGGTCCACCTCGTGGGAGCCAACTAGTTGGCGCTCCGTATGGAATCGTACCGAAACTGCGCCATGCGCTGAGCAGTTCCAAGCACAGCACCTACCTCGCAGACACTCTCTTTTCTCAGGCATTTCATGGTACAGCATCGGATCAAGAATTTAATAGAGACTTGGCCAACACAACAGTCGAGCGACGATATTTACTGCGCCGACCTGAATAAAACCGCCCTTCGTCATATATGAACCAATGGAAGAGGTTATCGGTGTTGCAAATGGCACTTCGGGCGTTCCTTACTGCCCCTCTCATATGCTGGATGGTTTTAGGCGAAACAGAAGGGCGGTGCAGTTGATCTTGATGCAGAGTGACAAATTTCTGCGAAAGGATGAAGACCCTGCCCTCATAAGACGGAGAGATGCACTAATCTGTCTACGTCTGGCAAGTTCTGCACGCAAAGCGGCGGCACGCGAAAGGCCGCTTGGAAGCGACTCGGCGAAAGATCTGGAGGTCGCTCACCGGTGCCTTCGGCAGGCACGGCATTACGGCATAGCATCGCGACTGCTGGGGTGGCATCTGCCGGGATCGTAACAAGGGAGGAGTTGCTCCGCTTTCGAAATCTACGAGCATCGACTGCCAAGGAGTTACTCCATGCGTCCGGCATCAGCGGATCCTCGATTTGGAAAAGCAGGCAAAGGATCAGAGCGCCGATCCTGTCGTGCTCGCAGCGATTACGAGCGCGCGTAGAACCGCCGGAGCGCTGCAACCGTCTTCTGGCCGTCGCGGGCCCACGGCCTTTAAACGGCGCGCAGCAGCGGGATCGCCGCGCTGGCGCTCGTTACGCTCCTTCTAGGCTCGGCGATGGAAGGGGTCGCGGGGTGGGGTGCGCCAGCCGTGCCAATCGAAGCGACCGGGCTGCCACCGAACAGGATCTCGCCATGTCACATGTCGCGTTAGTCGGCGATTCCATCTTCGATAACGGCGCCTACGTGCGTGGGCGCCCGGACGTGATCCAGCAGCTCAGAGGCTTGCTGCCTGCAGGATGGCAGGCAACCCTCGTCGCTGTCGACGGCCACGTCACGAGAGATGTCGTGCCTCAACTGCAGCGACTTCCCCGCGAGGCAACGCACCTCGTGATCAGCGTCGGCGGCAATGATGCGCTGAGGGCATCGAGAGTCTTCGAGCAGGCAGCACGCTCGGTAACTGAAGCACTTGGCCTCCTTGCTGAAGTGCGGGAGCACTTCTGGGCTGAGTACCGTGGCATGCTGGATGCGGTTCAAGCGCGGCGTATGCCCACTGCGATCTGCACGATCTACGATCCACGCTACCCCGATCTCGAGCGCAGGCGGCTGACCGCCACGGCACTCAGCGTGCTCAACGACATCATCACTCGCGAGGCCTTCGCACGCGGGTTGCCTCTGATCGATTTGCGCGTGCTCTGCAACGAGGAGGCCGACTTTGCCAATCCCATTGAGCCGTCCGCCCGCGGCGGCCAGAAAATCGCCGAGGCGATCGCCGCCCTGATGAGCCGGGATCCGGCTGCGTGGCGCGGCCATGTGGTGGCGGGGGTAGTAGAGCCAGAGGCTGCGCCTTGAACAGGACTTGGACGATGGTGTCTCACCTGATCCGGATCCTTCCGCCGTTGTCCGGAAACGGTGGCGCCGCCTTGCCTCGTGCGGAGTTCACACTTGTCGAAACGAACCGATGGATCAGTTCGGCGGGATAATGGACTTCATCGGACGTTGCTGCCCAAGGAACGCGTGAGATCCCCGATGGCGTGGAGCTTGTGGAAAAAATCGAAGCCGTAACTGCTCTCCCGGTGTGGAGAGGAAACGCGCCAAGCCTTGGAAGTTCTACATTGGCGAGGCGATCGCATCAGACGCCGGCGGCCCGCGACTCTACAGGACGTGCGTGCCAGAATGAGGGGGAGCGATGACTGAGCAGCGGTCCGGCAGTCAGGGGGTGCACCTCGACTGCCTCATCGTCGGAGGCGGTCCAGCCGGCCTGACCGCGGCTCTCTACCTCGCCCGTTTCGGTCGCCGCTTCATGGTCGTCGACGCAGGGGATTCTCGTGCGTCTTGGATACCGACAAGCCACAACATCCCGTTCTTCGCCGACGGCATCGCCGGACGGGAGATTCTCGACCGTCAACGGGAGCACCTGGCGCGGTATGGCGGGCAAGTGATTCGCGGCACCATCACCGTGCTGAGCAAAGCTGAGGGAGGCTTCGCAGCACGCTTCAAGGAGGATGCGGGAGCGGGCGTCTTACGCAAGGTTCAGGCGCGCCGGGTACTGCTCGCGACGGGGGCGGATGACGAGGAGCCGGGCTTCCCCGACCTGCCCGACGCCATCCGGCGCGGACTCGTCCGCTACTGCCCGATCTGCGACGGCTACGAGGCAAGGGGCAAGCGCATCGCTGTTATCGGCCATGGCGACAGAGGCCTAGGCGAGGCGGCCTTCGTGGCCCGCACCTATTCACCGGACGTGACACTGCTCACGCTCGGCCGAGGCGTCAACCTCAACGCGGACCAGCGGAAGCTTGTAGAGACGCACGGCATCAAGGTTGTCCATGAGCCGATCCACGGGCTCGACATTGAGGACGGCAGGATCACGCTTCTGCGCACGGCAAACGGCGAGGAACACCGGTTCCAGGTGCTCTACTCCGCTCTCGGGCTTAAGATTCGCTCCGAGCTCGCGCTCGCTTTGAATGCCGAGCACGATGGAACGGGCGCGCTCATCGTCGACGAGCACAACCGCACGACCGTGCCCGGTCTCTACGCCGCCGGTGGGGTCGTGCGCGGCCTCGACCAAGTCGTGGTGGCGATGGGTCATGGAGCGGTAGCAGCCACGGACATCCACAATCGCTGCGAGCTTCCCACCGAGGAGGAGGCAGACGGTGCGGAGAAGGTGCCCAATGGTGGCTGAAGCGGGACGGCCCGTCCGGATCACCTATCAGCACTGAAGCTGACACGGGGCCTGTCCCGCGCAACGCCTCCTCGTGCAGCAAGGCAAGCACGATCGAGCCCGCGATGCAAAACCCCTCAGCCGAACAGCGGCGCATCGCCGGTGTGATGGCTTGGGACTTCGATTTCATAGAGCCTCAGACCAGCGTGCAGGACGCTGCTATAGCGCCGTACCTACCGCCTTCCAGGCACAGCACCACGAACGAGGCCGATTAGAAACGAGTTTAGTCGCTTACATGGGCACGCCCGGCCACTTCATTTCGGCCATGCAACTGCCGTGATGCCCCCTCCGAAGCAGACAATGTCGTCGAAGAATTGCGGTTTTTGGCCCGAATTTTCGCAGCTTCGCCTGCAAGCGGGCTTCGTCCGCTCTCCAACCTTCCAACCGTTATTCCAGAGTCATTGCCCCGCGAGCATCACGGAGCAGCCCCCGTAGTGATTCAACCAACTCGGTCGCGCGGTATGGTTTCTGCAGGAGCGAGAAGCCGTTTGCGTCCTGATCTTCCCGAAGGTAGCCAGACGCCAGCAGGATTGGCATGTCTGGCCATCGCTGACGGATGATGTGTCCGAGGTCGATGCCGTTCATCGCGCCGGGCATGTTTACGTCGCTGAAGACGAGAGCGATGTTCGACTCTATTTGCAGGAGGCGCAGGGCCTCGTTGACGTCCTGCGCACTGAAAACCTTGAACGCAAGCGCTTCAAGGGTCGAGATAACGGTAGAGCGAACATCAGCGTCGTCCTCGACGACGAGCACGGCTCTACCTGCACCATCCATCGGATTCAGCGATCCGGTGGCGGCCACCGGATCGATTTCCTCGGAGGTGGCACTCCGACTCGCAAGCACGGGCAACGTGATGACGAACCGGGTGCCTTGGTCTGGACTACTCTCAACGGCGATGGTTCCACCGCTCTGCTGTACGAAGCCGTAGACCATGCTCAGACCAAGTCCGGTGCCTTTACCGACCTCTTTGGTCGTGAAGAAGGGTTCGAATACGCGGGCGAGGACGGCGGGCGACATCCCCATGCCCGAGTCGGCAACCGCAATCTCAACGGAGCGCACCTCCTCGAGGCCCTCCTGCGCAGCGGCCTCACGACACTTGATGCGAATGTCCAACGCCCCCCCATCTGGCATAGCGTCCCGCGCATTCACAGCGAGGTTGATGAGGGCAGCCTCGAATTGAGCGTGATCAACACAAACCTCCGGCAGCCCCTCCTCCAAGTTTGTGGAGATCGTGATCCGCTCCCCGAGGGTGCGCTCTAGGAGCTTGATCAGACCAGGTATGAAGCTCGTGAAGTCCAGCGCTCTCGGCTGGAGAGGAGAGCGCCGGGAGAAGGCCAGCAGCCGGCTGGTAAGTTCGGCGCACCGATGCGCCCCCTCGATGGCACTCTCGACGCGGCGGAGCGCTTTCTCGTCGCCCTTCAACGACCCCTTCACCAAGTCAAGATTGCCGATCACGATGCTCAGCATGTTGTTGAAGTCGTGTGCGATACCGCCGGTGAGACGGCCAACCGCCTCAAGCTTCGAGGCATGCTGCAAGCTGAGTTCAAGCTCCTTGCGTTCTGTCACATCGAACCACATCCCGAAGAGTTCGATCGGCGAGCCGTTCTCATCACGATTGACCACGATTTGATCGAGGATGTGTCGTTCCGTGCCGTCTGCATTGCGCCAGCGATATTCTAGAGCCACTGCGCCAGTTTCCGAGACCGTGCGCAGATCCGCGGAAATGCGGTCCCGATCATCCGGTTCGAGTTGGGCCCCCCAGAGGTTAGAGGCCGCGAAGGCCTCGCGCGAGAAGCCGGTGATACGCTTGATGCTGTCATTCGTGAAGTGAAGCCTTCTATCCTCCCCGCCGAGCGCTGAGGTGTAGAGCGCGATGGGGAGGCCGCGGAGTACAGCGGCCTGATGCTCCTCACGCCTGCGCAAAGCCTGTTCGGCGACGAGTTTCTCGCCACGCACGCGCAGGTTCTCCAAGAGCAGCTGCTTCTCGGCCGCCGCCTTGCGCTTGATTTCTTCGGCTTTACGGTACAGGTCGACGAATACATCAACCTTAGATTTCAATACAAGCGGCTGGATAGGCTTAAATACATAGTCGACTGCCCCCGCGGAGTATCCGCGGAAGATGTGCATGTCCTCCTTGTTGTGCGCCGTGAGGAACAGGATCGGGACACAGGACGTGCGCGAGCGGCTGCGGATCAGGGCAGCGACTTCGTAGCCGTCCATGCGCGGCATCTGCACGTCGAGCAGGATCAGGGCGAAATCCTCCCGAAGTGCCCGACGCAGGGCTTCCTCCGGTGAGTTCGCCAGGACGAGATCGATCGCCGGATCGGCCAGAACTTCGGAGGCCGCGAGCAGATTGCGCTGATCGTCATCCACAATCAGGATCTTCGCCCTAACCGGCTCCGGTTCAGTGAGCGCGCTCCGCTGTCCAGGGGACATGCCCGTACCAGTCAGATGGAAATCGAGCTGGTCGGTCATTGTGGTTGCTGCTCTAGGTCCCTCACGTCCCCGCGCATCGGCGCGGCGCCGTTTGCGACCTCGCCACGCCGCGCCAACTGTACACGCAGCACGGCCAGGAGTTGGTCCATGTCGATCGGCTTCGAGACATAATCGGACGCGCCCGCCTCAAGGCACTTCTCGCGGTCACCTTTCATGGCTTTCGCAGTAACCGCGATGAGCGGTAGGCTTCGGAAGGCAGACTGGGCCCGGATCGCGCGCATCGTCTCATAACCGTCCATCCCCGGCATCATGATGTCGACCAACATCGCGTCAACGTTCGGGTTGGTTTTGAGAAGCGCAATTCCGTCCTGCCCGTTCTCGGCGAACAGAACGTCCAGCCCGTGCTGCTCGAGTGCGCTGGTGAGCGAGAAGATGTTACGAAGGTCGTCATCGACCAAGATGACCCGACAGCCCTGAAGAGACGCCACGTCCTTCCGCTCGACGAGGATCTGCTCCTCGACCGGAACGCGATTGATGGCCCGGTGCAGGAACAGCGCGGTCTCATCGAGAAGCCGCTCGGACGAGCGGGTGTCCTTGAGGATGATCGTCGAGGCGGTCTGCCTGAGATGCTGCTCCTCGGCGGCCGTGAGCTCCCGGCCCGTATAGACGATGATCGGCAGCTCCTCCCCTTCCTGCGACGCGCGGATCTGCTCAATCAGCTCGGAACCGCCGATATCGGGCAGGCCGAGATCGATGATCGCGCAGTCGAACCGGCCGCCTGTCAGGGCCTCCAACGCGGCGGAAGCCGTGCCGACCCCGAAGATCTTGACGTCCTCCTCGCTCAGGAGCGCTGTGATGCTGGCACGCTGGTTCTCATCGTCCTCGACGAGCAGGAGATTGCGCACGGGTCGTGTGATGAAGTCCTTCGAGCGCTCCAGGGCCCGCAGCAGGCCCTCGCGCTCCACCGGTTTCTCCAGAAAGCCGAATGCGCCCGCTCGCAATCCGCGCTTCTTCTCGTCGTTGACCGAGATAACGTGGATCGGAATGTGCCGGGTGCGGGGATCGTTCTTCAGAAGGTCGAGCAGGGCCCAGCCGTCCATGTCGGGCAGGCCGATGTCGAGGGTGATGGCGTGCGGCTTGAAGCGGTGGGCGAGGCTCAGCGCCCCGGCACCGTCCTGCGCGATCAGCCCCTTGAATCCACGCTCGCGCGCAAGCTCCAGCAGCACCGAGGCGAACATCGCGTCGTCCTCCACGATGAGCACGATATGATCGCCTGGGTGAATGGCATGCCGGTCGTCCGCGGAGGCCGAGAGCGCCATCGCCGCGTTAGGCTGGCGGCCGATCTGCGCCGAAGTTCCGTGCCCGTCGGATATCTCCGTGGCGCGCCCCGTGACCACCTGCACGGGCGGCTCGAAGGGGAGGAACAGGGTGAAGGTGCTGCCCGAACCGAGGCGGCTCTCGACCACGATTTCACCGCCCAAAAGGCGCGCGATCTCGCGGCTGATCGCGAGGCCGAGGCCAGTGCCACCGTACTTGCGACTCGTGGTTCCGTCAGCCTGCTGAAACGCCTCGAAAATGATCCGCTGCTTGTCCTCGGCGATGCCAATCCCAGTATCGGTGACCGACATGGCGATCCACTGGCTCCCAGCACGCAGAGGCGACCCCTCGGCCGAGCCGATCCGGAGCGAGACGCTTCCCTTTTCGGTGAACTTGAAGGCGTTGGAGAGAAGGTTGCGCAGGACCTGCTGCAGGCGCTTCGAATCCGTCCGCAGCGACCGCGGCAGGCTCGGCTCGATATCGATCACGAATGCGAGGTGGCGCTCCTCGGCGAGCTGCCGGAAAGTTCTGTTGAGGTTCTCGCTTATGTCCTGCAGCGCGACGTCGCCGATCTCAAGCGACACCGTACCCGACTCGATCTTGGAGAGATCGAGGATGTCGTTGATCAGCGACAGAAGGTCGGTTCCGGCCGCGTTGATCGTCTTGGCGAACTCTCGCTGCTTGTCTGTGAGGTTCCCATCGCGATTCTCGGAGAGTAGCTTTGAGAGAATCAGCAGGCTGTTGAGCGGTGTCCGCAATTCGTGGCTCATATTAGCCAGGAATTGTGACTTATAGCGCGAAGTCAGGCTCAGCTGTTCGGCCTTCTCCTCCAGCGCCGTCTTGGCAATCGATACCTCGCGGTTCTTGCCCTCCACCTCACGTTTCTGGATCTCGAGCAGCCGCGCCTTCTCCTCCAGCTCTTCGTTGGTCTGCTGAAGCCGCTCACGCTGGTTCTTCAGGAGATCCTCGGACTGCTGCAGTGAGGCGGCCTGCAGCTCCAGGCGATCGTTGGTCTTCTTCAGCTCCTCTTGCCGGCTCTGCAACTCGCCGGTCAGGAGCTGCGACTGCTTCAGGAGGCCTTCCGTCCTCATGTTGGCGGCGATCGTGTTCAGCACGATCCCGATGGATTCGGTGAGTTGGTCGAGGAACGACTGATGGGTCTCGCTGAAGCGATTGAACGACGCCAGCTCTATGACCGCCCGGACTTCCTGCTCGAAGAGGACGGGCAGCACGATGATGTTGAGAGGAGACGCCTCGCCGAGCGCGGACCCGATGGTGATGTAGTCGCCGGGTACGTTGGTGAGGAGGATGCGCTTCTTCTCGAAGGCGCACTGGCCCACAAGGCCCTGACGCAGGCGATACCGGTTCGATAGGTTCTTGCGCTCCGTGAAGGCGTAGCTTGCCATCAGATCCAGAACCGGCTCTCCGCCCTCGTCCTCCACCATGTAGAACACGCCGCGCTGAGCGTTCACGAGCGATGCAATCTCGGACAGGATCAGGTTTGAGACGGTGGCGAGGTCGCGCTCGCCCTGGAGCATGCGGGTGAACTTGGCTAGGTTCGTCTTCAGCCAATCCTGCTCGGCATTCTTGAGTGTCGTGTCCCGCAAGTTGCGGATCATCTCGTTGATGTTGTCCTTCAGCGAGGCCACCTCACCGGAGGCCTCAACCGAGATCGAGCGGGCGAGGTCACCCTTCGTCACGGCGGTCGCCACCTCGGCGATGGCGCGCACCTGGGTCGTCAGGTTCGCGGCGAGCTGGTTCACGTTATCTGTCAGATCGCGCCATAGACCCGCTGCTCCCGGCACCCGAGCCTGGCCGCCGAGCTTGCCTTCGACACCCACCTCGCGCGCCACGTTGGTCACTTGGTCGGCAAAGGTGGCGAGCGTCTCGATCATCTCGTTGACGGTGTCGGCGAGGGCGGCGATTTCCCCCTTGGCGTCAACCGAGAGCTTCCGCTTGAGGTCGCCCTGCGCCACCGCCGTGACGACATCCGCGATGCCGCGGACCTGACCGGTGAGGTTCGCCGCCATCATATTCACGTTGTCGGTCAGGTCCTTCCATGTCCCGCCGACGCCGCGCACTTGTGCTTGGCCGCCGAGCTTGCCTTCGGAGCCGACCTCACGGGCGACGCGGGTCACCTCGGAGGCGAAGGAGTTCAGCTGATCCACCATCGTGTTGATGGTCGACTTGAGCTCCAGGATCTCTCCCTTCACATCGACGGTGATCTTCTTGGACAGGTCGCCGTTGGCCACGGCGGTGGTCACGTCGGCGATGTTGCGCACCTGACCCGTGAGGTTCGCCGCCATCATATTCACGTTGTCGGTGAGGTCCTTCCAGGTTCCCCCAACACCGCGCACCTGAGCCTGACCGCCGAGCTTTCCCTCGATGCCCACTTCGCGCGCCACGCGGACCACCTCGGAGGCGAAGGAGTTCAGCTGATCCACCATCGTGTTGATGGTCGACTTGAGCTCCAGGATCTCACCTTCGACGGCGACTGTGATCTTCTTGGACAGGTCGCCGTTGGCCACCGCGGTTGTGACCTCGGCGATGTTGCGCACTTGACCGGTGAGGTTCGCCGCCATCATGTTCACGTTGTCGGTCAGTCCCTTCCATACGCCGCCAACGCCCTTGACCTGGGCCTGGCCTCCGAGTTTACCCTCCGTGCCGACCTCGCGGGCGACGCGGGTCACCTCGGAGGCGAAGGAGTTCAGCTGATCCACCATCGTGTTGATGGTCGACTTGAGCTCCAGGATCTCTCCCTTCACATCGACGGTGATCTTCTTGGACAGGTCGCCGTTGGCCACGGCGGTGGTCACGTCGGCGATGTTGCGCACCTGACCCGTGAGGTTCGCCGCCATAAGATTCACATTATCGGTAAGGTCGGCCCAAGTGCCTGCCACGCCTTCGACGCGGGCCTGCCCTCCGAGCTTGCCTTCCGAGCCGACTTCCTTCGCGACGCGAGTGACCTCGGAGGCGAAGGAGTTCAGCTGATCCACCATCGTGTTGATGGTGTTCTTGAGCTCCAAGATCTCGCCGCGCACATCGACGGTGATTTTCTTGGACAGGTCGCCATTGGCCACCGCGGTGGTCACGTCGGCGATGTTGCGCACCTGACCTGTGAGGTTTGCCGCCATAAGATTCACATTATCGGTGAGGTCAGCCCAGGTGCCAGCGACACCACGAACTTGGGCCTGCCCTCCGAGCTTACCTTCCGAGCCGACTTCGCGCGCGACGCGGGTCACTTCAGAGGCGAAGGAATTCAGCTGATCCACCATCGTGTTGATGGTGTTCTTGAGCTCCAAGATCTCACCGCGCACGTCGACGGTGATCTTCTTGGACAGGTCGCCGTTGGCCACCGCGGTCGTCACGTCGGCGATGTTGCGCACCTGACCTGTGAGGTTCGCCGCCATCATGTTGACGTTGTCCGTCAGATCCTTCCAAGTCCCGCCCACACCCTCGACTTGCGCTTGGCCGCCGAGTTTACCCTCCGTGCCGACCTCGCGGGCGACGCGGGTCACCTCGGAGGCGAAGGAGTTCAGCTGATCCACCATCGTGTTGATGGTCAGCTTCAAGGCTAGAATTTCGCCCCTAACGTCAACGGTGATCTTCTTGGACAGGTCGCCACGTGCAACCGCCGTTGTGACCTCGGCGATGTTGCGCACCTGACCGGTGAGGTTCTCGGCCATCATGTTGACGTTGTCCGTCAGATCCTTCCAGACACCGCCCACGCCCTTCACCTGAGCCTGCCCACCGAGTTTACCTTCGGATCCCACCTCTTTGGCGACGCGGGTGACTTCCGAGGCAAAGGAATTGAGCTGGTCCACCATCGTGTTGATGGTCGATTTCAAATCGAGGATCTCGCCTTTCACATCGACGGTGATCTTCTTGGACAGATCGCCGTTGGCCACCGCGGTTGTGACCTCGGCGATGTTGCGCACCTGCCCGGTGAGGTTCGCCGCCATTAGGTTCACGTTGTCGGTCAGGTCCTTCCAGGTTCCACCAACGCCTTTTACCTGCGCTTGGCCGCCGAGCTTGCCCTCGGAGCCAACCTCGCGGGCGACGCGGGTCACTTCCGAGGCGAAGGAGTTGAGCTGGTCCACCATCGTGTTGACGACTTTGCCGATCCGCAGGAACTCGCCTCGCAATGGGCGACCTTCGATCTCGATCTGCATGGTCTGGCCGAGGTCGCCTTTGGCGACGGCCCCGATGACTCGTGCCACCTCGGTGGTCGGCTGCACGAGATCGCCGATCATCGCGTTGACCGACTCGACGCAGTCATTCCACCCCCCGGACGCCGTCGGCAGCTTGCCGCGCTCCCCGATGCGCCCGTCCTTGCCCACCGCGCGAGCGACCCTATCGAGTTCACGAGCCAACCCCTGGTTGAGCTCGACGATATCGTTGAACGCTTGCGCGATCTCACCATCGATGCCCGTCAGATCCAGCGGCAGCCGGGTTGAGAAATCACCCTTCCGAAACGCACGAAGGCTCTTCAGGAGGAGCTTAGGCTCCAACTGCAACGTAGTCGGCGTCATTCGGGCACACCTTTAGGGTAGCTGATACGGCCCAGCGAAGCATTCTTTGGATCGTCGGCGGCAGTGAGAAACCACCGACGAGGAAGAACGGCAATAGGGCCCAGCGCGAATGGCTGCACAATCCTTCGGTCGGCAAAGCGGCTTGACACATTGCTTTTTCCGAGACGTGGCCGTTCGGCCAAAAATAGGGCCGCTCGTCGCAGCAATGAGCGTTGCTGTCGCGCAGGCCGAGGTTACTCGATGCACGCCCAGGTCGTCAGGCGCATGCCGCAGACATCCACTTCCATGATTGCACCGTGACGACGGGCCCGAATGGTCCCGTTTGGTCTGCTTCACCGTTTCAACGGCTCGAAGCAGACCACTGGCTTTCCGCCAAAACCGGCTCTTTATGTCCGTAGTTCGCCCATCCGGAAGCGGACATTCCCAGGATCTGCCTTGGGTCAGAACTTTGTACGCCCTTTACATGACTGTGCGTCAGGGTCCGGCGGTCGCTGGCAGGAGGCGCGTGGTCCGCTGTGGAGGGAGGAGCGGACTTCAATGCGCGCATTGCCAAGCTTGGCGAGAACCTGCTTGATCACGTTTGACGTCCATCCACGGCGATGCGCACACCAAGCCCGTTCCGCTGCCGCAGCATGAGGTGCGCTCGGCTCGGGTCGGTGATGAGCGCGGTCTCCGTCACCTCGATCTCAGTCAATCGGCAGGTTCCTGGCATTGGATTTCTGGGATCGCGTCCTGCGTATCGTGGCCGAAGGTTTACCCGGCCGCGCAGTGATGACGAAGGGTATTCCAGCCGAGGGGATGCCCGGCCACATTGAAGCTCACGCTGCGCGATCAACGTCTTCAGGTGCCTCCGCCGCTGCGAGGCACGCCTCGACAGCCTGCCGGAGCGAGGACACGTAAACGTCGGCCCCGACTTGCCGACCGAGGGCGGCATCGGTCAGCACCTTCTCGCCTTCAGGCCAAAGGCCGACCAGCAATTTCACCTGCGGAGCCTTCTTCCGGAGACGTTCGAGGAGGTAGCGCAGGTGGGCCGGGTTGCCGGTGATGTCGAGGTAGGAGATGCAGATCATCGCCACCCCCGTCACGTCCAGGTCACGTATCCGACCTCGCGAGACCTCGCCGTGCGGGATGACCCTGGCTCCAAGCCCATGCTTACGCAGCAATTGCGCCAGCATTGCCGAGGAGGCCTCATCGAGAGGACCACGTCCGGCCACGCACAGCACTGGTTCGCCGGCTTGCCACGTGACGGGAAGCGCTTCTCGGGGCGGCGCCTGCCCTGGAACGGCGTCGGTCTTGAAGTGCGTCCGTTCTGCAAGCGACGGTGTCGCGTTTGGGTTGACCGCCTTGTCCTCGCCCTCAGGCTCGACGTCGGGCCGGTCTTCGAAGTCGTCGACGAGCGATCGCGCCGAAGCGCGGATGTTCTCCAGCTGGGCCGGCGTCACGACCCCGCGGGCATAATCGTTTGCGGCGAGTTGAAGCCCTTTCAGAGCGACCTCGTCATAGTAGGAAGAAAGCGAGCGCTCTTTCAGTATGGCCTCGCCGAGGTCGCGCGCTTCATCCGGATCTCCGGCCAACATGCGCTGATAGAAGTTCTCCACAGGCGTCAACGGCGGCCGGTCACCCAGTATGATGTCGAGAAACTCTAGGCTGTCGACATGGCGGCCGAGCACCACAAGGCAGACCGTGAAAGGCGTGGCCAGGATCAGGCCAATAGGTCCCCATAGGAACCCCCAAAACAGGGTCGAGACGATAACCGCGAAAGGAGAGAGGCCGGTCGAGTGCCCATAGAGAAGGGGTTCAATGACGTGCCCGAACAGAGGCTCGGCCACCAGGAACAAGATGGCCGTCGCGATGACCATAGACCAGCCTGGGTCGACTGCCGCGGCCAGGGCAAGGGGGAACAAGGCCGAGATGAAGGCGCCGATGTAGGGCACGAAGCGCATGAGCGCGGAGAATACGCCCCACAGGAGCGGGTTTGGTACGCCGATGAACCAGAGACCGAGGCCGATGATGACGCCGAAGGTTGCGTTCATGCCGAGTTGAACCAGGAAGTAGGTGCCGAGCCGGCCGGCAGCATCGTCCATGGCCACGGTCGTACGGTGCAGGTCACCTGATCCGAACAGGCGAATCATGCGGTTGCGCAAGTCCTCACGCTGGAGCAACAGAAACACCACCACGACGAGCACGATGCCGACCGTGGTCAGTGGCTCGACGATGGGACCGAGCACCTTCTCGGCTAGGGTGAACGGCGACGGATCGGGCTCCTGAACCTTGACGAGTTGGGCCTTCGGCATGTCGGTGGCACGATCCGTCGCGACCGCGGTGCCGGCAGCATCCGCCTTCTGAGTGGCGCTATGGACTTGGTGGCTGAGCCGCTGGAAGATCCGGCTGGCGTCGCCAAGCCAGCCTTCCTGCAGCCCGGCGAATTTTTTCTGCACGGTGGCTTGGTACTGCGGCAGGTTGCCGGCAAGCCCCGCGACTTGTGTGCCGATGACGACCCCGACGCTGCCGATGACGGCGAGAGCGAGTAGCACAGCGACGATGACCGATGGCACACGACCGAGCCTGATCCGGCGCAGCAGATTGACCACCGGAGCCAGGACGAAGCTGAGGAGCACCGCCAGCACAAGCGGAATGAACACCTCCCGCCCAAAGTAGAGGGCGGTCACGAGCACGACGCCGACGGCAAGCGTGAGGAGGCCACGCAGGCCGGGCACCAGGGGCGGCGGCACCTGAGCAGGCGGGCGTGAAGCGGCGGCTTCGTCCATCAGCATTCTGCGTAACTCCTCGACGCCGCGCCAACGCTCGCGTCACATTCCCATTCAACTCCGCCCGGAAGCGTTTCGCCCCCGGTCCCTGCCGGCAGGGGAAAGTTCTCGCTTGCATGCCGTTAGAACACGCGCATCAACGCGAGCACCACCAACGTCAACACGACGGAGATTACGACCGAGCCCAAGCAGCCAAGCCGATTGGAGAAGAAAAAGAACATGTCCGGGAAATGCCAGACTAAGCACGGAAGTTTCCTTGGTCTGACTGAGATAAATGAGCTGTCCCACACTCGAAGCCGGCCGGTCGCCCTATGGCCGCAACGATACACGCCGCTGGCTCGCACAAACATCAAGCACGGTAGAGGGTTGAACTTGGCAAAGCAGACTTGATTATCGCCCGAGGAGGCGCTCGCGTGGAAATCTTCGAGACCCTGCGGGGCCTTCTGGCCGACTGCGTCGTTCTGGTGTTGGCCGCGCCAATTAGAGGTTCATCTCGCTATTGTCCTCGTCGGCGGCACGGCTCTCGCCGACATTCCTGGCCTGCCGACCTTCACTCCCGACCGGCAGCGCGCGCTCGTCCTGTTCCTGCCCGTGCGCTTCCACCAGGCCGGTCCCGGGACGAGTTTCTGTCGCGCCTTTCGCGGGATCAGCTGCAAGCGATCGACCGATACGCTTCGGATGGGCGCGTCCCAGCCTAACGAGCATCTGGGTGCGCCGCATGGGCGGAGGCGGCGCCGCACTCACGGCTACCTTCAACCGCGCCACCACGTCATCAATCCGGCGCCCGGCGCGATGAGGATGAACGCCCAGACCAGGGCGGAAGCGACGTTCGCGGCCTGGAATGGCAGGCGGCGCACGCCGAAGACGCCCGCCACCAGCGGGATGACGGCCCGGACCGGCCCGAAGAAGCGCCCGAGCGCCACGGCGCCTGCGCCCCAGCGCCGGCAGAACGCCTCTGCGCGCGCCACCGCCGCGGGGTAGCGCCGCATCGGCCACATCCGCTTGGCATCGTCCTTGAAGTAGTGGCCGAACTCGTAGGACAGCCAATCGCCGAGCGCGGCGCCAATGGCCGCGCAGAGCACCACCGGCCAGAATGACACGTCGGCTGCCGCGATCATGGGCCCAAGCGCGAGTAGGATCACGGTTGCGGGCACCAGAAAGGAGAGGAAGGCCACAGACTCGCAGAAGGCGAGCAGGCCCGCGATCAGCGGCATCCAGGCTTTGTGGTCCCCAATGAAGGCGAGCGCCCACTGCCGGATTGCGTCGAGGTCCATGAAGCCGCGCTGTCGTGAGGTGTCAGGATGCGCGAGGCGGCCTCAATCGACCGCCGCGCTGAGGGGGCGTACTTTGGTGGTCGCCCACGATCCTTCAGTAGCTGTAGGAGCGTCGCGGGTAAGCTTGGGGCGCGCCGTACCCGGTGCCGCGCGGCTGCACGCGGGAGCCATAGTCGATCTCGCGCTCACGTCGGGCTTGGCGGTTGGCTAGGTAGCGGCCGCCGAGGCAGCCCGCCACGGCACCAACCACCCCACGTTCGGCCAGGTAGTGACCGGCCAGGCCACCGATGATCGCGCCCTTGATGCAGCCCTTTGCCTCGGCGGCGCCCACACTCATGAGTGTGACAATGGCGAGGGCCGAGGCGTGTCCGACAAGTCGCATGCTGGTGCTCCTAGTTGATGGCTAGAAGAACACCGTCCGCCGCAGGAGCGTTCCTGCTGCTCGAGCCCGACCAAACCTCGCGAAGGCAGGACGTCACCGCTCCGTTCGGCCTAGGCGCCTTCGAAATGCCCGCTGGGCTGGCGTGGACCCTGGGGCGGGCTCCCGATGACCGTGAGTGTTGCCGAGAACTCTGAGCGCCGACAGCACGATGTCGAATCCCGGCCTTCCCTTCGAGCGTGAACTCGGATCGACTTGACGCGTCAGAACACACTGATGCAGGCGAGGCCTACCAGCATCAGCTGGCGGAAGGATGGGCCCGAAGCTTGCCTGGTGGACCTCCTGACCAGACAACGTGATCGAGGACAACCGGGGCCACAAACTGGCTCGTCAATACCGGCGCCATCCGGCCGTCCAACAACGCCACCAGGGAACGCCTCCCATCTTTTCGAAAGAGGGCCAGGAGATCCGCACCGTTCGGCCGTTAAAGCCGACTCTGGCGGGAACGACTGGTGTTCGAAGGACGCGTCAAATGTCGGGAGCCACAACTGAGTTCTCGACCTCTCGGACCCCGCTGCCTACTGATGCGGGCCATGGTACGAAGACGTCGTTCTAGGCCCTGAACCTCGGCTCCATCGGCGTGTTGTCGAAGCCCGTTCTTGTGATGATGAAGGTATTCGGCCTATTAGAAGAGACATATGTTAACGTCCGCCGCGAGGTGAGCGAGTCCGAGCCCATCGACGACCTCGGAAGAAGCCGTTCTCCAGCCTGGGTGGCCTCCTGTCTTGGCGTGTCACTAATGGACCAATTGACGAACTCTCTCAGCCCGTAAGGGCTTGCAGGCTGGTGTTGATCTCGCCGACACCCTGGGCAGCCGTCTGCATGCTGGACGAAATCTCCTGAGTGACGGCGCTTTGCTCCTCGACCGCAGATGCCACTCCGGTCACCGTCCCTCGAACCGACCCGATCGCCTGCACGATCGACAACAGGGCCCCAGCTACCTCTTCCGCTATCTCCTGCATCCCAGTGATATCCTGCGCGATCCGGCTCGTCGCCTGCGTCACCTGGTTCGACAAATTCTTCACTTCACCGGCAACCACGGCAAAACCGCGCCCGGCTTCCCCTGCCCGCGCCGCCTCAATCGTCGCATTGAGGGCCAGAAGATTGATCTGCTGACCAACACCTTGGATGAGTTGGACGACACCGTTCATTGATGCGGCGGCCTCCTTTAGCTTCGCTGTTGAGCGATCCGCCACGACGGTCTGATCGTGGATTGCATCCACCTCGGAGCGCGAGCGAGCCAAGCTCTGGGCAATCTCGCCAATCGAAGCACTGAGTTCCTCCGCCGCGGAGGCGACGGTCTGCACGTTCATCAGTGTCTGGCCTGAGGCACCGGTCGCAGCGTGCTGAGCCGCCGTTTTGGCAGTGATGTCAGTGGCGTACTTCACGACCTTGAACGGCTTACCATCCGCATCGAAGATCGGATTATAGCTCGCTTGGATCCAGACGGGTCGCCCACCCTTGCCGACGCGTTTGAACACGCCCGCTTGATACTCACCGCGCCGAAGCGCCTCCCATAGCTGCAGGTAATCCGCTGACTGAGCGTGAGACGGCTCGACAAAGGTCCGATGGTGCTGGCCACGGACCTCGTCCAGTCGGTAGCCAACGACGCCTAAGAAGTTCTCGTTGGCGTCGAGGATCGTGCCGTCCATGTCGAAGTGGATGACGCCCTGCGACCGGTTAATGGCCGCGATCTGCCCTGCCACGTCAGCCCGGTGCAGCTTGTCCTGAGTGATGTCAGTCGCGAACTTCACGACCTTGTAGGGCTTGCCTTGGCTGTTGCGAACCGGATTGTAGATGGCCTGCAGCCACACCTCCCGTCCGCCCTTGCCGAAGCGCTTGTACTCGGCGCGCTGGAACTCACCACGCGTCAACGCTGCCCAGAAGTCGCGGTAGGCTTGGCTTTCACGCTCTGCTGGAGCGACAAACAGGCTGTGGTGCCGGCCTTGGATCTCTTCCAAGCTGTAGCCGACGGTGTTGAGGAAGTTGGGGTTGGCCGTGAGGATGGTGCCGTCCAACGCGAACTCGATCGTGGCCCGCGAGCAGCTGATGGCTTGGAGAA
The DNA here is from genome assembly GCF_014191355.1 of Methylobacterium sp. R2-1. Taxonomy (GTDB): domain Bacteria; phylum Pseudomonadota; class Alphaproteobacteria; order Rhizobiales; family Beijerinckiaceae; genus Methylobacterium. The sequence goes on from NZ_JACHWM010000020.1 coordinate 96,701, forward strand.
CCGCCGCCTGATCGGCGCTCCGCTGCTGCTGTACGGTGACATCCATCGAGAACTGGCTGATTTTAGTCGTCCGACCGGCACGGCCGAGCACGGGGCAGTAGCTCACCTGCAACCAGAGCTCGACGCCCTGTTTGGTGAGGTGCCGCGAGCAGGCCGTACGGCATTCACCCCTAATAACGGCCGCCCAGAGTTCCTGCTGTTCATCGCTCCTCGCCTCTTGTGGATCCAAAAGAGCGTCGAGTGAGCGGCCACGAACCTCGTCGAGCGTATAGCCGAGTAATCTAAGATAGGGGTCGTTGGCGCTCAACACCACGCCGGCCGGCGTCAGCTCCACCACGCCATGAGCACGACCTACAGCGTGCAGCACGGCATGATCGCCGCGAAAGAACAGCGACATGCATCCACCCTAGAAGCGGCATTTTTCGGTTGGACCACGCCCTTTTGGAGGACGGGGGCGCCGCACTGCCGCCAGGCGGTCTGCCGTTGCCCAAGATGGGCAATCAGGCCCTAAAGAGTTATTAATCCCGCAATTCACCTCCGCATAAAACTAATATCTTATAAGTTGCACACCCGGAGCGGCCGAGTCATGTCCCAAAAACACAACCCTTCGCGCTTCTAAGGTCATCTTGATCTTTGTTATCGTCTGGTGGCTGCTCGGTCGTCTGCCGTCATCCGCCTCGACACGCTTGATCGTATTTGGCGACAGACCTGCTTGCAGGGCGAGCTCGTCAATTGACCAGTTCAGCAGTGCTCGGGCAGCGCGAACCTGCACACCAGTAATGATAACTGACTCCGCAGAGGTGCGCTTGACTTCAGCAGGATCCAAGCAGCTTCGATCTTGACCGGACGCGAGGCTTCGCAACCAGATTTCGTCCACAACAACGCGCGCCATGCGAGCCAACATCTGCGCATCTTCTTGGCTGAAGGCACGAGGCTGTCTGTCGATAATACAAAGTGAGCCGACTCTTGTTTCTGGCGCGACTGTCAGAGGCGCACCGGCATAAAAGCGGATAAACGGCTCGCCGGTCACAAGAGGATTCGTGGAAAAATCAGCATGGGCGCGTGCATCGGGAACGATGAACACGCTATCGTGTAAGATCGTGTAGTTACAAAACGCCTGCTCTCGCGGTGTCCCCGGGACCTCCAAGCCACACTTAGCCTTGAACCATTGCCGCTCCTCATCGAGCAGTGAAATGATCGCGATCGGGACGCCGAAGATCGTCTGAGCCAGCTGAGCGATCCGGTCGAAGGCCGGATCAGGTGGCGTGTCGAGCAGCTGCAGGCGATGCAACGCGGCAAGCCGCCGGCTCTCGTTCTGCCTGGGCGGCAAAGGCGACGTAAGTGCTGCCATGGTCATCGTTTGCGAAGCCGGTCCGTATTGATGCGCGGATCTGCGTCAAAGCCGCAGCGCAGAACGGAGAATGGATACAATTAGGCGCGGAAACGATGTCCCTTCGCCAACCAGTGGTGCGGCCTTTCTAGATTGAGAACCCGGACCGTGTGACGACAGGACTGCATGGCAGCGTTGCGGAGCGCCGCACTCCGCCTCCCCTTCGTAGGAAATAGACCTCTCCACGCAAATCAGAGTCAACTCCCTTTGCCGAGGGTGACTGCCGATCCGTGCCTCGAGCTGGCACTACCAGCGGGGGGCGGACCTTTGATTCATCATGCCCCAGAGGTCACTACAGGGCCCGATCGGCTCACCGCGCCTCCGGAGTGCGATCTCCACGGCTTCCAGTCTTTGTGATCAGACAGCACTATGAAGTCGCGAAATGTGATCAGTTCAGCGTCGAGCAGCACCAAAGCATCGTCACGGCTTTTGACCAGCTCAGCATTCATGGGCGCTGCTCCTGCGGAACCAGCGGTCGGAAACCGTAGCAGCGATCGGTGCTCTCGGCGCGGCTTCTATCGTCTTGTGGAACGGCCCCCGTTTTCTCGCACGCGGTGATGTGTCTTTTCCACGTCGGAGAATACCATCATGGACATCACCGCGGTCCAACGCAGTTCACTCGTGTGCGAATACGACCTCGGACCCTCGGGAACGGACGGCGACACCGGAACGCGGACGGTCTTTGAGGCTCCCCGCCGGTCGATGGCGCGCGGCATCATCGGCCATCAATGGGTTTCGGGTCTCGACACGCATGGGGGCGGGAGCCGGAACTGCACCTCTCGTCGTGGAGATTGCTTCGTCAAAGAAGCACGCTCCTCGGCCGCCTCATGAACCCATGCCACAGTCATCGAGTTTGATTAGGCCTGGGCGAAGATCCGGCCTGAAACTGACGCCGTTGTTGAAAGTGAGCCGATGGCCCGGAAGCGTCACCGCCCCACCGTCGAAAGCCTGATCGAGGTGGTCGGACGGCTCGGCCTCGCGCCGAACGCCGTCGATCTTGAGGCTCTGCGCACCCACCTCGAACTGCCGGAATTCGGAGCGGAGGTCGAGGACGAGCGCGTGGCGCGCGCTCTGCGAGAGATGCGGGCGGCGCGGGCTTTCGCGGAGACCGGCATCCCGGCCCTCAAGCGCACGGTCCCCGTCCTCAGGGCCGCGGTGGCCAAGGACCATGGCATTCGCTGGAGCGCCCGCATCAGCATCCCGCTGCTTGAGGCCGGTCGCATGGACCTGCGCATCGACGCGGCGCCGGACCCGATCAGCGCCGAAATCCTCAGCGGAATGGCGTCCCGGAACGATCCCACGCACCGTCTGGATGAGCTGCGCGCCGCCGTGGCGGAGATGACGGTGCGGACGAGCCGCGACCTGCGCAAACCGGTCGACCGACTCAGAGGTCAGATCCTCGCCGATCTGCGCGAGGTGGGCGCCGACGCGGCCGCCTATCTCGAGCATATGGACCGCTCGCTGCGCTCCCGCCCGTTCAGCCTCAATCCTAGGCTCGCTCGCTCCCTCACGGACGCGCTGACACCGGTTCGTCAGCGGGCCAAGGCAGTAGCGCGCGAGGGCTCGCGCCTGCGGCGCCTTCGGGATCAAGTCGGGTTCGGCGCCTATATTGAGAAATTCGCCGCGGCGCGCCGGCTGAACCGCCGCATCCTGTTCCACATGGGGCTGACCAATTCCGGCAAGACCTATGCGGCCCTGCAGGCGCTGAGCGCAGCGCCCACCGGTGCTTATCTCGCTCCGCTGCGTCTCCTGGCACTGGAAAACTACGAGGGTCTGCGCGAGCGCGGCCTGCGCGCCGGAATGGTCACCGGTGAGGAAGTGCTGGGAGAGACCGATCCGACGCACACCGCCCGAACGATCGAGACGGCCGACCTGACTCGGCCGATCGACGTCGCGGTCATCGACGAGATCCAGATGCTCTCGGACCCGGATCGCGGCTGGGCCTGGACGAATGCCTTGTTCGGTGTCCCCGCCAAGACCGTTATCGTCTGCGGATCGGACGATGCTCTGTCCTATGTGCGCCGCGCCGCCGAGGCGGCGAACGAGTCGCTGGAGGTGCTCACCTTCGAGCGCAAGTCGCCGCTCGTGCTTCTGGACGAGCCCGTTCCGCTGGAGAAGGTCGAGCCGGGCGATGCCGTCGTCGCCTTCTCTCGCCGCGCCGTGCACGAGAATCGTGAGATCCTGGTCGCTCGCGGACACCGGGTCGCGACGATCTACGGCGCCCTGTCGCCGGAGGTCCGCCGCGCCGAGGCGGCGCGCTTCCGATCGGGCGAAGCCAATGTCCTCGTGACCACCGATGCCATCGGCATGGGGCTCAATCTGGGGCCGCTGAAGCGGATCGTCTTCTCGGCCGTGTGCAAGTGGGACGGCGTCGAGGAGCGCGCGCTCACCAATTCCGAGATCCGGCAGATCGCTGGCCGGGCCGGGCGTTACGGCCACCACGACGTCGGCTACGTGGCAGCAACCGAGGCAACCGCCATCGAGCCGATCCGAGCAGCTTTGGCCGGAGCTCCCACGGCGCCGGCCGCCGATACGCGCTTCTACGTGCGTCCGGACTTGACCGCGATCCGCTCGGTGGCCGAGGAGATGCGGACGCCCAGCCTCTACGAGGTGATGACGCATTTCGCGCGGGCGACCTTCTATGCCGGTTCGCCGTTCCAGCCATCGGCTCTGGAAGAGGTTCTGGAGATCGCGCGCACCATCGACCGGGCGCGTCTCCCGATCGAGGAAAAATTCGTCTTCTCGGTCTGCCCGATCAATCGGCGCGACGAGATTGCCATGGGTATGCTGGAGCGGTGGAGTCAGGTTCGCGCGACCGGCGTGACGGTGCCTGCCCTGAGAGCCAGCCTCGCCGGCGAACTCGATTACCAGGAGCGAACCGTGAAACTCGCCAGCGCCTATCTGTGGCTGTCACGGCGCTTCCCCGAGACGTTCGACGATGTCGAGGCGATCCGGCAGATGCGAGCGCGCGCAAACGACGCGATCGAGCATCATTTACGGCAGACCGCGACCCGCAAGGCGGAGCGTCGAACGCGGCGCACCGTCGGAGCATGGTGAGGGTGCCGCGCAGCTCCGCACGGTCGATGCAGCCCTGAGGCACGCGCCCCCTCCCCTTTCGGGTCGCCGGGGTGCGTGGCGGGTGGGGCCTGCCGGTCCGTCGTGGTGTGATCGGCGTGGAACGGCATGAAGCCCGCGGA
>NZ_JACHWM010000021.1 GCF_014191355.1 Methylobacterium sp. R2-1
TCGCCTTGCGTTGCAGGCGGAAGCGCTCGTCTCCTCCAGCCATCAGCGCCTGCGTCAGAACCGCTGATGATGGGTACTGACATAGATCCATGTTGCCGGATGTCTCTAGGACAGGTTGATTTTAACCGGCGACAGCTCCCTTGAGCTATATCATACACCTTCGAGCGGGAGGGGAGCCGGAGCGTTCTCCGCCTGAACATCGGTCCTCCGCTCCTCAATCGTAGTGGACGAGGCCCTGCATCGGCGCTTGGTGGCAGACGGGTGAGCTTCCGTTCGGCGGGCCACCATCCGGGTGACGACATCGTGTCCGGCCAGCGGCGTGACAGGAATGGACCGCTCGCCTCTGGCCGATCATTGATACCGCACACGCAATCAGCCCCTGCGGGCACCTCTCCAGCCCCGCCCGGTTCACCGGCGCGGGGTTTTTGTGCGGTTTCAGATGGAGCCTGGACAACGCTCCTAGAGGCCAGTTGCCCCTTCATGGACCTTGGCGTGTTCGTGCTATCAGGCCGGCCGCGGCGTCGGATCGAACCCGCGTTCCTCCAGCATCCGCCGGTAATGCGCGTCCATGTCCCGCATGAACTTCACGTCGCGTGAGCCACAAGCCGTGCAGCGTGCGCGCCGGATGATCTGGCTGCGCTTCGTCTCGGGCGGCAGGCGAGTGATGTCCACCGCGGCGTGATGCCCGCAGGGCTTGGCGATGCAGAACAGAGCGATCGTCGTCTCGCCCTCGGCGATCCAGTCGGCGACGGTGCGGTCTTTGATGCCTTCAGGCTAACGTGGAGAGGACCGCTCCGCGAGGGCTGCTAGGGCTTCTCCAGCGAGCCCGCGAACCGTTCGCGCGCTTCTCGGAGCCTGCCCTGTTGATGGGCGATGCCATGAGAGATCATCGCTTCGGCAGGATGGGCGAGTCGTGTCAATTCCAGCATTCGCTCAACGGCCTCGGCCATTTCGATCAGCATCTGGTCCCTGTTCCGCTGGTGCGCCCGCTTAGCTTCGATCATAGGCGTCTCCTCGGCGGCGGCCTTGGCTGGCGGGAGTCTTATCTTTTCGTCCGAGCCGCCCGGCGATCAGCATTCCACTTAACGTCGTGCTTACAAGACGCGAAGGTTGCGCAGACGCGATGGCGCTGGCCACCCGGCTGTGGATTGGGGGTGAGCGGGAGGTAGGCCAGCTTCAGGGTCGCATCATGCCCGCACCCAAGCGCCACGCAGTAGAGCGGCATGGTCGTCAGGCTCACATCGACCTATTCGCCAACGGTGCGAGCCGGCCTTCTCAGTCCTTCTGCGCCCGCGCGAGCAGGATCGCGGTGCGCACCGCTCCGCGCTTCAGAGATTGAGTTGCATCGAACAGCCCCATGACCTGGGTCGCCCAGCGGTGCGCAGCGACGGCGTCGCCGAGATCGAGGCTGTAGCCGTCGGCGATCGGGTGTGCGCTCGTCTCGTACTGGGCGAGACAAGCATCAACCGTCGCGTTCACCTGCTCGCCGGTGGCGGCCTTCGCCTTGAAGAGTTCGCCGACGGTGGGGGCTTCAGGCATGGGACGAGCGCGAACTTTCGCTTTGTGATGGCCCATCCACAGGTTGACGGGCGGTTCAGCTCAGCCTATCTGATCCCGGCACCGGCCGCGAGCCTTGGAAACCAGGTATCGCGGATTGGAAACCGGCCGGAGATTCCGCTGGTTTTACAATGTGTTCGGTGGGGGATAGTTTAACGGTAGAACCGCGGACTCTGACTCCGCTAGTCCTGGTTCGAATCCAGGTCCCCCAGCCATCCATGTTCGCCCGCCCAGTCGATGACTTGGCGGGTTTTTTATCGCGTGTCGAGGCGCCGGCCGGCACGGCAGAACGGCCCTTGTGCTCCGCTCACAGACGCAACGCAGCCGGAGCAGGCTTGCTGTTTGACGAGGCGTCCGCCGCTCCTGCTACGAGTAGCAGGGTGCCCGCGGCATCCCGTATCGGGCGAGCATCTCGTTTGACCGGGATCGCTGACGAAGCGGACGGAGCCGTCCGGCCCCTGCGCCACGAGCACCCCCGAGGGCTCCCGTCAACCAGGGCTCCGTCCTGGACCCCCGAAAGGGCGCGTCCTCTCGAAACCGGGATCTTCGGTCGCCCCGAGATGCGCGATCAAGTGCTCTGCGAGTTGGCGGGCGTGCGGCGGGAGCGCCGCGAAGCGGCGGGCGCAGAGCTTCAGGCGGCGCAGGGCCCAGGGCTCGTCGATCGGGATCGCGCGGATCGCCAGCGTCTCGGCCGCGCGCCGCGCCGCCGCCTCGGGCACGATCGCCACGCCGACTCCTCGCTCGACCATGCGGCAGACCGCGTCGAGCCCGTTCAGCCGCACCCGAAGCTTGAACGGACGGCCGGCGCGGGCGGCGTGAGTCGCCAGATGCGCCTGGAGCGCCCGGCCGTGGCTGAGGCCGACCAGGGGCTCGTCCAGCACCTCCCGGAACGTGACGCTGACCCGCTGCGCCAGGGCGTGGTTCGTCGGCACCACGAGGACGATCCGATCGAGGTGGAGCGGCAGGGTTTCGAGCGTACCGAGATCGGTCGTGTCGGCGACGATGCCGATATCGGCGAGCCCGCCCGCCAGGGCATCGACAGTCTCGCGGCTGGTGCGCTCCTCCAGATCGATATCGACGCTCGGATGCGCCGCGAGGAAGCCGGACAGTGCATCGGGGAGAAACGCCGCGATCGCCGCGGTGATCGATAGAAGCCGGACATGGCCGCGCAGGCCATGGGCATACTGGCCGAGTTCGCCGCGCATCTGTTCGAGTTGGCCGAGCACGAGCCGGGCGTGATGCGCCACCGCGAGGCCCGCCGGCGTCGGCCGAACCCCGCGGGCATGGCGCTCCAAGAGCGGCACACCGCCATCCGCCTCCATGCCGCGGATGCGCTCGCTCGCCGAGGCGAGCGCCAGCCCGGCTCGCTCGGCGCCGCGGGTGATGCTTTCCGCCTCGACGACGTGGAGGAACAGGCGCAGGTCGGTCAGGTCGAAGCGCATGGCGCCATCGTCGGCGAGCCGGCATCGCTCGGCAAGGATTGCTCTGCAAGGGTTTCGCTCGGCAAGGGCATTGCACGGCAAGGGTTTCGGCTCAGCCGAAGGCTGGTACGGGCCACTTCCGCATTGTCGCGCAGCGTCAGGCTGCCAAACTCGGCCCATGGCACGGGACACACGGACCAGAACCCGCTCGGGCGACGCCTGGCTCGAAACGGCAGCCCTCCTCCTCGCAGCGTTGACGGCGCTGGTTGCCATCGCTCGCTCGGATGCCATTTCGCGCCGCCTCGATGTGTCGGCGGCGATCCCCCGGGCGGTCTCCGTCGCCGCGCCCAGCGCTGAGCTCGATTGCGCGCCGTCGGCGCGGGAGACCGAAGCGGAGGCCGTCCGGCAGGCGATCCTGCGCGACATGCTGCTCCACGATTGAACAACTCCCTTCCCCGAAGCAGAACGCGCGCATGTCTTTCTCCATGGATCCCCTCCCCCTCGCTGTGGCGGCGTCGGCCTTCCTGCTTGCTGGCTTCGTCAAGGGCATGGTGGGTCTCGGCCTGCCCCCCGTCGCCATGGGCCTGCTCAGCCTCGTCATGGCCCCGGTGCAGGCGGCGGCGCTGCTCGTCGTTCCCGCTTTCGTCACCAATGTCTGGCAGCTCGCCGCAGGCCCGCGCTTCGGCACGCTTTTGCGGCGTCTCTGGCCGATGCTGCTGGCGAGCGTGGTCGGCACCCTGGTCGCGGCGGGGATCCTTCACGGCAATTACGGCGCGGAGGCCACGGTCTTCCTCGGCCTCGCCCTGATCGCCTACGCCGTGGTGGGGCTTGCCGCCCTGCGGCTCCACGTTCCGCCCGGAACAGAGCGCTGGCTCGGACCGCTCGTCGGCGCCGCGACGGGGCTGGTGACGGCGGCGACGGCCGTCTCCTCGTTCCCCTCGGCGCCCTATCTCGGGGCGCTGGGCCTGACCAAGGATGACCTGATCCAGGCGCTCGGGCTGTCCTTCACCGTCTCCACCGTGGCGCTGGCCGTTGCCCTGGCGGGCGGCGGTGCCCTCTCGCTCAGCGTCGCGGGAACTTCCCTCATCGCCCTCGTGCCGGCCTTGCTCGGCATGGCGCTCGGCGGCTGGGTGCGGGGACGTGTCAGCGAGCGCGTGTTCCGGCGCTGCTTCTTTGTCGGCCTGCTGGGCCTCGGGCTGCACCTCGCCCTGCGGCCGCTGTTCTGAACACGGCGCCCTAGGGCTCGACCTTCCTGAGCACGAGGGGGGTGCCGATCTCGGGATCGCGCCGCCAGCGCCCCTCCCCGTCCGCCACGAGATTCACGGCGTGGCCGCGGCGCGCCTTCAGCGTCAGGTGACCGTTGGCGTAGCGCCAACTCACCGGATCGAACACCGTGATCCCGCTGTCGCGGCAATCCGGCAGAACCCGCACGGGGGCCGTGTCCTTCCCGACTTCGAGGGACAGCGAGAGTTCGAGGCGGCAGACATCCTTCTGCTCGGCGCGTTCGAGGGCGTAGAGGCCGGGAGCCGGCCCTTGAGCGGGAGCTTCCGCCGGCTTTTCCGGCGCGGCGGAGGGCGATGCGTCGCTCTGCGCCGCGGCCGTGACGGTGGCCGTGCCGGGAGCGGCGGGCGGCTGCATCGCCGCGATCTGGAGCGGCACGAGGTTGTAACGCTCGCCGTTCTCGGCGGTTGCGCCGAAGCTCATTCCGTCCGAATTCGCGGCGAAGGTCAGCACCGGGCGCAGGTTTCGATCCACGAGGCGCAGGCCCTCGCCGGTGAACAACCAACCGCCGATGCCGGCGAGGAGCGGCAGGGCCCGGCGGCAGCCGGCGGGAAAGCGCGCCGCGCGCCCGCTCGGGCCGGTCTCCATGGCGAGCGTGATGACGCAGCGTCGCCGCCCGCCATCGAGGGAGAGATCCCAGGTGCCCGCCGCGCCCGCCAGGGTCCTCGGCAGCGTCGTGAGGCCGGGCGGCACGGAGCCGTTCTCCGCGGGCACCGTCGCGGGGGGCGGCTCTGGCGCCGGCGGGCTCTCCTGCGCCAGCGCCGCGCTCAGCGCCAGCGCGGCCAACACCCCCGCGCCAGCCATGCGCGTCATCGTCGGGCTCTTCATCGCTGGCCCTTCCAGGGCGTTTCCGGCACCGGCGTCACTGGGCCCTCGCCTTCGAACCAGGAGAACAGATTGTCGGTGAGCAGCCGGCCCATCGCCGCGCGGGTGTAGTGCGAACCCGATCCGACATGTGGCAGCAGCACCGTCTGATCGAGATCGATCAGCGCCTGCGGCACGTGCGGTTCGTTCTCGAACACGTCGAGGCCCGCGCCGAGGATCGCCCCGGACTGGAGTGCTGCGATCAGCGCCGCTTCGTCGATCACGCTGCCGCGGGCGATGTTGACGACAATGCCGTCCGCGCCGAGCGCCGCCAGGACCGCGGCATCGACGATCCCGTTCGTGCCCGGTCCACCGGGGGCAGCCACGATCAGCGTATCGACTGCGTGCGCCAGACCGAGCAGGCTGTCGTGATAGGCGTAGGCCACGTCTCCTTGAGGCGTCCGGCCGTGATAGGCGATTCCAACCCCAAAACCTTCGAGGCGCCGGGCGATCGCCCGCCCGATCCGGCCGAGCCCGAGGATTCCGACCCGGCGCTCCCGCAGGCTCGTGGTGAGCGGGAAGCTCCCCTCCCGCCAGCGTCCGGCGCGCAGGTAGCGGTCGGCCTGCGGGATGCGGCGGAGGGTAGCGAGCAGCAGGCCGAGCGCGAGGTCGGCCACCTCGTCGGAGAGCACGTCCGGCGTGTGGGTGACGACGATGCCGCGGCGATGCGCCTCCGCCACGTCGATGGTGTCGTAGCCGACGCCGAAGCTCGCCACGATCTCGAGCCGCGGCAGCCGGTCGAACAGGGCGGCGTCGACCGGGCACATCGCGCCGACCGCGAGCGCCCGGATGCGCGGACCGATCTCGGCGAAGAACGCCTCGCGGTCGGGCGCTTCTTCCATGCGGTGCAGGCGGAAGCGCTCGGCGAGCCGCCCGGCCACGTCGGGGCGGGTCTGCCGGATCAGCAGGATATCGGGCGTCTCAGGCGGCGGCACCGGTTCACGGCCTCCCGAAGGTCGATGGAGGAGCGGTCAACAAAGGTTGGACCGGGAGTAATGCCGCGCCGCGTGCCGGTCCAGCCGCGGCCGACCGGTAGGGCGAGCACGTGGCAGAAGTGCCATGCACGCTGGATGTGCGCTGCCGCCCTTCCGAAATCGCCCGGGGCGCATTACACAAGAGCCTCTTCCGGATGTTCCCCGCGATCCGGCCGCACGGTTTCCGGCGGCCCGACCGGGGCGTTTTCCGTGATGGAGCCTTCAACCCGTCAGAATAGCCGCATCATGACCGCGCCGCGCACCCTCTACGACAAGATCTGGGACGACCACGTCGTCGATGTTCAGCCGGATGGCTCCGCCCTCCTCTACATCGACCGCCACCTCGTGCACGAGGTGACGAGCCCCCAGGCGTTCGAGGGGCTTCGCGTCGCCGGCCGCAAGGTGCGCGCGCCGCACAAGACGCTGGCGGTGGTCGATCACAACGTCCAGACCTCGGACCGCTCGAAGGGCATCGAGGATCCCGAGAGCCGCACGCAGCTTGAGGCGCTCGCCGAGAACGTGCGCGATTTCGGCATCGAGTTCTACGACGCCCTCGATCGGCGTCAGGGCATCGTCCACATCATCGGGCCGGAGCAGGGCTTCACCCTGCCGGGGCAGACGATCGTGTGCGGTGATTCCCACACCTCGACCCACGGCGCCTTCGGCGCGCTGGCCCACGGCATCGGCACCTCGGAGGTCGAGCACGTGCTCGCCACGCAGACGCTGATCCAGCGCAAGGCCAAGAACATGCGGGTGACGGTCGACGGCACTCTGCCGCCGGGCGTCAGCGCCAAGGATATCGTGCTGGCCATCATCGGCGAGATCGGCACCGCCGGCGGCACCGGCCACGTCATCGAGTATGCCGGCGAGGCGATTCGAGCCCTCTCGATGGAGGGTCGGATGACGATCTGCAACATGTCGATCGAGGGCGGCGCCCGCGCCGGCATGGTCGCCCCCGACGAGACCACCTATGCCTACGTCAAGGACCGCCCGAAGGCCCCGAAGGGCGCAGCCTTCGATGCGGCCCGCCGCTACTGGGAGAGCCTCGTTACCGACGAGGCTGCGCATTTCGACCGCGAGATCCGCCTTGACGCGGCCAACCTCCCCCCGCTGGTCTCCTGGGGCACGAGCCCTGAGGACATCGTCTCGATCCTCGGCACGGTGCCCGATCCGGCGCAGATCGCGGACGAGAACAAGCGGCAGTCCAAGGAGAAGGCGCTGGCCTATATGGGTCTGACGCCGGGCACGCGGATGACCGACGTCACCCTCGACCGGGTGTTCATCGGCTCCTGCACCAACGGCCGCATCGAGGACCTGCGGGTCGTCGCCAAGATAGTCGAGGGTCGCAAGGTGCATGACGGCGTCTCGGCGATGGTGGTGCCGGGCTCCGGCCTCGTGAAGGCGCAGGCCGAAGCCGAAGGGATCGACCGCATCCTGAAGGAGGCGGGCTTCGACTGGCGCGAGCCCGGCTGCTCGATGTGCCTCGGGATGAACCCGGACAAGCTGCGGCCCGGCGAGCGCTGCGCCTCGACCTCGAACCGCAACTTCGAGGGCCGTCAGGGCCCGCGCGGCCGCACGCACCTCGTCTCCCCGGCAATGGCGGCGGCGGCGGCGGTGGCCGGCCGCTTCGTCGACATCCGCGACTGGCGCGGCTGAGGCGACCTGGACCGATCCGCGGCATGGGTGTGTTGCCCGCGCGCCGCGGAAAAAGCCGGCTTCGGCATTTTTAGCGGCGGCGGCGAAACAGCGATTGACGCCTTCGCTGCCGCCCCCTAAACGAACCCCATCGCCGACCGGCAACGGTCCGGCGCCCAGGTGGCGGAATTGGTAGACGCGCTGGTTTCAGGTACCAGTCTCGCAAGAGGTGAAGGTTCGAGTCCTTTCCTGGGCACCAATCGCTGAAATCATCATTGATTTCATTGCGGTATCTCTGATGAAAGTCCCCCATCGGCTCTGATGGCCGCGGAAAGTGGGACACTCCCCTCCCCGCTTCGATTGAAATCTATCAGGTGCATAGCGCCCCCGGCTAGCCGTTGCTGCTCGGTCTTGCGGGTGTAGTGCTCTGCCATCTTCGACGTGCGCCAACCGAACATTGCCATGAGATGCCGTTCGGTCGCGCCGTTCTCAGCCGCGAGCGTCGCCTCAGCCTTGCGCAGTCCATGGGCGGAGCCAGTGTGGCAAGCCGGCCTCGCGGCAGCGGTCCTTGAACCAGGTCCCGAATCCGTTCGCCGTAAACGGCTTGCCGCGCTCTGTGACGAGGAAGGTGAGGTTCTGGCTCGGGCAGGCGTCGATGGCTGCGCGAACAGCCGGCAGCACCGGTACCTCCAGCGTCATTGGTTTCGCGTTACGGCCCTTATGCTGGGTGTGAGGTTGCGGCCCTGACGCCGGTTCGCCGCAGCGTAAACGATGCTCTTGAGGCTTAGGTGCCGGGCTATCGGGAGGCTAACCGCACGGCGCAGGGCTACTTCCAGCAGGGCGAGGCGTTCGTCAGCGCGAGGCAGCCGCACCGCTGCAAACACCCGCCTGCTGTCCATTCTCGCAGACCATCTTCGGTTCGGCGTAGCCGAGGCGTGTGGTGGCCGTCGCACTCGACAGCACGAGGGCGACGGCAATCAGGAGGCGGTATAGAGGAAGACCGATCATCGTCGTGGCTTAGGTGAACACGTGAATGGCGGGATCAGCGCGGCTGTTGGGACGGCATGTGAATCGTGACCATCTGGCCGCTGATCGGATCGAAGACGGTGATGGTCATCGCGAGTGCTCTTGCGTCTGCCTGGATCGAAGTGTCCGGCTAACGCCTTTGTCCGTGATGGTTTCCGCGCCCTGTTCGGATGTGGTTAGTCATCCGTTGAGGTTGATTCGCCGGGTTGTGTCCCCGTCTCACCAAGGCAGGAAGCGCTTCGAAGTCAGTCGTCTCGCCTGCATGGATGCTCCGCCAACAAACCTTCCGGTCGTTGGTCGGGCTGCTGCGCGCTGAGCAGCCCGACCGGCGCTAAGGCTCACCAGCGGTAGCGCAGCGTCGCCAGGATCGTCTGTCGGTTGCCGTAGAAGCAGCCGGTTGCCGCGATGCAGGTCGTCACGTGTGTTTTGTCGAACAGGTTCGTTGCATTCACCGCCATATCGACGCCCTTGAGCGCCGGATGCCGGTATCCGAAGTCATAACGGATCGCGGCGTCAACCAACGTGACGGCAGGGGTCCGATAGAGGTTGGCGTTGTCGCCGACTGAGGTGCCGATGTAGCGTACGCCGGCTCCTAACCCAAGACCTGCAAAAGTCCCGGTCCTAACCGTGTAGTCGAGCCAGGCGGCAGCCTGATGCCGCGGCACGAACGGCAACGCGTTTCCGACGATGCTGACGCCGGCAGCGTTGGCGTTCGCCTTCGTAAACTCACTGCTCATCCCCGCGTAGGAAGCGGTCAGGTCGAGGCTGTCAGTCAGGCTCGCCTTGGCCTCAAGTTCCACACCGCGGACCCGAGCCTCGCCCGCCTGTGTATTGAAGCGGAAGTCCGCGCTATCCGGCGTCAGCACGTTCTGCTGCGTCAGGTCGAACACGGCGCCCGTCAGCAAGAGATTGGTGCCGGGCGGCTGCACCTTGATGCCGGCCTCGATCTGTTCGCCCGTGGTCGGCGCGAAAGGTGAACCGAGACGGTTCGTGCCCGAGGTCGGCTGGAACGACGTGGCGTAGCTGATATAGGGTGCGAGGCCACCGTCGAAGAGGTAGCTCAAACCGACCCGCCCAGTGAAGGCGGCATCGTTTTGGCGGACCTGGGTCAGGGCGCCACTCGTCACTGTGCGGGTTCGGGTTACGGCGTCTGCCCAATCCTGCCGCCCGCTCAGCGTCAGCGTGAAGCCGCCCGAGCGGATCTCGTCCTGGGCATAGAGGCCGGTCTGGTTGCGCCCTTGCGTGATCCGGGTTCCGAGCGGGGGCCGCGTGACCGTTCCGGCATAGGTTGGAGCGAAGATGTCGACCGACGGAACGACCTGCAGTTCGGATTCATCGTAGCGCGCATCCTCGCGCAGGTAGTCGGCTCCGAACAGGAGAGTGTGTGCGAAAGGGCCTGTGAGAAAGCGCGCCTCTGCCTGATTGTCTACGTTGAAAAGGTTCGAACGCTCGGGAAACGCCCAGGCGTAACGGGACAGCGTACGGCCGTTGGCCGCGAGACCAATCGCCTGCACGCGCTGGGTGTCGGCTTCGACGTGGGAGAACCGCAAATTTTGACGCACGGTCCAGACATCGTTGTAGCGATGCTCGAAGGCATAGCCGATGAAACCCTGGTCGAGCTTGAAGCGGTCGTAGTTCGGTTCGCCGATGAAGCGGCGGGTGGGAATGCGTCCGTTGGGATTGCTGTACAGCGTGCCGAGCGTCGGCAAGCCCTGCGGCGCACCGCCTCCGGGTGAGTCGATGTGCAGGTACTGCGACAGAATGGTGAGGGACGTGTCGGCATCCGGCCGGAACGCCACGCTCGGCGCGATGAAGACCCGGTCTTCCTCCAGATAATCCACCTGGGTGCCGGTGGTGCGTGCGAGCCCGGTCAGCCGATACAGGATTTTGCCATCCGGATCGACGGGACCAGACAGGTCGAAGGCGGCCTGCGCGCGCCCGAAGCTGCCGGTCTGAAGTTGGATCTCGCGTAGGGGAACCGCACTCGGCCGCTTGCTGATGAGGTTGAGCAGGCCACCCGGCGAGTTCTGCCCATACAGCCCTGATGACGGGCCCTTCAGCAATTCGATCCGCTCCAAACCGTACGACTCGATGCGCGGCTGCGAGTATCCCCGTGCGCCGAACGGTAGGCGCAGTCCGTCGAGGTAGCGTCCGGGTACGAAGCCACGAACATAGAGCCAGTCGTAGCGCAGGTCCGTGCCGTACTGCGTGAGAACCCCCGGCGTATAGAGCAGTGCCTGACTCACGCTCTGCGCTTGCCGATCCTCTATCTCCTTGCGGCCGACTACGTTGATGGCCTGCGGTGTTTCCAAGATTGATGTACCGGTCTTGGTGGCGGTCGCGCTGCGGCGCGCGACGTAGCCGTTGACGGGTCCGACCGTGCCGTCCCCCATCACCTCCAGCATGTCGAGGGTGACGTCCGCGTCCGACGCGAGGGCAGGTGCGACTTCGGCCACCACCCGGACCAGAGTTGCCATCCGCTCTCCCGCGAATTGCGGCACGAGACCGGTGCCGGCGAGCAACTGCCGCAATCCATCCGCACGGCTGAAGTCACCTGACAGGCCGGGGGAGCGAACCCGGCCCGAGGTGCGGGCATCGTAGATCAGTTGTACGCCGCTCGCCCCGGCATAGGCAGCCAGCGCGTCATCGAGCGGCCCGGCCGGGATCGCGAAGACGATCGTTTCCTCGGATCGCGCGATCGCCGACACGCGCACGATCGGCCGGATCGTCGACCCGGCCACCATGCCGTGCCCGGCATCGATGCCCGCCGCCACCGGATTCGGCATGGCGGCGGCGAGCACCGCGAATCCGCTCAATCCTGCCGCCATCCGCCGTCCGTTCCGCTCCGCATTTTCCGCCCGTCGCCGTACTTGCCGCCGCCCGTTCATCAGCCCACCGTCTCCCGCGCGGCTTGGCGCCGCTCTCCGGCAGGTCGATCCGTGCCTGCCTGAGTGCTGAGACGTGCGGGCGCCCGAAACCCGCAAAGATAGTTTCGCGCGGCTTCAGCGCAGGACGACGAGGCCGGCGCCCAGGCGGTACTCCGTGAGGCCGAGAGCAGTGCCAATGCTGGTCAGCGCCTCGTCTGGCCGGTCGAGGTGGAACACGCCGGTGACACGGCGCGAGGTGGCGACGGCGCTCGCCAGCATGATCCGCCCGGGCCGGTAGCGGTTGAGGTCACTCACGACCGCTGCGAGAGGGGTGTCCCGGAAGACCAGAAGGCCGCGGCGCCACGCGGCAGCCGTAGCGGCGTCGATTCCGTGAACGATGCCCGCACCGTGTCCGGTTTCGATGCCATGCCCCGCCCGCAGGCGCGTCGGCGTCACGCCCGCACCGCTCTGGAAGTCCGCTTCGCCGGACAGGCAGGCGACACCGACATCCGCGTGGCCGAACCAGCCGACCGCATTGTCTGCTAGGCGACACGAGACGGCGAGTTCGGCTGCGAGGTCGGGACGAGTGTTCGTTTGGGTGTCATCGGCCCGGATGGTGACCGGGACGTTCTCCGGCGCCGTTACGACGAGGGCGCCGGCGTGGAGGCTGACGACGTGCCTTTGTCCGATGGTCTCGAGATCGAGAGCTGTCTGAGCGTCGAGGTCGAGACGCGTGCCGTCCGGCAGCTTCACCGATCGAACCTCGCCTGTTCCGGTGCGATGGGTGGCACTCAGTTCCTGCCAGCGGAGCGCTATCGCTCCTCCGCCTGCCGCGACGGAGGCGGCACCAGCGCCCCAGGCCGCCCGGCGCAGAACCTGTCGGCGTGTCGGCCGCGGCAGGGCCTGCCTCTCCTGGGCGGGGACACCGTTCCTCAGAGCCGGCCCAGTCTGCTGCCAGAGGCGGGTAGCAGCGCGGAAGGCAGCCTCGTGATCGGCGATCGCGCGCCAGGCGGCGCAGGCGTCCGCATCGGCCTGAGTCGCCGAACCCGAGGTTAGCCGGACGATCCAGGCGCGCGCTTGCGCATCGAGGCTGGCGCTCGTCGGCTCGTTCGGTCGGTTCTCGTTCTCGGCTCCCGTCATGCCCGACGCATCCGCCTCTACCCTATGCAAACGGCGGCGTTGCCGCACCCGCCTCGTAGGCTCGTTGCCCTGATCGTTCGACGTCTCAAGGGGAAAGCCTCCGCAATCAACGATTGGGCTGCGTTCGGCTGAGCCGCTCGGCACAGTGATCCAGAGCCATCCTGATCTCGGCTTCGACGGTGCGCACCGAAACACCGAGGCGGGCTGCGATAGCCCTGTGGCTTAGACCTTCCAGGCGGCTGAGCCGAAACGCTTCCGCACGTCGCGGCGGTATCTCGGCCAGGGCGCGGGCGAGGCGCTGACCTTCGAGGCGTGCCTGCGCAGCGTCGGCGGGACGCGCGGTGTCATCGGGGATGTTGAGGATGGTGTCGATCTCGTCGCTCGTCAGAAGGCGCGAGCGGTGACGTGCTTCCCGACCATGATCGGCCGCGAGGTTGCTCGCCACTTGGAACAGGAATGCCTTGTCGTTGCGGACTGATCGCGGATCGGCCTTGGCGCGGGCCATCCGGATGAAGGCTTCTTGGAGAAGATCCGGCGCATCATCCTGGCCGACCCGTCGCGTGAGAAATCGCAGCAAGGCGGTCCGGTATAGGCGATAGAGCAGGCCGAGATGGGAATTTGACTCGTCCTGCGGTTCGGAAGCCGCGGCCATTGAGAACATCCGATGCACCGCCACGCTGCGGCGACGTCGCAGGAGCCTCCAATGACCGGCTTCCGCCGTGCTTCCTATGACCTAGAAAGCACACTCACCAGTCAAGTATTTGCTTTAGAAGCATTATAATCAAAATCTACCCCGCCATGGTTGAATGAAAACTGGTAATACAAACTAATCTGGGCCCGCATCGGAACGATGGCCGCGAACAATACGGCATCCCGCACATTGGTGCTTGTTGAGCAGAGCAGCATGCCGATGGCGTCTGAAATTGATATGAGGGCACCTCATCTTCTGTCCTTCCGCTCGCCTCGCCACGACCATCAGCGCCTGATCCGGCAAAGGCCGCTGCAAGGCGGATGCCTCGGACCAAGGCGCCCGCAGCCACGCGTCCCGCTCCTCGTCCCTCGTCAGGACCACCGGCATCGCCTTCGGGTGGACGGCCCCTACCTCGGCGTTCGGCTCGGTGGTCAGGAGGGCGTAGAAGTCGTCCGTCGTCTCGACGTCCTTCAGCTTTGCGCTCCGAAGTCCAGCCTCAGCCCGGACCCATGTTCCAGCCCCAGCGTTGAACCGGGATAGGAGGCGTCGATGGCTGTGCGAACTCTATCGTCCTGGGTGTTGCTGTTCGGCCTTCTCATGACGGGAGGCGCAGCCGCGCAGGGGATGGCGCTGACTGAGCCCCGAAAGCCCGAACCAAATCGCATCATAGAAGAGCCTCCGACCATGCGGCCATGGATGCTCACCGGCCATGGAACGCTCAGAGAAGCTGGTGGCCGCTTACCCAACCAAGTGACTGGGCCGAAGCGCGAGCGTGCAGTGCACGACATCTGCATCGGGTGCGGCGCGCGATAGCCGTGAACTCCGTGCAGGTGGCGTTCGTGGCCCTCATCAGGACTAGCGTGATTGGCACCAAGCTCTTCGCTCAGGCTTAACGCTGTCCGGAGTGGTCCGGCTGGGCAGTCGCCTCGTCAGGCATGGGCGACCGGCAACTCTCCACCTGGGTCGTAGCGCGGCGTGCGCATCTCGAACTTCGTGATTCAAATCCGGCGCTGGCGCTCCAGCCCGGAGCGGGCCGGCACCACACTGCCGCGGCCGAAGCGGACGTTGCAGGCGTCCATTAGCCAGCCTGAGCGCTCGCGGTCCGAGCTGGCCAATTAGCTTGTGGGCCGTTGGCTACAGTGCAGACTGTGCGATCAATAGCTGACTTAGTAGCTCACGAGCATCTCCTGCGTAATGTCGGCTGAGCACCTGTGCGTTGTGGCGACGGGGCAGGCTCCTGGCATGAGAGGATGATCTGTCAGCGACCATGCGAGCCGCTTCTACAGCTTGACATCCGGCAGAGCCTTCGCGGCGGCACCCGAGCTACGATCCTGCTGCACTAACTCTCGCCCTGCCTTGATGGCTTCCGCGTGAGCCTTGTGGTTGACGAGCCAAGTGGTCAGTCGTGCCGCCTCGTCGTCCGGGATGCGCTCTCCGGCAAAGCCGAGCCTTGTAGAGGGTTGGAAATCAGCCTTCACCGTGGTCCCGCAGCGTTCGTGCTGCCCCTCGGGAGCGACGAACGTCCATTGCACGGTCCAGATGCGGCGCGTGGTACGCAGGCGCGCTGCCGCCTCTGCATCGCGCGTAAGCTCGTCCGGCGCGACGAATTTCGGTCCAATTGCCTCGCCTCGGATAAGTCTGGCGTCGAGCCACGGATGGTTGATGGCCGAGATAACAGTTCCGCAGTTGGGCAAGTCCGCTGTCTTTCCCCAACTCATGACGTCCGGCCGCAGCGGGGCACCGTACTTCTCTTCGAGCTTCGTCTGTATCGCTGAGAGTGTCGCCCCGGACTTGTCTAGGTAGAGATCGCGGCGTGCGCCGAGGAGCTTCCCGCCGAGTGCCTCCGGAGCGTACAGAGCGCTGATGAGTTCCAGGCCATCGTCGCGGACGTAGAGCCGCGTCACAGAGGCGAGCGGCGAGTTCCCCTCGGCGGCCCCCACGTGTTCAAGGACGTGGGCGATCTTCATCTGGCCTGCCAACTTCGCCTCGGCTTCCGCCATAGCCATCCCGATCTTCAGGCCCACGATGTCGGGCTCGGTATCCCGAATTTCCGGCAAGGGCGCCGTCGGTGCCGTCTTCAAGGCGGCGAGCAGCGGCCGCGGCGTCACCGCGGTTCTGCCGCCCCACCACCGTACCTCCGTGGCGGAGGTATCGAAGGCGATCTGGGGCAATCCGGTCCCGGCATCCGTGGCGACTAAGTGAGTGATGTCGAGATCGACATACATCTGGTAGTGGTCGCCGACCCCGGCCGCCGGGAGGTTCGGCAGCCTGAGGTATGCCAGCGGGACTGCGTTCGAACCCTGTTGGTGGTTCATCTCGATGATGCCACCCTTAAAGATCCTCTGACCCGATGGGTCGGTGCGGAAGTCCAGAGTCCCGTAATAGCTCTCTTCCAGGCTGCGCCGGCTCACCCCGATTTTATCGAGGACCTCGGCGTGGTTTCGAGCGGTCCGGCCGAACGACGAGGAGCCGTCGTGGCTGTGCCAGAAGAAGGTCACCTTACGCGGAAGCGCGGCGATGCGGAGCGCGGTCCAGCGGCGAAACGTGGGCGTGAAGCGCGCGACATCCTGGTCGGAAAGCGTCCGGAGTCCCTTCGGAAAGAAGGTCCCCCAGACGTTGCGCAGGCCATTGTCTCCCGTCCCGTGCTCGCCGCCATTGCCGTACGGATCGTGCTCGGCCATCCATCGGCGCACAAGCAGCCAGCGCAAGACCTGTTCGTCCGGCTCGCGTCCCGACTGTGCGAGCACGTAGAGCACCATCGTCTCGTCGTTGAGCGGCACCCGATCGGGCGTGACGGCGAGGCGGATGGCTTCAGGGTCGGCCAAGGCGGGAACCATCCCCTGTGCGGCCACGATCGCGCCTGCCGCCGCGCGGGCGACGGCCCGATCCGCCTGACGTGGGTGGAGCAGGACGATCTCCTCGATCTGCACCAACAGGTCCGCCTTCGGGCCCGTCGTGCTCGCGACAGGCGTAGCCTTCGGCGATCCGATCCGGAACAGTGCCTGAAAGCTCCGGGACGGCTCGGACTTGATCAGGATCTGCGCCGTCGCCGCATCGATCGGAAAGCGGGCCAACACTTCGGGATTCGCTACCCCGAGGCCGAGCAACCCATCCCGGGGCTGCGGCTTCGTGCCGTCCCGCGCATAGGCGAGGCTGTAGCTGTCCACCACGAAGGCTGTCCGCCCATCATGCTGGCCGAGCTTCACGGAGCCCATAAGATATACCGGTTCGCCGGGTTTGGGCGTGCCCACCGTGGCGGACCGGCGAAGGCTGTCCAGCACCGCTTCGCGGTCGAACTCGCTGGCATTGACGTAGGCGGACGAGGTCTTCGCGCTTCGCTCCAGAAAATCGGGCTCGGCGCCAGATCGGGCTGCAAGCCCGAACGCTCCCCATAGAGTGAGGCGGCGCAGCGTCCCGAGCGTGAGATTGGGCAGGGGATCTACGGCGGCTTGCGGCGCCTGAGCGCGCATCCCGTCGAGCGGAACGTCCCAGAGTAGGCGCGTCAACGCCTCGTCCTCGTAGAAGGCGAGCCGGTGCACGCGGGCGTCCAACCCCCGCGACTGGATGTTGAAGCTACCCCCGAAAATGTAGCCGAAATCCTTCTCCACTTCCGGATGAGCTGGGGCCAAGCTGAGCAGTTCGAGGTCAACCGCTTGGTAGAAGCGGGCTCCTCTGCCCGGCTGTCCGGTTCGGATGCGGTCGTTGATCGCCCGTGCCCGGCGCTCCTCCACACCAATCGCGTCGGGATAGGAGACGAGGTCGGTCCGAACGTCGAAGAGCTCACCGAGCATGGGCCAGGTCAGACGGCCATCGGAGCGATTGAACGTGTACCCGTCGACGGGGAAGGATCCGCGGGCGAGGTCGTATGTCCGCGGCAGAACGGGGGAAATGATCCGCAGGCGGACCGGCAGCTGCGGCCGCAACGCGATCAACGAAGGCAAGTACTTCGTCTTGAAGGTGTCGATGGTATCACGCCGCCGGAAGACGTCTTTGTTGAGCGCGTCGAGGAAGCCGTGATCGATGCGGCGTGAGAAGAGCTGTGCGTTCTGGGCGGGAGTGAGCAGCCGCGAGCTGATGGTGAAAACGTTCGGGAGATTGTTGGCGATCCCGGGCGACCGTGCCAGGGCGAGATGAAGCAGCGCGCGCTGGAGGGCCTGGCTGTCCTCCGGGGCATCACCGCCCTGGCGACCGAGGCGGGCGACGAGCATGTCGCCTTCGGCTCGGACCCCAAGCCTCGTCCAGCTCTCGATCGCATTGCGGGCTTCAGGCGGCCGCGCAGCCTCGGGTTCTGTCAGCGCCGGTCGCTTCACCGGCAGCGTCGCAATGCGCGTCCCGAGCTCGGCGCCCGGCGTCGTAGGCGGCAGATGGATGGCGACATCTTCAATCCGGCCGCTGGCCTGCAACGAGGAATCGCCCGCCCGATCGCTCGCCGCGATGTTGCTCACGGTCATGCGGATCGCGGCGTAAACGGTCCTGTTCTGGCCGAGCTGGGCAGCCAGCCGAACCGCCTCCGGCTCTGCCATCGGCAACTGGGTGATGTCGTCCCAATCATCGACGCCGACCTTGATCGACGGTCCGCCGGTCCAATGCAGAACCATCGGATCAGCATAGCCCGAGCCTTCGCTACCGAAGTTCAACGGGAACGCCCCTCGTTTCCTGTCATAGCGTCCAAGGACCGATGTCCGGATCCGCAGGACCTTCAGAGGGGCACCTGTCGCCTCGGCGGCGAGAAAGGTCTTGAACTCATCGAGCGCAGTCTCCTGCTCGAATTCAGTGCCGTTGGTGACACGGCGCTGGCGCTGAAGATTCTCTGGCGTCGGCCAGACGGAGTTCTCACTATAGGCGAGCGTTGCGAGAAGACGCTTCAGGCCCTCCGGATCTTCAAAGATCGAAGGGGTTGCCTTGATGTAGCGTCTCAACACCGCCCGCGAGAACTCGTTGCGCGGTCCACCGCCCCGCGCACCGTCGATCAAAACATCCTCGACGCCGGTCCTTGGCAGGTCGGACGCACCCGCTAGAGCCAAGGCTGGAGTTGGCGCACCAGCTCGGGCCGGAAGAGTACTATCAAGGTTCACGCCCCGGGCAGCACCGGATCTTCGGGCTGCCTCGGCGGACCGGCGCAGCTGTCCGAGTTGACGCGGAGAGAAGTATCCTGTCTGCGGCTCGTTCAGGGATGCCTGGAAGCGCCGTATCGCAGGACGCGTCCCCGATCCTAAGTTGCCATCCCGCGTACCTTCGTAAAAACCGAGGAGAGCCAAGTCTTCCTGGACGAAGCTTCGATCCTGTGGAGACAGGCGCCGCTCTGCCGGCGCAAGATCCGCTCCACCTGTCTCGTGAGGTGGCCCCAAACCACGCAGCGGCAACTGTGCTCTTTCTTGGATGCCACGCATGAGCAGACCCAAGAAATCCTGGGCAGAAGCAGACCGGCTCACACAGAGTAGCGGGAGAAGCAGACATGCGGTGACCCATGGGATGAGCCATGGGCCACCTCGACGTTTCATGTTGGTCATGTCCGACGTCTCCCGCTCGAACTGGCCGGGCCCCGTCAACGCTACCAAGTTGGTCTTCCGCAACCAAGACATACTGAGGCTGCGTCCGCATACTCAATAATGAGGCACAGCCAGTTCACTTGGCGTACGCCGAAGGCGCGACTTGATCATGCGCTGTTTGGCGGAGTCGCAGGATAATCATTCCTCCACATTCTCCGAGGTGCGGTGCTGCCGAGCCTGAGGGTCGCGCTTTATACTGCCAGCATAGCTGCCAGCGGCTCTCTCGGTTCTGCACGGCTTAGGATTATACTGAAGGGAACGCCCTGCTGCCGATCTGCGGACTGGGTATCGTCAGGCTCGTTGCCATCTCAGCGACCCTTCGCGGACAGGGGCACGGTCGCGTCTTAAATGCGAGGGTGGCGGGTTATGCGGGTAAGCTTGGCATCCGCAACCGAACATCGCCATGAGCTGCCGCTCGGTCGCGCCGTTCTCGGCGGCCAGCGTCGCACCAGCCTGACGCAGGCCGTGGGCGAAGCAGCGCGGCCGGCCGACCTCGCGGCAGCGGTCCTTGAACCAGTTCCCGAATCCGTTCGACGTGAATAGTTTGCCGCGCTCGATTATGAGGAAGGTGAAGTTCCGGCTTTCGGGATGTCGTTCGGCTGTGGGCGCAGGGTTCGCCGATCGAAACCAAGGATCTGCTCAAGGTGCGCCGCTACCGCTGGAGCGGAGCGCGGCGCTGCTGGTACATCGACCTCAAGGAAGACCAGATCGAGATCGAGCGCTCGTTCCTGAGCGAGATCGCTTACCGCCGTCCCTGCGGCGAGCTGCCGGCGGACCGGTTCACCGCCCGCGACCGGTTTCCCGCACGGACCAATCCCGAGTTCAAGCGCGTCGATCGTCCCGGTCCAGGCCGTCCCAATCGTCGCGCAGGGTCAGCTAGCCGACTAGGTCGTGCAACTCATCCGGCAGGTCGTCGTCCTTCCCTGACTTCAGCAGCAGGCCCAGGCCGCAGGCGATGCCGTGCAGCCGCGGAGGCATCGACCTAGGCGGCATGCAGGTGGTCGAACGTACGCATATAGCCCCTGATGACCGACCGTTCCGAACAGCCTCACCCGGTCGCCGCAACACGTTAGAGAGAAAACTTCTACCGCAATCCGCCTGGAGAGAAGGCGTCGTTCGGAAGCGGCGCAAATACGAAAAACGCGGCCATTGGATCCGAGATACGCTGAGGCAATATCTTGAAGCGTGTTCCAGCCCCTTCGGTCGTCATGCGTCCCGTCCAATACGACTCTTTCGGAGAGCCTATCGCACAGGCGAGCAGCGAAGATCATGCCGTCTCGCGAATTGCCATTCGGTCCGGCGTCGGGCTCTTCTGGGTGATTGTGATTGTCGCTGCGCGAGCGGCTTACTTCAATCCGGCTTTTGCAGAGACTTTTACCAGTGTTGCTTCGCTGGCCGCTTATATCAAGGCAGTCGTCGGGGTATGACGAGCGCGGTTTAGAATGTAGACATCGTCATAGACGAAGGCGCCGCGGAGATCCCGCAGCGTCTTTTCTGTATGCAAAGGCCTTGTCCCGGAGCGGGTCAAGCTGGAACGATATGCGCCGCCGGCTTGGTCCCGTCGTGACTGAGGCCAGAACTGAGTAGTCCTGGGATCTCGGCCGGGGTGTCGGCTACGGCGACGCCCGCCGCCTCCAGCGCACGGCGCTTTCCATCGTAGCTACCCACGGTTCCGGATACGATCGCACCCGCATGGCCCATTTTCTTGCCGGGCGGTGAGGCACGCCCGGCGATGAAGGACACGACTGGCTTCGACATGCCTGCCGCGTACTCCGCGGCTGCTTCCTCCATCGCGCCACCGATCTCTCCGACAAGCACGACAGCACGGGTGCGCGGATCGTCATCGAGCGCCTGAAGAGCGTCCCGCGTCGTCGTGCCGATCATCGGATCACCCCCGATTCCGAGAAAGGCGGACTGGCCGAGACCGGCTCGAGTGAGGTTCAGGCAGATTAGCGTGCCAAGGCTCCCCGAACGCGAGATCACGCCGACCTCACCCGGCTGGAAAATGTTGGGATTGTGCCCCGGCATGATGCCGACAAATCCCTCACCCGGCGTGACGATTCCGGCGGTGTTCGGTCCAATGATGCGGGTCCGATGCTGCGCCGCGGCGTGGTGGATCGCGATGACATCGCGCGCCGGGATATGCTCCGTCAGGATGACGACGCTCCGGGCACCGGCCTCAATCGCGTCGAGAGCCGCCTCGCGGGCCATGGCCGGCGGGATGAACATCACCGCCATATCGAACGGGGTCTCAGCCATGGCGGCCTTCGCCGTGGCATAGACCGGCACGCTGAGATGGCGCTCGCCCGCCCGCTTTGGATTGACGCCGGCGACGACCCGCGTGCCGCACTCTATCATCTTCTCGGTCCAGAAGGTGCCCTGCTTGCCCGTAATGCCCTGGACGAGCACGCGGGCGGACTGGCGATAGATGATCATCGTGCGGCTCCCCCGCTCGCTGCCGAATGTGCTGCGTTGACGGCGGCCTGCACCGCATCCTCCATGAGATCGAAGGGCTCCTGGCCGAGCCCTTCGCGAACGAGGCGAACCGCCTCGTCCTCTCCGGTTCCGTGAATCGAGAAGAACACCGGAATACTCGGGTCGAGCCGCTTCCAGGCGGTGACGACGCCCTCGGCCATCACATCCGTCCGCGCAAAGGCGCCGCAGAAATTCACGACGAGACTTTTGACGCCGGGATTGGACAGCACGAGCTTCAGCGCCACTTCCGATTTCGTATAGGCCTCGCCCCCGATCTCGAGGAAATTCGCCGGACGGCCGCCGCAATGGCTGATCACATCCATCGTCGTCATCGTCAGCCCGGCGCCGTTGGCGAGGACACCGACATCGCCATCGAGCTGGATGAACTTAAGGCCGTTGGCGGCGCCTTCGCGCTCGAGGTCGGTCATCGGCTCCGCTGCCGCCTCGTCGGCGAGATCGGGCTGGCGGAAGGCGGCAGCATCATCGAGCGTGAGCTTGCAATCGAGGGCGACGACGCGACCGTCGGCCAGCACGGCGAGCGGGTTTATCTCGATCAGCTCCGCATCGATCCGCCTACTCGTCGCGTACAGCGCCGCCAGGATCTCGGCGACCTGTCCCTCGGCCCCCGAGAGGTCCAGGCCCGACAACATCGACCGGGCCGCCGCATCGTCGAAACCGGCGTCGAGATTGACGCGGTGGCGGCGTAACGCGTCCGGACGGGTTGCGGCGACCTCTTCGATGTCCATCCCACCTTCCGTGGAGAACAGAACCAGAGGGCACCGGCTCGCGGTGTCGATCAGGATTGCGGCGTAGAACTCGTGTGCGATCCGGGCTTGCTCCTCCAGCAGCACCGACCCGACAGGGTGGCCATCGATGCGCATGCCGAGGATGCGTTCGGCCACTCTGCGCGCTTCGTCCGCGGAATTTGCCGGTTTGATGCCGCCGGCCTTGCCGCGCTTGCCGGTCGGCACCTGGGCCTTGACCATGCAGGGGCCGAGCGCCTCGAAAGCGGCGGCTGCGTCCTCCGGTGTGCGGCAATGGACGGCGCGCGGGACCGGGATGCCGGCGGGTGCGAGAACGCGTGCCTTGGCGACGTGCTCCATGAAATTCATCGTGCGGCCTCCCCGTATCCAATTCGCTCCCAGTGAGGTCCGAACAGTTCCTGCTCGGTCGGCTTGTCCTCGGGGATCGGCGTGACGAGATGGGTGATGTTGAGCATGTGCCGGTAGCTCAGGTTTTCGGAGATCGAATTCTTCTGCCAGGAGCCGCAGCCCATGCTCAAAGTGAAGCCGAGGCCTGAGTTGAACCCGCCGCCGTTTCCGAAGGTGTGAGCGAAGTTCACAAGAACCCGCACGACATCCAGATCCTCCGCCAGTTCGCGAGCACGATCCATGTTCGTGGTGTGCAGACCGCAGGAATGGCCCTTGCCCTGATGATCGAGGATCTCGCGCACCCGCTCCTTGGCGGCCGCGAAGTCGCTGGCGCGGTAGACCGTGAGCACGAGAGCCAACTTCTCGCCCGAGAGTGGGTAGTCTTTGCCCACCCCGGTCTCCTCAACGAGGAAGAAGGTTTTTCCTTCAGCGTTCGCGGGCAGGTCGAAAGCCTTCGCCAGGACGTCGGCATCGCGCGCGATGAGGTCGCGGTTGAGCTTGTTCTTGACCCAGAGTCGGTCGACGACACGCTGCCGCTCTTCCGGCGTGCAGAGATAGGCGCCGGCCCGTCCCAGCGCAGCGATCGCCGCATCGTAGACCGCATCTACGATGACGACGGCATTCTCCGACGAGCAGGAGGTGGAATTGTCGAAGATCTTCGAGTCGCGGATCCGCTCGGCCGCCGCATCGAGGTCGGCGGTCTCGTCGATGATGACCGGCACGTTGCCGGCCCCCACGCCGATGGCCGGCGTTCCGCTCGAATAGGCGCGGCGGACGTTGTCCTGCGAGCCCGTCACAACGACGAGGTCGCAGACCCTCATTAGGGCCTCGGTCGCCTCCTTCGTGATCGGAGCGGGAAGGATCTGGACGAGATCCTCCGGCAGGCCGATCCCGGCGAGTTCCTGCCGCATCAGCGCGACGATGCGCGCCGTGGTACGGTAACCGAGCGGGGACGGGGCGATGACGATGGCGTTGCGCCCCTTCACGGCCATCATCGCCTTGTTGACCGGTGTCGCCCCCGGATTGGTCGAGGGAGTCACCGCGCCGATCACGCCCATCGGCTTGGCGTACTTGACGAGCCCCTTCGCCTCGTCCCGCTCGATCACGCCAACGGACGGGGCACGCAGCAGGTCACGCAGGGTGCCGAAGGTCTTGCGCTGCTTCTTGCGGATCTTGTCGGAGACATTGCCAAGTCCGGTGTCCTGCACGGCGAGTTCAGCGAGTTCGCGGGCATGGTCGGGGTTGTAAAGGGACCACGCGAGCGCCCTGACGGCGGCGTCTGCGGTCTCCTGATCGACGTTGGAGAATGCTTTCTGTGCAGTTCTCGCCCGGAGCATGACGCCTTCGACGGAGTCCGGTTCACCCGGACTTGTAGCTTGGTCCTGCCGAGCGTGCGGTGATTCCGGAGCTTTGAGACTGACGACGGCCATCGCGGTGTCCTCTTGCGGCTGTCGGAGGGGAAGACGAGGGGGAGTAGAACCTGTGGTCAGGCGTTCGGCCTGACCGCCGCCGGACCGGTCACGATGGGCGGCGTCTCCTCGATCTCGTCGAGGAAGGGCTCGTCCGGCCGCATACGCAGTGCGAGCACCGCGCCGAGGAGAAGCAGGCCGAGCGATGCGACGAAGGGAAGGTCCCAGCGCCCGGTCGCGTCGATGACAGCGCCGAACACCACCGGCGAGATCATCCCAGCAAGGCCGAACCCAAAATTCATGAAGCCGGAGGCGGTCCCCGAGTGCTGGGGTGCGATGTCCATCGGCACGGCCCAGATCGGTGCGACGATCAGTTCGGCGAAGAAGAACGCCGCGGACAGGCACAACGTGATTGTCACGAGGTCTGTGACGAACACCACCGGCAGCATGAACAGGAAGGCGCCGAGGAAGCCGACCACGATCACGCTCACCCGTGCTTTCGAGACGCTGCCGGTCCTCCTCAGGATGCGGTCGCTGACGATGCCCCCGACCGTGTCGCCGACCACCCCGGCGAAGAATACGCCGGAGGCGAAAATAGCCGACTTCTTGATATCGAGCTGATACTGATGAAGGAAGTAGGACGGGATCCAGTTGAGGAATAGCCACAGCGTCCAGCCGTAGCAAAAATCTGTCATCGTGACCGGCATCATCCGCTTCAGAAGGCGCCGCCACGGCACCGCCTTGCGCTCTCCGGCGATCTTCACTGTCGGAAGAACCGCGATTTCCTCCGGTGTGACATGCTTGTGGTCACGCGGGTCGTCCCGGAAGTACCAGAACCAGAGGGCCACCCAGGCGAAGCTGATCAGGCCGACGATGATGAATGAATCACGCCAGGACAGCGCGACGATGAGAAAGGCGATCAGCGGCGGCGTCAGCGCGTTGCCGAGCCGTGCGAAGGCGTGGGTGATACCTTGTGCGAAGCCGCGCCGGTCAGCCGCCATCCAATTCGCGAGCGCCCGGGTCGCAGTCGGAAAGGCCGATCCTTCGCCGATGCCGAGAACGAAGCGAGCGATGACGAGCGAGACCGCCCCCTCAACGAAGCCGATGGCTACGGTGGCAGCCGACCAGATCGCGCCGCAGATCAGCAACGTTATCCGTGGCCCGAGACGATCGCCCAGCCAGCCTCCTGCAATCTGAAAGAATGCATAAGGATAGGCGAAGGCGGAGAAGGCAAGTCCGAGCTCGAAGTTGCTCAGACCGAGTTCTTTCTGCATCGCCGGCGCAGCCGTGCCGATGTTTACCCGGTCGATGTAGGTGACCAAATACATCAGGCAAATGATAAGCAGCACGCGGTCTGTGGCTTTGAATCGGACAAGCCTCAGCATTCTGCCCTCCTGCTGAAGTCTGAGTAAGGTTCCTCGGCCAGCGTGTATCTTCACGCAAGGGCGGAGAAGTCTCTCAGCATTCGTTGAGCGTTCCTCACCTTCGAGACAGCGGCTCGTTCAGGATCTTTGGTCGCCCTGAATCGTGCGCCGTCCGCCGTCTCGATCACACCGTAGCGATTGCCTTTGCATCGGAGAAATTTATTCTCTGCATCGAGATCATGCAGGAAATTTATCGATATGATTCCGGATCTCGAGATCCCGCTCCTACGGACCTTCATCGCAGTCGTGGAAACCGGCAGTATAACGCTGGCCGGCAGGCAGGTCGGCCGTACCCAACCGGCCATCACGCACCAGATGCAGCGTCTGGAGAAGGCGCTCACCAAGCCTCTTTTTCAAGACGACCGCCGCCATCTCACCTTGACGCGAGAGGGGGAGATGCTGCTCGGATATGCCCGAACGCTTCTCGGGCTCAACGACGAGATCCGCGAGCGTTTCGAGGCGCCCGACATTACCGGCCATGTCCGTCTCGGCGTGCCCGACCTCTATGCGGCCTTCCTGCTGCCGTCCGTTCTGAGCGGCTTCTCGCGCGCTTATCCGCAGATTGAGATCGAGTTGCGCTGTTCGCGCAGTGTGAACCTACACGCGGCGCTGCAAAACGAGGAGATCGACATTGCCCTGATGACGCGCCAGCCGGAACTCGGCAGAGGCACGGTCGTGCGGGAGGAGCCATTGGTCTGGGTGGCCGCCCGCGATTATGCAGTCGCTCCGAAGGGGGCCCTGCCGCTGGCGCTGCTTCCGGCAGGGAGCGTTTACCGGCAACACGCGCTCGATGCGCTCGGCCAGATCGGACGATCCTGGAGCATCGCGGCGGTCAGCGACAGCATCGCCGGACTTCAGGCTGCCGTTTATGCGGGACTTGCGATCTCGGCCTTTCCGCTCTGTGCACTCGGTCCCCATGTCCGCCGGCTCGGTCAAGCCGACGGCCTGCCCGACATGCCCGATCTCGAAATCGTCCTACAGCGTAAGCTCAGCGGGATCACGACCGCCGCCGAGCACCTTGCCGAATACATGGTGGCCGGCATCGGAAACATCAGACGCTGAGAGGTCGTTGACCGTTTCTTCCGCGTCCTCGGCAAGGCTCTCATGTCTCGGAGGCAGGCTGCACGCCGTTGCGTCGCACAATGCCGCGCGCTAGATAGTGTGCATCGCAACAAACCTGTCCGTCATGCCGCCCGTCGAGCGCCTTCGCCAGATCCTGCCCTTTGCCGTTGCGGTCTATCTCGCCGGCAGCGTGGCTCAGCTCCAAGCCATCCAGCCGGCCTTCTCCGCGCCGCATCGCGGCATCTCGGTCGAGTCGCTCGTCTCCGGCATCAAGTGGCACATGCTGGAGATTGCTAAGAACGAGCAGTCCGAAATGTCCTTCGGTTACCCGGGCAACTGACCCCGTCGCCAAAGCTGCCCTCTTCACCACGTCTGACTTCGAGCTTGAGCAGGACGCTCATCGGCGAAGCGTCCAGGCGCGTCCCGCCCCGCGCGGCTTCTCAGGGCTCCTTCGCCTGTTTCATCACCGACCGAGCTGTCAGTCGTCCGGTCGCGATGGAGGCTGCCTTCGTCTGCTCGCATTGACACCTCCGCAGTTTCCTCATCTAATCGAACGCAACGTTCCACTTTCCGAGACGTAAGATCTCGAAGTGGGGCGAACTACGAGGAAACGCTCTCGGCGAGGTGCTGGCGATGACAGTCGCCCCCTTCGACTTCATCATCATCGGCGGCGGAACCGCGGGATGTGTCCTCGCAAACCGCCTCTCAGCCGACGGTCGGCATCGGGTTCTGCTGCTGGAGGCTGGTCCACGCGACCGCTCGCCCTGGATCCATCTTCCCATCGGCTATGGGAAGACGATGTTCCACAAGACCCTCAACTGGGGGTTCTTCACCGAACCCGAGCCGACCATGAACGACCGCCGGATCTACTGGCCGCGTGGCCGGACTCTGGGCGGCTCTTCATCGATCAACGGTCTGATATACGTTCGCGGCCAAGCCGAGGACTATGATCAGTGGGCAGCCGTCGGGAATGCGGGCTGGTCCTGGAAGGATGTTCTGCCCTATTTCATCCGTTCCGAGCACAACACCAAGGGCGCCGGGCCCGCCCACGGCGCCGACGGGCCGCTCTGGTGCTCCGACATCGAGCACCGGCACGAACTCATCGAAGCGATCATCGCGGGGGCCGGTGAACTCGGCATCCGCCACACCACGGACTTCAATACCGGTGATCAGGAAGGCGTCGGGTATTATCAGCTCTTCACCCGCAAGGGCTGGCGCTGCAGCACGGCGGTCGCCTACCTGCGCCCCGCGTGGAGCCGTCGGAATCTCCGTGTCGAGACCGGAGCGCAATCGACCGGCCTGATCCTCGAAGGGCGCCGCGCCGTCGGCGTTCGCTACCGGCAGAACGGCCGGATGCGGGAGACGCGCGCCACGACGGAGGTGATCCTGGCCGCGGGTGCGCTGCAGAGCCCGCAACTCCTCATGCTGTCTGGGATCGGACCCGAGGCGGAACTGGCGCGCCACGGCATTGCGGTCACGCACGCCCTGCCCGGCGTCGGCGCGAACCTGCAGGACCATCTGCAGATCCGGCTCATGTACCGGGTCGCCAAGCCGATCACGACGAACGACGACCTACGCACCCTGTTCGGCAAGGCGCGCATCGGCCTGCGGTGGCTCTTGACCCGCAGCGGCCCGCTGGCCGTGGGGATCAATCAGGGCGGCCTGTTTACCCGCGTGATGCCCGGACCCGGCACGCCGGACGTGCAGTTCCACTTCGCCACGCTATCGGCCGACATGGCCGGCGGCGCGCCCCATCCCTGGTCGGGCTGCACATTCTCGGTTTGCCAGCTGCGCCCCGAATCCCGTGGGACCGTCACTCTGCGCAGCGCCGATCCCTTCGCGGCTCCGGTGATGCGAGCCAACTACCTCGCCACCGAGGCTGACCGGCGCTGCACGGTGGAGGGTATCAAATTCGCCCGACGCCTTGCCGCCACGTCACCCCTGCGAACGCTGCTGACCGAGGTCAAGCCGGGCCGCGAGATCGAGGGCGACGAGGCCCTGCTCGATTTCGCGCGGGGAACAGGCGCGACGATCTTCCACCCGTCGGGGACGTGCAAGATGGGCTCGGACCCGATGGCCGTGACGGATGCACGCCTGCGCGTCCATGGCATCGGCGGCCTTCGCGTCGTTGATTGCTCGATCATGCCGACGCTCGTCTCCGGCAATACCAGCGCACCCGTGGTCATGATCGCTGAGAAAGCCTCCGACATGATCCTGGCCGATGCGCGCGCCGGAGCGTCTTCGATCGTCGCCACCGATCCGGTCGCGACCGAACGCAGCCGGCACGCCGCGCTGGCGCCAGAAGGGAGCCCGGCATGACGACGAGCCACACGGCACCCGATCGAAGCGGCCTCGGTCGCGTTGTCACCGCCGCTTTGATCGGTGCGACAATCGAGTGGTACGACTTCTTCCTGTACGGCGTCGTCGCCGGCATCGTCTTGAACAAGCTGTATTTTCCGGCCGACGATCCCCTCATCTCGACGCTGCTCGCCTACTCGACATTCGCAGTCGGCTTCGTGACCCGGCCGCTCGGCGGTGTGATCTTCGGGCATTTCGGCGACCGGATTGGCCGCAAGAGCATGCTGGTGATCACCCTCATGCTGATGGGCGTGGCGACCTTCCTGATCGGCTTGGTGCCGACCTACGCGCAGATCGGAGTCGCCGCGCCGGTCCTGCTGCTGCTGCTGCGGATCGTCCAGGGCATTGGCCTTGGCGGCGAATGGGGCGGAGCCGTGCTGATGGCATTCGAGTATGCGCCCCCGGAGAAGCGCGGCCTTTACGCGAGCATCCCGCAGATCGGCCTCGCGCTGGGGCTCTGCATCGCGTCCGGCGTGGTTGCGGCACTCTCCTATGGTCTCACGGACGAGCAGTTCCTCACCTGGGGCTGGCGGCTCGCCTTCCTCCTCAGCGCCGTACTCGTTGCGGTCGGAGCCTATATCCGGCTCAACGTGATGGAGACACCGGAATTCGCCCGCGTGAAGGAGACGAACCGCGAGGCGGCGATCCCCTTCGTTTCGATGATGCGGGAGTTTCCTGGCAACGTGCTCGCCGGCATGGGCGCGCGCGCCATCGACGGTGTCTTCTTCAATATCTTCGCGGTGTTCTCGATCGGCTATCTCACCGGGACGGTGAAGATGCCGCGAACCGAGGCCCTGCTCGGCGTCACATCCGCAGCGCTCCTGCTCTGCGCCACCATTCCCTTGGCCGGCTGGCTCTCCGATCGCCTCGGCCGCACCCGCGTCTATGCCTGGGGCTCGCTTCTCACGGGATTCTCGGCATTTCCCGCCTTCTGGGTCTTCCTGAACAGCGGCGGCAGCACCGGAGCGGTCTGGCTCGCCCTGATCGTGCCCTTCGGGATTCTCTATGCCTCGGTCTACGGACCGGAAGCAGCCCTGTTCTCCGAGCTTTTCCCGGCACGCGTGCGCTACACCGGCATCTCTTTCGTCTATCAATTCTCGGGCATCTTCGCGAGCGGCCTGACCCCGATCGTTGCAACCGCGCTCCTGCAATATTCCGGCGAGAACAAGCCGTGGCTGGTCTGTGCCTACTGCGCACTCGCTGGTCTCATCAGCGCGGGCTCGGCGATCTGGATCGGCCGTGCGGCACGGCAGGCGTCGAATGCTGACGTCACCCAGCAACCTGACGGTCAATGGCCGCCGGTGGACGTAATGCGAAGAACGTTCCACAGTACGGAACGGATATAGAAGAATTTTTTAAGTAGGGCGTACAGAACGCACAAGACTTGCTATGAAGGTGCCGCAGAGGCGGTGCCGGAACTCGGCGTCGAGGAGCGACGATGCTGCAGAAGAACCGCCTCGTGAGGCCGACAGAGCCCCGTTTCCCGATGTTGCGCCTGCGGGAACTGGCGCCGGGAATCGCGCTGTGCCTCGCGGTCACGCTGGTCTCGATCGGCCTGCAGCACCTCGAAGAGGGCATGTTCGAGCATCCCTATATCGAGGCGCTGGTCATCGCGATCCTGCTCGGCATGGCAATCCGGACCTTTTGGGCGCCGAGCCCGCTCTGGCGCTCCGGCATCGCCTTCAGCGCGAAGCAACTCCTCGAAGTCGCGGTGATGCTGCTCGGCGCCTCGATCAGTTTCGCGGCCATCGTCGCGTCGGGACCAGTGCTGCTCGCGGCGATCGTCGCGACGGTGATCGTGACGATCGCCGCGAGTTTCCTGATCAGTCGCCTGCTCGGGCTCGCCGTGCGGATCTCGATCCTGATCGCCTGCGGTAACTCGATCTGCGGGAATTCGGCCATCGCGGCGGTCGCCCCCGTGATCGGCGCCAGCAGCGACGATGTCGCCTCCTCGATCTCCTTCACGGCCATCCTCGGCGTGCTGATGGTGCTTGGCCTGCCGCTTCTGATCCCCCTGCTCGGCCTCGGCGCCGGCCAGTACGGAATCCTGGCGGGCCTCACGGTCTACGCGGTGCCGCAGGTTCTCGCCGCCACCGTCCCAGCGGGGCTCGTGGCAACGCAGATCGGCACCCTGGTCAAGCTCGTGCGGGTGCTGATGCTCGGCCCCGTCGTCGTCGGCCTCTCCCTGCTGGCGCCGCGGTTGAGCGGTGCCGCGCCGGAGACCAGCCGGACTGGACGGTTTGATCCGTTCAAGCTGGTGCCGTGGTTCATCATCGGCTTCCTCGTGCTCGCCGCGTTCCGCTCGCTCGGCGTCGTGCCCGATGTCGCGGTTGGCCCAATCACGCGGATTGCCGGCACCCTCACCATCGTTTCGATGGCCGCCCTTGGGCTCGGCGTCGACGTGCGGGTGATCGGTCGCGTCGGCGGACGTGTCACCGCGGCGGTAACGCTGTCGCTCACGCTGCTGCTGCTGGTCAGCCTCGGGCTGATCCACCTGCTGCGGCTCGGCTGAGACGCCGGAAGAAAATGCGGCGAATCCGAAAAGAGATTCGCCCGCAGAAGGAGGAAACCATGTTGCACCGACGCGCCCTGTTGCGCGGCGCCGGCTCCGTCCTGCTCGCGAATGCCGCGATCGGTCAGGCTCGTGCCGCCCCGCCCGGACAGGTGATCCTCCCCTTCGGCAACGGCGAACGCCCACTCGTGGCCTATCCCGGCAAGCGCCCGCTGATTCAGATGACCAGCCGGCCGCCCCAGTTGGAGACGCCGTTCTCGGTCTTCGATGAGAGCACGATCACGCCCAACGACGCCTTCTTCGTGCGCTATCACCTCGCTGGCCTTCCCAACGAGATCGACCCGAAGTCCTTCCGCCTGGAGATCAAGGGCAAGGTCGATAAGCCGCTCACCCTGTCGCTGGCGGACATCAAGGCGTTCGACGCGGAGGAGATCACGGCGGTCAATCAGTGTTCCGGCAATTCGCGCGGCTTCTTCGAGCCGCGGGTCGCGGGCGGGCAACTCGCCAACGGCGCCATGGGCTGCGCCCGCTGGAAGGGTGTGCCGCTCAAGGTCGTGCTCGACCGGGCGGGCGTGCAGGCCGGTGCGCGGCAGGTGATGTTCGAGGGCCTCGACGGACCCGTGCTCGAGAAGACGCCCGACTTCGCCAAGGCGCTCGACCTCGACCACGCCCGCGACGGCGAGGTGATGCTGGCCTACGCCATGAATGGCGAGGATCTGCCCTTCCTCAACGGCTTTCCGCTGCGGCTGGTCGTGCCGGGCTACTACGGCACCTACTGGCTGAAGCACCTCAACGCGATCACGGTCCTCGATACGACGTTCGAGAACTTCTGGATGAAGACGGCCTATCGCATTCCGGCCAATGCCTGCGCCTGCACCGAACCCGGCAAGACGCCGACGGCGACGGTACCGATCAATCGCTTCACCATCCGCTCCTTCATCACGAACATTCCCGATAGGGGGACCGTCAAGGCAGGGGCCGACACGGTTCTGCGCGGTATCGCCTTCGACGGCGGCTACGGTATCTCCGACGTCCTGATATCGGGCGATGACGGGCGCAACTGGACCGCCGCGAAACTCGGACGGGACGAGGGTCGCTACGCCTTCCGGGGATGGGAGGCGAGCCTACGGCTCCCGGCGGGCGAACACCGCTTGCGGGTTCGAGCGTTGAACCGAATCGGACAGTCGCAGCCGCTCGAAGCCTTGTGGAATCCGGCCGGCTACCTGCGAAACGTCGTCGAGACGACGCGCGTCACCGCAAGCTGAGGGAGGGCTTCATGATACGATCAGCCTCACGGATCGCTCGCTCGAGCGTCGTCGCCCTCTTCCTGATTTCGTCGTGGCACGGATCCGCGGGTGCCGGGCCGGTCCCCTACGATCTGCCGCAGGATACGGCAAAGCTCCGTCCCGGTCCCGGTGCCGAGGTCGCCGAAGCCAACTGCCTGACCTGCCACTCGCCGGACTACATCGCCATGCAGCCGCCCAAGAAGGGGCACGCCTTCTGGACGGCCGAGGTGACGAAGATGATCAAGGTCTACGGCGCGCCGATCGAGGATTCCGACGCCAAGGCCATCGCAGATTATCTGGCGGCGTCCCACTGATTGCAGGTGTTACCGTGCTCTGCCCCTACGCGCCGACCCTGTCCGACTACATCCACACAATCGTTGCACCCGGACGAGGTGTACGCGGTCGTCGCCTACGTCCTCAATATGAACGGGCTCGTTCCGGACGACGCGGTCATGGATGCCAAGACGCTTCCGGTGGTGAAGCTGCCGAACCGTGACGGGTTCGATCCGGATCCGCGTCCCGACGTCCGTTGACGGGCTTTCGGCGGATCGTATGATGCCGCCCGGAACCCGGCTGAGTGTCGGGTTCCGGGCGGTCTATTCGGCGTTCCCTTCCGGCGGCCGAGTCAGGCCGGGTGCTGGGGCCGCATGTCGCCGCGGTCGATGCCGGCGACGACGACCGGTTTCTTCATTGCGTCGCGGCGGAAGGGTTCGCCGAGTTCCTGATTGAGCATCACCTCGATGAAGGTCGTCACGCCGTCCGCCTGAGCCTCC
Source organism: Methylobacterium sp. R2-1 (assembly GCF_014191355.1). Classification (GTDB taxonomy): domain Bacteria; phylum Pseudomonadota; class Alphaproteobacteria; order Rhizobiales; family Beijerinckiaceae; genus Methylobacterium. Next base: position 33,456 of record NZ_JACHWM010000021.1, read on the forward strand.
CCGGCCTGCTGAATCGCTTCGGTCAACGCCTGCTGTGTTTCGACGCGGACGCCTCGGAAGCCGCACCCTTCCGCGATCTTCGCATAGCTCAGCTTCGTATCGAGTTCGGTGCCGACGAAGTTGTTGTCGTACCAGAGGATCGAGTTTCGCTTCTCCGCGCCCCACTGGAAGTTGCGGAAGATCACCATGGTGACCGCCGGCCACTCGTCCCGGCCGATCGACGTCATCTCGTTCATCGAGATGCCGAAGGCGCCATCGCCCGCGAAGCCGAAGACCGGCACATCGGGACAGCCGATCTTGGCGCCGATGATTGCGGGAAAGCCGTAGCCGCACGGGCCGAACATACCCGGCGCCAGATACTTCCTTCCCTGCTCGAAGGTCGGATAGGCGTTGCCGATAGCGCAGTTGTTGCCGATGTCGGTCGACAGGATCGCCGCCTGCGGCAGGCCGGCTTGGATCGCGCGCCAGGCTTGGCGCGGAGACATCTTTTCGCCCTCGCGTTCCCGGGCCTCGAGGTTCCAATTCGTGCCCTCGTCGTCGTCCTCGTGGTCCATGGATGACAGGGCCTGCGCCCAGGCGGACTTGGTGCGGTGGATCAGCGCCTGCCGCTCCTCGCGGCCGACATCGCCCGCCTCGCTGGAAAGCTGTTGCAGAAGTTCGCGCGCGACGTGCTTGGCATCGCCGCAAATGCCGACCGTGATCTTCTTGGTCAGGCCGATCCGGTCCGGATTGATGTCCACTTGGATGATTTTGGCGTTCTTCGGCCAATAATCGATGCCGTAGCCCGGTAGCGTCGAAAACGGATTGAGGCGCGTGCCAAGCGCCAGCACCACGTCGGCCTTGGCGATGAGTTCCATCGCCGCCTTCGAGCCGTTGTAACCCAGCGGCCCGACTGCGAGGCGATGCGAACCCGGAAACGAATCGTTGTGCTGATAGCCGCACGCCACCGGCGCATCGAGCCGCTCGGCGAGAGCGACGGATTCTTGGATTGCATCGCCGATGACGACGCCGGCCCCATTCAGGATCACGGGGAACTGCGCGTTCGACAGCAGCGCCGCGGCCTCGGCGATCGCTTGGCGGCCACCGGTCGGCCGCTCCAGCCGAACGATCTGCGGCAGCTCGATGTCGACCTGATGCGTCCAGAAATCGCGCGGGATGTTGATCTGCGCCGGCGCGCAACCGCGCCACGCCTTCTCGATCACCCGGTTGAGCACCTCGGCGACACGGGTCGGATCACGGACTTCCTCCTGGTAGCAGACCATGTCCTCGAACAAGGCCATTTGCTCGACTTCCTGGAAACCGCCCTGGCCGATCGTCTTGTTGGCCGCCTGCGGCGTGACCAGCAGCATCGGCGTGTGATTCCAGTAGGCCGTCTTGATGGCCGTGACGAAGCCGGTCACGCCCGGTCCGTTCTGAGCGACCGCCATCGCCATCTTGCCGGTCACGCGGGAATAGCCGTCGGCGATGAGCGCAGCGTTGCTCTCGTGCGCACAGTCCCAGAAGGTGATGCCGGCCTTCGGGAACAGGTCGGAGACCGGCATCATCGCGGAACCGATGATGCCGAAGGCATGCTCGATCCCGTGCATCTGCAAGACTTTGATGAAGGCTTCTTCCGTGGTCATCCTCATGGCGCGCTCTCCCACCCTGGCTTTGCCAAGTCGTTGTGATGGTCGTTCGTCAATTCGGACGGCGGCGCGTGGCCATGGCGCTCACGCTGCACCGATCGGAGGACGTGCCATGCGTGCTGCATCCTCACCCAACCAAAACTTAGCGCCTGTATCTGCCGGAGCGCAACACAAATCTCGTTTTTTTGCTTCCCACGTTCAGGAAAGTGGAATATGAAGCCTTCAGCAATGGATGACGCCACCGAATCCTCGCCGGCTCTCAAGGCTTTCAGCCTGCTGGAGATCATCGCTGAGATGGATCACCCGCCGACGCTCGCGGAGCTCACGGAAGCCGCCAACCTGCCCAAACCGACCCTGCATCGGTGGTTGAGCATGCTGGAGGGAGCCGACCTGCTGAGGCGGATGCCGGATGGCCGCCGCTACGAGCTCGCAGCACGTGCCACCGCTCTCGCGTTCGCAATCCTGTCGAACAATTCAGGCTCGACCCAACGCCATCAGATCCTCGAGCGGGTGGTTCGCACGCTCGGCGAATCCTGCAACCTCACGGTTCTCGAGGGCAGTGAGGTCATGTATCTCGACCGCGTCGAGGCCGCCGCACCCTTGCGGGTCGCCTTCCAGAAGGGATCGCGGGTGCCGGCCCACGCCTCGGCGAGTGGCAAGCTGTTCCTGGCGATGATGCCGCCGGCCAAGCGAGAGCGGTTGATCGGATCGCTGACGCTGGAGCGATACACGGCCAATACTCTCGCCGATGCGGATGCGCTCCGGGCCGAGCTCGGCCGGATCAAGCGCGACGGATACGCCTTCGACGACGAGGAATTCCTATCCGGCCTGTTCTGCGTGGCCGTGCCGATCTTCGATCACAACGGACGCGACTGCATCGCCGCCCTCGCGCTCCAGGCGCCGGTGGTGCGGGTCGCCCGCGCGAACGCGGCCGAGCGTCTGCCAACCCTGCGAGAGGCGGCCGAAGCCTTGGCTGTCACGCTGCGATAAGCGTCCTAGGGGCGCGCCGGGAGAGGAGACACGCCCCATGATGCGCACTGAGGACGCCGCCATTCTGGTGCTCAACGCCGGCTCATCGAGCGTGAAATTCGCGCTCTTCCAGGCCGATACGCTCGAGCCTCTCTGCCGCGGCGGCATCGAAGGCATCGGCAGCAGGGCGCAGTTCGGGGGCGCCGCCGGCGCGAAGGCGCATTTGTTCGACGGGGCGGTGCTGCCCGAGGGCAGCAGTCACGAAGCCGCCACGCACTGGCTTCTTGATCGCCTCCGCCGTGCGGACAACCTCGACCTCTGCGCGGCTGGGCACCGCGTCGTCCATGGCGGACCGGATTTCTCGGCGCCGGTCGTGATCGACGATGTCGTGATGACGACACTCGAAGCGCTGATCCCGCTGGCCCCGGCGCACCAGCCGCACAATCTCGCGGCGATCCGGGCGGTGGCGAAGGCCTGGCCAAGTCTGCCGCAACTCGCCTGTTTCGATACGGCCTTCCATCGGACGATGCCGCGGCTTGCTCAGCTCTTCGCGATCCCCCACGCGCTGACCGATCAGGGCCTCGTACGCTACGGCTTTCACGGTCTGTCCTACCAGCACATCGCCGATGTGCTGCCGGACATTGCCGGGGATTGTGCGAAGGGCCGGGTCATCGTCGCCCATCTCGGCCACGGCGCGAGCCTCTGCGCCATGCGTGAAGGGCGCAGCGTCGCCACGACCATGGGCTTCACTGCCCTCGATGGTCTGATGATGGGAATGCGCTGCGGTTCCATTGACGCCGGTCTCGTACTCTACCTGATCGAGCAGCGCGGCATGACAGCGGCAGAGGTTTCCGAGATCCTGAACCGCCGTTCGGGCCTACTGGGTGTCTCCGGCATCAGCAATGACGCGCGCACCCTTCTGGCGAGCGAGGAACCCCGGGCAGCGGAAGCGCTCGACCTCTTCGCCTACCGCGTCGTGCGCGAGGCCGGCTCGATGGTGGCCGCCCTCGGCGGCCTCGACGCCTTCGTCTTCACCGCTGGCATCGGCGAGCGCTCGGCCCGAATCCGCGCGGACATCAGTCGGGGTTTGGCGTGGACCGGCGCCCGCCTGGACGAGGACCGCAACGCAGCCAACCTGACATGCATCAGTGCCGATGACGCGAAGGTGCCCCTCTACGTCATTTCTGCCGATGAGGAACTGCCGATCGCGCGCGCCGCCGCCGGTCAACTCGTACCAGCGTGATCCGCCTTTGATGGCGGAAAGTCTGCGGTCCCGCCTCAAGCGGCTCGGAAGGAGCAAGGCAGCGGCCTGTTAGCCTCTTGTAAATCGATCCCGCTCACATCGAGTATGCTCCTCGGCGCGGTGGCGGGTGAGAGACCGTCAGCCTCTGGGGACATCAAGCCCGCAAGTGAGCCGGGGGCCTCGCCCGCCGTTCCAGGCTCGGCCAAGACGGTGAGTTCCGAGCGGGTTGTCCCGCTGCATCAGGCTGTGCTGGATGCGGGCTTCGTTGCCTTCGTGCGCGGGCTCGGTGCTGGACCGCTGTTTGCGGAGCTATCGCCGGACAAGTTCGGCCAGCGTGGCGGCAACGGCATCAAGATTCTGGGCCGTCGGGTCGCGGTCTTGGGCTGGACGAAAAGTGGCTGGCTCCGGCACACAGCTGGCGTCGCTGGCGCGGCGCTTAGGCTGGCCGAGGACGTGACGCGTGCCCTGATGGAGCACGGCAAGCGGGGCGTGGCTGAGGGCTACGGCGAGTTCGAGCCGGCCGTTAACCCTTCGTGCCGTTGAACAACTTCGCCGTGCCGGTTGCAAAATGCGTCTCCCCTGTTTCGGGCGAAGAATCTAACCTGCCAAGTGGGCTTTTTGTGCCCGGAAGGTTGGCTTCCTGAGGCGCAGCTCCGTAGCCAAGCCTTAACCTCCAGGCTGCGGCCTCTTCCTCATGGCCTCTGTTTCTCGCCGCGTGAGGGTGCCTGATGGCGTCTCGCAGATGATCTGCGCGGGTAGGCTCCGGGTAGATCAGCGACGCTACAGAGCCGAATGCGGTCCAGACCGGAAGCGAGCCTTCTCGAACGAACATGCCGATGGCTTCGATAGCCTCCCAACGCTCGAAGGCGTCAGGCCCATGCAATGCCCGGCCGACAATGCGAGCACGGAGGAACGGGTCCTCAGACGTGGGAGCAGTCTCCAACGAGAACATCACTTCTGAACGATCCGGCCGCAACTCATCCGGAAGCGCCTCGACCTTGCGCCACAAGCAGTGCCACTTCGCGCACGCTGCCGGACGATTCTTGTAAATGCCGCACGCGGCACCCGTGTTGTGCTCGCATAGAGTGCCGGCAGGCTTGCCAAGCGTTTTAATTTCGAGAACTCGGCAGCACGCCGTACAAGTGCCACAGGTTCTGTCACGGACAAGTGACTGCACGGCTCAGTCGAACTCTAATCTGCTGCTTCGTCGTAGGTGTTGACATCCTCTCTTCACAAGAGGTTTTCTCGTCAGACTGTTGTCGGTAGCATCCCTAGCGAGCCGTGCCGCCTTCAACCGCGCACTCTTCTCATCCAAGAAGCTAGCGGCTCCTTGCTGCGCAATTTTCGGTAATGCAGGGGTCTGCGTTTTCGCAAACTCAGCGTCGGCGCGCTTCCACTCCTTGCTGCGATCTCCAATCATTTCATTTTCCGCCCCCAACGGCCGCCCTCAGGCGCGATTATGCTTCCGCTTCGCTCTTGCCTTCGGCACCAAGGCCGCCTCAGCGGCAGCTTCCGTTTGGGCAGCCTCTTTCGCGAGCCGCAGTGTCTTTAGGCGAGCCGTCTTTTCATCACGTGCCTGAAGTTCCTCGCCGTGATGCGTCCAGGCGTCCGCGCTCTCCTGAGCCCAGCGCTTCTTCCGGTCTGCCAAGGGCTCTAGGAGGACTGGGATATATCCTGAAAAGTCGGCCATGGAAGCGTCCTGCTTCGCGTTACGAAGATTTGGATGCCGCTGCATTGTACTTGCCGCCTGACGGAGCAAATCTATGCTGCGGAATGGCCCTGCTTCTGCAGGGCAAAAACAGATGAAGCCGCCCCTAAGGAGCGGCTTCGAACTCGTCGGTGGCTGACGAGTAAAGCTCAGGCGGCCTGGAGGCTGCCGGCAGACTGCTTTCCGGAGCGGCGGTCAGTTTCCATCTCGTAAGAGACCTTCTGCCCCTCAATTAGGTTGCGCATTCCAGCGCGCTCAACGGCGGAGATATGGACGAACACGTCCTTGCCGCCGTCGTCAGGCTGGATAAAGCCAAAACCTTTGGTGTCGTTAAACCACTTTACGGTACCAATGCTCATAGGAAGTCCTTTATCTTCGTGGAAGATTTCGTTCGCGGGGCGCCTTATTGCGCTCGCCGCTCAGCCGAGCGCGTCTAGAACGATCTTGCGCAGCTCTTCGCGGGAGAGGCCGCAGGAATGCGGCTTCCAAGTGGGTTTAGCTGTCGCGAGCGTCGTAGCAGCTTGCGGGTATAGCTCTGCCGTGGCGAGCTTTGGTTCAGAGATGATGTGCATATTGATCCGCAGGCCATTCCGGCCGAAGCCATGAGATGGCGCATATGTTTAGGATCGTTGCGTGCCAGGGCAGGCAACGTGGCGCTGCAGCTGATGCAGCGATCAAACTTTGATTTTACCGGGAAACCGGACTCGGCGCTCGATCAGGAGCAAGAGAGCGGGCCGAAGACATCTAATCCGATAGAGCCCTTATATCGAAAGAGGGCGGCAGCTTCAAGCGGCAACTGAACGATTGAAGAATTTATTGGTGTCCTTGCTGTTATGGCTTTGCCCGCTCAAACGGAAGATCGTGATGAATATCAGTGCGATAGGGGGCGTATGCGGCGTGTTTTCGAGAATGCCGCTGAGTAGAGCGTGTGCGGCAGCTCGAAGCCGTGTGCACCGTCTTGGGCAAGCCCCAGAGTGGCGTGAGGCAGCACTGACGCGTGCCAGACGGCGTCAGGCTCTAAGTCCACCACCTTGTTGAGCACAGAGATGGCGGCCCTGCCCTGAAGCCGTCCTAGGCGCACTGCCCGAAGCACCCCAGCGAGAAGACGGCTCGGGCTCGGGCAGTGGGGACGTCAGACCGCTTGGCGGCTGATATCACTGTTAGATCAGCAGGGTTTTACCGGCTTCCATACCCGGTCACGTTCCGGTCGATGGCGTTCATCGCATTCTCGAAAGCTTTAGCCTCACTGGTAAACGTGCGGTCCGACCGCTCGGTCAGCTTGCCATGCTTCCTGAGAGCCCAACCAAACTGGCCTTCCGGCTTCTTCAGCGGCTCAACTGCGATGGAATAGGGGTGCGGTACATCGTTTGTCATGCCGACTCTATACCACGTCGGTCCTGCAGAAGCCAGTGCAGCCCTCCTCAGCCCCAGGGAGGCCAAAGCCGGTGCGGCCAGGAGCGGCTACCGCAAAGGGTCGCATTCGCAGATTCTTCGTGGTGGGCGTTCTCGAGGGCTACGGTGTAAGTCCGGGTGCTGGACCGGGGAGATAAAGCCGCTGTTTACCCCGTTGCCAATCCATCGAACCCAAACCCGGATCGAGCCTATATCTGGGCGCCGATCAGGAGCCATTGAATGCCTAATGATGCGAGGTCTCCGGCCTCGGACACCCTCGCCCATATCCCGCCGGGAGACTTCGTTGCTCGCTGGCGGGTTCTCGTAGGCGAACCTCCTGCCATTATGCTGGAGAGCCGATCCGCGATGATCCGCCTGCTGGTTGAGAGCACGCCATCCGCCCCATTTCGCCTCGATGGGCAAGCTCTGGGTCTACCGCAAGATGACCAGATCGAGGGCTGAAAAGAGAACGGCCACGGGGGCCGGAACGAAGGTGCGCGTACATCCGGCGTCACCCTAATCCCGGCATCGTGGCCGTGTCCGATCAAGCGACAGGATCGCGATCGGCATGTTCCTGAGATGGGAAGTGTATAGTTAACAATCAATGAGCAGGGCCGCCGCCCGATCTGCCGGAGTCACCCTCGGCGTACTCACTCGTCCTTCATCTCGATGATTGTCGCCTGGTAGCCGCGCAGGACCGTCAGAGCGTCTATCTCCTGCCACAGTGCCGCCTCGGCCTCGGCCGTATCGAAACCTGCCTCCGCGAGGGACAGCAGCGTCACAATCCGCGCCGCGACCTCCGTCTCCCTCTCCTGGATCACGCGCTTCAGCTCGGCGAACTCATCGTCCGTCATCGCTCTGCCTCATCGGGCCTGCCCCGGATACACCACACCATCATCCGAGGTCAGGAGGTGCCCCTGCAGCCTCTCGCCTCGTCGGCCCGGTGTTGTCCCTTGCAGCCAGATGCGTGAAGCCGCCAGCGTTCCCGCTCGCCTGCCAGAGCGCCACGGCCTTCTGGCTTGGGTCAACGCTGGGTAAACGCCCGCATTTGCGAGACGGGTCCATGGGACGCGGCGGATCCTGTGTCATTCGGCTGCCCACGCTCTCCATCGTGACCGCGCCGACAGCACGCGATCCTGGCTGGGTATGGGGGAGCAGGCGAATGTGTACAGCTCGCACATTCGGGACGGATCGCGGCCGGGCCGGCCACTCCCATCCCGCCTTCGCAAGCCTGCTTCCTCCCGCACGATCCCAAGGCGCGAATGACAACAGCCGCAAGCTTCAGGCTTCTGACGTGTCGGCCGGGGAAAGTAGCCTTGGACGGCTGCGGGGGTGGGCAATCAGAACGTCGAGCATCGGCTTGGCCGCGGTCGCCTGATCCTCTTGGCCGCGGGCAAGCCGAGCTGGTCCCTCGAACTGCCATTGCAGTAGGCTCAGGGTCCCTGGATCGAAAGCGCGCGTATTTTGATGTCATCCAGAGCGACTTCGTTGCCGTCCGATGTGGAGGCGCGAACGACGTAGCCGCCAGCCTGAAGCTCTGCGACCTTCTCCCAAGCGTCTGAGGCGGTCTCGACTTGGTAACTGATGGCTGGCGTTTCCTTGTTCGCGAGGTTCGCCCCGCCGATGATGTAGCCCATAACGCACTCCTGCTTGCCGCACCTGCGGCCGGTCACGCCGTTCACCAATGCGCCTACACGCGCGTGAGGCTGACCTTTGCAACTCCCGAAACGCCGATGGCGCGGGCAGAGGCTTTGGACAGGTCGATCACCCGGTCGCCCACAAACGGGCCCCGGTCGTTGATGCGCACCACCACGGAGCGTCCGTTGCTCTTGTTGGTGACCCGAACCTGGGCTCCGAAGGGCAGCGTCCGGTGGGCAGCCGTCAGCGCATGTGTGTTGAAGCGCTCGCCGTTGGCGGTGAGCCGCCCGTGAAAGCCCGGACCGTACCAAGAGGCGGCACCGGACTGCCCCGCCGCCTTCGGCGCGGCTTCGGCACCAGAAATCGTGAAGGAGCTTAAGACAGCCAAGCCAAGGACAGCAAAGCGAGCGCCCAAAATCATTTCCGCTTTCTCATTATTACTGATCGAGCGGCAAAATATCTTTGAATGTGACCACACTAAGGTGCGGTGCAATATGGCAGTTGAGCCACAACCTGATCACAAATTTGGCAGAGGGATTTTTTGCCTCAATTGGTCGGATGCTTCACCGGACAACGATTGCTCGTCTCGACCGGCGTCGCGTGCTCGTGTGGGCGCGAACTCGGAATGTCAGCCCATGTCCATGCATGCTCCAGCTTCATCGTGAGCCGTTGAAGCATGCATTTATGAATTGTAAGCAACAAAACATATCATGCTAGAGCTGCGTTCGCGAGCCAGCGTCTGCGCTTCCTCATCGCTTGCTGACGCGCTATTGGAACTAGCCTGCTGGATCTCGTAGGCGTCGTACTGCGCAGCATCGCTGTCGGCATTGACGTAGCCAAAGCTGCGTGTGGGACGGCCAGCATGTCGATCGATCAGACAAACTGCGTCTGCAGGTGAAGCCACATCACCTGCCGCGCCGAACCGAACCGTGTCGCCATAGACGCGACCTGTGGCTCTTTCGATCACGATGAAGCGCGCCATGCAGAGCCTCCCTTTCCAGATCCTGCGCCAGGGATGATCGGCTTCATACAAGGCAGTGAGCACGGTGAGGCCGGCCGGAACGTGCTGGCGATCGCTGCGGAGGTTCTGAAGGGCGCATCGCGGCAGCGAGAACCCTGCTATCGATGGGGCAAACCGGTCTCGCAGCTGCGGCCTCGATCTCGGTGCGCACTTTTAAACGAATGGAGGCCAGCGAAGACCCAGCGGCAGGAATGGCTAACAACGTGCGTGCAGCGATCGCTGTACTTGAAGCAGCAGGCATCGAGTTCATCTCCGAAACCGAAGACAGGGCAGGAGTCCGCCTCCGGAATCGCACCGACGGCACTCGGGAAGAGCACTTGGGAACGAGTTTCGCGCCTACTGCTGCCGTGGCATTCTCTGACCAAACCCGGAGGATCAGAATGCTACGACGTGCGACACTCCATACTGCTGGCTGTGCCCTTGCTCTCGCGACGGTATTCCTCGTACCGGCCTGCTTTGCGCAGGAGGTGAAGCGGACCGAACTCGGACGCTCGCCGGTCTCCGGCGTAGAGGGCAAGGAGATCGTCGTTCAGCTCGTCGAGATCCCGCCAGGCGCCACGTCGCGGCGTCACTTCCACAATGGCGAGGAAGCATTCTACGTGGTCGAGGGCGGTACGGCGCAGTTGCCGGGCAAAGAGCCGAAGGAGCGCCCCGCAGGCGAGCACGGCATCAACCAGCGCGAGGTGCCGCATGCCGGCTACACCGTCGTCGGCGACAAGCCACTCAAGATCCTGTCGGTGTACGTCGTTGATACCGGCAAGCCGCTACAGGTGCCGGTGCCTTAAGGCACACCGGGCATGGTCCCAGGGCGGCAGACACTCACTCGTACATACCGCGGGGTCTCTCCCTTGAGACGGCCGCTCGATACCTCCGTATCCCCACCGGACTATTCGACAAATTGCTTCAGCAGAGGCAGTTGCCTGGCCCCCGGCCCCTAAACGGAACGGCTGTGTCGGATCGGAATCAGCTCGATCAGTCTCCGAAACTTTTCCGGCCGTCGAGGGCAGCGCAGTTTCAGGTTCGCGCGGCCTAACAGACGGAGATTGCCATCGCATCAGCGTACCAGCGCGTCAGTATGCCGTTCAAGTTCTGGCGCGCGGACAGATCCGCCGGTGATAGTCGGCCATCCACATAGGCAAACGACGCGGCACCGATGATGAGTGCGGGCGCTATATGGCAGCCGGCTGGATCGGTGCTATCGCGAGGCCACTGTGATAGCTCGCCTTTTCACGCTCGAAACGCTCACGAAATGAAACGCAAAAGAGTACAAATCGATCAATTCAATCATCTCAAATGCCTAGCAGCGCGTTTACGGCGCTTTAAACCAAGAAATGCATTGTGCGATGAAAGGGCCGAGCCGGTGTGGGTTCGAAAGGTAAAAAACTTAGATCTAATATCGTATGCTTTCCCATGGGGTATCTGTGTCACGTGAGATGCTTATTTCCTTCCTGATCGATACTAATCGTGGATACGACGCTCTCGATGCAAACTTGAGGGCGCGCGTACGTGTGGAGCAGCTCGACGTTGCTCTCCGTCTCATTCCTTTCACTGTCCTCGTCAGCCTCAGCGTCGTCCAAGTCATCGTCTACCTGTTCTGGAATTCTGCCAATAGCACCTACCTGGCCGCGCTTGAGGCGGCCATTCTGCCGCTGACGATCGTTGTACTCCAACAGTGCTGGCTCTGGCGTTCGCGCCCTAAGCCGCGCGAAGTAACCGTATCGTTCATCCGTCGCGCCGTCTTGGTCGCATATGCGTATGGCTGTCTCCTGGCTTCGATCCCGATCATGCTGTTTGCAGGAGCAAATCCGGACGGACGCCTCCTTATTGCCGCAAGCTGTGCAGGGCTCATCGCAACAGGCATGAGCGCAGCCGTGCTGCCACGAGTTGCCATCAGCTTTTCCAGCCTCATCATCGCTGGATCTTTCTTCGGGTTAGCGACAACGGGAGAGCGCTTTTACACGTACGTCGCTATCCTTCTTGCGTTCTATGCAGCCTTTATCTGCTTCACAATCCTGCACTTCAGCCGCCTTTTGAAGATGCGTGTCATTGCGCAGATTGACCTAGAGCGTCAGCAGGAATTCACTAATCTACTGCTCAATGAATTCGAGGAGAATGCCAGCGACTGGCTCTGGGAAACAAACGCTGAGCTTCGCCTTCAGCATGTTTCGCCAAGGTTGGCCGAGGTCGCCCGTTCATCGGAGCGGCAGCTTCACGGTTTGCCTCTGGAACAACTGCTGCTGCCCGCTGTCGCTCCGCCCGCTGGGCATCCGAGCACCGTTCTTTGGAACTGCATCGCGGAACGCCGCACATTCCGCAATCTCATCCTCCCGCTCAACATCGCGGGTGAACAGCGCACTTGGGAGTTGAGTGGAAAGCCGACCTTCACCAACGGTGTCAGCTTTTCAGGGTATCGTGGTGTCGGGTCCGATGTAACGGAGAAGCGGCGCTCAGAGGAGCGCTTGTCATATCTTGCGCTGCATGATCCGCTGACAGACCTCCCGAACCGGGTCCAGTTTCAGCAGCTTCTGGAAGCCGCGCGCGAGCAGCTCGAAGCGGGCGAGCGATTTGCGGTGCTTGCGCTGGATCTCGACGAATTCAAGAGCGTGAACGACACGTTCGGGCATGCAGCTGGCGACGGGCTTTTAAGGGCTGTTGCCGAACGTTTGCGGCGCTTTGCGTCCCCCGATGTACAGCTCGCCCGCCTTGCAGGGGACGAGTTCGCTGTTCTAGCGATCGGGTCAGCGGCGCGGGATCGCCACGCGATCGCACTGCTCGCGAGCGACATCGTCGCGGCGATCGCCTCGCCTTTTACCATCAGCGGCATTCGGGTCAGCGTAGGTGTCAGTATTGGCATTGCTATCGCCCCCCAAGACGGCTGTGTGGAGATCATGCGGCGAGCCGATCTCGCACTTTACCGAACGAAGGGCGAGGGACGGAACGGATACCGCTTTTACGAAGCCGAGATGGACGAGCGGATCGAGGCACGACGTGCGTTGTCCACAGAGCTGCGGGGCGCCCTCGAGCGGAACGAGTTCCTCCTCTACTTTCAACCCATCGTGACGCGAGAGGGCCGTATCCGAGGCTTCGAAGCTCTCGTGCGCTGGATGCATCCAAAACGCGGCTTCGTCTCGCCCGCGGAATTCATCCCGCTGGCCGAAGAAACAGGCGTTATCATACCATTAGGAGAGTGGATCCTGCAGCAGGCCTGCGCGACCGCAGCGGGATGGCCTAACGGCATCAGCGTCGCCGTCAACCTGTCACCGATCCAGTTCCGCCACTCCGATCTGCCGCTTCTGGTGAGTTCCGCGCTGCAGGAGAGCGGCTTGGCCGCCTCGCGGCTGGAGCTGGAAGTCACAGAGTCAGTGTTTCTTGAGGCAACTCCAGCCATCAAAACAGCACTCGCCAAACTCCGCGATTTGGGCGTGCGGCTTTCCCTCGACGATTTCGGAACTGGCTATTCTAGCTTGAGCTATCTCCGCCGACTTGCCTTCGACAAGATCAAGATCGACCAGTGTTTCGTCAGAGACCTTCCGCACGAGCAAAGCGGCGCAGCAATCGTCCGCGCGATCATTGATCTCGCGACAAGCCTCAAGATGACGGTGGTTGCTGAAGGCGTCGACACCGAGGCGCAACGCCGGTTCCTTCTGAGCCTGGGCTGCCACGAGCTTCAAGGCTACCTGTTCAGCAGACCCGTACCTGCCGAGGAGGCCCATGCCCTAGCGAACCAAAAAGGACTTCGGCGGGAGACAATTCATGCCGCGTGAGGAAGCTTAGACGCTGAGGCTGGTGGCTCCCAATGGGCTCGGCACGGATGAGGCCGCGTGCGGGGAGCTCTTGGGCCAATAGGGAAGAAAGCCCTCGATGATGGTCCGCGGGATGTCCAGCGGGCGATACTGTACCGTATCTACGAACATCAGCGACTGCTCCCCTCGACCGAGCAGCCCATTGAGTCCGCTATGGATTTCATGTGCCAGCGTCACGAACTTTCGGTTGTGGCTGGCGATGCGGATACGAACTGTGATGGGCTCGAACTCGGCGGCCTCTCGCCGGAAATCATGCTGGAACGATTTCGTCAGCACATAGAATTCAGTCGACTTCAAGTCGAAATCGGGCATGCAAGTGTTGAAGAACAGCTCTCTCGCCTTCCCGACCCAGCGGACGTAATTCGCGAAATAGACGTTTCCGACAGAATTGGTGTCGTCATAGGTCGGCGTCAAATTCAAAACGAACCACTGTCCGTCGAAGCCGTGTGAGGCGACCGCCTCATCTCGGGCCACGGATACCACCACGGTCTTCGCAGTGGGCTCGTCTGCCGGTGCCGGCACGGGTGTCGCCGGCTTACCACCCAATCCGAGCAGATCTGCCATCATCGGCAGTGCACCGATGAGCCCTATAAGCGGCGCTATGGCCAAGTACGCCCAGTTTGGCTCGATGTAGCCGCTCAGGAAAACGAGACAGGAGGCCAGACCGATCATGTAGCTGAGGACCGGGTCGTAGCGCCGGGACGCTCCGAGTGTCTCGCAGACGAGGCAGGCTGCCCCTCCGACGAGGATCGTCGCGAAGGGCACCATCAGGTACATCAGCGACAGATTGAGTTGGTTCGCAACAACCGCAGTAGTGAAAGCCGCAAGCAGGATCCAGATCGGAGATGACACCAGAGACGCCGGCACGAAGGCGAGGAGCGGTGAGTTGCTGCGCGTTGTAATGGCCGTCATGAGCCAGCGAGTCGCGCAGTAGAAGCTGTCGATCGTGGTCGCAGCCGCCACGGCCGTCCAGATCAGAAACGCAACCGTCACGCCGGCAAGAGGATTTCGCGCGGTTGCCTGCGCCACTGCGGCATACGCTCCGGGCAAGCCATCGAACGACAGGACTGGTTCACCAAGGCCCGCCGCGGAAGCGAGCAGAGCATTGATCGTTAGCAGGCCGACAAAGATGATCGCGCCGGACGCATAGGCCATCCGGACGGAAGCGCCCGCGCGTTGGATCTCGACCGCGCGTTGCCACTGCTGCACGTCCATCCACGGGCCGAGCAGAAAGCCTACGAGCGAGGGAAGCGCCAGACCGTAGAATCGCTCGTCAAAGGACGACAGCGGAACTCCTGGACTGCTGAAATCGCTCGCCAGCCTGACCAGCGCCACGATGCCCGCGCACACACCGACGATCAAGGCAACGCCATGCAGGACCTTGATGCTTCGAAGCGGGATCGCATGTCCAATGGAGCACGCCACAAGGACGAGCGCGATCACGCCAAACACAGTATCTCGCCCAAACACAGGCGTCCAAGCGTATGTGGCAAATCCGAAGATTGTGATTGCAACTGCTAGGAACTGGCAAGCGAGGAACAGGACGGCGTAGGGCCCCTGAATAGTGGCCATGATTTTGTCTGGACTTCGTCCCGGTGCTCCGAGGACCCAACCAAACAGACCGAGTCCAGCAGCGTTCGGCAAGGCAAAGGCAAGAAAGCCGAGCCATCCGTATGTCAGGGTAACATGGATTGCATAGAAGAAGCCGAGCCCCCAAAACCATGACAGAGCGATCGTTGGCGCCCAAGTCGCTGAGCGAAGGAACTGAGACGACATTTTGTCTTACGAGCCCGTGATGCGTACCCGAACCTAGCGAACGGAATCGGCTGCGGGAATATGAAAACGTCAGGAGAGGCCTTGGAAAGATCCGAGCCCTGTTGCAACGCCCGGCCGATCCACGCCGCACCTTCTGGCTGTGAATCATTTTCCCGCCTGAGGTAAGTCCAAAGCGACCAGGTTCACTCCATCCTGTCACGTTCAGGCCTTTGCTGTCACGCAGCCGCTCGCTGCGGGCCACGGCAGCCTAGCGCTCTTCAATCGAGCTAAGCCTCAGTTAAATCTCGATAATCTGCATTCTAGGAAGCTTCGTCCTGCTCTGGTCGAAATAGAGGTGAAAGAGTGAAGCTGCGGCTATATCGTATCACGTTGCGTGCCGAGAGCCGACCTGCCGGAACGGTCGCTTCACTCGGCGCTCCGGCTTGGCAGAGGGGTTCCATGAACCCGGAAGCTGGCGACCTGAAAAACAAGAAGAGGACACGACTGGCAGGTTGGCCGAAGCCATCGCCGGAGATCGTCCAGCTCGTGCGCTCTCTCGCGACCGACGACGTGCGCCGCGGTCATGCGTCCGCGACTGAAATACTGCGTCGCCAGAGGAGAGCCAACGATGGTGGCACCAGCTGACGCCATGCCCATCGAGGCCCTAGCTGGATACAGCGCGCTTCTGCCCGACGAGGCGGCAGAACGGGTCCGGGCTTACCAGCGGGACAGCAAGGCTGAAGCGACGGTCCGGGCTCATTCCGTCGGATTGGCGAGAGTTTCAGGCCTGGTGCGGCCGTACTGGCGTCTCATCCACGCCCGCGAGCCCGGATGCGGGAGCCGCCTTCCTCGTCGCGGAAGCGGAGGCCTGGCGCTCAGCCTCGACCATCGGACGGCTCTGCGCCGCAATCCGATATGCACACAAGCTCGCTCAGCAGCCAGGCCCCACCGACGACGAGGAGGTGAGGACTACGATTAAAGGCATCCGGCGACTGATTGGCGTGGCTCCGAAGCAGAAGGCTGCCGCCACGGCCGAGACCAGCTCGGAAAGTGACCGGGTTGCGCAAGCTCATGTCGTACGATCCCGAAGCTGATCGAAGAGCTGCATCAGTTCCTCGTCGTAGTCGTCCATCTCATCGCCAACGGGCAGGGCAAATTCCTCTACGGCCCCGTCCGCCTTGCGGATGATGCACCACGCCGCCATTCCGGGCTCCGGTGGGACCGGCCACGCCTGGAACTCAGCGGGTGACTGACGGCGCAGGCGGAACTCCCGATCCGGGTTGTTGTGGAACCACTGGCTGTCGAGTTCGGTGGGGAACATCGCGGCTCCTCAGGCTAAGGGCGGGTTGGTAACCGCGAACTCGATCATTTCGTCATCAGGCGCGGCTGGCCGATCGGTCGGCGGCACGATTCTCATGGTTGGGTGCCCTGCCCTACGCTCCGATCCGGAATGCGCCATCAGCGTGAAGCTCGGGTGTACCGTGACGGCGTCTCTGCGAACCAGTGTGACCGCATCCAAAAGAGGCCCACCTGCTTCATTTTCGATGAAACAACCGGCGCGCCGCTCGACGTCCAAAATACATTCTGAATTACATGCTTGATGCTCCCAGCGTGTGGATCAGCGTGAGCTTGGGTCGTCTACGACCTGTCAGAAACGTCACCTCTGCCCATGCTTTATCGCTCCGGACGACGTGAACCCGGTAGCCCATCTGCGTGGCAAGGGTTCGAGCCTGTTCAAGGGAGGCACTGGAGAGCTGCAGCGTGAACTCGCCGCGTCCGCTGGCAAGGTTCACGGCCAGGATACCGATCTCAACGCCCTCGTTGAACTCTCCGTCCCGCCCAGGGAAGCGAAGACGTAGGCCATCCTCGACATGAATAAAGCGCATTGCGGCACAGCCTCGAAAGGCTGCATCGCAACGCATTTATGCTTAAGAAAGTCCTAGCATCTCATAAGTAGGGCGCAGGATGCTCAGGTGCTGTGGGATCTCCGCCGCAACGATTGCTCAGCGCCTGTCGGTTGTCGATCCACCGGTGCCGGTACGTGTGACATTCCCACGCTCATCCTCCACCTCGACCTCAGTTCGCCGCACCTTGTCGGTGACAGTCTCGGTGCGCTGGGCAGCATCCTTGCGCAAACCCACCTCCTCAACGACTCTGGCATCCTTCGATACCACTGCCTCCTCGACGCGCTCGGTCGCTTCGATAGTCCTCTCCGCAAACAGCGCCTCATCGGCGGCGGTCACCGGACGATCAACCTTGTGCCGGTCGACGTGAACCGTCTCCTCGCGCAGGTTCACTTGCTCGTTCACCGGCGTCTCGACGGCATAGGAGCGCAGCCGTACACGGCCCTGCTCGGTCACCCGCTTGCCGACGTTCAAGCGCTCCTCGACAACGGGGATAGTGTCACGGCTGCCGACTTGCGCATCATGTGCGACGCCACCGGCACCGGAAGCTCCGCTAGCATAGGCACCTGCAGAACTGGCGCCGCCTGTGGCATGCAGACCGGTTGTGCCAGCGGACGTTCCGGTCGCCGGAATACCGCCGGCTGCCTCGGCACCGGTCGTACCTGCCGTGTAGCCGCTCCAGCCTTCCTGCCGCCAGGAGGACTCGCGCTCGTCGAGGTTGACCGCATTGGTCTGCTCAAGAATGTCGGCGACGTTGCGGATCTTGCCGTCTTCGGCAGAGACCGTCAGCATCGTGCCGCCGCGGTTCAGCCCTTCGCTGTAGGAGTAACGGTCCTCTTCCGGCATGAAGAGGTCCTTGAGCGAGTTCCAAAAGCCGCCTTCGTCACGGGTATGATCGTAAGCTCCGGTGCCCTGAGCGGCGCTCCCTTCCCGCCCTTGGACGAGGCGGATTGAGGCTTCGGGTACGCCGGCCGCTACGAGTTTGCTGCGTGCGTTCTGAGCATCCTGCACGTTATCGTACAGAGCCGTAATCGTCTGCGTCATGGTGTGTCTCCTCCGTAGGTGTAGTGGGATCAGCCCCCTGCGGGCCAAAGCGTTCGATCACCGCGCGCTGCTTGTGCAGGGTGACGGGAACCTCGACGTCCTGGTTCGTGCTCGTCTCGCGGATATGCACCTCCTCCTTGAGGATCAGGCGCTTCTCGACGACGAGAACCTCCTCAAGGATCGGGATGATGGTGACGTTGCCTTCGGTGCGCGTCTGAGGGACAGGCTCGCCCTCTTGGATGATGCGGTCGATGGGCAACCGGCTGACGCCAACGACGTTGCCGTGCAGCGACTCACGCAGTACATTTTTGATCGTTTCGGTTTTTGTGCTGACGCGGATGCGGCCTACTTCGCGTAAGTGCTTCTCAATGTGAGCAGTTTCCTCAACGACGGGAAGAACAAGCTCCTCCACTGATCGAAGCTCGGAAGCAGCTAAATCTTCTTCTGTGCCATGAGTTTGTGACACCGGCCGCTCGAAAGCGCTTGCGTCACCTGCCACAGCAGGTTTTTTGCTCATTCCAAGTCGCCCTGTTCTTCAGCAGGAGAACGGACCACGACGTGAGGCAGTTCCGGGAAATGTTAAAACCAGTCACATCTGGGAAGCGTACCTCGACGATCCGCGCTTCCGCGGCGCCTGCCGGCGCGCTGCGGAGTCGTGAGAAGGCGATCATGCGGCCTAGGTCATCGAGCGCTTGAACGAGACGGCCGCGTAAGAAGGGGATCCCCCGACCAGCGACGAGTTCATCAGGCAGCTTGCGGCACGCAAGCGGACCCGCACCCGATGTTGGAGGCCGGATTGGTGAGCCAGAGTGCGAGGTTGTTCGACAGCCCAGTCATTGCATTCCTCGGCTTTGCCGTTGTGCTCGGCATTTCGCGGTGGGATCACTGGAGCGAGTAGAGCCCTCCGCAAGACCGGTAGAGGCGCAGAGGGCGAGGCGGGCTGAATTGACGCCAGCGGGCAAGTCCGTGTGGGAGGATAGCGAGAGATGGAGCAAGGTACCCCTGAACACGATCGGACGGCTCGGATGATCGCTGAGAATGTCTGCTCCGCCTATATGCGCCAAGCGTCGGGCGAGCTGCATCCGCAAGCGGAACAGACACTCCTAACTCGGCTTGTGAAGGCGATCCGGCCCGAGGTCCCTGGCGGTACACCACGCGACATCATCGATGCAGCCAATGAGGCTCTGGACGCATGGGAGCAGCAGAGCGGCGGAGTCCGCGGTCCACGCGTCAGTGTTCTCGATCGTGCCGACGGTTCGGTGGGAATGGAGGCGACTGGCGCCTCATAAGGGCAGAAGCGAACAGCGACCACCGAAGACCAGGAGCGAGCCGACATGGCAGGCGCCGGCGCAAAGCCCGAGAAGATTGGCGAGCTGTCGCGCTTGGCAACTTTGGCTGCCGAGCGCATTCTCGAGGCGCAAATCACCGACCGTCCACTAACTCGGGAGCTATTCACCGCTCTCGTTCACGCTGCTCAGCTCCTCGAAGATCACAATGTACCCTGGCCGCCGCTGGTAGAGCAGGTTCTGTACGAGGCCGGCAGGCGCTTCAGCGAAGCTGATGCTGCGGGTGAGGCAACGGATCCGAAGCCTGAAGGTGTCGGCTTGACCACGGGCTTTATGCGGTTTCTCGGCAACTTACGACGCCCGTAGCGCAGAATGTGCCCTGCTGCACGGTTCTGAGAGTTCGGCACTCCACCGCGCCTCTAGAAGCTCCGCCGATATGAAGGCTCATAACGCCTAGTCCGCGAAGGTCAGTTCTCAGTGGCGAAGCAGCCTGTTGCCCTGCCTGGCTGAATGCTACCTCCCACCCTCAGCGGTAGTTCAGCTGCTTAGCCATGGGGGCCGAAACGATCGTTCGGGTGACGGCGCGGGCAGCCGCATAAGGCCGCTACCGGATGGCAGCCATGCTCAGGACCGGCTCCGTTCACCCGAGGGCATACAGCGACCTGATCGACGGGCCGCATGTAGCTGCTCAGGGAAGGGTTGCCTTTGTCGTAGGATCAGGACCTCGTGAGAAACTTCGCCGGACCAGGGCAGTTTCCACTCATGCGCTGAGCGCCTGGAGTGTGCTGTGGTCACCATCACCATCACGATCGGACTGCCCACTGGGGTCAGGCTTCTGGCGGCCCATACTGAACGCAAGGCTGCCAACTATGCCGAGGCAGTTGTCTACGCCATACCGCGCGAGGCTTTGCCGGTGCCTCTCTCCGTATCCTGCGCCGATCCCGCTGTCCGCAATCGGCTGACCACGTACCTCCTGGATCTTCAGAACGAATGCCTGCGCGCACCTGCGCCAAACCGGAACGCGTCTGGGGCCTTGGGCTAACTGAGGGGCTCCCTATGCTGCTTCAATCCCGCCTGCTTATCAGAACATGCCATTGATGAACGCTAAGCCGAATACGCCTCCGTCGTCGGCGACCCCGGTGGCCAACCAAGGACCGATCCTGGATGCCCGCACCCGCCTTCGGCTTGGGCTGCAGCTTCAGGCACTCTACGAACCAGTGCTGGACGAGGTGCTTGACCCACGCTTAGCTGAGCTGCTGCAGCAGCTGGAGAGCGATCGGGATCAGAAGCAAGTGAGGCGGCCAGCGCTGCCATTTCATGACTAAGCTGTGGGCGTCGAGCATGGTTTCGAGATCTCGATGCCGATCACGGCTGCACTGAGCGCGCTGGGCGCGGAAATGCTCGCCGCTTGAATGGGCGTGGTGATCAGCCCAGGGCCGCCACGACCCTCACCGTGGTTCATTTACCGCTGTCGGTGCGCCCGCTCAGGATGACATCAGACCGAGGCCGTTCGCCGCCGCCACAGGCTGTGCAGTGCGCGGAAGGGAAGGAGCGGCAATTTGAGCAGAACACGCAGAAGGAGCACGGCCAGAACGGCAAAGACCGCAACCAGGGAATTGACCATCGCGTCTACTCTCTATGATCGGGACTGATCCGTCGATGACAACGGGCTGCCCCTCGCGCGATGAGGCGCCACAAACCCGGCGAGACTGTGAAGGCAGGCGAGCTGCGCATCTTCGCCATTGTCGCACCAGACCGTCGAGCGGCCGTACTGCGTTGCAACAGGTTTAATCCAGGTCCGGTTCGACGGTGATGGCGGCGAAGTACGCAGCTAGGCGCTTTGCCGCTTCGAAATCCTCGCACTCAATGTTTACCTGCGCGGGCCAGACCCGCTCCTCCTGTCGGAGCTGGTGCAGGATGCGCTCAGCCGTATCGGCGGCCTCGGCTTCCGTGTTTCCAGCAACTCGGCACTCGTACCGTTTGCCGGAGATGATGATGGTAAAGGGTGCGGATCGCATGGCCTCAACATGGTCGGCGATCGCCGCTTTCGCGCTGTGACAGAACGCCCACTCTCAGGGCTCCGCACCGCAACCCGAGTCCGGCTAATCACGCCGTCGTGGCACGGCCATGATGGGGGTTTGCCAACATCTCAATGGCCACCTTGGCAGCAAAGACGATTTCTCTTGGTTTTCGCCGCCACTAGTCGCATGTTGAAATCTTCGCACGCTCGCATCCGCCGACCTGCCGTGGAGGGAGAAGATGCTCAGATCTTTCGAGGAGAGAGAACGCGCCGAAGAGCTTCTATATGTGATCGGCGAGGAACGACGCTTTCTGAACCGCCGCGCTGGCGCCCAAGCGCTGGCCGATTTCGCGATCCGAAAGCTTGGCTGTGATGGTCAGACCAGCCGCGCCTACGCTGACGTGCTGATCGATGCGATGGTCCATGGCGCGACCAACGAGGCCCTGCTTGAGCGTGTGCGTACCGATCTGGCAGCCAACCTAGCAGACTTCAGCCTCGAAGAACTAAGAGCCGTGATGCTGGGCGGCAGCGATCCCGCTCTCAAATCCCGGCCGGCCTTCACGCCGCGCTCGCCAGTCCGCACTTTTTCGCGCTTGTAGCACAACGACGGCAGTGATCGCGCTCGCTGCCGATTCCGACAAAGATGCACTTCGCCGGACCTCGGCAGCTGCTGTGAGGAGGACGGTCTCTGCCCCTTCCTCACAATCTTCATGAGCGCGTCGCTCTGAGGCTGGCTTTGTGCCGTCCCATCAGGTGCTGGTACATGTCGCGCGTCGCCGGTCGGCAACATAGGCATAGGCAATACGTGAGAACTCCGGCGTCCGGAGATAACCGTAGGACTTGTGGTGGTTCGCCTCCCCGTTGGGACGCCGGTAAAGGTTCACGACGCGGCGGTCGGTCATGCGCACGCCGAAGTCGCTCATCCCGTAATCCGCGCTCACTGCACCCATGATGGCCACGACATCTTTGCCGTCGGCAAGGTTCGTCCAGGCCGAGACGTTGTTGGGCACCCGTAGAGCGCCGTGCTCCGCCTCGAACTTGAGCTTGACCTTGGCGAGGCTCAAGGGCGCGGCGGCCGTGACGAGATGATCGACCCGCAGCGAGGGTTCCTCGTGCTCCAGCAGTCGCAGCACATCGTAGGCGATGACTGAGCCCATCGAGTGCGCGACGAGGAGGATACGATGGTCTCTGAACGCCCGAAGGCGCTCGATCAGCCGCGCTCGGACCTGCCGGGCGAAATGCTGCTCGGCGTGGTAGTGCCAAAGATCGTCGAAGCGATGTTCCAGGATGAGGTCGTCCACGAGAGTGACCCCTGTGGCCTCCTCGACTTTGTCGATGCCCGCATATACCGGTGCCAGTATGTCCTTGGCAGTCGTTGCGGGTGCCTCCTCCCCTCCCGGCAGAGGTCCCACCCCTTCGTAGGGCAGGAATGGCTCGCGGTTGAGATCCTCCGACAAGGGGGCGTCATAGCGGAGATCGGCCCAGTACACGAACTCGAAGGCAGGCGCCGGGTCGGCTAGCCCCATGTTGCGCGTCAGGCCCTCGACGATGGCAGCCTTCCACCAGCGCGTCTTCTCATCGACGGGCGGCTTATTGGCCAAGCCGTGAATGCCGATGATGACGCAAGGCCGTTCCATGTCTGCGAGGCTGTTCTGGCATCGTGCGGCCTATGCCAGCGGACGAGGGCCGCCGACGAAGGCCACGGCGAACTTCAGTGACGGCGAAGGAGGCTGAACAGTGCAAAGCCTGCCAATCCTGCAAGGCCGAGCGCAAGCAGACGATTGTCTTGGAAGGCGGCAGCCGCCTGACCTCCTGTTTCATGTAGAGAGTGCACGACGGGCGAACGAGCAAGAAGGCGCTCTGCGCGATCTCGGTGCTCGTCGCGGACATGGATTAGAACCTCGAAGTTGTTCCCTTGCCGGTCAATGTCGATGCTGTTGCGAGCAAAGCCCGCGCTGACGAGCCGTTGCTTGGCTGAGCGAGCCGCACTGAGCGAAGGAAACATCGCTGTGGCAAGACTGGTATCGGGCATCTAGTTTCTCCGTGTGAGGAGCCAAACGCCGTCGACTGCGTAAGGGTTCGATGCAGTTTTTTGGTTTCTGAGCAGGAACGAAGTCGAAGCTGCGAAGGCGATTGCCATCGAGCCCGTGCTACCGCGCGACCTCCAGTCGTTCAGGCTGCGACGGCTGGGGAGCCCGTTGCGGGGCTTCAGTTCTTCGCAAAACCGGAGGGTTGAACCCGAGCTTCGTCCGCAGCAATCTATCTGCAACAGCGCGTCATCCGTTGCTGGTAGTGGCACCTATACTCAGTACAAGCCAAGTGATCTGCGATGCGAAAATCAGCCGATCCGAGACCTCAGCCCTGTTGCTCGCTGATCCGGCGCGGACCCCTGAGAACAGCAGCCGCCCCCTTGATGACCCCGACGGCCAAGGCGGAAAGAGGCGTGCAGCTGTAGTAGCCCGTCACGAGTTGCCGATCGGAGCGGCTCCCTGAAAGGAATGAAGGCAGCTCTGCGTCGGGATAAAGTTTGCGAACTTCCGTTTCGTGGAAGTCGACTATCCCCTCCAGGATGTCGAAAAGCCCGCGCTGCTGAGTGAAATGATGTGGGGCATAGTTGACCCAACGATTGAAGCAGTGCGTGCCAAAGCCATCTAAGATGTCACGCAAAGGCCTGCCGGACGCATGGTTAAGCGCGGTGAGTAGGGCGACGGCCTCTTGAAAGGGATAGCTGCCGACACTTGTGTCGGCTCCGCATGCGGCAAATGCGCGGCCTCAATGATGTTGTCCACCATATCGGCTCCGTGCTGAGGTTCGACGTGGCGGAACAATTCGGTAAACACCAAGCCCTTCATGGCGTGCATTCGTGGCTATTTATGCGTCTGTGCGCGTGATTCTGTTAATGCTGGGTAAGTTCGGGGCAGTCGCTACAAACTGCCCCATCGGAAATTTCTATCTTGAGGTCGGTTTTCTCATCGTCGCAGACACAATCAGCCTCAGGGCTGCACGTCGAAGCGGCTTGTGCGGCCACCCATGAGGCTGGGGCCGCACAGGTGGCCACACTCAATGATGCGGACAGGTACGTACTATCGCCGTGTGCCGACCTGCTGATGCAGGCCAGCGGCCGCGCGATGATGTGCCGGCGTTGGGTGTCAGGCCGGGGTCCTGTCGCGCGCCTCCTATCGCCCGGTCGGTGCTGTGATGTCGGCCAGTTGCGGCCGTCGACCTCACCCTGGCCTCGTGGGGAACTTGCCCGTAGAGCCTGGAAGTGGCGAGGGGGCGCCGCATCAACGGGCACCTGAGCCCTGGAACTCGGCGGCTTCGTCATCGGTAGCCGCAGACGGCCGTTTGGAGGACGGTTGCGGCTTGGCCTTTAACCAGGGCGCAAGCCTTACCATGCGCTGGTAGTCCCATGGCGTTCGCCCCTACCGTCCCGCCGCCACCAGCATGGCGCCTCACTGCCTGGCTAACCACTTCGCCAGGGCAGGTTCCTCCCGACGTGGTCAACGTCCTTCGCGGGCGCCTCGTCGTCGGAACCGCGCCGCTGATCGTAGCCGCCGTTGTGGGCTCCGCGTTGGCTAGCCTCGCCGTCCTGCGCGTCCCCACACCAGCCATGCTCGCTTGGTTCTGCGCCGACCTGGCACTCACCCTCGTGCGCCTCGCATCCATGCTGGTGATGAGGCGCTCCCTCCGCAGCCCAGCTGAACAATTAGGCGGGCAGATCCCGCTCACGGACCTGTACGTGCTCAGCTCCATGCTGTGGTGCACCCAGATCGGCTGTGGGGTCGGGCTCTGCATGGCTTCGGCCGACGCGGTGCTGGTTCCGTTCGCCTGTCTTGCCACGACGGGACTGGTGGGCGGGTTAGCGGCCCGCAATCCTGGCGCACCTCGCATGACCTTGGTCCAGATGATCAGCGTGGTCTTGCCCTTCACGACCGGCGCGATCTTGAGCGGCCAGCCTTGGTTCCTAGCCCTCTGCGTACTGGCCCCGCTCTACCTTGTGGCGGTTGCAGCTGTGAACCTAAGGCTGCACTCAGACTACGTGGCGCTGCTGAGCGCAGAGCGGGCGCTGCGCCACCAAGCGCTCCACTGCGGGCTAACGGGGCTGCCCAACCGAACCTTCTTCAATCAGGCTCTGACAGCCGCACTTATGCGTGGGGAGAATGAAGAGAGTGCGGTGGCCCTGCTCTACCTCGACCTGGACGGTTTCAAGACCGTGAACGACACCTACGGTCATGCGGTGGGCGACGTCCTCTTGAAACAGGTCGCAAGCCGCCTGCGCGACGTGGTGATGACCACAGACGTAGTCGCCCGTCTCGGTGGCGACGAGTTTGCCGTGTTGCTGACCGGGCAGCGAGCCGCATCTGCGGAGATGATGGCGGCCGCTATCATCTCGGCTGTGAGGCTACCGTACGACGTAAGCCAAGGCACACTTGTTCGGATCGGAGTAAGCGTCGGGATCTCAGAACGCCGTTCTCACATCTCCGACAGCCACGCGCTGCTCGTCAATGCGGATCGCGCCCTGTACATCGCCAAAAAGCAGGGCAAGGGCACCTTCCATCGATCAAGCGTTGTCAGGGATGATGGTGGCAGCACGACGAAGGCCATGGCAGGACAGGAAGCTGTCGGGCGATAAGAATTTACACGATCGACTGGGACGAACTGGCTGTCGTGGCGCGCAGCATGGCGGTCTCGCTCGCGCTCTCAATTCCGGAAAGCGAGCACAAACCGACGCTGCTCGCTGCCACTGACGAGGCCGTACCTTTCTCCATCATTGTCCTGACGCAGACCCTCGGCTTCGTCGCCACGGTACGGTTGATGCTTCCGACGACCCGGCAAACCGGCAGCGCCGTCATGCCCCGCATCTTACAGTCCACAGCATCGAAAGCCCGCTCTACTGGTAGGTTCCACTCAGGTGCCAGGCCGTCGTCGTCTAATTGCGTCCAGCTGCATCGGCCAGAGAATTCATCGGTCAGAAACGAGATGGCTCAATCAGCCACTGCATCACCCCGTTGGGTTCGGTTGAGGTGACCCGCTGCTTGCGCACCCGGATCTCGCTTCCGACAGCATCCTCTTTCGCTCCAGCATACCGCTGCACGCCGGTTGGGGCCGCTTTCTGCTTCCGGGTAATGCCATCAGCTTGCTTGGGAACAACAACCTTTCTGACCGGATGATCGCCTAAAGAAGCTTGGGCATTTTGGTCAATTGAGTGTGCTGCAACTCTGAGATTCCCTGGTCTGCGGGGCGGTGCCGGCACAGTAAGCGCAGATGCTGATCTCATTATTTGACCCGTGCTAGCGCCGTACTCTTCGGCCGGAGTATCAGGTCGAAACACTAGATCCGGTGAGGCAACATGAGAAACGTGCTTCGACATAATGGGCTGAGTAGGATCGACCCAGCTACCGGAGCCTGGCTCACCTCCAGCGTTCGTGACGGGGGCAGATGAATCCAGGGCCGTTCTGCCCTGGGAAGCCGTAGTTTCCCCAAAGCCAATTGTAACGAAAGCTGCGGTCGTAGCTACTCCGGCCGCAAATGCCGCTGCAATCATAAGGCGTGACTTTGAGAAAGCAGGCATCTGCAGCCTTTATTTTGAGTTGAATGAGAGCTCGGCACTCAACACCTCGCGAAGAATTTCGGTTCCAGCCAAGGGCGGATGGAAGACGTCCAAAGCTGAGCAATATGAAAGAGCGGACTTCCAACGCAGCCTCTCCGAAGGTGGCCACGATTTTTTGAGCCGTGCTTCGGTGCTTCAAGTGCCCGAGACGGCTCGGCTGCCGCTGACGCCTGCGGATGCTCGGCGTCGGCGTCACCCAGCCGTTAATGTCTTAGGCGATGCTAGCACCTGTTCTTGCTCCGCAGCGTCATATCCCGCAATCCAATCTGCCCCGTACTGAGAGCCGTCTGGGTAAGGATTGAGTGTCATGGGCTGACCTGCGCCTTGCGCGGCATGACCCTCCAACCAGACCTTGTTCATGAGGCTGAAACGGCAGCTGGCCGAGAGGCCTTAGCGGCCGCGGAAAGCCGCCCTTCGAGCTCAACGCGAGCGCTACAAGCGCATCATGGAGCTGAGACCGGAGACTTGAGGCGGTGTATCTTGGCAGTGCGAGGAACCCTACGGGTAGGTGAGGCCTTCCCTCCACCAAAGGAGGCCTCATGACCAACCCGAAGACGTACGAAGAAGCCGTCGGCTCGGTACCGCCCGGTCGCCCGCTCGAAGAAGGCAGCAAGCCCGATGAGCAGCCAGATTTGGGACCGACTGGTCCGGCGTCGGTGGATGGCGAGAAGCCCGGTCCTCAGTCAGGTGGGTATGATCGGCAATCGCCGGATCATTCGACGGACAACGCCAAAGGCGGCTACGGCGCTGGCTGAGTCCGTGGGTGGGAGGGCATCATGGGCGCCCTCCCCTCATCAGATGCGCCGCTTCACATCCGGTGACGCATCGCCCGGTGATGGTGCCGGTGCATCATCCGCTTCCGCATCATGTGCCGGTGCATCATCCGCCCCTCGTGGTGGGACATGCGAACCTGTGTGACGTTGCTTTCTGCTTGCAGACCAGCGGCTGCGATCGGGGCTGCCGATGCGGTGCTGGCGGCGAAGCCTCCGAACAGGATCGCCAGCGCGAGCGTGGTCTTCTTCATCACCATCTCCTTGGGAGCCTAAGGCCGTCCTAGGCAGGTTGGATAGGTGACCGAATAAGGCCATGGTTCCCACCGGAGAGGAATTTTCTCTCGTAGCATCCGCCGGAGAGCGGGAGCCGAAACTGGCCTCGGTAAGGCAGTGAGGTGCCGGTCAACCTCCGCCCGCTCGAAGCTACCAGCACACTCGCGGCAGGCGCCGCTTCCACCGCTCTGCACGGCATAGAGTTTCGCTTCCCGCCCTATCTCGACGATGCCTGCTGATGACGGGGGTCGCCTCCACCACGGCCTGAGGAATCTCCGGGGCAACCTGTTCGGCGACCTCCTCGATCTGCTGAACGGCCACCTTCCGGGGCCTGCCCCGGCGGCGTGGGGCGTTGTCAGGCGCCTCAATAGGGCGCGAGACCCGACGAACGCGAGGAAGCTCCTCAGGTTCGATGGTGGGCTCCGGTTCAGGCTCCTGCACATCCGCAACGATGAGGCTGGGCAAGATACGACGGTGCTCCTGAACAGGCTCGACGGAAGGCTGAGGAACAATCTCGGCGGCCTCAAGTAAAGGCCACAGCGCCGTAGCTTCTGTTCGAGCCGTCCGCTTGTACGGCTCCCGTGGCTGCTTGGATGGGATGGAGACGTAGCGGGCTTGGCCGCTCGACTTGGCTTCGACGGTGAAAGGCCGCCGAACGCGGTTGCGCAACATACTGGTCCTGATGGTTAAAAGAGGTGCCTGTGCCGTGATCGAACGAAACAGCGTTCGTTAGCCGGCCGTGTGCATAGCGACTACTTCGACGGGAGTATGAATTCCAACAAAAATTTACAAGACCCCTCGACAATTGAACGAGGCCTTGTCTCCCTCCTTGGCCCCTTCGAGACGGGCGTGTGGTATCACGCCCGGTATCACGCAAAGGCCCGGAGGAGCCAGCATTTGAAAGGCGGGGCCGCCGTGTCCAGCAGCCCCAATCCCCAAGCTCAACGGCTCCCGCTCGACCCGGAGGATGAGCTTGTGCCATCACCCTTGAAGCCCGCTGCGTTGGGCGAGCCCTGCATGCGCCCGTCCTGCTTCATCTCTTGCCCTGGTGCGTGACTCGAAGCGCCCGGCCCTGTCGTCCCGGTGGTGTCTTTCTTGTCGAAGCCAGCAGCATTGGGAGAGCCCTGCATACGACCTTCGGACTTCCCTGAGTTGTCACCTGCCCACGCAGTGGTGCCCATCGCCAGCATGCTGGCAGCAACGATCAAGGCGGAGCTTCGCATCGCCATCTCCTGTCGAGTTTCCGCGCCGCCGTCTTTCGGGCGACCTCAAGTAACCTCGGGCGGATAACTGGGTTCGGCGGGGATAGCCCCCTTTGACCAAGGGGCCACTCAAGCGAGGCGTATTCCTACGCGGGGCGAGAGGGAGTTTCGCACGCTTTGCCGCTCAGGGGTTCTGTGTGGGCGAACGGAAGGCTGATGTGGGAGGCTGGTTGCAGCCAGGTAAGCGCCTCCGTGGCGAAATCCGCAAGAGTCTGCAATCGCTGTATTATGCCCTCATCGGGCTCCACCCAGCCTCACCAGTAGGCGCCGATTGCCGCCACCGGAATGGGCGCCCTGATCTGAAGCATGTGCATTTACGTCTGCTATGTCTTGTCCGGTTCGCTTGAAGGAGCAGCAACAGCTCCAACGCCATTGCTCAGTTCCACACCGGTGAGGGGCGGCACTCCAACCGGCAGCAGTGGAGCTGCTGAGGGCACTTCTGCAACCTCATCGAGGCCGGCCGTCGCCACACGGATCAGGTCCGCAAACTCGTACGGCTTCGTCAGCAGGTACGCCCCTAGCGGCAGTTCGTTCTGAAGGCCGGGCCCACCTCCGGAGGTGACGACGATGCCAACGGTTGGCCAGCGGTGACGAACGAGATGAGCTAGGGCGACACCACCGCCCACGATGCGCCTCCCGGTAATCAGCACGCGCACGTCAGCCGGTCCTTCGAGCACGACCAGGGCCTCAGCGGCGGTGCGGACCTCTATAGGTTGAAATCCGGCATCTGCCAGCATGTCGGCTGTAACCATACGGACAAGTTCGTCACCCTCTGCGATGAGAATGGCAACAGGTCTGTTATCAACGGACACTTGGTTTTCCTCTAAACCAATCTATATTTATCGTCAGAGCGAGGTCTGGGGGGCGCACCAGCTTGGCGGTGTAATTACCCTGTGGATCGCAGGGAATTAGCCACATTATGGCAGAGAGTGCCAAGTGCCTAATCTACTCTGACATCTCAGTTGTACTCGTCCCCGATCATCGGTGCCGTTCCAATAGGGCTTGGCCCAACAGAGTGTTCCATGGCGCTGCCGAAGTGGTTCCAAGGGAATGGCATTGTGACTCGGAACAACTGACGGTTCCATGGCTAAAAATCCAGTGGAACGGTTGGGCCGGGACGACACTCATGCTCCTTGTACGCCCTCACCTCGCCACGGGATGAAGATGCCAGCTTCAAGGTGCAGCTTCGCGACCTGAAGGCCCAGGGATGCGAGAAGCTGTTTCAGGAACAGGGCTCCTGTGGCCCTGCGAAAGCAACTCGAAGCGCTGCTGGAGTTCGACCGTCAGGGTGACACGCTCGGGGTCACGAAGCTGGACGGTCTGGCTCGCAGCGTGGCCCACCTTGGCAAGATCATCAAGATCCTGGAGATTAGGGGCGTGGCCCTCCGCATTCTGAACCTGGGCGTGGACACCTCGACTCCGACCGGCAAGCTGATGCTCAACGTTCTGGGCGGCGTGGCCCAGTTCGAGCGGGCGATGATGCTGGAGTGGCACCGTGATGGCATCGCCAGGGCCTGCGGGTGCCTACAACGGTCGCAAGTCGACCGTTCGGGCACGCTCCGAGGAGATCAAGGCACTTGCCGACAGGGCATCAGCATGACCACCATCGCAGCGAAGCTCGGGATCGGGAAGGGTCGGTGCATCGCGTGCTGAACCCAGCCGACCCTGCCGAGCAGGCACGTACAGGAAGGCGCGGCAGACCCGCTCTTCACGCCTTACGCCGCGCCTCACAGGGCCCCGGTCGAGATGGACGATGGTGCCGCACATGCGAGAACGGGCTCTGCGCGGATGGCACGCAGCCTCCCAGCCTATCATCGGCGCTGCGAATCACTCACAGTACCAACATCACCGGACGGACGACTCACGGGCTCCGGTGGCTGAGAGACAATGCGCTCCCGCCTACGTGCAGAAGGAGTAAGCATGTTCACTGGTCTCGCTGACGTTTTCACCCCTGATTCCGGCCCTCTTGCCTATCGTGCCATCCGTCTCAGCTCATCGGGTGGCGTCGAAGGAATTGAGCACATAACCGCTCATCACGATGAAGAAGCGATGGCGCTGACGTCTCGGATGGCGAATGGTTACGGTGTGGATCTCTGGGAGCGGAGTAGGTTTCTTGAGTCCTTCCCGTCCCTGAGCGTGAGAGCGCCGGGCGCCAGGGCTTGAGCCAAGTCGTCACGCGGCTGTGAGCACGCAATCTCGTCGAGAGAGCAGGTCGCTGGGCCATGCGTTCCGGTGCGACCACGCTCCCGAAGGCCAGCGAGCAGCGCGCCATGTCGAACGTGGAGATCGCTGCGCTGACCGTGAAGCAGGACCGTAACATGCTCACTGGCATTCACGGGATGCCGATCGAGCGGTACGGCGCAGGGGCTGCGGAGATTTCAGCGTATCCATCGTAACGTGCGGAACGGACAGGGCTGAACGCATTGCGAGCTGCCCTGCGACGAGACGATGGTCCTCCTGACCGGCTACTCGACCCCTCTCCGCGGGATTGTCGTGCGTTGCTGGCGACGCATCCGCGTTGGTCGCGTGGCCCTCTCAGCCGGATACCTCTCGGGTGCAGGCGGGTTGCCGTTGATGCAAGCTGATGGCGCGGCGTCCGAACATGCGGCTCACCATCGGCCTCACGAGCAGGAGGGAGCTACGGCTATGGCAGACATTCGCTCACAGGACCCGCTTGGCAGGTCTGATGACGGACCAGCATCCGGCCGGGGCGGCTCGTCAAGTGGCAGCGGGGCAGCGGAGCAGGCGCGACAGGTTTTACGTGATGCGACTGACAGAGCGTCTGACGCCTGGGACAATGCGTCGGAGTATGGCTCTCGTTACTACCGCCGGGGCAGGCGAGCAGTCGGTAATGTGGATGCGGCCACAATGACGGGCTTGTTCGTCGCGGGGGCTATCGGCTTCGGGCTCGGTTGGTTGGTGTTCGGTCAGCACTCCTACTCAGGCGATTACATCGCTAGGGGCATGAGCCGCAGCAGCGAGCGCGGTCATTAGAAATGGACCTGCCGGCGGCTGGCCAAGCCGAGCGTGGCACAACCTGTCGTCGGCGCCTTCAGATTGTCTTCCGCTTGGCCGCTGCCCTGTGCTGCCATCTCCGCTTCGGCCTGCTTAGGCTGGCGTTCGCAAGGTGTTGGTAGACGCAGTGGCACGTTAGCGCTGTTGGGGGCTATTCCTCCTGTGCGGCCAGCACGTGAGCAACGATAGCGTTAGCGTGACCGTGACCCATCCCGTGATTGTTCTTCAGCATCGCCACTAATTCCATATGCTTCGCTGGGAGCTGATCACGGACAATCTGCTCCCACTCATTGATAGGTCGCCCGTACTTCTTCTCAATAGATGGGAAATAAGATGCGGGCCCCTTACTGGATTCGGCAGACACAGCGAGACACCTTTCGCGCGAGTTTGGCTGGTACGAAATTCGCCGCAAAAGGCAATGGCTGCAACATCTGTCAATGAGCCGGTGCGGTAGCACCGCCGATACCGCAGCAGATCGAAAGCGGCGTCTGCAATGGGTTTCAAGCGTGACGTTTCGACCGCTAGGCCGGTCCCATGTGCAACCTCTACAGCCTCAACCGCCCCCGAGATGTGATACGGCGCTGGTTCGATGTGAGCCACGACAGCGCCGGCAACCTCCCTCCCACGCCGGGCATCTTCCCCGACCCGATGGCCGCTGTGGTCTTGTCCGAAAAGGAGGGCCGTGAGCTGCCGATGAGGCGCTGGGATATCCCAGGTCCGGAGGCTTACGGGGGATCCCGTCATCAACCTGCGCAACGTGAAGAGCTCGCACCGGCGCCCGTGGCTCAAGCCCGAGTTCCGCGGCTGGACAGCGCGAACTGCGAGCTCCTGACCCAAAGCGGTTGACGATGGTGATGTCGCTGCAGATCGAGGTCAGCCCAAAGTGGCGCTGATATCATTCGGATTTTCAGCCTGCCACGATCTGGATGGCGGTTGTGCTTAGGGGCAAAGCCTCAGTGTTGCCGGAATACCGCCCTGGCGGACGAGCGGCGCTGTGTCGCGAACCCGCCCAAGTTTTCGCTACGGAGTGCGACCGATACCGGTGTGGGAGAGCTCGCGCCCCGCCGGATCGGGAATGCAAGTCATGCTCAAACGCCTCGCCAGGATACTGCCCAGGCTTGCCCCGGTCAGCGACGCTCAACCCGCGAGCCCCGCAACGGTGGTATGCTCGGGGGTGGTCCTGGAGGCAAAGGCTGAGATTGGGCCTACGCTTGCTCCTGCCGGCGCCCGCGCAGCCTCAGGTCTATCGAACATCCAGATCTTGCGCGGACTCGCGGCGGCCATGGTGCTCGTCCATCACGCAGCGATCTACGCGCATCTCTTGCGCGGCGCCGACCGCCTCCTGCCGACGTTCGAAGATTTGATGGGTCTATGGGGCGTCTCGATCTTCTTCGCGATCTCCGGCTTCCTGATGGCGGGTCTTGTCGTGCGCGACCGGCCCTTCGTGTTCCTGTCCCACCGCATCTCGCGGATCTTTCCAACCTACCTCGCAGTCGTGGCACTATTCGCAGCACTGTTTGCCGGCCTCAGCCTGAGCTTCGGCGGCCTCTCTCTAGTGTCACTGTCGCTCGCCCCCGTTGGTCCGCGCAGCTACGCGCTCAACGTCGAGTGGACGCTCGTCTATGAGACGAGCTTCTACGTTGGCCTCTTCCTCGTGGCCTGCATTGGCCTCGCTCGCCGGATCACGGCGGTAGCCACCCTATGGTTGGGTCTGCTCGCTACAGCCTTTCTACTGCTGCCCGCGGGGTCGCGCGATACGAACCTGCCGCCGCTCTACCTGCTACCGGTCATGACAGCCTGCGTCCCCTTCGCGGGCGGGTTGCTCCTACCCCGGCTGATTGCGGCCAGACGGCTTCCTCCGGCTGCTGCACTCCTTGTCCTGCCGTTGTGCGCCGCTTGCTTTCTCGTTGAGAAGGATGGCGCGCGTGGGCTCGGAGGGATTGCGGCGGTACTTCTCGTCGGTGCTGCGGCGGGGGGCCGCCAGATCCAGAACGAAGGCGCCATGTCCCGGGCAGCGCTCGCCCTTGGTGATGCGAGCTACGTGCTCTACCTCGTCCATGCGCCGGTGCTAGTTCTCACCGCCTGGGCGCTGCCTGCCCAGTGGACCGGTCTCGCCTATGGACTAATCGCTGTGGCGGCATCGCTGGGGTTCGCTGCGCTGCTTGGCCCGCTCGACCTAGCGCTCTACCGCGCTCTACGCCGCCGCATCGATGCGGCCTCGCCCGCCATCCTCAAGCGGTGGCTTGCCGTCTATCTCGTGCTGTTTGCCGGTTGTGCCGTGTGGGGCAGCGTGGAGACTGCCCGCAACGACTGGCGGGAAAGCCGGGCGCGGGCGGCACTCGCAGCCTTACCTCCGGATGCCTGGATCAGCCGCAGGGCCGCCACCGATGCAATCTCCAACAGCGGTCTTGCCCTACCTGCCTCGGTGCAGGGAGCCTTGGAAGGCATTGAGCGCCTATCGCCGATTGAAGACATCGTGACAGCCTTCGCCTACGATCCAGCGCAACCGAAGCGGCCTCTTCTCTTGGCCCTATACTGCTCTGGCCGCCTGATCCGCCTCGACCGACCGCGTCGTGCACGTAAGGATCTCGCGGCCCGTCTCGGCTTCGAGAGTTCGGGGCACCGGATCGGATACCTGATGCAAATCCCAACAGAGGCTTGCGGGTCAGACCCCACGCCGGTCGCGGTTGTCATAGATACCGAAGGACGAATGGCCGTTCTTGCCGCCTCGGCGAACCCTTGAACGAGCCGTTCGCTCTGCGACGACGGGCATCAGCGCGGACGGTGAGGCAAGCCGTTTCAGAATGCCTTGGACGACTGCCTGAACGGGGTCGAGATCGACTTCTCCCGACCGGGCAAGCCGACCGGCAACGCCTATATCGGGTCGTTCAACCGCCGCTTATGCACGGAGTGCCTGAACGCCTCTTGGTTCCTGTCGCCGACCGATGCCCGTGAGCGCATCGAGAAATGGAGATGCCACTACAACGAAGATCGACCTCGTACGGCCTTAGGCGGCTTGACGCCCCTCGCCTTCGCCAATCAAGCTGTCACAGCCTGAGAACTTGCGTAGGCCGAGGACCACAAACCGGGTCAACTCCAACTGGCCCGTAGGCCATACATGAGGGCGGACCAATCCTGTGGGGCGGATCAAACCACGATGAATCCAGCTTTCGAAGCTTGACGGTATGCCCTCCCAAGCTATGCATTACTCGGTCCAAAGCCGAACAGCGAAGGATGGGTACGCACCCTTCGGGCATGGACACCATGGCTCAAAACCGACACACAATTGGCCAACCACCGCCGGATCGGGTGCAGCAAAATCAATGACTTAGGGGTGGAAACGGGGAGTCCTTTCCTGGGCACCAAGTCCTGCTAAGTCGTTATCCCACTGAAATCATCAGGTTCACGAGCCGTATCGGGGACAAGACTGGGGTACAGGTTCCGCCGATCCGGGCGATGCGTAGATACTCTTCCAACTTCGAGTCGACGTTCCGCCAGGTGCAGGCCCGTCTGCCTGTCGATGCGGTTGGCGTCCTCATGGAGCCGTCCTTACGGTCGAGTGCCCTGCCCTACACTCCGATCCGGAATGCACCCTCAGCGTCAGGCTCGGGCGCACGGTGAGGGCTTCTTGAGCTCACGTCGCCCGAGCCTGTTTCGTACCTCTCTCAGGCGCGGCCTCATCCCATTCGCGGTCTCGCTCCCGCAGCAGCTCGGTGTACGCCCGTGTCGCTCTCGCATCCTGTGCGGCATCATCCCCGTGAAGTGCCGCGGCAGGCATGGCGCGAGGCGTGTCCGGCACCAGGGTGCGGACGAGAGCAGAGGCGATCCCGTCGAGGTCTGCGGTAGAGATCCCGAGCACCTGGGCGGCCTCCTTGTGCCGCATCAAGGCGAGATCGGCCCAGGTCAGACCCGCCGTGCCGAACCGCTCGGTAAGAGCCCCATCAAGGGGAGGCCAACCCACCGGCAGGGCGCGAAGCCGATCAAGGCGGCGCCGGTCGGTCGCATCCTTGTCATGGGCCGCCCGGACGCCCGGAATGAACCGGGCAAGCTCGCCGAGCACGTGAACCCGGATCGCATCGACACGCACCGGGCCGATCTTGCGCACTGCCATCAGGTCGATGGGCGTCGCGAGCGCCAGCACCCCCATGTCGGCGAACCCGGCTTTGCGGAGGCGAGCTCGGATCGCGGCCGTCAGTAGCCCACGCCCGAATCCACTCACCGTGAGACGATCGACTGCCTCCTCGGACAGGTCGTCGAAGAGGGGCAGTCCGGCAATAACTTGGTCGAAAAGCGTCTGAGGAAATGGCATCATGCGTCACGTAGATACTCCTAACCGAGTGCCTGCGATCGGCAAGGCCAGGCAGCCCTGCACCCCTATGCCGTGGCCCCCATTCTCAGCCGGCAGCATCGATGCCCTCCGAACGCACCTCCGATACGCGTCCCTCCGAAGCGGCCGCATGACGCAAAGCCTTCGGCACCCTTCGTCCTGCCAGCCTCCCGTACCGTGACTACCAGCCGAAGCCGGGCCGGTGGTGACAGTTCGCGCCGCTCGCACGGGTCGCGGCTGCCGTCGTCGCGGCGCGGGTCCGCGGCATCGGCAGCATGTGCAGGGCGTGGTAGGCCTCATGGCATGACAAACATCCTCCGACCGAACTTCGGCGGCCGCAGCCGCGAAGCCGAGCCGTCTGAAGCGATCGACGCCGGCGACGAGAAGCAACCGTTCCATGTTTACGGAACGGCGGCCGGCTACATCGTGGCGCTGCTTGAGGACACGCGCGGGCCGGAAGGGCAGGTCTTAAAGGTCGTCGTCGGGCCAGCCGCTGGGAACGCGATCGAGGCCGTGGCCGTGATGCCGGCCTCGGACGAGGGGCGCATCGATGCTGACACCATGGCCTTGGCGGTTCTACGCGCGCTGGACATCGTCGAACAAGGCCGCGCCCCCACCTCCGCCTGAGACGGACGCGGCGTTGCTTCAGCCGCCGTCTTTCCGTTCACCGCGCGCCACGACCATCAGTGCCTGATCGGGCAGAGGACGCTGCAAGGCTGACGCCTCTGACCAGGGCGCTCGCAGCCAAACGTCCCGCTCCTCTTCCGTCGTCAGAATCACGGGCATCGCCTTCGGATGCACCGCGCCGACCTCAGCGTTCGGCTCGGTGGTCAGGAAGGCGTAGAGATTGTCCGTCGTCTCGCCCTCCTTCATCTTGCGCACCGAGGTCCAGCCCTCCGTCTTGATGCCGGCGAAACAGGCAAGCGGCCGATCCGCGCCGAACGCGAACCACACGGGCGGGTGGGAGCCGTCGGGCAGTGCCTCGTTCTCGGAGAAGCTCGTCAGCGGGACGAGGCAGCGGTGCTCCGGACCGAGCCAGCGCCGCCAGTGGGGCGAGGCCGTGTTGCGCACGTTCGTGACGCCTGGATCGATCTTCCTACCCTTCAGGGCGAAGACCGGGGACGGCATGCCCCAGCGGTACATCGAAAGGGTTCTTTGCCCGTCTGCGACATGGACGATGGGCGCCGTCGCATTGGGAAAGAGGCCCGGCAACGGCGGCAGGTTGCCGGTCCGGTCGGTCTCCACCTTGAACAGGCGCCGGATCTCGTCCTGGCTTTTGGTGAGGGCGTAGAGATTGCACATGACCGGGACGATAGCCGAACCGATCATGCGAGCGCGATGGTCAGCTCGCGATCACCGCCTTCCGGTGCCGGCCTAGGCGGTGCCCCGGTCACCGCGTGCCGATCTAAAGTGAAACGGATGCCGAGTTATAATCTACATGCTCATCGCTGATGCACTTTGTGCAAATCAATGCGCTCAAGGGAGCCAGCGACTGTTCGAATGCAATATATCGCGTCGTAATAAGTTTTTGATGGGCCGCGAATTTTTTGTTGATATTCAGTGGACGCATGGCTCGCTGGAGAGATGGGGTGTGCCATGCCTCCGAAGCCTGCATGATATCGAGATGCATTGGCCGTCAGGGCATTATGGTGCGTTGCACCCAGCGATTATCGCACCGCACAAATTCCGTGGTTCAATCTCTCATCGGTCGCCGTCGCAGACGACCAAACCGGAGACGACCCATGCGTACGATGCAGCTTCTTTCTCTCGCCGTTCTCGCTTCTGTCACCGTAGCGAACTCCGCCATGGCCGACGAGCGCATCCACCTCACGCCGCCGCTGTTCCGCGAGCAGGCTCGGGTCACCGCGTCCGTCCGCCCAGCCTCTGAGCTGACGACCACGCCTCATGTCACGGCGGTGGCCCCGGCCAGCCGCAAGATTGTGGCCGACGCTGCGGCGGTCTCCGCTCGTTAAACCGCCAGAGACGGGGCCATCCGCTGGAACTGGTGCAGATGGCCCCCTGCCCCCGCGGCAGTCGGCAACCGCTGAGCTGTGCACTCCGCATTGAAGCCTTCGGCGTGATTTTCGTTCAAGCGAGTGGCAAGGGGTCTGGAGTGGGGCTGGGGATGAACTCGTGAGCGAACAGGCTGTCGGAAAGGGTCGATCGGACGATGATCCCCGCAACACGGCCGTCCTGATCCTCGCCGCGATCCGAGAGGCCCATGCTCACCTCAGCAAGCTGCTCCGGCTGGCTCGAACGGAAATCCGCGGAAACCTGCATGCACTCGCAGCGCTCGTGCTGCTGTTCGGCGGGGCACTCCTGCTGACCGGCGCCTCGCTGGTCCTCTTGTTGATCGCCCTGCGGGATGCACTGGCTGTGCTGATCGGCAATGATACGCTGGCGGCGCTGATCGTCGCCCTGCCGTTCGTTATCGCCGCGGTGGTCTTATTGGTGTGGGCGCAAAGGGTCTGGAGCCGGCCGTCGGTTGAAGACTGAAGTCGTTCGGCACCTCGATGCCAGCGCCTTGATCAAGCAGCGACCATACTCTCAGGGCCCCGTCTGACTCGATCCCACCCGGGATGGCCGAGCGCGCGAGGCCGTCGGCATTGAACCAGGCTCGCTCGACGATCTCTGGGAGACCGCAAACGGCCGAGAGCGTCGGTCGGCGCTCCGATAGGGAAGTTCGCTGCGCAAACGGCCGGACGGAAGGGCCTAAATCGCATGACACGTCCGGTAGCCTCTCGGCTCCGGGCGCGCCAAGGAGGATCGGCGCGGGGTCGATCTCTCAACCGAACGCCACCGCTTTTTCAGTTCGCGTCGAACGCTGCTTCCTCTTGAGGGGCGGCGTTGATTGTCAATGTGTAAGTATCGATCGAAGCAATCGGTCGCGCCTCGGTCACAGGTGGCTTTGTCAGCATCGTGATCGTGAAAGCTGCGGCGGCCAGCGCGAATGCTGCGGCGAATGTGGATGCTTTCTTCATGCATGCCTCCCGGTAAGCTGATGCGTCGATCACTGGGAGCGAAGGCGCGGCATACGGATTGGACCCAGTCATCGTTTGAGTCAATACAATAAATGAACCGATAAATTTGCGGAAAGGACGAAATGCAGGCCAGAGGATTTGTATCCGAAAAATACTATTATTGAGACTCGTTGCCCAATGAAATGATATTCGAGGGAATCAATTGATCGATTGCTCGACCGTGCGGCATCGCGACGCAAATGCTGAAGCTTTCTCGCCGTTGGCGAGGATGAGAGCTGATTCGGTCGAGCGCGGTTGGCCGGCAACGCGCTCGCCCGCCGGGTGGAGCGCGGCGTGCGCATTTCGACTTCGTCATCGAGGTCCATTGCGACCGTTCCGAACTGCCGCGGGCGGGAGCGAGGCTGAGGCGACCGAACCGGGCGTGGCAAGTCAGATCCTTGCGGCCAGCCGGAGGCCAAGCTTCGGTTCGACGTCCGGCGGAACAGGCTGATCCACTTGAGGAGAGTGCCGTCCGCTAGGGCGCTCCCTGTCGAGCCGCAGCAATCATGCGATCACCGTCCTCGCGCAGCAGGAGACGGTCTGACACGAGTGCATCAACGGACTTCGTCACAGCTGCGACGTAGGCGTCAGCATCCTGATATCGCTCCTCAAGGGACAGGCGCGGATCACCTGTTGTGGCCCGTTCGGCCCGCGTGCGCGCGAATGGTATCTGACTGCCTTCCCGATCGCAGAGCGCGTCAGCAGGGAACGGATCGGCATAGAGGTTCCAGCCGGTGAAGGTTGCACGCGGTGCCGCGACAGCCGGCAGTCGGATGCCGGCCACGTCATTGCCGTCGGCGTCGACACGCGGGACCAGTGGGCGATACTGCGGCCCGCTTTCCGGGCGCGGGTCCACGTAGGTAGTGAAGCGTGCAATCGCATTCGGCACCGTTGGAACGGGTGTGCCAACCATGAACGGAAAACCGATATCGGAAGCCTCGACCAACGTACCCTCGGCCAAACGTGGGACCCGGCTATCCGGCGGTGCCTTGCCGTCCTTCACCCACTCCTCCAGCGCGACGAGCAGCGCCCGAACCGCCGGGGCCGGGTTCAGGGTGCTGCGCGGGTTCGCGCAGGGTCCCTTGGTCGAGGTCAAGCCTGCTCGCCCATAGTGGAAGCCGCTTGAGACCAGATAGGCGCGCGCGGTGTCAGGCAGCGGCACATCGGTGCGGCCAACCGGATCGGTCGTCAGGAGAGAGGCACCTTTCTGCCAATACTCCGTGCCGGTGTTCGCTTCGATCAGCAGGGGATCGAATCCGTCCTCTCGCAGGATGCTGCCCCTTCGCCCGGTGATGGGATCGTGTTGGCTGGCGGCTGAGAACGGGAAGGTATTCTCCGGGTAGAGGTGGTCTTCGTGCTGCGTGTTGGTTCGCGAGGGCTGACCGAAGCGGGCATTGAGGAACACCCCACCCACTCCGGCGATGTGCGACAGCACGCCGTCGAAAACCCGTTTGCCGGTCTCGTCCCGATTGAAGCCCTGCTGGATGAAGTCGCGAAGATAGCGCCCGCTCTGCGAGATGCCGAGTGCGAGGGTATGCCGGATCGCGCCACCCGTCGGGTTGGCCGCGCCTCCGGCGTCGCCGCGGAGATAGGCGACTACATCCCGCGTGGCGGCGAAGCCGATCCCGAGCACCTTCGGCTCGGTGGCTTGGTATGTGAACTCGTAGAGCGAGCCAGGCAACGGCTTGGTGCCCTTCGGCAGGAGCTCGATCTGACGTGGAGTACCAAAGTGCCAAGCGTCCGGCGGCACCGGCCGGGGTGGATCGGTCTCCCGGCGTCGAACGGTGAGGCGCGCGTCTGTCTTGTCCTGGCTGGCGATCTTGAAGGTCAGGTAGAAGGGAGCCTCGGGAGGTCCGCGGGTCGCGCTGACGAGCTCATCCCGCACGACCTCGACAATCGGCTTGCCGCCGCGCGTGGCAACCGGCACGTCGATGGCCATGCCGCCCTGTTGGCGCAGCGCGTCTGCCTCCCAACCCGACCAGACGATGGTGTATCCTCGACGCAAGACGAGCCCGGTCCCGGCATCGACGGCAGTTCTTGGATCGTTGACGGCCTGTGCGCCTTGAGCCGGCGCATCGAGGACCCAGTTGAAGAGGAACTTGCGGCCTCGGTTCAACACCTCGAACAAGAGCGTGCCGCTGCCCCGGGCAGGATCCTTGGGCCGCAGGATGAAAAGGTCGGTCTTGTATTCGACCATTCCGCGGGCGTTGCGGGGCGCCAGGGCGATGTCGACGATGCCGGCATTCGCGGGATCAGCTGGGTCAAGCTCCCCGCGAGCCGTGCCGACAACACGCTCGTAGCTGCCAGCAGCGCCAAACTCGGTGCCGTCCGCAAATGGCTCGACGCTGGCGATCTCGATGCCAGTGATGCCCGCCTGCGCCGGCGCAGCGCTGAGGGCGCAGCCAAGTGCGCCGACCACAACCCAACCGTTGCGCATGTTCGCTCCCTGTCCGGCTCGTGCTGGCCGGTGTCCTCAGCAAACATGCCGGAGGGCAGACGTCGAGAGGCATAGTCGGTCTTGCTCTGCATTCTCCTTTTCGGACTCCGCGGGACGTTGGTGTGCCGATTGGCTTGAATGCCTTCGCGCCGCAACTCCATCGGTTCGATGGACGGTAAGGGATTCGAACGCAGGGAGGCCTGCCGAGCGCGGCAGGTGCAGCAAACGCTGCCTTCATGCTCGACCGCCGGACGGCGTTTCTGCGTCAGCCTCGTCTGACGTTATTTTGCAGCAGCGCTCCCGGCGGCCTGTTCCAAGCACCATATGGATCGGTATGATCGTGCTGAAGCGCGACGAGTGGGAGCTGGCTATGACATCGACACTGCCGGAGGGTGCGAAGCCGGGCGATATCGTTACGCCTGATGGTAAGATCCTGTGCCGAGACCTGGAGCTTCACGAGTACGGCTACTTCACGGTTACCTACGAGCAGGCACAGGCGGCGCGAAAATACGGCTGGGGCTGCCGGGCCGGCGTCGTCCTCGATGGGGAGCACTCCGACGAGTGGAGTTGGGACTACGCCGAGGAAGAGCGTCGTAATGCGCTGGAAAACGGTGATGAGCCGCCCCGAGTGCGGATCTATCGGGAGCCACCCGCCTCCTGCCCCATCGAAACAGCGCTCTCGTGCCGGCTCGAAAGCAGGTAGGTGAACCCGGCAGCCCACCAACTCGGGGGCATCGCGCAGAAATCGACCGCTGGCCGAGAAGCCAGCGGCCTACGAGGAGCGGCCGGGCGATCGCCAATCGAAGGTGCTTCCTCGAATCTGTCGCCTGACGCCTGATGTTGGTCGTCTGCGCCGGCCAGGAGGCAGGCGGTTTGCCGGCCCCATCGCGCCTGGATGCAGCCTCCTCGCCCCGCCGCCCCTCATTGCCGAGATGGAGGATCGTTGCCCATGCGGGTGCTCAACTCGAGAAGGAGCCGAAGCCCTCGAAGTCGCTTGTCGGTGACGTCCGTTTGACAGGCGAGCACGGTTGCCCGTGGGACGTGTGGCTCGCTGTATCGGCGGGCCGTGATTTCGCCAGTCCAATGCCACTCATCGCGGATGCCGTTTCACCGCTACGCTTCCACTGATTGCGCATAGCACGGCCGTTCGCCTTGTTGAGGTCGCGCATGTGATTGCCCTATTGGCGAGTGACTGTTCAGGAATTGCGCAGAGAACGCGCGCTCCGTGCTCATGTTCCGGGCATCCGCATGACGAAGGCCGCTGGGGCGCCAGGGTCGGTTTTCCGACACAATGGCGGGACGGCATCTGAGATGCCGTCGGCCGCGACGCCTAACGGGCAGGCTTGGGCAGGGCTCGCTTGGTGCGGTGGAAGATCGGACCGGCGCCACCGGGCGGGCCGCGTCCAGCGATGTAGTCTCTCTGCCATCCGGCCCGGACCG
Organism: Methylobacterium sp. R2-1; assembly: GCF_014191355.1. GTDB lineage: Bacteria > Pseudomonadota > Alphaproteobacteria > Rhizobiales > Beijerinckiaceae > Methylobacterium. The sequence continues at coordinate 77,022 of NZ_JACHWM010000021.1, forward strand.
CGTCCGGTTCTCCTGCGGCGACGCGCGCCTGGAAGGCGGAGCGGTTGCTGCGCCACTCGTCGTAGGCGGCCTTGAGGCCCGGATCGTCGTCGAGGCTTCTGATCCGCGGGCGGATCGTGTCGTACGCCTCGTGCGGCACGGGAGTGATGAAGCAGAAGCACTCTCCTTTCCCGAACCGCACCGTGCCCGGCCGGGTGAAGCGCCAGTTCATCGTGAAGGTGAAGGGAAGCCAGTCGGTTTCGACGAGCCCTTCGAGCGGGGCGATGCCGTCCCTCGGGCTGTTGGGAGGCCCGCGCGCGATCAGTGCCCATCCGGGTGACGTGCGGAACAGCCATCCGGGATGGAAGGTCAGCACACCGTTGCCGAACACCGACGAGACGATCTGTCGGTAACGGCTGTCCCACCCTTCGAGGAAGGTCCAGACGTCGGAGACGAGCGGGCCGCCGTTCCACGTGGCCGAGAAGCTGAAGGGAAGCGTGATCTCCCACCCGGTCGCGTTCGCGATCGCGAGCGGCGTGCAGCGATAGGCGAAGCGTTGAGGCGCCGCCTCCATCCAGTCGCGCGCGGTACGGCCGGGGATGATCTCCGGTGCGCCGTCATATTCCGGATAGCAGAGCAGTTCGGGAGCGTGCCGGGGCGCGCGGTCGGTCTGCTCGGCCTTGTCGGGATCCACCATTGTCAGGCCCTGTCATCGCGTTGGCTGCGCATCGTGCCCGGCCGGATCGGCCGGGCCGTCATTTCCCAACAGCCGGCGGTCACCACGTAACGCGCAGCCCGATCTCGCCCTGGACAGTCTTCTCGTATGATCCCGCGGTGCCTTCGGCGTAGCTGGCCTGAACGAAGAAGCCGACATTGGCATTGAAGCGGGCGACCAACCCGCCGCCGACCTCGATCGAGGTGCCGCCGAGCCGCGTTGCGATCGGGATGTTCTCGAAGCGGACGGTGCTGACCTCACGGAAGTTGTGCCAGAGATTGGCGAGCAGATAGGGCCGCCACTCGATCTCCTGCGAGAGCAGGGCGCCCTGCACCCGAACCCCGAGGCGCCCGGTCGCGAGACCCGGCGAACCGAAGTCCAGCCGGGAGTAGGCGTCTCTTCGGGCGTCGAAATCGAGCCGCTGCCAGATGAACTGTCCCTGTGGCTCGATCACGACCCCCGGATAGAGGGGAAGCGGGTAGCCGCCCTCGACCGATAGGGCGAAGCCGGTGCCGTCGGCCTTGATGCCGTAGCTGCGCAGCGACGTCGCCGTGCCGGACAGGTGCTGTCCCATCACGAGGCTGTCGAGATACCAGCCCGTCGGGCCGACATGGGTCCAGGTCGCGCCATAGCCGATATTCTCGAGGTTGAGACGGCCGACGCGACTGCGCTGAATGGCGTCCGCGAAGCCGCGCACGTCGCCGTCGCCCTTCCCGTAGGCAGCAAAGACGCCGAGGCTCCCGAAGCCGGAAAACGCTTCATAGGAGAACAGGTCGAGGCCGGCCTGGAAACCGAGGATGTTGCCGTCGAACTCCGGTGCGACGGCACCCCTCCAGCGCCGATCACTGCTCTGTCCGAAGAAGCGCCCCCAGAAGCCGGTACCGGCACCGGGGCCGAGCTGGAGGTACTGGTCGCCTCGGCGCTGGTGGAAGGTGCCGATCATGGCCCGCCCGACCATGAATTCCGTCCCGAGCAGCGCCTTATAGGTCGCGACTTCGGCGCGGTAGAGCGGTGTGGGATCCGGTTGAGGGGTCGGAGTAGGCGTCGGAGTGGGGGTTGGTGTTGGAGTGGGAGTAGGCGTCGGAGTGGGGGTTGGTGTTGGAGTGGGAGTAGGCGTGGGAGTAGGCGTCGGCGTGGGAGTAGGCGTCGGCGTGGGAGTAGGCGTCGGCGTGGGAGTAGGCGTCGGCGTGGGAGTAGGCGTCGGCGTGGGAGTAGGCGTAGGCGTCGGAGTAGGCGTCGGAGTAGGCGTGGGAGTAGGCGTCGGCGTGGGAGTAGGCGTCGGAGTGGGCGTCGGTGTCGGCGTGGGAGTAGGCGTCGGTGTCGGAGTGGGAGTAGGCGTCGGTGTCGGAGTGGGCGTCGGCTGAGCGGTGTTGCGCAGATACCAGTTGTCGGCCACCTCGGTGGTGTTGCCGCCTCGGGCGAGGATGTAGTTGTAGGGGCCGGCCGCGACCGGTGCCGACAGAGCGAAGGCACCGGTGCTCGTCGTGCCGCTGTTGACGGCCTCCACCACCAGGATACCGTTGTTGACGGTCAGCGCGCCGGTTCCGCCGGTGTTGACGATCCGGAGCCCGGTGGAGCCCGTGGCGCTTCCCCCATTGATCACCAGCCGGTCGGACGGTGAATTGTCGCCGGCCAGAAAGGTGTTGAGCTGGAGCGTGCCGCCCTGCCCGATATAGGGGCCGGCCACCGTCAGGATCGTGCTGGCCGTCGGGCCGTTTGTGCTGACCAGACCCGCATTCGTCAGTCCGGGGATCGTCTGGTTGAAGCCGTTCAGATCGAGGACGCCGCTCGCTTCCACGACGTGGGACGAATTGGGGCTGAAGGTATCGCTCGCGAGCGCCTGAAGCGTGCCGGCCGCGACGGTGGTCGTGCCGAGATAGGCATTCGCGCCCGCCAAGCGCAGGGTGCCCGTCCCGAGCTTGGTGAAGGCGCCGGGGCCCGTCATCCCCTGCGACAGGGTCGAGGTGAAGGCCTGCGTGTCGATCGCGCCGCCCAGCGGCCCGAGCGTGACGGCGCGAGTCGGGGCGAGATCGAGATCCGCGTTCAGTTGCAGGAAGCCGCCGTTCATCGTCAGCGGGCCGGCCGCGTCGCCGAGCGCCGCATCCCTCGCGATGCCGAGCCCGCCCTCCAGGATCGTCGTCCCGCCCGTATAGGTGTTGCCGATCGCCGCCTCCGGCGCCAGCGTCGTGACGCCCGCGCCCGTCTTCTCGACGGAGCCCGATCCGGTGATCTGCCCCACATAGGTGCCGTTATCGGGCTGCGCGAAGCGCACGATGCCGTTGTTGGTGACGTTGTTGAGGTTGGGCGAGGAGGTCGGCAGGCTCTGCGCCCGCGCCTCCAGGATGCCTGAGGGCTCGACGAGCACCGTGCCTGTATATCCGGTGTTGTCGCCCGTCAGTCCTAGAACGCCGTCCTCGACCGTCACCGCTGTGAAGCCGATCAGGGTGCCGGTGATGTTCCACTGACCTTCCCCCAGCTTGGTCAGCGTCGTGAAGTTGGTCAGCGCGCCGGGCAGGGTGTCGAACGAGCCCGCGACGCCGTTCAACTCGAGGGCGTTGGTGCCGCCGCCGCCGTTGATGTTGCCGGTCACCGTCGAGTTGGGAAAGAACTGGAGGGTGTCGTTCCCGGACGCGAAGCTGATGTCGCCGAAGACGGTCGCACCGGTTTGATTGATGAAGAGGACGTCTCCGGCTCCCGCCTCCTGAGAGCTGGAGCCGATCACGCTCCGACCCGTGTTAACGCCGACGCTAAGCGTGCCGTGGTTGTCGATGGTGTTGACACCACCCGTGATGTCGTCCTGGAACCAGATGGCGGAGCCGCCGCCATTCGCGCTCTCGATCACGCCGTAGTTGGTGATCGTGTTGTTGGTGCCCAGCGCATTGATGGCCTCGGCACGCGATTCGTTCCCGAGCTGGATGACCCGCCCGTTGGCCCAGACGTTGATCGTATAATTGTTCCGGACTTGAATGGTGTTGTTGCCCGGATCGATGATCCGATTGAGAACATTGCCAGTTGCGATCCCGAGTGGTCCCGAAGAACTGGTCGTGTTGCCGGTTGTACCGATATTGATCGTCGACGGCGCACCGTCCCTGAAGATGATGGCGGATTCGATCCCGCCATCGACGACGGCATCGGTCGTTCCCGTCGGTGCGACGTTCACGTTGACCCGATCAGTCAAGCCCTGATGCACGAACCCGATGGTGCCGAGGGTGCCGTTATAGGTTCCCGAGCCGCAATTCACGGTCGAGCCCGGTGTTGGGTTCGTCGGCGCACACTGCGCGGCTGCCTCGGACAGGCCGCATGGTATCAGTGCAGTCGTCGCCAGCAGAAAATTAGCAAAACGCATCGTATTCCCGCGCCCCATCTCGATGTTTTCTCATGGGCACATGGCGACACAAAGCTGTCAACCGGCGGCGTGGCCGCGAAAAGCTGCAAACATTCGATAGTTTTCTTGTTATACTCAGTTTTATCGTTGGATAGTGCGGGTATTATTCTGAAATCTGGTCGCCCGGATCTGAGTATGAGAGCAATGCTCTCGGCGGCGCCTCCGGTCTAACCAATCCGTTTCGCTCGCCTTTGAGTTGCGGCAATCGCGGTTTGGTTGTCGTAAGTCTCTTTTGTACCGCTGCGCCGAGATAAGAAATTAGAAGAAGGCTTCTCAGGACCGAAGCATGCATTCGAGGCTGGGGAACAAGCTGATCGTCGATTGAAAGTCCTATTCCGAAACGAGCGGCTCAACTCGGTGCAACAAACCAAGGGTTGCTTGTCCTCTGGTTGTGATGGGCGCCGCACACTTCTTCTGCTTGCTTTCTGTGGCCTGCAACTTATGCGAGCTATCGTTGCAACTTCGCCTAAGGCTGGATTGAAGTGTTGTACGGTGGTGACACCCGCCCGAGATCCGCGTCCGTCACTCGGTCGAGGCTCCGGTTCCCGCCGGCTGGAGCCGCATCGAACCAAGACGCGCCGGCCGCACGCGCATGGGGCGAACGCAGCGGCCGGCGCGCTCGCGGTCGGGAGCCGGGAAGGCCCGACCGCCGCGATCCATGATTGCCGCTGTCAACGCTCGAACCGTCCGAGGCCCCCAGTGCAACCCGCGAGGGGATGGAGAGGATGGAGAGGGTCCGCTTGGGATGCCGCGCCCGCGCATTCCGTCGCTGTCGACCGGAACACCGGCCGTCGCTGCCGTCTTGCTCCCCGGGATGGGTATTCCACCCGGTCAAGGGCAGGCACAATGCGAAAGTATGGCAGCGCGTTCGGGATCGGGTTCGTGGCGGGACTCCGCACGATGTCGGCCTGCGCCGCGTTGAGCTGGGCCGCCGCGCGCGGGCGGACCCGAAGCGCTGCGATCCCGTCCGGTCCCGTCGCCCGCACCGTCGCCACGACGGCGGCGCTGGCCGAGATGGCCGGAGACAAGATGCCGTTCGCCCCCGATCGGCGCATTCCGCCCTCCTTCGCGGCCCGGCTCGTGATCGGCGCCGTCGGCGGCTGGATGTTTGCTGGGCGTCGAGCTTCGCCCGAGGCCGGTGCCCTGGCCGGCGTCGCGGGCGCCGTCGCCGGCACGCTGCTCGGCCGTTTTGCGCGGGGGGGCGGCCTGGGCGCGCCGTTCGGCCTCGCGCGGGGACTCGCCGAGGATGCGGCCGCCGCCAGTCTCGCCGCGGCTCTGGTCGCTTCCGCGGAACGGCAGCAGCGGGTCAGGCCGGCGCCCCCTCATTCTCTTTGAGACCGAGCGACCGACACATCTTGTTCGCCACGGCCGAGGGCCGGTTCCCGATGCCAGTCTCCGTCCCGAGCGTGTGCCATGACCAGCCTCGCCGCCAAGACCAGCCTCGCCGCCAAGACTCTCGCCGCGCTTCTACGGCTATCGAACCGCCGGAAATTCTTCGCCAGTTCGGCTCTCGATCCCGAGCGGGTCGTGTCCGAGCGCGGCCGGGAGGCGCGGCCCACCCGCACCATGCGCCGGCGCCTGACAGTGGCGTGGTCCCTGCGCGACGGCTGCGAGATCTACACCGTCGCACCCCGCGGGCACCCACCCGGACCGACTGTGCTCTACCTGCATGGGGGCGCTTACATCCATCCGGCCTCGGTGCATCACTGGCGCTTCATCGCGGAGATGGTCGAGCGGTGCGAGGCCACCTTCGTGGTGCCGTTCTATCCCCTGGCACCCGGCTACGACTGCCTGAGCGTGAACCGCTTCGTCCTCACCCTCTACCGGGACCTGCTGGAGCGGCATGATCCGTCGGCGCTGTTCGTGATGGGCGACTCCGCCGGCGGCGGGCTTGCGCTCTCGCTCGCCATACAGGCTGCGTCCGAAGGACTGCCCCGCGCGGCGGGATTGGTGCTGCTTTCGCCCTGGCTCGATGTGAGCACCTCCGATCCGGCCCAGGCCGAGATCGAGCGCAGGGACGTGATGCTGATGCGGGCCGGTGTTCGGACGGCGGGCCGCTGGTACGCGGGTCGCCTGCCGACGGACGATCCGCGGGTCAGCCCGCTCTTCGGCGACCTCGCTGGCCTGCCGCCGATCCTGATGCTCTGCGGGACGCACGACATCCTGGTCACGGATGCCCGCCGCCTCGCCGAACGGGCGCGCCGGGAGAGCGTGCCGCTCACCTACGAGGAGGCGGAGGGCCTGATGCACGTCTTCGCTATCATGCCGCTGCCGGAGGGGCGGGCCGCCCAGGCGCGGATCGCCCGCTTCATTCGTGACGTGCGTGCGTGACGCTTCACGGCTGCTTGTGGATCGGATCGACCCAGTAGACGGTCTCAGGCCGTTCGGCGGCCTCCACGTCGGGCAAGTTGACCACCACCGCCTCGTTGTCGGAGCGCACCAGCACGCAGTGCAGGGGCTCGTCGGTCGAGGCGTTGATCTCCTGATGCGGAACGTAGGGCGGTACGAAGATGAAGTCGCCGGGGCCGGCTTCCGCCACGTATTCAAGGCGCTCGCCCCAGCGCATCCGGGCGCGGCCCGAGACGATGTAGATTACGCTCTCCAGTGCGCCGTGGTGGTGCACGCCGGTCTTGGCATCCGGCTCGATCGCCACCGTGCCGGCCCAGATCTTCTGGGCTCCGACGCGGGCGGCGTTGACCGCTGCCTGACGGAACATGCCCGGCGTCTGGGCGGTGTTGGGGTCGAGCCGATCGCCGGGGATCACCCGCACGCCGTCATGTTTCCAGCGCCCGGCCGTGGCCTCTTCGTGGTGGTGAGGCGCGTGGTCGTGGGTGTGGTCGTCGCCGATGTCGTGCATGTCAGTCGGACTCCGCGGGTGCGATCATCGCATGGCGGCGCGAGGATCTGAAAATCCGGGATCGACGATCGCACGAAAAAAGGGCCGGCATGGCGCCGGCCCTTCGTTTCGTTCACTCGATACAGGCGCACGAGCCGAGCCCGTGCGCCAGGTCTCGAATGAGATCAGTCGTTGATGGCGGCGACGACGCCGGCGCCGACGGTGCGGCCGCCCTCGCGGATGGCGAAGCGCAGCTTCTCTTCCATGGCCACCGGCACGATC
>NZ_JACHWM010000022.1 GCF_014191355.1 Methylobacterium sp. R2-1
TCCTCGACCGAGCGACCAACCTGCTGGAGCGCGAGTTGACGATCTGACGCCGCGCGGCCAGCGCACGAATATCGGCTTCCCACCCTCAACGGACGACGCGGATGGGGGCAAAGGTCGGATTCGAACCATTGGCAAGCGGGAAGCCGGCCAAGGACGCTCCCGCCTACCTGTTCATCAGGCCGAGCACGCGCATCAGCCCGGTGGTGACGGCGCCAGGCGAGCGCCCGCATGCGCGATCCGAGATCACCATTGGGCCGATCACGACGTTCGCACGCGAGACGCCGGAGGAGGTGGTGCCGGCGCCGTGCGTGGAGCGAGAGGCGCTGCAATAATCGATAGCCGACCTTGGGGACGCTTCCGACCCACTGCGGATGTTCAGCCCGGCCGGTCTACCAGTGAGAACAGGGGTTTACCGCCGCTTACAACGTCCATACATCCAAAGCCCGTCACAAAGAGATAGTGCGAAACTGGCTTGAAGCTTTCCTTCCATGCATCCGATTGGATGCGGGCGAACCGTGCGCCTTCCACTCGATAAGCAAAGTTTTCGGGCACTAAACCTTCGTTCGGCGTGTCGTCGTCCTCGGTGCTCAAGGGCATTTCGTCCAATAGACGAACAATGCACTGTCGATCGAACGACACGCGAAGCGCTTGAGTTGCACTTCCTGGCACGATGAAGTCCGCAGTGATGCCGTTCGTCTTCCACTGGAAAGCCAGCAGGTCACTCTCACTCGACCGCATTGGAACGCCAGTTTCGATAGGTGATAAGATCGGCATAGCCTCACATTGGACCTCTCAATCAATGACCGCAATCCACCCATAGCGGACGCGGCATTTACGCTTCTGTCGAGATCAGTTTGTTATCGAAAATCTGGACCGTCTTTGGCTTCCACAGCCGGATCATGAACACCGCAGTTTGCCATTCTGTCACCCAGCCGCTGCTTGTCCGAGCTTCCAACGTGAAGTGCCTCCAGAAGGTGCTATCCTCGACCTTTAAGCGACAATCTTCCGATAAACAGAACACGAGGAGTTCGAGGGCCTCCTCAGCGTCTTGGAGGTGCCAGTGGGCTCCACAATCCCCAGCATGCACGGTCCAATCGGGATCATCATCCACGAGCCAAACCGGGAAGCCGTTGGGGGTCGGGGGATGAATATAGATACCATCATCACTAAGCTCGTAGGTGACGTGAGGGTAGCCCCGCAGCTTGTCAACGATGAGTTGAACCGGGTCCGCGATGACGCCACCTACCGGTCCGCGAGTTTTTTCAAATTCGGCCATCATCCGTGTTTCGCCTCATTGCGGGGTCCGCTGTCGGTTGTTTGCAGAACTTCGGCTTTCGCTGCATGATGCCTAAAATGGAGAAAAAATGTCACTTCAGTGCATTATGGGGACTTACAGAAGCTTTCTCAACTCCGCCTTTCCTGTTTTGGCCGAAGTTTTTGAAAATGATGAGCATTATGCTATTGACGACTGGCTACAGTCAAATTGGGAGATAATAGTTGAGCATTATTTATCAATAATAACTGGTAAAATCATAGTTCTCGAAGTTTATGGGAACGGAGCCGATTGCAACGGCGCTAGTTCACGCGTTTGGATGCCAAATTATACCGCGACGCACAGGATTATGTGCAGAATAAAAAGCGATGGGAAAATATTAACGTTTGAAAACTTTGTGGGCTACGATGAACATGGCCGCTACGGGAATGTAGCCCCATTTACGCACGCAGAATGCGAAGGTGATGTTCTCGTACCGTTTGAGGATTGTATCTTTGAACTGGAAAGTCTAACTCATCGAACATAGCAGAGGCCATTATATAAAAGCTTCCAATCACGGGAGGCGATTTTTTACGGATAGCATGATTGACCGTTTCCCACCCTCTGCGGACATCGGTTCGGCGATTGAGCGGACCCGGCCCTTCATCGGTGGCTGGTGGCGGACGGGCGAACTCGGTCTGGGCGGGCCATCATCCGGGTGACGACATCGTGTCCGGTCAGCCGCGTGGCAGGGATGGACCACTCGCCTCTGGCTTACCATTGATACCGCACACGCAATCAGCCCCCCTGCGTGCACCTCTCCAGCCCCGCCCCGGCTCAGCCGCGGCGGGGTTTTTCGTTTCAGCCCACACCAGCCGCCGCGAGCATCCGCTTCCGCACCTTCGGCGTCGTAACGCTCCACCGTAGGCATGCTGCGGGCATGTGTGGCGCCGATCAGCCTATGAGCCAGCGCGGGCCGGCTGAGGAGATATCGAGGATCCTCTCTCGGCTCACTTCGCGCCAAGGTGTCGCCTCTGTGTCATACTCCACGAGCTCGTAGCTTCGCCCGCAGGTCTGCCAGCTTCGGCACGGAGCTTGGTTTGGCACAGCATCCCACGGCAGTGCCGCGACACGGCGAAGTTCCATCATCGCCTCCTCGCGGGAGGAGAACTGGCCAGTTGTCTCGGAATGCAATTCGTCCTCGATCACGAACATCGCATACCCCGTCATTCGATGCGGAGAGCCGCCAGCATCCACTTCCGCACCTCAGCCATGCGGTCGTCGTCACCGATGCCGGCCTCGTCAGCCTCTTCCCCGACGGTCTCATAAATCTGCCGCACGGTCCCCTCGTCCAGGCCGAGACCGCGGGCGAAGCCGAGAAGGCCGCGCATCTCGGCGGCAGAGCGTTCGGCGTCGGTCATGACCGATCCTGCTCTTCTGCGCCGAACCAGGCTGCAAGGAACGCCGCTGCTGCTTCGAGATCGTGATATCGCCCCATGAACTCCCGGCCTGGGTTCATGACACGCCATAGCGAGGGGTTGTCGGTATCTCTGGCTAGATACCCCGCCGTGTCACTCCCTACCTTCACGGCGAAGTAGCCGACGGCCTCCGCTTCGATGGCATGGTCAGGCGCGCTCACGCCTTCACCTTACGCTCACGCAGCAGCTCGCTCATCCGGAGCACGCGGGCTTTGAGCTCACCTGTCAGCAGCTTCACGTCGCCACGCTTGTCGGCCTCCTCTAACGCAACCGCTTGGCAGGAGCGCTCGATCGGCAGTGGGATCTCAACCGGCCGGTGATCCTCGCGACGGTGGCCGCGCTCGTAGTTCTCGACCGAGCCGCGGGAGACGCCGAGACGGTCAGCCGCCTCCTGCTGCGAGAACCCGAGCGCGAGGCGCCAAGCCTTGAAGTCGTCCGGTGTCATGCTAATCTTCCAGGCGCCGAGGGGGTGAGAGGTTGAGCTTAGTGGGAACCGGAACTTTCGTCCCGGTTCCCGAGTCGGCTACTTGAAGATCAGGACCAGGCGCCAACCGAGGAACCTAATCTCCAAGCGGACTTCGCTAAGCTTCAACCATCTCACCCCCTTTCGGTCGTCAGGCGGATCTGCCTGACCCGTTCTGTATAGCTGTTTCGTACTCAGTACGCAAGGGGAAATCGTACTCAGTACGAAATATATGAGAGCATGCCACCCGCACGGCGCCCAGCCGGAGCGGGTTTTTTGTACGTGCTACCTGGCTGGCCGCGGCGTCGGATCGAACCCGCGTTCCTCCAGCATCCGCCGGTAATGCGCGTCCATGTCCCGCATGAGCTTCACCTCGCGTGAGCCACAAGCCGTGCAGCGTGCGCGGCGGATAATCTGGCTGCGCTTCGTCTCGGGTGGCAGGCGAGTGATGTCCACCGCGGCGTGATGCCCGCATCCTTTGGCGATGCAGAACACAGCGATCGTCGTCTCGCCCTCGGCGATCCAGTCGGCGACGGCGCGCTCTGGCGGCCTGTTCATGCCTCCTGCACTCGCGCCTACCTCTTCATCGGGCCGAGCACACGCATCAGCCCGGTGATCAGTGCGCCGGGCGAGCGGCCGCACGCGCGCTCCGAGATCACCATCGGACCGATCGTAACGTTCGTGTGGGGGACGCCGGACGAAGTGGTGCGGGCGCCGTGCGTGGAGCGAGAAGCGCCGCGATAATCGATAGCCGACCCTGGGGCCGCTTCCGACCCTTTTCAGGCCTTCAGAATGTCCGCTTCCCGGCAGGCTAATTAGCTCGAGACAACCGAATTTAGCCGGAAATCGCCCTTTCGCTTTTAGGTTTGGGAAGTAGCCGGGCGGACGCTCGCAGGATCCAAGTCGAAATTGCTGCAGGCATCCGCTAGTGCCTGCCGGTGCTGCGGAGCCCGTTCGAACTCGCACGCTTGGCGCCAGCGATGCAATTGGCTCACCACGGCTCCGACGGACTGGAACACGTCGGCAGATCCTCGCACAGCGTGCCCGTCCGTACAGATCGGAGCAGGTCGTTGGAGGATTGGACGGCGCCAGTCAGCAGGCTGGCCCAAGCGCAGCCCCCGCGCGAGTAGAAGCGTACCGATCTCGCTAAGGAAAATGCAACCATCGTGCGATCCAAAGGATCCATGTCGGTGCAGTGAGCGTTTTCGTGGCTGTGCATCAAGCAAATCATTCCACTCGCTTGAGCCAACCGCCTGAGTCAACAAGGCGCCGAGACGCCGTATCAGGATGATGGGGCATGTTCTGGAACACTCGTGCTGTTCGCATCCTTGTCGGATTGGCACTTCTAGCCACCGCAGTCGTCGTAATGCTGCCAGGCCTGACCGGATATACGAGCCTCGATGGCACCGTAAACGCACGCTTCGCCGTGGTTTCAGCGCCGATCGAGGGCGTCGTTTCCGAGACGCCTCCCAAGGTCGGGACCGCGCTGCCGGAGGAAGCCGAGATTTTCCAAATCACTAACGATCGCATCGCTCGCACGGCGGAGGCGCAGCTCGATGCAGATCTCGGCGCGGCGCGCGAGCGCCTGAAGGCGCTCGACGCGCAGATCGGCCAGCTCGCGGCCCTCAAGAAGGAGCTCGCCGGGCGCCTCGGCGACTATCAGAAGGCGAGCCTGCAAAGCATCCAGCAGGAGATCATCATCCGCCAGCAACGGATCAGCACGGCCCAGGCCAACCGTGTCTCCGCCGAGGCCGACCTCAGCCGCAAGCAGACCCTCGGTGCGACCGGCGTCGTCGCGAACAGCTCTGTCGAGGCGGCGCGGGCGGCCGCCGTCGCCTCCGGCAACGAGGGCACGATCGCCAAGGCCGAACTCGACCGGCTCAATCAGCAGCTCGATGCGCTGAAGCGCGGCACCTTCGTGGGCGAGGGACGTAACGATGTGCCGTACTCGCAACAACGTGGAGACGAAGTCACGATTCAGCTCGCCAACGTCGAGGCCCAGGCTAAGATCGAACGCGCCCGTGTCCAGCTCCTGGAAAAACAGCTTCTCATCGAGCGCTCCCGGAACGACCGGTTGTCGATTGCCTCCATAAGGCTCCCGTTCCGCGGCGTGATCTGGCGCAACAACGTCGTCGGCGGCTCGAACGTGGTCGTCGGCAACGAGCTGACGCGCCTGCTCGACTGTCGTGACCTCTTCGTCGACATCCTGCTCGACGAGGTTGATTACGATCAGATCAAGCCGGACGATTCAGCAGAGGTGCGCCTGCTCGGCACCTCGGAGGTGATCGCCGGACGCGTGAACTCGGTGCGCGGGTCAAGCGCGGCGGTGGAGGAGGTGACGCTCGCAGCCGTGCCTCCGAAAAGCCGGGGCAAGAACGCCCGCATCCGGCTCACCCTCGAACAGAACGCCATGCAGACCGACTACGAGAACTTCTGCCATGTGGGACGCACCGTGCAGGTTCGGTTCGCCAGATCGGCTGCGACGCTGCCTCTTGTGAATTGGATAAAGAGCCTGTGGTTCAGTATATCCTAGAGCTGGAGCTTTGGCCCCTCGCACCGGCCTTTCTCGTCGGCGCCTTCTTCCTCGTCTTCATCACGAACTGGCCGCGGCAGAAGACCTGGGCGCGGAGCATCGCTTGCGCCTTCGTTCTCGCGGTGGCCGTGCGCTACCTCATCTGGCGCTTCTTCCACACCGTGCTGCCGCATCCGGTCGACGGCAGCTTCGCCTTCATCTGGACCTGGGCCGTCTTCTGCGTGGAACTCGGCGCCTTCGCCGACATCCTGCTCTTCCTCGTGGTGATGAGCCGCTCGGTCGACCGAAGCGCCGAGGCGAGCCGGTTGGAGCGAGCCTTCTTCGCACGCCCGAAGGCGGAGTTGCCGACGGTCGATGTCTTCATCCCAACCTACAACGAGCCGCTCGACGTGCTGGAGCGGACCATCGTCGGGGCTCTCGCACTCGACTACCCGCGGGACAAGTTCAAGGTCTATGTTCTCGACGACAAGCGGCGCGACTGGTTGAAGGCGTATTGTGAGGAGAAGGGCGCGATCCACGTCACCCGGCCGGACAATTCCCACGCCAAGGCCGGCAACATGAACAACGGCCTCAAGGTCTCCTCAGGCGACTTCATCGCGATCTTCGACGCCGATTTCGTGCCCTACCGCAATTTTCTGCGCCGCACGCTGCCCTTCTTCACGGACCCGACGATTGGCATCGTTCAGACCCCGCAGCACTTCTTCAACAAGGATCCGGTTCAGTCGAACCTCTCGCTGGAAAAGGTTTGGCCCGACGAGCAGAGATTGTTCTTCGATGAGATGGCCGCGAGCCGCGATGCCTGGGACGTGAGCTTCTGCTGCGGTTCCTGCTCGATCGCCCGCCGCGCGGCCCTCGATGTAATCGCCGGCTTCCCGCATGACTCGATCACCGAGGATCTCCTCACGACCCTCGCGATGCTCAACAAGGGATACAAGACCCGCTACCTGAACGAGCGCCTGTCGATGGGTCTCGCGGCGGAGAACCTGAAGGGATACTTCGTCCAGCGGGGCCGCTGGTGCCGCGGCGGCATCCAGACCATCTACCTGCATAACGGCCCGCTGCGAGGGCCGGGCTTGAACCTGTTCCAGAGGGTGATGTTCCTGCCCCTGTCGTGGCTGATGCAGTACACGACGCGGTTCGTGATCCTCGTGGTACCGGCCGTCTACCTCTGGACCGGCGCGGCACCGCTGTACTTCACCGGCTCGCAGGACATCGTCTATTACCAGTTGCCCGTGCTCACGGCCTACTTCCTGCTGATGGGCTGGTTGACGCCGACGCGCTATCTGCCGTTGGTGTCGAGCGCCGTGGGCACCTTCGCGACGTTCCGCATGCTGCCCGTTGTGGTCTCTAGCGTGATCAAGCCGTTCGGCGTGCCGTTTCGCGTGACGCCGAAGGGCAGCGGCAACGAGGAGAACGCCTTCGATGCCTACACCTTCTTCTCGATCGCCTTCTGGATCGCCGTCACCGCGCTTGGCCTCGTCATCAACATCGTGCCGGAATGGTCGCGCATCGGCGAGGGTGAGTTCTCGCTCGTCTCGGCCTACTGGGCCGCCCTCAACATCCTCGTCCTTTTGGTCGCGGCACTGATCTGCTTTGAGAAATCGCGTCCGCTCCTTGACAGTTTCGCAACAGACGAGTCGGCCCGCATCGTCGCAGCGGACCGCACCTTGGACGCGCAGATCGTCAGTCTGTCACTCGATCGAGGCATCGCATCCTTCCCGGCCGATCCCGAGCTACGCCCCGGCGACCAGATCTGGATCGAGATGGAGCGCTTCCCGCACCTTGAAGCTACGGTCGAAGGCGTGACGCCGGGCAGGCGTCGTAGCCCTGCATGCGTCCGATTTTCCTACAATCTCAAGGGCGCCTGCCGCGACGTGATGATTGTCCGCCTCTACACCGGCCAGTACTCGCAGAACATCAGTGACATCGACAAGTCGGCCGTCGTCGGAGGCCTCTGGAGCCGCCTTTTCGGACGAGGTGGCACCTATGATCCGGCCTGAGCCGATCTCCTCTCAGAAGCTACCGAAGGCCGCCAGATGGCCTGGATAGGTGCAAAACCGAATGTCGGCTTTTGGGCGACAACCCAATGACGGCTTTCCACCCTTCGCGGCCCCTGGGAAGGTCCGCTTCCAGGCGTTTGATGGAATAGCTTTTGGCGACTGGATCAGGTGGGAAGCGGTCTGGCCGGTCTCGCGAGAGATTAAGGAAGAGCAGCCGTTCCGATCGGGTCATGGAGCTAGATTCGACACGTCCGCACCGAGCGCAAGGTGAACACCCACACCAGAAGGGCCGCGGCGCTGAACATCCCTCCCAGTACGGAGACACCGGGCCAACCAGCCTGAACATAGATGGAAGTCGCAGCGACAGCGCCGACGGCACTGCCCACCGAGTAGAACACCATATAGCCACCGATGAGGCGGCTGCTGGCTTCGGGATGCAGGGCGACGATGAGACTCTGATTGGTGACATGAACGGCCTGCACGGCGAGATCGAGCAGAACCACACCAAAGATTAGGGCCGGAACTGACAGCGGTAGCAGTGCAATCGGCGCCCATGATGCAAGCAGAAGCACGAGGGACGCTCCCGTCGTCCATTGACCATGGCCCCGGTCCGCGAGCCGGCCGGCCCCCGTGGCAACCATCGCTCCCACCAAGCCGACGAGGCCGAAGAGGCCGATGCAAGTATGGGAGTAAGAGAAGGGCGGCGCGCTGAGGGGCAGCACCAGCGCGGTCCAGAAAGTGCTGAACGACGCGAAGATCAGAAGCGCGAGAACACCGCGCACCAGCAATGCCGGCTCGCTGAAAAACAGCATGGGGACGGAGCGCAGAGCGGCGACATAGCTGCCGGTGCTGGTCGAGATCCGATGCCGAGGCAGGACGCGCACGAGCAGGCCGACGAGGGCGAGCGACAGGATTGCGGAGACCAGATAGACCGCTCGCCAGCCACCGAGATCGGCCAGTATCCCGGCCGCGAAGCGAGCCGCGAGGATGCCGATCACGATGCCGCTCGTAATCGTACCAACCATCCGACCGCGCTCAGTTGGTGTCGCGAGCGCTGCAGCGAATGCGACGAGGACCTGAACCACGACGGCGAGCAATCCAACCGCCGCCATGCCGGCGAACAGGATCGCCCCGGTTTTGGCCGTGGCCACCGCCACCAGCGCCAACACGGACAGAAGCCCCTGGCCGAGGATGAGGCGACGGCGGTTGATGATGTCGCCGAGCGGCACGATGAAAATCAAGCCCAGCCCGTAGCCGATCTGGGTCAGGGTCACCACCAGCCCGATCGCGGCAGGCGAGAGTCCGAACTCTCGCGCCATCGCATCGAGCAAGGGCTGCGCGTAGTAGATGTTCGCGACGCTCAAGCCGGCTGCGGCGGCGAAAACCAGAATCGTCGTCTTGGGCAAGTGCCTCTCCGACTTGGGAAAGGTCCGTCCGTCTCTTCCATGCGGCATAGTGGTCCCGTCGATGACATCCAATCTGGTCCCGTTCTAAGACCACTTGAGAACGTTGCATTCTAGTTCTAAATCGAGACCAGTTTGAAGCGGGAGCGCACGGTCATGGCGAAGCGGGTCAGCCTCTGGAACGCCGGATGCCCGGTCGCGCGCGCTCTCGATGTCATCGGAGACTGGTGGTCGCTCCTGATCATCCGCGATGCCTTCGACGGAGTGCGGCGCTTCAGTGAGTTCCAGAGTGGTCTCGGCATCGCCAAGGGTATGCTGGCGACGCGCCTTCGCGAGCTGACCGAGCGCGGCATTCTGGAGACAGCGCCCGCCTCGGACGGGACCGCCTACCGGGAATACGTGCTGACGGAGAAGGGGCGCGGCCTCTTCCTCGTCATCGTCGCCCTCCGGCAATGGGGCGAGGCTCATCTCTATCGGCCGAACGAGCGCCGGTCTCGCTTAGTGGATCGTGAACAAGGGGCTCCGGTCGCTCAACTCGCCTTACGATCCGCGGATGATCGTCGCCTCGGCTGGTGTGACACGCGGGTGCAGAAGCCGGACGTCACCTGACCGAAAGGCGACATGGCGACGTCGAAAGCAGATAAATCGAAAATCGGCGCGGCCGTTTCCGCCCCGACGAACATCCGCTCTGCAGGACGGCGGCGACCGCCGCGTGCGTCAACGTCGGCTCAGGGGCGGAACGTCCGTTTGCGGGCGACAGGCGAGTGTCCGCTCCCCACGGATTTCGTTGAAAAACTCGGGATCGGCCCGAAGCAGCACCGCTAGCCGCGGTTTCTGGAGAAGATCCTATTTCCGGACTGCTCAGGACGCCCGTCTATTGAGGCATCGTATCACTGACTAGAGACAAACATTCTCCGACGACCTGTACTGGACGACGCTTAGCGCCCTGCCCCCGAGTTTTTGAACAAAATCCACCCTTTGCGGACGTCGATCGAGAATTCGGGGCCAAGCTTGAAGGTGTAGCGCCAGACCTTGGCGTCGGTCGCGGTTATGATCAGGTCTCATCGCAGGCGATGAGCCATGTGGCGACGAACTCAGCGCCCTATCGCTGGTCGTTGCTGCGCGCCATCGGGCGGCGGTCCAACTGCTCGCCTTGCCGCATGCCCCGGGTGCTCTTCGTCGAGGATTAGGTAGCCTGTGACCGCGTCGCCCGCTCTGACTTCGGCGCGCTGGGGCCCGCCGTGCTTCGCCGGCGACAAATCCGGGGCACCGGCTTGAGTAGCATGGCGAAGCTCCGCTTTAACCACCTTCGCTCACCAGAAGTTTGAACTTCTATTGGATTGTGACGAAACGACTGAGGCTGTCCGAGAATCGCAGTGATAAAACCAATGTTAATTAGCGCGTCGGCTTTACTTGGGGTGCTAGTATTAGCAAATACAATAGCGATGGCGGCTGATCCAATAAAAATCAACTGCAAGCGTTGGGAGTTCTGCCACGACGACAACTTTTGCAGAATCGTTCAGCGAGATAGCGAGAAAACCTATCTACGGACCTTCTGGATCGATCAAGATCACAAGCTCATAAAAGACGGTGACTACGAGTTGTACGCCGACTTCAAGACACTAGATAGTTGGCGCTCCGCGGTAAGCGCCCCCTATTGGGGCGTCCTGCGGTCAGCGTCTGGGGAGTTCCTTTTTCGTACGCGAGAAAAACAGCGCATTGTACTGATAGATTTCGTAGACACTGACGCGATTCCCATGCTTTTCGCCCGCGATGAGTTCGACCTAAAGTATAACTTTGTTTTAGAAGAAATAGATCACTTAGGAGAGACTACAAGGAAGTTCACTGACGTGGGATATTGCAAAAAACCGGCTAACCAATAGGCCCGGGTCGGGAGGATAATGTGATCGGACGTTACGTTTCTGCACCCCTAGTGCCGTGCGCGCTTTTACTTTTGTTCGCCAACACGGCGCTTGCCGATGTATTCTATCAGATTTGTGATCGCGAAAAGACTTGTCTTTCGCAGCAAAACTGCGCTCCTCAATCAGGTAGGCGTATGTTTCGTATCGATACTGCCCGTAGAAGCGTTTTCGATTACGTGTCTGGTATGACTGCATACTGGAGTCGCCTCGACGATTGGAGATCGAGCAGCCGAGAGCATGCGTCTCACAACACGGAGAGCATTCGCTTGTATGATTATGACTACAGTACTAGAAGACATAGCTGGGAAGACGTCACTGCGTACAAGGCTCCAGAGTTTTCAACCTCTATAGAGATTGGTTTTGGAGACGCATACGACTGGACCAGTTCGTTCGAAAGAGAAAGGCCGCAGAAGTATAGATATAGTTACGTTATCAAACTCCACGATTACGGGGATGGGGGCATGAGACTTAACTATGAATATGGGTACTGCAACATAAAGAATTAGGCCTGTATCCGCGCTTAGTGTGGCGCATTTCCTGATGAGCAGCCCGATGTTTTAAATTTACGATATTTTGCAAACTTAACTAGTGTCTGCTCTGAAGCCTGCACGGAGGCAGCGCGCCTCTGCATACAGGCTGGCCGCCGCGTCATTTGCCGCGGCCCACATTGCTGCACCAGTAGGTGCAAGAACCGGTCGGTCCAACCTGTTGGGTCTTAGATCGCGAAGGATTCTGTGCGGGCGCAGACGCACGGCTTCAAATTGATGCCGCAACTCACGCCTTCCGCGCCCGCGCCACAAACTCCCAGGCCGCGATGCCGATCGGCCCGCCGGGCGTGCTCCGGTTGCCGAACAGGATCCGTTTCGGCTCGATGCCGATTGCCTTGTGGCCGCCCGTCATCATCACCCCGCACCAATCGACTCGCAGCGTGCCGTGCTCGGGATGAACGCCGAAGAGCTGCGGTGTTGTCCAGCCCAAGCGGACGGCCTCGGCACCGAAGCGGTCAATGAAGTCCGTGCAGGCTTCGTGGATGTTCGCCCACGCAGCGGCGCCGAGACAGCGGCACGGCGACGTCGTCGGTCGCAGCGCGCCAAGGGCCCTCCGCCACTCGGCAGCTTCAGGCGGGAACGGATCGGACGCGAGTTCGGAAAGCATCGAGGCTGCCGGCCGATGGCGGGGCCGACGGCATAGCGGCGCAGGGTTGCTTCAGGCTTGCTGGTCGCCAGCGGACGACCTCCGGTGCTTCCTGCCGTCGCCGAGGGCGGTTGATGGTAGGGACTTGGGCCCTCCCTACGCGCCCTCCGCAAGCCTCTTGAGGCTCGCTAAATCCCTTCTGACCCAAGCCTCGTCCGCGGCGAGTTTCTCATCGCTCATGTCTGGCTGTCGGAACAGAGTCAGCATTACCTCGCTGCCTTCTCCGTTCACGATGATCCGCATGGGGACGTAGACGACGCGCCCGTCTCCAAGATCAACCCAGTGGTCCATCACGCCGAAGCTATTGTGCTCCGAAAACGTGATCCTGATAGGCCCTTCCGGTCCCTGAGCACTCCACGCTGCCCCTTCGCGTTTGAGGGGCGCGTTGCTGAGACCTGACGCCCATTTCGGGAAGGTCTCGGGCATCCAGATCATCTCGTAAAGTTCGCGTGCGGTTCTCCGAACCGAACAAGTGATCACTTTGGCTTCCAACATGCTCTGCCCTGAAACAACCAACGAGCATGCCTCGACCCGCTACGCCGCGGATCGGACAGCGCTCAAAAGATAATTACGAAGCATCAGCTTGAAGCCACTTTCAAGCGCTCAAGCCTCCCGCGCCCGCGCCAGCAGGATCGCAGTTCGCACTGCTGCACGCTTCACGGGGAGGCCGGCTTCAGGGTTGCTGACGATCTGGCTCGCTCATGCGTGGCCCGCGACGGCCGCAGCGAGGTCGAGCACGTAGCCGTCGGCGATCGGATGGGCATCAGACGCAGGATCGGCCTGGAATGCCTCGACGGCCGCATTCACCTGCTCGTCGGTGACGGCCTTGGCCTTGAAGAGTTCGCCGACGGTGGGGTTGGGATCAGCCATGCCGCAGCTTATCGCTGGACCGTCGGCGCAGCGAGATCGCAACCAACGTTTCGCCAACGAAACCGGGTCGCCAAGTGCCGGAAAACGTCCTTGAATGGCGATGGAAGGCCCTAGAAACCCTTCACTTTCTTCCAGAAGCAGCGCGCTCATAACGGTCTGGTTGCAGGTTCGAGTCCTGCCGGGCCCACCATTCCCTTCTAGCGCAACGCCTTGCCCAGAAAGCTCGCCGGTGGGACACCGGAGGGAGCCATTAGGTTGCGCAATCCGACACACCTGACCCGATCTCGGCATGGCGTCTTCTATCTGCGCTGGCGTTTCTGGAGCGCCACAGAGGAAGCTGGAAAACCGGCCTTCCTTAAAGTCTCGCTTTGCACCCGTGACCCTAGAGAGGCACTGAAGCTCGCACAGATGATGTGTGCGAAGGCCGTGTCCCCCGGGTAGGGACCGGGATGCCGAATGCGATACGACGAGCTACGGACGGTGCTGCGGCGCATTTCCTAGAGATGCTCGCACGACATAGGGAGCGCATGGTGTCACTGATCCGGATATCGCGAGCCAAACCAATCTGTCGGCGCTCGACGCCACGATCGAAGCAGCCCGTGCGGGTGAGGCCGAACGCGGCTTCGCGGTCGTTGCAGCCGAGGTCAAGGAGCTCGCGGGCCAGACTGGCCGCGCTACGAGCGCGATCGGTGAGCGGATTGCCGAGATCCAGGCCGCCACGCAGGAGGCGGTCACCGATATTCAGCAGATTGGCCGCGTGATCGGCGAGATGGCCACCTACGCAGCAAGCATCGCGGCGGCGATGGAGGAGCAGGGCGCAGCCACCCGAGAGATCACGCGCAACGTGCAGCAGGCTGCACAAGGTACGGAGCAGGTAACTCACAACATCGGTTCAGTTCAAGCAGGAGCTAGACAGACAAGCGCTGCAACTTCACAGATGATGACCGCGGTTCAGGAACTAGCACGGCACTCGGAAGGTCTTACTCATGAGATCTCTATTTTCTTAGAGGGCGTGAAGGCGGCGTAAAGAGCGCCCCACTCACGCATCTGGAGCCCGTCCGGCAATCACTGCAGCGGGCTCTTTTGCATGGGCGATAGAACAGTGCGCTTGAAGCAAGCCTCGTCTTGCTCGCGCGCCACACGGCAGAGGCTTGGCAATTTTCTTTACGCTTAGACCATCCTCCCAGAGCGTCAGCAGGACGAGATACTGCGGGTAGGTCAGCCCGAGTGGCTCCAGCCGCGGCCTGTAGCCGGCCGTAAACGCGTGAGCAGCGGCATCAAGCGCATGACCCGGTCGGGCCCATGCCACATTGCTACGGCTGCCCGCATTGCAGACAGCCCGGCCCGGCTTGGCTGAGGCTAATGGCGGATGCCACGCGTCACCCAGTACTCGCGGGGAACGCAGATACCGAGCGGGGTGGGGAACTGGGCATGGAAGGCGATGAAGTCGCGCCGCAGATCGGCGCGGCGGTCCTCGTCGAGGCTGGCGGCCAGAGCCTTGGTCGGGCCGTAGCCGCCGGAGAACCGCTCCCAGGCCGCCTCTGCGCTCAGCTCGCGATAGAACGAGACGCCCTTCTCGAAGGCGAGGTCGAAGTCCCCGCCCAGCAAGGCTTCGATCCGCTCCGTGCAGCCCCACTCGAACGGCGAGGGCGGGGCCGGGCTCGGTGGGGACGCCATGTACGGCTTCATCACCATGAACATCTTGAACACGCTGCCGTCTGGCAGCCAGGTGGTGAGGCAGATCCGCCCGCCCTTGCGGCAGACCCGCGCCAGTTCAGCGGCTGCGGCTTCAGGCCGGCTCGCGAACATCACGCCGCAGGTGGAGATGACTGCGTCGAATGCGCCGTCTGCAAAGGGCAGGTTCTCAGCGTCGCCCAGTTGGTACCGGATGTCGAGGCCTTCAGCCCGAGCCTGCTCAGTGGCGAAGGCCAAAAGGTCGGCGCTGATATCCGCACCGGTCACCTGTGCCCCGCGCTTGGCGACGACGCGTGAGGTCCAGCCGGTGCCTGTGGCCAGGTCGAGCACCCGCTCGCCCGGCTGCGGATCGAGGCGCAGCACGCAATGCTCGATGCTGTCGGCGATGCCGCGGCTGATCTCGTTGTATTTAGTTCCGCCGGAGTTCCAGATGCTGGCAGGCTTGGTGTTATGAGGTTGGATCTCGTAGCTCATGGTTGCCTCCGGTTTGAATGGAGCCCCCCATTCAAAATGCCGCCACTCGCGTAAGAAAGTCCACTGCGCTGTGTTCGCGGCCGATCCGAAGGAACGTCGACCGCATCACTGGCGAAAATCTCGGTCATCCCGCAGCGAGTTCAACGATGACTGGATCTCGGAGAAACGGCATCGCGTGCCTGCCTGCGAAAAATTTGTGCCCGAACGTGAAGGCGCCCAGGCGATCCCGCCAGCGTTACGATGCCACCCAACGCATTCTGGCCGACACCACACTCGGTCTACCGCGATCTTGACTTCGTGTTGCCCACGAGAGGAAATTGGAAACTCGCCGAAAATGGCGCCCGGCCGCTCAGTTGTAGCTCGCCTGCTCGATCGGGAGGCGCGCGATGCCCCTGTTTCGCAGTGCTCTGCCCCAGCTCAGTGGTCGTCCGTTCCTGACCGACGGCGGGCTTGAGACCTCCCTGGTGTTCTTGGAGGGGACCGAATTACCCTGCTTCGCGGCGTTCCCGCTACTCTGCAGCGAGGAGGGGCGGAGCCGACTTCTGCGCTTCTTCGAACCCTACATCGCGCTCGCCCGGCGTTACCGGGCCGGCATGATCCTAGACACGCCGACTTGGCGGGCCAATCCCGATTGGAGTGCACGACTCGGCTTCGGCGAGGCTGCCCTCGCTGAGGTGAACCGCGAAGCCATTCGGTTCGTCACGGACCTGCGGCATCGGTATGCCGAAGCCAACCTGCCGCTCATTCTTAACGGCGTCGTCGGACCGCGCGGGGACGGCTACAAGCCCGAATGGGTCATGTCGGCCGCCGCCGCCGCCGACTACCATCGCGTCCAGATCGAGGTCTTCGCCGCCAGCGAGGCCGATATGGTGAGCGCGGTCACAATGACCTCGGTCGCGGAAGCGGTCGGCATTGTCCGCGCGGCTCGCGTTGTTGGGCTGCCGGCGGTGATCTCCTTCACCCTCGAGACCGATGGCCGCCTGCCCTCGGGACAGGTGCTTGGCTCCGCGATCCGGGAGACCGATGCGGCCACAGACGCCTATCCCGCCTACTACATGATCAACTGCGCGCACCCGGCCCATTTCGAGACCGTACTGGCGGAACAGGAGCCTTGGCTTGAATGGCTCAGAGGCCTGCGGGCCAACGCCTCGACGAAGAGCCACGCTGAACTCGGTGCCGCCACTGAGCTCGATATCGGCGACCCCCCAGGATCTGGCGCGCCGCTACGCCGGTCTCCGGAAACGACTGCCCGAATTGAACGTGCTTGGCGGCTGCTGCGGCACCGATCACCGGCACATCGCGGCCATCTGTGAGGCTTGCTTCGGGGAGGACTCGGCCTCCGTCTAGAACGCGCTCCGCCGAGGTGGCAGTCGGGTGCGCCGTGGGAGAGATCGATGGGCTTCTACGAGCGTCATGTCGGGCCCCGCCTGGTGAGTTGCGTCTGCGGAGCCGCCGATATCCGGATCGAGCGAGAGAAGGTCGTCCCGGCCGCCAAGGGTATCGTCCTAGAGGTCGGAATCGGGTCTGGGCTCAATCTCCCCTTGTACGATCCTGCTCGGGTGAGCCGGGTGATCGGCGTCGATCCCCACGCACCGTTTCTCAAGCTCGGCCGCTCGCGTCGCGAGGCCGCCCACGTGCCGGTGGAGATCCGGCAGGAGGCGGCGGAGGCGATGCAATTGCCGTCGCGGTCGGTCGATACAGTCGTTGTTACCTTCACGCTCTGCTCTGTACAGGACGCGGCGCGGTGCCTGAGCGAGATCCACCGGGTGTTGCGGCCCGAGGGGCGCCTGCTGTTCCTGGAGCACGGACTGTCCGGGGACGCGGCGGTCGCGCGCTGGCAGAACCGGCTGAACCCGCTGTGGCGCCCGCTCGCTGTTGGCTGCAACCTCAACCGCCCTGTCCTGGGCTCACTGCGGGCAGCAGGGTTCACGATTGAAGAGGTCGAGGAGTACTACCTTCCTCGAACGCCGAGACCGTTTGCGCATCTGAGCCGTGGCAAAGCGCGTACCGGATAGCCTGCGGCCGGCGGCACGCTGCTTCTGTCCGCCTGATCCTTCAGGTTAGCGGGCGGGAACGCTAGAAGATGCGCCTGAGCTGACGTTTACGCGCCCGACGGCGGAGGTCCGGTCTAGGGGCCGAAGCAGTGGTTCAGGCCATGCCAGCCTAATGTCAGCAAGTGACGCAAAGCCGCCGTTCAGCATCCGCGCACTGAACAGCGGGTTTCCACCCTAAGCAGCCGTTCACGCGGTGAAGCTGATTGGGTTCTGACTTAGTAGCCGTACCCGCTTCGAGGAGCATACCCATCGGAACGGCGCACACGTTGGCCGTAGTCGACATCGCGGCGCGCTGCGCGATTGGCGAGGTAGCGTCCACCCAGGCAGCCAGCAACGGCACCAACGACACCACGGTCGGCCAGATAGTGCCCAGCTACACCGCCGATGATGGCGCCCTTGATACAGCCTTTGGCCTCGGCCTGTACGGACCCGGCAACAAGCAACGTCGCGGTGGCCATGATAGTAGCGATCTTCATGGGGAGCTCCGATCATTCACGGAGGCGTGAACCCTTTTCCGCGCAGAGGCGTTCCTCGTCATCTCTCTAGGCGTAGGAAGTTCTCCAATGAAAACACTTTCCGCTTCCCTGCTTGCGGCTGCTCTCGTAGCGACCCCGGCGCTGGCTCAGCAGAATAACACCAATCCTACAGCCACACAGCAGAACACCCCGCGAGCGGCTGATCGAGATAACGACTTTGACATGGGTTGGCTGGGGCTGATTGGACTTCTCGGCCTTGCCGGTTTGCTCGGTCGTCGCAGGCATGAACACGTCACCACAACGTCTACGGCACCCGGTTCGACTGTCCGCCGATAAAGATCGGGGGAGCTTCGGCTCCCCTTTTCCGCGTGTATGCCTCACCCGCTCTGCCAAGAGGCAGCGGGTCATGTTGAAGTCTTCGCAGGTTAGCCCAGCCTTGGGGCCAGCGACTGCGCCTGCCATGGTGAGCGATGCCGTACACAGTGGAAATCACGCTGGCCGATCCACCATCTGCCGAGGATGGTCTGCCGATCTATGCGCTGCCCGAGACATTCGACACGCTTGCAGACGCCAAGGAGGCCGCGGTTGGTCATATCGCCAAGTTAGGACGACCTCGCTCGACCGTCATGTTCACCGTGATGGATCGTGATGGCGTTACCGTTGCGACGGGCGACGATAGCGCGACCTGATCAACGAGCGTCCGCGGTCAATCCAAAGAGTTCATCGTGGGCGGATCGTTGTGATAGCTTGACACATAACAGTCCAAACCTATTACGCGTCTGGCGCAGGCTGCAGAACAATATGGACGGGCCGAGTGCGAGAACGGACGTACGGCCGCCATAGGCCCTGCCGCTTCTCACGATTGGAAAGAGCGCCCCGAGCGGATGGCGCGCTGCGGGGCTTTCTCTTGGGCAATAGAGAAGGGGCCGAAGCCCCTCCCGCTACATCCCGGCTTCGCCTCGACGCGCACGGCGGTTCCGCACCTGAGCGCTCGGCAGGGCATCAGGTACGAGGGTTGCATTGACCGGATTCGGTGTGTGGTCGAGAGCAGCGCCGGTAGCGGCATCAACGCCCATGCCGATCACTCCGCCGACGAGCACGTTGCCAGCGAAACCTGCCGCGCCCGTTCCGGCAATCTTGGTCCGCACCGGAACCATCTGAGGCTGATAGCCCGGCTTGGTGAAGGTAACGTCGAACTCGTCTGATCTGTCGACTTCTAAAGAACAGGGCGTCGCTGGGCAGGCATAGCCCTTGTCCGTTACCATCTGAGCGCCGGGTGGCTCAGTCAGGAACGCCATCTTCTCAGTCGTGCCGCGGGTGATGCTTCCGCACGCACTGACGCTCACCGCAGCAACTGCTGCAGTGACAAATGTTAAGGCCTTCATGACTTCCCCCAAGGCGCGAGCGTTGGCGCCGAATGCTCCATGCTACAGACCTCGGCACCAAGCAATGCAGGAAAATGCTAGGTCGAGAAGCCGGTTGTGGAGTGTTGCGAGGTTGCCATGGCAGCGCGAGGAGACTGGACGCCGACCGGTCGCAGCCAACTCCGCGGCCTCTGGTTCGGCCTGCTGGCCTACGAGGTCGAAGAGACGCGCATGGTCAACACGTGGATGCCTGGCGCTCCGTACAGCCGATGAACCGGCGCCGACCTACCGGTGGCGGCGCGTCAGGCTCAGCGGAGTGATCGACCTGCAGGCCGACGCCACGACGCCTGCACTTGGAGCGGCCGCTCAGCATTTTCGTCCGGCTTCGGCCTCTAGGTGCCCTTCTGCCTTGCGGGTAACTTCGCAGGGATCGTAACCCTTCATCTCCGCCAGCAAGAGCAGATCGGTTACAAGATCGATCAGGTCGCTCTCTCCGATTCTGTCGGTCGTCCGTAGGTAGCACCAACTCCGAATGTCATCGTGCTCTTGTAGGTAGGCGTCGAGGGCTTTTTGGGCGAGTGCGGCGTGCTTCGCTCTGTCCGGCATGACGATCTGCCTCCTACCCCATAACGCCGGACCAGAAGCGACATGGCCGGCGGGTAGGCCGTTAACTGCAGAGTACTGCTTCTGTTCAATTTCAGAACAGAGAGGGCGGCCGCCAAACCGCAGTGTTCTGCTCGGCGAACACTCTAGCTTCTGCCGATTTCGGGGGATCCTGGGAGCCCAAAAACGATACGGGTGGTCGCGGCCCCCAGCTTTCCTAGCGCCAGGGTCCGAAAACCCAGCGGCCGGATCGCGGCCCAGCTCGATTGGGGATAGGACTGGCCTGCCTCGCCGCTCTCTCGCCGCGTCTCGGCACCCTGGACAGGCGCACAGCCCGCCCAGCACCGAAAGGTATCAGATCCCGAACTGCTCACCCCCGAGCACAAGGCATGGCGCCAAGAGGTGCTGAAGCGCGCCGGATGGAAGTGTCAGGCCCTGGGCTGCGCGGCCCACGGCAGGCGCGGCAGGATCCGGCTCTATGCCGACCATATCAGCGAGCGCAGGGACGGCGCCGCATCGCTCGACCCGGTCAACGGGCAGGCGCTGTGCCCGAAGTACCATGCGGAGAAGACCGCGCAGGCACGGGCCGCGAGGATGCGGTCATGACCCCTGACGCTGTCTTCGCCCGCGCCACGGTGTGCGGTTTGGCTCTCAGGCATGGCGCTGTTCGCGGATTGAGATGGGGCGCCACTCAGCGTCGGTGCCCGGTCTCGGCTAAGAGGTGGTTCTCGGCTTCGCGCACGACACTGCTGGGGTCGAGTCCGACAGTGTGGGCAAAGAGCAGCAGGTCGGTGACAAGATCAACGATGTCGCTCTCTCCGACATCTGCGATTGGCGGCATCATCGGCCGACGGCGGAAGGGTGAGCTTTCTTTGAGGAAGGCTTCAAGTGCTCGCTCAGCGAGCCGAACCCGTTCGGCCTCTGACTGCATCGGCGACTCCCCTGGTGTGATCACCTAAGCGGCGCAGTCCCAACCTAGAACATGGGTTGAGCTGAGAGGCCGGCAAATTGGGGTTACCTCTTTCGAGGTAGTCCGCAACGGCCCGACCTCGGATCGGCCTGCCTGCCAACACCGGGGGGCGGTCAAAGATCGTGGCGGCCAGGGGACCGCTACCGCACAGGGTCCCATTCGCAGATTTTTCCTGGTGGGTGAATTCGAGGGTCGCGGAGGACGGCAGGATTATCATGTCAACACTGTAGGAAAAAGATCAAGCCGCACCAGGTGCTTACATCAAATGTAAGCCCGAGTGATTGAAGCTTGCTGCCGGACCGCGCACCGGGTGAGCGAAGCATAGAGCAGCGGGCCGGCACTGAGGGGGGCCGGGACCGACCCGCCGGCCGTCTGCCGTGGGTGTCCGAAGGTGATCACGGCGCAACGACAGCGAACCATGGAACGCGGCTAGGGCGCGCTCAAGCCGCGCGTGCGGCCTAACTCGGTCGAGACCCGAGCCGGCCGCGCCCGCCGCGCAATCCCACCATCAGGACGATCACCATGAACGCAGCTCAGATCGTGAGCGCGCTGCGCCTCGCCATTGTCTTCTTCGGCGGCTTCGCCGTCGCCCGCGACGTGGCTCAGACGGGCGGCATGGCACTGTTCGACAGCATGGCGGTCGCCGACCTCACGACCGCGATCAAAGATCTCACTGTCGCGATACGGGCGGATACGGCCTCGGAGGAGGCACAGCACGCCAGCCAGTTCGCGCAGGTGCTCCAGCGTCTCACCGACGTGCTGAACCACCACGATGACACCCATGGACACCCACCGCGAGGAGGGCGACGATGAACCTATGCTTCGTCGCGGCCGCCCCTCCGGCCATGCCGATGATTCAGGCATGACGATTGGTGCCCGATCACGGGGAGCCGCCTTCGACTCAAAGCTGTGCCTGGGAAGGTCCGCTCTCAGGCTCTTCGTTCAACAAAAGACATGCGACTGGAACGGATGAACTCATGGCTATCCGCTTCAGATTGGAAAGCCGGCAAAGCTGGCGATGAGAAAGCCGGGTTTCCGGTGGTCACCGCGCTTGCCGCCACTTCAGATAGGCTTGGTAGATCTCCTCCTTTCCGGCCGGCCGCTCGGGCTGTGACTGGAAGAACCGGTCCAGATCCGGCTGGGCAACGGCCTCCTGCTCCTTGTGGCGGTCGAGCCACTCCTGCGCCGGCCGGAAGCGCCTCCAGCCCTTCACCGAGGCCGCGAGGTTGACCTCCCGCCATTTCGGATGCCGCTGCGGAGCCAGAAATTTGTCGAACTGGCCGAAGAAGGCCTCGACGAAGCGAACGAGCTTCTCATAGCGCGCTGATCCCTTCGGGCTGTTGTAGACCCCGAGGACCGTGCCAACCGCGACGGTCTCCACCGCCTCTTCGCCGACAAACTTCGGATAATCAGTCCGCGTCAGGGTCGCGGGGACATAGGCTTCGTTCATCGTGTCCGGGTAGGGCGCCGCCACGAAGTGGAAGCGTTCACCCGGATCGAAGCTCGCAATGAAAGCCACCGGCTTAGCCGCCACCGACACCACAGCCTCGATCTCGCCGTTGCGCAGCATCTCGAGGGCGGTGGGCTGATCGACGTTGATCCCCTCCACAGTGACGCCGAGCTCGCGGAACATGGCCCGGCCGCTATAGTCGGTGCCGCTGCCCTTGACGTCGAAGCTGACCCGCTTGCCGGCGAGATCGCTAACCGTCCGAACCGAATTCGGCGCGATGATATGCAACTCGTCGTCGAACAGCTTGGCAATGTAATGGATTTGTCGCTCAATGTTCTTCAGGCGCTTGTCTTGCCGCAGCTGGTCCAGCGTATCGGTGCGAACGAAACCCAGATCAACGCCCTTCAGGAACCGGATGTCGTAGGCGTTCTCGCCCGCCCCCTTGCCGAGTATCGGCAAGATCCGAAGCTTATCGCCGTCATCCAGCACGAAGGCGAACTCGGCGCCGACGCGGAAGTAGGTTCCGCCGGGCGTGCCGGTCACCACCGTGACGGTGTTGGCGTTCATGCGCTCGCCAAGGGCAGCTTCCGTTGCGGGGCCGGCATCGACCGGTGCGGTGTCTGAGGCTCCCGCGACAGGGTCGTTTGCCATCAAGGCGATCCCGAGAAGGGCAGCGAACAGGGCAAGCCTCGACATGTGCGTGTCCCTCGGTGATCGTCGAACTTTCTTCAAGGCGTGCTGTCAGCGCCCCGTCGCGGCGAGCAGCCGCTCATCCGTCTGGTTCTGACCCGCGGCCTTTGCGTACAGGCGTCTGGCGAGATCCGGATCGGCCCGCAGGCCACGCACGTTCCAGCGCCGCAGCATGTCCAGATCCCAGGTCTGTGCTAGGAGGAAGGTCGCGTTCGGTGCGTTGCGCGCCTGTGCACGCTCCAGCAGAAGTCGGGCACCGCTAATATCGCCGAGCCGTATCAGGCCTCTGGCTCGCTCCACCAGCGGGTCCACCCGGAGCGTCGGTCGCGCGGTCTCCACGGGACGTGTGAGCCGCGCAGCCTCGCCCTCAGCGGCCAGCCTTCTCTCTGTGACATCGGGCGATACCGGATGGTCGATCCCCGCCGTGTTCGTGAGAGCTGTGCCACGGGCCGACGGCACCACGACGCCCTCGGCCGTGGCCGATGTATCGGGAGCCGCAGCGCTGGCGATGACCTGAGTGGGCGACAGTGTTCCGCGGATTGCAGCCGCAGGCTTCTCGGGGCTGCGCGGTTCGTCGCCGGCGGCAATGGTACGATCAGGACCGTCGGGGTGGAAACTGACGTTGAGAAGACTCGTCGCGACATCGACCTGCCCACCGGACCCCGAAGTCCAGATCGCCGCGACGGCGAGCGAGAAGCGGCTCTCGCGCTCGTCGGTCTGCGTGATCTTGATGTTCGGGAGATCCCACGCTCTGATGTCTACGTCCCTTTTATCGTCTGACGGCGAGAAAGTGTTGGTTGAGTCACTGATCGTCACGCCTCGGGGTAGGCCCAGCAGGAGGATGGCTTCGATAGAGACCCTGCCTGTGCGGACAAGCTTAATTTCCAGCGGGAGAGGGGTGCCAAGCTTTCCGGAGACATCGTGTGTAGCAAAGAAGAGATCAGATGTCTTGCCCTGCCCGGGATCTGCATCGCTTCTGCTGCTGGGTGCGGCGGCCTCGGCAGGAGGCCGGCCATCCGCGACTTGTGCAGATGCCGGCAGAGAAAAACAGAATATCGAAACGAGTGCTGCCATGGCCGGCATGTAACCGGTCATATTTGTGCGATGCGGTTCCATCGGATGCAATCCTTATCAGGCGCGTTCCGCTAGAATGTAGCTTCGGATACAGTACTTGGTACTTTGCGTCAATTAATTTTGGTTGGTATTTGCCTTGCCCGTGCGGGCAATTGTGACGAACTCAGCCGTATTCCGAGCGATGCCGACGCAGGATTTCGTGATGCCGCCGGAATCGAGTCCGGTTCACGGCCGCTGGCGGTCGCCCTTCTGTCAGTTCGCAGCGTTGCGCCCTTCCGGTGCAATCGAGCAGGCTTCCGCGATGAACTTGCCCCGCCCGACTCAGCCGCGGCGTGGTTTTTCCGTGCATCAGCCCACATCGAGGTGCCCCGCACGAACTACCCCAGAAGATCCACATGGGCTCAGGGTCGGCGGCCTGGATCGGCCAAGCGCGTCGTCCTACCAATCGGATGCTCGTCCCCCCGGATGGGCACACTCCTCCCCCGCCCGGCTCAGCTGCGGCGGGGCTTCTTCATGTCCGCTCTCGGCTATCCTCGGCTCATCATTTTTTTTGAACATATAATGAACCTGCCTCGTGGCAGCACTTGACGGTAATCGCCTCCCACGCTGTAGAGCGAAAGCCGCTTGCGCTTAGGTCTCGGGTATTCCGAACATGCTCGTGGCATTGAGGTTCGACGTGACTAAATTATATTTTTCCGCGCTTGCGGGACTGGCTGCCTGCGCCGTTGCAAGCAGCGCCGGTGCTCAGACGGCAGGAGATTGGGTTCTGGCTCGCTATAAGGGCGGTGAACATTGGTATCCCGGCATCTTGAAGAGCACGAGCGGCGATCGGGTCACTGTTGCATACGACGATGGCGACCGTGAAACCCTGAGCCTGAGCCAAGTTCGTCCCTATGATTGGGCGATCGGCGGCCGGGTCGAGTGCAACTATCAAGGCGGCGGAAAGTGGTATCCCGGCAGGATTGCGTCACTCTCAGGTGGCAGTATCGGCATCAAGTACGATGACGGCGACAGCGAGCGCACGAACACTGGCCGCTGCCGCTCGCAGTAACTGCGGGTACAAAGAGCCCGCCCGGCTTAGCCGCGGCGGGTTTTTCGTTTTGTGCACTGGCGTGCACCGGTATGCGACGCTGACCTGCTGCGCGGCAAAGCGCATCACCCCGACACCGAACGTGGACTGCTCTGTTGGTTCGACGATCTATGAACAGAGGATGCCTGCAGAATGCCCCGCTACTTCTTCGACGTGGAGGATGGAGACCGACGGTCGATGAACGGTCGATGAACGGTCGATGAGAAGGGCATGGATTTGAAGGGCCGCGAGCCGCAGCCATCGCAGCGATGAAGACGCTGCTCGATGTCGGACGCTTCGAGGTCGTCATCAATAACGAACGCCGGCTCACTGTCGTCGTCCGGGACGAGGGCGGCAAGTCCTTCTTCCGAGCCGAGATGGCGATAGAGGCTGAGTGGCTGCTTGATGGGAGGAAGCCGAAGGCGTTCGCAGAGTAGATCAACGCAACCCTACCCAGCCCCACCCGGTTCGCCGCGCTCGGGATTCCGTCTAGCGATTAGATAGTCCGCACATACGGAGCCACACCATGGCCCCACTCTTTCACGAGGGACAGTCAGGGAGATTTGAGCACCCCCCAATAATGCTCCCGTAGACGCTGGATAGGGTGTCAAGCGTGATTGTGGAAACATCAGGCGAATTGACACTGGTTTCAGCCAGATCTTTTCGCGGCCTCGAATTTATTGACGGCGGGGATACGGCGGTAGTTAAGTTCATCGGAGCAGACGGCAGCGAGGTCGCCGCTATGATGCCTCTTCGAACCGCAATCGAGATGGCTCACGCGCTGGCTGAAATGAGCCAGATTGTTGCGTCCACGGGCAAACGTCTGACGAAGTGCTAAGAGGTCTTCGATTTCGCAATCCGCCTCAGGTTCGCGTTGAAGTCAGCGCCGCCGCGAGCATCCGCCTCCGCACCTCGGCCATACGGTCGTCACCGCTGGTGCCGCCCCCGGCCCGACTGCCTCGTAGATCTCCTGCACGCTTGCCTCGTCCGGGCCGAGGCCGCGGGCGAAGCCGAGCAGGTCGCGCATCTCGGGGGGGGAGCGCTCATCGTTGGTCACTGCACGCTGCCACCGTCCTTCGCTTGCAGCAACCGCAGTGCCTCGCGAGTGACCTCGTGAAGATCGGATAGCCCTTGCATGCCGAGCGGCACACCGACTCGCTGACCCTCAACGGTCGTCAGCACGATCATTGCCAGCTTCTCGCCCATCAGTAGTCCGGGCTTAGGCGCACAGATCGGCAGCAGGAAGTCGCCCTCACCTTCGAGCGCATCCTTGGCGGAGTCGGGTCGGAAGGGGGGCGAATCGTCCATGCGTTGAGCCTATCCCGTAGGCATGCTTCTCGCCAGCAGGAACGCGGTGCGGATTGGCCCGCGCTTCAGGGTCATGCTCGGCTCGGGACTGGCGACGACCTGGCACGCCCATGCATGCCCCGTGACGGCCGCAGCGAGGTCAAACACGCAGCCGTTGGTGATCGGATGTGCGCCGGCCTTAGGATCCCCGAGATACCTCCCGATCGCTTCGTTCACCTGCACATCGGTGACGGCCTTGGCTTTGAAGAGTTCGCCGACCGCGGAGGACGAATCAGCCATGTCGCACCGCGAAAATCGGAGTTCTAGGGGGAATTCATGGGGAACCGCCGCGCAAGCATGGGCTAAAAATCGGCTAAATGCTTGAGAAAGCTGGTGCCGCAAGAGGGATTCGAAC
This sequence comes from Methylobacterium sp. R2-1, assembly GCF_014191355.1. Classification (GTDB taxonomy): domain Bacteria; phylum Pseudomonadota; class Alphaproteobacteria; order Rhizobiales; family Beijerinckiaceae; genus Methylobacterium. The sequence continues at coordinate 26,737 of NZ_JACHWM010000022.1, forward strand.
CCCCGACACCCTCATTACGAATGGCATGTTCTACCCGGTCGTAGAGAGCCGCGCCCTTCATAGTGGTCCATTCTGGTCCATGCCTTCCCCTAAAACCCTTGGGTTTCGGGGGAGTACCAGGGAGATGTTCGCCCGGCGTTCGCCCGCAATTGATCCGAACGTGACGCTTGGTACCCGACGCGGTGAGCTGCTCGCGACCCTCAGGAGCCGTTCGACGCAACATCAAACAAGGGCCGCATACCGTGGCAGAGCGGACCATCAGGGGTGCAGGAAGCTACAGGTTAGCCTCGCGATCCCAATGGTCTCGGTAGCCTCTGAAGTAAGCGCATTCCAAAATGCTACGCCATCCATTTGCAACGAGGTGAGAAGCGGTTTGAAACTTACCCCTAGAGCAGGCCCTATTGTAACGGGGGGCGGTCACGGCAGCATGCGGTCGTCCCGCCGCGATTGTGATACCAGATAACAAGACGCGGCAAACATCCAGGCGTCCCCGAGGAGAGCTATTCGATATCATCGTATGATTCATGTTTTGGTCGTGGGGATGTTGCCCTCGCCCATTAACTTCATCTTGATCTGACTAGCTGTGAACCAGATTGATCGTCACACAAATTCACCCGCATAAAAATCCCAATTGCCGAGCTGACATCCCTTAGCCGACCAAGACGCGAACTGATCGCATGGCGCTCTGACGCTCATGGGTCGCTCTTCGCTAAGACACCTGTGGCCGGGCCATTCTTCATTTCAGGTTTACGAATATATTCTAACTGCAGATTCCCAGTTCACCGCGCGCAGACCAAGTGAAAATTGTCTGCGCTTAGATTGCACAAGAGAAATATAATGCCGTTTCTTTCAAGATTCCGCATTTTAACCAAGTTGTTGAGCATAATAGGCTTCCTATCGATAATCGCCTTAGCTCTAGGCGGCCTGGGCATCGCTTCGCTGAAATCCCTCAACGATGCGACGGATGTTATGCAGGTGACTTCCAACGCTGCCCTGCGCGCCGCCCGAATGAATCAGAACGTCCTTGCAATGAACGGTGCCGAGTTCCGTTTGGCCGGTGATCCGCGTGCCGAAACGCTCAGCGAAGTACGCGCCGAAATCGATGCGGAGATGCAGACCCTGCGCAAGCGCCTCTCCGAGATCCAGGCGACCTTGTCGCCCGAGGAGGCTCGGCTCGCGAGGGAGGCTGAAGAGCATATCGCAAATTACCAGCACGAGGTCGAAGGTACCTTCGCTGCAGCTCGGGACGTGAAGAGCTTTGAAGCCTCTGCTGAGTTGCGGCGGCTGCAGAAGGAGGCAATGTCGAGCCGCCAGGCTGTCGCCAAGCTAAGGGCATCGGTGCGGCAATTGGCAGATTCACTCGACAAGCGCGTCGCGGCGATATCCGGCCAAGCAACAGACGAGTATCGACGCACCTCGACGCTGCTGATGATCGTCGCAGGTTTCGGCATCATTCTTGGATTGACCTTCGGTGTCGTCGTTGGTCAGGCCGGGATCGTCAAACCGCTTCGCTCGATCGTCAGTGTTCTCCAGCGACTTGCTGGCGGTGACTATGCTGTCGCGATTCACGGGACTGAATGGCGTGATGAAGTCGGCGATGTTGCTCGCACGGCACTCGTGTTCAAGGACAATCTCGTCCGCACCCGTCAGTTGGAGGAGGAGACGGCGCTCGCTCGCGCTTCGGCCGAGGAGCAGCGCAAGGCGGGCATGCGCCAAATGGCCGACAGCTTCGAGGCCGCGGTCGGCGGCATCATCGGCATGGTCTCGTCCTCGTCCACAGAGTTGCAGGCGACTGCGCAGACGATGACGGCCACAGCCACCGAAACAGCGAGCCAGTCCTCCACCGTGGCGGCGGCTGCGGAAGAGGCTGCCTCGAACGTCAGCACGGTCGCGGCTGCCGCCGAGGAGCTGGGCTCGTCCGTCCAGGAGATCGGCCGGCAGGTAAACGGCTCGGCTCAGCTCGCCCAGGCTGCCGTGACAGACGCTGCCCAGACGGCAGGTCTCGTGCAGGAGCTGAGCGGGGCGGTCGCGAAGATCGGCGACGTCGTGACGATGATCTCCACCATCGCCAGTCAGACCAACCTCTTGGCCCTCAACGCCACCATTGAGGCGGCCCGTGCCGGCGAAGCTGGGCGCGGCTTCGCGGTAGTAGCCACCGAGGTGAAGGAACTGGCGAGCCAGACGGCGCGGGCCACGGAGGAAATCTCGGGCCAGATTGCCCGCATCCAAGGTTCGACAGGTCAGGCCGTGTCGGCCATTGGCTCGATCACGGCGCGCATCCAGGAGATCAGCGGTGTCGCCACTGCCATCGCTGCAGCCGTCGAGGAACAGGAAGCGGCCACGCAGGAGATCGTGCGCAATGTGGCACAGGCTGCGGCGGGTACAGGCGAGGTGACGAGCAACATCGCGGGCGTTGCGGGCGCAGCTGAGGAGACCGGGGCCGCCGCGTCTCAGGTGCTTGGGGCGGCCTCGGAACTGTCGCGCCAGTCCGAGCACCTCTCGGCCGAGGTTTCGCGGTTCCTCGCAACCGTACGGGCAGCTTGAGATGGCAACGGATGAGATCCATCTGCTGCCTGGGCCGCTCAATCTGAGGGGTGCACGCGAACTCGTCCAAGCTCTCGCCATAGCTTTGCAAGATGGTCAGGATCTTGGGTGTGCGGGCATCACATCCACGCTCTCGAACGGATGATTGAGCAGTTGCGTTAGGATCTCCGCCAAGCTGCAGAAGCCCTCTCAGTAGATCACTCGCGCGCGATATCGCTGATGGCGACGCTGTGCGCTGAACTGAACCACCTTGCCCAAGTGGCCAGACGGCTCAGCACCCTCGCGCACCAATCGATCACGACATGCGGGGAGCCGGACGCTATAGGCTGGCTCCTCGCATAAATCCCGAAAAATCACGCCGGGCTTCTGTACGCCAGGACCTTGAGAAGAACTGAGCTATGGACGCGCTTCTCGTCGATGACAGCTCCACCATGCTGCTGCGGCTCCGGCTGCTGCTCGAGCAGGAGCATGGGGTGAGCGTCACCGCTTTCACCAAGCCGGGTGCCGCCCTCATCGAGGCGCAGATGCGTGCCTTCGATCTGATCTTGGTCGACCACCACATGCCCGATATGGACGGCACCACCTTCATCCAGCACCTGCGCGCCATTCCACACTACGCGCAGGTGCCGATCGTCATGATCACCAGTGACCTCACCGACGCCGTCAGGCTTGCCGCCCTTGAGGCGGGTGCGACGGACTTCCTGGATAAGGGAGCTAACGGCGTCGAGCTGAGCGTGCGTCTACGCAACCAGATCAAGCTCGCCGCCGCCGTGCGCCGGCTTGACGATCAGGCGGCCTGGCTCGCCGGTGAAGTCGAGACAGCTGTGCGCCATCTGCGCGAGCGCGAGGAGGAGATCATCTTCCGCCTCGCTCTGGCGGTGGAGTACCGCGACAACGACACGGGCGATCACACGTGGCGGGTAGCGCGCTACAGTCAGATCATAGCCGAGGCACTCGGGCTCGACGCGGTATTCTGCCGTCGCCTCTACCTTGCGGCTCCGCTGCACGACGTGGGCAAAGTTGCCATCCCCGATGGCATCCTGCTGAAGAGGGGACGCTTGGACGACGCGGAGATTGCCACAATCCGCACCCATGCGGCGATTGGCAAGCGCATCCTGGGCAACAGCACGTCTGAGCTGATCCGGCTCGCGGCCGAGATTGCACAAGCCCATCACGAGAAGTGGGACGGCAGCGGCTATCCGAAGGGCCTTGCGGGTGAAGCCATTCCGCTCTCGGCACGGATTGTCGCCGTGGCCGACGTCTTCGACGCACTCACGACGACGCGGCCCTACAAGGACGCAATGCCAGCCGAGGAGGCTCTGCGCATCATCCAGGCCGAGAGTGGGCAGCACTTCGATCCCGACTGCGTTGCGGCCTTCACCTCGCGCTGGCCGGACATCACCGCAGTCAGCGGGATGGCCGCGGCGACGCGTGAGTCGGCCTTCGGTCGGCCAACCGAGCCCTGGGCACGTGTACCGGAGCTGCTGCGGGAAGCGGCAGACGAGCGCACGACGCTGCTACCCGCTGCTTGAGCGAGGCCACAACTCCAACGCGCGTCTTACGTCGTTGCGATGACCAGCGGCACCGACTGCAACACCAACATCCATAAGGCCCAGTTCGCGAAGGTCTGCTTTCCGGGTCGATGCAGTCCGTTGCGGTCGCGGCGCTGAATGCCAGCTCGCCGCCCTTTGCGGACGTCGACCGAGAAGTCGGTCCCCGGCTCGAAGGTGTCGCGCCAGACCTCGGCGTCGGGATCGCTCACGCCTTTTGCGCCCGCGCCGCGAACTCCCAAATCGGAATGCCAACCGGCGCACCGGCCACGTTCCGATAGCCGCTCACGTTGCCGAACAGGATCCGTTTCGGCTCGATGCCGATCGCCTTGTGGCCACCCGTCATCATCACCCCGCACCAATCGACTCGCAGCGTGCCGTGCTCCGGATGAACGCCGAAGAGTTGTGGCGTCGTCCAGCCCAAGCGGACGGCCTCGGCGCCGAAGCGCTCGATGAAGTCCGTGCAGGCTTCAAGGATATTCGCCCAGGCGGCGGCGCCAAGGTACCGGCACGGCGGATTGGTAGGGCGGAGGGTACCGAAGGCCTTGCGCCACTCGGCTGCTTGGGGAGGAAGCGGATCGGACGCGAGTTCGGGAAGGAGCATTACGGCTGCCGGCTGATGGCGGGGCCGACGACATAGGGGCGCCAGGTTGCCTCAAGCTTACCGGCTGGTCGTCCTCACACTTTTTGCACTCGCGCCAGCAGGATCGCGGTTCGGATCGCGCCGCGCTTCCGGGTTCTGGAAGTGGGGATCATGGTGGCCGTAGACCTTTGAAGCATCTCGGGAGTCGGCCGGAGATAGTCGGCTGCCTCCCATAGATTAACGCCCTGCTGCATCAGCCATGTCGCGGCCGTGTGCCGTAGGACGTGGCGCGAGGTGTCTTCCTCAAACCCTGCCAGCCGCACCGCGGTGGCGAACGCTGTCTTCACCGATGCCACTGGCTCGCCGTTCCATCCAACGATGTACTCGGGCATGCGCGACTTCTTGGACGCGGCATCGTTCTCTTATTCTCTCGATGCCGGCGAGCGCGGTGCGATCAATGATGCCGCGCGGCATCGAGCGGGCGGTGTGCTGAGCGCCCATCAGGCTGCACTGGCCGCTGTGGGGTCGTGCAGCACCGCCGCAACGGCAAGGTAATGGCTGGCGAGATCACGCTTCTTTGCCTCCACCTCGGCCAGAAGCCCCGTAAAGGATCCGATGCCATCTGCGCCTTGTGCTTGGATCGACATCGGGTCAGGACACCGGGTCGGATGCGCGGCACTTCAGCATGAGTGTCATGAAGACGTCATCTCAGTTGCGCAAAGTTTCGCGATTTGCCGCACAATATTCATTGCACGGATTTTGAGTCCGGCAAAGAACAGGATTTCTGTAAGAAAATCTACGCGCCACTCTCAACTCCTTCGGTGCCCAATCGTCTGATTTGGCCATCGTTCGCTAACCATAAGCAGCTCCTGAGCGGATCGTTCCGTGCGGGCGTTCGTTGATAGAGTATGTCCGGGAATACTACTGATATCAGTTGTTGCTCTCTCCTGGGAACAGCTGTAAATATTGCATTTGGCTCCGTTGAGTTGCGCGGGGTCATTCGCGCAATTGGAGACACGGTATCCATGCCGAGGCCGGGGGCATCGGGTGAGGCCAGTTTCCGGCAGGTCGTTATCGACCTCGGAGACCGAGCTGCTCCGCTGGAGTTGTGGCTGAGCGATGAGGATTTCGACTAGTAGCCTAAGCGGGTGAGGTGAGGCCGGCTCATCTCGCCTGCTCGTCGCTCTGGCTTTCGAGGATGGTGGGGGCCGCTTCGCAGACCGGGCCGTTCGCGAGTTCGAGCGGCATGTCGGCGTGGCACGGCTCGTCGAGAGCGCGGGCAAGGCAGTTTGGAGCCAATGTTTAGTTTGGGGACAGACTGAGCTTGGTGCCGTTGTTGAATTGCAGGCGAAGGCGCGGCTGCCATCAAGTCTAATATTGAGCATCCCGAGCCGCAAATTTGCCAAAGCATGCCGGACTGTATGGTCAGAAGGGCAAGCCCATGGACTCGAATTCAGCGCGGTCACGCCGGATGCCCTGACTTCAGCGTACGCTCGACGAGACAACCTGTCGCAAGCGTGCAGCGGGCCAACAGCGAAGGGGGTGCCCGATGCCGGCCCGCCGGTCGCTTGCCGCAGTGTCGGATGGGGAGGCTACGGCGCAACGACACCACTTCGTGCGCCTCGCACCGGAAGTGCTCAACCAGCGTTTGCGGATTACCGCGATTGAGGTGTCGGCCTCGCGATACCGGAGCGCGAGCCGGGAGCAGCGGGTCGGCGCCCCCCAACACCGGCCCGCCGTCTGCGGCCTGCAGCGAGGCGGTGAGCTTCTGCAGACGCAGTCCTTCGTGCCCCTTGCTCCCAAGGCACTCAAGTAGCTCCTCCGAGGCAGCTCGATAGTCGTCCTCGAGCCGGCCGGATCCGCCGCGCATTCCCCCATCACTGCATCAACTAGGCCCAGCCAAGTTCTTTAACGGCTACAGTGTCGTTCCAGATCTTTGTCATGTGGCTGATCTTGTCGCCGTCGAACTGCATGGCATAAACGTAGTCGGTTGCCGTGCTTTTTCCGGTGGGAGGACAAGGTCCGCCTTCTCCGGTATGTGTCCCTCGGAAGACACCATACGCCGTCACGTTTTGGCGCTCTTCGTCTGTTGCGAAGGATTTCACTTCGTAACGGCCGTCAGGAATGAACGTCAGCAGCCCCTTCATCCATTCCGTATAGTCCCGTAACGTGGCGATGTTGGAAAGAGCATCGGCCTGAGCCGAGAAGCTGGCATTGGGGGTGCAGTAGCGCTCGCAGGCGTCCCAGCCGCCGCCTGTCTCACATGTATCGAAAAACGCTTTGGCGGCGGATGTAATCGTACCCATGCTCAATGCCTCGCTGAATTGACGCGCGAGAATAGGACGTTTGCAGATGGCCCGATACGGCAAGGGGCACCGTTCACCTGCTGCAATTGTTTCCAGCAGTGGGGACTTCTACGGCTTGGTGCCTATGGAATGGCTATCTGGCTGACGCAATGTCGGCGATTGGTGGCGGACGGGCGCTCGGGATCGGCGGGGCGGCGCCGAGTTGACGGCTCTGGGCAGATGACTGCCCGACCCTAGCTTCGGTCCCATCCAGATTAGCGACGAACCACATATTCAGCCCCGACCGATCCACCGGCGCGGGACTTTTTCGTGCGTCAGCGCTTGCCCATCTGCCTCCTCAGGCTGACGGGAGCGTGGCTTCGCTGTTCTCGCCTCGCATCTGCCTCTCGATGAGTGTCGCCTGCTTGCTGTTCGTTAAGCGTCAAAGCGACCTTCATTTTCGCTTTGGACAGATCCTTGGCGCTCCGCATACACGGCCGGCTCAGCCTCGCCGCGGTTCAGCCGCCCTAGGGTGTTTCACGCGTGCTCGTTCCGATCCGCGGTGAGCTTGTCGAACCAATTAGGATCGGGACGCTTGAGAGTGGTCATCGCCCTGCCTCCCATGAAACGATCAGCAAATTCAACGCCGCCTTCATTTCGAGCCGCGCTGCTTCAAAGCTGGTGTGAGGAGCGATGGAACGACCCATCACCTCACCGCGTCGCTTTATGGACCACGTAAAGACCCGGCTCTCCAGTTGGAGCGGCCTTACGTCAACGACAAACGGATGGGAGGGTGCAGCAGCCATACTCAACCATGCCACACCGGCGCGCCTACTCATAGGCTGCGTCAACGCCCGCGAAATTCGAACCGTCTCCCCCCCGAACGGCAGAAGCCCTCCCAGCCTCCGGTTCGCCCTAGAGGTGCGCACCGGTCGCTCGTGCTGCATGGAACCTAAGTTTCTTATGAAGCAGAAGGGCCCGTCATCGCTCGTTTCAACGAAATCGCATCTTGCCCGGCTCGACTTGGCCGCGACGGGGTTTTTCGTGCTCGCCACAGGGTCGCACATCATCCGAGCGATTTCGCTCGCATACCGGGGCGCCCAAGCAGGTGGTGCGGGCGAGGTAGGTCGAGTGGATCCGCCGTGTAAGTGGCCGAAATCGAGGCGCTGAGCCCGCAGCTACGGACTGCTGACGCTCACATTTGCCCGTCTACCGCTTGCATTCCAGCCGCCACTCGACCCAGCTTTGGGCCTCATCGAGATTGGCGAAAGTGGGTGGGTCTGGATGATCGACGGGGCCGAAGCCCGCCTCCAGAAACCACATCCCGGCCCTGTCTCCGTGAATGTCCGACATCCGAACCAGAACCGCTACCAAGAACCCGTCGGAGAAGACGAGGTGGCTCTCCATGTCGGAACTCCCTGTCGCAACTCGAATGGGCTGTAGGCGAAGGGGCATCTCACCGCTCGCTGCTGAGGCTGTTCGCTGCCTAAGCTGCAGGTGCGCCGGGTCAACTCCGCGGCCTGCAGAAGCTCGTCCCAAGCCTCGATCACCGGCATGTTGCCGCGCAGCGTGACCAAGCTCCGGCCACACATCTCCTTGAGGACACGGTTGACGTGCACGTCCGTGAGGCTCAATGCCTCGGCGAGGTCGATCTGCGTGAGCGGGAACTCACAGCGGCAGCTCCCGGCCACTCCAGCCGATTGCAGCTTCAGGTACAGCTCACAGAAGAGGTGCGCGACCTGCTCGAAGGCGGAGCATCGGCCTAAGCCGACCATCCACTCACGGAAGATGCCTGCATCGATCAGGGTCAAGTGCCAGAGTCAGGATTTGCCGCCCGTCACCGAGCAGCTTGTAGCGGCAAGCCCAGCCGTCGAGGATGAGACACGAATGCGCGGGCTGGTCGCCGTTGCGTACGATGTCCTGCCGAGCGATGAGATTGTGGATTCTCACGGCAGGTTCTCGACGGCCTGACACTCGACATCTGAGAGGGCAGCAATGCCGTCCAGCTTGCTGATGAGCATGGTTATGGCTTGCGGGTGGTGAGGCATGTTGCTTCCCCTTGCCTTGCAGACGGAAGCGCTTGCCCCTTCCAGCCATCAGTGTCCGTTGCAGATCCGCTGATGATGGCTGCCAGCACAAACTGATGCTGTCGAAAGCCTCTAATGTAAGTTAGTTTCAGGCAATTATTATTTGCTTCGTCAGATGCGTTTGTGAGACGTCGGAGGATGTGGTGCGCGCCGTGCGTGGATCAATAACATAGTAGGCCACAAAGGCGCTCAGGTTACATCTCGTCGCTTCAGGACTTGATGGCAAGCAAAGATATTGAGTCTCGACTTGTAGTCGAGGAGGATTAAATTATCGCAATTCATGCACTGGTATTTAGCGACGGTAGCAAACCAGCGTCCGCTCTTCTCATGCGCCCTTCCGCACGATGGACATGGGTGATGCATCAGTTCGTCATATAAGCTCGGCGACAACCTCATGGTGCGGCCTATCTATCGATGACGCACGAGGCCCGGCCGAGGCCTGACCAAATCTGCAATTATTCGCGGACTCATCTATATGATCGATTTTTTCAAAACGCCATCAATAAATGTTTTACAACATACGGAAACCGTACTCCTCGCAAGCGAAGCGTTTCTATTGCCCCTGGGGTCAGCTGTCGTTTTGCGATGGGCGACCCAAAGTGTTCGGGATGACGGATCGTGCTCGCTCTCAGCACGGCGGTGGTCGAGAGCAGGAGGTGACGTCCTGATCTCACGTGCGATCAGCGTAGGGCGGGATCTCGACGAGGGTTCCGATCAAGCGGAGCAGGGCTTGTTGCTCCGGATTGCCGGATCCGTTGGCCAAGAATGCTCCCAGCTCGATGTGACTTCGCTGTCCGCCTGAAGGACCGTTTGGCTGGTGAATGACAAACGCCCTACCATTGGTAGGTTCCCGGCCCAGGAACCAGCAGTCGCCGTTCGGGCTCCGGTAAAGTTCGCGGCGATCGGACATGATAATAGCCCTCAGCATTTCCTGTGCCGATGGATGAACCTGCGATGGTACGAAGGTCTCTCCTCGTAAGAGGCATAGACCCTATCGTGCGGTGTGTCTTCCTGCACCCCTTGGGCGCCGTCGATCCCGCATCTGGTGCAGCGCGCCTGCCGGACGAGTCGTCTGCGGGCCAGTCTCCGTCTTCTACTCAGACTGCACGAGCTGTCGCGCTCAACAGCCGCTCCTGCCGGTCGGGCTTGCTGACGAACTGCCCATCAGCGAGCCGTTGACGGTCGACGAGACCCTGCCGAGTTGAGGTCACGACGAACGGATGTGAGGCCAATGCTCTGCAACGTCGGCGGCCGAGGTCGTCCCATCCCTCTTTCCGTGCATCGCTGGAGCCGGCCGCTACTGCTACGTGCCCGGCGGTCTCGTAGATCTCCCGCACGGTCGCAATGTCCAATGCGGGGTCCGAACGAGCTTAAGTCAGTATGCAGTGTGACGACTAATTCGCAGTGCCTTGATTTCTCGCTGCTAATGCTCTGTCGAGTGGAGTTTGCTGCATATGCCAAATAGCCTGCGGCCAAAAACACGCTGGGCTGCACTCGAAGGCCTTTGAAATCTAAAGCCCTGTGGGGGATATTGGATAAGCTGAAATTGCGCAGGGGCGGCAAAAGGCGGGATATGTTTCCGCCAAGCCCCTGGGCGAATTTATGCAGATTGATGGTAGCAGCCTCGATGAGTGGCAGCGCGTTGTCGCAGAACTCTTGACGGTTGGCGAGAAGGCGCTTCTTCAGCTTCGCGAAGCAGCAGATTTTCGTGTTCGGCTTCTAACTGAAATGCCGAATCTGGAGCTGAACAAAGACGCCGCTAAAGCCTCTCAACCTGACAAGCTAACCGGATCTTTAGCGGAATAGCGCCCTTTTCATCGCGGACCGTCAGAACCAGGGCCGCTTCTTTGGCGTCCTCAGTTTCGGCTCGCATGAGCTGCGTGACGACTTGTAGAGCTTCCGCACATAATATTTCTTCGTTGTCTTCTATCTCTCGCCCAACTACATCGCACAGATCGGTTCCGTCGTGCACGTCGAAAAAATAGCGGGGCATCGCATGTGGCCTTATCAGCGCGTGGCAGTAGGCTGTGTGGCGAGTCAATTCCAATTCTACTCAAATTTTCGTTACTAGCAACTTCTCTCTCTAATCGAATAATTTTGAATTACTACTTGTAAATGAAATCTGAAAATTGATTATCTGTTTGGTCCGGCCGACATGCTCGATCTCAGCGTTCGTGACGCTGCCAGTGGTGGCGAACGACACGCCCACGCTGATCCTCGCAGTACCACACGGCGTGGCACCCATCTGGCGCGAGAAGGGCATTCTGCCCGGGCGCTCCTTGAAAGCCGGCGTAGTCAAGGTCGATCTGGTGCCGCTGGCGGCCTCACAGCGGGCCTCGACTTTCCGTCGTCGACCGCGAGCGCTCGGCACGCCTCATGGATGCGATGGAGGCCTGCGACGCCCGCTTCGGCTGTGGCAGCGTCGTACCGGTACGAGCAGCTTGCTCTGGAGCGACAGCGGCGCATCTGGACGATGACGGTCGAGATGCGGACACCGCGTTACACGACGCAGGTCCGTGAGTTGCCGGTTGCGCAGGCCTGGCGGGCCGGCTTCGGCCCAAGGCAATCGGCCGACAGCGAACGCTGCTCTTGCCAGGCGCATCGAGTCGCCGCACTCTCAGCTTAGCAGTACGCCTATCGGGAGAATGCCGGAGCATTCCCTCATCGGACTGCAGGATCTGGGAAGTCCAAAAGTATGACGATGGATGTTGGGCACGCCGCAGGCGGCGGCTTGAACAAGACCGCTCTGTCCGAACGTCGGGCTCGGCTTCTTGACCGTCGCTCGTTTTTGGTCGGCTCGGCCGCCGGCTTAGGCGCGCTCGGGCTGGGCGGTTGCGTGACATCCGACAGCACGATGCTGGCCGAGGCAGCGAAGGTCTACGGGCCTATGCCGGATGAAAAGTTTCCAATTCCGGCGGTCGATATCAGCAAAGTCAATCCGAAATATTATCGCCGGACGGTTCAGTACGAAACCAAGGAAGCACTTGGAACGATCATCGTCGACCCCCGCAACTACTATGTCTACCGCATTGAGGGCGACGGTTCAGCCACCCGCTACGGCGCCAATGTCGGGCGCGATGGGTTCCTGTGGAGCGGTGACGCTTATGTCGGTCGCAAGTCCGAATGGGCAACCTGGACGCCACCCAAGGAGATGATCCGGCGGCAGCCCGAGGCGGCCAAATACGCCCGTGGGATGCCGGGCGGCCTCGACAACCCGCTCGGCGCCCGTACCCTTCATCTCTACCAGAACGGCGCCTATACACTCTACACGATCTACGCCAGCAGCGACCCCGAATCGATCGGCAGCGGCATCACAAGCGGCTGTGTCGGCCTGCTGAGTCAGGACATGATCCATCTCTACGGGCGAACCCCGGTTAAGACAAAGGTGGTGGTCCTGCCCGCATAGGGAAACCTTCGAGCCCTGACTCCGACGTCATGTGGGGTTCCGACGAGATCATGGCCTGTGGGACGTGGTGCCGGATCGGGTGATCCGCAGCAGGATCATCACCACGAGGTACAGCAGCGTCGCGCGTAGTACGGTCCCCATGCGGATGTTCCACGAGCCGCCAGGGATAGATGAACCGCGATAGGGAAAGGTGCTGTGCTCGCCGGCAACCGAGAGAATAGCTTCCGTCCGGCCTTGCAGATGTGGGGCCAGCCGCAGCTTGATGGGGCCTGTCCTCTCGCGCCCGAGAACGAACCGGTAGGTGCCCCCTCCCGGGTGGCGGTCACATCCTTCGCAGCTGGCTCGGCGGTCGTGATCGAGGCGTCATCGAGAAGAGTGGAGCCAACACCAATGTCGAGTGTCTCGGCCCTCAGAGGCGACGTCGCACGGATGATCAACTCGCTCGGCACCGCGGAGACAGTCCGGCCAACCCTGCAGCGGTGCCGCGGTTCATTCCGGCAGGCTCGTTGCGACCCGCCCGCCTCCGCGCGCGAGACGCCGGAGGTGGTGATGCGAGCGCCGTGTGTGGAACGACGGGGGGCGTAAAAACGAACGGTACGATTTCGGACTATCGCTGAACAACGCGTGCGGGTTCCCGTTCCCTTCCCAGCGACTCTCCGTCGTTCCTCCCAAGACTTGCCCCGCCCGGTCCGCCGGAGCGGGGTTTTTCGTCACCCATCGGCATGGCACCATCAGGCCCCGCCTGCACGGTGACGCCGCCAATTCCATCTGGATGTTGTTGCTAGCGGAAGGGGTTGGCACGTTCGCCGGCTGGCAGGAGACGTCTCGCCAAGAAATATGAAAGTTTCACTTCGGAAGGCAGCATGCATCCAAATTCGTCGATCTCAACGGATCCATTACGCAGGATCTCCACTCTCAATTGAGGAGCGGGCGAGCCAAAACGTGAGTGGATCCGGCGATGCAGAGCCGAGTCCGAAGGCCGCCGTGCCGTAGCCGCAGCCTTCGGGCTCGGTCGCCCGAGCTTCAAAGCACTCGGCTCACGCGGACCGAGTGCCGCTCTCCTCTCGTGACGAGCCCGACTTACGAGGCTGAGCGTCAGTCCTTGAGATCGGCCGGAACCTTGCCGCCGTTTTCCTCAAGCTTCTTGATGACCTGCTTGTGCAGCCAGATGTTCATCGAGGCCGAATCGTTCTTGTCGCCGGTGTAGTGCAGTTCGTCGGCGAGCTGCTGGCGGGCGTGCAGGCTCGAATCCAGGTCGAGCAGCTTCATCAGGTCGACGATGGAGGTGCGCCAGTTCAGCTTCTGCGAGTTCTTCGCCGCGAGGTCGTTGAGCACGGCCTCGACGTCGACCGATCCGCCGGACGACGTGCCGCCGCTGGTGGGTGCGGAGGCCGGCGCGCTGCCGCCGGATGACGGCTGAGCCTGGGTCTCGGAAGGCTTGGAGGACGACGTGCTGGACTCGGCGGCCTGCGCCTCGGACGAGCCGAACGGGTGGAGGATCTTGCTGACGATGCTGCCGATGAGGCTCATGGCGTGAGGTATCCTGTCGTCTGTCCCGCAGCGTGGATGCCGCTCTCGGCTGGGTAAACGGTAGGAAGAACGAGGCCGTTCCGTCGCAGGCCGGCAAAGCTTCGCCGCTCTGACGCTGCCGGGTTGATCCGCCGAGCAGGGCGACCGACTGGGGCACCACGTGCGGAAGCGACATTGGAAGATCGCGCCCGCTGTGCCATGGGGAACGCCAACCGGCTTCCCTGGAATCCATCGATGCGCAATCTGTTCAAGGCCTTCGCCCTGATCACGGGGCTTCTCGCCCTTCCCGTGCCATTCGCCGCCCCGCTCGCCGCCCAGACCGTGCCCGTGCGCATCGGCGTCATTCCAGTGATCGGCGCCGCGCCCGTCTTCGTCGCCCATGGCGAGGGTTGGCTCACGGATGCCGCGCTGGCGCCGACTTTCACCACCTTCGAGTCCGGACCCAACATGATCCAGGCGCTGGCGTCCGGCACCATCGACGTCTACGTCGCCGGCATCGCGCCGCTCGCGGTCGCCCGCACCAAGGGCATCGATGTGCGGGTCGTGGCCGCCACCGCCATCGAGGAGATGGTGTTCGTGGCAGCCCCCAAGCTCGCGCCCTACTTCGCCTCCGCCCCGAGCAAGGCCGAGGCCTTCAAGCAGTTCAAGGCCAAGGAGGGCCGTCCTGCCCGGCTCGCCACGCAGCCGCCAGGCTCGGTGCCGAACACCACCCTCCAGTACTGGCTGTGGCAGGTGGTGAAGGCCGACAAGGCCGACGTCGAGATCGTTTCCATGGGCATCGACGCGACCCAGCAGGCCTTGCTGGCCGGTGCCGTTGACGGCGCCTCGATCCGCGAGCCGGCGCTCACCATCGTCCAGGGGCGCAACCCGAAGATCACGCTGATCGCCACCGGTGGGGAGATGTTCCCCGATCAGCCGGGCACGGTGGTCGCCGTCTACGGCAAGTTCGCCGACGCCAACCCGAAGGCGGTTGAGGGCCTGGTCTCGGCGCTGGTCAAGGCGACCGACCTCTTGAAGACCGATCCGGCCCGTGCTGCCCCGCCGGTCGAGGCGGCGCTCGGCAAGGGCATCACGGATGTGGCCACGATCCAGAAGGCGCTGTCGTCGCCGGCCGCGAAGTTTGTCGCCGACCCGCGCACGATCATCGAGGCAACGAAGAAGATGCAGACCTATCAGGTCTCGATCGGCACCCTCGACAAGGGGGCGCCGACCGACGGCCTGTTCGATGCCAAGCCGTTCGACGCGGTCAAAAAGCCCTGATCTCCCTCGCGATCCCGATGCCATGACCTCGTTCCGCTCGGCCGCCCTGGCGGTCGTCGGGCTCGCCGCCTTCCTCGCCCTGTGGGAGGCGGCGCCCCGGCTCGACCTCGTCAACCCGGCTTTCCTGCCGCCGCCCTCCTCTCTTCCCGCGGCCTTCGCCCGGGAGATCTCGAGCGGGGCATGGCTGCGCGCGGTCGCCGAGAGCCTGAGCCACTACGTGGTCGGACTCGGCGCGGGCGCGGGCGCGGGCATCGCGCTGGGGCTTCTGGCCGGCATGTTCCGCTGGTTCGAGAGTCTGACCGCCTGGGTCGTGCGGCTCTTGCGCCCCATCCCCGGCCTCGCCTGGGTGCCCTTCGCGATCATCTGGTTCGGGGTTCAGCCTTCGGCCGCCGTGTTCATCATCGCCATCGGCGTGTTCTGGATCGTGTTCTTTGCCACGCAAGGCGCGGTGCGCGGTGTTGATCGCGACCTGATCGAGGTGGCCCAGGCCTTCGGTTTTCGCGGGCCGTTCGCGCGGCTCGTCAAGATCCTCCTGCCCGCCGCCACGCCCGGCATCCTCGTCGGCCTGCGCACGGCGCTGGGGCAGGCCTGGATGGCGGTGGTCGCCGCCGAGATCTTCGGGGTGCCCGGCATCGGCGCCCGGATGATGCAGGCCTCCTCGCTCCTCTCCACCGACATCGTCGTGGTCTACATGCTCACCATGGCCGGGCTGTACGGCCTGTTCGACACTGGCTTCGTCGCCCTGCAGGGCTGGCTGCTGCGGTGGCGCGTATGAGTGCCGTCGAGCGCCCGATCATCGACATCCGCGGTTTGAGCCTCGCCTACGAGCGCGACGGGCGGCGCACCGAGATCCTCTCCTCCCTCGATCTCGCGGTGCCGCGCGGACAATTCCTCGTCATCGTCGGCGAATCCGGCGTCGGCAAGTCGACGCTCCTGCGCGTGCTGATCGATCTGGCCAAGCCCAGCACCGGCACGGTCCATCTCGACACTGATCCCCAAAAGACCCGGACGCCGATGGCACTCGTGTTCCAAGACGCGCGGCTGCTGCCGTGGCGGCGGGTGATCGACAACGTCGCCTTCGGCCTGGAGCGGCATGGCCTGTCGAAGCCTGAGCGCCGCGAGCGGGCGGCGGCGATGCTCAAGCTCGTCGGGCTGTCCGATCTCGCCGGCCGCTGGCCGCACCAGCTCTCCGGCGGGCAGCGCCAGCGCATCGCCATCGCCCGTGCGCTCGCGGTCGAGCCCGAGGTGCTGCTGATGGACGAGCCGTTCTCGGCGCTCGACAGCTTCACCCGCGAGGGGCTGCAGGACGAGATCCAGCGCATCAAGGCGCAGACCGGCAAGACGGTGCTGTTCGTGACCCACGACATCGACGAGGCGGTCTACCTCGCCGACCGGGTCGTGGTGCTGGCGGGCAGCCCCGGCCGGATCGCGGCGGACGTCACCCTCGCCCCGCCCCGCCCGCGCCAGCGCCGGGACGCCGCCCTGGTCGAGGCGGCGCGCCATCTGCGGGCGGAACTGTCGCGGCGCTCGGCGGAACTGTGAGCGATCCGTCAAGCTTGCCATCTTGACGGTTCGTCGGCCGCGTTGGAACCATCGGGCGGCCGCGCAGGGCGCCTCGGGGAGTGCAAGATGGGCTTTTTTCAGGACGCCCTCGTCCGTTTCAACCGGGTGGTGATGTCCTACGCGGGCGATATCGCGTTCATGCAGGCAGCGGTTTCCGCCGCGGCCAACGTGATCGTCGCTGACGGCGATACCGACGAGGAGGAGATCGAGGCGGCTCTCGTCAGCATGCGGGCCAACCCGATCCTCCAGAAATCCTACGATACGCTCGCCCTGGAGAAGGCGCTGTTCGAGGCGCTGGCCCGCGCGGAGCTGCGCGCCGGGCGCCTGGAGAACAGCCAGCACGTCGCGGCCATCGCCGACCGTCCCCTGGAGCAGCGCCAGCACGTCTTCCTGATCGCGGCGGATGTTGCCGACAAGGGCGGCATCACCGAGAGCGAGCACCGGGTGCTCGACGAGCTGGCCCAGGCGCTGGACGTGGATAAGGCGACGCTGCTCGGCTGAGTCGGCGCGCCCGGGTGCCCTGCTCTCCCGACCCTTTTTCCCGAACGGCGCCGAGCCTATCTTCATGCTCGGACAGGAGCGCGGCCATGTACAAGGTAACGGGCACGGATCCCTCTGGCCGCACCCTGGCCTTCGCTTGCGGTACGGACGAGCAGGCCCTCGAAAAGACCTGGGAACTGGCAGGACGCGGCTTTCGCAACATCTCTGTCGCCGACCCGAAGGGGCGCGAGATGAGCGCCATCGCCTTCGAGCGCTCGCTCGATCTCGACTACGATTGAGAACCGCCGGAGCGGGCCGCGCCCCGCGGACGAAGGCTCAAGGCCCCGGCCGCTCCGCTCACGCCGCCCGCTTCTGGTAATCCTTCACGTCCGTGAACCGGATCTTCTCCCAGCGCTCCTCCTCGTAGCGGAGCGAGAAGGCGGTGGTGGCCATGAAGACCGGAGCGCCGTCGAGGTCGCTCGCCATCGCCGAGCCGTGGGCGTTCACGAACTTGTCGATCTCGGCCTCCGACTCCGCCTCGATCCAGCGGCAGACGGAGAACCGGGTGGTCTCGTAATCGATCGGCAGGCCGTACTCCGCCTGCAGCCGCTCCTTCAGCACGTCGAGCTGCAGCGCGCCGACGACGCCGACGATGGCGGGGGAGCCGTCCTGCGGGATGAAGACCTGCACGACGCCCTCCTCACCCATCTGCTGGAGCGCTTCCCGGAGCTTCTTGGCCTTCATCGCGTCGGTGAGCTTGATCCGCCGCATGATCTCGGGCGCGAAGCTCGGCACGCCGCGGAAGACGATCTCCTCGCCCTCGGTGAGCGTGTCGCCGATGCGCAGGGTCCCGTGGTTCGGAATGCCGACCACGTCCCCGGCATAGGCCTCATCGGCGATCGCCCGGTCCTGAGCGAAGAAGAATTGCGGCGCCGAGAGCGACATCGGCTTGCCCGTGCGCACGAGCTTGGCCTTCATGCCGCGCCGGAGCATCCCTGAGCAGACCCGCATGAAGGCGATGCGGTCGCGGTGGTTCGGATCCATGTTCGCCTGGATCTTGAACACGAAGCCCGTCATCTTCGGCTCGGACGGCTGCACGGCGCGCTTATCCGCCTCCTGACCCCGCGGCGGGGGCGCGAAGCGGGCGAGCCCGTCGATGAGGTCGCGCACGCCGAAATTCCGCAGGGCCGAGCCGAAGAAGACCGGTGTCAGGTGCCCCTCGCGGAAGGCAGCGAGGTCGAAGGTTTTGAGGCCGCCCTCGGCCAGTTCCACCTCCTCGCGCCACGCATCGGCCGCGCCGTTCTCGGTCAGCAGTTCATCGAACAGCGGATCGTTGAAGCCCGAGACCGGAATCGTGCCGGCATCGTCCGCCGCGTCGAGCCGGCGCACCCGGTTGCCGCCGAGCTCATAGGTGCCGGCGAAGTTGCGGCCGAGCCCGATCGGCCAGGTCACCGGAGCCACGTCGAGCGCGAGCGTCTTCTCGATCTCGTCGAGCGTCTCGAACGGGTCGCGCGCCTCGCGATCGAGCTTGTTCACGAAGGTGACGATCGGGATGTCCCTGAGCCGGCACACCTCGAACAGCTTTCGCGTGCGCGCCTCGATGCCCTTGGCCGCGTCGATCACCATCACCGCGGAGTCGACGGCGGTGAGCGTGCGGTAGGTATCCTCCGAGAAGTCCTCATGGCCCGGCGTGTCGAGCAGGTTGAAGACGCAATCGCCGTACTCGAAGGTCATCACCGAGGTGACCACCGAGATGCCGCGCTCCTTCTCGATCCCCATCCAGTCGGAGCGGGTCGAGACGCGGTTGCGCTTGGCCTTCACCTCGCCCGCGAGCTGGATCGCACCGCCGAACAGCAGCAGCTTCTCGGTCAGCGTGGTCTTGCCCGCATCCGGGTGCGAGATGATCGCGAAGGTGCGCCGCCGCGCGACCGGGTCGGCGGATTTCGGGTCGGCGGTTTTGGGATCGGTCTGCATCAGCATGGCGGGCACCGGCCGCCGCATTGCGGGCGGCCGCTCGTCTCTCATGGGGGCCGGGCGGTGCCCTGCTCTCTACGCGTTCCGCGCCTCCGACGCAAAGCCGCTCCCCTACCCTCGCCCGACGAAGGGCATGCCCGTGGCCAACACGGTCATGAACAGGACGTTGGCCGAGAGCGGCAGCCCCGCCATGTAGACGACGGCCTCGGCAACGTGCGCCGCCTCCATGTACGGCTCAGGCCGGATCGAACCGTCGGCCTGCCGCGCGCCCTGCCCGAAGCCCCGCGTCATTTCGGTCTCGGCATTGCCGACATCGATCTGGCCGCAGGCGATGTCGAAGGGACGTCCGTCGAGGGCGGTCGCGCGGGTCAGCCCGGTGATGGCGTGCTTGGTGGCAGCGTAGGGGGTCGACATCGGCCGCGGCGCGTAGGCCGCGATCGAGCCGTTGTTGATGATGCGCCCGCCCTGCGGCTCCTGCCGGCGCATCATGCCGAAGGCGGCACGGGTGCAGAGGAAGGCGCCGGTGAGATTGACGCTGACGCTGGCGAGCCAATCCTCGACCGCGACCTCGTCCACCGTCGCGGCGGGGGTGAAGATCCCGGCATTGTTGAACAGCAGATCGAGCCGCCCGAAGCGCTCACCCACCGCAGCGAACAGAGCCTCGACGGCGCGCGGATCGGACACGTCGGTCGGCACGCACAACGACGCGCCCGGCAACTCCGCGGCGACCCGTTCCAGAGCCTCCCCCCGCCTTCCAGCCAGAACAAGCCGCCAACCGGCCCGCGCCAATCCGAGCGCGACCGCCCGCCCGATGCCGGACCCCGCTCCGGTCACGATCGCCACTCGATCACCCATCGCCATCGCGCTTCTCCCGTTCGAGCGGAGCATAGGGCGTCCCGCCGATCCGGTGCAGGGGCGCCGTGCCAAGATGCGATTGCTGCCCGGAGCCCGGACCCACCGTACAAAAATGCCGCTGGCTCACGGCTGACCCGTTCAAGCCGGTTGCCAGCCCTGTCTGCCCCGTCTAGAGAACCGGCGGCTCGGAGCCGATGGGGCGTCGCCAAGTGGTAAGGCAGCGGTTTTTGGTACCGCCATTCCCAGGTTCGAATCCTGGCGCCCCAGCCATTTTCTCCAAGCCGATCAGGGCGTAAGCGACAGCGACATATCGGACACACCGGAACAAACGGTGTCAGGCCGCTGCACAAGAGTCGGCACAGTCACCAGCGGGGATGTCGCTGGCTGATTCGTGGCTCGCGCGGTAGGCTGTCGCATGGCTGACCCCTCCCCCACCGTCGGCGAGCTCTTCAAGGCCAACGCTGTCACCGACGAGCAGGTGAATGCGGCGGCCAAGGCTGCATGCCCCCATCGAGGCGCCTGGTGCCGAACATCGCCTGCTCGGCATAGCTGGTGATGAACCAGACACCCCTTAGAGCCCGGACTATCGCCCTCCTTCGATGACCGAAAACGGGCGCTCCACTGCCGTGGTTCGAACTAGGTTGCGTCCCTGTCGCTTGGCCTCATAGAGGGCCGCATCCGCTGCTGCGATCAGGGTGACCGGCTTGCAGTCCCGAACTGACGGTGCCGCGGCGACCCCGCAGCTGACTGTCACTAGCCCATGTGGGTTGCTGGCATGGGGCACCGCCTGCGCGAGCACCGCTTGCCGGATGCGGTTGGCGGCCGCTTCAGCACTGGGCTCCCCGGTATCCGGCAGGATGACCGCGAATTCTTCGCCGCCGATGCGGTAAGCGGTGTCCGAGTAGGCGTGGATTGAACCGCGCATCGCCTGTGCAATCAGCCTCAGTGCCTCGTCACCCTGCTGATGCCCATAACGATCGTTGAAGCCTTTGAAGTGATCCGCGTCCAAGATCAGCAGTGACAAGGGCTTGCCGGTGCGTGTCGCGCGCTGACACTCCCGCGCCAACACCTCGTCGAACCGACGTCGGTTGCCGAGACCCGTGAGCGCGTCCGTACTGGCCAGCTGCTGCAGCTCGGCGTTCAGCGCGGCGGTTGCGCGCTGCGCCGCCTTGCGTCGGGTCAATTCGCGCTGGAACAGTGTCGTCAGCACGATGGTGGTGGCGCACAGGCTCAAAACCACAGCGGCGAGTACCAGCGCCTTCTGCCACCAAGCCGCGTAGATATCCTCGGCTGTGAGGGCGATACTCAGCTGCAGCGGCAACTCGCCAACCTGCGCGACTGCGAAGGTGCGTGTGCCCTCGCCGATCATGACCGGGCCTGTAAACACGCCCTGTCGGGTTTGCAGCATACGCTGGTAGCTATCGGTCGCCGAGACGCTGCGCCCCACCAGCTGCTCGTCGTAGGGCTCACGCATGACGATGGTGCCGCCGGGCCCGTACAGGGTTACCGTGCCGGCGTGATTCGGATCTAGGGCCGCAAACAGCTGGCGGAAGTAGTCGAGATAGATCGAGCCGAGCACCACGCCGGCGAAGGAGCCGTCCGGGTTGGACAGGCGGCGGCTGATGATCAGCGCCCAGCGGCCGGTGAGGCGTGACACAATTGGTACGCTGACGTGAAGGCCCAGGTCCTTGTGGGTGGCATGATACTGGAAGTACTCGCGGTCCGCGTAGCTTAGCGGCTCGGGGTTGAGGGACTTCGAGCTGATGATCAGTGTACCGGAACGGTCGAAAACGAGCGTGTGGCCGAAGTTCTCAGCGTTTGCGGCTCGGTCGAACAGGATGAGCTGGCGCGTCTCCGGATCGGCGTTCATGACGGCCGGCAGGCGCCAGCCATCGACGATCGCGCGTAGCGAGAGGTCGTACATACCGATGCTGCGGGCAATATCACGGCCGAGCACCTGCACGAGGCTCTGCGCCGCGCCGGTCGCACGGCGCTCGGCATCACGGCGCATGTCCCAGAGCATGAAAGCTGAGACAGCGCAGAGACCGACCACACACAGGAGGTTCAGCGCGGCGAGCAGCCATGGCGACCGTGCCCACCATAGATACCGCCGAAAACCTGTCCGGCTCACCATGCTCAGCGCCTCCCCTGGCGCAATTTGCTGCCGACCACTGAGAGACAGATTAAGACAGGTCGATAAAGCTATGAAATACCGAAAATCTGGTAAATTCCAAGTTTACTTTATACAAATAACTTTGCTTCCTTATCTTCGATCCTGAACCGGCTGGCTCTGCAAGTCTATCGATTTTGCGGAGGCGAGGGCAGGATCAACTTGGTCGCCGTCGCGAAGGCTAGCCTGTCGTGAACTCGGGTCTCCGCGACAAGACGAGCAAGACGAGCATGGCGGGCGCGAAGCGGAATGTGGTCCGCACGGCGATCCTGCTGGCGCGGGCGCAGAAGGCGTGACCGACTCCGAGGCCGCGGTCTAGCGCCACACATTCTGGTCCGGCTGCGACTTCGTGCTCGATGTCCGCACGCGTGGAGAGCGGAGGTCCGATAGCAAGGTCAGGAAGGCCGCGACGCTTCACCCACTCAGAAGCGTGCGATACCGGTCCAAGCAGATGATCGTCAGCCGAAAACAACCTACGTTCGAGACACGATAAAACATCGGCCTATGGTAGCGGCTATCATCAGCAAGTCCGACACAGGTGCTGATGGCTGGGAGAGCCGAGTGCTTCCGCCTGCAACGCAAGGCGAAGCGACATGCCTTCAGCCCCCAATCAGCACGCCACAGCCATGCTCATCCGCAAGTTGGAAAGCATCGCCACCCTCTCAGACGAGCAGCGTCAGGCCATCCTGAGCCTGCCGGTGAGACTCCACACCCTCGCCGCCCGGCAGGACATCGTACGCGACGGAGATAAGCCGTCCCATTGCTGCCTCATCCTCGACGGCTGGGCCTATCGCTATAAGCTGCTCGGTGACGGCAGGCGGCAGATCTTCTCCTTCCACATCCCCGGCGATGTGCCGGATCTGCAGAGCCTGCACGTCCCCACCATGGATCACAGCCTCGCCACCCTGACGAAGGCGACCGTGGCCTTCATCCCGCACGAGAGCCTACAAGACCTGACGCTCCGCCATCCCGGCCTCGGCACTCTCTTCTGGCGCGACACACTGATCGATGCGGCCATCTTCCGGGCCTGGATGGTCGGCCTGGGCCGGCGCTCCGCCTTCGAGCAGGTCGCGCATCTCTTCTGCGAGCTGTACCTGAAGCTCCAGGCGGTCGGGCTGGCTGTACACTACCGTTGCCCGCTGCCGCTCACGCAGATCGATATCGCCGATGCGTTGGGCATGACCAACGTCCACGTCAATCGCGTGTTGAAGGAGATGCGCGGCCAGGCCCTCATCACGCTTCGCTCTCAGACGCTGGTCATTGAGGCTTGGGATGAACTTCTGCGGGTCGCTGAGTTCGATCCGACGTACCTGCACTTGGAGCATCGAGCGGCCTGATGCCTCTCCACCTGCAGCCCGTTCAAGTTGCGACGGGCAGCTTAGACACGGAGAGCCTCCTCGTGTTCTCGGACGGCTTCCTGGTCGCGGTTCTGGTTCGGCTCTCGGACGATCACGGGGAAGCGACCGGGATGTGGTTCCTGGAGGCGGGGTTCGGCCCGGTCGATCATCCACACCCGCCCACCTTCGCCGGCCTCGACGATGCGCAGGGCTGGATCGAGAAGCGGCTGACAATCAAGACATAGTCGTCGCGGCTGTGAGCGGCAGGAGGTCGTAACTCTGAGCACAGCGCGTCGACATTTGCCACTAACGCAGCGGATCCGATCTGCGTTCGGCACACGGTGCCCGCACCATCTCTGAGGCGGTTTGCCTGCACGAAAAACCCCGCCGCGGCTGAGCCGGGCGGGGTGAGTCTTGGGGAGGAACCACCATGGTTCACTGATCGGGCAACTGGCCGGGGCCGGCGATGTTCTGGCTCGGTACGAAACCGCACCGTTCGCCGTCACGCAGCCCGCGTTCGCCTAATTCCATGCCGATGTCCGCAGCGCGCGGTGGGTCGTCATTGGCTCACAGGCCGGAACCCAACGCCAAGGAGGCCGGTGCCGGGGTGCTGTACAATGCGACTGAAGAAGGAACCGGCCAAATCTCGGTTTGGCGTTCTGCCCGATAGGGCGCATGATGCTGCCATCACCAGCCGATCCCTGATCCCGTAGGCGCCGGTGACTGAGAGTAACGTGTGCTCCCGCCTGCATAGCGCGGAGCACCACGATGCCTCCTTACATCGACAGACCATTCTCCCTTGCCGATCTTGAGAGTAACTTCGCGCAGATCACTCGGTATGCTGCGATGAACGAGCACGACAGAGCGATCGTCCGGAACGCTCAGCAGGCAATCCAGCGCTCACGCGACCTGCTTGAGGCGACCAAGCATCAGGTTCCTCGGCTATGTGAACGGAGTGACCCGCGTAGGTAGGCTCCATGTACGAGAAAGCGCGGTGGTAGATCTCTGGGAAATGAGAAACAACGCCGCAGCTGAGCCGGGGGCTAATATGGGGCGGCAACTGAAGTTGGTCTGGCAGTGAGCGCGGCGAAGCGATCGCCTCTCAGGTGTCCGTGGCCGGCAGCGGCTCCGGTCCGAAATGAGCCATGAAGCGAAGGC
Organism: Methylobacterium sp. R2-1; assembly: GCF_014191355.1. Taxonomy (GTDB): domain Bacteria; phylum Pseudomonadota; class Alphaproteobacteria; order Rhizobiales; family Beijerinckiaceae; genus Methylobacterium. The sequence continues at coordinate 51,519 of NZ_JACHWM010000022.1, forward strand.
CGTCCCAAAGCTCGATGCCTGCTCCGCGAACCATCGCCATGGCCAGCGAGAGCGCTTCGGCGTCATCGCGCGCCATAAGAGGTGCGCTCCTCAGGATGAGCCCGCTCTTGCTCAACGATAATGTTCGATAGGCAGTCGGCTCAGCAGCATTGAGCGACGAATGCGCCTCGGCCATCCGAGTACTCCTAATTAGAGGCCCGTGATATCGAGAGCCTAAACAGATATACCAGAGGCACAAGGCGGCGCAGATGGTCTGTCCGACATCATACGGTTCGCAGGGACGAAAAAATCTCGCACCGCCGGACCGCGCCCGTTCAATCGTCGGGCCAATGCCCGCACAGGGTGGCAAGCAGACCCTGGCCTTTCGCCTCGCAGCGGACGTTCCGACTCCGACCCGACCTCGCCGGAGAGATCAGTGTGGCCGAAGTGTCCAAACGTAAACCAAGATTATAATATCCTATTTTACTTAGTATTAGGCCAGGAAATTCTAATTTTAAGCCCAGACCTGTGTCAGGCCGAAAAACAGAGATTTATTTTACAAATCTTAAACTGAATCATTTCGGGTCAGCGGGATTGTGTTATTTTATCCTCATCGCCTGCCGGTTTGTCCGGGCGCAGGCGCTTAGGAGACAGCGTGTGCTCTTGCCCCGAACGGGAGCAGAGCCGTGTCTCAGCCTCAACAATCGACTGTTCGCAATCGTCTGCTGAAGGCTCTCACGCCGAGCGATTTCGCTCTGCTCCAGCCGCACCTGGAGCTGGTCGCGACCGAGCTGCGCCAGCCGCTGATCAAGCCCAACGAGCCGGTCAAACAGCTGTACTTCCCCGAGGTCGGCTTCTCCTCGATCACGACGCAAGGCTCAGGTGGCAAGGTCGAGATCGGCATCATCGGACGAGAGGGCCTGGTCGGCGTCATACCGCTGCTGCTGGGCTCCGACCGCACCCCGCACGACCACTTCGTTCAGGGCCCGGGCGAGATGCTGGCCATCAGTTCCCAAGCGTTTTGTGGAGCGGTCAATGAGAGCGCCAGCCTGCACAAGCTCCTGCTGCGCTTCACCCAGGTGCAGTACGTGCAGACCGCCCAGACCGCCTTCGTGAACGCGAGCTACCAGATCGAGGTGCGCCTCGCGCGCTGGCTGCTGATGTGTCACGACCGGCTCGACGGCGACGAACTGCGCCTCACCCACGAGTTCCTGTCGATGATGCTGGGTACGCAGCGGACGAGCGCGACCCTGGCAGTGCAGGCGCTGGAGGGACACCGGTTCATCAAGGCGCAGCGCGGACGCGTCACGATCCTGGACCGTGAGGCGTTGGAGAACTTGGCAGATGACGGCTACGGTTTGCCCGAGGCCGAGTACGCTCGCCTGATCGAGGGCGCCTGATGCCGCGCTACTTCTTCAACGTTCGGCATCGCCCGGGACCCGCTGGTCTGGCGCGAGACCCCGAGGGTGAAGAGCTGGTTGACGCGAACGCGGCACGCGAGCGCGCCCTCACGGTGGCACGAGCCATGATCGCGCGAGATCGGCTCGTCACCATCCGCGACTGGATGGACTGCACGTTCGAGATCACGGACGGGGACGGCCAGATCGTGCTGACGGTGCCGTTCAGCGACACGGTTCCGGACGCGGACAACGGGGACTGAGCGGCCTCAGCAGTCAGACCGGGCGTGCCGCCACAGCCACGGCGATGGTTCAGCCGGCATCGGCGATGAACGCGCTTGTTGGGCAGCTTGAGGAGGCGACCGTGCACAGACGTGAAGGCTCTGACACCAAGGCCGCCACCGACGCTCTGCTACGGAGCCTCGTGGTGAGTGAGCGCGTTGGCGCAACATTCCCGGACAGCCGAGCACACCTTGCCGAACTGGCGTAGCGTGGGCGGGCCACGTTGCAGCCGCCCGGAGGCCTCGGTGTCCCTCGTTAGACACACGGCGCCCGCACCACTCCACTGGCGTCTCCTGGGCGAACGTCATGATCGGCGCGATCGTGATCTCCGATCAAGCGTGCGGGCGCTCGCCCGGCGCAGTCACCACCGGGCTGATGCGCGTGCTCGGCCCGATGAACAGGTAGGCCCGGGCGTCCTTGGCCGGCTTCCCGCTCGCCAGCATGCCGGCCAAGGTGACGGCGACGAAGCACGGGGTCATCGCCGCCCGCCTCGAGGTGGGTGTCCGTGCGTGTCGTCATGGTGGTTCAGCACGTCGGTGAGACGCTGGAGCACCTGCGCGAACTGGCTGGCGTGCTGCGCTTCCTCCGAGGCTGTATCCGCCCGGATCGCCACAGTCAGATCCTTGATCGCCGAGGTCAGGTCAGCGACCGCCATGCTGTCGAACAGGGCCATGCCGCTCCCCTGCGCCACGTCGCGCGCCACCTCCGGCTTCAGCGCCTCCGCCTTCTGCGTCTCGATGCGGTAATCGAAGAAGGTCTTCAGGAAGCCGGTGAGCGGGACGAGGAGAGCAGCGGCTGCGGCGCTGACGGCGAGGATGATGGCGGGCCACGTATCAAGTTGCGGAAGAGGATCGGGAACTGCCGCCACCGTTCTGCCTCCTGCGTGCTCTGAGCCCGAATGTGTCTTCTGCCGCCATGTCGCTGGCCGCACGCCCAGAGGCGTGTAGCTCGGCGAGGGCTAGGACGGTGTAGACGGCCACGCCGGTGGTGATGGGCGGCGCCGTGAGCAGGAAGCCGAGTGCGATGGCCAGCCAGAACGCGAAGCCGCCCAGGCAGCCGAGCGTGCGGATGAGAGACGTCTCGCGCCCGCGCCGGCCGTTCACCCACAATGCGAGCAGTCGCACCATGCCGAAGAACAGGCACAGGGCTCCCGCCTTCAGCGAGACCCCGAACAACGGGTTGAGCTTCTCGACGATGATCGGGTCGAAGCGCCGTTCCTCATCCTCGGCATCGGCCGCGTACATCGCGATGAAGACGCGATCCGCGCGCAGCTTGCCCTCCAGCACCTGCTGATCGCTCTTCCAGCCGTCGTAGGCCGGCCCCGTGGCGTTCCGGCCAGCGGTGGAGATGCCGAGCCACAGCGGCTGCAGGCGGGCGCCCTGGGCGGTCTTGATGACGCCGATCACGTCCTGGTTCTGCGCGTGGACCTCTTCGGCGAGCACCACGTGCGGGTTGAGGCCGTCGAGGTTCGGCGCCCGGCCCGCGAGCAGCTTCAGCACCGCGTTGTGCCGGCGGAAGCGGATCTCCTCGTGCGTGCCCTTGGCCAGCGTCCAGTCGCGCAGCTCAGCGACCTCGTCGATCGTGTGCCGGATCGCCTTGAACGGAATGTCCGCCTGCCGCTCCGAGCCCGCGATGATGACGCCCTCGGCGCCGGGCTCGCCCTCGAAATTCTGGCAGTAGAGGACGACGATCTTTGCGAGTTCGGTCTTGCCGTTCTTGCGGGGCACCCAGAGCGCCACCTCGCGGGTCCAGCGCCGGCCCGTGTCCCGCTCGCGAAAGCCGAAGATCGCGGCCAGCCACCAGCACTGCACCGGCTCGAGAACGATGTTGCCCTCGAAGCCCTTGCTGTGCGGCAGCGTCTCACCGAACGCGCAGACATCAGCGACCCGGTCCGCGTCGTAGATGAACTCGGACCGCGGCTTTCGCGCCTCCTGAAGCATGTGGAGGAAGCGATGACAGGCCAGCCGTTCCCAGCGACACGCCGTCACCGCCTCCTGCACGACCGCCTGGCAGTACCATTCGGCCATGCCGGCGAAATCGGGGGTCAGATCTCCTTTGAAGTCGACCAGCGCGAACCGCTGATCAGCGACCGCCCGAGAAACCGAAGCGCGCGTACCGGTTGACGGGCGCTTCCTTCGGCGCGGAGATCGGCTTGTCGAGGTCATCGATCGCAAGCTCTTTCTCGGCACGCCTCATTTCGTTGAACCACGAGGCTCGAGGGGTTCGCCCTTCCTCGCTGATGCCCGTGATCTGATCGACGAGGCTGGCGTAGCGGCTCAGCGCCATGTGCTTGGCCTTTGACAACCGACCGGCGTGCCAAAGCAGTCGAGCAAGTTCGTCGTAGGTCTTGCGCGCCTTGTCAGTCTTGAGCGCGAAATCGCAGGCGGGCAGCGTGCGGAAGCCCGGGTGCGCGACGACGTTGGGATCTCCCTGGCCTACCTGTGCTAGACTTGTTTTAGCGCCCATCGAATCGGCAGAGCCTTATGCAGCACCGAGTTATCGTCTGGCAGAAGCCCTACATGATCTCGACGGCACAGAGGTCGAAGAGCGTCTGGATCGCGAGCGGCGATTACGAAGGCCAGAGCATCCAGACCCAGGACCGAACCGAAGGCGCAGCGATCAAGCGCTGGTGCGAAGCGGCTCGCTACCGCGGAAACTGAACCGCTCTATACGAGCGGGACTCAGAGACTGTTCTGCGCCCAACGCCGGCCGACAATGTTGATTCGGCGTCAGCCATGCGATCTACGCAAGAGCCACAATCTAATCTGTAGATTCGTTGATACGACTGATGATCTAGCCCTTTTATGAGGCCGCCAGAGCCCCCACCTCCCCGAAGCTGAACTGCAGCCGAAAGGAGGTGAGGGACACATGGCAAAGGGTACCAAGATCGGCCGTAACGCTGGTAACGGACGTTTCACTACGGTGAAGACCGCCCAGGGTAAGCCGAAGACCCACGTCGTCGAGACGATCAAGAAGTAGCGGTTGAACCGCACTTCGGCGGCGACCGGCTCGCACCCGGTCGCCGTTTTCGATCAAGTTCATATAGGGGCAGCCATCTGGCTTCCGCCAGTCCGCAATTCGGCTTCCCCGTCGCCTTCTCTGCCCGTCGCGGTCGAACTCATCGGACGAATCCCCGGCAGAACCAGGGATCTGTGGACCGCCTCCCCGGTCGAAATTGACTCGCGTCAGAATGAGAACAAAAAAAGAACATCGCTCACGGGAGGATCGCTGTGCCCGCCGCTCACCCCGACCTCTGCACGCCCGAGACCACTGAGTTCATCGTGCTGCTGCCTGCGGCCGTGGTGGAGGATGAAGAGCGCCGAGAGAACCTGCTCGATGGCCTTGAGGCAGCGTTTCCAGGCTCGACGTTCCGCGCCGTTCAGTCCGAAAGCCTGCGCAATCCCGAAGGGGAACGACTTGTGATCAATGAGCCGCTCGTCGTTCCGATGATGGGCGATGCGAACACCGGAATTCCCGAACCAATCCGCCGCCGGCCCTCCGAAGATCGCATGCACGACATGATGGCGACGCTGCGGGCTCTGCTCAGCGACGCAGCGAACCTGCACTGAACCGTGCCGGCCTTTCCGATGGATCGTCGCACCAGAGCGGCAGCAGATAGATCTGCCCGTGCTCGCGTGCGTAGACCTGCATCGCCGCCTTCAGGCCGTTGTGGCAGCCCCAGCAGAGGCTCTGCAGGTTGGCCACTTTCAGCCGGTCCCCGCCGTCCTCAATCGGTATCTTGTGGTCGACCGCATCGGCGAGCCGCTGTCGGCCTTCCTGGGCGCAGAAGACACAGAACGGGTGGCGTCGCCGATGCCGCTCCGATGTCTTCCGCCAGAGGTTGTCGTAGCCCCTTCCCGCCGTCTTCGGTCTTTCAGGCTCCGGCGCTCGCACGACCCGAGCCGCTGGCGTGGCTCGTCGGCCGAGGATCGTCGGCACCGGCTGTTCTCCGCTCACAGTTCGGGATGTGGGGAATGGGATACCGGCGTTCCGGGAAATGGGCAACCGGAATTTTACGAGTCATCTCAATGCGTTGGTTGAAAATCGTCATGCAACCGATTCTCAGTTCGATAGATAAAACCTATTGTGCGACATTCTGTCATAGGAGTTTTCTATCGCGATGAGCATGCGTTCGCTGACCCGGAAAGAGAGCATCGCCCTAGCGCTGATCCAGGAAAGCATCGTGAACCAGCAGCCGTGCCCCTCGCTGAGCGAGATCGCGGAAGCCATGGGCATGCGAAGCCGCTCCGGACCGCACCGGCTGGTGAATGGGCTGATCGAGAAAGGCTTTCTGGTCCGGAAAGGACACGGCCTGCGGCTAGTCGAATTGCCAGAAGCCGGCCCGCCGGTGGCGATCGTCGAGAAGGAGGTGGTTCGCCACGTGCTGCAGCCGGTCCCCATGCCGGTGCGCGAGCCTGTCGTCTCTCCGCATCCGCCAAAGGATCAGGCGAAGCTGGCCGCCACCCGGCGCAAGCGGACCTACGTCGTGGAATTGGAGCGCGACGTGAACCGGCGGCTGCAGACCATTTCCGAGAACGCCGGCATTCCGGCTGAGGCAATTATCTCGCAGGCGCTGCGGGCCTGGATCATGGATGCGGAAGCGGATGAGACGGGGGATAGCTGATGCCAGGCCCGGGCGCAGTAACGACACCGCCGCGCCCTCGTGCAAACATCTTCCTTGGGCGAGTGATCAACGTCGGCGAATCAGATCGCCGCGCCTGATATCTTCAGCGGAGCTAGAGCGGCGATGCTCGTTATTACCATTTTCGACGATCGACAGGACGACTTCTGGCGTCAAACGCTCGCACAGGGCGTGGGCAACCAAAAAGCCTTCTTAGCTAAATACGAAGCCTTCGTTAAAGGCATGCAGGCTGACGCCGCGCATCTGCCGCAGGCAGAGCAGGATGCCATATTTGGCAGAGTCGTCGCCAGGAACGCTGAATATATGGCTCTAGCACAGGTCGATCGAGAAGCGCTGAAGGCCAAGCTGGGTATGCCAAACTCTTTCAATGGCCCGAATAGCCTTGGGAAGGTAGCCGCAGAAACCGCAGTCCGCGCAACTGTGTGGAACAGCGTGGGGGCTCTCTTTCGGCTGTTTCGATAATTCTCCGCGCGTAAATGAGAAACGGCCGCAGCGGTGAACCGTCGCGGCCGTGATGGGTCTAGTCAGCGCGGTTCAGGGCCGGGCAAATCCCAACCCGGAGAGCGCTCTGGCCCCTTCGACTTTTCCGGCGCCATTTCCTTCTGAATAAAGCCGAGCGCCTCGCCGAGGGTGTTGAACGCCGCAAGCGGTCGCGGATCGAGGCCGAACACCGCGAAGCCGCCGTGCTCGCAGGCGTGGATGTGGAGATCGCGGCGAGACATCACGCCACCGCGTCGGCGAGCGCCTTGGACGCCTTGAACTTCGCGACCTTCCGGGCCGGAGAATGGAAGGGCTGCTTCGTCGCCGGACTGATGCCCGAGCGCGCTGCCTGCGCCTTCACCTTGAACGCGCCGACTTCCGGGATCGTGATATCCCGCCCGCTGCGCAATTCGACGTGGATCAGATCCGTCAGCGCCGCCAGCATCGCGCCGGCCTTGCCCTTCGTCACACCCGCCTGCTCGGCAATGTGCGCGGCGATCTCATTCTTGGTCATCGTTGCACCTTTCCAGGCCTCACAACCGAGGCACGGGCGGAACGTGGCGCGCAGCACTCACCAAGTAAAGCACGCGCGCGACGCCGAGAGTGGAATTCCTTGGGGCAAATCCGGTGTTTCGCCAGCAGGGGCTTTATCCAGGCCCTTCCGCGCCGCGATCGCGTGCAGAAGTAAAACGGCCTACGGGAGCCCGGTGATGGTGGACCACGTCCGCACCCTTCCAATCTTCGGAAAATAGAGTCAGATTTCAGGCGCTGGAGAAGCGCTGCGATGTTGGCAAAGTTTGGGATTCTGAACGGTATCGGCGCTGTAGCCGCGTTGGCTGCGCTCCACATCGTTGAACCACAAACGGCCGGCGGGCAGAGTTTGTTGGTGGTCTTAGTTTTGATTTTAGTGAACGGAATTGGAGCAATGACATGGCCAAGAAAGCTATAGGCGTTTTTTTGGTCTTGGTCGCAACGCTTTATGTCTCAAGCGCTGCCGCACAAGACGGCCCCCGTGTGGTTTGTAATGCGCGACCAGACGGTACTGCCGACTGCTATTCCGATTACCCCTCCGGCAGAGGCGGAGGCAGAGGCGGGGGTAGAGGTGGAGGGGGCGGTGGCTGGGGGGATGGTACCTTCATAGGCGGAGGCGGCGCTTCTAGAAGCGGCAACGGGGGCGCCGCCGTAGGGACTGGCGGCAGTGGCGGAGGTGGCGGTGCCGCTACCCGTGGAGGTTTTGGCGGAGGCGGCGGAGCCGGTATGTCCGGAGGGCGCGGTGAGGCTGGTGGGCGCGGCAGGAGCATTGATGGCGGCGGAGTTGGCGGGCGCGGTGGGATCATCAACTATGCACCAACCAGCGGGAGTGTTGCGACTGGGGCAGGATTAAGCCGACTTATACCAGTGCGGGCGTTAATTGAGCCTGTAGAGATGCCGCCTCAGGCGGTCGCTGCTTACGGTATGGTTGCGTTCACCGGCAAGCCCCTACCTAATGAAGTTGCTCGTGCAAAGTTTGTGTGCGAGGCTATGAAATCGACACTAATCCCCCAGCCAGAACTTGCGCCCAGCACCCCTCTTTCAAGTCAGATGATTACATATTGGCCAATTACGAATAAAAACAAACCTGAAGCAGACTCCTGGAAGTGCGATTATTTGGTCGAGAACTACCACCTTAAAACAGGCCTTGATGCTATCACTGACGCTGATGTCAAACGCGAGAGGCTGGCAACACGACGCGGGCCATTCTTGATCGCGTGGTCGCCGTCGAAAAGCCGAGGTGAAAAGGATGCGCTCATTCTAATTATCGATATGTCATCTCACGAGAGCCAACAAAGTTTTGTTGATTTATTCAAAGACTGGAGACAGAAAATTATCGACGATCCAAAGCTTTGGCGAAACGGATGGGATGCAAAGGCAATAATTTCAATGTTTAGGGATACGCTTGATAAATACGGTGAAACAGTACTCAAATTCGTCAAAGCGGGCGGATGAAATTCGACCGAGAATCAGCCTTCTTTACTGCTATCTGCGCACAAGCAGCGAGCGGCAGCCGTCGCAAATTAGAACATCCGAAGCTGACCCACGGCTCTTGCGCCCTTGGCTGAGTTGCATGGATAGCAAAGGCACTGCGTGTTTCGGTAAGTGTGATCTCCGCCACGAGCGAGTGGGATGATGTGATCCAACTCCGGCGAGAGCGGCGTCTTCAGTCCTCGGTGGTCGCGTCGCGTCTTTCTCCTGCATAGCTGGCAACGCCAACCATCCCTCTCGAAAACAGCGATCGGGTCCACGGCTTCACTCCCGATCTGGCGAGCGCGCCGGCGAGCACAGGCGACCCGGTCGTGATGGCGCTTACTGCAGGCGGACGAGCAGAAGCGCTGCTCTCGATCCAGAGGAGTGAAGGCGCCGGAGCACTCGAAGCACTGGCCTGCCGGCCATTCGGCACGATCTCGCTCTCGTTGCCGGGTCCGAGCGCGCACATTCAACGCGTCCTGGCAGGCGCGTGAGCACCATCTGCCTGGCCGACCCAGGTCGACGAGGCACTCGATGCACCACGTAACCTTATTTCGATGGCCGAGGGCTCGCTCCGACGGAGGTAGTCCTGCTTCTTCCCTCTTGCGAGCGGCCCAGGCTCTTCCCGTCCCCCTATAGCCGGCGTCTCTGCATGATGGGCAGAAGCGCCAATTGCCCCGCGGTATCTCGGCATCACACCTTACGCACGCACCTTGCAACAACGGGCCGTCCTGTGCGGGCCCGCCGCTGGCTGCGCAGGCAACGCAGTACTTTCTCGGCCTACCTCGCCCGCTGCGAATTGGAAGGGCGCAGCCGCATCTCCCGCAGAGCGCAACGGCGTCGAACATCTCGTTCAGGCTGGTGATCTGCCGCACAATTGGGCTCCAAGTAATCACTGCGGCCGCTTTGGATGAATCCGCAGAAAATTTCAACTCTACGCGCTCCATTTTGGACCAGCCTCGCCGGTCGTGTCCTTTTTCGCTAATTTCTTAATCTACACCCGCCATCCCTTCGCCTCGCGTGCTTGCTAGTGGGCGTGCGCGCAGATCGGATGCTTTGCTTTGCCCGTCTGTGCGCCTGCTTCTGTGCGCATTTCTTTCGCGAATACTGCGAATGGCTGTTGACAGGCCGAATGTGCGGCCTCATGTTCGGGATGCGCCTCGATTGTGAGGCTTCGAACTGAGATCCCTTCCATGACCAGCCTAGAGACGCGCTCTGCGCTTCAGCTGACCGAGCTGCTGCAGGACCGCGCTACTGAGATCCGCGACAGCGGGCTCACTCCTGACCAGGCAATTGCGAACATCGAGGCGGGCTTGGCTCTGTCTCTCGCCCGCACTGGCGAAGCGTTCCTGCACGCTGACGAGACTTGGCAGGCTGCGTTTGTCGTGCGGTTCGGTTCGATGCGGCGAGCTGCTGACGCCCGCTACACGGCCGCAGGGCGCGGCGAACCCGGTTCTGCTCTCCGTACCGCCTTCGAGGCCCAACACGCTGCCTACGCGGCTTGGTGCGCAGCTCGCGGCATTCCTGCTGCGCCGGCCGGTGAAGCGTGATGCTCGCCTGCCTCTTCATCTTCGCTGCGGCAGGCCTGTGTGTCGCTGCATCCGCTGCTGGCGTGTTCCTCGACCCCTGACAGGGCGCGGGCGCAGCGCCTCGGGGCCGGGTTGTCCTGGCCTCGCACGGTGCGCCTGACCAGCCACCCCGCGAATGGCCGCACGCGGCCGGCTGCGGCCGGGAGTGCGAGAGATGGTTCTCTCTCTGGCAGTCTCCAGAAAGCCAAACGGCGAGTGGTCCTTTCGGATCCGCCTCGCCGTCGGGTTCAGTCTCTGGAGTTGGCTTAGCTCGTAAGGGCTGATGCCAGAGGGCGGCAGGTGGCTCTGTCGCCCTCACTCCCGAAAGTAGCGCAGGGGCGGGGCGCCGTACAGCCCGCCCGAATGCCTCGATCGTGAGGCGCGAACCAAGGATCTCCGCCAATGACCACGACCACCATTCCCGCCGGCTTCCTCGACGGCACGATGACCATTCCCGAGCTGCGGCGTGCTTGGGCAGATGCCCGCAAGCGTGTGTTCCGGAAGGCCCGGCGCCAGCGCATCGCGGCCAAGGAGTCTTTCCTGCGGTCCGGTCACTGAGGGACGCCCCATGACCAAGCGCACGCCCTGGCACGACATTCACTCAACCGCGACAGCGCAATTGCTCAAATTCGCCTTCGCCAGTGCCGAAGCAGCCTGTGCAGAGGGTGGAGGCTACACACTCGGCATCACATTGAAATCCGGTGCGACCTTCGAAGGTGCCCCGGTTGCTGACTGTGCCGAGGATATCGGAGCCGTACTCGTTCTGGAAAACGGACACTTCATCCTCACGCATGAAATCGCGGCCCTTACCGTGAACCAGTGCTGATCTCCCCACCGAATGCGGCCGCGCCCGTGTGCGGCCTTCCTAGACGCTCCACGCCTCGACTGTGAGGCTCAGCCCGAAAGCCAATCCGATGACCGATTCCTTCCGCACCCATGACGGCCGCACCCTCCAGCAAGCCGCCTCTGATCTCGTTTCCCGCGAGGTGCTGTGCTGCATGACCAGGATGGTCTCGACGCTCGCGGGCGGCGCTCACACCGTCCCGCACCGCGATCACGGCGACACGGCGCTCTTCGACCTGACGCAACAAGCGTTCGAACTCGCCGCGCCCGTGCTCGACTATGAGGAAGCCGCGCGGGAAGCGGGTTGGTACATCGAAGGTGGGGACTTCTGGAGCAAGAACACCGACGATACCTCCCCCACCGCCGAGCCCGGCGATGCCAATGGCTGGCAGCAGCTGTGCGAGGAACAGGGCATCGAGCCCCACGAATCGGAGGTGTTCGAGCATTGGGCCGTCTCGACTTGGCTTCGTGTCCGAGTCCTTCGACGGCATCAGCGGCACCGCTGCGCGCGCCGGCGCGATCCAGGAAGCAATCGACAAGCTCGAACGGCGCGGGCTGATCGGCCCGGCTGTGGGTTCCCTACTCGCCGAGATCTTCGACGTGCCGCATCATGCGGCGCTGGAACTCGCCTAGCAGAGAGGGTCCGCCCGCATGAACCCGATACGCTGGATCAAGAACAAGATCGCCGCACGGTGGGACGGGGCGGCCGAGAGCGCCGAACGCACGCGGCTGAGGCGTGAGCGCGAGTCCGTCGAGCTAAAGCGGCGGATCGATGAGACGCGGGAGAAACTGGAGAGAGAAAGGATCGCACGCGAGTGATGCGCCCCTGCCGGATGGGTGCGATCCGTCCGGCACAGCCGCACCATGCCATTGCGCCTCGATCGTGAGGCATTTCCGAAGGAGTCGCTTTGAGCACCCCTGTTTGTTCTCGTGGCTCGATGTCGGGCCCGTCGATATGCTCCGAGGCGCAAGACGTGCGCCCCACGGAGAAAAGCCGCTCGCCCATGGTCCGGAACATCCAAGAATGGCGCCGCATGACCGGCGAGCAGTTTTCCGCGGCGCTCGAGCAGGTGGGCATCGGCCGGGCGGCGTTCGCCTGGATCCTCGGCACGCGATCGGAGCGCGTCACTGGCTGGGCGAAGGGTGCGGAAACCGTGCCCCTCTACATGGACGTGCTGCTCTCCCTGATGACGCTGCCGGGCGCACGTGAGCTCGTTCTGCGCGTCGTCCGACGCCAGCAGATCGGCGACCAGCAGGCGGCCCGGGAATTTGATGCCTGGGAGGATAGCGGTGGGCGCTAAGCCGGTCCGCATCGATCCTCACGCCGAGATGATGGCGCGGCGCCTGATGACGGGCGCGATGGATGAGGTCGCACAGGGCATCCTGTCCGGCCGAGATGGCTACGCGGTGCGCGAGAGCGTTCTCAGTGAACTGGTACCCGCCTGGGTGAAGATGGCGGGCCGTGGGCCGGCAGATGCGGCTGTGCGGGGCATGTACGCCCTGAAGCCGCGAGAGTGCCTGACGGCTGCCGAAGCAGCGGGTCTGCGGCGACTGGAAAAGATCGAGGCCGAGAACCTGCGCAAGCGCATGAAGCGCGAGACCGAGGAATACCGCGCCTATCTCGCCAAGCACGCCCCGCACCGACTGCCACAGCGGCCGAGCATGGCCGCGCGCATCGCCAACTGGTCCGTGCTGGCGCTCCTGCTGGCTGCGATCGCCTGCGGGGTGCTTATCCGGCCAGCGGCCGCTGGCGAGGCTCACAGCCGCTGGCGGGCTCTTGCTGCGTGCGGTGTGGCTAAGGGTGCGGACTACGAGCGCAAGTGTCGGCGATTCAGCCGGACGGAACGGAGCACCTGGCGGGCATACGATGGCCCCGGCGCCGGAGCGCCGAGGGAGTGGGAAACGCCGAAGGCTTGGGAGTCAACATGGATGTGATGGCTGGCATTGCAGCGGCCTCTCAGGCGCTGAAGATGGCCCGGGAAATCCGGGAGGTATCGAAAGACTTCGAAAACGCCGATCTCAAATCGAAGATTGTCGCTCTCGTTGAAACCCTGAGCGACGCGAAACTCGCCCTGATCGACGCCAAGGAAGAGCTTCAAAACGCGAAATCAGAGGCCGAGGAACTTCGCACGAAACTTGCATTTAAGACTGACCGTACCGTTCGCAGAAACGGAATGTATTATGAGATCTACGACGACGGGCAACCTTCGTATCTGCCCTTTTGTCCGAGATGCACCGAGACCGGTAAGTTCATAACCATCGTTCAGGAGCAGAACGCTCATCAAGCGAAATGCCCGAACTGCTCGACACAATTCGCGACACGAGCAATCCGGTTCAAAGACAACCAGTCGGCAAGCAACCCGAGTAGACCGGCGGACTAGCTGGCGATTTGCAGAGCCTGCTCCATAGTCTCGACTGCCCGCGACCGCTCACGCAGCCCGAAATGCCGGGCGGTCGCGTCGATCGCGGCGAGGAACAGTACGCCGAGCCGCTCTGACTCACCCATGCCTTGGCCGGCCATCCACGAGAACGAGTGGCCGTTGATGACCCGGTGGAAGAGGATGGCGAATAGCTCCTCGCCGATCCGGGCCTTCACGCCGTCGATGAGGTGGAGCGATTCAGCCCGATCATCCGGCACGCCCGCGATCTTGCGGGAAGTGTCGACGCCTCGCTTCGCAGCGGCGGCCGCCCACCGGTTCCGGCGGGCGATGGCTGTCTCGTAGCGGGTGTCGATGTGCTGGGGCATGATCAATCGTCCGCTGCAAGCTCGGGAAGCCAGACGTGGAAGCCGGTCTCCTCCACGCCGTGGTAGAAGGCGACGCCACCCTTCGAGAGGCTGATGAAGGCGTTGCGAAAGCGCGTCTTGACCTTGTCCTCCTCTTCGCCGGGCATGACGTTGTTGCCAAACGCCTTCCGCGCTTCGTCCAGCGGGATGAGGCGGGCGCCCTTGGGTAGCCGGCGATCAGCAGCGCGCTGCTCCTGGGTGGCGATCCGTGAGCGCGTGAGCGTGAGGCTCTTCAGGATGCCGTAGAGCACCGTGCCCTCGGCGGTGAAGGACGGCTTCTTGGCGGCGCGCTGGCGAACCTCCTCCGGCTCGATCTGCCGCGGCTCCACCTCGTTCGTGAACTGCGTGAACTCGGCGCGGTAGCCGGTCGTGATGATGCCAGTCCGGCCGTGCCGGTTCGGTTTCACCTTCGAGGGCATCTTCCGCCACCACATGGTGGTGAAGGGCGAGAGCCGGGATACGGCCTGGTTCTCGATTATCAGCCCTGAATGGCCCCGGATCTCGGCCGCGTTGACCGCCTGGCTCGCGCCCTCGAACTTCGACGAGGCCGGGCAGCAGCGGCGTCGGCTGGAAGATTTCAGGACCTGATGATGACGGACCGATCGACGGCCGCTACGGCGGAGAAGCGGAGGGTCTTTCGCAACCTCCATGCGAGCGGCTTCTTCCTCCTGCTCAATGCCTGGGACCGCGGCAGCGCGGTCCGGCTCGCCAAGCTTGGCTTCAAGGCAATTGCCTCGACAAGTGCGGGTGCGGCCTGGTCCGCCGGCAAGGAGGATGGGGAACTCGGCCTGGAGGCCATCCTCGACCACCTGAGGATGCTCGTTGCCAGCACCCATCTGCCGGTCAACGCGGATTTCGAGAACGGCTTTGCCGACTGTCCGAAGGATGTCGCGCGGAACGTCGCCCTGGCGGTCGACACAGGCGTGGCCGCCCTGTCGATCGAGGATTGGTCCGGAACCGCGATGTACGAGACGGATCATGCCGTCGAACGGATCGCTGCCGCGCGCAGTGCCATGGACGCCATCGATCCCACGGTGATGCTCGTCGGTCGCAACGAGAACTTTCGTGTCCCCGACATGTCTGTCAGTGCCAGCATCACGCGCGCCGTTGCCTATGCGGATGCCGGCGCCGACTGCCTCTTCGTGCCCTTCATCCTCGATCACGGTGCCGTCGCGGAACTCGTCGCGGCGGTCGCCCCGAAGCCGGTCAATGTCGTTGTGCACCAGTACGACGCGGACATCCGAGCGTTTGCCGAACGCGGGGTCCGTCGTTGCAGCGTGGGTGGAAGCCTCGCCCGAAAGACCTGGGAAGCCTTCGATGCTGCCGCGCAGATCTTGCGGCGCTACGACGTGGGCGATGGGTGCTGACACGCCCGACTGAGTGCGCAGCAGGCCAAGGGCTTCAAACGCACGGTCTATCGCGGGCCGATTACCGACACGGCGCTTGGGCTGGCGGCCAAAGCGCTGCCAAGCATCGGCTCACTCCTCCAAGGCACGGACGACTTGCAGCAGCTGTCTGTCAGCTACCCGAAAAGCGCGCTGAATGCGGATCACCTCACTGGGCTTGCCCACCTATTGCAGCGTGGACCGAAGCCTGGCGAGCGAGCTCCGGAAGCCGAGGTCGTGGACGCTGGCCGGGTGACCAGTCTGTTTCCCTACCTGTACAACCCGGACGGACATACGACTGGCTGGGCGCTGCTGTGCTTCGATGGGCGCTCCGCGGACGCGCAGCTGCCGTTGCGTGCTGCCATCGAGGCGGTGGCCCCGTGGCGGACAGTGCGCCCGCGCCTTGTACTGGCCGGTCCGGTATTCGTCGCTGGCGAGGCGCCGGTGCTTTCGGACCTCGACGGCAAGGCGCATGGCGCTTACGGGCTGGAAGGCCAGCCGGCGTTGGTGCTGGTGCGCCCCGACGGGCATATTGCCTTCCGCGGTTCGGCTGATCACACCGAGCAGCTGACGGCGTACTGCGTACGCGTGTTCGGCGACGCATCGGCAGGCGTAAGCGCGAGGTATTCGAACTTGAAATGCTAACCGGATATAACGAAGCTTGTTCTAACTCGGTCGATCAGTAGAGGGGGCTGCAGCCAGCACACCATGCTGACTGGAAGGCGATGATGCGGCCGAGTGAGTTGATGAAGTCGCCATCGACACAGCTCAGGTGAACCGAAGGCCGCCTGGTAGCCGGGATGGACGCAAAGCCGAATGTCGTCTTTCGGACGGCATCCCAATGACGGCTCACGACCCAACCGAGACACTGGCGCGTGCGCCAATCGATGGCAGGATTTTACCGTACGCGGACCTTGGAAGTGTCCGCTTCCAGGCTGCCTAATGAAGCACTCAACCTGATCGATATGATGTCAGTCCCGTGCGACGGCGGACTTTGAGCGACGCTCAAGCGAGATGCGGTAGGCTCGCGTCCGCGCGACAAGGAGGGGATCCTCCGAGGAGGCGACGCCACTCACCAGGTTGAGCGGCGTGAAGAATAGGGGCTGCTGTGAGGCCTGGGGCGCAAGAGCGTGAAGCGTCAGGGTGCCAATCTCCAGCACCGGACGATCCTCCGCCCATGCGGCTGACCCATCCAGGATTGGATCGCCGGCGGCCGGGAGTTGAACCAGGAGCCGGAACTCGGCAGGGGCAACCTTCAGGCGCTCGGCGAGGTCCTGCGACAGGAAGTTGGGTGCGCGCTGTGCCGCCTCAGACGCAGACAGGTGAGCCTGCCCCGCCACTGGCTCAATGCGGTAGCGGCCATACTGCTCAACCCCTGCAGCGTTGATGAACCGAAACGCATCCACTCCGTAGAAGGCCTCCGTGGCAAAGCTGAGGGGAGTCGGCTTGGGTGCGTCGATGAAGGCTTTGGCGGCGGGGTGGGTCGCCAGGAAGGACGCGAGAACCTGGGGATCTTTGGCTCCGACTGCCTTGAGAAAGCTCAGGAAGTCCTCTGGCGTAGAGACCGGAAAGCCGTTGTAGGAGTGCGCGACGATGTCGGTGTCCTCACCGTCGGGCAGGATGAACTTGATCGCCATGCCTCGCGGACTGCCGCTTGGGTCTCCATCGACACGAGCAGGGATGCTGGCAAAGTTCGAGAACCTGACCACAACCGGAACAGTCGTGCCTTGGAAATGGGGGGCGCGGCTCAGGGACTTGGCGCCTGCTGCTGCACGGAAGCTGCCTTCGCAGAGGACGCCCTGACCATGGACAGCCCTCATGCCGACATGAGGTCCGGCAAAGATCGCATCGAAAGCGGCAACGATGCCTTGTGCGACCTCCATCTGGCTCTTCGTGGAAGCTACCTGCTCTTCGGCTACGAGCAGTGTCGTTGACGACAGCACGAAGGCAGCACTGGCGGCGAATCGGCGAACCAGGAAGCGAGGGCGAGAGAACCGAGGCTGAGGCTTCTGCACGATCTGAACTCTCAAACGAGACATCGGGGTGACGAGGGCAGGTGGAAGATATCTTCCCACCTCAGCCTTAGGTTCTTTTAATAGCAGACATTCACGCGCATGATGCGGGCGGTGGGGTGAATGGAGTCAGCGCGGCTGATGCGTCGCCATCGCACCAATGAGTTTGTTCATGCTGGCCTCTAGCGCCTCAACCCCCTTGATGAAGGCGCCGCCTTGCAGCTTGAGGTGACACACGGCAGTTGACGCGGCTGCGGCATCAAGGCGGCTAAACTTAACAGCAAGATCTCGCCTGAGGCTTCTAAGATGGAGGGACAGCTCAGTTAATGATTGGCGGTCCTTATCCATCTCAAGAGTCCGCCTATTGGCGAGCGTGAGCGGGACCAGGTTCACGATGTCCGCAGCGCAGCCGCTCAAGCAACCACTCCATAGAAGCTGACGTAAGGGGCTGCAGCCTGAACAGATTTCGTCTGCCAACACGCGGAAGACAGACTGCTGGAAAAGCAATACGATAAGAAGGCGTGGCCTAAAAAGGCACCCTTCACCGCAGCCTTGAGAGCCGCTAAGCAGCAAGTTACAGCAGGTGGCCTAATCAAAACTTAAGTCCAGAGGTTTTGTTTGGCCTGCGGGAAACATAGATTAAACAGAGAGGCGGGAATTGGCTTCACTCACGAAAATGTGAGCAGATAACTTTGGTTAGTGTCCAGCAAGTTCCGAGCGACCTGATTGTGGCGTCGAGCGTCGTCAGGTGAAGCTGTCGCGCTACGCCTGACGACGCTCGCGAAGCCATCAGTGCGCAGCCTGCCCACCTGATGCGGCTTTCCGCCCCTTCTTTTTTTGCTCAATTTACTGGCCTTCACCGGCTCGTCATCGTCAAATGCCCGCTCGGTAATGGCGAAGCTGTGCAGGTCTGCGGCGATCGTCAAGGCTGTGGTTGAGATTGCGGCGCAACTTGGTGCAACCGTCACGGCGGAAGGCGTTGAGACCGCTGAACAGCTTCAGCAGGTCTGTCAGGAAGGCTGCACGGACGTACAGGGCTATCTTGTCAGTCGGCCTCTGTCGGCTGAGAAGACCACCGAATTTATCAGTAGCAGCAGCTTAGTCGAGCATGCATATAATAAGTTGTGCGCTGCCGATCGGACGGCACGAAGCAGTGTCGAGGCTGCATAAGCACATGGATGTTTCCTATTCCAAGATCACATGAATAAGGTTCGTTAAGATCGTCTCGTTATAACCCTTCGTTGGGTGTGCCACCTGCCTCACGACTGCGTTGACTTGACCGGCATTCTGGGCGGGGCTGATTGAGCGTCTGCTTGCCGGCGGCGCGCCAGGGACCGCTTCCCACCTAGGCTGTGTGAAAACGACGACACGCTGCGAGACCGTAGGACAATCCTCTATTCGACGGGCATTACAATTCGCCAGACAAACATTTTGACGCCGGTAAAGCATCCATTTCGGTGCTGTCCAGAGCGCCTTGGGAAATATCCTTCTACCTCAACCGACGGCTTCCACGTTTTCACACAGCCTCCATCCAATGCGGTCGTCGCCCTATGCCTCATCGACAGCATGCAAGCAGACCTTTTCACGGACCGCAAAGGGTGGTGAGCCGTCATTGGGGCGGCGTCCGAAAGCCGACATTCGCCTTCGCGCCCATCTCGGCCATCAGGTGGCCGTCAGTGTCTCCTGAGCGGACTTCAGCTTAGGCCGGATCATAGGTGTTCCCGCGAGCCTGCTGAACACGATCCCGCCTGACAAGCTTCGTCACTTGGAGGCAGCTATAAAGCCTCCTAAGGTCTGCCTGGGCAGCCGCTTCGCGCCCATGCGAGTAGGCAATCATGTCCGTGTCAGGAGCCCACGACAGCACCCTCGTCACCCTCTCGATCCTCATCGCGACGGTCGCCTCCTACACCGCTCTTGATCTCGCAGGTCGCATCCGTGCCGCGACGTGAGTGCGGGAGGAGGTAGGCGCAGGCGACGTAGCGATGAGAAAGGTTTCAGCGTGACCGAGACCGGATCACCAAAGCCCGCAGCTACGCCGCGAGCTCGCTGCGCTGCTCCTGCATCGAGGCAAGGGGTGCCTCCAGGCGGCAGACCAGACCGGTCGGTGCGTAGGTCAGCTTGACCTCGCCGCCAACTTCAGCGGCGAAGCTGCGCTCGATCAGGCGTGAGCCGAACCCGCGGCGGGCAGGCTGGACGAGAATGGGTGGACCACCCTGCTCGGACCAAGTGAGACAGAACCGCGGGGCCTCGCCTTCATGGACAATGTGCCAGCGCAGCTCCACGACTCCGCTCTCGTTCGAGAGTGCACCATACTTGGCCGCGTTGGTTGCCAGCTCATGCAGCGCCAGGGACAGGGAGAGGGCCGATTTCGCGCCGAGCAGGACGTTGGGGCCACTTGCCCGGATCCGCGCGGGTCCAGCCTGGGCATGTACGCCGAGGGCGCCTTGGGCCACCTCCATGATCGGGGCAGCCTTCCAGCTGGCCTGCGTGAGAATGTCGTGCGCCCGCCCGAGCGAGATCAGCCGCGCGGCAAACGCCTCCCGTGCTTCGTCGATGTCGGCCCCCCCCCGCAGCGTCTGGCTGGCGATCGCCTGGACCATCGCCAGGGTGTTCTTGACCCGGTGCTGCAGCTCGCCCGTAAGCAGGCGCTGGTGCTCCTCGGCCTGCTTGCGCTCAGTGATGTCCAGCATCGCCCCGATCATGCGGGTGGCTTTCCCCTGCGTGTCGCGGATGACGTAGCCGCGTTCGAGGATGTCGGCGTAGGAGCCGTCCGCCCTCAGGAAGCGGTACTCGTCGCTCCAGGTGGTACCCGTCCCATCGATGACGGCATGGATGGAGGCGTCGATCCGGGCGCGGTCATCGGGATGGATGTGGCCGATCCACCAGTCGCCGGTCGGCTCGACCGCATCGGGCGTGTAGCCGTGAGCCACTCTCAGTGCCTCGTTCCAGAGCACGTGGTTGGTCGCGAGGTTCCAGTCCCAGATCGCATCATTGGTTGCCCGCGAGGCGAGGCGGTGGCGTTCCTCGGTCTCGCGCAGGACCTGCTCGGCGCGCCGGCTCTCAGTGACGTCGCGCGCGGTGCCGATGAGGCGCACCGGTCGCCCGCCCTCGAACAGGGTCTGGCCTTTGGC
This sequence comes from Methylobacterium sp. R2-1, assembly GCF_014191355.1. Lineage (GTDB taxonomy): Bacteria > Pseudomonadota > Alphaproteobacteria > Rhizobiales > Beijerinckiaceae > Methylobacterium. The sequence continues at coordinate 72,027 of NZ_JACHWM010000022.1, forward strand.
GGACACCCAGCGCTCGGTGCCATCCTCTGGGGCGACCGTGCGATAGGTGATGTCGTAGATGCCGAGGCCGTCCGGATCGACCGCGGCTGCCACCGCCTGGTCCGCTTGTTCGCGGTCGTCCGGGTGCACACGGGCCAAGTGGACGGACAGGTCGACGGGGGCGTCCGGCGCCAGCCCGTAGAAGGAGTGAATGCGGGCGTCCCACTTCAGCTCGTCTGAGACGAGGTCGTAGTCGAACACGCCCGTCTGGGTCGCCTCGACGGCAAGGCGCAGTTGCTCCTGCGCGCCTCGCAGCGCGACCTCAGCCTCCTTGCGGTCGTGGATGTCGAGGGCAATGCCGATCCAGCTCTCCAATGTGCCGGTCGTGTCGCGTACAGGCCGACCCCGCGCGAGGAACCAGCGGTACTGGCCATCGCTGGCGCGTCGGATCGGGAGCTCGACCTCGTAAAGTCCCCCGGTCTCAACCGCGCGCCTCCAGACCGCCAGCAAGCGCTCCCGGTGGTCGGGATGGATCACGCTGGCCCAGCCGTCGCCGCTGGTGTCGCCCGGGGTCAGCCCGGTGAACTCGTACCAGACCGGATTGCAGTAGGTGATGTTGCCGGCGGCATCGCCGAACCAGACCACCTGTGGGCTAACCTCGACGAGCGAGCGGAAGCGCAGCTCACTGGCATTGCGTTCGGCAGCTTCGGCCCGCGGCTGAGTGCGATCGCGCAGGATCTTCAGGACGCCCTGCACAGAGCCATCCTCGGCCCTCAGCGGCATGAGCTCACCACTGGCCCAGAACCGCTCCCCTCCCTTGCGCAGGTGCCAGCGCTCGTCCGGCGCACTGCCATTCTTCAACGCCAGCGCCCTTTCGGTCTCAGGTCGACCGGCTTCCCGATCCTCAGGCGTGAAGAACACGTCGGAGGGTTCGCCCAGCATCTCCACTTCGCGCCAGCCGAGAATCTGCTCGGCCCCGGCATTCCAGCGGGTGATCCGGCCGGCGCCGTCCATCGCGATGATCGCGTAGTCCGTCGCGCTGTCGAGGATGCGCTCGTGCAGGATCCGCTGGGCACGGTGCGTCCGGGCTGCGCTCCGCACCTCGAGAAGCGTAACCGTCTGGCGGGCAAGGCTCCGCAGACATTCCTGCTGGGCCGGAGTCAGACCATTCTGGCGCGGCAGAGGATCCAGCACGCACAGAACGCCCAGCACCGTGCCATCCGCTGATTGCAGGCGTATGGCCGCATAGAAGCGTACCTGTGAGCCCCCCGGAAGCCGTGGGCAGCCCTGCCGCTCCGGATCCTCGTGCAGGTCCGGGACAATGAGCAGCTCTTCCGTCACGGCAGCGTCGGCGCAAATGCCCGGATCCAGCGTCGTGGAGGCACCGGCAGCACTGTAGGAGGCATGCACTTGCAGGTACCCTCCCGCCTGCAAACAAGTCACCGCATGCACGACCTGACAGAGTTCGGCGGCCAGACGCACGACATCGTCGAAGCTTTGCTTCGGTACGCTGTCGAGAGGATCATCGGACCAGGGCATCTTTTCGTCAGGCTGAGATCAGGGTGCGATTACTTTTCAGGGGTATGACGCCTAGACGGCCTGACACATCAGGGTCTTCTCCGCCGGCGCGGGACGCAGTGACACCAGTGTGCCGGAGGCGTTGTAGACAGCGCCCAGTACGGCCTCGAAGTGCCGCTTGACCGCGCCATGGCACTCGCAGGTTGCTTCTTCCATTGCCGCGCGGCTCTTGATGATGATGCGCCCTCGCCGGATCTGGATCAGACCCTGCTCCTGCAGGGTCCGGAGCGTGCGCGTGAGATAGGAGCGCTGCACGCCCAGCAGTTCGGCAAGCACCTCGTGGGTGACGGGTAGAACGTCGCTGCCGATGCGGTCCTGCAGGCTCAGGAGCCAGCGGGCGCAGCGGGCCTCGATGGTGTGGCTGGCATTGCAGGCCACCGACTGTAGGACCTGGGCGAGCAGGCAGTCGGAGTAGCGGGTGATCAGGTTGCGCAGCCCCGGAGAGGTCTGCTTGATCTGCTGCAGCACCGCCGCCTCAATGCGCAGCACAGAGCCAGGGACCTGCACCACTGCGCGGCTGAAGGCTGGCAGCGAGCCCTGGCTGACCACGCCGCCGATCGCCCCCTCGTGGCCGACCGTGGCGGTTTCAACGGCGCGCCCGTCCTGAAGTCCAATCACGAGGGCAGCCACGCACTGCCCGAGCGGAAAAGAGATGCAGCTGACATCCTGGCCCGCCTCGAAGAGGAGATCGCCACGCCGGAACGCCTTCAACTCCAGGTGGGGCTTGAGCAGCGCCAGGTCAGGCAGGCGCAGGGCGCTGAGGAGCAGGTTGCCGCTGAGCAGAGCGTCGATGTCGAGGAGCATGGGACAGCGGCAGCGATTTGTTTCTGGTTTTGTTGGCCGCAATCTTAGCCGTCATACCCGTCGCCTGTCTGTCCACAAGTGCACAAATGATTGAAAGTTTGGCGATTTTCATCGGCTTGGTCGATATCAGCTGACGTCGCAAGCATCTCATGCAACCACCGACGGCTGAAGGATTTTTAGGTTCGTAGAGTTCTGTCTTCACCAGCACGCGCGTTGTGATGCCTCGTTATTTTCTCGATTTCCAGGACGGTGCGTTGTGGCTGAAGGACGAGGAGGGGCAGGAGTACGAGAGCCTGCAGGCCGCGCGTGACGCGGCGATCGCGGCTTTGCCGGACATCGGGCGGGAGGCTCCGCCCCAAGACGGCCGGCGCGATTTCGTGGCCTTTGTCCGCGACGAGCACGGCACCGAGCTCTGCACCGTGCGGCTGAACTTAGACGCCGAGTGTCACCCTGAGCGCCAGGAGCAGAAGCGCTAGGGCCTTCGGTGCCTCCGCGACGAAGACGAAGGCGGTAAGATCGCCGAGATCAATCGTCATTGTTCGTATCTTCGCACAGCCTGTGCCGATTGAACCGCATTATCGCGCAATGCGGAAGGGCTTAGATCTCCACGCACCACGCAAGGAGAGACCCGATGAGCGAACTCGACAGAGCCGGCACCTACGCGCTGGGCGATCGCACGGTGAAGCGCTTGGGGTACGGCGCGATGCAACTTGCCGGACCCGGGGTGTTCGGCCCGCCGAAGGACCCGGCCGGCGCCATCGCCGTCCTGCGAGAGGCGGTGGCGAGCGGCGTGAATCACATCGACACCAGCGATTTCTACGGGCCGCACGTGACCAACCAGCTCATTCGGGAGGCGCTCCACCCCTATCCGGACGATCTGACCATCGTCACCAAGATCGGGGCGAGCCGGGGAGCGGACGCCTCCTGGAATCCGGCCTTCTCCGCCGAAGATCTGACGTGCGCGGTCCACGACAACCTGCGCAACCTTGGCGTGGACGTGCTCGACGTCGTGAACCTGCGCATCATGTTCGACGTGCACGGTCCTGCCGAAGGCTCAATTGAGGCACCGCTCACGATCTTGGCCGACCTTCAGCGGCAAGGCCTCGTGCGTCACATCGGTCTCAGCAACGTAACGGCGGCTCAAGTCGCGGAGGGCCGATCCATCGCTGAGATCGTCTGCGTACAGAACGCCTACAACCTCGCGCTCCGGGCTGACGACGCATTGGTTGAAGAACTCGCGGCGGCCGGCACGGCCTACGTGCCGTTCTTTCCTCTCGGCGGCTTCAGCCCGCTGCAGTCGACAACCCTATCCGCGGTCGCCGAGCGGCTTGGGGCAACGCCGATGCAGGTGGCGCTTGCCTGGCTGCTTCGCCGCGCGCCCAACATCCTGCTGATTCCCGGCACGTCATCAGTTGCGCACCTGCGCGAGAACTTGGCCGCTGCCGACCTGGCGCTGCCGGACGACGTGATGGCAGAGCTTGCCCGGATCGGGATGGCGACCAACGCGGGTTAGGTGTCCGCTGACCCAGCCGCCCATTGCCATTGCAGTAGCGCGATGGGGCGGCGCCACCTTCCTGCCGTGGATCAAATTCGGGCAAGCTGGAAGAACGAGCTATCCCGGATTGGGGACGCGCTGACTGCTGCGCGCCAGGAGCCGACCCTCGGCACGCCGGACTTGAACCGCCGCTCTCGACCTCAAGCGGACTTTGAGCAATCGTCGTCCAAGGGTCCGCTCCGGGAGCAGACTCATCCCCGGTTTTGCCGGTCAGCGGAGCGTGCGTCGACCAGGGCGCGGATCCCCTCCGCGACGGAATCCTCGACCGGATTATAGACGAGCATGCCGAGGTCGGGCCGACCGTCTACCGCGAAGGCGGAGTATTCCAGCTCGATCTCGCCCAGGGCCGGGTGCCGCAGGAGCTTGAGCCCGTCCCCGTGGACGCGGACGTCGTTCTCGCGCCAGAGCGCCTCGAACTCCGGGCTCGTGCGGCAGAGTTCATCCACTATCTGGCCGACTTCCGAGGTGGCGCCGGCCCGCGCGGCATCAGCTCGGAACGTGCCGACCACGAATCGTGCCACGCTTTCCCAGTCATGCTGCGCGCTCCGCACGCGCGGGTCGCCGAACATCCGGCGCAGGATGTTGCGCTCGCGGGGCGGGACCGTATCCCAGTCGGTCAGCACCACTGCGGCGGCCGCGTTCCAGGCGAGGACATCCCAGGTGGCGGTCTTAACTAGAGCCGGGCTGGCCTTAAGCGTGTCGAGCAGGCGCTGCAAGCGCGGCGTCACACCCTCCGCCGGCTTGTAGCGCACCGTGGGCGGGCGCCCGAGCCCGAGCATGAAGAGGTGCTCGCGCTCCGGCTCGGTCAGCATCAGCCCGGCGGCGATGCGGTTGAGCACGTCGGCGGAGGGTGCCCCGCCGCGACCCTGCTCCAGCCACGTGTACCAGGTCGCGCTGATGTTCGAGCGCTGGGCGACCTCCTCCCGGCGCAGGCCCGGCGTCCGCCTGCGTCCCGAGAACCCGAACGCGGCCGGGTCGAGCTTGGTGCGGCGGTCCCTCAGGTATGACCCGAGAAGGTTCTCAGAACCTGACGGCATCGCGATCCTGTTGGTGCTTATACCCGGATAAAGTCACTACTTTAACCGGATGTGTACCCCGGAGACAGTGGCCCTCCGCACCATATCGGAGGCTTCCATGCGCATATTCCTCACCGGCGCGACCGGCTTCATTGGCTCGGCCGTCGTTCCGGAACTCCTCGCTGCCGGCCATCAGGTCATCGGGCTGACGCGCTCGGACGCCGGCGCCCGCGCCCTCGCGGATGCCGGGGCCGAGTCGCATCGCGGCGCTCTGGAGGACTTGGAGAGCCTGCGCAGCGGCGCCGCCCAGGCGGACGGGGTGATCCACACTGCCTTCGACCATGACTTCTCGAACTACGCGGCGAACTGCGAGAAGGACGGCCGCGTCGTCGCGGCGCTCGGCGAGGCGCTCAAGGGGTCCGACCGGCCGCTGGTGATCACCTCGGGCACGGCCTTGGGCAACATCCGGCCGGGCCAACCCGCGTCGGAGGACGCGTTCGATGCCGGCCACGCCCTGCCCCGCATCGCATCGGAACTCGCGGGCGCCGCGCTTCTGGAGGGGGGCCTCAACGTCTCGGTCGTGCGGCTCTCGCAGGTCCACGATACGGTCAAGCAGGGCCTCGTCTCCCCCTTGGTCGAACTGGCCCGCCGGAAGGGCGTCTCGGCCTTCCTCGGGGATGGAGGCAACCGTTGGCCGGCGGCGCACGTGCTGGACTTGGCCAGCCTCTACCGGCTCGTGCTGGAACGAGCCGAGCCGGGTGCGCGCTACCACGCGGTCGCCGAGGAAGGCGTCCCCGCCCGCGCCATTGCGGAGGCGATCGGCCGGGGCCTCGGGGTCGCTGTTGCTTCCCTGACGCTCAAGGAGGCGGAAGACCACTTCGGCTGGCTGGCCGGCTTCGTCGGCTTGGACATGCCGGCGTCGAGCGCCTGGACGCGGGCTCGCTTGGGCTGGCATCCGACCGGGCCTGGGTTAATCTCGGATCTCGCAGGGATGCGCTACTCCGACGATCCGCGCTAAGTCGCGCTCGACGAGAGCAGGGCACGAGAGCACACCTTCGGCCGTCCAAGCCGGACGGTCCGTGATCCCTGCGGCGGACCGTTGGTGGACCTTCCGGGTTCCTTCGGCAGGAGGTGAGGGTCGTCCGTATGGCCGAACGTCTCGAAGTGACCGTGCCCCGTTCCGCCGCCAAACTCGTCGAACTCGGCGCCGGCCGCGCCGCAAGCGTCGCGCTGGATTACCCAAGCCGCCTCATCAGTCATCCGTGCGACTTGGGCGAGGCTTAGTGTAAGCGGACGTTCCGCCTACGACCCAGTCTTGCCATTCACCCGAGGATGCGGCTGGCCCTTGAAGCAGCCCTTGAAGCAGCCCTTGAAGCAGCACACGGTCCTGGCCGAACCGCAAGATTGGTCGAGCAAGTCATGCCCAAGTGCGCGTAGCTGGTCGCGCCACGAAGGTCGGGACGATGAGTGCGGTGCTCCGAAACTACCACGCCCGGATGCAGAGGGTGCTGGATCACATCGATCAACACCTGGACGAGGATCTGGACCTGGAGACGGTCAGCGGCATCGCCGCTTTCTCGAAGTTTCACTTCCATCGGCAGTTCACGGCGACCTTCGGATTGTCCGTGCATCGCTACGTTCAGCTTGCCCGCATGAAGCGCGCTTCATACCGGCTGGCCTACCGGGACGCACAAAGCGTCACTGAAATAGCGATGGATGCCGGCTACGACGCACCGGACGCCTTCGCCCGTGCCTTTCGGCAGCGGTTCGGGCAATCGCCCTCGTCGTTCAGGAAGGCTCCAGACTGGGGACCGTGGCTTGCGGCCTTTGGGCCTCTTAACGACGCGAGGAGCAAGCTCATGCCAAGAACGTTCACTCCCGACGAGGTGATGATCCGCGACGTGCCATCGACGCGGGTGGCGATCATGGAGCACCGCGGCGATCCGGCGACGCTCGGTGCCACCATCCAGCGGTTCATCGCATGGCGAAAGGCCGCCGGCTTGCACCCCAGGACGAACCCAACCTTCAACGTCTGGCGGTCCGAGCGGCGTCCCGTGTCGCTCGCCGACTATAGCGTTGACCTCTGTGTCGGAACCAACCAACCGATCGCGGCGAGCGGCGAGCAAATCAAAGTCGGCGAAATCCCTGGCGGACGCTGCGCGGTGCTGCGCGTCGTCGGCAACACCGATAACCTGGAGCCTCCCGCGCTCTACCTCTATCGCGAGTGGCTCCCGGCCAGCGGTGAGGAGGCGCGAGATTTCCCACTCTACTGCCAGCGCCTTGCGTTCTTCCCAGAGGTGCCTGAGCACGAGGCGATCGCGGAGTTGTTCCTGCCGCTGACGTAACACTGTGCAACGGCGGCTTGTCTCGCTTCCCCGCCAGAAGCGGACAGGCCGCTTTCCACCCTTAGCAGGCCCTTGCAAGGTCCGCTTTCATGCTGCCGGTTGGGAAAAAGAGTACGACTGGGTCGGGTGGCAACCAGACCTTGATCTCTGGTTCTGAAGCGTACGCCCCCGCCCAAAGCCGGCTGTTCCGCAAAGATTCCGAGCGTACCGGCCGCGGTCAAGGGGATGCAATGGGCTGTCTTGTTTCACCATGTGCCCAGACCCATTTCCGGAAAAGGCAATCGGGAACAGGTTTCGGGAAAGCACTGTCGTTCATACCACACGGCTGCGGCACCGGAAGATGCCATCCCGATCAACCTTTCCAATCGGGAGGGCTCCGGCCCATCCGCTCACCGTACCAATGCGGTCATGCGACCTTGACCGCGAACTCGTTACCGCGCCCCTCGTCAATCGGCAGCGTGTGCGCGATATAACCATTCACCGGCTCGCGCACATAGTCGAGATAGTCCCGCACGAAAGCGTTCTCGCCCAAAACTAGGGCCCCGGGACGTAGGCGTGGTTCAATCAGCTTCAGCACCGGCAGGTAGAGCGACCACCCACCGTCAATCAAAGCGAGATCGACTTCGCCGTCGATATTCTTCAGTGTGTCGAGCGCGTCACCCTCGCGAATATCGACAAGGTCGAGCAAGCCCGCTTCTTCGAGATGCGAACGGGCGCGGGCTGCCTTAGTCGGTTCAAGCTCGGCTCCGATGAGTTGTCCGCCGCCATTGTCGCGTAGCGCAGCCGCGAGGTAGATGGTCGATACGCCCATGGAGCTTCCGAACTCGACGATCCGCTTAGCCTGAGCCGCGCGTGCCATGGCATAGAGGAAACGGCCGTAATTCGGCGAAACCGCAAGGAAGCGGTCGGCATAGCCACTGTAAACCCGCCGGTAATCGACACCTTCATCGGCGATCATCTTCGCGGCCGCATCTTCAATCGTCATCTCCGTGCCGCCCATGCGGTCCTGCATCTCCTGCAACAACGGGGCGTCCGTCGCCTCGGCTTGCTCGTGGAGCCGGGCGAGAAGCTGGGCGATATGGGCTTGGCTTAACGTCGTCATGCACAATTCCTCAAGTGGTAATGAGCGGCCGCTGTCGACCACCGCAGCTACCGTGAGTAGAGGCGGGCAGATTTGACGTCATTGCGATGGGGCGACAGCGTGTTATTCATTTGCGCCAAAGTGAAAGGTTGGCACTCATGCCGCTGCTGACCGACCTGTCGACCGAGGCCGATTGGGTCGAGCCCGATGAGGTGCCGCGCGCACTCGTCACCTACGGCATCGTCTCCGACACGTTCGGCGACTTCGAGCTGGAACCGCACCATCATGCCAAGAGCCAGCTCCTGCTCGTCCAGCGCGGCGCGCTGAGCTGCGAGGTTGAGGGCGGCCTATGGATCGTGCCGCCACAAAGCGCGATCTGGATACCCGGCGGCACGGTCCACGCCATGAAGGTGACAGGCGCGCTAGAGGGCTATGCCGCCTTTGTCGCGGTTGACGCCAATGAGCCGCCTTACCCGTGCTGCCGCGTCGTGGCGGTGACGCCGCTGCTGCGCGAGTTGCTGATCCGGTGCGCTGGCCTGCCGCTGCTCTACGACGAGGGTGGCGCGAATGTGCGGCTGACGGCGGTACTGATCGACGAGCTTGCGGCGGCCAGCGCGGAAGACCTGCATCTGCCGATGCCGGTAGACCCTCGGCTGCGGCGAGTCATCGACCTGATGATAGCTTCGCCGTCCGATCGCGGCACGCTCGATGTCTGGGCCGGCAGGGCCGGCATGAGCACCCGCACGATGGAGCGGGCGATACGCCGCGAGACGGGTATGAGCTTCGGCCGCTGGCGGCAGCAGCTTGCCCTGATGCTGGCGGTGAAGTGGCTCGCTGGCGGTTCATCAATCCAGCAGGTTGCGGCCGACCTCGGCTATGAGAGCATACCAAGCTTCGTCACCATGTTCCGCAAAGCGCTCGGCGCGCCGCCCGGCCGCTATATGGTCGAGCGCCATGCCAGTGGGCGGTAATTGGACCGACTTGTTAGGTAAGCCGAAAAACCATGCCGGCTTGAATGAAGGAAGGTGCTCCCGCTTTTTCGATGCGAAGGGGTTTCGAGAATGCCACCAGCGGGTTAGCCACGCCAGTGATCACAACCTAGATGCCAGCAGTTATGTGCAGAAAACGAAGGTTTTTCTTACAAGTTGGTATAGCCGGTTCCGACTCAAAGCAGGTATTCGGAAGGTCTGGTGAATGGTGGTCTGACTTCCCCGAAGTGCACGAGCTTGGATGAGAACGAAGTAGCCGCTTTCGAGCGGGCAGCTTCCTCGGACGGACCTCAGCTATCCAGGACAGCTCCCTCTCGCAGGTCGAAGAGCGACGCGCTACACAGTCAGGAGCGCTGCAGGACGTGATCACCCAGATATCCTCCTCCCATGGATTTGATCCCGGTTCTCGTTTCATTGAGATCACGGGCCGGTGCACGGAATGCCGCTCTGCAGCCTGAGCCCCCACACCTCATGTTGTAATAACGTTACATACCGGTCCAAACACACTCGCGTACCGTCGCGCTTGTTGCCTAGGTCGTAGCTGCCAAGCCATACGTTACATTGTTACATTACAGCTGGCAGTCTGGTCTTATGTCACGTCGTCTGCGGGCCTGCGCTCTTTCGAGCACCATGCTGATTGCGGTGCCCTTGCTCGTCAGCATGTCCTGCGATGCCCGTGCTCAATCGGCGGCGACGCTTGAGGAGATCAGCGTCACGTCCGTGAGCCCGGTCCAGGCGCGGTCCCCCGGCCCGGCGACCCCCTCCCCCGCCGTGCCGTTCGCGCGAGCGGCCGAGGTGCTGCCTGTGGCGACGAACACCTTCTCCCCCGTGACCGTCGTGCCACAGGAGCGGATCGCCCGCGACCAGCCGCGCACGCTCGGCGACGCCCTGTTCGACCGGCCCGGCATCTCCGCCTCGACCTACGCGCCGGGGGCGGCCTCGCGGCCGATCATCCGCGGTCTCGACAACGCTCGGGTGCGCATTCAGGAGAACGGCATCGTCAACGGCGGCGTGTCGGATCTCGGCGAGGACCACGCGGTGCCGGTCAACCCGCTGAACGCCAGCCGGATCGAGGTGATCCGTGGCCCCGCGACCCTGCGCTACGGTTCGGGGGCGATCGGCGGCGTGGTCTCGGCCGAGAACAATCAGGTGCCGACCTTCATCCCCGCGCGCGGGATCTCGGGGCAGGTCACGACCGGCTACACCACGGTCGACAACGGCCGGCTCGGGGCGGCCAGCGTCGATGCGGGCGCGAACGGCATCGCGGTCCACGCCGACGGCTTCAAGACCGCGACCGACTCCTACGCGATCCCCGGCGGCATCCAGCGCAACTCGGCCACCGAGACGCAAGGCGGCTCGGTCGGCATCTCGGCGATCGGCGACCGCGGCTTCCTCGGCATCTCCTACAGCCACTTCAACGCGCTCTATCAGATCCCCGGCGGCGAGGCCGAGGAGTCGCGCACCCGGCTCAACCCGAACCAGGACCGCCTGCTCGCCCGCGGCGAGTACCGGCCCCTGGACGGCCCCTTCGAGGTGCTGCGCTTCTGGGCGGGCTACTCGGTCTACCGCCACGAGGAGATCGGCATCGGGCACGATCACCACGATCACGATCACGAGGATGATCACGACCATGACCATGCCCATGGCGGCGGGGCCGAGGGCGTGCAGGCGATCTTCAAGAACCGCGAGGTCGAGGCCCGCTTCGAGGCGCAGCACGTGCCGGTCTTCACCGCGCTCGGCACTCTCACCGGCGCGGTCGGTGTGCAGGCGAGCCGGCGGGTGCTCAACACGCAGCTCGAGGCCTTCCTGCCGCCGACCGAGTCGCGGGTGCTCGCCGCCTATCTGTTCGAGGAACTGGCCGTTGGCGGAGGCCTGCGCTTCCAGGCTGCGGGCCGCATCGAGGGCGACCGGCTCAACAGCACCGCGACGCAGTTCCCCGACAGCTACCTGCCGACGGACGGGGAGCCCTTCAGCTACGCCCGGACCCGCCGCTTCGCGCCGAAGAGCGCGAGCATCGGCGCGCTGCAGGATCTGCCCTACGGCTTCGTGGCGAGCCTCAACGGTTCCTATGTCGAGCGCGCGCCGACCGGCTACGAGCTGTTCGCGCAGGGGCCGCACCATGCCTCCGCGACCTTCGAGATCGGAGATCCGACCCTGCGACTTGAGCGCGCCCGCACGGTCGAGCTAAGCCTGCGCCGGGGCATCGGCCCGCTGCGCCTCGACGCGACGGGCTACTACACCCGCTACACCGGCTTCATCTACCGGCGCGACACCGGCAACCGCTGCGACGACGACTTTGCCTCCTGCGGCAGTGGCGACGAATTGCGCCAAGTGGTCTACTCGCAGGCCAATACCGCTTTATGGATGGCCCGCCCCTCACCCGGGCTGCGCTGCTAGGCTTGCAGGGTAGCCGAGATGAGGAAGGGAGCGGGACGATGACGATCGCGGTTC
>NZ_JACHWM010000023.1 GCF_014191355.1 Methylobacterium sp. R2-1
AGCTGGCAGCGCGCGCGGCCGAGTACGCGGCCGGCCTCCCCACCCTGCGCCTGTTCGACGGAGAAGGCCGCTCGCTCCTCCGCTTCCGTGCCGTCTTCGAAGCTGCCCTGCCCTCGCCCAGCCACGCTGGCTCGCAGCTGCGAGAGTGGCCCAACGTCGCTCGGTCAGGCCGCGGCGGACGCGAGACCGGTGGCGAGGACAAGGCGGAGCACCGTCCGGAAGCCGAGACTGCGACTTGCCGCCGGATCGAAGCTCGCCGGGATGGCCGGTCCGTCGTCGGCGATGCTGAGGGCCGCTTGGCCGCCATCGAGGGTTTCGGGCCGGATGGCGATGGTGCCACGCCCGCCCTCCTCGAGGGCGTGTCCTGCGTTCGGCCGCGTTCAGCGGTTCGTTCCGCGATCCTTGGCCCCCGTCGCCCGCCGCCCGGCGGTCTCGGCGATGAGGATGCCGCCGAGCACGAGGAGGAGCGCCAGCGTCTCGGCACCGCCGAAGGGTTCGCCCGCCAGAAGCACGGCGAGGCCCGCGCCGAAGACCGGCACGAGATTCACGAACAGTCCGGCCCGGTTCGGGCCGATCAGCTCGACGCCGCGGATGAAGGAGAGCTGCGCCAGCAGTGAGGGACCGAGCGCGACGAAGGCGACGATCGCCCAAGCCGTCGCGGTGGTGGGCCAGATCGAGCGGCCAAGCACCCATTCCGCGGCCAACGGCGGCAGCGAGGTGAGGAAGGCGGCCAGTGCCAGCGCGGTGAAGAAGGCGAGCCCCGACACGGCGGGCCGCCCGGCCAGTGCCACGGTATAGCCGGCATAGACGAGGCTCGCGGCGAGCATCAGCCCGTCGCCGAAATTGAGGCCGAGATGGGCCAGCACCGCGAGATCGCCATGGGTCGTCGCCACCGCCACGCCCACGAGGGTGACGGCGGCGCCCGCCACCTGCCCTGCCCGCACCGGAACGCGGCGCACGACGAAGTTCAGCCCCATGACGAAGACGGGAACCGCCCCCTGGATCAGGGCGACGTTGACCGCGCTGGTGTAGGTGCCGGCGGCGTAGAACAGGCTCGCGAAGATCGTGAAGCCGAACGCGCCCATCAGGAACAGGTAGGGCCAGCGCTGCATCAGCCGGTCCCGCTCTGCCAGAACCTGGCGGCGCGCCACCACGAGCAGCACCGCGAAGGCGAAGGCCCAGCGCAGGGTGGTCAGCACCTGCGGCGAGACCTCGCCGACCGCCCACTTGCCGGCCACCGTGTTGCCCGCCCAGAGGAGGGTGGTCAGCGTCAGGATCGGGTAGGCCGCAGCGGAGGCGCGGGCGCCGGTTGTGCGTTGGGTCACGCTGGAGGATCCGTGCTCGGGGCTCGTTCCGGTCCGATGCCATGCCGTGCCGGCCACGGAATAGCCAGGGGAGGGCACGGCAGCCATTCCGTGGAGGGATCGCCTCTCCCCGCCGCCGGGTTCACCCTTTCGCCGGCTTGACGTTCCCCCTCGCCTGCCCGACTCCTCCCGCCGCACCGGAGCCGAACACCTGCCCGCTTTCAATTCCTCCCGCCGCCACGCCGATCTCGGACCCGACTTCTACGACGTCGTGGCACCCGCCGACTTCCCGTCGGCGATCCTGCGCTACCGCAATCAAGCCTGGGCGCGGCGGGTCGGGCTCGACGGCCTGTCGGACGAGGCTTGGATCGCGCATTTCGCGCGTTTCACGCCTCTGCCCGGCTCGTTCGAGAAGCCGCTGGCGCTGCGCTACCACGGCCATCAGTTCCGCGCCTACAATCCCGATCTCGGCGACGGGCGCGGCTTCCTGTTCGCGCAAGGACGCGATCTGCGCGACGGGCGGCTGCTCGATTTCGGCACCAAGGGCAGCGGCACGACGCCGTGGTCGCGCGGGGCGGACGGGCGGCTCACCCTGAAGGGCGGCGTGCGCGAGGTGCTCGCCACCGCCATGCTGGAGGCGCTCGGCGTCGAGACATCGAAGTCGTTCAGCCTGATCGAGACCGGCGAGGCGCTGGAGCGGGGCGACGAGCCCTCCCCCACCCGCTCGGCCGTGCTGGTGCGGCTCTCGCACTCACACCTGCGCATCGGCACCTTCCAGCGCTTCCTGTTCCTCGAACAGCCTGAACTCATCGTCCGCCTCGTCGATTACGTGGTCGAGACCTACTATCCCGGCATCCAGGAGGCGGACGGGACCGAGCGGGCAGCCCTGTTCTTTGAGGCGATGGTGGCGCGGGTGGCGCGGATGGGCGCGCAGTGGATGGCCGCGGGCTTCGTCCACGGCGTGCTCAACACCGACAACATCAACGTCACCGGCGAGAGCTTCGATTACGGCCCCTGGCGCTTCGCGCCGGTGCACGATCCGGCCTTCACCGCGGCCAATTTCGACGAATGGGGCCTTTACAGCTTCGGCCGCCAGCCCGAGGCTTTGTTCTGGAATCTGAGCCGATTGGCCGATTGCCTGCTCGGGCTCGTGCCGAAGGAGCGGCTGGAGGCGGGGCTCAAGACCTTCGGCCCCGCGCTTCAGGATGCGTTCGCCGAGGCGATCCTGTTCCGGCTCGGCGTCACGCCCGTGCCAGGGGAGGGCGAGGGCGCGGTCCACCGGCTGGTCGGCGCGTTCTGGGCCTTCCTGGAAAAGAGCCGCGCCCCGTTCGAGCAGGTCTTCTTCGATTGGCGCGGTGGGCTGGCCAGCGAGCCCCGCGCCGCCCGGAGCCCGGCGGGCGAGCACTATGCCAGCGACGCCTTCCGCCCGGTCCACGCCGCGCTCCAGGCGATGCGACCCTCCGCGGCGGCCAACCTTGACCACCCTTACTTCGCCCGCGAAAAGCCCTGCACGATGCTGATCGACGAGGTCGAGGCGCTCTGGGCGCCGATCGCGGAGGCCGACGATTGGTCGGCGCTCCACGCCAAGCTGGCCGAGGTCGAGGCCATGGCTGAGGCCACCGGCACGCGTCCCCTCCCCCCGGAGGCCTGAGCGTCATGGGACGCAGCATGGCACGGCGCTTCGTTCTGCGGGGTCGCACCGCCCTCGTCACCGGAGCGGCAAGCGGGATCGGTGCGGCGCTGAGCCTCGCGCTCGCCGGGCGCGGCTGCACCTTGGCGCTCGCCGACCGCGACGCAGAGGGCTTGGCCCAGACGGCAGGGGCCGCCCGCGCCTTCGGCGTCACAGTCAGCGAACACGTGCTCGACCTCGCGGACCGGGACGCATTGCTTTCCCTGCCGGAGGCGGTCCGGGCCCGTCACGGCGGCCTGCAGCTTCTCGTCAACAATGCCGGTGTGGCGCTCGGCGGGCGGTTCGAGGAGACCGACCCGGCCGATATCGACTGGCTGATGGACGTGAACCTGCACGCGGTGATGCGGCTGACCCATGCCTGCCTCCCACTGCTGCGGGCCGAACCCCAGGCGCAGATCGTCAACCTGTCGAGCGTGTTCGGCATCATCGCACCCGCGGGGCAGGCGGCCTACGCGGCGAGCAAGTTCGCGGTGCGCGGCTTCACCGAGGCCCTGCGCCACGAATACGAGGGCACCGGGCTCGGCGTGACGTTGGTGCATCCGGGCGGGGTCGCCACCGCCATCGCTCGCAACGCCCGCACGCCCCGCGCCATGGATACGCGGCAGGCCGCCGAGGGGCTGGCCGCCTTCGAGCGCCTCCTGACCCTGCGCCCGGAGACGGCCGCCGCGGCAATCCTGCGCGGGATCGAGGCGCGGTCACCACGGGTGGTGATCGGCGCCGACGCCCGCCGCGCCCTGCTGGTCCAGCGCCTGATGCCGGTGCACTACTGGTCGCTGATCCGCCGCGCCGTTCGAGACAGATGATTTCGAGACAAGTGATCAGAGACACGTGACCATGGCGAGCCTGCGCGCCCACCTCTACGATCTCGCCATCCGCCTTGCGGTGAAGCGGCGGCTCGGCAGCACGCTCGATGTCTTCGCGATCCGCCGCGCCTTCGAGGGCGCCCGGTTCCCGGCGCCGTCCGGCGTCGCCTTCACCCCCGGCGCGGTCGGCGGCGTGACTGGCGAGTGGGCGCAAGCCGAAGGAGCTGGCGCGAAGGGCGAGCGTCCGACCCTGCTCTATCTTCACGGCGGTGGCTTCATCGCCTGCTCGGCGCAACTGTACCGTCCGGTCACCGGACGCTTCGCCCAGAGAGGCTTTCGGGTGTTCACGCCGGATTACCGGCTGGCACCGGAGCACCCCTTCCCGGCCGCGGTCGAGGATTGCGCCGCCGTCTGGGCCGCGCTCGCGCAAGCGGGTCCGGCGGTCGTCGCTGGGGATTCCGCGGGCGGCACCCTGGCCCTCACGACGATTATCGAGGCGCGCCGCCTCGGCCTGAACCCGCCCGCGGCGGCCGCCCTGTTCTCGCCGGCCACCGACCTGATCGGCCGCAGCGCCTCGTTCCGCACGAATGGGCGGCGCGACGCGATGTTCCGCCCGGAATCGCTGATGCGGCTCGTGCCGGCCTATCTTGCCGGGGCCGACCCCGCCGACCCGCGCGCCTCGCCGATCGAGGCGGATTTCGAGGGGTTCCCGCCGCTCCTGATCCATGTCGGCGCCCGCGAAATTCTGCGCGATGACTCCTTGAGGCTCGCCGAGAAAGCGCGGGAAGCGGGCGTGCCGGTCGAACTCGCCGTCTTCCCCGTGGTGGCGCATGCTTGGCAGCTCGCCGAGAGCTTTCTGCCCGAGGCACGCCGCTCCCTTGATGAGGCCGCGATCTTCCTGCGCCGCGCCTTGCAGGCGGACTCGGGGCCCGGAACGGAGGCCGCTGCGTGAGCGAGTCGCCCCTCGACCTCGTCATCGTCGGCGCTGGCTTTTCCGGCCTCGCCATGGCGATCCGCGCGCGGCAGGCCGGGTTCGACCGCTTCCTTGTGCTGGAGAAGGCCGCGGGCATCGGCGGCACGTGGCGGGAGAACACTTATCCCGGCGCGGCCTGCGACGTGCCTTCGCAGCTCTACTCCCTCTCCTTCGCCCCCAAATCCGATTGGACCCGCCTGTTCGCGCCGCAGCCCGAGATCAAGACCTATCTGGAGGGTCTCGTCGCCGAGCACGGCCTCGCGCCGTTCTTGCGCCTGAAGACCCGCGTGGTGCGTGCTGTCTTCGATGCGACGGCGGGCCTGTGGCGGGTCGAAACCGACGGGGGGACGATCTCTGCCCGCGTGCTGGTGGGCGCCATGGGCGCCCTGCACCACCCTGCCCTGCCCCGTCTCCCCGGTTTGGAACGGTTTTCCGGCACCGCGTTCCACTCCGCGGCTTGGGACCATTCCTGCGACCTGAGGGGGAAACGCGTCGGCGTGATCGGCACGGGGGCGAGCGCGGTGCAGTTCGTGCCGGAGATCGTCGGGCGCGCGGCGCACCTCACCCAGTTTCAGCGCTCGGCCCCCTGGATCCTGCCCCGCGGCGACCGCCCGACCGGGCATGGTCTCCGGCGGCTCATGCGGGTAACGCCCCTGCGCCGGCTCTACCGCGCCTCGCTGTTCTGGCGCCGCGAGGTCGCGGCGCTCCTTGGCTTCACCCGCGTCTCGACCGTCACGGCGCTCGCCGAAGCAGGCGCGCGTCGGCACCTCGCGGCTTCGATCGCCGATCCGGCTCTGAGAAGAAAGCTCACACCGGACTACCGCCTCGGCTGCAAGCGGGTGCTCCTCTCCGACGAATACTACCCGGCGCTGGCCCGGCCCAACGTGAGCCTCGTGACCGCACCGATCCGCGAGGTTCTGCCCCACGGCCTCGTCACCGCGGACGGCGCCGAGCACCCGCTCGACGTGCTGATCTTCGCCACAGGCTTCTCCCCCGGCGGCAGCGTACTGCGCACGGAGGTGATCGGGCGCGGCGGCGTGAGCCTGCTGCAGGCCTGGAAGGACGGGGCGGACGCCTTCCGCGGCGTCTCGGTAGCGGGCTTTCCGAACTTCTTCCTGCTGCTCGGCCCGAATACCGGCCTCGGCCACAACTCGGTGCTCTTGATGGTCGAGGCGCAGGTCGCCCACGTGCTCGACGCGCTGCAGCGGCTGCGTGACCATCCCGGCGGGATGCTGGAGGTACGCCCCGAAGCCCAGGCGCGCTTCCGCGGCGAGGTCGATGCGCGGATGCGGGACAGCATCTGGATGCGGGGCGGCTGCGGCAGCTGGTATCTCGACCGCTCGGGCCGTAACCGCACGCTCTGGCCCGGCCCGGTGGGCGATTACGTGCGCGGCACCGAGCGGATTCGGGCGGAGGATTACAACCTCTTCGATCCACAACGGCCTGCGAACACGATGCAACGGCCGGCCGAGGCGTCGGACGCAGACTGAGGACCATCCATTCCGTTTCAGGGGCCGCGAGGAGGACTTGCTGCCGCAGTAGCGCTTCCCGAGCCGGGCAGCGCATCTCGGCTGCGGTCGAGGCCGAGATCGCGGCGGAGTGCCAGTTTGGCCCTGACCGCGACGAGATCTACGCTGTGCTGGCCGAGCTCCGGCCCGATCCGCCCTCCCCTCGGCGGCATCCCGCCGAAATCGTTCCTGGCGGCCTTCACCCTCAACGGGCCGTCCCGCCGCGATCAAGGGAACACTGAACATCGCAGCAATGACGGCAGCCGAAGTGATCAAACGAAAACGGCGGCCCCTCGCGGAGCCGCCGTTCTGGTTTCACGCGGTGAGAGAAACTCAGCCGCCGAGATGGGGCATCGGATCGACCGGGGTCGCGCCCTTGCGAAGCTCGAAGTGGAGCTGGGGCGAGGTGACGTTGCCGGTGGCGCCCGACTTGGCGATGGTCTGGCCGCGCTTCACCTTCTCGCCGGGGCGCACGTCCAGCTCGCCGTTATGGGCGTAGGCCGAGACGTAGCCGTTGTTGTGCCGCACCAGAACCAGCTTGCCGTAGCCCTTCACGTCGGAGCCGGCATAGGCCACGGTGCCGTCCTCGGCCGCCTTGACCGGGGTGCCCTCGGGCACGGCGATGTTGATGCCCTCGTTGCCCGAGGAGCCGTAGCCGTTGATGATACGGCCCTTGGCCGGCCAGCGGAACGACTCGGCCGGGGCCTGCGGGGCTGCGGCGGCCGGGATCGGGGCAGAGGCGTCGGCGCTGGCGACCTTCACCGGGGCGGCGGGCGCCGTCTCCTTCGCCGGAGGCTTGGCGGCTTCCTTGGCGGCTTCCTTGCTCTCCTTGGCGGCGGCCTTGGCGGCCGCTTCCGCGGCGCGGGCCTCGGCAAGCTTCTTGGCGGCGTCCGCCTTGGCCTGCTTGGCGTCGGCTTCGGCCTTGCGGGCGGCCTCTGCCTTCGCAGCCTCCTTGGCCGCGTCCTTCGCGTCGGGCTTGGTCTCGGCCTTGGCGACCTTCTCGCTGCCCTTCTGACCCGGACGTGGATGCTTGGCGGCCTCTGCCGCCTTCTTCGCCTCGGCCGCCTTGGCATCGGCAAGTTTCTTGGACTGCGCTGCCTTCTCCGCGGCCCTGGCCTCAGCGGCCTTTGCTTCGGCGACCTTGGCGGCGGCAGCCTGGCGCTCGGCCTCGCGGCGGGCGTCGGCGGCCTTCGCGGCAGCGGCCTCGGCGGCACGCTTCTCCGCGGCCTTGTCCGCGGCCTTATCGACGGGCTTGCCGAACTGGAGCTTGGGCTGCGGCGCCGGGGCGGAGGCGCGCGGCGTCATCGCGCGGCTCGCATCCGGGTTCAGGCCGGCCACGTTGCTCGCCATTCCACCGGAGATCGGCTCGGCCGTCGCCACGCGGGTTGCAGTCCTGGCCGGGGCAGAGCTGATCGCGCCGGGGCGCGGCGACAGGGCCGGGCCGGGTGCGGGCAGCGCCTGGGACTGGATGCGCGGCGTGCGGATCGCCGGGGCGGCCGCCATCTCGCCCGCGGCACCCTCTTCCGGCAGGCTGCCGGTAGCCGAGGGTTCGCCCGTCAGCGAGGCGAACGGGTTGGTGAAGGGATCGCCGAGGCGCGACGCGTCCGACGAGCAGGCGGCAGTGCCACCGCCGATCATTCCGATAAGGGCGAAGCGCGATAGCGTCCTCAAGCCCAGAACTTTCCCCCGAACCCGCATCGACGCACCCGTTTGAACACTGACGCAACGTGATGAGCTATTCAAACGGGATTGAGGTTAAGCAACCGTTCCCGAGATCCCCATGCGGATCGATTTCGCGGGTGATCCGTAAAGGTTGAGGAACTCTGGCAACAGCGCCGATCCCGTCTTCGACGCTCGCAACCGTTGCCGTCGACCGGTGAATGACCGCGCGAACCGCTACGGTGTGAGCGCCCGCCCCGGGGTCAGCGGGCCGAGGCGCAGGGCCGGTCCTTCCGTTCGCGCGAAAGCCGCCGCGCCGTCACGGGTCAGCGTCACGAGCCGGCTTGCCCGCCCGGTCCAGAACCCCGCGACCAGCCGCCCGCCGGATTTGAGTGCGGCGGGCAGGTGCGGCGGCAGCGCGGCAAGGCTGCCGTTGAGCAGGATGCGGTCGTAGCTCCCGCCCCGCACGACCTCCGGCGCGAGCCCATCGGCGGTCTCGACGGCGGCCTCGTCGAAGTCGCGCCCGAGATGGGTCCGCGCGGTGCGGGCGAGCCCCTCGTAGCGCTCCAGGCTGCGCACATGGGCTGCGCCCAGTTGCACCAGCAGGGCGGTGACGTAGCCCGTGCCGGTGCCGACCTCCAGCACCCGCGCGCCGGGGGCGATGTCGAGGGCGCCGAGCATGGCCGCGACGATGCTCGGTGCCGTCATGGTCTGGCCGCAGGCGAGCGGCAGGGCGATGTCCCGCCGGGCATAGGCGCGCAGGGCCGGCGGCGCGAAGCGCCCCCGCGGCACCCGCTCCATCGCCCGCAGCACAGTGGTGTCGCGCACGCCGCGCTCGCGCAGGGCCAGCACGAAGGCGGCGTTGCCGGTCGCCGCTGCCAGTCCTTCCGTGAGCCCGTCCGCAAACCCATCGGCCGGCTCCTCGGGATCGCCGGCCTCAGACGGCATGGCCGCCGGATCGACCGCTCTCGCTCACGCTCGAAACGCCGCGGCGAAGCGGGTCAGTTCCGGCTCGTCGGTGAGGTCGAGCCGCAGCGGCGTCACCGAGATGCGGTTCTCGGCGATCGCCTTCAGGTCCGTGCCGTTGCCGGGCTCGAACCGCGCCTTGGCGAAGGCGAGCCAGAAATAGGGGTTGCCGCGCCCGTCGTGGCGGGCGTCGATCTGCAGGAGCGCCTGGTTGCGCTGGCCCTGTGCCGAGACCGCCACGCCCTGTACCGCGTCCGGCTCGCAATCGGGGAAGTTGACGTTGACGAGGATGCCGGGCTCGATCCCGATCTCCAGGATCTTGCGGATCACCCGCGGCCCGTGCGCGGCGGCGCAGGACCATTTCAGGTTGGCGCGCCCGCCCGCACCGTAGGCTTGGCTGAGCGCGATCGCGCGGATGCCGAGGATCGTGCCCTCCATGGCTCCGGCGATGGTGCCGGAATAGGTCACGTCCTCGGCCACGTTCTGACCGCGGTTGACCCCCGACAGCACGAGATCCGGCTTCTGGTCCTTGAGGATGTGCGACACACCCATGATCACGCAGTCGGAGGGCGTGCCCTTCACCGCGAAGCGCTTTTCGGAGACTTGGCGCAGGCGCAGCGGATCGTTCAGCGAGAGCGAGTGCGAGACGCCCGATTGGTCGTATTCGGGCGCGACCACCCAGACGTCGTCGCTGAGTTCGCGGGCGATCCCCTCCAGCGTCTCCAGGCCCGGCGCGTGGATGCCGTCGTCGTTGGTGACCAGGATGCGCATCAGTGGTTCGGTCCCTCGATTCGGTTCAGGCCGCCCATGTAGGGCTGAAGCACCGACGGGATCGTGACGCTGCCGTCGGGGTTCTGGTAGTTTTCCATCACGGCGATCAAGGCGCGGCCGACCGCGACGCCGGAGCCGTTCAGGGTGTGGACGAAGCCGACCCCCCTGCCCTCCTTCGCCCGGTAGCGCGCATTCATCCGCCGCGCCTGGAACTCGCCGCAGACCGAGCAGGACGAGATCTCCCGGTAGGTCTGCTGTCCGGGGACCCAGACCTCGATGTCGTAGGTCTTCTGGCTGGCAAAGCCCATGTCGCCGGTGCAGAGCGTCATGACGCGATAGGTCAGGTCGAGCTTTTTCAGCACGGCCTCGGCGCAGGCGAGCATCCGCTCGTGCTCCTCGGCCGATTGTTCGGGCGCGGTGATCGAGACCAGCTCGACCTTGTTGAACTGGTGCTGGCGCAGCATGCCGCGGGTGTCGCGCCCCGCCGCCCCGGCCTCGGCCCGGAAGCAGGGGGTGAGCGCGGTGAAGCGGAGGGGAAGCTCGTCCTCCGCGAGGATGTTTTCGCGCACGAGATTGGTGAGGGGCACTTCCGCCGTGGGGATCAGCCAGAAGCTGTCGCCCGCCGCGAACTGGTCGTCACGGAATTTCGGCAACTGCGCCGTGCCGAACATCGCCTCGTCGCGCACGAGGATCGGCGGAATCACCTCCGTGTAGCCGTGCTCGGTCGTGTGGAGGTCGAGCATGAACTGCCCGAGCGCCCGCTCAAGCCGGGCCAGCTGGCCTTTGAGCACCACGAAGCGCGAGCCGGAGAGCTTGGCCGCTGCCTCGAAATCCATCAGCCCGATGGCCTCGCCCAGCTCGAAGTGCTGGCGGCCCTGCGCGAGGCGCTCGCGCGAGGAGTCGAAGCGGCGGTACTCGACATTGCCGTGCTCGTCGGCGCCGAAGGGAACGTCCTGCTTCGGCCGGTTCGGGATCGCGGCGAGGCGCGCGTCGAGGGCTTTTTCCGCCTCGCCTTGCGCGGCCTCCAGCCCCGGCGCTTCCTCCTTGAGACGGGCGACCTCGGCCATCAGCTCGGAGGCGCGGTCCTCGTCCTTCACCTTCTTGGCCGCGCCGATCTCCTTGGACAGCGCGTTGCGCCGCTCCTGCGCGCCCTGCGCCGCCGAGACGGCTGCCTTCCGCGC
The DNA here is from genome assembly GCF_014191355.1 of Methylobacterium sp. R2-1. Lineage (GTDB taxonomy): Bacteria > Pseudomonadota > Alphaproteobacteria > Rhizobiales > Beijerinckiaceae > Methylobacterium. Next base: position 10,856 of record NZ_JACHWM010000023.1, read on the forward strand.
ATCGTCGAGGGCGATCAGCTCGGCGCTCAGGGGCGAGAGGCCGCGCCGCTCGAGGTCGCGGTCGAAGGCCTCCGGGTTCTCGCGGATGGCGCGGATGTCGTGCATTTCGGGGCTCTTGAGGTCTTGTGCGCGCGAGGGCCCCGCTTTGCCGCATCGCCCCCCGCATCACAAGAGCGGGCGCGTGCGCAGGCGCCGAGCCGGGCTGCGCTGTGACGCGCCGGCCTGCCCTCGGAGCGCCGGATTTCCGAAAGAAAGGACCGGGAGAAATCGGCAATGGAGTGTGCGAATGGTTCCGCCACTCTCGCTTGTGGATCACGGTGACCGGCACTATATCGTTGCTTGTCCAGCACTTTTTCGCGCGTTTGGCAGGGCGTTGCCGCTCTCGGCCACCAGTTTGGGCGCTCCTGAGAGCTCTCTATGAGAAATATAAGTGTAGGGTCCGCTTGAATTGCGCCCAACAGATTGCCTATATCAAGGACGTCGAACACGAGGGGCCCGGCAAACGAACGGCCACCACCTCAGTTCGAGGTGGGACGGTCATGAGACCGACCTTCGTTTTCAAATTGTCATCAGGAGACACGCCATGAAGTGGTCTGCCCCCGTCGTTGCCGAGATCTGCGTCGGCATGGAAGTCACCTCCTACGAGTCCGCCGAGATCGACACCTTCAACTGAGAAGGCGTCGCCGGCCCTAGGCCGGTTCGGTTTTCATCCCTTCGTCTACCAGGAGAAACGTCATGAAGTGGTCCGCTCCCGTCGTTGCCGAGATCTGCGTCGGCATGGAAGTCACCTCCTACGAGTCCGCTGAGATCGACACCTTCAACTAAGAAGGCTGTCGCCGGATTCGATCCGGTGAGACGGAGGGCGTCACTCGAACAGGGTGGCGCCCTTTTCGTTTGCGGCATCACGACGAAAAGCAGGAAGGCCGGAGGGTTCTGTCACGAACCCTCCGGCCTTCCTGCTTTGTGACGCCTGCTTTGATGATCAGAGACGGTAGCGGATCTGGTCGGTCCAGAAGCGCTCCAGGCGGGAAAGCGCCTGGTTGAGGCGGCCGAAATCATCCTCGGAGATGCCGCCGATCGGCTGGATCGTGCGGGCGTGCTTGTCGTAGAGGCCCTGGATCAGGTCGTGGATCTCGCGCCCCTTCGGCGTCAGGCTGATGCGCACCGAGCGGCGGTCGGTCTTGGATCGGGCGTGGTGCAGGAAGCCGGCCTCGACGAGCTTCTTGACGTTGTAGGACACGTTCGAGCCGAGATAGTAGCCCTTGGAGCGCAGCTCGCTGGCCGTGAGCTCCTTGTCGCCGATGTTGTAGAGCAGCAGCGCCTGGACGCTGTTGACGTCCTCCCGACCGCGCCGGTCGAACTCGTCCTTGATGACGTCGAGCAGGCGGCGGTGCAGCCGCTCGACGAGGTGCAGCGCCTCGAGATAGGAGCCGGCGGCGCCCTGGGCTTCGGCGGCGGTGTCGGTGCTCTTGAGGGCGGTGTTGGCGGCCTTCGTGCTCATCGTGATGCCTTCCTGTCGGTTCGTGCCGGTTCTTGCTGACCGGCCTCGCTTATGAGGTGAACCTAGGCCGCACCGATGAAAGCCGATTTAAGCGACAGGATGAACTCGCGATTTACTTCTGTCGGTAAATGCAAAATGAAACGCTGATGTTGACCTCTTGTTCAGCCTACATCGCGCGCCGCCAGCCAGGATAACACGAAGTAAACAGCGACAATGCTTGCCTGCACTGCGATCACCGGCGTCGGCATCGGCAGGAGCTGCGGCGTCAGCAGCGCCAGCGTCAGCGCCGAGGTCGCGGCGAGGAGCCAGACCACCCCGCCCCAGGCACTCGTCAGCCACAGGCCGACCGCCGCCACGAAGTCGATCACCGCGAAGTAGACGATCGCCGATTGCCGCCCCATCGGTAGGTCGGCGAACGGCGTCCGGCCGGGAATCAGGTCGAGGATCTCGCCCCAGGTGGTGAGTCCCTTGACGAGCCAGACCAGGGCGGTGATCCGCATGAACCAGACCAGCACCACGTCCCAGCGGGTCTGCGCCCGCGGCGTGGTGCCCTCGATTCGGTCGCCGGCTCCGGCGCTCGGGCGCCCGCGCCCGTCGAGGGTGGTGCCGACCTTGGCAAGCGCCTTCACGACCGTGCTCCCATGCGCCCTCCCGCGGCCGGCGCCTCGTCGCGCGGGCCCTGGCTGCCGTCGAAGCGCGGCTCGGTGCCGTCGGGCGGGCCGAAGGCGGCCTGGATCGCTGCGCCGTCGACGTCATCCAGGGTGGCGGGTCGCCACGCCGGCCGGTTGTCCTTGTCGATGATCACCGCCCGCACGCCCTCGTAGAAGTCGTGTCCACCCATCAGCCACTCGGCCAGCCGGTACTCGGCGAGCATGGCCTCGGCAAAGCTGAGTTCGCCACCCCGGCGCATCAGCGCCTGGGCGATGGTCAGGCTGGTAGGCGAGCGGGTGCGGATCGTCGCCGCACTGGCCTCGGCGAAGGCAGAGCCCTGCCGCGCCGCCGCGTCGAGGCGGGTGAGCACCTCCGCGACGGTGTCGGCGCAAAAGCAGGCATCGATCAGCGTCCGCTCGGCGACGAGGGGGCCGGTCTCTGTCGCCGGCGCGTCGAGGCCGTCGAAGGCGCGGGCGATCGCCCCGCCTCCCGCCAGCCGATCGATGATGGTCTCGAAATCGGCCGCCCGCGCCGCATGGGTCGCCAGTCCCACGGCGAGCGCGTCGCCGGCGGCGATCCGGGCGCCGGTCAGCGCGAGGTAGCGCCCGGTGCAGCCGGGCAGGCGCGGCAGGGCATAGGTCGCGCCGACATCGGGGAAGAAGCCGATGCCGGTCTCGGGCATGGCGAAGCTGTAGCTCTCGGCCGCCACCCGCACGTCGCCGTGCAGCGAGATGCCGACGCCACCACCCATGACGATGCCCTCGATCAGGGCGATGTAGGGCTTCGGGTAGCTCTTCACCGCGGCATCGAGCCAGTATTCCCCGCGCCAGAACGCCATCACGTCGGCATGGCGCCCGGCCTGACCGAGGGCGTGGATCTGGCGGATGTCGCCGCCCGCGCAGAAGGCGCGCCCGCCTGAGCCGCGCACCACGACCCGGCTGACCCGCGCATCCCCTGCCCAGGCCCGGAGCTGGCGGTGCATCGCCTCCACCATCGGCAGCGTCAGGGCGTTGAGCGCCTTCGGCCGTCTCAGGGTGATCAGCCCGGCCTCCCCGCGGGTCTCGAAGGCGATCTCGGGCTCGGCCAATTCCGCTCGCACGTCCTCTCGCAAGATCCTTTGCCCACCCGACATTCCGCGCTCCAACGCCGCGCTCATTCCGCCATGCTGCCCCGATCGGACGCCCGCTGCCCGGCGGTGTCATGCCCGCGGCACGGGCCGCGCGGCCCTCTTAGACGAACTCACGGGCAGGGCGTCAACGCGGGCCGCATGCGGATCCAACCCGCTGCGGTCGCACCCAGCTGGATCCGCATGCGGCCCGCTTGACGGTTCCTGGACGGGGGCCTTCCCGGCCATCGGATATGCGGGTCTGAAACCGTGCCGTCACCCGCATTGATCGCCTCTAGGTTGTGACGGCTCGCGCATTTGTTGTTGAGCAGTGTCCGCACCTTCTGCACCTTCGGAAAGCGGGCGGTGGTGGTTGCTTGGTGAATCGAGGCCGCACGGTCCGACGTCCTGGACGAGGCGGAAGGGATGGATGGTGCCTCGCTACTTCTTCGACATCCATGACGATGCCGTCATTATCGACACGGACGGTCGGGACCTGTCCGACCGCCAAGCTGCGCGGGGCGAAGCGCTGTCGCGTGGGGCGGCTTTCGCCGCCGATCCGCAGAAGCTCGGCGGGAGCGGTGTTGTCGTCGTGACGGTGCGTGACGGACCCGACAGGGTGGTGATGCGCCTGCGCCTCGTCTGTCAGATCGAGGATGTGGCGGATTGATACCGACTTCGGGTGCCGGCCGAGTCTCCACCCTCCCCTCGTCGCGGGGGCAGGGCGACGGGCATGACCGTCGCCGGATGCAATGAAGCCACAGGACAACGGGAGCCTGCCCTGCGGCAACGGCGCCTTTCGGGTCCAAATCGGGATGTGCTAGGCGCATCTCTCATGGCCGCGCGTTCCGCGGCGCTCTCCCCACCGATCCTTTTTGCGGGGAAACCTCCGGCCGCCGGACGGTTTTTGGGGATGCGAGCCTGGAATGCTCCGCCTCGGGCCATCGCCGATCGACTTGCCGTCGACCATGGCTTTGACGTCTTTGTCGTGATGCGCTCTTTCCCCCCGAGCCGGCGCACCCTTCGGCTCGAGAGCGCGCTGGAGCACCGGAGTCCTGAGGGCCATGTCAGACGCCACCCCGCGCCCGCTCGCCATCGAAACCGCGCGTGAAGCCGCGCCGGGTTCGGGGCCGCTGAGCCTGACTCAGCGACCGCGCCGCAACCGCAAGGCGGACTGGTCGCGCCGCCTCGTGCGCGAGCATACCCTCACCGTCGATGATTTGATTTGGCCGCTCTTCGTCATCGAGGGTGAGGGTCGGCGCGAGCCGATCGCCTCGATGCCGGGCGTCGAGCGTCTGAGCGTGGACGAGGTCGTGCGTGAGGCCGAGCGCGCGGCCCGGCTCGGCATCCCGTTGGTCTCGTTCTTCCCCTACACCGAGCCGTCCCTGCGCGATCCGACCGGATCCGAGGCGCTGAACCGCGAAAACCTCGTCTGCCGGGCGGTGCGGGCGGTGAAGCGGGCGGTGCCTGAGATCGGCGTGATGACGGATGTCGCGCTCGATCCCTATACCAGCCACGGCCATGACGGGCTGATCGAGGACGGCGCGATCCTCAACGACGAGACCGTGGCGGTCCTGGTCGAGCAGAGCCTGATCCAGGCCGAGGCCGGCACCGACATCATCGCCCCCTCCGACATGATGGACGGGCGCGTCGGCGCGATCCGCAACGGCCTCGACCGGGCGGGCTTCCGCGATGTCCAGATCATGGCGTACGCCGCCAAATATGCCAGCGCCTTCTACGGCCCCTTCCGCGACGCCATCGGCACCAAGGCGGCCTTGGTCGGTGATAAACGCACCTACCAGATGGACCCCGGCAACGCCGCCGAAGCGCTACGCGAGGTGGCCCTCGACCTCGCCGAGGGAGCCGACTCGGTCATGGTCAAGCCCGGCCTGCCCTACCTCGACATCATCACCCGGGTGAAGACGGAGTTCGGCGTGCCAACCTTCGCCTACCAAGTGTCGGGCGAGTACGCGATGATCGAGGCCGCCGCCCGCAACGGCTGGCTCGACGGCGAGCGCGCCATGACCGAGAGCCTGCTCGCCTTCAAGCGGGCCGGGGCCGACGGAGTCCTGACCTATTACGCCCCTCGCGTTGCCGAGCGTCTGCGCGCGGGCGCCTGAGCGGGGACGTCCGGCGGGAGTGGGGCGAGCGTGCTCCGAGGGCTTCCGGACGGCGGCCGCGCCGCGGCGTTGGTGGGCGCCCTCGCCCTCTGGCTCGTAGCCGGATCCGGCTGCGACACGGCGCTGGACGCGCGCCGGGCGACGCTCTGCCGCCGGGCGGTGCCGGCACTGGCCCCGCCCGCAGCCGAGATCAGCCTGCTGCGAGTCGGGCCGGGCGCGAGCCGCGGCAGCGTGCGCGTCGATTACCGTCTCGCGGGCGGGAGCGGATCGCTGCCGAGGGCCGAGGCGACCCGGCCGCGCTTTCTCGTCTGCCAATTCGGCGCGGGCGACGACCTCACGGCGCTGACGACCGAGCAGGGGCCGGTGAACGGTGCCGCGCTCTACCTCCTCAGGCGCTATTATCTGGCGACGCCGGAGGCGGAGGCCGCCGATCCCGGAGCCCGATGAGGCTGGGTGGAAGTCGACGGTCTGACCCGTGCGGTGAGAGGATCGCCTCCGCCCCACTCATGCCAACGCTGCTCTTGTCAACGGCTCCCTTGGCAGCGCCGCACCGTCTCCCCACTTGATCGAACGTGCACGCAACGGTCGAGGATGCGGCGGCCATGACGGATTTTCAGCCCGGTTATCACCCCGGCTACACCAACCCGGCGGGGATGCCCGGCCCCGGCGGGTTTCCGGTGCCGTATGTGCGGGCCAGTCTCGGCGGGCGCACGGTCGCCTACCTGCTCGACCTTGCCTTCATCTTCGTGTTCACCGCCGTCCTCGCCACCGCGATCGCGATCCTCGGCGTCCTCACCTTCGGCTTCGCTTGGATGCTGTTCCCGATCCTCGGCGTCAGCGGCATCCTCTACAGCGCGATCACGGTCGGCGGACCGAAACAGAGCACGCTCGGCATGCGCATGCTCGGCCTGCGGGTAGTGGCGCCCGAGAGCGGCCGGCCGGTGGATTTCCTGACGGCGGGCATCCACGCGCTGCTGTTCTACGTGGCGATCTCGACCTTCCTGCTCTGGTGCCTCGACGTCCTGTTCGGGCTCGTCCGCTCCGACCGGCGCCTCGGCCACGACCTGCTGCTCGGCCTCGCTGTGGTGCGTGACTGATCCCTCTTTCGGGTGAGGGGATGGCGGCGGAAAGACGCCGCCACCGGTGATCAATCCGCCATCAATCCGGTTGAGCGCCGCCGCGATCCCGCTACATTGACCGTGGCCTCGGCGTCCGAGGCCGCCGGCCCCGAGGGCGAGCCTTCCCAGCGTGACGAGTCATCCGCGCGACACTCCGCAATTCTACCTCACGGCCCCCTCCCCGTGCCCCTACCTGCCGGGTCAGGAGGAGCGGAAGGTGTTCACCCATCTCGTCGGGCGCCGCGCCCGCGACCTCAACGAGATCCTGACCCAGGGCGGCTTCCGCCGCTCGCAGACCATCGCCTACCGCCCGGCCTGCGAATCCTGCCGCGCCTGCGTCTCGGTGCGGGTGGTGGTCGAGGACTTTTGCATCACCGGCAGCCAGCGGCGTATCCTCCAGCGCAATGCCGGGCTGATCGGCACCCCGGAGCCCAACCGCCCGGCCTCCGAGCAATACGCCCTGTTCCGCCGCTACCTCGACGCCCGCCACGGCGACGGCGGCATGGTCGACATGACCGTGCTCGACTACGCGATGATGATCGAGGACAGCCACGTCGACACGCATCTCGTGGTCTACCGCGAGCGCGGCCCCGACAGCGCGATCCACGGCCGTGGGGTCGGCGCTCCGGTCGCCGTCTGCCTCACCGACGTGCTCGCCGACGGCCTGTCGATGGTCTACTCGTTCTACGACCCCGCGCAGGCCAGCCGCAGCCTCGGCACCTACATGATCCTCGACCACATCCAGCGCGCCCGCGCGCTCGGCCTGCCGTATCTGTATCTCGGCTACTGGGTCGATGGGTCCCGCAAGATGGACTACAAGGCCAAGTTCCTGCCCCAGGAACGGCTGATGCCGCAGGGCTGGGTGCGGGTGGAGTAGAGCGCGGCGCTGCTGTCGCGACCAGCGGCCTCGATCACTCCTGCGTCCATTTCACCACCTTCGCAGGGTTCCCCACCACCACCGCGCCCGCCGGCACGTCGCGGGTGACCACGGCGCCCGCACCGATCACGGCCGCGTCCCCGACTTTGATCCCCGGCAGAAGGATCGCGCCGCCGCCGATCCACACATCGTCGCCGATGGTGACGGCGCGCGCCGATTCCCAGAAGGCGGCTCGCGAAGCGCGGTCGAGGGGATGTTCGGCGGTGTAGATCTGCACGGCCGGGGCGATCTGCGCCCGGTGGCCGATGGTGATCGGGGCGCAATCGAGGAAGACGCAGTTGAAGTTGCAGAAGAAGTCGTCGCCGACGCTGATGTTGCCGCCGTAATCGCAGGCGAACCCGGGACAAATCGTCGGGTTGCGCCCGGCGGAGCCCAGAAGTTCGCGGATCACCGCCTCGCGGCCGGCCGCGTCCTCGGGCTCCATGGCGTTGAGCCGCAACAGACGCCGCTTGGCGGCGTTGCGGAGCTGAACCAACTCCGGATCGTCGCCGCGATAGGGTTTTCCCGCGAGCATCAGCTCGCGCGCGGTCTCGACCATGTCAGCCTCCCCGAAAATCCCGAAAGAATCAGCCGCGGCTGGCGCGGAAAGTGTCGCAGGACTTGGTCTGGCCGCTCTTGTAGCCGGTCATGAACCAGCGCATCCGCTGCTCGGACGAGCCGTGGGTGAAGGAATCCGGCACGGCGTAGCCCTGCGACTTCTCTTGCAGCTTGTCGTCGCCGATGGCGCTGGCAGCGTTGAGCGCCTCTTGGATGTCGCTCTGGTCGAGCGAATTCCAGCGATCGTTGGAGTTCTTGGCCCAGACGCCCGCGAGGCAGTCGGCCATCAACTCGACGCGCACAGAGAGCTGGTTCGCCTCCGTCTTGCTGCCGGCATTCTGCTGGCGGTTCTGCACCTTGCCGAGAATGCCGAGCACGTCCTGCACGTGGTGCCCGACTTCGTGGGCGATGACGTAGGCGTAGGCGAAGTCGCCCTTCACGCCGAACTTCGTCTGCATCTCCTTGAAGAAGCCGAGATCGATATAGACCTTCTTGTCGAGCGGGCAGTAGAACGGGCCCATCGCGGCCTGGGCCATGCCGCAGCCCGAACGGGTGCCGCCCTGATAGAGCACCATTGTGGTCGGCGTGTATTGCCGCCCGGTCTGGTTCGGCAGGATCTCTTTCCAGACATCCTCGGTGTTGCCGAGGATCTTCGAGGCGAACTGGCCGGCGCGGTCGGTCGGGGCCTCGCGGCGCCGGGCCTGCGTCTCGGGATCGGCCCGCTGCTCGCGCTGCTGCCCGCCTCCGGCCATCTGCTGCGCGCCGCCGAGCAGGATCGCCGGGTTGATGCCGGTGACCCAGGAGATCAGCAGCACGACGACGATGGTGCCGATGCCGAGGCCGCCCATGCCACCGCCGGGGAAGCCGCCCCCGCCGCCCTCGCCGCGCCGGTCCTCGACGTTCTCAGAGGCGCGAAAATCGTCCCAGCGCATAGAGTCTCCCGCCGCCCGCATCTCGCCCGGCCTCATCGGGATTCCGGGCCTGAATTCTAGAATGGCGAGGCGGAGGATACGGTTCCGCTTGCGCCCGTCCCCGGCCTACTTGCCTGAAGCGCTCCCGTCGAGGGCGCTCTTCAGCATCCGGAAGTCGCGCCAGGCCAGCCGCTTCTGCACAGGCTGGCGCAGCAGGTAGGCCGGGTGCAGGGTGGCGAGCGCCCGGATCTCGCGGCCGTCGCCGAGGCGGTAGGGGTAGAAGCGGCCGCGGGCCTTGAGGATGCCGTCCTTGGTGCCGGTCAGCGTCTGCGTCGCGGGCGCGCCGAGACAGACGAGGATGTCGGGGTTGGCAAGTTCGATCTGGCGCTCGACGAAGGGACGGCAGATCGAGATTTCCTGCGGGGTCGGGTTGCGGTTGCCCGGCGGGCGCCAGGGCACGACGTTGGAGATGTAGGCGCTGGTCCGGTCGAGACCGATCGCCGCCATCATTCGGTCGAGGAGCTGGCCGGAGCGGCCCATGAACGGCTTGCCGATCCGATCCTCGTCGGCGCCGGGCGCCTCGCCGACGAACATCACCCGCGCCTGCGGATTGCCGTCGGCGAAGACGAGGTTCTTTGCGGTGAAGCGCAGGCCGCAGCCCTCGAAGCCCCGCAGCAGCGCCTCGAGTTCGTCGAGGGTCTTCATCTGCTCGGCCCGCGCCCGGGCGTCGTCCGCCGCCTCGCCGGGCTTGGCGCCGGCCGCGTTGCCGTAGGTGCGGGGCGGCTCACGCGCGGGCGCGTCGCGGCTCGGCAACTCGCGCCGGAACTCCAGGACTGAGCCTTCGTCGGACGGGGCCTCGCGTCGCATCGGCGGAGGCTCGCGGCGCGTTGGGGGAGGCTCGTGGCGCGGGGCCGGCTCGCTCTGCTTCTGGGCGCTGGCTTGCGGCGCCTCGGCCTCCGCGAAGCGGTCGTGAGGGCGCTCGTCCAGCGCCGCATCGACGCCCGCCTCGACGTGGAAGTCGAGATAGGAGATCAGGTCGGCCCTGGCGTCGGTATCCGCGTGGTTCGCAGTCATCGCTTCCATGTGGCGTGAGAGCGCCCTGTGGACAACGCCCGAGAACGCCCCGCGGATCGTCGCACGGACGCACCCTGTGCCGGCCTGCCGCTACCCGAACGGCCTTGCCTTCCTACCTTGGAATCGCTTGAGAGACATCCTGACAATTGATTGCGCCGAGGCGGCGTGAGACAGCGCCCGAACGAACGGCCGCAGGAGGAATGAGGATGGCGCTGCCCGAACGCGAAGGCATGGATTTCGACGTGGTGATCGTCGGCGCGGGACCCGCCGGCCTTGCTGCCGCGATCCGCCTGAAACAGCGCTCCGCGGAGAAGGGCGAGGAGATCTCGGTCGTCGTGGTGGAGAAGGGCGGCGAGGTCGGCGCGCACATCCTCTCCGGTGCCGTGGTCGATCCGATCGGCCTCGACACCCTTCTGCCCGAGTGGCGCGACGACCCGGAACGCCCGCTCAAGACGGCGGTGGAGCGCGACGAGTTCCTGTTCCTCACCAAGAACAGTGGCGTCAGCCTGCCGAACGTGTTCTTCCCCAAGCTGCTGTCGAACCACGGCAACTTCGTCGGCTCGCTCTCGAACACCGTCAAGTGGCTCGGCGCCAAGGCGGAAGGGCTCGGCGTCGAGATCTATCCGGGCTTCCCGGCCTCCGAGGTGCTCACCGACGAGCGCGGCACGGTGACCGGCATCGCCACGGGCGATCTCGGCATCTCCCGTACCGGCGAGCCGCGCGAGGACTTCACCCGCGGCATGGAGCTGCGCGCCAAGTACACCGTGTTCGGCGAGGGCGCCCGCGGCTCGCTCACCAAGACGCTGATCGACCGGTTCGGGCTCAACCGCAACAGCGACCACCAGAAGTACGGGCTGGGCGTGAAGGAGCTTTGGCAGCTTGCCCCGAACAAGTTCCAGCCGGGGCTGGTGCAGCACACGATGGGCTGGCCGCTGCCGAACAAGGCGGGCGGCGGCTCGTGGCTCTACCACTTCGACGACGGACTGCTCTCGGTGGGCTTCGTCACGCACTTGAACTACGAGAACCCGACCCTGTCGCCGTTCGAGGAGTTCCAGCGCTTCAAGACCCATCCGATGATCGCCGAGACCTTCGAGGGGGCCAAGCGCATCGGTTACGGCGCCCGCGCCATCATGGAGGGCGGCTGGCAGTCGGTGCCCAGACTCGTCTTCCCCGGCGGCTGCCTCGTCGGCGATTCTGCCGGCTTCGTGAACGTGCCGCGCATCAAGGGCTCGCACAACGCGATCCTGTCCGGCATCCAGGCGGCGGACGCGATCTTCGATGCCCTCGTCGCCGGTCGTCAGGGCGACGAGCTGACCGCCTACGAGGAGGGCTGGCGCGACAGCCCGATCGGGCGCGACCTCAAGCCGGTGCGCAACGTCAAGCCGCTCTGGTCGAAATACGGCACCCTGGTCGGCGTGGGGCTGGGCGGCCTCGACATGTGGATGAACGCGATCGCCAATGCCTCGCTGTTCGGGACGCTGGGTCACGGCAAGCCGGATTATGCCTGCCTCAAGCCCCTCTCGGAGGTGAAGCCGATCGTCTACCCGAAGCCGGACGGCAAGCTCACCTTCGACCGGCTCTCCTCGGTGTATCTGTCGAACACCAACCACGAGGAGGATCAGCCGCCCCACCTCAAGGTGAAGGATATGGGGCTGCAGAAGACCTCCGAGCACGACGTCTACGGCGGTCCGTCGAGCCGCTACTGCCCGGCCGGCGTCTACGAGTGGGTGGAGGATGCGAGCGCCAGCGACGGCGTGCGCTTCCAGATCAACGCGCAGAACTGCGTCCACTGCAAGACGTGCGATATCAAGGACCCGAACCAGAACATCAACTGGGTCACCCCGGAGGGGCCGGGCGGGCCGAACTACACCAACCTGTAAAATGCAGCTTCGGAGACGTGGCCCGATCGCGGTGAGTCGGACCACGTTTCCACCTCGTCCGATGCAGCTCTCTGCTCGGCAGCTTGATCGACCGTGGATGGACTGCGGTTACGGCTCCCGGCCCGCATGTCCCGCTTCGAGCATCTCCTTGACCGCCCGACCCCAGCTCTGCGCTTCGAGATACGGGTAGGTCCAATACATCCCGCCGCCCCTTGGCGGCCTCTTCCATTCATCGAGATGGATGCCGCCGACTGCCATCTCGAGGCCGCAGCCGCCATACTTCCTGGCGAGCCAGTATTGGCCGAGTTTCCCCAGTTCGCGTCCTGAGAGACGGTTCCCGTCGCGGCCGACGATCCAGGCATCCAGCGCGCGACCGCCCTCGCCGTAATCGTCGTGGCGGATGCTGCCGACTCTCTTGCCGGGCATGCCCTTCCGCGGTTGTCCGCCGCTGTAGATCTGCGCCTGAAACCCGGCGCCGAAGACGTCGAAGACTGCACTGGCCAGTGTGACTTCGAGATAGGACGTGCAGGGGCGGTTACGAATCGCGTATTGGTTCTTGTAGACGACGTCCGCCCTGCCTCGTACCCGATTGTCGTTCGCGTTGCCGTTGGGCCAGCGCGAGAGCTTCGCCTTCGTCTCCGGCCCGAAGCGTCCATCGATGCCGATGCCCGCATCCCTCTGGAAATCCATGACGGCGATTTCCGTGCCGCCGCCGAAGAGTCCGTCGATCGCCCCTTCGTAATATCCCAATTCTTTCAATCGTGCCTGAAGACTGACAACGTTCGGGCCGACATCACCTCTTTCCGTGATTTGTTCGTTCTCGGATGGAACGAGCGCAAGAAGCCCATCGGGCATGACGATCCTCCCAGTTGACCGGCGTCCCCCGCACTCTTCTTAATCGAACGAGCCGCCGAGCTCCATGAATGCTATCGGCAGTAGGTTATTCAATTTTATCTTGTATTAAACTTCGTGATTTCGGAAATTTGCGGCGGATTTCGGTGTGGATCAATAGTTTACTGTTATAGCCTCACGGCTTGATTTGGCGTTCAAGCGAGCAGATCGTCTGGAAGAACCGAAAAGTTTGCCTGAGATTGTGGGTTAGTCCGGAAGGTCAGCCAAGACGCCCGCCGATTTCCCGCCACGCCGGCAGGTCCAGGCATGGCAGCCGAGTCGCGGCGTGGACGCCGATGGCGATCGCCCGCGCCAGCGTCTCGCCCGCCGCCGCACCGAGGCGGGCAAGATCGGCTACCTCATCTCCGAGCGGAACCGCGCCGGTGGCGACCGCGAACACCACGTCGCCGTCCAGCGGCGTGTGAGCCGGGTGGATCGCTCGGGCGAGGCCGTCCTGCGCGGCGATGGCGACGCGCTTGGCCTGCGCCTTGGTGAGCCTCGCGTCGGTGGCGACGATCGCCAGCGTCGTGTTGGCACCGGGCAAAGGCTCGCGCGGCCAGGAGAGGGCATCGTCGGGCATCCGCGGCGGAAGGCCGAGACCGCCGAACTCCCCATCCCGCTCGAAGGGTGCGGCCCAGAAATGCGGCCCCTGCCCCATCGTCACCCGCCCGAAGGCATTGACGGCCACCAGCGCGCCGACCTGCGCGGGCAGGCCCGGCACGGCGCTCGAGGCCGAGCCGAGGCCGCCCTTCAAATTGGCGGTGCGCGCCCCGAACCCGGCCCCGACCGAGCCGAGGGCAAAGGCGCCGCCGCGCGCGCCGTCCGCCGCCGCGTAGCCGAGGTCGCGGTAGGGCGGGTAGCGGCCCCATACTTTATCGCCGCCGTTGAGCAGGTCGAACAGGATGGCACCGGGCACGATCGGCACCCGCACGTCGCCGACCGCGAAGCCCCGCCCCGCCTCTCTGAGATGGGCGACGACGCCGGCCGCCGCATCGAGCCCGAAGGCCGAACCGCCCGACAGCACGAGGGCGTCGACCGCCTGCACGGTGGAGGCGGGATCGAGCAGGTCGGTCTCGCGGGTGCCGGGGCCGCCACCGCGCACATCCACCGCGCAGACGAAGGGGTTTTCGAAGAGGAGCGCGGTGACGCCGCTCGCGATTCTTGCGTCTTCTGCGTGGCCGACGCGGATTCCCGAAATGTCGGTGATGCGGTTGAGCCGGGTCATCGCCTCTCTCCTGCCCGTCCGGTCGGCAGCGCGGCGCGCCGTCTGCGCTCGTGGCGGATTGCATCGTAGGCGTAGAGCACCAGCGCGAGCCAGATCAGCGCGAACAGCACGACCCGGTCCGGCGTCAGGGTCTCGCCGTAGACCAGCGTGCTGAGCCCCATCAGGCAGGAGGGCGCGATGTACTGCATCAGCCCGAGGGTCGCGAGTGTCAGTCGGGTGGCCGCGGCGGCGAACCAGATCAGCGGCAGCGCCGTGGTCACGCCGGTGAGCGCCAGCAGCGCCCAGGTGCGGGCGTCGTCGGGCACCGGTGGCGCGGCGAAGGCGAGATAGGCCAGCGCGGCGGGCAGGAGCAAAAAAGTCTCGGCGCAGAAGCCGACGGTGCCGTCGACGGCGACGAGTTTGCGCACCAGCCCGTAGAGCGCGAAGGTGACCGCGAGGCCGAGCGACAGCAGCGGCAGGCGCCCCGCCATCGCCACCGCGACCGCCACGCCGAGCACGACGATGGCGACGGCGACTACTTGGACCGGGCGCAGGCGCTCGCCGAGGACGAGGGCGCCGAGCGCCACCGAGACCAGCGGGTTGATGAAGTAGCCCAGGCTCGCATCGAGCATGTGCCCGCTCGACACCGCCACGAGGTAGAGCATCCAGTTGATCGCGATCAGACCCGCCGAGACGACGAGCCCGGCATGGCGCGGCCGCAGGGGGAACGGATTGGCGAGCCGCTTGCGCAGCAGCGCGATCAGGCCGACCACGAGCAGCGCCGACCACGCGATGCGCTGGGCCAGGATCGTTCCCGGCGGGATGCCGTCGAGGAGCCGGAAATGCACCGGGACGACGAGGCCCCAGCTGAGATAGGCGGCGAGCGCGTAGATCAGGCCCAAGATTGCACGTTCGGCGGCGTGGCGATGGGCTGCTTGTAGACCGGACCGCGCGCGCGGTCAGCGCTTGCGAGCGGGGGCCGGTGCGATCTCGCCGCGCATGAGGGCGTTGAGGCGCTCGGTGTCGAAGCCGGTGAGCATGCGCTCCTTCTTCGACTCGGGGGCCGGCCCTTGGGTCACCGTGCCGGTGGTGACGGGATCGGGCAGGACCGGCGCGGCCCGCGCGATCGTCGGAGCCGGCACGGCCGCGACCGCTTGGTGCGCGATGCGATCCGCGCTCACGAGGACGACCGACAGCGTGCCGAAGGCGATGACCGTGCCGAAGGCGATGACGCGCAGGATGCTCACGATAGGCAACTCGGATACGCGGGGTACGCGGGACCGTGAACGGCGGCCCCCGGAAACAGGATGCGCCCGGTGTCGTTAACGAACCGGACGGCCGGGCCCGCTGTGGACCGGCCCTATTCAGGACACCGGCACAGGAACGGGCAAAGGACTTGGCCATGAACGAGCAGGCGACGGCGAGCGACAGCCCCTTCATCCAGGGCCGCAACGCCCGGCTCTACGGCAAGAGCATCGAGGCATGCCCCTATCCCGAGGGATCCCAGGACCGCGCGGCCTGGATCCAGGCCTACGAGGAGGCTGCGGCCGACGACCCGGAAGAGTGAGAAGCCCCGGAGACTGCCTTGACGCTTCCGGCTCCGGAGGGCTGAAAGGGCTTCAACGCCAGCCCTCTCATCCCTCCGAGGCCGATGTCCAAGACCCCGCCCCGCGATCGCGGCCGCTTCGGCGCCGATACCCGCCTCGTGCTCGCCGGGCGTGACCCGTCGGCCCAGCACGGCTTCGTCAACACGCCGATCTACCGCGGCTCGACGGTCCTCTACCCCACTTACGACGACATCAAGCACCGGCGCGGGCGCTACAATTACGGCACCTCCGGCACGCCGACGATGGACGCGCTCTGCGAGGCGTGGAGCGAGATCGCCGGGGCGGCCGGTACGGTGCTGACGCCGTCGGGCCTCTCGGCCCTGACGCTGGCGCTGATGGCCTGTGTCAGCGCGGGCGACCACCTCCTCGTCACCGATTCCGCCTACCGCCCGACCCGCATTTTTTGCGATGGGGTGCTGCGCCGCTACGGAGTGGCGGTCGAATACTACGATCCCCTGATCGGAGCCGGCATCGCCGGGTTGATGCGCGACAACACGCGGGCCGTGCTCGTGGAGGCGCCGGGCTCGCAGACCTTCGAGATGCAGGACGTGCCGGCCATCGCGCAAGCCATGCATGCCCGCGGCGGCACGGTGGTGATGGACAACACCTGGGCGACGCCGCTGCTGTTCCCGCCGCACGAGCGCGGGGTCGATCTCGCGGTGGAGGCCGGCACCAAGTATCTCAGCGGCGGCTCCGACCTGCTGCTCGGCCTCGTCTCGGCCAATGCCGAGCACTATCCGGCGCTCAAGCGCACCTACGAGCATTTCGCCCCCTGCGCCGGCCCCGAGGACATCTTTCTGGGGCTCCGCGGCCTGCGGACCATGGGCCTGCGCCTGCGCGAGCACGGCGCCCGCGGGCTCGCCATGGCCGAGTGGTTCCAGGCTCGCCCGGAGGTGCTGCGGGTGCTGCATCCGGGGCTGCCGGACGATCCCGGCCACGCGATCTGGAAGCGCGACTTCTCCGGCGCCTCGGGCCTGTTCGGTGTGATCCTCAAGCCCATCTCCGAGGAGGCTTTGGCCGCCTTCCTCGACGGGCTCGAACTGTTCGGGATGGGGTTTTCCTGGGGCGGCTTCGAGAGCCTCGTCATCCCCTTCGATCCGACCGTCTATCGCACCGCCACAAGCTGGCAGCCGGGCGGCCCGGCTCTGCGCTTCCATATCGGGCTGGAGGATCCCGAGGATCTGAAGGCGGATCTGGAGGCCGGGTTTGCGCGGATGGCGGCTTTGGCGTGAGGTCGAAACGTGATCGGCTTGACTGTCTGAAGGTCCGGATGGGGTGGGGAGCGGACCTCAGCTTGGCTCAGGTGACTGCACCGACCAACCGTCGTTGAGGCAGAGTCGCTCGCCCTCGTAGAGCCAGGACGAGACCTCCATGCCATCAGCGAGGTCTCGGTCGTAGAGGGTCTGGCACTCCACGACCCGTTGGAACACCCACGACACGTTCTCGCCATCCATGTTGCGATAGGCGTGCTTACGTCCAGAGCCGATCTCTGCGCCTCTCGCGCACGCTTCAACTTCATCCCGGGCCTGAACGACATGGATAGCCACTTCGCGCATCGGCGTGGGCAGGGGAGCGCCTGCAAGGTGGCACTCCGAGAGAAGGGACACAGCAAACAAAGGCACGGTTCGTCCTCTCAAGAGCGCGCTGACCATCCCCCAATCATTGAACCGGCGGCCTCAAAGTCTGCAATGGGTCGAAAGCGGCTCCTCATGTGATCAACTTGACGAGGTTTCGACCCTAAGAGTGCCTCACAAAACTCCCGGCTCCTGACCGTCCTCATCCTGGCGAGGACAGCGCGGCGGGAGTTTTGTGAGAGACACTAAGGCGCCACCCAAGTCCCCCTCCACCCCTCGCCCTCCCGCCAAAAAACCGCCCGCCGGTGCCCGCGCCGGTCGAGGTAGAGCAGGTCGATCCGCTCGACGGTCAGCACCACCGCGCAAAAATTCTCGCGTCCGATGCGCGCCTCCGGGTCTTCGTCGGGCAGGGCATAGGCGTCGCCCGCCGCGAGCGCGGTGCCGGGGGCGGGTTCGACCCCGTAGCAGACTCGGCTCATCGCCAGCGCGGCGGCCCAGGCCGCGTCGGCGAGCGCGTCGTCGCGGTGCAGGCGTGCGCGGCCCTCGAGGCGGAGCTGGAGCTTGGCCGGTGGGTCGTAGACGTGGAGGGCGGCCAGCCCGCTCTCCGCAAGCTCCCGTGCCTTGTCCGAGCGCCGGTCGCAGTGGAAGCGCAAGCGCCCCTCCCCGGCTTCCGCCGCGCGCAGCACGACGGTGCGCAGCCGTGGGCGGCCCGCCGCGTCGACGGTTGCGAGGGAGGGCGTGTGGAAGGGGCTGTGCCGGTTCTCCACCCCTTCGGCGAGGCAGCGCCAGCCCTCCGCGCGGAAGCCGTCGAGGTCGTCGTAGAAGGAAGGCAGCGCGTCCACGAAAAGGACTCCTCGGGTGTCATGCCGCGTTGCAGGGAGTGCGCAGAGAGTTCACGGGACGTCCGGTCGAGGGGCGGGCCTGCTTACGCCGGCGGATCTCGCCGCGGCATCCGATGCTGGTGCGGCCGGTGCGCTGGCGCAAGGCGCTGACGGTCTCAAGACCTTTTGGCGACCGAGATGAACGCCTCGTCGATCAAACGTCTTGGCATGGCGAACGGTTAGCGCCATGCCACGCGTTCGGGACGCTCCCGACCCGGCTTCCTGCAGGCCGCAATGGCACGGCTGGCCGGCTACCGCGTTGAACGCTCTCGAACATACGGTCCCGCTGTTCTCTTGCCCGCTTTTCCCTTGCCCCCCTCACCTTTGCTCCTCTCACCCTTGCCCGCGCACCGGTTCTCTTGTCCGAACCTGGCCCGTTCGCTCCTTCGCCGATCCATCCCAGGTCCCGGCGAGCGGCGCCTGTGCCGGGAGCGGGCCGCGTGAGCACCACGCCCTTCTTCCTCGCGGGTGGCGGCGAGGCCGGCGCGTTGATGCGCGGGCTCGATTGGGCAGCGACGCCGCTCGGGCCGGCGGAGGCGTGGCCGGCACCGCTCAAGACCCTGGTCGGGGTGATGCTCGGCTCGCAGCAGCCGATGCTGATCGTCTGGGGCAAGGGGCGCATCACGCTCTACAACGACGGCTACGCGCCGATGTGCGGCACCCGCCATCCGCACGCGCTGGGTCGGCCCTTCGACGAGGTCTGGCACGACATCTGGGACCAAGTGGAGCCGATCCTGTCGCGGGCCTATGCGGGCGAGGCCACGCATATGGAGGACATCACCTTCACGATGCACCGCAACGGCTACCCGGAGGAGACTCACTTCGCCTTCGGCTACACGCCGGTGCGGGGCGAGGACGGTTCGGTCGCCGGCATGTTCTGCGCCTGCTCGGAGACCACCGCGGCGGTGCGGGCCGGCCGGCAGATGCAGGCCGAGCGCGAGCGCTTCGCGCGGCTGTTCGAGCAATCGCCGAGCTTCGTCGCGGTGCTCGACGGGCCCGACCACGTCTTCGCCTTCGCCAATGCCGCCTATCGCCAGCTCGTGGCCCACCGCGACGTCCTCGGCAAGCCGGTGCGCGCCGCCCTTCCGGAGGTCGCGGGCCAGGGCTTCTTCGAGCTGCTCGACGAGGTGTTCGCCACCGGCCGCAGCCACACCGCGTACGGGGCGCCGGTGACGCTCCTGCGCGTGCCTGGCGCGGTGCCGGAACGGCGCTTCCTCGATTTCGTCTATCAGCCGATGCGCGATGCCGCGGGCACCGTCACCGGCGTGTTCGTCGACGGCTCGGACGTGACCGAGCGGATCACCGGCAACGCGGCGCTCGCCGAGAGCGAGGCGCGCTTCCGCACCATGGCGGACGACGCGCCCGTGATGATGTGGGTCACCGACTCCGACGGCGCCTGCCAGCACCTCAACCGGCGCTGGTACGAGTTCACCGGCCAGACCGAAGCGGAGGCGCTCGGCCTAGGCTGGCTCGAGGCCGTGCACCCGGACGACCGCAGTTGGTCGGGCGAGACCTTCCTGAGGGCGAATGCCCGGCGCGAGGGCTTCAGCCTCGAGTATCGCCTGCGCCGCCTCGACGGCGTCTATCGCTGGGCGATCGATACCGCGAGCCCGCGCTTTGCCGCCGACGGGAGCTTCCTCGGCTATATCGGCTCGGTGGTCGATATCGAGGAGCGCCGCGCCGCCGAATTGGCGCTCGCCGAGAGCGAGGAGCGCCTGCGGCTCGCCGTCGAGAGCGGCGAGATCGGCCTGTGGGATTTCGACCCCGGAGCCGGCACCCTGTTCTGGCCGCCGCGGATCAAGGCGATGTTCGGG
The DNA here is from genome assembly GCF_014191355.1 of Methylobacterium sp. R2-1. Lineage (GTDB taxonomy): Bacteria > Pseudomonadota > Alphaproteobacteria > Rhizobiales > Beijerinckiaceae > Methylobacterium. Next base: position 30,661 of record NZ_JACHWM010000023.1, read on the forward strand.
CTGCCGCCCGACGCGGACGTGACCCTCGACGACTTCGCCGATGGCCTCCACCCGGACGACCGGGCGCGGGTCACCGCCGCCTTCGCCGCCGCCCTCGATCCCGGTACGCGCGCCTTCTACGACGAGGAGTTCCGCACCATCGGCCGCACCGATGGTGCTGTCCGCTGGGTCGCGGCCAAGGGGCGCGGCGTGTTCGACGCGGAGGGGCGCTGCCGGCGCGGCGTCGGCAGCGCCATCGACATCACCGCGCGGAAAGCGATCGAGGAGCGCCTCGTCGAGACCACGCGCCGGCTCGACGCGGTGCTCGACAACGCGACGCAGGCGATCTTCATGATGGATGAGCGCCAGCACTGCGCCTACATGAACCGCGCCGCCGAGCGGCTGACCGGCTACACGCTGGAGGAGACCCAAGGAAAGGCGCTCCACGACGTCGTCCATCATACCCGGCCGGACGGCCGCCCCTACCCGCTCCACGAATGCCCGATCGATCAGGCATTTCCGGAGAACAACCAGGAGCAGGGCCAGGAGATCTTCGTCCACCGCGACGGCTCGTTCTACCCCGTCGCCTTCACCGCGAGCCCGATCCGCGACGAGCGCGGCGCGCCGATCGGCACCGTCATCGAGGCGCGCAACATCGAGGGCGAACTGCGCGCCAAGGCGCAGTTGGAGGCGTTCAACGCCAGCCTGGAGCAGCAGGTCGCGGCCCGCACCGCCGAGCTGATGCGCACCGAGGAGGCTCTGCGCCAATCGCAGAAAATGGAGGCGGTGGGCCAGCTCACCGGCGGCCTCGCCCACGACTTCAACAACCTGCTCACCGGCATCACCGGCTCGCTCGAACTGCTTCAGACCCGCCTCGCGCAGGGGCGGCTCACCGAGATCGATCGCTACGTCAACGCCGCGCAAGGCGCCGCCAAGCGGGCGGCCGCGCTAACCCACCGCCTGCTCGCCTTCTCCCGCCGCCAGACGCTCGACCCCAAGCCCACCGACGTGAACCGGCTGGTGATGGGTATGGAGGAGCTGATCCGCCGCACCATCGGCCCGTCCATCACTCTGGAGGTGGTGGCCGCGGGCGGGCTTTGGTCGGTGCTGGTCGATCCGAGCCAGCTCGAGAACGCGCTGCTGAACCTCTGCATCAACGCCCGCGACGCCATGCCGGACGGCGGCCGCATCACCATCGAGACCGCCAACAAGTGGCTCGACGATCGCGGCGCCCGGCAGCGTGACCTCGATCCCGGCCAGTACCTCTCGCTCTGCGTGACCGACACCGGCACCGGCATGAGCCCGGACGTCATCGCCAAGGCGTTCGACCCGTTCTTCACGACGAAGCCGATCGGCCAGGGGACGGGGCTCGGCCTGTCGATGATCTACGGCTTCGTGCGCCAATCGGGCGGGCAGGTGCGGATCTACTCGGAGGTCGGCCAGGGCACGACGATGTGCCTATACCTGCCGCGCCACTACGGCGCGGCGGAAGAGCCGGAAGCAGCCCCGGATCTGGCCGCCGCGCCCCGTGCCGAGCAGGGCGAGACGGTGCTGATCGTCGATGACGAGCCGACGGTGCGGATGCTGGTCACGGAGGTGCTGGAGGATCTCGGCTACACCGCGATCGAGGCCGCCGACGGTCCGGCCGGCCTCAAGGTGCTGCAATCGGACGTGCGCCTCGATCTCCTGGTCACCGATGTGGGGCTCCCCGGCGGCATGAACGGGCGACAGGTCGCCGATGCGGGCCGCGTCCTGCGGCCGGACCTGAAGGTGCTGTTCATCACCGGCTACGCCGAGAACGCAGTAGTCGGCAACGGCCACCTGGAGCCCGGCATGCAGGTGATCACCAAGCCCTTCGTGATGGAGGTGCTGGCCGCGCGCATCAAGGAGATGATCAACACGCGGTGAGGGGGGCTTGCCCCCATTTGATTGCGGCCTCCTTAGGTTTAAGGCCCTACCCAATTGTACGATGATGCTGGAAGCCGAAAGTAAGTGAATTCTATCGGCAGATTCTATCTCCGGATTCGTCAGCGTGAAAATATGCAAGAATGGGGAGTTTGATGTTGCTTCCTATATGCGCTGTAGCCTGCGCCAAACAGGGCAATGCATTCTGGGAGCTCCGAGGCTGGAGTGAAGATATTTCCTCCGGCATATCCCAAAAAGATCCATTTATTATCGTCAGTTCTACTTTGCTCTTCTCCCTGTATCAGGCGTGGTGCCGAAGAGTCTGTTATATCAATAATATAAGTATTTCCTCCCCCTCCTATGCCTACGAGCCAATTTTCGGGTGTTCGATATAAGTTAATTGTATCGGCCGGCCCCCAATTCGTCCACAGACTAACTGATAGCGTGCCATGCTGGTTGTCTATCCTCAATGTGTATGGCCGCTCTTCTAGGAGCCACCCCCAAGATTGAAAGCGGACAAAGGCATTGCTTCTCGGAAGGTTGATGACAGATTCTTGTGGCGGCCAAAACAAATTACAAATATAGATCAAAATAAACAGCGCCGTACCTATGGATAGTGCACTCGGAAAGCAGCCTCTTCCCTTCATTGTGGTCTTGCTCGCATTCGGGGGCAGGCCTGTGCTAGCGTAGGCGTTACCACAGATCTCTCAGAACCGCGCCGGATCAAGTTCGAAGGTCGGCGGCAGCGCCTCGAACCACTCGCTGTAATAGGGATCCTTCGGGATCGCCGTCGCCCAGCGCGCGCGGAAGCGGGCCTGCTCGTCCGCCGCGACGGTGCGCGCCCGGTTGCGGCTCTCGTAATGGTAGAGCTCGACTTCGGCGCAGTAGACGCTGCGCAGGCCGCGCTCGCGCAGGCGCAAGCAGAGATCGACGTCGTTGTAGTTGACGGCGAACCCCTCGTCGAAGCCCTGGATCGCCTCGAAATCGGCACGCCGCACCATCACGCAGGCGCCCGTCACCGCGAGGTAGTTGCGGTTGCCCGCCGTCGAGAAGAAGTGGCCGGGATCCTCCCGCGGATAGGAGCGGCGGGGATGGTCGGGCGTCGCGTCGATCACCGTGACGCCGACATGCTGCAACTCGCCGGTCTCGAATAGAAGCTTGGGGCCGACTGCGCCGACGCCGGGGATCTGTAACAAGGCCAGCATCGCCTCGATCCAATCGGGACTGATGACCTCGATGTCGTCGTTGAGGAAGACGAGCACCTCGCCGCTTGCCGCCCGCGCCCCGAGATTCATCTTGGCGGCGACGTTGAAGACCGGCTGGTCCCAGGTGACGGAGCGGGCGTCGAACCGCTCCAGGGCCGCCTTGGTCGCGGGCCGCAGATCGCCGTTATCGACCGCCACGATCTCGATGGGCTCGTAAGTACTCCGCTCGCGGATGCTGGCGAGGCAGGCGGCCAGGAGATCGACGGTGCGGCCGCGGACCTCGCTATCACGGCCGGCGGTGGGGATCACGATCGAGACCAACGGGCGCGCGGCGAGCGGCCGGCGCAGGTGGAAGCTGCCGGCGAACGCCGTGGGACGCACGCTTGCGAGCCCGCCGGTGCGCCGGGCCCGGTCTTCGAGCGCCCGGGCCGCGGCGGCGACCACGTAGCCCTTGTTATCCATGGCCTGGGCGGTCGAGCCGGGGATCGCGCGCCAGTGGTAGAGCACTTGCGGCACGTGATGCACGCGGGCTGCGTGCTCGGTGTAACGCAGGACGAAGTCGTAATCCTGCGCACCCTCGCATTCCGCCCGGAAGGCGCCGATGCGGTTGACGATGTCCATCCGGTAGAGCGCCAGATGGGCCGTGTACATGCAGGCCTCCAGCGTCTCGGGCGACCAGTCCGGCTTGAAGAACGGCTCGTAGCGTTCGCCGCCCACCGTGATCTTGTCCTCGTCGGAGTAGAGGAAATCGATCTGCGGATCCGCGTTCAGGGCCTCGACGAAGGCGAAGAGGGCGTGCGGCGGAATCATGTCGTCGTGGTCGATCAGGGTGAGCCAGTCGCCGGTCGCGAGCGCCATGGCGTCGTTGCTCGCCCCGACGATGCCGCCGTTCTTCGCCCGCCGATGCAGGCGCACCCGCGGCTCCTCCGCCGCCAGGGCATCCAGCATCGGCGCGATGTGGGGCGCGCTCGACGCGTCGTCGCAGAGGCACAGTTCCCAATCGGGATAGGCCTGCGCCCGGATGCTGGCGAGCGCCGCTTCGAGATAGGGTTTTGGCGTGTTGTAGACCGGGATGACGATGGAGATGCGCGGCCGCACCCGGAAGCTCTCGATCGCCGCCCGCATCGCCTCCGAGCTCGGCAGGGTCGGGCGCTCGACCTTCTCGATCCAGGCGGCGTAGGAAGCGGCCGCCGGGCGCGGCCGGGCGCTGTCCCAGAACGCCCGCCACAGGGCGGAGGGCGGGCGGCTCAGGGCGAGGCGCGCGAGGCGCCCGAGCAGGGCCTGAGCCCCCCTCTCCTCCTCCGGCAGCCGCGCCACGAGCCGGCGGGCGACGGCGAGCGCGGCGGCGGGGCCGCGCAGGGGCTCCAGCGTCGCCCGCGAGAGGCGGAACCGCCCGCTCGCGGCGAGCGGATCGAGCCGCAGGCCCCGCACCCGGCGCGGCAGGCGCACCAAGTCGTCGATCCCTCCGTCCTCGCGCATTTCGAGCCGAACCGCCTCCTCCTCGCGGAAGCCCGAGCCGTCATCGACGTAGAGGAGCGGCACGGGCTTCGTCGCGCCCAGCCCGTCGAGGTCGGCGCGGATGCGCACCCATCCCCCCGTGAGCCGGAACGGGAACAGCCGTCCGCCGCGAGGATGGGTCAGCCGGAATTGCGGATCGGAGCCGGTGGAGCGCCAGATGCCCTGCCCCTCCGGCTCGACCTGTCCCTTCGGTTCGATGCGGCAAGCGATCATGCGAAAGGCGTTAGAGCGCATTCCGACGAAGTGGCAACCGGTTCGTCGTAAGAATGCGCGCCAAACCAAGGGCCTAGCGCGGCGCGAGGTGAACCGCGAGCCAGATCGTCGGATTCTGCGTGCGCTCGACGCGATGCCGGCGGTGCGCCGGGATCAGCAGGTGATCGCCCGCCGAGAGCAGACGCGGCTCGGGCTCGTCGGCGAAGCGGAGTTCGGCGCTGCCCTGAAGCACCGCGACCCACTCGTCCCCGTCCTGGTCGTACCAGAAGCCCGGCGGGCTCGCCTGCCCCGTCGAGACAATGCGCTCCACCCGCAGGCCGGGACGCGCGAGCAGGGTCTCGACGATTTCTTCATCCGCGCGCGCCGGCAGGCCGGCGAACAGGTTGGGACAGGCGGTCATGTCGATGTCTCTCCCGGCCGAGAAGGCGCCGCCGGAGCCGGTGTGACACCGAGCCGTCCTCTCGGCGTTGAGACAGGGAAGGCGGCGTTCTCCGCGCCGCCGCAGCTTGCGACGGATCGATGCCCGAGACCAAACCTGCGCCGCTCCCCCCGGCCACCGAGGATGCCGGCCTGCCGACGCCGCCGAGCCCCGGCCGCCTGCCGCCGCCGAACCTGCCGCCCGCGCCGCCCCCCGCCGACGAGTCGTCCGGCGAGAAGACGGACGGCGCCGGCACGGAGTGAGGCGGTGCCGGATCGCGCCGCCGAGGCCCGCGCCCGGATGGTCGAGGCGCAACTGCTCGGCCGCGGCATCCGCGATGCCGCCGTCCTCGGAGCGATGGGGGCGGTGCCGCGGGAGGCCTTCGTGCCGCCCGACTTGGCGGCGGCGGCCTACGGCGACGGGCCGCTGCCGATCGGTGCGGGGCAGACGATCTCCCAGCCCTATATCGTCGCCCTGATGATCGAGGCGCTCGCCCTGCGGCCCGGCGACCGGGTGCTGGAGGTCGGCGCCGGTTGCGGCTACGTGGCGGCGGTGCTGGCGCGGATGGGCGCGCAGGTCTTCGCGATCGAGCGACATGCCGCTTTGGGCGAGACCGCCCGGACACGTCTCGCCGCTCTCGGCTTCACCTCGGTGCATCTACGTGTCGGCGATGGCTATGCGGGCTGGCCGGAGGCTGCGCCCTTCGAGGCGATTCTCGTCTCCGCGGCGGGGCACGCGATTCCGGAGGCGCTCAAATCCCAGCTCAAGGTCGGGGGCCGCCTCGTCATCCCGGTCGGCCCCCCAGGCGGGCAGACGCTGCTGCGGCTGACCCGGCGCGGGCCGGACCGGTTCGAGAACACCGATTTCGGCCCAGTCTCGTTCGTGCCGCTGCTGCGGGGTGTCGGAGTAGCGGACAGCCCGTGACGCGCTCCTTCTCCCTTGCTCTCTTGCCGGCACCGGGCCACGACGAAGGGCCTCTCCTGTCGATCCCGGCGAAATGGCGGAACGCTCTCTCTCCAAAAAAGTGCGAAAATGTCAGAGGGCCGGGAACCCGGCTCCATCATCCGCGTTACGCGCGTGCGAGGCCCGGTTGGGCTCGCAGGTTGGGCGCCGGACGTAGATGTCCGGCGGCCCTCGTCATCACGTTGCTCCAAGGAGGATGTGGTCATGAGGACCTTCGACTTCGCTCCCCTCTATCGTTCCACCGTTGGCTTCGACCGGCTGTTCTCCCTGCTCGACCAAGCCGAGACCTCGGCCGCCTGGCCGCCCTACGACATCGAGAAGGTGTCTGAAGACGCCTACCGCATCACCATGGCGGTCGCCGGGTTCGCGCAGGATGAGATCGAACTCACCCAGCACGACACCACGCTCCACGTCTCGGGCCAGAAGAAGGCCCAGGAGGGCGAGCGGCAATACCTGCACCGGGGCATCGCCGGCCGCACGTTCCGCCAGACCTTCAACCTGGCTCAGCACGTGAGGGTCATGGGTGCGAGCCTGGAGAACGGCCTGCTCACGGTAGAACTGAAGCGTGAGGTGCCGGAAGCGCTCAAGCCGCGCCGTATCGCCATCGGCGGCACACAGGCTGCCATCGGGCAGGACAACGCGCTGGCCCAGAATGCGCGGTCTCAGGTCGAGGATCGGTCCAAGGCCGCCTGACCCTTCGCGAGAGACCACCCACGAGCCGGCATCCCCGGGGGCTTGCGCTTCCCGGGGATCGCTTCCTTTTCGCACGAAACCCCCGTGCCTCCAGGGAGATGACCCGTGACGATGATGGAGACGTATCCCACCCATTCCGGGCCCGTTTCCGGCCCCATGAACCCGGCCGGCGCGCCGGCGGCCTCGTTTGAGACGTGGCAGGCGCTCGTCGCCCCTGGCGACGTGTTCCGCCATCCGCGCGAGGTGCTGGCCCACCCGCTCCTCTCGCGCGCGGACAAGCGCGCGATCCTGGCCTCCTGGGCGTCCGATGCCTGCGCCCTCGAGAGCGCCCCCGCGATGCGATGCCTTGCCGGCTGCAAGGCCGAGCCGGTGCCGGTCGACACCGTCCTCGCCGCGCTCGGCACGCTCGACCAAGAGGCGCCCTCGGCGGCAGCCGCCCCTCCGGGCCGTCGAGCCGCGCCCCGGCGCCCGCGGCGCTTGTCGAACCTGCACCGGTTCCTTCGTCCTGGGCGCCGGAACGATGACGACGATCCGCCGCCCTGCCCGGCGGCGATGAGGCCGCGCCCGCGGACGCCCCCGAGCGGCGCGGCCCTGGCGGTCGGCATTCCGGCCTGACCGCGAGTCGGCGTCCTATCGGCTTGCGCCCGACGTCCAGCCTCCGAGGACGGCCTGCGAGTCCGGTGGCGCCCTCCTCGAGAGGGCGCCGTCACCGCCGCCCGAACAGCCGCTCGATGTCGGCGAGCCCCAGGGTTACGAAGGTCGGGCGGCCGTGATTGCACGAGCCCGAGAGCGGGGTCGCCTCCATCTCGCGCAGGAGCGCGTTCATTTCCTCGGGCTTGAGGCGGCGTCCGGCGCGGATCGAGCCGTGGCAGCTCATCCGCGAGAGGATCGCGTCGAGGCGCCGGCTTACCGGGTCGGGATCGCCCTCGCCGGCCGGGCCGCCCTCCTCGACGCCGCTGGCAGCAAGCGCGTCGAGCACGTCGAGCACAAGGTTCTTCACCGAGCCGCCCGCGAGCGCCGACGGCACAGCCCTCACCAGCACCGCGCCTGGGCCGAAGGCTTCGAGGCTCAGGCCCAGCCGCTCCAGTTCGGGGGCGGCCTCGACGAGGCGGTCGGCCTCCTCGGGCGCCATCTCGACCACGTCGGGGATCAGGAGTCCTTGGGCGAGCACGCCGCCACCGGCGCGCTCGCGCTTCAGCCTCTCGTAGACGAGCCGCTCGTGGGCGGCGTGCTGATCGACCAGCACGATCCCGTCTCGGGTCTGGGCGACGATGTAGGTCTCGTGGATCTGCGCGCGGGCAGCGCCGAGCGGATGCGTGTCGGGATGAGCCTCGACCTCCGGGACCGTCTCCGGCTCGGGTCGCAGGTCGGCGCCCGGCGGGGCGAGATCGGCGGAGAACAGCGCCTGCGGCGCCTCGGCGAAGCCCGAACGTCCCGTCTCGAAGGCCGGGTGCGGAGCCGGGCGGTAGCCCGCAGGCGCGGCCACCGAGGGACCGGAGAACAGGCGGCTCGCCGGGCGGGGGCTCAGAGGGCTCGCGGCGGAGGCCCCCGAATGCACGGCGAACCGACCCGCAACCGCAGCCATCGGCGGGGGGCTCCCGCCGGCCCGGAGGGCGTCGAGGGCGGCCTGGGTGCCGGTGCTGGAGGACCGGGCACCGGCCCGGCGCAAGGCCTCGTGGATTGCGCTGACGATGAGCGCCCGCACCAGCCCCGGCTCGCGGAAGCGCAGCTCGGTCTTGGCCGGATGCACGTTCACGTCGACGAGGCCGGGATCGCAGGTGAGGTGGAGTGCGAGCACCGGGTGGCGGTCGGAGCTCATCGTGTCGGCATAGGCCCCGCGCACGGCGCCGAGCAGCAGCCGGTCGCGCACCGGTCGACCGTTGACGACGAAGTGCACGTGGCTCGCCGCCCCGCGGTGGAAGGTCGGCAGGCCGACATGGCCGGCGAGCGCAAAACCCTCGCGGGCCATGTCGACGGGCACGGAATTGCCGGGAAAGTCCGGCCCCAGCACCGCGCCGAGTCGGCGCAGCAGCGCGGCCGGGCCCGGTTCGCTCTCGGCGGGAAACACCGTGGGGCTGCCGCTCTCGGTGCGGAGCGTGAAGCGGATCTGCGGCTGCGCCACCGCAAGCCGGCGCAGGATCTCCGAGACGGCGGCCGTCTCGGCCCGGTCGGATTTGAGGAATTTCAGCCGGGCCGGGGTCGCGGCGAAGAGTTCGGTAACCTCGATCCGGGTGCCGCGCGTCGCGGGCGCCGGGCGCACCGGGCCCTTGGCGCCGGAATCGATCGTCAGGCTTACCCCCTCCCCGTCCGCCGTGCGCGAGGTGATGGTGAGCCGCGAGACCGCGCCGATCGAGGGCAGGGCCTCCCCGCGAAAGCCGAGCGAGCCGATCCGGGTCAGGTCGCCGTCGGGCAGCTTCGAGGTGGCGTGGCGCTCGATCGCGAGCGCGAGGTCGTCGGCCCCCATGCCGATGCCGTCGTCGATGACGCGAATCAGACGGCGCCCGCCGCCCTCGATTGCCACCTCGATGCTGCGCGCGCCGGCATCGATGGCGTTTTCGACCAGTTCCTTGACGGCGGAGGCCGGGCGCTCGACCACCTCGCCCGCGGCGATGCGATCGACCAGAATCGGATCGAGGCGGCGGACAGTGGCGCGCGGCGGGGCGAGCGGTTCTGCGGCGGACATGGCCTGCGAGATATAGGAGGTGTCAGGGCCGCCTGATAGCGAGCGGCCCCCGCTATCCTCATCCCTTGCCTCATCCTCGCGGCAGCATCCGGTCGCTGATGATGCGGCGCTGGATCTCGCTGGTGCCCTCGAAGATCGTGGTGAGGCGGGCGTCGCGCCAGTAGCGCTCCACCCGGCGCTCGGTGGTGTAGCCGTTGCCGCCGTGGAGCTGCATCGCCTGGTTCGTCACCCGCACCGCCATCTCGGTGGCGAGCAGCTTCACCGCCGCAGACTCGCTCTCGGCGGGCAGGCCCTCGTCGAGGAGGTGGGCGACCTGTTGCCAGTAGGCACGGGCCTGGGCGACTTCCGCCGCCATGTCGGCGAGCGCGAAGCGCAGAGCCTGGAACCCGCCGATCGGCTGACCGAACTGCTCGCGCTCCTGAAGGTAGGCGGTGCAATCCTCCACCGCCGCCCGCGCCACGCCGACGGCGCGGGCAGCGGTGTGGACGCGGGCGATGTTGAGACCCCGCTGCACCGCGGCGAAGCCGCCGGAATCCGCGTCCGCCCCCTCGTCGCCGTAGAGGCCGGTGAGCCGGTCGCGCTCCGGGACCCGCACACCGTCGAGCTGAAGCTCGAAGGTGAGGAAGCCGTGATATCCGATCTTGTCGATGACTTTGCCGGTCATGCCCGCGGGGAAGGTGCCGGGCTCCTTGACGACGAGGAACGGCTCCAACCCGGCCGAGCGCGGCTCGTCGGGCCCGGGGTCGCGCACGCGGGCCAGCACCTCGATGAAGTCCGCTCCTTGCGCGAAGCCGGCCCAGCGCTTGGTGCCGGTGAGCACCCACGCGTCACCCTCGCGGGTTGCGCGGGTCTGCACCCCGGCGAGATCCGAGCCGGCAGTGGGTTCCGACAGCGCGATCGAGCCGATCCATTCGCCCTTGGCCGATTTGGCCAGCAGCGCCCGGCGGCGGTCGTCGTCGAGGGTCTGTGTGCCCAGCCCCTGGCCGCGGGCGAGGATCGAGCCGGTCGAGAGCCAGGCGCGGGCGAGTTCCTCGGAGACGAGGCAGTACTCGAACACGCCGAGACCCATCCCGCCATACTCGGCGGGGATGGTGATGCCGAACCAGCCCTTCTGCGCCATCTGGTCGATCAGCGAGCGGGGCATTTCTCCTTTCTGCGGGTCGAGTTCGTCGGCGAGGGGGAGGATCACGTCGCGGGCGAAAGCGCGGGCCTCCTGCTGCAGCGCGGCGCGGGCGTCCGTGCGCCAGGGCGAGAGCAGCTCCGGCGGGCGCGGTGCCTTGAAGTCCGGCTTGGCCATGGGTTTTCCCTGTTCTCGTCGGCTCTTGTCGAGGGTCGTGCGAGCCGAACGCTCAAGCTGGCAAAACGTTCGCGCGAGCCCCGTCGAGGTGACGCGTGGGCCCGACGCTCTTGCGCTGGCGCCCGCCCGCCCCCAGAACGCCGCCCATGCTGCGCGTCAACGATCTCACCTTCCGCATCGGCGAGCGGGTCATTCTCGATTCGGCGACCTTCGCGATTCCCGATCGGGCCCGTGTCGGGCTGGTCGGCCGCAACGGCGCGGGAAAAACCACGCTGTTCCGGGCGATCCTCGGCGAGTTGCCGACGGATGCCGGCGCGGTCTCGCTGCCCAAGGGCATGCGCATCGGCGCGGTGGCCCAGGAAGCGCCCGCCGGCCCCGAGACCCTGCACGAAGTCGTGCTCGCTGCCGACACCGAGCGCGCCCGGCTGATGCGCGAGGCCGAGACCGCGGACGGCCTGCGCCGCGCCGAGATCGAGACGCGGCTGGTCGATATCGGCGCCCACTCCGCCCCGGCGCGTGCCGCGGCGATCCTGCACGGCCTCGGCTTCGATGCGGCGGCGCAAGCGCGGCCCTGCTCGGATTTCTCCGGCGGCTGGCGGATGCGGGTGGCACTCGCCGCCGTGCTGTTCTCCGAGCCGGACCTGCTGTTGCTCGACGAGCCCACCAACTACCTCGACATCGAGGGCACGCTCTGGCTCTACGACTACCTCGAGAAATATCCCCGCACCGCGGTCATCATCAGCCACGACCGGGAATTGCTCGACACGTCGGTCGATCACATCCTGCACCTCGATCGCGGCAAGCTCACGATCTACCGCGGCGGCTACACCAGCTTCGCCCGCCAGCTTTCCGAGAAGCGGGTGCTCCAGGCAAAGGCGAAAGCCAAGCAGGAGGTCGAGCGGGCCCATCTGCAGAGCTTCATCGACCGCTTCAAGGCCAAGGCGACCAAGGCGCGCCAAGCCCAGTCGCGCATGAAGCGGCTGGCCAAGATGGAGCCGATCGCCGCGCTGATCGAGGACGAGGTGCCGGTGATCCACCTGCCCAGCCCGGAAAAGCCGCTGTCGCCGCCGATCGTGGCGATGGAGCGGGTCCAGGCGGGCTACGGCGAGCGGATCGTGCTCTCGGGGCTCAACCTCTCGCTCGCCCCCGACGACCGGGTGGCGCTGCTCGGCGCCAACGGCAACGGCAAGTCGACCTTCTGCAAGCTGATCGGCGGGCGGCTGCCGCCGCTTGCGGGCGAGATGCGGCGCTCCTCGAAGATGGAGGTCGCCTATTTCGCGCAGCACCAGCTCGACGAGCTGCGCCCTTCCGAGAGCGCGGTGGCGCATGTGCGCGACCGCATGCCCGATGCGCCCGAAGCCAAGGTGCGCTCGGCCGCCGCCCGGCTCGGCTTTCCCGCCTCGAAGGCGGACACGCCGGTGGAAAAGCTCTCCGGCGGGGAGAAGGCGCGGCTGCTGATGGGGCTCGCCGCCTTCGACGGGCCGCACCTCTTGATCCTCGACGAGCCGACCAACCACCTCGACATCGAGAGCCGGCAGGCCCTGGTCGAGGCGATCAACGACTACGAGGGGGCGGTGATCCTCGTCAGCCATGACCGCTTCCTGATCGAGGCCTGCGCCGACCGGCTCTGGATCGTCGGCGACGGTTCGGTGAAGTCCTTCGACGGCGACATGGACGATTATCGCCGTCTCGTCCTCGCCGGTCCGGAGCGGGCGGACACCTCCAGCGAGGGCACCGGGGGGCAGAAGGCCGAGGCGCGCCGCTCGGCGGTGGAGCGCCGGGCCGCGCTCGCACCCCTCCGGAAGCGCCTCGAGACTATCGAGGCGCGCATGGCCAAGCTCTCGGGAGCGATCGAGAAGATCGACGCCGCGCTCGCCGACGGCACCGCCTTCCTCAAGGACGCGGCCAAGGCCGGCGACCTCGCCCGCATGCGCGCCGAGGCCGCCGAGGCGCTGGCGAAGGCCGAGGAGGAGTGGCTGGAGGTGAGCGGAGAGATCGAGGCGGCGGCCTGAGGCTCGCGCCGCGCTCACGGCCTTCGCTCAGGCGGGCCCCCGCGAGAGCGCCAGCCACGGCATCACGGGAACCCGCCGCGGCGTGAACCGTGGGTGGCAGACAGGTTGGCACGCATGGGCAACGCCGGCCCCTGCCCCGCGTTGACCGACGCAAGGCTGAAGCGGAGGAACCATGCGCGGCACGAGCCATCCCGGGACACGTCGGAGCGGCAGGGCCGGCGCCCTCGCGCTGCTGCCGCTCGCCGCGACCGGCGCCTGGATCGCCTGGAGCCATCTCGGGCTCAACCGGGCCGGCCCCCTCCCCCCGGCCCTGCCGGGGCGGCGCAGTACCCTGCGCACGCGGGCCGGCCGGGTGAACCTCTACGCCTCGGATGCGCAGGGTGGCCGCCCGCTCCTGCTGATCCACTCGATCAACGCGGCCGCCAACGCCTACGAGGTGAAGCCGCTCTACGAGCATTACCGGGGCAGCCGCCCGGTCTACGCGCTGGAGCTGCCGGGCTTCGGTCTCTCCGAGCGGGCGGACCGGATCTACACGCCCCGGCTGATGACCGATGCGATCCTCGACGCCGCGGCCGAGATCGCCGGCCGCCACGGCGGCGTGGCGCTCGATGCGATTGCGCTCTCGCTGCCTTGCGCCTATCTCGCCCGCGCTGCGCTGGAGCGACCGCACCTGTTCGCCAGCCTCGGCCTCATCAGCCCGACCGGCTTCGACGCCCGCCTCTCCGGGCGCGGACCGGCGGATACCAATCGCGGCCATCCGCTAGCGCGCCAGCTTGCCGCCTTCCCGCTCTGGGGCCGCCCGCTCTTCGACGCGCTGGTCAGCCGGCCGAGCATGCGCTTCTTTCTGGAAAAGACCTGGGGCAGCCGCGATATCGACGAGGGCCTGCTCGCCTACGACCAGCTCTCGGCGCATCAGCCGGGGGCCGAACACGCGCCGTTCTCGTTCCTGTCGGGCTACCTGTTTCCCGACGACACGACGCGGGTCTACGAGGCGCTGCGCCTGCCCGTCTTCATGGTCCACGGGGCGCGGGGCGACTTCGTCGATTACCGCTATGTCGGCGAGGTGGCGGGCCGCCCGAACTGGACGATCCTGCGGCTGCCGACCGGCGCCTTCCCACATTTCGAGGATCGGCCGGCGGTGACGGGCGCCTACGACGCCTTCCTGGCCGCTCACGATCAAAAGCGAGTTCAGGCCACCGCCTCGATCCGGTAGCGCAGCCAGACGGTGCCGTCGTCGAACGGTTCGCAGGCGGTACGGGTCAGGCGGCGACGCGAGCCCATGGAATCGCCCTCCCCGCCCTCGAAATCGAACAGGGCCGGCGTGCCGAGGACGCCATCGACGGCGGGCGCGAGCAGCAGGCTGAGTTCGTCCACGAGCCCGGCCTTGAGCAACGAGCCGTTGATGCGCCCGCCACCCTCGACCAGCAGCCGCTCGATGCCGAACAGACGCTTCAACTTGGCCAGCGCCAGGGTGAAATCGACCTCGTGCTCACCGGCCAGGATGTAGGATTGGCCGCCCGCTTTCAGCCGGCGCAGGCGGTCGTCCGAGGCCTGCCCCGTCGTCAGTACGACGACGTGATCGCCCTCGATCTCGTTGCGCGCGCCCCAATCCATCGCGCCGCGGGCATCGAGCGCCACCGCGTAGCCGGGCGCATCGGTGCGGGCGACGTGATCCTTGCGCGACACCGGCGCCTCGGGCGGCGCGGAGGTCAGCGGCTCGGCGCTGTCGGCATAGCCCTGCATGGTGATGCGCCCGCACATCCAGGCGTCGCCCCCGAGCCGCTTGTGGACCTCCTCGTAGTGGGAATCCGCGTCGATGGTGGTCCAGCGCCGGACCTTGATGCGACCGTCGACCGAGGTGGTCATGTGGCACAGGACGTAGGGGCGCTCCGATGTGTCGGCCATGGCGGCGGGTTTCCTGCTGTCGGGGATTGAAGGCCGGAACTAGACCGCCTTCGCCCGTCGGCCAGGGTCGGGACCCGCCGCCTTTGCCGGGCATCGCGCCGCGGATAGGCTGCCCACGGTAACGAGGGAGAGAGGCCATGGCGACCTACACCGCGGATGTCCGCTGGGCGCTCGCGGCGGGCGAGGATTTCGCCGCCGGGCGCTACAGCCGCGGCCACACGGTGCGCTTCGACGGCGGCGTCGAACTCGCGGGCTCCGCCTCACCCCACGTCGTTGGCAAGTGGGCGGTGGCGGCTGCGGTCGATCCCGAGGAGATGCTAGTGGCGGCGCTCTCCACCTGCCACATGCTGAGCTTCCTCCACGTCGCCCGGCTCGCCGGCTTCGTCGCCCATTCCTACCGCGACCACGCTGAGGGCACGATGGCGGAAATCGCCCCCGGCCGGCAGGCGGTGACGCGGGTGGTGCTGCATCCGCGCATCGAATGGACCGGCGCGGCACCCGACGCGGAGCGGCTCACCGCCCTCCACGAAGAGGCTCACGAGACCTGCTTCATCGCCAATTCCGTGCGGACCGAAGTGACGGTCGCCTGAGACGCGCTTGGCGAAACCGACCCCGCCGGTGCATGTCCTCGAGACACGATCCTTCGGGGACATTTGCGAGGACATCCGGATGACCGACCTGACGCTCGCCGCCGCCCAGACACTCGTGGCGACCGCCCTGAAGACCGCCCGCGAACGGGGGCTGAAGCCCCTGGCGGTGGTGGTCTACGACGCCCGCGGCGCCCTCAAATGCCTGGCCGCCGAGGACGGCACGTCGCTGCGCCGCGCCGAAGTGGCCCGCGGCAAGGCCAACGGCGCCCTGGCGCTCGGCCTCGGTTCGCGGGCGATCGCCAAGCGGGCCGAGGAGCAGCCGCATTTCGTGGCCGCGGTGAGCCACCTCGTCGGTCCGGACGCCCTGGTGCCGGTGCCCGGCGGCGTGCTGATCCGGAACCATGACGGTCGCCTGCTCGGCGCGGTCGGCGTCTCCGGCGACACCTCCGACAACGACGAGATCTGCGCGCTGGCCGGCATCGAGGCGGCGGGGCTGAAGGGGGAGACGGGGGCCTGACCACCGTGTTCGAAGGCGCGCACCGCGGTTCCCCTCTCCCCGCCGGGCGGGGAGAGGGGATGCGTCGGGAGCCGGTGCGCCTGTCCGTGAGCCGCTCGGCGCCGTGCCGTCCCCGGAGCCTCGGGTAAGCCCATGAGCCTCCTCCGGCGCACCGTCCTGCACGGGGGCGCGGCACTCGCCGCCGGGCTCGCCCTTCCCGTTCCGGCGCGGGCGGCCTCGCCGGTCTACCGCCGCGGCAACGACGCCGACCCGGAGACGCTCGATCCGCACAAGACCTCGACGGTGGCCGAGGCGCATCTCCTGCGCGACCTGTTCGAGGGGCTGCTGACCTACGACAATTTCGGCACCATCATTCCGGGCATGGCCGAGCGCTGGACCTTCTCCGACGACCGCCTCACCTACCGCTTCCAGATCCGCCCCGACGGGCGCTGGTCGAACGGTGATCCGGTCACGGCCGACGATTTCCTGTTCTCGTTGCGCCGCATCCTCGATCCGAAGACGGCGGCGAAATACGCCGAGGTGCTGTTCCCGATCCGCAATGCGGCCGCCGTCAATGCGGGCGAGCAGCCGCCGGAGACGCTCGGGGTGACGGCCCCCGATTCCCGGACGCTGGAGATCGCGCTCGCCGAGCCGGTGCCCTACCTCCTCGAACTTCTCACCCACCAGACCTCGCTGCCGGTCCACCGCCCGTCGCTGGAGCGCTGGGGCGAGGCATTCGCGAAGGCGGGCAACCTCGTCTCGAACGGCCCCTACGCCCTGGTCGAGTGGGTGCCGAACGACCGCATCACCCTGACCAAGAACCCGCATCACCGCGACGCCGCCGCGATCCCGATCGAGCGGGTCGATGTCATCCCGACCCCGGATCTCGCCGCGGCGGTGCGGCGCTACGCAGGCCGTGAGATCGATTCCCTCTCCGACCTGCCCGCCGACCAGATCGTCTCCCTGAAAGAGCGTTTCGGCGCGCAGGTACAACTCGGGCCGGGGCTCGGCTTGCTGGCCATCGCCTTCAACCTGCGGAAAAAACCCTTCGACGACGCGCGGGTGCGCCGCGCCCTGTCGCTCGCCATCGATCGGGAGTTTCTGGCCGAGATCGTGTGGGGGCAGACCATGGCCCCGGCCTATTCCTTCTGTCCGCCGGGCCTCGACAACGCCCTGCCGTCGCCGCTGCTGCCGGGGCGCGAGGACGGGCCGACCGACCGCGAGGAGGAGGCGCTGCGGCTGCTCTCCGAGGCCGGCTACGGGCCGGGCAACCCGCTGACGGTCGAGTACCGCTTCAACGTCACCGACAACAACCGCAACACGGCGATCGCGCTGGCGGATGCGTGGCGCGGCATCGGCGTCGAGACCCGCTTCGTTTCCACCGACGCCAAGACCCACTTCGCCTATCTGCGCGACGGCGGCGCCTTCGACCTCGCCCGGATGTCGTGGATCGCCGATTATTCCGACCCGCAGAATTTTTTGTTTCTGCTCCGCACCGGCAATGACGGCTTCAATGCCGGGCGCTGGTCCGACGCACGCTTCGACGGCCTGCTGACGCGAGCCGCAGGGGAGCGCGACGTGCAGGCCCGCGCGCAGATGCTGTTCGACGCGGAAAAGATCGTGCTCGACGAACTGCCCTGGGTGCCGCTGCTGCACTACCGCTCGAAGGCGCTCGTCTCGCCACGGCTGCACGGGGTGCACCCGAACATCCGCAACGTCGCCCCCACCCGCTATCTCCGGCTCGATCCATGATCCCGCTGATCCTGCGACGGATCGCCCAGAGCCTGCCGACCCTGTTCCTCGTGGTGACCGGCAGCTTCTTCCTGATCCGGTTGGCGCCCGGCGGCCCGTTCGATCTGGAGCGGCCGCTGCCGCCGGCGGCGATGGAGAACCTGCGCCGGGTCTACGGCCTCGATCAGCCGCTGATCGTGCAGTTCGGGCGCTATCTCCTCAGCCTCCTGCGGGGCGATCTCGGCCCCTCCTTCACCTTCCGCGACCTCACCGTCACCGACCTGTTCGCACGGGGCCTTCCGGTCTCGGTGACGCTCGGCAGTCTCGCCCTCCTGCTCGCCCTCGCCCTCGGCTTGGCGCTCGGGAGCCTCGCCGCGCTCAATCGCGGCGCGGCCGCCGACCGGCTGGTGGGGCTCGCCGCCTCGCTCGGGCTCGCGGTGCCGAACTTCGTCACCGCCCCCCTGCTCCAGATCGTGTTCGGCCTCGGGCTGGCATGGCTCCCCGTCGGCGGCTGGGCGGACGGGAATCCGAAGAACCTCGTCCTGCCGGTGCTCACCCTGGCCCTGCCCCACGCGGCGGGCATCGCCCGGCTCACCCGCGCCTCGCTCGCCGAGGTGCTGATCCAGCCACATATCCGCACACAGCGCGCCATGGGCCTGCCGCGGACCCGCATCGCCCGGCACGCCCTGCGCGGGGCGCTGCTCCCCGTGGTCGCGACGCTCGGGCCGCTGGCGGCGGCGCTGATGACCGGCTCGGTGGTGGTCGAGACCATCTTCGGCCTGCCCGGGATCGGGCGCTACTTCGTCGAGGGGGCGCTCAACCGCGACTACACCCTGGTCATGGGCACGGTGATTCTGGTCGCGGTGATGGTGATCGTCTTCAACCTGATCGCCGACCTGATCGCCGCCGCCCTCGATCCGCGCGTGCGGCTGTCCGCATGAGCGCGGCGCTCGCTCGCCGCCTCGCCCGCGACCGCTCGGCGCTTGTGGCACTCGCGAGCCTCGTGCTGATCGCGCTGGCCTGCCTCGTCGGCCCTCTTCTCACCGGGCACCCGCCCGAGCGGATCTATCCGGATTTCGTCCGGGTCGCCCCGAGCCTTGCCGCGCACCCGCGGCCCGACGAGGTGCGCCCCGCCCTCACGCGCCTCGCCTTCCGAATGCGGCCGACGCTGGAAGACGTGGCGCTCGAGCGCGATCGGGTGCGGCTGACGCTGACGGCGCAAAAACCCATCGACGAGCGCTCCTTCCGTCTGCTGTCCCGCTCGGGACTGTTCGGCGAGCCCGCGGTGCTGGAGCGGTCCGCCGACGGCCGCCGGCTCTTGGTCGAGGCACCGCTTCGAAAACTGACCTTCGTCCTCGGCACCGATGCCCTCGGGCGCGATCTCCTCACCCGTTGCCTTGCCGCGGGGCAGGTCTCCCTGCTGATCGGGCTCACCGCGGCGCTCGCCGCCCTGCTGATCGGCGTCGTCTACGGGGCGGTCTCGGGCATGGCCGGGGGCACGGTCGATGCATTGATGATGCGCTTCCTCGACATCCTCTACGCCCTGCCCTTCGTGTTCCTCGTCATCATGCTGCTGGTGTTCTTTCGCGCCGGCCTGTGGCTGGTGCTGGTCGCGGTGGCGGCGGTCGAGTGGCTCGACATGGCTCGTATCGTCCGCACCCAGACGCTCTCCCTCAAGGGCCGCGACTTCGTCCGCGCTGCCTCGGCACTCGGGGCCGGCACGGGCACGATCCTGGCCCGCCACATCGTGCCGAACACGCTCGGACCGATCGTGGCGGCAGCGACCCTGCTGGTGCCGCGGGTGATCCTCCTGGAGAGTTTCCTGTCCTTTCTCGGCCTCGGCGTGCAGGAGCCCGACACCTCCTGGGGCGTGCTGATTGCGGAGGGCGCCCGCGCACTCGAATCCGCGCCGTGGATGCTCGCTGCGCCCGCCGGCTTCCTCGTCGTCACCCTGATGGCCTTGAACCGGCTCGGCGACGGTCTTGGCGAGGCGCTCGACCCACGACTTTAGAGCATCGTCCCGAAAGGTGGCCGCCGGCTTTCGGAAAAAGACGATGCGGAAACAAGGCGCTAGCGGGATTCGGCCGGCAGGTAGCCCTGGTAGACGATGCGCACCGTGCGCCGCTCGCCGGGCAGCTCCGAGACCGGAATGGCCTTCGACCCGCGCAAGGCAGGGGCAGGTTCGATCGGGCCGGGCTCGGACGCGGGTGGGGCCGGCGACGCCTTGGGGCGCAGCGCCCAGCGCTCGGCCCCGCCCGCGCTGGCCAGCGTGGAGACCGCGATGACCGCCCCCATGGAGGCTAGTCCGGCGGCGATCGGGGGAAGCAAAGTCCTGATGGAGAGGTGCGCGAAAAAAGTCATGGCGGGTGGCCCGGCGAGTGGGGACATTCCGCAACCTGAAGCGTTTCCGAACGCCAATATGCCCTGCCCTCGGTCCGCCGCCGGGTGGGACTTGCGAACACTTTTGCCGAGTCAGGGTAAACGGAGGGGCAATGACGAGCCGAGCGGAAGGTCAGGCCGGGGCCGCAGCACCCGAGCGCGTCGCTACCGGCACGGTCGTCGAAACCGACATCGCCGCCCGGCTCGACCGCCTGCCCTTCGGCCGCTTCCACACCCTCGTCATCGTCGCGCTCGGCATCACCTGGGTGCTCGACGGGCTCGAGGTGACCTTGGCCGGCGCCCTCGTCGGCGCGCTACGCAAGGCGCCGATGTCCTTCACCGAGTTCGACGTCGGCTTGGCCGCGAGTTCCTACCTCGTCGGCGCGGTCGTCGGTGCCGTCGGCTTCGGCTGGCTCACCGACCGGATCGGGCGCAAGAAACTGTTCTTCATCACGCTGGCCCTCTACCTCGCCGCTACCGCGGCCACGGGCCTGTCGTGGAATATCTGGAGCTTCTGCCTGTTCCGCTTCCTCACGGGAGCCGGCATCGGCGGCGAGTACACCGCGATCAACTCGACCATCCAGGAGCTGATCCCGGCACGCGTGCGCGGCTGGACCGATCTCGTCATCAACGGCTCGTTCTGGATCGGCGCGGCGCTCGGCTCCTTCCTGTCGATTGCGCTCTTGCGGCCCGAATGGATCGATCCGGCCTATGGCTGGCGCATCGCCTTCTTCGTCGGCGGCGGCATCGGCCTCGTCATCCTGCTCCTGCGCACCTGGATCCCCGAGAGCCCGCGCTGGCTCGTCACCCACGGCTACGCCGCGGAGGCCGACCGGGTGGTGTCGGGTATCGAGAAGCGCTTCACGGATGACGGCATCACCCTGCCCCCGCCCGACGAGACGCGCCGCCTCAAGCTCAAGGTCCGCAGCCACACTCCGCTCTCGGAGGTCGCCAACGCCCTGTTCGTCACGAACCGGCGCCAGACCATGGTCGGCCTCGCGCTGATGATCGCCCAGGCCTTCTTCTACAACGCGCTGTTCTTCACCTACGCGCTGGTGCTGGAGCGCTTCTACGACGTGCCCGGCGGCGATGTCGGCTGGTATCTCCTGCCCTTCGCGCTCGGCTCCTTCCTCGGCCCGCTGCTGCTCGGCCGGCTGTTCGACACGGTGGGCCGGCGCCCGATGATCGCCTTCACCTACGGCATCTCGGCGGTGCTGCTCGTCGTGGTCGGCCTCGTCTTCCGCGCCGACATGCTCGGCCCCTGGGGCCAGACGGCGGCCTGGATGGGCGTGTTCTTCTTCGCCTCCGCGGCGGCGAGTTCCGCCTATCTCACGGTGGCCGAAACCTTCCCGCTGGAAATTCGCGCGCTGGCGATCGCCGCCTTCTATGCCATCGGCACCGGCATCGGTGGCGTCTCCGGCCCACTCCTGTTCGGCTCACTGGTCGAGACCGGCTCGCGCGATCTCGTGTTGGTCGGCTACCTCATCGGCGCCGCCTTGATGGCGGTGGCGGCGGTGGTCGGCGCGATCTGGGGGACGGCGGCCGAGGGCAAGTCGCTGGAGGACGTGTCGAAGCCGCTGGCTTCGGCGTGAGGGCGCCATGGCCGGTCAATCCGGCTCAGCGCATCCTCCTCTCCCCGCCTGCAGGGAGAGGGGTGGTCCGGCCAGCAGCGAACAACCGACTTCGACGAACCTCAGGTCTCACGTCGGCCGGGAGGACGGTACCGAAGCATTCCGCCGCAGCCAGATCGCCGAGGCCACCGCCAGCGCGTCGAGCGGCAAGGTCACGGCGCCCTGGCGCTTGCCCCAGAGTTCGAGGCCGCCGAAGCCGACGTGGCGGATCTCCAGCCACGCACCGAACGGGAACACCGTCTCGTTGCCCTCGCCGGGGCCGAAACATTCCTCGAAGGCCAGCGGATCGACCATGATCGCGTCGTACTTGGCGAGGTGACTGGCGATCGCGACCTTCGAGCGGAATGGGCCGCGGTCGCGGCGAAACGAGGCGAAGCAGGGCTCGAACTCCGTGAGCGTCACCCACAGTTTGCCGCCGATGCGGAGGTAAGGCGGGTTCGGACCCTCGGCGCCGAAATTCTCCAATCCCCAGCCCGCTTCGCTCATCAGCGATTCCGCGAGCGTCACGGGTTGGCCGGGCGGGGCAGCGGCCGGCCGCTCATCCACCGCGCCCGGGGGTTCGGCGGGCAGGCCGGGTCCGCTCACAACGTTCTCGACCAAGCCGCCCGGGTTCGAGCCACTCTGGAGAGAGCCGCTCTCGGTCACGCCACCGTGGATCATGCCACGTCCTCGCGCCTGCCGCCGCTCCATGGGAGCGGCCAGCAAGCATTATTTCTCATTTGTCGCGAGGGGGCGAGCAGTTTCTTTCATGAGGTCGACCGCTGCCCGAAGGAAACGGGTGCAGCGGCCCGATCCAGAGAACATTAGTCCTCGTCGTCCTCGTCGATGCGGCTCATGCCCTTGAGCTTGGCGAAGACCGCGTCGGCGTTGAGATCCTCCTCGTCACGCTCCTCCTCCCGCTCCGCGGCGGCCGGGGCGGTCGAGACCTCGGTCGGCAGGAGCTTGGCGCCGCCATCCGTCGGCAGCACCGCGGGGCGGTCCTTGGCGGCGCGCTGCACCTCGAAGTCGAGGTCGATCTGCGAGCAGAGGCCGAGCGTCACCGGATCCATCGGCTGGAGCGAGGCGGAGTTCCAGTGGGTCCGCTCGCGGATCTGCTGGATCGTCGCCTTGGTGGTGCCGACGAGCCGGATGATCTGCGCGTCCTTCAGCTCGGGATGGTTGCGGATGAGCCAGAGGATCGCGTTCGGTCGATCCTGACGGCGCGAGAGCGGCGTGTAGCGCGGGCCCTTGGTGGTGCGCTTGACCTCCGGCAGCTTCACCTTCGAAACCGCGACCTTGAGCCGATAATGCGGCGACTTCTGCGCCTTTTCGATCTCGTCACGGGTAAGCTGGCCGGTGGTGATCGGATCGAGCCCCTTGATGCCCGCGGCGACCTCGCCGTCGGCGATGCCCTTCACCTCGAGCGGGTGCAGCTTGCAGAAGTCGGCGATCTGCTCGAAGGCGAGCGAGGTATTCTCGACGAGCCACACGGCGGTCGCCTTGGGCATCAGCGGACCTTGGGACATCGGACAAAGCTCCAGGCGGTTTTTCGTGGTTCGCGGCGGGGAAAGGCGCGGGATTCGAAGAAAGGCTCTCCCGCGGCCTCCGGCCCGGTCAGGCCCGAAGGATCCCATGTCGCGATGAATGAGGGGATTGCCTCTTATACAGGCGGGACCGGGCGTTGCGCAATTGCATTGACCGTCAAGATCCTTCCATCACGCGTCCCCCAGGGTGGGCACGCGCCCCTCTAAGGCGGGGCGCAGCGGCACGACCTCGGCGGCGACATGGTCCATGAAGGCGCGCACCCGCGCGGCGTGGCGCAGGTCGGGATGGGTCAGGAGCCAGAGCGTGCCGGCAAGGTCAGGCTCCGGCGCCGAGAGGCGGCGCAGGCGCGCGAGCCGGTCGCCGCGGTAGCAGGGCAGCGGGCCGATGCCGACGCCCTCGGAGATCGCCTCGCACAGGCCCTGCACGGTGTTGAGGCGCAAAGCCACGCGCTCCGGCCCGGCGCGGGCGGCGACGAAGCGGGCGAAGAGGCCGCCGGCCACGGCCTCGCTCGGACTGACCCAGTCGGCATCGGCACCGTCCTCCTCCCCCTGTGCCGGCCCGTAGACCGCCCAGGCGATGGTGGCGAGCCGGCGCCCGACGAGGTTGAGCGGCGGATCGCGGGTGGCGCGCAGCGCCACATCCGCATCGCGGCGTGACAGGTTCAGCGCCTCCTCCGAGACGAGGAGCTCGATCTGGACCTTCGGGTAGCGCGTCCGGAAGCGGCCGAGCATCGGCATCAGGAAATCGGTGACCAGCGTCGCCGCGGCGGTCACGCGCAGAAGGCCCGAGGGCGTCTGCGCCCGGTCGGCGACCTCCCGGTCGAAGCGGGTGACCTCCTCCTCCATCCGCGTGGCCGCGGCGGCCATCGCCTCGCCGGCGGGCGTCGGCACGTAGCCCGAGCGGTGGCGCTCGAACAGGCGCGCGCCGAGCCCCGCCTCGACCGCCGCGAGCCGGCGAAAGGCCGTTGAGGGATTGATGCCGAGATGCGCGGCAGCCGGCGCCAGCGCCCCCCGCTCGGCGATGGCCCGCACGAGGCGGAACTCGTCCCAGGCCACCGACACCGCGTCGTCCTCCTCGTTGCAAGTCTGCAAGGACGATCTTGCACGACAGGGCGTTTCTGCAAACAGGACGAACCGCCATACTCACCCACGCATTCGACGCTCGGGCCGCCATGGGCGCATCGTCTTCCGTCCGAGGACGGACATCAGCTTTCGGACGATGCGCCGGGCCCGCGAACAGGAGAGACGACGATGGCGAAGGTTCTGGTGCTCTACTACTCGTCCTGGGGCCACGTGGAGCAGATGGCCAAGGCCGTGGCCGAGGGCGCTCGCGAGGCCGGGGCCGAGGTCGCGGTCAAGCGCGTGCCGGAACTGGTGCCGGAAGAGGTGGCCAAACAGTTCCACTACAAGCTCGACCAAGAGGCGCCGTTCGCCACCGTCGAGGAACTGGCCGATTACGACGCGATCATCTTCGGCACGCCGACCCGCTACGGCAACATGGCCTCGCAGATGAAGCAGTTCATCGACCAGACCGGCGGCCTCTGGGCCCGGGGCGCACTCGTCGGCAAGGTCGGCTCGGCCTTCACCTCGACCGCCTCGCAGCACGGCGGACAGGAGACCACGCTGACGAGCTTCCACACCGTGATGTTCCACCACGGCATGGTGGTGGTGGGCCTGCCCTACAGCTTCGCGGGCCAGAACGGCGTCGAGCAGGTGAAGGGCAACACCCCCTACGGCGCCACCACGATCGCCGATGGCGACGGCTCGCGTCAGCCCTCCCCGGTCGAACTCGACGGAGCCCGCTTCCAGGGCCGCCACGTGGCGGGCATTGCGGCCAAGCTCGCGGGTTGAGGCAGGTTTCCCCTCTCCCCACACGCGGGGAGAGGGGATGAGCAGGACTGATCGAGGCCCTACTGAGCCGCCGCGACGTTCCTCTGCCCGATGGCGGCGAGCACGGTCCCTTCGGTCAGAATCTGCGGCAGTACCTGCGCCTCGCCCTGGCCGCGATAGACGAGGTAGAGCGGCACGCCGCTGCGGCCGTGGCGCTCCAAGAGGCGGGTGATCTCCGGGTTCTGGTTGGTCCAGTCGCCCTTCAGGTACACCACCTGCCCTGCCCGGAACGCCGCCTGCACGCCGTCTCGGGCGAGCACCGTGCGCTCGTTGACCTGGCAGGTGATGCACCACGCCGCCGTCATGTCCACGAACACCGTCCGTCCCTCGGCCCTGAGCGCGTCGAGGCGGGCCTGCGTGAACGCCTCCTCGCCCTGTGCCAGCGCGGCGTTGCGTGCGGAGGCGCGGTCGCCGTCGAGGACGGCGACGAGGCCGAGCGCTGCCGCGAGTGCCGCGACGGCCGCCATGCGACCGAAGCCGGTGCCGAGCCGGCCCGCTCCGCGCGCCCGTTCCCAGGCCCAGGCAGCGAGCGCCACGAGCACGAGACCGGTGAGCCCCGCGAGCAGCCCGTTGGGCCCGACCTGCTGCGCCAGCACCCAGACGAGCCACGCCACCGTGCCGTAGACGGGGAAGGCGAGCGCACCCTTCAGCACGTCCATCCAGGCGCCGGGCCGCGGCAGCAGGCGAAGCGCCTGCGGAAACAGCGTCAGCGCCAGGAATGGCAGGGCGAGCCCGAGGCCGAGGCTCGCGAACACGATGAGCGCGGCGAGCGGCGATTGCGTCAGCGCAAAGCCCACCGCCGCTCCCATGAACGGCGCCGTGCACGGGGTCGCGACCAGGGTCGCCAGCACGCCGGTGAAGAACGAGCCCTGGTAGCCCGCCCGCCGCGTCAGGCCATCGCCGAGCCCGACGATCCCGCCGCCGAGATGCACCGCTCCCGACAGACTCAGGCCCATGGCGAACAGCCCGTAGGCGAGGAGGGCCACCACCACCGGCGACTGGAGCTGGAAGCCCCAGCCGATCCCGGCGCCCCCCGCCTTCAACGCGATCAGGAGCCCGGCGAGCCCGAGGAAGCTCGCGAGCACGCCCGCGGTGTAGGCAAGCCCGTGCAGCCGCACGCGGGTGGCGGATTCGCCCGCCTGTCGCACGAGGCTCAGCACCTTGATCGAGAGGACGGGGAAGACGCAGGGCATCAGGTTGAGGAGGAGGCCGCCGATGAGCGCCAGCCCCGCGGCGCTCCACAGCGTCAGGCTCTCGTCCTCCGGCGCGGGCAGCACCTCGGGCGCGGTGGGAACGGCAGCGGCGGTCGTCGGTGCGGGGGTGGGCTCAGGTCCGAGGGCGTAGGCCCGGCGCGCGCCGTCGTCGGTGAAG
Source organism: Methylobacterium sp. R2-1 (assembly GCF_014191355.1). GTDB lineage: Bacteria > Pseudomonadota > Alphaproteobacteria > Rhizobiales > Beijerinckiaceae > Methylobacterium. Next base: position 57,063 of record NZ_JACHWM010000023.1, read on the forward strand.
GCGAGCACGCCGGCGAGCGTCTCGGGCGGCTGCCCCGTATCGCCCGGGGTCAGGGTGAGGTGCAGGCCGGCGGCATCGACGGTCAAATCCTGCAGGGCGGCATTGTCGAGAGCGCCTTCCGAATAGGGAAAGAAAGCAGCCTCGGTCACGCCCGCGAGGCCCGGCCGGTCGAGATGCAGCACCAGCCGGTCGCCCTCGCGGGTGGTGCGGACGGGGCCGGGCACGGCCTCGGGGAGGGCGGCGCGGGCGCGGGCGAACAGGGCGGCCTGTCCCGAGGCCGGCGCCGCGGAGGCCGCCACCGGCACGTCGAGGCTCAGCTCCGCCGAGCCCGGAATGCAGATCTCCTCGCAGACGAGGTAGGACAGCGTGCCGGAGAGCCGCACCGTTTCGCCGACCCTGGCGCTCTCGGGCACGGTGAGCGGCACCAGCAGGGTGACGGCGCCCTCGTAGCCGAAATTCATCAGGGTCTGGACCGGGATGCGCTCCGGGACCGGCCACTGCACCGGGCCGACCGAGAATTCGGCGGGCAGACGCCAGACCATCTCCGGCGGCAGGCCGGAATCGCCGGGATTGCGCCAGTAGACGTGCCAGCCCGGCTTCATCGCCATGTGCAGGCCGAGCGTCACGGTACGACCGGGGACCAGCGCCTCGCTCTCGGCGACGAGGCTCGCGCGCACGAGATCCTTGGCCTTCGCGGCCGTCATCACCCCCTGCGCCCCGGCAAGGCCAGGGGCGGCAAGCGTCAGGAGGAGGACGAGGAGGAGACGGAGCATCGATCTGTTTCCGAGCGGCCCGGTGCCCCCGCCCCCATGTGGATGGTGCGACCCCGGGCAACCCGAGACCGCGGAGGGAGAATACGACGGTCGGGCCGGAGCGGGCCGGCTGGCATCAGCGCACGCTCTATAGCAGACCTGCTCCGCCCCGTGAGCCGCACGGCCCCGCGGCCTCGAACCGCGCCTTCTTTACCCCGCGGCCCGCTCCTTTTTCAGCCGGTAGAGCGCGTCGAGCGCCTCGCGCGGGGTCAGTGCGTCGGGATCGAGGCTGTCGATCAACCGGCCGAGCCGGTCGTCCGGCTCGGACTTGACCGGCTCCGGCGGCGGGGGCGGTGGTGCGGCGGCGAGGCTCGCGAAGAGCGGCAGGTCGTCGATCCGGCGGCGGGCGGGGCGCTCCCGCTCGGAACTCTCGAGACCTTTGAGGATCGCGCCGGCCCGCGCCACCACGCTCGGCGGCAGGCCGGCGAGGCGGGCGACCTGCAGGCCGTAGGAGCGCTCGGCCACGCCCGGCACCACCTCGTGCAGGAAGACCACGTCGCCGCGATCCTCGGCGACCTTCAGCGTCGCGTTGTCGAGGCGCGGCAGGCGCTGGCTCAGCGCCGTCAGTTCATGGAAATGGGTGGCGAACAGCGCCCGGCAGCCGTTCTTCTCGTGCAGGTGCTCCAGGCAGGCCCAGGCGATGGACAGGCCGTCGAAGGTCGCGGTGCCGCGCCCGATCTCGTCGAGCACCACCAGCGAGCGGCGGGTCGCCTGATTGAGGATCGCGGCGGTCTCGACCATCTCGACCATGAAGGTCGAGTGGCCTCGCGCCAGGTCGTCGGCCGCGCCGACGCGGGAGAACAGGCGGTCGACCACGCCGAGCCGGGCGGAGGCCGCCGGCACGAAGGCGCCCATCTGCGCGAGCACGGCGATGAGCGCGTTCTGGCGCAGGAACGTCGACTTGCCGCCCATATTCGGACCGGTGACGAGGCGGATGCGGCCGGCCTCCTCGCCCGAGAGGTCGCACTGGTTGGCGATGAAGGCTTCACCGGCCCGCGTCAGCGCCGCCTCCACCACGGGATGGCGCCCCCCCTTGATCTCGAAGGCGAGGCTGTCGTCGATGATCGGCCGGGTCCAGGCGAGTTCGACCGCGAGCTCGGCGTGGCTCGCCGCGACATCAAGGCCGGAGAGCGCCTCGGCGATGTCGGCGATCGCCTCGGCCCCCGTGCTCACCCGCGCGCTCAGGGCATCGAACACCTCGGATTCGAGCGCCAGCACCCGGTCGGAGGCGCCCGCGATCTTCGATTCCAGCTCGCCGAGTTCGACGCTGGTGAAGCGCATCGCATCGACCATGGTCTGGCGATGCACGAAGTCCTGCATCAGGCCCTTCAGGCAGGCCTCGCCCACCGCCTGCGGCACCTCGATGTAGTAGCCGAGCACGTTGTTGTGCTTGATCCTGAGCGTCCGGCAGCCGGTGGCCTCGGCGTAGCGCGCCTGGAGCGCGGCGATCACCTTGCGCGAGTCCTGGCCGAGCAGGCGGGCCTCGTCGATCTCGGCGTGGTAGCCGGCGCGCACGAAATTGCCGTCGCGGCGATTGAGCGGCAGGTCGTCGGCGAGCGCCCGGCCGAGCTCCTCAGCGAGCGCCCGGTCGGCCTTGTCGAGGCGGCGGGCGAGGCGGGCGAGCCCGTCCGGCAGATCCTCCCGCGACAACCGTTCGCTGATCGTCGCGGCCGCGTCGAGCCCGTCACGCAGGGCGGCGAGGTCGCGCGGGCCGGCGCGATTCAGGCCGACGCGGGACAGCGCGCGGGCGATGTCAGGGGCGGCGTGCAGCGCGTCGCGCAGATGCGCCCGCAGCGCCCCGTCCTCCGCCAGGAACGCGACGGCGTCGTGCCGCCGGGCGATCTTTGTCAGGTCGGTGAGCGGGCCGGCGAGATGCTCCGCCAGCAGCCGTGCGCCACCGGCCGAGACCGTGCGGTCGATGGCGTCGAGCAGGCTGCCCTTGCGCTCGCCCGAGAGGGTGCGGGTGAGTTCGAGGTTGGCGCGGGTCGCCGCGTCGATGGCGAGCGTTGCTCCGGTCGCCTCGCGGCTCGGCGCCGAGAGCGGCACGCGGGTGCCGAGCTGCGTGCGTTCGAGGTAGAGCAGCGCCGCCCCGGCCGCGGCGATCTCCGCCCGGCTGAAATTGCCGAACCCGTCGAGGGTTTTCACCCCGAACTGCTCGCGGATGCGGCGCTCGGCCGAGGCCGGTTCCAGCTCGCCCTGAGCCAGTGGCACCACCGCCGCCTTGGTCTCGCGCCACAGCTTGGCCAAAGCCGGATCGGCGTGGATGGCTTCCGAGAGCACGATCTCCCGCGGCTCGTGCCGGGCGATCGCGGCGGCGAGTTCCGAACCTTCCACCTCGCTTAAGGAAAAGCGGCCGGTCGAGATGTCGAGGGCGGCGAGCCCGTAGGCCTCACTCGTGTCGGAGACCTTTCGCCGGCCGATGGCGAGCAGCAGGTTGGCCCGCGTCGGGTCGAGCAGGCGGTCCTCGGTCAGCGTGCCCGGCGTGACGAGGCGGATCACCTCGCGCCGCACCACTGATTTGGGTCCCCGCTTCTTCGCCTCGGCCGCGTCCTCGGTCTGCTGGCAGACCGCGACGCGGTGGCCCAGCGCGATCAGCCGGTGCAGGTAGTCGTCGGCCCGCTCCAGAGGCACGCCGCACATCGGGATGTCGGCGCCGCCGTGCTTGCCGCGCTTGGTCAGGACGATGCCGAGCGCGCGCGAGGCGATCTCCGCATCCTCGAAGAACAGCTCGTAGAAATCCCCCATCCGGTAGAACAGCAGGCAGTCCGGATTGGCCGCCTTGATCTCGATATACTGCGCCATCATCGGCGTGGCGCCGGGGATGTCGAGGGGCGAGGAGGTCACCGTATCCGCCGCCTGGGCACGCCGTTCGAGGGGTTGGGAACGTTTGAGGCTGGGCATGGATGTGAGGCTAGCAGCCCCGCTCCGGGCAGGCACCGCCGGTCCAGCGTGAAGTCCGTGGACAAGTGGGCGCTCTCCCCAGCCGTCGCAAGCAGCGGTGGTGCCGGGATTGCGAGAGCGGGCCTCTCCAGAGTCGTGTCTCTCCGTCGCGTGCATCAGACGCACGCCGAGCGCAAAAGTCGTGATTCGCCCACTCGTTCCGGGTGGAACTCAGGCTGTGTTGCAAATCTCCATGGGGGCTTCCGCTGGTCTCATCGGAGGGGCGGGACGGTTGCGCCCGCGCGCGAACCGCGGCACCTCGCGGACCATGTCGTCCCCCGTGCTCCCGATCGAAGCCGCCCTCCCCGCCCTGCGCGCGGCCCTGTCCGAGCGCGCCTCCGCCGTGCTCGTGGCGCCGCCCGGCGCCGGCAAGACCACCCGGGTGCCGCTGGCCCTCCTCGACGAGCCTTGGCTCGGGGTGAAAAAAATCATCCTCCTCGAACCCCGGCGGCTCGCGGCCCGCGGCGCCGCCGAGCGCATGGCCCTCACCCTCGGCGAGCGGGTCGGCGACACGGTGGGCTTGCGGGTCCGGCTCGGCTCCAAGATCTCGGCCCGGACCCGGATCGAGGTCGTCACCGAGGGCGTGTTCACCCGGATGATCCTCGACGATCCGGAGCTCACCGGTGTCGGTGCGGTGCTGTTCGACGAGTTCCACGAGCGCTCCCTCGACGCCGATCTCGGGCTGGCCTTCGCCCTCGACGCGCAGGGAGCGCTGCGGGAGGATCTGCGTATCCTCGTCATGTCGGCGACCCTCGACGGCGCCCGCGTCGCGGGCCTTCTCGGCGACGCGCCGGTCGTGGAGTCGGAGGGGCGCGCCTACCCGGTCGAGACGCGCCATCTCGACCGCGACCCGAACGAGCGGATCGAGGACGCGATGGCCGCCGCGATCCTGCGGGCGCTGCGGGCCGATCCCGGTTCGGTGCTCGCCTTCCTGCCGGGTCAGGCGGAGATCCGTCGCACCGCCGAGCGGCTGGAGGGCCGCCTGCCGGACGACACCGACCTCGCGCCCCTCTACGGCGCGCTGACCCAGGGCGAGCAGGACCGAGCGGTGGCGCCCGCGCCGCCGGGACGGCGCAAGGTGGTGCTGGCGACCTCGATCGCCGAAACCTCGCTGACGATCCAGGGCGTCCGCATCGTCGTCGATTCCGGGCTTGCCCGCGTGCCGCTCTACGAGCCCGGCAACGGCATGACCCGGCTCGTCACCGCGCGGGCCTCGCGGGCCTCGGTCGATCAGCGCCGTGGCCGTGCCGGCCGCACCGAGCCGGGCCTGTGCTGGCGGCTCTGGCCCGAGGCGGCGACCGCCGCGCTCGAACCCTTCGCCCGGCCCGAGATTCTGTCCGCCGACCTTGCCGGGCTGACCCTCGACTGCGCCGCCTGGGGCGTCACCGACCCGACCGCCCTGCCCTTTCTCGATCCGCCCCCGGCACCGGCGCTGGCCGAGGCGCGGGCGATGCTGACCGAGCTCGGAGCCCTCGACGCGGACGGGCGGCTGAACCCCACCGGACACACCCTGCGCAGCCTGCCGCTGCCGCCCCGCCTTGCCCGGATGGTCGCCCGCGCCGCCGAATCCGGTCAGGCCCGCCCCGCGGCGGAACTCGCCGCCGTGCTGGTCGAGCGCGGTCTCGGCGGCGACGCCGTGGATCTCGCCGAGCGCCTCGAACGCTTCCGTCGCGACCGCGGGGGCCGCGCCGCCGACATGCGCCGCCTCGCGGAAGGTTGGGCGCGGCAGGCGGCCAAGGCCGCGGAGACAGCGGCCGAGTCCGATCCCGGTCTCGCCGAACCCGGCGCCCAGCTGGCGCTCGCCTATCCTGATCGGGTGGCGCGGGCGCGGGGCCGGGAGGGCGCGTTCCTGATGGCCAATGGCCGCGCCGGACTCCTCGACCCGGCCAGCCCGCTCGCCCGCGAGCCCTTCATCGTCGTCGCCGACCTGACCGGCGCCGCGGCCTCCGCCCGCATCCTCTCCGCCGCCGCGATCTCGTCCGAATCCATCGACGCGCTCTTCGCCGACCGGATCGCCACAGTGCGCAGCGTCGGCTTCGACGGGCAAGCGCGGGCTCTGCGCGCCCGCGAGGGCCGCCGGCTCGGGGCCGTGACGCTGGACGAGCGCCCCCTGCAAGTCCCCGCCGACGAGGAGGCAGCGCGGGTGCTGGCCCGCGGCATCGCCGGGCTCGGGCTCGACCGGCTGCCCTGGACGCCCGCCCTGGCGCAGTGGCGTGCCCGCATCCGCTTCCTGCACGGGGCAGAGAAAGGCGGGGAATGGCCGGACCTCTCCGACGCGGCCCTGGCGGAGAGCGTCGAGGAGTGGCTGGCGCCGGCCCTCGTCGGGCGCGCCTCGCTCGGCGCGATCACCGCCGACGATCTCAGCCAAGCTCTCCAGAACCTCCTTCCCTGGACGCTGCGCGCCCGCCTGGAGGCGGAGGCGCCGAGCCACGTCGAGGTGCCGACGGGCTCGCGCATTCCGATCGATTACGAGGCCGGCCCCGAGCCGGTGCTCGCGGTGCGGGTGCAGGAGCTGTTCGGTCTCGACCGGCACCCGACGCTCGGCGGAGGGCGCGTGCCGCTGGTGCTCCACCTGCTCTCGCCGGCCCACCGCCCGATCCAGATCACCCGCGACCTGCCGGGTTTCTGGCGCGGCTCCTGGTCGGCGGTGCGCTCCGAGATGCGGGGGCGCTATCCGCGCCACCCCTGGCCGGAAGATCCGCTCAGCGAGGCGCCGACCCGGCGGGCGAAGCCGCGGGGGACGTGATTGGGGATGTGACCGGGGAGGTGACCGAGAACGTGACGGGCGCTTCGGGCATCAGCCAGATCAGGAGCCGGTGGGTCGGCCAGCAGATCAGAAGCGGAATGCCGACGAGGAGGCCGGCGAACCATGCCCAGGCCGCCACCATCGTCTGGGAAGCATGGTCGCTCATGCCCCAGACATAGTTGATGTTGACCGGCATCAGCCCCGGATCGGGCCGCGGCGGCGGCATCAGGAAGAAGCAGACGAACAGGACGACGACGGCCAATGCCGACCACGCGGCCCAGGCGCGGCGGTCGTAGCCGAGCCGCCATACGAGAAACACGAGCAGGAACGGTAGCCAGCCGTGGAACAGCGACAGCCCCCGCAGGAACGACGAGGTGTCGCGATTGAACATGTAGGCAGTCATGCCGGTCAACGGGTAGCCCGCGGCCTGCGCCGCGAAATCGGCGACCCAGAGCAGTTGGGGCGCGAGGATGCCGACCGCGCAGATCGAGACCAGCAGCGCGCTCTCCGCCCAGAGGCCGACGAGGGTCAGGATCAGGGCGATGTCGCAGAAATACAGGAAGTTCGTGGGCCCGTAATGGGTGAGGTAGACCGGGACCAGCACCGCCATGAAGGCCGAGTAGCCGAGCTTGAGGCTCAAGGGGATGCGCGAGCGGAGATGTCTGCTGCCCTCCTTCTCGATCACGGGAGTGTTCGCCGTCGCTGCGCTGCCGGAAGGACTCATTGCCGCCCCCTGTCGTTTCCGGCTTGACCGTGGCCGAGATTCGCTCCCGAGAGCGTGAGGGAACGCACGCGGCCTGCCACGCCTGCGCGGATCTGAGACAGGAAGGAAACGGTTCGATGGGTTCAGCGGCCTGCCGCGTCTCCACGCTCATTCTCGCCGTCCTCGTGGCCGGTGCGGCCCGCGCGCAGACGCCGCCCGACGCAGGCAATGCCCGGCCGCTGGTCATCCCCCAGGTCGAGGGCGAGCGCCTGGGCAAGATCCTGGGCCGGGCACTGGCCTGTGGTGCTGAGCGCGAGCGGGTCGAGCGTGTGCTGAGGGCTGGCCGCGAGCACATGCTGGCGGCGGTCGGCCGCGCACTCACCGAGGAGCGCTACGCGCTGGCCCTTGACGATGCGATGCGCCTGGAGACGAGCCTGCCGGCGCCCTCTCCGGGCGCCTGCGAGAAGGCGCTGGCCGCCTTCGATCGCCTGGAGAAGGCGCCGTAACCTCTTGCAGAAGAATCAGGCGAAGCGTCCGCCCTTCTGGATCACCTCGATCTTGTAGCCGTCCGGATCGGTGGCGAAGAAGAAGGTCGCGAGCGCGGTGTCGCCGTGCTTGAGGGTTTTGACGGGCGTGACCGGAAAGCCCTCGCGCTCGAAGCGGGCATGCTCGGCCTGCGCATCCTCCACCACGAAGGCGAGGTGGCCGTAGCCGTCGCCGAGATTGTAGGGCTCGGCGCGGTCCTTGTTGACCGTCAGTTCGAGTTCGAACGGCGAGGACGGATCGCGCAGGTAGAGCAGCGTGAAGTCCGGAAAGTCGAAGCGGTCGGCCGGCTCCAGGCCGAAGGCGCGGGCGTAGTAGTCGCGCGAGCGCGCCTCGTCACGGACGCGGATCATGGTGTGGACGGGCTTGGCCATCGGCCCTCTCTCCCTTGTGCGAACCCTTGTGCGAATGGGCGCTCATCTGGCGCGGGCCAGGCCGGGCGGAAAGGGCTTTGGCCGTTTACCATTCATCAACGTTACCGGGCGCTTGCTGCGGACGATGATGCGCGCCGCGTCCCCTGTTCAAGCCGTCGATCGGGCCGTCGATCCCGATGCCCTGCTGCCGCCGGGTGACGCCGCCCTGCGCGCGGCGATGCTTGGCTGGCGCGAGGCGCTGGCGCGGGAGCGGCGCTTGGCCGCCAACACCGTCGAGGCCTACGAGCGCGACCTGCGCCAGTTCCTGACCTATCGCGCCGCCCGCTCCGGCACGCCGACCATCGCCGGGCTGATCGCCCTGAAACCCCGCGACCTGCGCGCCTTCATGGCCGCGCGCCGGGCCGAGGGCGTCGGCGGGCGCTCCCTGATGCGGATGCTGGCGGGCCTGCGCTCTTTCGCCCGCTTTCTCGAGCGCGAGGGGCACGGCAGCGTGGCGGCACTCGGCGCCGTGCGTTCGCCCAAGGTCGAGCGGCGCCTGCCGCGACCGCTGCCGGTGGCCGCCGCGCTGGCGATGACCGCGCCCGAGACTCGCCCCGATGATACCCGGGACCCTTGGGTGCTCGCCCGCGACGCGGCGGTGATCGCGCTGCTCTACGGCTCGGGCCTGCGCATCTCCGAGGCGCTGGGACTCACCGCCCGCGACGCCCCGGTGCCAGGCATCGACGAGGTCCGGGTGACGGGAAAGGGCGGCAAGGTCCGCGCCGTGCCGGTGCTGCCGGCGGTGGCCGAGGCCGTCGCCGCCTACCTGTCGCTCTGCCCGCATCCCCTCGATCCGCAGGGGCCGCTCTTCGTCGGCGTGAAGGGCGGACCGCTCTCGCCACGCGTCGTCCAATACGCGGTCGCCGCACTGAGAGGAGCGCTCGGCCTGCCGGAAAGCGCGACTCCGCATGCCCTGCGACATTCCTTCGCGACCCACGTGCTCGCTCGCCAGGGGGAGTTGCGGGCGATCCAGGAACTGCTCGGCCACGCCTCGCTCTCGACCACGCAGATCTACACCAAGGTCGATGCCGCCCGCCTGATGAGCGCCTTCGAGGACGCCCATCCCCGCGCCCGGCGGCTGCCGCCGCGATCGGAAGCGGGGCCGTCGCCGGCTGAAACCGTTGACGCGGAGCAAGGCTCGAACGCCCGCACCGGCTATGCTGTCCGGCAGGGCGCCCGGAAAGAACACGGAGCGGAGCGCAGAAATGCGTGAGTGTGCCCCGTTTACCTTGGTCTTGCCGCGATTGAGTGGCGGATTGTCATCAACCGGGCGGCCCGGCGCCGCCGAGTCAGAAGCTTCAGGGAGTGTCCGATGCGCGTGAGCGGAATCTGTCTCGCAATCCTGCCCATCGTCGCCGTCCTCGCCGTGACCGCAACGGTCAAGACGCTGCTCCTTCCCATCACGGCGGTGCGGCTGCTCGCCCGCGGGCGAGCCGCGCGCGCCTGACGGATCCCGGACGCGCCTCGAGCACGTCCTGCAAGTCGCGCCGGATGCCGCCTCCGCGGGGCGGTCTCTCACCGCGCGTCCTTGTCCCAAAGGGCTTTCACGCCCAGCGCCAGCCCTTGGGCTCGATGACGAGAATGCTGCCCTGGCGGATGCCGACCCGCGGGGCGGCGTAGATGTCGAGATGGCCGTAGATCACCAGCAGCACCCGGGCCACGCCGCCATGGGCGACCATCACGGTCGGACGGCGTAGTTCCGCCACCACCTCCTCCACCCGCCCCTCGACCATGGCGTAGCTCTCCGCGCCCTCCCCGCGGGGCTGGTAGCCCCAGCGGTCGCGGTCGCGCGCGGCCGCTCCCGACGGGTCGCGCCGCCGGATCTCGGCCCAGGTCTGGCCTTCCCAGGCACCGAACCCGATCTCCCTCAGCCGCGCATCGGCACGGTATCCGGCGGAGGGCAGGCCGATGCCGGCGCGCAGGATCTCCATCGTCCGGCGGGTGCGAGTGAGTGGGCTTGCCACGTAATCGGCCGTCGGCAACTCCGCCCCGGCGATGCGGCGCAGCCGCTCGGCCGCCTCCGCCGCGTGGGCCAGCCCGTTGGCGTTGAGATCGGTGTCGCGGTGGCCCTGAAGCCGCCCTTCCGCGTTCCAGTCGGTCTGACCGTGGCGCACGAACCAGATCGTCGGCGCCCGGCTCATGCGGCCGCCCCGCCGCGGCCGGCCCATCCCCCCGCAAACCCCGACGCGCCGGATCGGGAACGGCGAAGGCGGCGCATCTGTTGGGGCTCCAAGCTTTTCCCTTCCTGCGGGTCCGCCCCGGCGGCCTCGCGAACGGCTCGTGAGCGGGTAATCTTCGGTATGGCGCGCAAGAACGGCAAGGACGGCAACGGCTCCCGGGGTGACAAAGCCGCGGAAACAAAGTCGCAGGCCGGGTGGCGCGACCACCCGCCCTCCTTCGCCGGTTGGGCCCGGGCCGCGATTGCGGGCAGCGGCACGGCACCGAGCCTGTCGCCGCACCTCCACCCGATCCTGCCGCCGGCCGCGCCCGGCATCGTCACCGTCGAGCCCGGACAGAGCGTCAACCTCGCGGCGATCGATCCGGACGCCACCGGCGGCCTCGACAAGGCGGAGGCCAAGGCCGCGCTCGACGCGCAGCGCGCGCGGATCAAGACCCTGCAGGAAAAGCTCTACGCCGAGCACCGTCACTCCCTGCTTGTGGTGTTCCAGGCGATCGACACCGGCGGCAAGGACGGCACCATCCGCAACGTGCTGGAGGGGGTGAACCCGCAGGGATGCCGGGTCTGGTCGTTCAAGGTGCCGAGCTCGGAGGAACTCGATCAGGATTTCCTCTGGCGCTACCACCTGCGCACGCCCGGCCGCGGCCTGATCGGCGTGTTCAACCGCAGCCATTACGAGGACGTGCTGGTGGTGCGGGTGAAGGGGCTCGTGCCGGAGGAGACGTGGCGCGAGCGCTACGGGCTCATCAACGACTTCGAGCGGCTTCTGACGCTCTCGGGCACGGTGATCCTCAAGTTCTTCCTCCACATCTCCAAGGACGAGCAGAAGGAGCGCCTGGAGGCGCGCCTCGCCGATCCGGAGAAGCACTGGAAGTTCGATCCCGCCGACCTCGTGGAGCGCAAGAGCTGGGATGCCTACCAGACCGCCTTCAACGACGCTCTCGCCCGCTGCTCGACGCCGTATGCCCCCTGGCACGTGGTGCCGGCCAACCGCAAATGGGCCCGCAACGTCATGGTCGCCCGCACCATCGCCGACACGCTGGAGGCGATGGACCCGCAATTTCCCGAACCGCGCAAGGGGCTTGAAGGCCTCACGGTGCCGGATTGAACCTGCGCAGCCTCAGGAGGCGGGCTTTCCGAATCGGTCTCCGGGCGGTCTAGATCGGCGCCCTTCCAGGCTCATGGGAACGCATCGATGCCGACGGTTCGCGAGATCGAGGCGGCCGGGTACCGGTCGCTGAAGAGCATCCGCTTTCCGGTCGGCCCGCTCTCGGTCTTCGTGGGCGGCAACGGCACCGGCAAGACCAACCTCTACCGCGCCCTCGGCCTGCTTCAGGCGGCTTCCGCCGGCACGCTGACGCGGGCGCTCGCCGCAGAGGGTGGGATGGAATCCGTGCTCTGGGCCGGGTCCCGCCGAAAGGGCGAGCCGGCGCGGGTGCGGCTGTCCGCCGAACTGGCCGACGAGACCACCGGCCACGCCTACACCTACGCGGTCGAGGTTGGTATCCCGCCGCCGGTGAGTGGCGGTGCTTTCGCCCTGGAGCCGCAGGTGAAGACCGAGCGGCTCACCTTGCAGGGCGGCGCGCGACCGGTCACGGTGCTCGACCGCGACGGGCCGGCGGGCTTCGTGCGCGACGAGGAGGGGCGCAAACGCTCCTTCGGCACCGACCTCCTGCCGACCGAGACGGCGCTCGCCGCGCTTCAGGACGCGGTGCGCTTTCCCGAACTTCAGATCGTGCGGCAGGCGATGGAGGCATGGCGCTTCTACCACGACGTGCGCACCGATGCGGGCTCGCCCCTGCGCCGCCCCTGCCTCGCGGTGACGACGCCGACTTTGGCCTCCGACGGCGCCGACCTCGCTGCCGTCTTTGCGACGCTGGCCCATATCCGCGGCGATACCGTCGACCTCGACGCGGCGTTCGCCGACGCCTTTCCCGGCGCCCGCCTCATGGTGCCGCCGCCGGAGCGCGAGGCACGCTTCGGCGTGATCTTCGCCGAGTATCCGAAGCGGATCTTCGAGCCGTCCGAGCTCTCCGACGGGACGCTGCGCTACCTCGCGCTCGCGGGCGCGCTGCTCGCCTACCGGCTGCCGCCCTTCCTCGCGCTCAACGAGCCCGAAACCAGCCTGCACCCGGACCTGATGGAGCCCCTGGCGCGCATGATCGTGCAGGCCTCGAAGCGCACGCAGGTCTGGCTGGTGACGCATTCCGAGCGCCTCGCCGCGGCGGTCGCCGAGTCTGGCGGTGTACGCCCGCGCCTCGTGCTCAAGCGCGAGGGTGCGACGGGGATCGAGGGCCTGCGGCTCTCCGGCGACTTTTCGCAGGACGAGGCGGGCGAAGAGGACGATTGAGATGCGGGTCACGCTTCAGGCCGTGCTGATCGGGCGCGTCGCGCCACTGGGGGAGAAGGGCGCGGCGAGCGCCATCGCCAAGACCCCCGTGGAGGGGCCGGTCGCGGTCGGGCCGCTCGGTCTTGCGGGCGACGAGCAGGCCGACCGCCGCTTCCATGGCGGCCCGGAAAAGGCCGTCCACCACTACGCCCTCGACCATGCCACCGCGTGGCGCAGCGAGTTACCCGGCCTGCCCGATCTGCTGGAGCAGCCAGGCGCCTTCGGCGAGAATTTTTCCTCGCACGGTCTGACGGAAGCCTGCGTCTGTGTCGGCGACCTTTGGCGGGTGGGAAGCACCCTGCTTCAAGTCTCGCAGGCGCGCCAACCTTGCTTCAAGCTGAACCTGCGCTTTTCCGTGCCGGACATGGCCCGGCGGGTGCAGGCGAGCGGGCGCACCGGCTGGTACTATCGCGTGATCGAGACGGGCGTCGTGGCGGCCGGCGATGCGCTGGATCTCGTCGAGCGCCCGCATCCGGATTGGCCGCTGTCGCGGCTCCTGCACCACTTCTACGTGGAGCGCCTCGACGCGTCGGCTTTGCGCGAGATCGCCGGACTCGCGACCCTCACCGAATCCTGGCGGGCGCTCGCCGCCCGCCGGCTCGCGAGCGGCGCGGTGGAGGATTGGCGCCGCAGGCTCGGGGAGGAGGGCTGAACCCTAGATCCTTGGTTTAACGCGCATTCTTTCGACGAACCGGTGACCACTTCGTCGGAATGCGCTCTATTCCCGCTCGCGAGTGATGTCCGGCGCATCGGGGTTCTTCATGCCGACGACGTGGTAGCCCGCATCGACGTGAAGGATCTCGCCGGTCATGCCGCGGGACATGTCGGAGAACAGGTAGGCCGCCGTCTCGCCGACCTCCTCGATGGTCACGGTCCGGCGCATCGGCGCGTTGTACTCGTTCCATTTGAGGATGTAGCGGAAGTCGCCGATGCCGGAAGCCGCCAGCGTCTTGATCGGCCCGGCCGAGATCGCGTTGACGCGGATCTGCTTCGGGCCGAGATCGGCGGCGAGGTAGCGCACGGACGCCTCCAGCGCGGCCTTGGCGACGCCCATCACGTTGTAGTGGGGCATCCACTTCTCGGCGCCGTAATAGGTCAGGGTCAGCATCGAGCCGCCCTCGCGCATGATCTTCTCGGCCCGCTGCGCCACCGCCGTGAACGAGTAGCAGGAGATCAGGAGCGACTTGGTGAAGTTCGCCTCCGAGGTTTCGAGATAGCGCCCCGTCAGCTCGTCCTTGTCGGAGAAGGCGATGCAGTGGACGACAAAATCGATGCCCTCCGGGAACACCTCGGCGGTCGCAGCGAAGGCGGAATCGATCGAGGCCGGGTCGGTGACGTCGCAATGGCCGACCACGTGCGCGTTCAGCTCGCGCGCCAGAGGCTCGACGCGCTTCTTCAACGCCTCGCCCTGGTAGGTGAAGGCCAATTCCGCCCCGTGCGCGGCGGCGCTGCGGGCGATACCCCAGGCGATCGAGCGGTTGTTGGCCACTCCCAACACCAGCCCGCGCTTGCCCGCGAGCAGCCCGCCCGGCTTCTGTTCCGACATGCGTCACCTTCGCTTCGGCCGCGCGGGCGCCTCTCACGGGACGGCCCTGCGCCGGGGCTTCCTTAGCGGAGGGTTGCCGGAGGGGGAAGCCTCCAGGCGGTTTCGCCGTCGGCTCGCCTCACCGGGTGAGCCACGATGTTACGCCGTCCCGGCCTTCGCCTCGCGGCGGCGGCGGGCATACTCGGTCAGCGCCGCATCGTCGCCGGCCGGCAGGGCGATGGCGGTGGTGGCGAAGAGATCGCCGCGAGTGCCGTCCTTCTTCGGCAGGCCCTTCCCGCGCAGGCGGAAGGTGCGGCCGGAACTCGTCATCGCCGGCACCTTCATCTCGACCGCGCCGGTCAGCGTCGGCACGCGCAAGGCGCCGCCGAGCACCGCATCCTCCAGCGGCAGATCGACGGTGACGCGCAGGTCCGCGCCGTCCACCTTGAACAGCGGATGGGGCAGGATGCGGATGGTCAGCAGCGCGTCGCCCGGTTCGCCCCGGGGACCGCCCGAACCGCCCAGGCCCCGCAGGCGGATGGTCTGGCCGTCGACGACCCCCTTGGGGATCATCACGTCGACGTCGCGCCCGCCGGGAAGGCCGATGCGCATCTTCTCCTCGCCCGCAACCTGTTCCAGCGTCACGCTGAGTTCGGCCGCGACATCCTCGCCGCGGGTCGGCCCACCGCGCCCGAACCCACTGGGTCCGGCGCCACCGGCACGGAACGCCTCACCGAAGATGTGGCTGATGAAGTCCTCGCCGACGCCGCCCGGTCCGGCCCCGCCACCGGCCCCACCGCGTCGCTGCGTGAAGCCCTCGAAGTCGAAGCCGGCGCCGCGCCCGCCGCCGAAGCCGGAAAAGCCCTCGAAACCGGTCGCCCGCGGCTTGCCCTCGGCGTCGATCTCGCCGCGGTCGAACTGCGCGCGCTTCTCCTTGTCGCCGAGGATCTCGTAGGCGGTGTTCGCCTCCGCGAAGCGCTCGGCTGCCTTCGGATCTTTGTTGCTGTCGGGGTGATACGCCTTGGCGAGCTTGCGGAAGGCCTTCTTGATCTCGGCCTCACCCGCGCCCTTGGGCACACCCAGAACGTCGTAGGGGTTTCGCATCTGGATTCTTTTGTGGGGGTCGCAACCGTGTACGGATACGGCCTCTGCCGCGGGGCTTCAACGTGGGAAGGGCGTTGCGGTTCTGCAACACCCTGCCTGGCCGCCTCAAGCGATCCGCGATCGATTTTTCCCGAAGATTGTTCCGAGCGATTTCAGGATCGGGCATTGCTGGAGGTGCGCAGCCGCTTCAACTCCCACTCGCCGCCGGACGGCTTGCAGCCGGTGCCGCGCACGAAGCGGTTGTTGGCGCTGCCGACCACGGTCGCGAGGAAGTCGCGGCAGATCTCGTCGCCGGCCACGTAGGGCAGGCCCGTCGGGTTGATGGCGCCGCGCATGGCGGTCTCCGGGTTCTCCCACTTCACCGGGCGGCCATTGCCCTGCGGATCGAGGGCCACGGAGAGCGCGGCGTGGGCCCGGCGCCAATCCTCGCCGTCGAGGTCGCGCCCGAAGCTCACGGGCCGCTTCGGAATGCTGCCGGTGACGAGCGGTTCGGGCGCGGCCGGCGCCTCCTCCGTCTTGAACGACAGGATCGGCCCACTGCAGGCGCCGCAGGAGATGGCGGCGAGGCCGAGGGTCAACAACCCCGCGATCCGGCCCGCGAAGCCGTGCCGGATCGCGGGTCCGCGCATCGAGCCGGCCTCCCCTTCGGCGGGGAGCGCTCGGGCGCGGGCTAGACCGAGGGCTTTACACGGACGCAGACGCATTACACCTGAACTCGAGACAGACGGGGGTCCGACGGGTGTGCTGCCCGACGTCGGTGCCCCCCGACCCGGCTGCCACAGGGACGAAAATGGCCATCGATCGGTTAAGAGAGGGTGATCCCGGCGGACCTTCAGTCCATCCGCAGGATTTCACGTTGTCGTCAGACCCCTGGGCGCTGTTCGCGGCCTGGATGGCGGAGGCCGAAGCCTCGGAGCCCGTCGACGCCAACGCCATGGCGCTCGCCACCGCCGGCCCGGACGGCCTGCCCGACGTGCGGGTGGTGCTGCTGAAGGGCTTCGATCCGCGCGGGCTCGTCTTCTATACCAACGCCGAGTCGGCCAAGGGCCAGCAACTTCTCGCCAACCCGCAGGCGGCGACGGTGCTGTACTGGAAGTCCCTGGGTCGGCAGATCCGCGCCCGCGGCCCCGTCTCCCGCGTCACGCCCGAGGAGGCCGACGCCTATTTCGCGAGCCGCCACCGGGATAGCCGTATCGGCGCCATCGCGAGCCAGCAGTCGCGCCCGCTCCTCGATCGCCCGACCCTGATGGCGGAGGTCGCCGCCCTGTCAGAGAAGTACGAGAACGGCCCGGTGCCGCGCCCCGAGCACTGGCTCGGCTTCCGCATCGCCCCGGTGCAGCTGGAGTTCTGGCAGAACGGCGCCTACCGCCTGCACGACCGGGTCCGCTTCACCCGCGACGGCGACGGCTGGGCCCGCGCGCGGCTCTATCCCTGATTTCCCGGGATGATCGTTGCCCTGATCGGAGGCGGCCGGGGCCCTTCAGGGCATCACCGAGCGGATCGCCGCGATCAGGCACTCCTCGGTGTAGGGCTTGCGGATGAACAGGCCGTCGGCCGGTATATCCCCGGGCGCGGGCCTCACCTTGCCGGAGGTGATGACGATGCCGATGTCCGGCCAGCGCCGGTCGATGCAGGCGGCGAGCTTGATGCCGTCGATGCCGAGCGGCATGTCGATATCGCTGACCACGACGCACACCGCCTCGCCCGCGTCCTGACTCGCGTCGAGCATGCGGATCGCCTCGTTGCCGTTCCGGGCTTCGCGCACGGCGTATCCGGCCTCGGCGATCAGCTCCATCGCGGCGCGCCGGATCACGGCATCGTCCTCCACGACGAGGACGGTCGGCCTCGCTTCCGCTTCGCTCACGCGCGTCGCATCCCTTGTCCGGCCGCTTGTTCGGTCTCTTGAACCCGCGACCCCCGCCTCGGGGTTGCATGAAGGTCGAGGCAGGACAAGCGCGGAAACCGGGCGGCGCAGGCCGCTGCACCTTCGGCGCCTTTCGCAATGCAGCGCAGCCCTGGATTTCCGGCGGGGCGCGGCTTATCCCTTGAGGTGAAGACCCAGCTTGTCCCGCTCACCGCGGTGCGCATGGCGGGCAGCGAGGAACCGGCCTTGGCCTCATCCAACGACCGTCGACGGGTGATGCTGCTCACCGGCGCCAGCCGGGGCATCGGGCACGCCACCGTCAAACGCTTTTCCGCCGCGGGATGGCGCGTCATCACCTGCTCGCGCCACGCCTTCCCCGAGAACTGTCCCTGGGAGATGGGTCCGGAAGACCACCTCCAGGTCGACCTTGCCGACGCGGCGGACACGGTGCGCGGGGTGCGGGAGGTGGCGGAGCGGCTCACCGCCGAAGGCGGCCTGCTGCACGCCCTCGTCAACAATGCCGGCATCTCGCCGAAGGGTCCGAAGGGCGAACGCCTCGGCGCGCTGACCACGGAATACGAGGACTGGGCCCGCGTCTTCCAGGTCAACTTCTTCGCGCCGATCCTGCTGGCTCGGGGCCTGCGCGACGAGCTGACCCGCGCGCGCGGGTCGATCGTGAACGTCACCTCGATCGCCGGCTCGCGCGTCCACCCCTTCGCGGGCGCCGCGTACGGTACTTCGAAGGCCGCGCTCGCCGGTCTCACCCGCGAGATGGCCGCGGATTTCGGGCCGCTCGGCGTGCGCGTCAACGCGATCTCGCCCGGCGAAATCGACACCTCGATCCTCTCGCCCGGCACCGACAAGCTGGTGGAGCAGATCCCGCAGCGCCGGCTCGGCACGCCGGACGAGGTCGCCAAGGCGATCTACTTCCTCTGCACCGAAGCCTCGTCCTACGTGAACGGTGCCGAACTCCACATCAACGGCGGCCAGCATGTCTGACCGCCGGGCGGTTCTCGCCGCCCTGCTGTCGCTGGCCGCCCTCCCCGCCCTCGCGGCAGGAGACGGGCCCAAGGATGGGTCTAAGGTCGAGCCGGTCACGCTGCCTTTCGCCATCAAGGCGATGCGCGGTCCCGGCAGCGACGTGGCGCTCTCGGTCGCGACCTCCGGCCTGCTGCCGGTCGCCCGCGCGCCCGCGGGCGCCAGCGCCGATCCGAAGGCCACGGGCGCCACCGCACCGCCGCCCGTCGTCGTGGTCTGGGGCGAGGGTGGGGGCGCCGTTCTCAGTCTCGACGGCGATCGCTTGCGCACCACGCTGATCGGTGCCGAGGCGATCGAGGGGATCGCGGCCGTCGAGACGCCGCGCGGCGCCGTGCCGAGCTCGCGCCGCGCCCTGGACGGTCCCTTGAGCGCCTATCTCACTGGGCCGACCCGAGCGCTTGGCGGCGCGCCGGGCCAGGGCACCGTCCTGACCTTGCGCGAGCGCCAGCCGCTCGGCGTCACCGCCGAGCCGAAGGCGGTGCCGGTGACGACCCAGACCCTCGCGCCGGGGAACGACCGGGTCTTTGCAGGCCGTACGCCGCGCATCACCCGCCTCGACGGCCGACCGGCGGTGGTCGCCGTGACGGCGCAGGGGGCGGCCGGCTCCGGCCTCGCCCTCGCCGCGAAGGGGAAGGACGGCGTCTGGACGCTCGCGGCGCAGACGCCGCCGCAGGCAGGCAAGGCGACAGACAAGGGATCTGACGGGGCTCCGCTGGCGCTTGCCGGCATCGCCGACTTCACCGGTGCCGGCCAGCCGCAGATCGCCGCGATCCGTGCTCCCGACGGCGAGGGCGTGCTTCAGCTCTGGCGCTTCGCCGACGGCACCTTGAGCCTCGCGGGCGAGGGGCCGGGCTATGCCGGCCCGGCGGCGGGTGAGGAGGCCGACCTCGCCGCCCCGGTTCTCCGCGGCAGCGCCCCGCCCGACCTCGCCCTGCCGGTGGCGGGCCGCAGCGCCCTCGCGCTGGTGTCCCTCAAGGGCGGCAGCCCGGAGGAGCGGACGCGCATCCCCCTGCCCGCCCCGGCCGCCCACGGCATCGCCGTGCTCGATGCGGGCGGAACCGCCCGAAAAATCCTCGTCGGCCTCGCCGATGGCCGCCTCGTCGCGGTGCCGGTTCCGTGAGCGGTGCGGTGCAGGCGGCGGGGGAGGAGGCGAGGGAGGAGGACCGGCGGCTGTTTCCGGCCCGCCCGCTGATCGGCGTCTCGATCGCGGTGATCCGCGACGGTCGCGTGCTGCTCGCCGCTCGGGCCAACGAGCCGATGCGCGGCGTCTGGACCCTGCCCGGCGGGCTCGTGGAAGCGGGTGAATCTCTCGCCGCGGGGGCCCTGCGTGAATTGCGCGAGGAGGTCGGCGTGCAGGCCGAGGTGGTCGGCCCGAGCCTGACGCCGACCGAGATCATCCTGCGGGACGAGGCCGACCGCATCCGCCACCACTACGTAATCCACCCCCACGCCGCGCTGTGGCGCGCCGTGGAGCCGGCGCCGGGGCCCGAAGCACTCGCCGTGCGCTGGGCGCGCCTCGACGAGGTCGCAGGCCTGTCCACTACGCCGGGGCTGATCGATACCCTGCGCGAGGCGTTCTCCCGCCTGGGCCAGGTGGCGGAAGGTTCGGCAGAAGGTTCTGTATGAGAACGGGATTCGTCCGCCTGGTCCTCGCCGCTCTGCTCGCCTTCACCCCAGTGGCGGATACGTTCGCTCAGCAGCGCTCGGGCCCGGCCAAATCCGCTCCTCCGAAGCCGCCTGAGAAGGACAAGGAACCGCCGCCCCCGGCCGAGCCGCCGCCCGCGCCCTACGACCGCGACCTGATGCGGCTCTCGGAGATCGTCGGGGCGCTCGCGTTCCTGCGCAGCCTCTGCTCCGAGCCGGACGCCGCCGAATGGCCGGCGCGGATGAAGGCGATCCTCGACAGCGAGGGCGTGACACCGAGCCGCCGCGACCGGCTGGCCGGCGCCTACAATCGGGGCTTTCGCGGCTACAGCCTGACCTATCGGGTCTGCACCCCCGCCGCGGGCGAGGCGGCCCGCCGCTACATCGCCGAGGGGGAGCGGCTCTCGCACGCCATTGCCGGGCGGTTCGGCGGGTAGAGCATCGTCTGTGGCGGGACTGCCACACTCGGGAGCCGTTGCAAAAATCCTTCGCAATTGCCCCTTCGCATTAACCTCTTCGCAATTCCCTGCTTCCCGGCCCGTGAAGGCTGCCGTATCGTGGCGATGTCTTGCCGGTACTGTTCCGGCCGAGAAACGAAGCCGCCCGCCATGATTCACGATACCGACACCGCTGCCTTCGACGTCGATGCGGAGAGCAAGCGCCTTGCGCTCGGACTCGTGACGGAGGCCTTCGCGGAAGGCTGCCTCGACGGGATCGACGGCGACTGCATGGCTCAAGCCGCCCTGTTCGCGGCCTTCCAAGAGCTGGTCGCCACCTACGGCGAGGACGCGACCGCCCGCTACGCCGAGACCCTTCCCGAGCGCATCCGCGGCGGCGGCTTCACCACGACGCTGCAGCACTGAGGAACGGCATCGGCTGCGCAGAGACGGGCCGCCTGACGATTCCTCGCATCCGCCTCCTCACCCTGACGTGCCGACGCGAAGCCGCGGCCGAAGGGTGCGGTGGTGGGTGGGGACCTGGTTGGCTGTTAACCCGCGGCCGGCAGCGCCTCGTCGAACACGACGGCCTCGCCCCGCGATGGGTTAGCCAACTCGCCCTGCCACATCACGGGCGTGCCCCGCACCACCGTTCCGACCGGCCATCCGGTGACGGTGACGCCGTCATAGGGAGTCCAGCCACATTTCGAGGCGATCCATTCGTTGCGGATCGTCTCGCGGCGCTTGAGGTCCACCACAGTCACGTCGGCGTCGTAGCCCACGGCGAGCCGCCCCTTGCGGGCGATGCCGAACAGCCGCTTCGGCCCGGCGCTGGTCAGATCGACGAAGCGGGCGAGCGACAGCCGGCCGGCATTGACGTGGTCGAGCATGATCGGCACCAGCGTCTGCACGCCGGTCATCCCCGAGGGAGAATCCGGATAGGGCTTGGCCTTCTCCTCCAGCGTGTGCGGCGCGTGGTCGGAGCCGAGCACGTCGACGATCCCCTGAGACAGCCCGCGCCAGATCCCGTCGCGGTGTCCGGTATCGCGCACCGGCGGGTTCATCTGCACGAGCGTCCCGAGCCGGGCATAGGCTTCCGTGCCGTCGAGCGTCAGGTGGTGCGGCGTCACCTCGACGCTCGCCACGTCCTTGGCTTGCGCGAGGATCGGCATCTCGTCCGCGGTCGAGATGTGCAGGATGTGGATGCGGGCCCCCGTTTCCCGCGCGAGCGCGATCAGCCGCTCTGTGGCCTTCACCGCCGCCTCCGCCGAGCGCCAGACCGGGTGCGAGGCGGGGTCGCCCGGCACGCGCAGGTCTTTGCGCGCGCGCAGCATCGGCTCGTCCTCCGAATGGAAGGCGGCGCGACGGCGGATGCGCTGCAGGATCGCGCGCACGCCGGCATCGTCCTCGACCAGGAGGGAGCCGGTGGAGGAACCGATGAACACCTTGATCCCTGCCGCCCCCGGCAGCCGCTCCAGTTCGGCCACCTCGCCCGCATTCTCGTGGGTGCCGCCGACCCAGAAGGCGAAGTCGCAATGCATCCGGTGGTGAGCCCGCGCCACCTTGTCGGCGAGTGCCCCGGCGCTCGTCGTCTGCGGGTTGGTGTTGGGCATCTCGAACACCGTGGTGACCCCGCCCATCACCGCCGCGCGCGAGCCCGTCTCCAGATCCTCCTTGTGGTCGAGGCCGGGCTCGCGAAAATGCACCTGGCTGTCGATCACGCCGGGCAGAAGGTGCAGGCCGCGGCAATCGCGCCGCTCGGCGGCCGAGGCACCGGACAGATCGCCGATGGCCGCCACCCGCCCGGCCCGGATGCCGAGGTCGGCACGATGCTCGCCGTCGTGGTTCACCAGCGTGCCGCCGGACAGGACGAGGTCCAAGGGGGCTTCGATCGGCGCTTCCATCGGGCTCTCCCGGTTCGTTTGTAGCGATTGAGACGAGGATAGGCGCGGCTTATGTCAGGCGTCCCACGCGCGCAACGCCGCCGCGCACCGAGGAGATGCCATGCCGATCGCCCTGCTGCCGGACCGTGCCGTCGTAGCCGTGTCAGGGCCGGATGCGCTCTCATTCCTGCAAGGCATCCTCACCTGCAACGTCGAAACGCTGCCGGAGGGCGAGGCGCGGCTCGGCGCGCTGCTGACGCCCCAGGGCAAGATCCAGTTCGATTTTCTGGTGTCCCGCGCCGAGGACGGGTTCCGCCTCGACGTCGCGGCCGAGCGGGCATCGGATCTGGTCAAGCGGCTCGGCCTCTACCGGCTGCGCGCCAAGGTGACGGTCGCCGCCGATCCGACGCAGGGTGTGGCCGCCGCCTGGGATGGCGCCGAGACCGCCGCCGAGACAATCCGCGTGCGCGACGGGCGCCTGCCCGCGCTCGGAGAGCGGCTGTACTTTGCCGAGGGCGCCTTCTCCGCGGATGCGACGGAGGCGGCGTACCACGCTCATCGCATCGGCCTCGGCGTGCCGGAGGGAGGACGCGACTTCGCGTTCAGCGACGCTTTCCCGCACGAGGCGCTGATGGATCAGCTCGGCGGCGTGGACTTCAAGAAGGGCTGCTATGTCGGGCAGGAGGTGGTCTCGCGCATGCAGCACCGCGGCACCGCCCGCACCCGCATCCTGCCCATCGTCTACCGCGACGGCCCGGCGCCGGAGCCCGGCACGGAGGTGACGGCGGGCGCGCGCAGCCTCGGGGTCACGGGCGGCGCGGCCGGGGAACGGGGGCTCGCCACGATCCGCCTCGACCGTCTCGGCGACGCGCTCGCCGCTGGCGAACTGGTGCGGGCGGGCGGCACGGTCGCGGCTGTGGGCAAGCCCGACTTCGCGACCTTCGCCTTCCCCTCCGACTCGGCCGCTGCCGGATGAGCACGGATTCCAGCGGGCTGATCACCACGCATCCCGACGGTTGCCCGCGCTGCTGGTGGCCGGGGCACGATCCCGTCTACGTCGCCTACCACGACACCGAATGGGGCGTGCCCGAATACGATTCCCGCGCGCTCTACGAAAAGCTGATCCTCGACGGGTTTCAGGCGGGCCTGTCCTGGATCACCATCCTGCGCCGCCGCGACGGCTTTCGCCGGGCCTTCGAGGGGTTCGAGCCGGAGCGGGTCGCCCGCTTCACCGAGGCCGATGTCGAGCGGCTGATGAATGACACCGGCATCGTCCGCAACCGCGCCAAGATCCGCGGTGCGATCAGTGGCGCGCGGGCATGGCTCGCCATCGAGGAGGCGGGGCCGGGCTTCTCGCCCTTCCTCTGGGACTTTTGCGACGGCCGGCCGATCCAGACGAATGCGGCGAGCCGGGCCGAGATCGCGACCGAAACCGACGTATCGCGGAAGATGGGCAAGGCCCTGAAGGCGAAGGGGTTCACCTTCTGCGGGCCCACCATCGTCCACGCCTTCATGCAGGCGGTCGGGATGGTCAACGACCATCTCACCGGCTGCCACCGCCACGCGGATTGCGCGGCCCTCGGCGACGGCCGCCATCCGTGAACGCGACCGTGGGCGTTCCGAAAAAACCGGTGCGGGCGTGGCAGCGGATGCTGTCGGGCCGGCGGCTCGACCTGCTCGACCCTTCGCCGCTCGATGTGGAGATCACCGACATCGCCCACGGGCTCGCCCGCGTCGCCCGCTGGAACGGGCAGACGGCGGGGCCACACGTGTTCTCCGTGGCGCAGCACTCCCTGCTGGTCGAGGCGATCGGCGGCGCCCTCGATGAGCGGCTCGGTGCGCATGGGCGGCTCGAATTGCTGCTGCACGACGCGCCCGAATACGTCATCGGCGACATCATCTCGCCGCTGAAGAACGCGATCGGCGACGCCTACCGCAGCGTCGAGCGGCGCCTGCTCGCGGCGATCCGCCAGCGCTTCGGGCTCGGCGCGCCCTCCCCGGCTCTGTCGCGCCTCGTCAAGCGTGCTGATCGCATCGCTGCGGCGATCGAGGCGACCCGGCTTGCCGGTTTTTCGCAAGACGAGGCCGATCAGATCTTTGGGCGCCCTCCGGCCCTGCCGGAGCTTCTTCGCTCCGACATCGAGCGGCTGGTCGCCGGATGGCCGACGGCGGAAGCGGAGGCATGCTATCTCGCCCGCTTCGAAGCGCTTCAGTGCGGGGCGTGAGACTTAGAAAGAAGATGCCGAGCCTCCATATCTGCCCCCTCTCGCGCCTTTCGGAGACCGTCGCGGATAGCGGCGCGAGCCATCTCGTGACGTTGGCCACACTCGGCAGCACGGTGGAGCGCCCAGCCGCGATCCGCCCGGAGCACCACCTGCGGGTGGGCTTCAGCGACATCGTTGCGCCGAGAGACGGCCACCTTCCGCCAGGCGAAGTGCATGTGCGCAGCGTCCTCGACTTCGCGGCGGCGTGGCCGCGCGAAAGACCGCTGGTGATCCACTGCTACGCCGGCATCAGCCGCTCCACCGCGGCGGCTTATGCGGTCGCCTGCGCCCTGCAGCCATCCGTGAGCGAGGCGGATCTTGCGCAGGATCTGCGGCGGCTCGCGCCGAGCGCCACGCCGAACCGCCTGTTCGTGGAGATCGCCGACCGCCTGCTCGGAAGGGAGGGGCGGATGATCGCGGCGATCGCCGGGATCGGGCGCGGCGCGGAGGCCTTCGAGGGCACGCCGTTTCAGATCGCCCTGGCGTAATTGGCCCATTGCGGACCGCCGAGATCGGTCGCACGCAATCGACCCGGGCTTGTGCGACCGCACGTCGCCCGTCATAACCCGCCCCAAAGGGAATCCGGATGAACGATCACACACCCGACGCGTCTGCGGCGGCGGCGCCGGACGATCTGCCCTTCGAGCAGGCGATGGAGCAGCTCGAGGAGATCGTGCGCCGGCTGGAGCGCGGCGACGTGCCCCTCGACGAGTCGGTGGCGATCTACGAGCGCGGCGAGGCGCTCAAGCGCCACTGCGAGACCCTGCTGAAGCGGGCCGAGGCGCGGATCCAGAAGATCGCAATCGGGCCGGACGGCCGGG
This sequence comes from Methylobacterium sp. R2-1, assembly GCF_014191355.1. GTDB lineage: Bacteria > Pseudomonadota > Alphaproteobacteria > Rhizobiales > Beijerinckiaceae > Methylobacterium. The sequence goes on from NZ_JACHWM010000023.1 coordinate 82,368, forward strand.
CCGCGGGCACCGCTCCCCTCGATATCGAGTAGGCGGCACGGTGCGGTTTGAATCTCAGCGAAACTCATCGCGCGCAAGGATTTGTGCGCTTTTCCTCACTTTGGGCATGAGGCTGGTCCGGTGGCACTAGCGGACACGACGATCCTTGAGGGTCTTGAGACGCCGGATCGTCTCCGGCTTCTGCCGGAGAGCGAGCTGCAGAAGGTGGCCGACGCC
>NZ_JACHWM010000024.1 GCF_014191355.1 Methylobacterium sp. R2-1
ATCCCCCATCGTCCCGACCCGGCCCAAGCCCGCAGACCCCGACAGGTCCGCGGGCTTCATGCCGTTCCACGCCGATCACACCACGACGGACCGGCCGGCCCTACCCGCCACGCACCCCGGCAACCCGAAAGGGGAGGGGGCTCCCGGCCAAACCGCACTTCGCCGAGGCTCCAGAGGAGATGCCTGGGCGGTGCTGGCGGCGGGGGCTATAGACGAAGCGGAAGAGGCCGAATCCAGCCTCCTGCGCCTGCGTGAGACTGCAAACCTCCGATGGGGACGTCACGATGAGCACCGCCCCTCCTGCTTCAACGACGGGGGATAGGGGGGACGGCACTGCGTCCGGAGGTGCGCCGGGAAGCGTCGGAGAAGTGTTCCTCGTCTTCCTCAGGCTAGGCCTGACCTCCTTCGGGGGGCCGATCGCTCATCTCGGATATTTTCGGCAGGCTCTGGTCATGCGCCGCCGCTGGATCGACGAGGCCGGCTATGCTGATCTCGTCGCGCTCTGCCAGTTCCTGCCGGGGCCTGCCTCGAGTCAGGTCGGGTTCGCCTTGGGCCTCCTGCGAGGCGGAGGACTCTTGGGCGGCCTCGCGGCCTGGACGGCTTTCACGCTTCCCTCGGCCCTTCTGCTGCTGGCCTTCGCCTACGGCGCGAGCGCGCTGTCCGGCCCGGTGGCCGACGGATTGATCCACGGGCTCAAGCTCGTCGCAGTGGCGGTGGTCGCGCAGGCGGTCTGGGGCATGGCCCGGTCACTCGCACCCGATCGTTCGCGGGCGTCGCTCGCCCTCGGTGCGCTGCTGCTGACGGTGTTCGCCCAAACGGCGTTCAGCCAGATCCTGGCGATCGCCCTCGGAGCGGCAGCAGGGCTCGTCCTGTGCCGCTCGGATGACGGGTCGGGCAGCGGCCCTCGCGCCGTTCCGGTCTCACGCCGGGCTGGGGCGGTTGCATGGGCCGTCTTCCTCATCCTGCTGATCGGACTTCCCTTCCTCGCACAAGCGCTCGCCTCCCACACCCTGGCGGTGTCGGACGCCTTCTACCGCTCCGGTGCCTTCGTCTTCGGCGGCGGCCATGTCGTCCTGCCGCTGCTGCGCTCGGCGGTGGTCGAGCCCGGCTGGGTGTCGCCTAGCGCCTTCCTGGCCGGTTACGGTGCGGCTCAAGCCGTTCCGGGGCCGCTCTTCACGGTGGCCGCCTATCTTGGGGCGGTGGCAGGACCGGGACCGAACGGCCCGCTCGGCGCCGCCCTCGCGCTGGCCGCCATCTTCCTGCCGGGCCTCCTGCTCGTCTACGGGACGCTGCCGTTCTGGGATTCCGTCCGGGCGCGACCGGCGGCGCGGGCGGCCATGCGCGGGACCAATGCCGCCGTGGTCGGCATCCTGGGCGCGGCCCTCTACGATCCGGTCTGGACCGGCGCGGTCGGCTCACCCCGTGACTTCGCCCTGGCCGCGATCGCCTTCGTCCTGCTGACCGTCTGGAAGGCGCCGCCCTGGAGCGTCGTCGTGCTGACGGCCCTGGGCGGACTCGTTCTCGCTTCGGGGTGAGAAAGCGATCCGTCAAGGCCCGTCGCGGTTCGGCGCGGGCCGATAGGCCTCCGTCGGAAGATCACGCGACAGGCTCTCGCCGGTCGAGCGGCCCGGTGCCGGACTCGGCATCAGGCCGCCTCCCGCTCCCTCTGCCGGTTTGGGCACATCGGTGATGTAGCGCTGCGCTCCCCCTTGGGCTGGGTTCGCGGCCGGTGATTCGGTCGCCGGGGCAGCGCCTTGCGGCGCGGTCGGTGCGAGGTAGCGGCGACCGCCGCTGTCGGGTGGCGTCGGCGCTGGCGGCCGAAGCGGCGGCGCGGCCTGCGGCTGGGCCGGAGGCCCTGGCGCCGGCTTCGGTGCGCTCTCGGCGGGCGGCTCGCTGGGCGCGGGCCGAACGGCCTGCCTCTTCGTCGGAGCAGGCTTTTCGCGCCGGACGGAGGCTGGGCGCGGCCGGGCCGGCGCGGCGCGGATGCCGGGCTCGCCGGGAAGGCTGATGGTCATCCGCTCGACCGCGGCGACGAGGTCGTCCAGACTCGCCTGCGCCGTGCGGCACAGCCGGATCCGCAAGGACAGGGCGCGCCGGCCTGCGGTCGGGGCGACCGACGCATCGAACAGGCCGCCGCGGCTCGCGACGCGCTGCGCCGCGCTCGCCCGTTCGAACCATTGCCACGCGTAGAGGCAGTCGCTGCCGAGCGCGAGGCCGACCGGCCCGTAGCCGTTGCGACGCGGCGCGACGATGCGCAAGACCTGACCCGGAAACCGGACGGCGATCTCGCCCTCGATGCCGAATTGGCTCGGCTTGGCCAGTCGCGGCGGAAAGGCGAGCAGCAGATCTCCGGTCTCGTTGCGCAGGGCGATCTCGGCATGGTTGCGGCCGTCGCCTCCCTCGAAGCGGATGCGCTGGTCGAATCCGTCGCGCAGGCGCGTCTCGACCACGCCGGCGACCGCTCCGGCGCCGGGCAGGCGCAGGGCCGGCGCCGATTGAGCCAGGACGGGACCGGCGAGCAACAGCGCCGCGACCGCCGCGAAGGAGCCGAGGAGGCACGATCTCACGGAAACCCTTTCCCGTTCGATCCGGCCCCGGAGGAGAGGCGGGAGGGCACCGAGAAGCGGTCGCTCTCCGGGCTCGTGGCGGCCCGGCCGCGCTCGGCCTGCTGGTCCTGCCAGAGTGTGCCGGGAGGCGGAGCGGAGAGACCCTCGGGCTTGTCGAGGCCGTTATAGCCCGGCAGCAGGGCGAAGCCGTAGCGCTCGTAGGGCATCGCGCCCGCCCCGTTCACCCGCCGCGCCACCAAGGGAGGACGCGCCGTTACGGGCTCGCGGGCATAGCTGCCGGGCGCGGCCGGCTCGGAGAGCACGCGCTGCAGCGAACTCGGCGGGTAGCGCAGGGGATTGTCGAGGGGGACCGGCAGCGGGAACTCGTTGCGCTGGACCGCTGCCGGCACCGTACCGGTCTGGGAGCCGGCCGTGGCCGCGTCCGGCCGGGGCACCCGGCCATAGGACGGCGCATCAGGCTTCGGCTCGACCTTCGCCTGCGCGGGCGGCCGGGCAGGAGGCGGCTGTGGGGCTGCGCAGGGCAGCGGCGGCCCGCCCGGATCCTCACGGAACAGCATGTCGACGACCTTCGGAAACAGACCGTCGTAGCGGTTCACGGTTTCGAGATAGGGGCGCTGACGCTTCAGGCGTTGCAGCGTGAGCGCGTACCCGAACACCGTGGTCTCGCTCGGCATCCAGGCGACCGCGCGCTGGAACCATTCGAGCGCCGTGTCGAACTGGCAGGAATTGTAGGCGTACCACGCCAGCCCCTGCGCGCCCTCGCCGGAGGCGGAGGCGATCACAACCTTGGCGTAGCGCTCGATCCGGGCCGGCTCGATGAAGGGCGGGTTGGCGAGCGTCAGCTTGCGCTCGAGCACGTCGATGAACAGCAGCTCGTTGCCGACGAAGCGGTCGCGCCAAGCATAGGCCACCTCTTCCGCCTCGCGCATCATGTTCAATTCGCGCAGGGTGTGGGCGAGGCCGTGGGCGACCATGGCGTCGCCGCCGCGGCCGATGGCGAGCTTGAACCACTCCAGCGCCTCGCGGAACTGGCGCCTCTTGTAGGCGTACCAGCCGAGCAATCCGGTCTGGCTCGGGTCGCCGCTCTTGCGGGCATAGGTCTGGAAGGCGGTGAGGTCGGCCAGTGTCGGTGTCTGCGCCGGTTCGTCGTGCAGGAAGGCAGCGATGCGGGCGCGCGTGATGTCGAGGCGGATCGCGTCGAATTCCGAGGCGCCCTCCGGGAGGGTGTGCCCCATGGCGATGAGCCGCTCGGCCTGATCCATCTTGAGATGGCTCATTGCCTTCTGGATCGTGGCGAGCCGCGCGCCCGCATCGGCGCTGCCGTCGAGGACGGATTTGTAGAGGTCGAAGGCGTCCTCGCCCGCCCCCGTCGTGGCCAGCGCGTCGGCGATGATCCAAAGGCTCTCGAGATCCGTCGTGTCGAGGGCGCCGGGATCGGCGCGGTAGAGGGCAACCACCTCCTCGGAATTCTTGCCCGAAGCGTTCCTCTCCGCGGTGGCCTTGATGCTGTTGCGGAACTCGGCCCGGCGGAGCTTGCGCGCGAGTTCCTCCGAGGGCTGCCAGTTCGGTTCGAGCGAGCGGCGCGCGGCGATGGCCGCGCGCAGGTCCTGGAAGCGTCCGGCGGTGAAGAGATCCCACAGCGGCGCCTCCTCGGGCGGGCTCGGCTGCAGGGTGTCGAGATCGGACGGCTCGGTCCATCCCGGATAGAGCCGCTTCAGCCGCGCGATCTCGGCCTTCATCCGCGCGGTCTGCTTCTGCGAGGCGTAGTAGCGCAGTGCGCTCTCGTCGACCATGCCGGGCGTGCCGCCGGTCTCCGGATCGACCATGATCGCGGGCGCGCGGGCGCCGTCGCCGTAGATCAGGCGCGAGGTGGCCTCGGGCGCCGGCTGGGCGCCTCCCTGGGCTGCAGCGGGTACCGCACCTGCCAGCAGGGCAAGGGCGGCGAGGGCAGTCGCGGGGGGAATCAGGACTTCACGCATGACGGATACCGCATCCGGGCCGCGATCAGCGCGAGAAGGTGGAGGGTCGTCGGATAGTAGTTCTGATTGTCCTGCACCGTCCTTAACGGTTCGGGAAAGGGCGTGCCGTCGGCGGCGCAGGCGGTGAGGGCGGGGATCGCCGTGTAGCCCGCCTCGCTCAGCCACTCGACGGGCTGCCCGTCGCGGGTGTCGACGATCGGAAGGCGCTCGCGGTCGATTCCGCCCCACAGCGTCTTGAACGGCGCGTAATCCTCCGGCCGCCCGACGCCGGCCCAGGCGAGATAGAGCGGCACGCGGATCGCATTATAGGAGAACAGCGGCGGGAAGCCGTCGGCAGGGCGGAGGGTCTCCTTGGCCGAGATCCACTCGGTCGGCAGGCCGCTCGGCCCGAAGCGGGACTGGCGCAGGAAGTCGAGGCCGCTGCGGATCAGCGAGGCCCAGTCGTATTCGGGGGCGACGATCGTCAGCCGCTGGAAGGCGGGAAAGACCCAGTAGGACAGGTTGATGAGCGGCCCGTCGGCGCGCTCCCGGGCCGAGAAGCCGGAGACCGCCGGCAGCAGGACCGGCCCGTGCGGGTCCTTGAACAGGATCGTCTTGCGGCCGAACTCGACGGCGATGCGGCGCGCGGCGGTGCGGTAGGACGGCTCGCCCCAGGCCTCCGCCGCCTCGGTCAGCGCCCAGGCGACCAGGATGTCGCCGTCGGTGGCGTTGTTCATGTCGGAGACGGCCGGGCGATGGTCGGGCGCCCAGCGCCAGGCCAGCAATTCGTCGGAGCGCACCATCAGATTGGCGCGGGTCCAGCCCCAGATTCGCTCGAAGGCAGCTCGGTCGCCGGATGCGACCGCGATCAGCATGCCGTAGCCCTGGCCCTCGCTGTGGCTGATCATTCCGTTGGCGGTATCGACGATCCGGCCCTGCTCGGTGACGAACCGCGCCCGGTAGGCGCGCCAGGCCGCGTCATCGTTCAGGGTGTTGGCGAGAGCCGGGCCGGCATCGCTCCGCGCCGGCGTCTCAGGACGCGGCGGGCTCGGCAGGGCTGTCGCGGGCGGCACGGTCGTGGCCTCTGTCTGCTGAATCGCGGGCTGAGCAGGGGCCGGCTGGGCAGGGGCCGGCTGCGATGGCGGCTGCTGGGCGGAGGCGGGTCCCGCCACCATCAGGGCGATCGTCCACCCGGAGAGACGCAGGACATTGCTGAGACGGGAACGGGACGGCGCAAGGGCGGGCCGCATCAGGAATTCCTCCGGCCGAGCTGACGCACGAGGCCCGTGGTGGCGAGGCCGAGACACAGGGCCATGAACAGGGTCATGCCGACGTAGTAGCCGGGATTGAGGGAGAGCCACGCCGCCGAGACCAGCCGGAAATTCGCGAGCGACCATATGCGGGTCTTGATCAGCGCGACGCGATCCGGCTCGACGGTGGTCAGGGTGCCGTCCGAGGCGTCCAGAAAGGCGGCGCGCCCGACGAGGCGGGTCCAGACCACCGGATCGACGAGGCAGGACACCGAGGCCTTGAGCATCGACGGATTCGGGGCGGTAACGAGCACAGTGGTCTCGCTGAGTCGGGTTCCGCCGCTGTCCTCGGCGATGATCAGCGAGGCGCGCGGATTGACCGGCACGTCCCCCGCCGCCGGCGCCTCGATCAGGCCCGTCACGCCGCTGCGCAGTCGCAGGGCCCCGTTCGCGAGCCGGGTCCAGCCCTCCCGCAGGACCGTCGGCACGAAGGCCGCACCCGACAGGGTCTGATCCCAGCGGGCCACGAGTTCCTCGTCGGTTTCGGGGCTTGCCGGCCGCGGCGGGCTTCGCGGCGAGGGCGCCGGGGCAGCGGCAGGGGCGGCAGCGGATGCGGAAGGGGGGGCAGCCGCGGGCGCGGCCGCGACGCTGACCGGCACCGCGGCAGGCGGCAGGGCGCAGCGCATCGGCAGGTTGCGGCGCAACCGGTCGAGGGTCAGGACGCCCTCGGGGCCGAACTGGCCCGGTGTGGCCACGGTCTCGGCGCGCCCCGCCCAGATGCGGCGGATCTCGCCGGGATCGAGACCGACCTCTTGGATCGTCACCGGGTTGAGGGCGCGGGCAGGCGCCACCACGAGCTTGGCACCGCCCTCCGTGCCGCCCGCATCGGGCACGAGTTCGAAGTCGATGAGGCGCTTGGCGGCGATGGCGAGGCGGGCAGCCAGCGTCGCGGCGGCATCCGCCGTCTCGCGGTCGGTGACCGGCAGCACGAGGCGCGGGCGCCCGCCCGACGCTGTGACCGGCACGGCAAAGGGGACCGCTCCCGCCTTGACCGCCGCGAGGTCGGGGCTGCGCACGGCGCGCGCCAGCGCCGGGATTTCGAGGCGGGTGCGGTCGAGGAAGAGGAAGCGCGGCTGCCGCGCCGCCGGCGAGAGGGTGTCGCAGACCTTGTCGGACGCGTTCGGCAGCTGCGCGCTGATCTCGACGCTGTTCAGCCCCGGCCGCCACAGGCTCAAGGGCAGCGGGATGGCCTGATCGTCGAACACCTCGCCGCGGGCATAGGGCAGCGGCACGCTCGCGGCGTTGCGGCCGTTGATGTCGACGACGATCTGGGCGCTCGAATCGAGGCCGGCGGCGTAGCCGCCCGCCAGGTGCAGCATCACCTTGCCGTAGTCGGCGGGCACGAAATCGGCGGGAAAGCGCAGCTCGATCCGGGTGCGCAGCAGGCGCCCGTTGAACTCGCGGCTCGTGACGCCGAGGCGCGCCAGTTCGAGCCGCTCGCCGCCCTGCACCTCGTAGCCCCGGATCAGGGGCGCGAGGGCCGCGCCGGGCGCGCTGCCGCCGGCATCCCCAGCCACGGCGAGCTGGGCGGTCGCCGCCCGCACGTCCTCGGGGCCGAGGCCGGTCACGACCAGCGTCGGCGCGCGGTTGCCCCGCGGCGGCAGCAGCGCGAGTCGCGGCCCGGTGATCGGCCCGAGATCCTCGACGCCGTCCGTGCCGCGGATCTCGGCGGCGGTGCCGACGAGCAGGTTGACGCCGTTGCGGCCGGAGAGCGGCGGCCCGAAGCTGACCGCGGGCCGGGCGAGCCGGCTCACGACGGCCACGGCCTGCACGGCACCGATCATCCGCTCCAGGCGCGGCAGGGTCGGCTTCTCGTTGAGCAGCACGCCCATCGGGAGGGCCCCGCTCTCGTCGGGCTCCAGGGCGGCCAGGGATTTCAGGTCGAGGTCGGCGGCCGGCGCGACCACCAGCCCGGAGCGGGAGGGGTCGATCTGGGTCCACAGCTCGTAGGTCGCTTCGATCGTGCAGTCGACGCGGTGGCGCTGGCTCGCCGTCAGGGTGACGGCGTTGTAGCCGGCCTTGAGGACACCGTCGGGAATGGCGAATTCCACCACCTTGACCGCACCGGGCGCCTGGATCCGGGTCCAGCCGACCTTGGTGCCGTTCACGAGGCCGGTGAGTTCCGAGCCCTCCGGTGCCACCGAGATCGCCGAGAGGTAGGAGACGCGCAGCCGCGCCCCGCCCCGGACCTGCCCTTCGGTGAGGTAGACCGGGTATTGCAGCACGTCCTCCTCACCCGAGAGGCGGAAGCCGCGGGTGCCCGCGGGCAGGCGGCGGGCCGGGGCGATGGTCGCCTGCACCTGGGAGCGGCGGGTGGCGTCCGAACTCTCTGCGGCCGGGGGGCGGCCCTGAGTCGCCGACGGTTGCGCGGGCGCTTGAGGCGGAGCCGGGTTCGGCTTGCGCAGGGCATCTCCGGTCGGGGGCACCGTCAGGCGCTCCGCCGGACCGGTCCCGAGGAAGCTCTGCGCCCGGGCGGCCGAGCCCGACGCGACCGCGCAGGCGAGCGCGAGGGCCAGGGCGGGCGCTCGGGCCATCCGGCGCCACGGACCCGAGCCCCGTCGGGACCGATGCCGCTTCGCCATCGTGCTCACGCCGTACCCGCTTCGCGGCCGGTCCGTCCGGCGAGCGCACGCTCGTTCTCGTAGTCGAGCATCATGCGCACCCAGTCGTTCGAGGCGCGGGAAGGGGCTTGGGGTGATGCTTGGGGTGATGCTTGGAGTGATGCTTGGGTTGGGGCTTGAGCAGCCTCGGCTGGAGCAGCGTCCCTCGGAAGCGTCGGGGTGACCTGGAGCGTGGGCCGCAGCGCGGACGACGCAAGCAGCGGCTCGGGCAGATTCGCCCCGGTCGGGGCCTGTTCCGGCGCGTCGTAGATCGGCGAGGTGCCGTCGATCACGGGGGCTACGGCCGGCCGCGCGTCGGCGGCGAGGGCGTAGCGCGCGGCGCGGAACGGCTCGGAGAGCCCCCACCAGATGAATTGCAGCGTGCCGGTCAGAATGTTCTTGTGGCGGCGGCGGCGCATCTGGAAGCGGCGCATCGCCTCCGCGTCGCCGTACATCAGGCCGGCGAGTGCCACGTAGTCCTGTGGCCGGAGGCGGCCGAAGCTCAGGCGGGCGAAAGCCTCGTCCTTGGCGCGGTCGATCCGCTCCAGGGTCACCGGCAAGGCCCCCGCCGGGCGCGCGCCGGCCACCGGGACGATGGTGAGCGCGCCCGTGAGTGTGCGGTGCCCGACCCCAGCCGGCAGCAGGGCCGCGGGCAGGCGCACCGTGCAGGCCTCTGCGGAGACGCGCTCGATCGACACGTCGATGGCCCGGCCGGCCAGCGTGATCTGGCCGCGGCGGTTGATGGCGAGCGAGGGCGCCCGCTCTAGCTGACGGCGCTCGGCGCAGACCCCGAGCGCCGCACCCGCGGTCAGCAAGTTGAAGAAGTTCCACAGGCCGACCACCAGCATCAGGTTGGTCACGCCCGGCTCGAACAGGTAGCGCCACGCCGCCACCGCGCAGCCCACCGCGAGCAGCCCGTAGACGGCGAAGAAGGGGAGCGAGGCCGACGAGAGATGGTTGTGGTCGAGGCTGATGCCCTTGTCGGTGACGTTGAAGGTCGGCTTGCGCGGCGACCAGATTACCGAGACGATCGCCTTCGACAGATAGAGGCCCTGGACATACTCGTAGAGCTCCGAGACGAAGGGCCAGCGGAACTTGCCGTAGACATAGTTCTGCATCATCAGGTTGATGACGATGTAGGTCGCTGTATAGGCAATCGATTCATCGACGCTGGCGACGAAAATCTTCAGGTCGAAGAAAATGTGTAACAGCGGCGCGAACATGAAGATCAGCCGCGGCACGGGGAAGAACCAGAACGTCATGCTGGAGAGGTAGGCGATCTTCTGGATCGGCTTGAGCCCCTTCTGCAGCGCGGGGTTCTTCAGGAGCAGGATCTGGAACATGCCCTGGCACCAGCGCGAGCGCTGGCCGATGAAGGCCGAGAGCGTCTCGGGCTGGAGACCGGCAATCAGGGGCTTGTCGACATAGGCGCTGGTCCAGCCGCGGGAATGCAGCTCGAACGCCGTCTCGCAATCCTCGGTGATGGTGATGCCGGAGAATCCCCCGGCCTCGTCGAGGGCGGTGCGGCGCAGCAGGGCGGCGGAGCCGCAGAAGAACGAGCCGTTCCACTTGTCGAGCCCGCGCTGCGTCACCGCGTAGAACATCTCGTTCTCCGACGGCATCCGCTCGAAAGTGCGCAGGTTCCGCTCGATCGGGTCGGGATTGAGGAAAGCGTGCGGGGTCTGGACGAGGAAGAGCTTGGGATCCTCGGCGAAGTAGCCGACGGTCTCGCTCAGGAACGAGCGGAACGGGACGTGGTCGGCGTCGAGCACGACGACGATCTCGCCGGTGGCAAAGGCGAGCCCGTTGTTGAGGTTACCCGCCTTGGCGTGCTCGTTGCGGGCACGGGTGAGATAGCGGCAGCCGAGTTCCTCGGCGAGCGCGGTCAGGTCGCGTCGCCGCTCGCGCGCGGCCTTGGCCTTCTCCGGGTTGGGATCGGCGCATTTCTGATCCGAGCCGCCGTCGTCGAGAAGCCAGACCGTGAGCTTGTCGGGCGGGTAGTTGATCTGGCGCGCGGCTGCCAGCGTCATCGCCAGGATGGCGGCGTCCTCGTTGTAGCTCGGCACGAACACGTCGACGGTGGGCAGCTCGGCCGCGCTCGCCACCGGGGGCGGGCGCCGCCTGAGCGGGTCGGCGTTGATGATCAGGCTCACGAACAGGATGAAGACGCAGTACAATTCGCCGAGCAGCAGCAGCAGGCCGAAGCCGAAGCTGACCGGATCGCCGGGCGAGGGCAGCGTGTCGGTGACCCGCCACAGGATGTAGCGGAGCACCACGAGGCTTCCGAGCGCCAGGAACACGAAGCGGGTGCGCGGGCCGTCGAGGAACAGCCACAGCACGATCATCGCCGCCATGGCGGCGAGGCTCATGGCGAGCTGGTTCTGGGTCCCGACCGGCTGGCTCAGCAGGACGAGGCCGGCGACCGTCGTTCCCATCCACGCCAGCCACCGCAGCGCACGTATCACACTCGCCACCCCTGCGTCGTGAACGGATCCATCTTTAAAATACGACGATCTCCGGATGCGTTCACGAGTCGGCTACCCTGCCTTGCGAATAGGGTTGATTTTGCGCTGCAGAGCGTAGCGTCATCCGTAGAAAAATATGCCGGCTCGGGAAAGCACCCTTGCGACTATAAAATGCAATCTTGAGGAATGTCTTCCTGATATGGAGATCAAGCCTGACCCGGGACGGGAGTACTTTGCGGTAAGACGGCAGGGCAAGGCGGCGGATTGTCCGCACCGATGCGACGCCTGAATCCTGGCGGCTCGCAGAGGGCGCGGCCCTCTTGCGGGGATGCGGGAGCGTGGGCGCCTGCCCTGCTCAGGCGGCCGCACGAAACCCCCGGTCGCGGCCCGTTTCCCCGCCGGGGAGCGATGGGGCCGCGGAAGGTTCGTGAGAGACGCTCAGAAATTCGCCCGGGCCTCGATGCTCGAATAGTAGCCCGTGCCCTGCACCCGGTCCCGCACGTAGCCGGCCGCGAGCGACATCTGGACGGGTCCGAAGCTCAAGCCCGAGAGGTGGGCGCCGACGCGGTACTGGCGGAAGAAGTCGTCGCCCAGGAACAGCGCCTCCGGACCGATATAGACGCCGTCGGCGACCATGTAGCCGACGCGGAAGCGGGAATAGTAGGCGTTGAACTTGGTCGAGTAGGAGCCGTAGGCCGAGACCATGGTCCGGTCGGTTGGCGTCGCGTAGAAGTTTCCGGCGACCTTCAGGCCGACACCGGTTCCGACGACCGGGTTGCCGGGGTCGGGGATCGAGAGCTGGTTGCTGCGGACGTTGAAGCCGATGTAGCCGGCAAGTGCCGCGTCCCGCCAGATCCACTCGTAGCCGGCGAGCAGCGAGCCCTCCTGCTGGTAGCCGGTAACGCGGCCGCCGACGGCCTGCCCCGGATAGGAATAGGTGCCGGCCACGCCCTCGACGCGCACGCGCGCGCCACTCACCGTCGGTGGGCTGCCGAGCGCCGTCGTCACGGTGACGGAGCCGAAGGCCGAGGAGTTGGAGGTGATGCTGGTCGAACCATCGACGGCCACCGCCCAGCTGTCATCCACCGCCTGTGCCTGCGCACCGGTGTACCAATCGACGCCGGCCGTCGCGGGGGCCGCGGTCGGCAGGTCGGCGGCCTGGGCCGGAGCGGCGAACACGGCCGCAAGCCCGCAGACCAGAACACAGAGATTCCCGGGAGTCCGTTGATGGTTGCGAGAAACCACAGCCATTCGATCCTCGGATACGCACACGCTACGCACCGATTTATCGGGGTCCAGGGTTAACAGGTGCCTCCCGGAAACGGAAAAAGCCCGGAGGCGTCGCCTGATTGCATTCGCTCGGCGTCTCTAGGCCCTTGCTATAGATGGGGTTTCTTTTTCCGAATTGGTCTCGACGATCGCCGGACAGGGCTCGCATTTCGCTCGGCTGACGGCTTGGCGGGCGTTTCGGGAGAAGCGGTCACGCCGCCCGGACCTGTGGGGCCGCCGCGCTCAGCACCGCCGCGAGATCGTCGGGGCGGAACGGCTTGTCCAGCTGCAGGAACTGCCGTGCCGCCGCCGGCAGGCGCCCGTGGGGGCTCGCCAGGATGATGCGGATGTCGGGATAGCGCTCGACCACCGTCGCGGCGAGTTGGAGGCCGGTCATCACCGGCATCGACTGGTCGGCCACCATGGCGTCGTAGGCCGCGCTCTCGCACAGGAGGGCCAGCGCGTGCTCGCCCGAGGCCGCTTGCACTACCTCGTGGCCGAGATCGGCCAGCGCCTCGGCGAGGCTCGCCCGGACGAGGCCGTCGCTCTCCACGAGGAGGACGCGCAACGCGGGCTGCCACAGGGGCGGCTCCTCCGCCCGCCGCTCGGTGGCCTTCAGCCAGATCTCGGCGACGAAGGCCTCCTCAGCGGTCCCGTCCGAGACGAGGCGCCAGCCGGCGTCGATCTCGGCGAGGAGCCGAGCCACCGTTTCCAGCGATTCGGGGCGCGGTGCCCGCGCGCGCCGACCGGGTTCGTGCTGCCCGCTGGCGATGAGGAGGCGCACGTAGGGGCCTGCCGGCAGGCCGAACCCGGTCTCCGCCTCGCTCAGGTGCTCGGCGGCCGCGATCGCGAAGCCGCGGAGGCCATGATCGCGGAAGTGAAAGGCGAGGTTGAGCAGCACGACTTCGAGGATGCGCTCGGCGCACAGCACCTTCGGCAGGTCGCCGGGGATGCGGTTGATGACCGGCACGTCGCGCAGCACGTTGGCCTGCATGAAGGCGAGGGCGGCCTCGACGCTCGCGCCGACGTCGCACTCGGTGATTGTCTCGCCCTCGCCACGCACGAGGCTGAGCATCCGCCGGGTCAGCGCCGCCCCGCGCACGGCACCCGCGAGTGCCGCATCGACGAGGCGCGCCGGCTCAGGATTCAGGCCGTGGCGCCGCCGCAGGGTGCCGAGATTGGCGAGCACGATCGTCAGCACATCATTGAAATCGTGGACGATGCCGTCGGTCACGCGGCGCAGGACGGCGTCGCGTCGCCGCTCATTCAGACCGGCGGGCGTCTCCGAGACGCCGCCCCCGATCGCCCGGCTCAGGGCATGGATGCGGCGGCCATCGCCCGCCTCGCGCAGGAAGCGCACCAGCACCCGCCGTTCCGCCTCGGGAGCGGGATCGATGCCCTCGGCGCGGGCGCGCAGCACAACGTCGTGCGGTCCGTCCGCCCGGCGTGCGGCGTCGAGGGTGAGATCGAGGAGCGCGCGATCCTCAGGCTCGAACCATGCGGCGAGGTCGGACAGGTCGCTGGCGTGGTCCGAGGCCGCGGTCCCGGCGCTCTCGACGTCCGACCACACGACCCGCCGCGTCTCCGGGTCGATCTCCCAGCAGGTCCAGCCGGACATCGCCTCGAAGGTCTGGAGCCGGCCCTTGATCCGGTCGAGGCCGGTGCCCGCCAGCGCCAGCGCCGCTTCGCGGCTCTGGGAGCGGCCGGCGACCGCCTCGGTCAGCGCCGCAATCTCGCGCACCGGCGAGACGGCGGGCTCGTCCGGCCCGGCCTCGCCCGCGGCGAGGCGCTGCAGCGGCTGCGCCGCCCGCCCGCCCAGGGCATAGCCGAGCGCGGCGGCCGCGCCCACAACGGCGAGCGCCAGCCCTAGGACACGCCCGTCCGGGAGCCCGGCCACCGCCGCGGTCGGAGGCGCCGAGGCGGTCACCACCCAGCCGGGACTGCCGAGTTCTCGCCCGCCTTGGACCGGCACGGAGGCCGAACGGTGCTCGCCCCAGGGCGTGGACGCGGTGCCCGCGAGCACCCGTCCGTCGGCGCCGCGCACCGTGAAGGCGATGGTGTCGGGCAGGTCGAGTGCTTGGCGCAGACGCCGACCGATCTCGAGAAAGGCAGGGCCGGCGCGAAGCTGGATCCGCTCGGAGCGGCCCGGCAGCCCGAGGGAGAGTATGACGTCGAAGGGGGCCGTCTCGTCGCCGTCGTTGGTGGCGATGACGATTTCGGCGTTGCGCGCCCGTGCGAACCAGGGCTGCCGGGCGACGCTGCTGCCGGTTCGGCGCGGATCGGCGGCGGCCCGCACGCTCCCGTCCGAACCGATCAGGGCGGCATCCCCGTAGCGCGGGTTGAGCGCGAGCCAGTCCCGCAGCAGAGCCGCGCGCTCGGCCTCACCCAGCGCCGGGTCACCGGGGCGCAGCAGCAGCGCAAGGGTCCTCGCATCCGCGACGCTGCCGTGAAGCTCCGCATCGACCGCTTCGGCGAAGGCCCGCGCGCCCGTTAGAGCGGCCCGCTGCGCCCCATCCGTGGCCGGGCCGGCGCCGAGGATCGCGGTCCCGATCCAGGCGAGCAGAAGCGCTGCCGCGGCGATCAGGGCCAGCTGCGCCGCGTTCAGCACCTTGAGCGAGATCCGGACGGAATCCAGCATACGGGGGCTCCGCCAGCCCAGCCGGCCGGCCGCAGGGAACCGGGATTGGCATGCCTGCATCTAAGACGAGGGCGCTCAACGCTTAAGGGCTGGTTAACGATGAGGGCATTCCCCACCGGCCGCCTCGGCGGAGGCCGGGGTCGACCGTACTGCGAGCGGCTCCACGGACGGGAAGCGCGCCGCTCCGTCCGGCATAAGGTTCGCGGTTCGAATCGGCTGCTGGCCGGCCAACTTTCCTTGCGAGGGATTTGTGGCTTTTGTGGCATGCCCCTTGCCAGGAGCCTCCCGCCGGCCGTGAGGACCGGTGACGGCGAGCACGTGAGTCCCCGCTCAAACCCCCGCGCGGACGGCCCTCGTGAGCGATTCCAACGGGATGGGATCGATCTCGCCGTCTTCAAAGATGCGGAGCGCGAGATCGAGATGAACGCAATGGCCCTTTCCGTCGCCGTCGCCCCCGAGGCGGTCGAGGATGCGCTGGCGGCGCAACTGATCGAGATGACGGTCGAGGACTGCCAACGTGCCTTTGCGGAGGGCAGCGTCACCGCGGAGGCGCTGGCGGAGGCCTTCCTGGCGCGGATCGAGACCTACAACCCACGCTACAAGGCGCTCATCGTGATGAACCCGCAGGCACTCGAGGAGGCCCGCGCCATCGATGCCCGCCGCGCGGCGGGCGAAGCGCTGGGGCCGCTCGCCGGAGTGCCCGTGGTCATCAAGGACACGATGGACATGGCCGGCCTGCCGAGCACCGGCGGCTGGCATTTCCTCAGCGCCGAAGCCGGTGGTGTCGACCTGATCCCGGCGACCGACGCGCCGGTGACCGCGCGGATGCGCGAGGCGGGCTGCGTCATCCTCGGCAAGACCAACGTGCCGGTTCTGAGCCACACCGGCAGCCACGCCAACGACAGCTGGGCCGGCCCCACCCTCAACCCGGCCGCACCCGACCGTATCCCCGGCGGCTCCAGCGCCGGCACCGCCACGGCCGTGGCCGCGAGCCTCGCCGTCCTCGGGCTCGCCGAGGAGACCGGCGGCTCGATCCAGAATCCGGCCTCGGCGCAGGGCTTGGTCGGCATCAAGCCGAGCTTCGGTCTCGTGCCGAATGCCGGTGTGATGCCGCTGGCCGGCAGCACCCGCGACGTGGTCGGGCCGATTGCCCGTTGCGTGCGCGACGCCGCGCTCACCCTCGACGCGCTCGCCGGTTATTCCTCGGCCGACCCGAAGACCGTGGCCGGCATCGGCAAGCGCCCGGCCGGGGGCTACACGGCCGGCCTCGACGCGGGCGCGCTGGCGGGCAAGCGCCTCGGTCTCTACGGACCCGGCTGGCGTGACTTGCCGCTCTCGGAGGAAGCGAGCGCCCTCTACACGCGTACGCAGAAGGAACTGGAGGCGGCCGGCGCCACCCTCGTGGCCGATCCCTTCGCCGGCACGGGATTCGCCGCCCTCGCCGAGCCGACGCCGGGCCTCGTCTACTTCGACGCCCGCGGTTTCGAATCCGCGCCCTACGACCTCCAGCTCTACCTGGAGCGGATGGGGCCGGACGTGGCGATCCGCAGCTTCGCCGCCTTTGCCGAGGCCACCAAGGCCGAGGACGCGTTCGCGCCCGGCGGCGTGCTGCACCCGATCACCAACCTGCGCGGGCTCGCTCCCTGCCTCGCCGACCCGGCGAGCCCACCCGACCTCTCCGACTTCCTCGCTGCCCGCGAGGCCTATCTCGCGGTGTTCGACCGGGTGATGGCGGAGCACGGGCTCGACGCCCTCGTCTTCCCGCAGATGCGGGCCGAGCTGCCGCCGCTGCACGGGCCGGGCACGCTCCTCGAAACCACGGTCTGCGAGATCAACATTGCCGGCCTGCCGGGGGTGACGCTGCCGGCGGGCGCCTACGCCTCCGGCTCGCCGTTCAACCTGATCTTCGTCGGCCGGATGTGGAGCGAGGGCGATCTGCTCGCCTACGCCTACGCCTACGAGCAGGCGACGCATCACCGCCGCGCCCCGGCCCTCGACGCCTGATTTTCTCGCAAGCGGGACACAAGCCCGTCCGGCTCACCCGGCGCCGGGCGGGCTTGCTGCCTGCGCTTGCACCCTGTGGTTATCGTGCCCTGTGCACGTCTTGGAAATTGTGCGCGACCGTTCTGTGTCCGCGGCGCTATCCTGATCTCAAAGGGGACAGGGCCGGGATGCTGACCGATCATCGCCACGAGGAAATTCTCTCGCAGCTCGCGCAGACGGGACGCGTCGGCGTCACCAGCATCGCCGCCACCTTGGCGGTCTCCGACGAGACGATCCGGCGCGACCTGAAGATGCTGGAGGAGCGCGGGCTGCTGCGGCGCATCCACGGCGGCGCCGTGCTGCCGCGCCTCGATCAGGAGCGCCCGCTCACCGAGCGCAGCGGGCTCAACAGCCGCGAGAAGGGCCGCGTCGCCGCGCTCGCCGAGGGGCTGGTGGAGGACGGGATGTCGATCTTCATCGACACCGGCACCACCACGCTGGCCCTTGCCCGGCGGCTCACCACCCGCAAGCTCACGGTGACGACGAACTCGATCGACCTCGCGCTGCTGCTGGCCGACAGCCCGGCGCGGGTGAACCTGACGCCGGGTCGGCTGCGGCCGAACGACAACGCCCTCGTCGGCTACGACACCGTGGACTACGCCCGGCGCCACTTCTTCGACCTCGCCATCATGGGCATCGCCGCCTGCGACCTCGCACAGGGCTGGATGGACTACGAGGATCACGAATCCGTCCTGCGCCGGGCGCTGCGGGGACAGACCCGGAGGGCCGTGCTGCTCGCCGATTCCCGCAAGTTCGGGCGCCAGGCCAACCTCCAGACCTTCGATCTCGCCGCGCCGCTCACCGTGGTGACCGACCGGCCGCCGCCCGAGTCCTTCGCCGAGCGCTTCAGCCGGCACGACATCGACCTGATCTGTAGCTGAGGCCGGCCCTCAAAGCCGGTGCCTCACGGCGTCGGCAGTGTCGGCGTGACCTCGGGCGGCGTCTCGCGCACGGCGCGCAACTCGTACCAGAGGGCGTTGAGAACGCCGACCGCGGCGGCCAGTCCGAGGCCGAGGATCCAGGCAAAGTACCACATCGTCGTGTGTCCTGATGCGAGAGCAAGGGGCCAGGGAAGCCAGCCCCGGCGGCGCCGGGGCCGGGATCGTCAGTAGGCGGCCGAGCCGGGCGCGGTGATGTCGCGATTCGAGACCTTGCCCCACAGCACCCGGTAGACCCAGGCGGTGTAGGCAAGGATGATCGGCAGGAAGATCACCGTCGCGATCAGCATGTTGCGCAGGGTCGCCCGGCTGGAGGAGGCGTCGAACACGGTCAGCGCGTGGCCCGGATGCGTGTTCGAGGGCAGGATGACCGGGAACATCGACAGGCCAACGGTGGCGATGATGCAGGCGATGCCGAGGCTGGAGGCCAGGAACGTCAGCCCCTCGTGCCGGGCGCGGAAGCCCAAAGCTGCCAGCAGCGGGCCGGCGATGCCGAAGAGCGGCACCAGGGCGAGCGCCGGATGGGCCCAGAAGTTTGCGAGCCACGCGCCCGCATCCGCCACGACCGCCTTGGTCAGCGGATTGGACGGGCCGTCGCCGGGGAGCGGTGTCACCACCCGGTAGCCGCCGAAGGCGCCGGCCCAGATCAGGAGGCCGCCGAGGGCGAACAGGGCGGCGGTGGCGAGTGATGCCTTGAGTCCGATGGCGCGCGCGCGCTCGGCGACCGGTCCCTCGGCCTTGAAGGCGAGCCACGCCGCACCGTGCGCCACCAGCATCGCCAGCGAGACGAGGCCGCACAGCAGCGCCAGCGGGTTGAGCAGGCCGAGAAGGCTACCCCCGTAGATCGGGCGAAGGTCGCTGGTGAAGTGGAAGGGCACGCCCTGGAGCACGTTGCCGACGGCAACGCCGAAGATCAGCGCCGGCACCGCGCCGCCGACGAACAAAGCCCAGTCCCAGCGTGCGCGCCAGACCGCGCTCTCCCGCTTCGAACGGTACTTGAACGCCACCGGCCGCAGGATGAGGGCGAACAGCACCAGGAACATCGCGAGGTAGAAGCCGGAGAAGCTCAGCGCGTACAGCGCCGGCCACGCGGCGAAAATCGCGCCGCCGCCGAGCACCAGCCAGACCTGGTTGCCTTCCCAGGTCGCGGAGACGGTGTGGATCGCCACCCGCCGCTCGACGTCGGTGCGGCCGACGAAGGGCAGCAGGGCGCCGACGCCGAGATCGAAGCCGTCGGTAAGGGCGAAGCCGATCAGCAGCACGCCGAGCAGCACCCACCAGACGAGGCGCAGTGTTTCGTAGTCCGAGAGAAGAGCGAGCATGGAGGGGAACTCCTCAGGCGAGGGCAGGCGCGACGGCGGGGTCGGCCGGCGAAGGGGCGAGGGCTATTCGGCGGCGACGAGGCCGGCGTCGTTCCGGTTCGTGCCGGCGCCGGGGAAGAGCGCGGCCGGGTCGTCGGCCAGGGTCTCGGGCCCCTTGGCGATGGCGCGCAGCATCAGTTGCACTTCGATCACCGCGAGCACGCCGTAGACGAGGGTGAAGCCGGCGATGGTGATGAGGAGCGAGGGGATGCCGAGTTCGGAGGTCGCGAGCGCGGTCGGCAGCACGCCCTCGATGATCCAGGGCTGGCGGCCGAACTCGGCGACGAACCAGCCGAACTCGATCGCGATCCAGGGCAGCGGCAGGGCGAAGAGTGCGGCCCGGAACAGCCAGCGCGGCGCCTCGGCCTCGCGGGCCGTGTACCAGAGCGCGGCGCCGAACAGGCCGATCAGCAGGAAGCCGCAGGCCACCATCGCCCGGAAGGTGAAGAACAGCGAGGGCACGTGCGGCACGGTGGACCACGCCGCCCGGTCGATGTCGGCCTCATTCGCCTTCAGGGGATCGCCGATCAGCGGCTTGAGGAGTTGCGCGTATCCGAGATCGACTTGCGTCCGGGCGAACTCGGCGCGGGCCTCTGCATCCGTGCGGTCGGCCTTGATCCGCTCCAGCGCCGCGTAGGCGACGAGCCCGTTGCGGATGCGGTCCTTGGCGTGCGCGACCAGTTCGGTGATGCCGGGGATTTCGGTCGTCAGCGAGCGGGTGCCGATCAGGCCCATCGCGTAGGGGATGTGGAGCGCGTAGCGGGTGGTACGGCTCTCCAGATCCGGGATGCCGACGGCGGTGAAGGCGGCCGGAGCGGGCTCCGTGTGCCACATCGCCTCCATGGCGGCGAGCTTCATCTTCTGGTGGTCGGTGACGGCGTAGCCGCTCTCGTCGCCGAGCACGACGACGCTCAGTGCCGAGGCCAGGCCAAAGGCCGCCGCGATGGCGAAGGAGCGCTTGGCGAGCTCGAGATGCCGCCCGCGCAGGATGTAGAAGGCGGAGACGCCGAGCACGAAGACCGCGCCGCAGACATAGCCGGCCGAGACCGTGTGAACGAACTTCGCCTGCGCCACCGGATTGAAGATCACGGCGGCGAAGTCGGTCACCTCCATGCGCATCGTGTCGGGGTTGAACGTTGAGCCGACCGGGTTCTGCATCCAGCCGTTGGCGATCAGGATCCAGAGTGCGGAGAAGTTCGTGCCGAGCGCCATCAGCCACGTGACGATGCAGTGGCTCAGCGCCGTGAGCTTGTCCCAGCCGAAGAAGAACAGCCCGACGAAGGTCGCCTCCAGGAAGAAGGCCATCAGGCCCTCGATGGCGAGCGGCGCCCCGAACACGTCGCCGACATAGTGCGAGTAGTAGGCCCAGTTCATGCCGAACTGGAACTCCATGGTCAGGCCGGTGGCCACACCCAGCGCGAAGTTGATCCCGAACAGGAGGCCCCAGAACTTGGTCATGTCGCGCCAGATCTTGCGGCGCGTCATGACGTAGACCGTCTCCATCATGGCGACGAGGATCGACAGTCCGAGCGTCAGTGGCACGAACAGGAAGTGGTACATCGCCGTCAGCGCGAATTGCAGGCGCGACAGATCGACGAGCAGCGGATCGGTCATGGGAGGCTCCTTGTCCGACACCGCCTCTCGCGCCGCCGCGCTTTTGCATCCTTGACGCAGATCAAAGCCGCTCCCGCCGCCCCCGCCGCACAAGGCGGCATGACCCGCAGACGATCAATCCGCGCCCGCTCCGGCCGCGCCGTCGCCGAGCCGGCGGCGCTCACGCTCGCTCGCCGGGCTGCACGGGTCGGCCTCTCGCGCATCCACGGGCTCCAGGCCCTCCGCTGCGCCGTGACACTCGGGTTGGCCGTGGCGCTGGCGCGGCTCGCGGGCACGCTGATTGAGACAGGAGGGCTCGACGGGCTCGCGCTCGGCCTTGCCGGAGCCTGCCTCGTCGCGGGCGCTGGCCTGGCAAGCGCGATCGAGGCGCGCAGTGCCGCCCTGGAGGCGGAGGTCGCCGTCGCGTTACTCGATGCCGCTGAGGCGCGGCTTGCGGGCATGCCGGCCCGTGCCGCTGCCGACCTGCCGCGCGGCGCGGTGATCGCCGGATTGCAGCGGCATCCGGGAGCGCTCGCCCGGCTCGTCGTCGGCCACGCCACGGCACGGCGGATGATGGCGCTCGGGCCGGTGCTGACGGCGGGTGGCGTCGCGGTGGTGTCCTGGCAGGCGGCTTTGGCGCTGCTCCTCGCGACGCCGGTGATGATCGTGTTCTTCGCCCTCGTCGGCGGCATGATCCGCGACCGGGCCGTGGCGCAGGAGGCGGCGCTCGGGCGCCTCGCCACCCAGTTCGCCGACCGGGTGCGGACGCTGCCGACGATCCTCGCCGCACACGGCCTGCCCCGCGAGACGGCCAAGCTCGACCGGCGGCTTCAAGCCTATGCCGACGGCACCATGGGCGTGCTGGCGGTGGCCTTCCTCAATGCGGGTGTACTCGATTTCTTCGCCTCGCTCGCCATCGCGATCCTGGCGGTGTTCCTCGGGCTCGGCCATCTCGGCCTCGCGGAGGTGCCGGGCTTCGCGGGTCTGGCGCTGTGGCAGAGCCTGCTGATCCTGCTGCTCGCCCCCGAATACTTCCTGCCGTTCCGCCGCTACGCCGAACTCTACCACGCCAAGGCCGAGGGCGAGGCCGCGGCGAGTGCGCTCGCCTGGGTTTTTTCGGAGGAAGCCCGGACGACACTCGAACGCGGCTTGGCTACGGCGCCGGGCGCCCGCGGCCTCGTCCTGCCCCATACCGGGCCCGTTCCCGATTTCGACCTGCCGGAGACCGGCCTCATCGCACTGACCGGGCCGAGCGGAGCCGGAAAGTCGACCCTGCTGCGGGTGCTCGCGGGCGTCGAGGCGCCGCTTGCCGGCGCCGTCCGCCTGCCGGGGCAGGGCCTTCCGGCGACCTGGGTCTCCCTCGACGCGCCGATTCCGGCGGGCACGCTCAGCGCGGCGATCGCGGACGGCACGCCCGCGACACCCGAGGCCGTGGCGGAAGTTGCCGCTTCGCTCGGTCTGAGCCACGATCCGCACTGGCCGGGCGGACTTGACGCGACCGTGCGGGCGGGGGCGGAAAACCTCTCCGGCGGCCAACGGGTCCGCGTCGCCGTCGCGCGCTTGCTGCTGCGGCCGGGCACCGGCTTCTGCGACGAGCCGACCGCCAAGCTCGATCCCGAGAACGCCGCGCGGGTGCGCCAAGCCCTGGCCTGCGCCGCCCGCACCCGCCTCGTCATCGTCGCGACCCACGATCCCGCCCTCGCGGCGCTCGCCGACCGGCGCATCGCCCTCGGCGCCACCCTTTCCGAGAGGCAGGCCGCGTGATGCGCACCCGCTCCGATACGTCCCCCGCCGGCTCGGCCCGCGCCTGGCGTCTCGCGTTCGCCCTCGCGGCGCTGGCGCTGGCCGCGAACCTGGCGCTTGCCGGCACCGCCGTGAGCTTCCTGGCGGCAGTGGCCCTGGCCGGCGCCGGGCCGGCGGCCTTCGCCTTCAACTTCCATCACCCCGCGGCTTTGGTGCGCCTGTTCGCGCTGCTGCGCACGGGCGCGCGCTACGGCGAGCGCATGGCGGGTCACCGCGCGGCGCTGACCGATCAGGTCCACCGCCGCGCCGGCCTGTTCGCGGCCCTGGCGCGGGCGCCGGAGAGCCGGGGCGCCGGCTGGCAGCTCGGACGCCCGGAGCGGCTCGCCGACTTCATCGACGATGTGGCCGACATCGACTACGCCCGGCTGCGCGTCGGCTTTCCCCTCGCCATGACCGGCGCGGCGCTCGCCGGTCTCGTCCTCGCCACGGCCCTCGTGGCGCCGCTCGCACTCCTTCCCGTTGCGGTGCTCGCGCTGACGGGCGGCCTCGTGGCCCGACATGCGCTGACGCGGCTCGCGGCCATCGAGGCATGGGTACGCCGCGCGCGGCGCACCGCCGCCGCCGATCTCGGAGCCGCGCTGGCGGGTGCGGTGCCCCTCGACGCCGAGGGGCGGCGTGGTCCGGCCCTGCGGATCGCTCTCGATCCGCTCCGCGATGCCGAGCGCGAAGCCGCCTGCGGACGGCGGGCGCTCGCCCGGTTCGAGGCCGTGCTGGCGCTAGCCGGCCCCGCCATCGCCCTGGCCGTGCTGCTCGCGGCCTGGAGCGCCGGCGCCCGCGGCACCGGGCTCTTGCCCGCCGCCTTCCTGGCCTTCACCTGGCTCGCGCTCGCGGAGCCGATCCTCTCCCTGCCGCGGGCGCTGCTCGGCTCCGTCCGCGCCCGCCTCGCCCGCCAATCTCTCGCCATGGAGGATGGCGCCGCCGCGGAGCCAGACCCGCGGCCCGGCCCGGCCCTCGGCGCCCTGACCCTGCACGGCCTTCGCCTGCGGGCGCCGGACGGGCGCGACCTCGGCCCGGCGCCGGAGCTTGCCATCGTGCCCGGCACGCTGCTGACCCTCGTCGGCGCCAGCGGCTGCGGAAAGACCACCCTGCTGAAGGCGCTCGCCGGCTGGAGCGTGGAGCGGCCCGCCGAGACGATCCGGATCGGCGGCACCACCCGTCCGGCGGCGGAGCGGCGGGGGCTGACGCATCTGAGCCTGCACGATGCGGCGATCCTGTCCGACACCGTGCGCGAGAACCTCTTCGCGCCCGCGGCTTCCGATGCGGATCTGTGGACGGCGCTGGAGGCCGTCGAACTCGACGCCCGCATCGGCGCCGGCGGCCTCGATGCCTGGATCGCCGAGGGCAGCCTTTCCCTCGGCGAGGCGCAGCGCCTCAACCTCGCCCGCGCGCTTCTGAGCCCGGCCCCCGTCATCCTGCTCGACGAGCCCGCGGAGCATCTCGGCGACGATCAGGCCGCGCGCATCCTCGGGCGCCTGCTCGCGCGCTGGCACGACCGCATCGTCGTGCTGACGAGCCACCGCCCGGATCTCAGGCTCCCCGGGCGCCGGGTCGCGCTTGGGCTGGATTGAGGGACGCGATCCGGGATCGCGCCCGTTCGTGGCGACAGGCCTTCGAACGCGGTGGGACCGTGCGGCGCTGCCGCGTCGAAGTCCCTCGGAGCGGGCGCGCTGGCCGCTCCGATGTGCCTCTTCGAGGGTGGTCCGAAACGCTCGTCCTCCCCCGGCCCGCGCCCGCCGGCATGCGCGTGACGCCGATTTCGGGCAATCCGGCACCGGGGAGAGAGGGCGGGCGCACTTTCGATCGGAAGGCGGCGTTGTTCGGCTTGCCGGTCGAGCTGCTGTTCTTGCTTGCCCAGTATCTTGAAGGCTGAAATCTCCCCTTAACGCTCTGGAGATCCGCTCTGTATTCTCCGAGGACAATCGGATTCGCGGCGGGCCACCACAAATTGAGCGTCCGCGAAGCCCGTTGCCGGCCGCTTCACGCAGGCCGGCACCCGGATCCGAGGATCGGATCGATCGAAATCCCTTCCGGCCCTGAGATCGGGGGACGGCTGCGCGTGCTGAGAAGGCCATCGGCGGCCGTCGATGCGGTCATGCACGCCGTCTCGAGCTTGCGATGCCTCAGAGCTGCCGCGGATACCGGCTCGGTATGTGACCTCTCAAGTTATTTATTCCGCCGAGACCACTCGAACTATCAGAATAGAAGTCCGATGAACTAGGAGCTGTCCGGCAAAAAGATCAGGCGTTGACCGCCGTAACGCGGTAGCTTGATCGTTCTTCACCATCGGCGCGTTTCGGTCCTATCCGGTTTCGACTTCCCAAGCGGCGCAGGCACAGGCTATTGAATCGGCTGGAGCGGGCCGCGGACGGGAGGTCTCCGATGCAAAGCTCGACCGAGGGTGCCGGTGTCGAGCCGATTTCAGCCGGGCATGCCTGCGTGCTCGACCGGCCGGAAAGCGGTTGCGCAGCGTGCAAGGTCCGCCTCGTCAGCGTTTGCGCCGCCCTGACGCGTGAGGAACTCGCCGGTCTCGAGGCGCTGAGCCAGCAGGTCCATCTCGACCCGCGCCAGGCCTTGTTCCAGCAGGACGACCGGGCGGGTGCCGTCTACAACGTCACCGAAGGGAGTTTACGCCTGTCGCGGCTCCTGCCGGACGGTCGCCGGCAGGTGATGGGCTTCGCCATGGTCGGCGATTTCCTCGGCCTCGCTCTGCCCGAGCGCTTCACCGTCACCGCGGAGGCGCTCGCGCCGACGGCGCTCTGCCGGTTCGAGAGGCGCGCCTTCGCCGGCCTCGTCGCGCAAACGCCGCACCTGCTGCAGCGCCTCTACGAGCGGGCCGGCCATGAGCTGACGCTGGCACAGGATCACATGATGCTGCTCGGCCGCCGCACCGCCGAGGAGAAGGTGGCGAGCTTCCTGCTCGGCCTGCGCGCGCGCTACGGCCGCATCGGACATGACTCCATCACCGTCGAACTGCCGATGGGCCGGCAGGACATCGCCGACCATCTCGGCCTCACCATCGAGACCGTGAGCCGGATGCTGACCCGGCTCGACAGGGAGAAGGCGATCCTCATCGTGCCCGGCGGGGTGCGCCTGCTCGATCCGGCGCGGCTCGAGCATCTTGCGGCGAGCTGAGACGCCTCATCGTTCGAGGCTCTGAAGATAGGCGATCAGGGCCTGCGCCTCGTCGGGGTCGAGCCGGAATTCCGGCATCGTCGGGTGCCCCGTGGTGATGCCCTCGGCCAACGCCTCGGCAAGGTCCGTCACCGGGTAGCGGCGGTGCAGGTCACGGAACGGCGGCGCGTCCGCCAAGGGGCTCGCGCCGATGCGCCCGATGGCGTGGCAGCGAGCACAGTTCGTCCGCGCGATGGTCTCGCCGCGCGCGGCGCGGGCATCGAGGGCCGGGGCCGCGGCCGGCAGGGCGATCAGCACGAGGGCCAGGATCGGGAGGGCGGTCGGAACGCGCATCAGTGACACATCAGGCAGGGGAGGGGGCTGCGTTGCAGCATCTCGCGGGTGACGCCGCCGAATAACCACTCGCGCAGGCGCGTGTGGCCGTAGGCGCCCATCACGATCAGGTCGGCCTCCTGTTTCAGGGCGAAGCGGAGGAGTTCGTCGCCGTCACTCACGGCGGTGCGCAGCAGGTGCGTTGTCACGGAAGCGCCGTGGCGGGCGAGGTGGCCGGCGACATCTTCCGCCCCTTCGTAGCGGGCGCCCTCGCCTGTGCTGACGACGAAGACCTGGTCCGCCTCCCGGATGAAGGGAAGCGCGGCCGAGACGGCCCGGCGCGCTTCCGTGCCGTCCTTCCAAGCCACGACGATTCGGGCGCCCCGGAGATGCTCGGTGCGCGGGGGCACCACGAGGACCGGGCGGGCAGCCTCCATCAGGACGGGGCCGGGCGGAACGCCGAGGGCGCCGAGCGGGGCGTCGTCGGGGCCGCGGCGTCCCACCACGAGGAGGTCGGCCGCCCGTGCCTGCTCGACGAGATGGGTGATCGGGCCAGCCAGGGCCTCACGCCAATCGCGGCGCAGCGGAGCATCGGCGGAGCGCTCGAACAGATCCCGCGCCTGTTCGAGCACGGCGCGCGCCTTCTCCTCGAAGTGCGGCTCCTCGTCGTCGATCTCGCCGATGTCGCGCACGTAATCCGGTGCCGGCACCTTGCGGGCGGCGGCCCCTGTGAGCGTCGCCTCGAAGCGCCGCGCGATGCCGGCGGCGAGCCGGATGCGTTCGGGGGCGGCCCCGTCGAGATCGACCGAGACCAGGATGTTCGCGTAAGCCATTCTCGCCTCCCGAGGCGTCCCCATCCGATCGATGGCGGCATCCTCGCCGCCGCCCGGTACGGGTGCCTTGATCCAGCGCAAGGCAGCCGAGGGAGCCCGTGCCACGAAGGCCGACCGCGCGCCGTCCGATTACGGGAACGGGCAGGCCCGGATGGACGCGGTGGACGATCCCGTGGTCGAGGTGACGGGCCTCGCGCCGCCGGGCGGCGCGCCGCCGCATCTGGAGCTTCTCTGCTACCGCGCTCCGGGGCCGATCCGGGGAGCCTGCGCCGACGGATCGCCGCCCGCCACCCGCATCGTCCTGGCCGGGAGCGGGGCACCGGCCAGAACGATGCGCGACCCGGACGGCCACCGGCTCGTCCGTGCGGCGGAGTCCTGAGCTCATCACTCCGTGCCGCCGGCTCTCAGGGCGGTCGCGACGGTCGGGCAGGACCGATGCCCGAGGGGGGACGTCACAGCCGTCGTCACGGTGGTCGAGGCCTGCTGCCAGCTCAGGAAGTCCGTTCCCGTGCGCGTGCCGCCGAGCGCGTAGATCGCCGCGCGTCCCGCGCGCGTCCCGGCTTCTTCGACGACCACCGACATCCGAAAGTACTGGCGCGGCGACGGGACGGGCCGGGCCTGGCGCAAGGATGCGTCGAGATGGGAGGGGCGTCGCTGCGCGACGAGGGCGGCGAGGTCGAAGCGACCGCCCTCGTTGTAGACGGTCAGCACCGGCCTCAGGATCGCGGCGACGTCCGGCGTCATCGAAGGCAGCCGCTCGATCTCGTCGACGCTGGCGAAGGGCGCGTTGCGCGGCCCCCAGAGGAGACCGCGCGCGCGGTACTGCGGCAGCTCGGCGCCGCCCGTGGGTTCGGGGACGTCGTCGGCGTCGCGGTAGTCGACGATCTCGGCGGCGACGGCGAGGACCGTCCGGTCCGGCACGCCGAGCAGGCGGAATGCTTCCTCCAGCGCCGGCCGCGGGGTCCGGTTCAGGTCGATCAGGCGCCCCTGGTCCTGCAGCGACACGAAGGCGGTCCGGCTGCGGTCGAGGGGGCAGGCCACGACGGTGCCGTCCTCGGGAAAGTCGAGGCCGGCGAGGCGGTAGGTCCGCCGCACGCCGAGATCGTAGGCGATCAGACGGGTGATCCCGTCGGCGATTCCCTGGAGCTGCACGATCCGTCCGCGCGCCTGCGTCAGGGCCGCGCTGGAGCGGACCTGCAGCAGCGCGCCGGCCAGGATCGCGCTCACCACGGCGAGGCGACCGGCACGCTCGAGGCGGTGATCGCCTCGCTGACCGGCTCGATCGAACGTCGCGACGCGGTGCGCCGCCATCTCACCTCGGCGATGATCTACCCGGCCCTGCTGGTGCTGATGGCGGTCGGGACGCTGGTGATGATCGTCGTCGTGCTGGTGCCCGCGCTGACGCCGCTGTTCGAGGGCAGCGGCCGCCCGTCGCCCTTCGCCATCCGCGCCGCCGCAGCTCTCGGCGACGGGATCAGCGCCGGCTGGCCGGTGATGCTCGGCGGGGCCGCCCTCATCGGCCTCGGCCTTGCCCGGATCTGGCGCGAGCCCGGCTTCGCCGCCGCCCGCGGGCGGCTGGCGCTGCGCCTGCCGCTGGTGCGCGAGATTGTGGCGGGGATCGAACTCGGGCGTATCTGCCGGGTGCTCGGCACGCTGCTCTGCGCCGAGGTGCCGATCCCGGACGCGGTCGCCGCCACCCGTCCGCTCGCCGGCAACCGGGTGTTTTGCAAAGCCCTCGACGAGGCCGGCCGCCGGCTGACCGAGGGCGGAAGCCTCGCCTCGGGCCTCGCCAGCCTGAAGCCGCACGCGCCCTCGACCCTCAACCTCATCGCCAGCGGCGAGCAGGTGAACCGCCTCGGCCCCGTCCTCCTCCACGCCGCCGAGATGCACGAGACCCAGACGCGCCAGCGCATCGACCGCCTGCTCGCGCTCCTCACCCCGCTGGTGACCGTGACCATCGGCGGCCTGATCGGCGGCCTCATCATCTCGGTCATGGGCGCGATCATGAGCGTCGGCCAGCTCGTGCAGTGATCTGGACCGCGGTCGCGCGCCCGAACCCGCGAAAGCCCTCAGCCGGGGGGGGCGGTCCACAGCGTCGCGTGCAGCCCGAGGGCCAGAAACGGTCCGAAGGGCAGGCGGAAGGCCAGATCCACCCGCCGACCCGCAAGCGCGGCCAGCGCGAGCGCCGCGAGCGCGCTGGTGCTGGCGACGAGGAGCAACAGCGGCAGGCCGGCCAAGCCGGTCCAGGCGGTGGCGGCGGCGATGAACTTCACGTCGCCGAGACCGAGCCCCGTCCGCCCGCGCAGGCGCGCGTAGGCGGCGCGCAAGGCCCAGAGCAGCAGGAACGCGCCCGCCGCCTGAACCAGGCTCGCCCCGGCCGCCGCCAGCGCCGGACCGGTAAGCGCGGCAAACCCGACCCCGAGGACGAGCAGGGCGAGGTTCAGCCCGTCGGGAATGATGCGGCGGCGCAGGTCGATCAGGCTCACCGCGAGGGTGAGGGGCAGCGGCAGCAGCGCCGCGACGGCCGGGTCACCGAGATCCATGGCGCCTCAGATCGAACTCAGCCGCGCCTTGAGGGCGGCCATCCGGCTCTCGCGCGCGCAGGTGAAGCCCAGCGGAACCGCCCGCATCGGATGCGGCGCCACCGCTTCCGCGCCTTCGCGGTCGTGCAGATCTACGGTCGGAGAGGCAGCCATCGACGCGACCCCCGCGCCCGCGCGGCTTAGACGAGAGCCGATCCGGCGCCGCAGCATGCCCCAGAACGGGAGGCCCGACACCGGTTCCGCTTCGGCGTTATCCGGTCCGCCGCCGGTCCGCGCGCCGAGACTGCGCCGGCGCAGGAACTGCCAGAAGGCGTAGGCCGCGAGCCCGGCGGCGACCATGGCGGCCAGCCAGAGCGCGAGCAGGAGGCTCGCCGCGACGCGCCCGTTCAGCTCGCGCATGAGGCCCAGCGCGAAGGCCGTGTACCACGAGACGCCCGAGACCGCCCCCGAGATCAGGAAGATCCCGGTGCGCAGGTGCGACACGCCGTCGAACATCGGCCGGCTCACGTCGCGCAGCACGCCCGGCAGGACGAAGGCATGGATCAGCCATCCGTTCACCGTCAGCGCGGCGACCACCGTGATCTTGGCGACGATCTTCGGGTTCGAGAGTTTTTCGGGAGCCTCGAATGCGTAGACGGCCAGGAAGCCGAGGCCGGAGACCCACAGGAGGATCAGCCCGACCGTCACCACCTTGCTGACGAACAGGAAGGTGCGGGTGATCTCGTTCGGCAGGCCGCCCCAGCGCATCCAGCGCAGGATCCAGAAGTCGAGCATCGTCGCCCCACCGAGGCCGAAGCACAGACCGAGCAGGTGGAGGCCGACCAGGATTGTGAGCAGCCGGATGGGCGGCAGCGGCAGGCTCAGAAGAGTCTCGGGCGCGGCCGGCAATGCCGCCGCAGCAGCCCCGTGACCGGCGTCCAGGACAACTGCGAGCACGACGAGCAGAGTCGGGACCGAGCGCCGGAGGTTCGAGATGACATCAGGCCGACGCATAAACGCCCCCGGAGCCGCCGCGGGTTCGTTCCCGTCGGTTCTGCCCCATGAAGGTCGCACGCGGAATATAACAAAGATCAAAAAATTCCGGTGAATCTCCGCCCGAAGCGCCTCGTGCGCCGGCTCCCGCAGGGGATTCTTAGGCTTAGCGCCCCATCGTCGACCCCTCCTCTCACGATGCGGACGGCGGCGGCGATGTCTCACCCAGAGCAGGGTTCGGAGCGCGACGACGCATGCGCTCGTTCGGCCGAGGCCGGTTTCTCGCTGGTCGAACTTCTCGTCGTGCTGGCGATCATCGGCATGATCGCCACGATGGTGACGCCGCAGGTGATCGGCTATCTCGGCCGCGCCAAGGGCGAGACGGCGCGCATTCAGGTCAAGAACATCGCTCAGGCGGTCGAACTCTACTATCTCGACAACGGCACCTACCCGACGGCTCAGCAGGGCCTGCAGGGCCTCGTCCAGCCGACGGGGCCCGCTTGGCGGGGCCCCTACATCCGCGACAGCCGCGGCCTGACCGATCCGTGGGGGCAGCCCTATCTCTACCGCTCGCCCGGCGCCGACGGGAAACCCTACCAAGTCTACTCCCTCGGCAGCGACAGGCAGGTCGGCGGATCGGACGCCGCCGCGGACGTGTCGAGCGATTGAGGCGGGAAAGGAAGGCCCTGGTCAGCCGATCTGTCCGAGGGCACGACGCACCCGGACGGCGGTGATCGGACCGTACGCCCAAGCCTCACGCGAAGTGCCGCGGCCGCTTGTCTGGAAGCCAACGACAGGACAGCCTCCGTCGTCGCGGATCAGGGGGGAGGATCGCCATGCAGCGCACGACCATCGCCATCGATGACGAGCTGGCCGCCGCGCTCGATGCCTACATGGACGGCACGGGCGCGGGGAGCCGATCGGAAGCCATCCGCGATCTTGTGCGGCGCGGCTTGTCCGCGCGTCCCGAAGCGCCGGCCGACGCGCCGTGCTTCGGCGTCATCAGCTACACGATCGATCAGTCGGTGCGGAACCTCGCGGCGCGCGTGCCGCAGGGGCGGCTCGACCGCCACGATCAGGCGGTCGCCTCCCTGTCCATCCCGATCGATCATACGACATCGATCGACGTGACGCTGATGCGCGGTCCTGCCGGAGACGTGTCGTCCTACGCAGAGAAGCTGTTCCTCGAGCGTGGCGTCATGCACGGCACGCTCAACCTCATTCCCGTCGTCCAGGACACCTCCGCGCACTCGCACGAGGAAGGGTTCGCATCGAACCACACCCACACGCATCTTCGCGTTCGCAGCGGCTTCTAGGTGTCTTTTACGGGACGTCCGCAGCACTGACGCCCCGGGAGCGGAAACGGCCGGCCCTCCGATCGTTGCGAGTGAAGCTGAAGACTGCGCCGCCAGCCTTGTCCGCTGCCGCTCGCGTGGTGCTCAAAAAAATCCCGCTCGTCACGCGGCGTGGGCCATGCCGTCCGGATGCGCCTCCCGCGGCTCGCCGCCATGCTGCTTGAGCGGCCTGTTGCCGGTCAGGCGGCGCAGCAGCACGTAGAAGACCGGCGTCAGGAACAGGCCGAAGGCGGTGACGCCGATCATGCCGGAGAACACCGCGACGCCCATGGCGTTGCGCATCTCCGATCCGGCCCCGGTCGCGGTCACGAGCGGCAGGACGCCCATGATGAAGGCCATCGACGTCATCAGGATCGGACGCAGCCGCAGCCGACTCGCCTCGATCGCCGCCTGGAGCGGCGTGCGACCGGCGAATTCCAGTTCTCTGGCGAATTCCACGATCAGGATGGCGTTCTTGGCCGAGAGGCCGACGAGGACGATCAGGCCGATCTGCGTGAAGACGTTGTTGTCGCCTGCCGATACCCAGACCCCGAACATCGCCGCGAGCAGCCCCATCGGCACGATCAGCAGGATGGCCAGCGGCAGAGTGAGGCTCTCGTACTGCGCCGCCAGCACGAGGAAGACGAGCAGCAGGGCCAGCGGGAAGACCCAGATCCCGGAATTGCCGGCGATGAATTCCTGGTAGGTTAGATCGGTCCACTCGAAGGCGAAGCCGCGTGGCAGGGTCTCGGCGGCGATGCGCGCCGCCGCTTCCTGGGCCTGCCCCGACGAGTAGCCGGGGGCCGCACCGGCGTTGATGTCGGCGGAGAGGAAGCCGTTGTAGCGCATGGCCCGCTCCGGTCCGGCGGTCTGCCGCACGCGCAGCAGGGCCGAGAGCGGCACCATCTCGCCGGAGCCGGCGCGGACCTTGAGCAGTCCGACATCGTCGGAGCGCGCCCGGAACGGTGCGTCGGCCTGGACGCGGACCGAGTAGGTGCGGCCGAACTTGTTGAAGTCGTTGACGTAGAGCGAGCCGAGATAGATCTGCAGCGTGTCGAATACGTCCGTCACGGGGATACGCAGCTGGCGCGCCTTCGTCCGGTCGAGATCGGCGAAGAGCTGCGGCACGTTCATCTGGAAGCTGGAGAACAGGCCCGCGAGTTCCGGCGCCTGCGCCGCCTTGGCCATGAAGGCCTTGGTGGCCTCGTTGAGCGCCTCGTAGCCGAGGCCGGCCCGATCCTCGATCTGCAGCTTGAAGCCGCCGATGGTGCCGAGGCCGTTGACGGGCGGGGGCGGGAACATCGCGATGAACGCCTCGGGGATCGCGGCGTATTTCCTGTTGAGCGACTGCGCGATCGCCGCCCCGCTCAAACCGGGACCTTTCCGCTCCTCGAACGGCTTCAGCGTCGAGAACACGATCCCAGAATTCGAGGAATTGGTGAAGCCGTTGATCGACAGGCCGGGGAAGGCGACGGCGCTCTCGACGCCGGGTTCCTTGAGGGCGATCTCGCTCATGCGGCGGATCACCTCCTCGGTCCGGTCGAGGGTCGCGCCGTCCGGCAGTTGCGCGAAGCCGACGAGGTACTGCTTGTCCTGGCCGGGCACGAAGCCGCCGGGGATCTGGCGGAACAGGAGCGCGGTCACGCCGACGAGCCCGACGTAGAGGATCATCATCGCGCCTTTGCGCGAGATGACAGCGCCGACGCCGCGTCCGTACCCGTCCGAGGCCCGCCCGAAGGCCCGGTTGAACCGGCGGAAGAACCAGCCGAGCAGCGTGTCGAGGATCCGGGTCAGCCGGTCCTTGGGTGCGTGATGATCCTTGAGCAGGAGCGCGGATAGGGCCGGCGAGAGGGTCAGCGAGTTGATCGCCGAGATCACCGTCGAGATCGCGATGGTCAGGGCGAACTGCTTATAGAACTGGCCCGTGAGCCCACTGATGAAGGCGAGCGGAACGAACACGGCGACGAGAACGAGGGCGATGGCGATGATCGGCCCCGAGACCTCGCGCATGGCCTGATAGCTGGCGTCGCGCGGCGAGAGCCCGGCTTCGATGTTCCGCTCCACGTTCTCGACCACGACGATGGCGTCGTCGACGACGATGCCGATGGCGAGCACGAGGCCGAACAGGCTCAGCGCGTTGATGGAGAAGCCGAAGGCATGCATGACCGCGAAGGTGCCGACGATGGAGACCGGCACGGCGAGCAGCGGGATGATCGAGGCCCGCCACGTCTGCAGGAACAGGATCACCACGAGGACGACGAGGGTGATCGCCTCCAGCAGCGTGTGAATCACCGCCTCGATCGAGGCGCGCACGAACTGCGTCGGGTCGTAGACGATCTGGTAGTCGATCCCTTCCGGCATGGTCCGCTTGATCTCGGCCATGGTCTGGCGGACCTGATCCGAGATCCGGATCGCGTTCGAGCCCGGCGATTGCGAGATCGGGATCGCGACCGCCGACTTGTTGTCGAGAAGCGAGCGGAGCGCATAGTCGGAGGCGCCGAGTTCGATCCGTGCGAGGTCGCGCAGCCGCGTGATCTCGCCGTCCGGCCCCGTCTTGACGACGATGTCGCCGAACTGCTCCTCGCTGTTCAGGCGGCCCTCGGCGTTGAGCGACAGCTGCAGGTCGAGGCCCGGCACGGCCGGCGAGGCGCCGATGACGCCGGCCGCCGCCTCGACGTTCTGGGCCTGGATCTCGCGCACGACGTCGCCGGCCGACAGGCCGTGCTCAGCGACCTTCTGCGGGTCGAGCCAGATGCGCATGGCGTAGTCGCCGGAGCCGAAGAGCTGGACCTGACCGACGCCGTCGAGTCGGGCGAGACGGTCCTTGATGTTCAGCACCGCGTAGTTGCGCAGATAGGTCATGTCGTAGCGCCCGTTGGGCGAGACGAGATGCACGACCATGGTCAGATCGGGCGAAGACTTCACCGTGACGATGCCGAGTTGGCGTACGATCGCCGGCAGGCGGGGCTCGGCCTGCGAGACGCGGTTCTGGACGAGTTGCTGCGCCTTGTCGGGATCGGTGCCGAGCCGGAAGGTGACGGTCAGCACCATCACCCCGTCCGTCGTGGCTTGGCTCGACATGTAGAGCATGCCCTCGACGCCGTTGATCTGCTCCTCGATCGGCGTCGCCACGGTCTCGATGATGACCTTGGGGTTGGCGCCTGGGAAGGTCGCCCGGACGACGACCGAGGGCGGCACGACGTCCGGATATTCCGAGATCGGCATCGCGAAGAGCGAGAGCAGCCCACCGACGAAGATGAGCACCGAGAGCACGCCCGCGAAGATCGGCCGGTCGATGAAGAATTTGGAGAGATTCATGCCGACCCTTGGGGAAGACGGGCGAAGGAATGCGGAGGAGGGGGCGTGAGACGACCGTCCGCGCAGCCGTCAGGGCTGCCGGTCGCGGCCGTTGCCGCCGGGCGGTCTCGGACGATGGAGTCGAAGCGGTGAGCTTCTCAGCGCTGCGCGAGCTTGGCCGTCCCCGGCGCGGGATCCTGCGGGCGGGCGCCCATCCGGACCAGCTCGGGGCTGATGCGCGTGCCGGGGCGGATGCGCTGCAGCCCGTTGACCACGATGCGCTCGCCGCCGGACAGGCCGGAGGTTACGACGCGCAGGCTGTCGACGGCCCGGCCGAGGGTGACGGCCCGGAACTCGGCTCGGCTGTCCGCCCCCACCACGAGCACGAAGCGCTTGTCCTGGTCCGTGCCGATGGCGCGCTCATCGACGAGCAGGAGAGATTCGGGAACGGCTTGGCCGAGGCGCATCCGCGCGAACTGGCCCGGGATCAGGTGGCCGTCGCCGTTGGCGAAGGTCGCGCGGACGCGGACCGTGCCGCTGCGCGCATCGACCTTGTTGTCGATGAACTGCAGGCTCCCCTTGGCGCGCCTGCCGTCGGCCGTGATCATCTCGACCGGGATCCGCGCGAGCCGGCCGCGCCCGCCCGACGGCTCGGCGATCGAGGCCAGGGCTTTCAGGATGACGGTCTCGTCGGCGTCGAAGCTGGCATAGACGGGATCGACCGAGACGAGGGTCGTCAGGACGGCGGCGCCCGCACCGGTCGCCACGAGGTTGCCCGGCGTGATCTCGCGGCGGCCGACGCGGCCGCCCACGGCCGCCCGCACCTGCGTGTAGTCGAGATTCAGGCGCGCCGCCGCCAGCGCTGCCTTCGCCCCCTCCAGGGTCGCTTTCGCCTCCTTGAAGGCGTTGGCGCGCACGTCGAGGTCGCGCGCCGTCACGATGTGCCGGTCCGACAATTGCTGCCCGCGCTCAAGGTCACTTGACGTCAGGGCGACGCGCGCCTCGGCACCCGTCACCTGGGCCTCAAGACGCTGGACCTCCGCGGCGTAGGGGGCGGGATCGATGGTCACGAGAAGGTCGCCGGGTTTGACCAACTCACCCTCCACGAAATGCGTGGCCTGAATCGCGCCTCCGACGCGGGCCCGCACCTCGATGCGGTCGACGGCTTCGAGGCGGCCCGAGAACTCGTCCCAGAGGATCACGTCGCGCGGCTCGACCGTGGCGACCGCAGCCGGCACTGAGGGCTCGTCCGGCGGAGCCGCGGCCTGAGCCGGCGCGGAGCGCAGCACCGATGCCGGCGCCGCGAGCCAGGTGGCGCCCGCCAGCAGAGAGAGCGCGAGCCCGACCCCGACACTGCGCCGGAGGAGAAAACGGCCTAAGGAGGTGCCACGCTGAGGATGCACGAGCGGCTCCGACATCTGTAGAGTTCGCTACACATGTCGGCATGGACGCCGCACGTCAAGAGACTTATCTACCACTCGATACAAAACTTGGAGCCCGCGGACAATGGTGATGGGGCGGCCCCGGTCTTTCGACACGGACAAGGCCCTCGACGAGGCGATGGAGGTGTTCTGGCGCCACGGCTACGACGGCGCGAGCCTCGCCATGCTGACGAAGGCAATGGGCATCAAGGCGCCGAGTCTGTACGCGGCCTTCGGCAGCAAGGAGGGGCTTCTGAAAGCCGCCCTCGACCGCTACGCGCAACGGCGCTGCGAGCACATGCGCCACGTGCTCGCGGGAGCGACTGCCCGCGATGTGGCCGAGCGGTTCCTGAGCAGCATCGCCGAGAGCCACACCGACCCTGCCAACCCGCCCGGCTGCCTTCTGGTCCAGGGGGGGCTCGCCTGCGGGGCAGGCTCTGAGAACATCCCGTTCGAACTGGCATCCCGGCGGGCGCAGACCGAGGCGGATCTGCGCGAACGGTTCGCGCAGGCCCAGCGGGACGGCGATCTGGCGCCGGAGGCCGATCCGGCGGCGCTGGCGCGCTTTCTCTCGACGATCGCGTCCGGCATGGGCGTCCTGGCCTCGTCGGGTGCCGACCGCGACGCCTTGCGGGAGGTCGCGCGCGTGTCGCTCAGCGCCTTCGCGCGATGCCGAGAGGCGGGCGGTGTTCCGTCCTGACTTCTTCTCGCCTGCGCGCGCTCCGGCCTTCGACCCGCAGATTCGCGGCCCCGTTCGGGCCGCGGACACATCCCACGACCGGCGGCTTCGCATCACCGCGCCCGAAGCCGCAGGTCGGTGTGCTTCCGGCCGGTGAAAGGATGTTCGAAGCCGTCCGTGCGGGAAACCTCCGGTTCAGTGGGCGATGAGCCGGCTCACGGCTTGCCGCCGTTCGATGTCGAGGATGGGCTTACCCGGAACGGTGTGCGAGCGATAATCCGAGCCTTCCGCGATCCTGGCCTCCCCGGTGGCGAACAGGTAGGGCACGCCGCGCTCGGTGAGGCGTTAGGCGAAGATGTAGGACGGCTCGCCATTGAGTTGGACTCCGAGCACGGCCGCACCGAGCGGTTCATTCTCGATGAGGGCCAGCGCCCGCTCCGCGCTCGGGACGGGGCCGGCACCTCGGCTCCGGCCTCCTGCAGCCACCGCTTGATCTCGACCGCGACGAGGTACTCATCCTCGACCACGAGGATGCGGGGACCCGACAGGGGAGGCGTCGGCGTGGTCATCGTGGCTCCGGCAGCAAGTGGCTGCAAAACCTATCCCTGTCGCCGCTGCCGAGAACTTTCCCAGATTACTTCAAGGGCAGCTCCATTCGACAACGCAGTCCGCCGAGGTCGAGAGCGTATTCAGTCTGCCCATGCAGAGCATAGGGGAGCGAGTTCTCGATCAGTTCGCGCCCGTAACCGCACCGGGCCAGGAGCTGGGGCTTGACGCTGATGCCGCTTCGATCCGGTCCAGGCCGCTGCCCGGTGGCCGCATCGATGGGGGTGCCGCTCCTACAACCCTGACGTCATCCGCGGCGGGAGCGCCGCGCCCACCGTGAGGCGCCGCTTCGCATCGAAGCCGCATACAACTTCCATCCGGTGGTCCGCGGCTCGTCCAGCGCATCGTCGGCTCGATAGCCGGCATGCCGAAATCAGTCCGAGATGCGGGTTTCAACGCAATGGAGTCTGGCCAGCTGCTGTCTCGAGGATATCGAATGTAAAAAACCAACAATTGAGAAAGTAATCGCCGGTGTTGCGAAGGGGCTGGCCTTGTGAGAGAAGCTGCTGCTATAGGTTGAAAAGAGAGAGATTTCCTGGCCGCCGCTCACTTGGCTGCCTGGGCTGGCCGCATTCGCTCGGGAGGCTGCCTATGCACTTCACTCAGCGCGAAACCGACAAGCTGCTGATCTATATGCTCGCGCAGGTAGCGCAGCGCCGTAAGGACCAGGGTCTCAAGCTCAACCACCCCGAAACCGTCTCCCTCATCTCCGTCGCGGCCCTGGAGGGCGCGCGGGCCGGCAAGACGGTGGAGGAGGTGATGGAACTCGCGGGCAAAGCCATCACCCGCGACAGCGTGATGGAGGGCGTCGCGGAGATGATTCCCTACGTCCAGGTCGAGGCGGTGTTCACGGACGGCTCCCGCCTCGTCACCGTGCATTCTCCCATCAAGTAAGCCCGAGACGTGAGGAGAGGCCGCGATGAGTCCTGTCCAGAAGAAGGCGCCCGTCGGAGGCATCGTTTTCGGCTCCGGCGACATCGAGATCAATGCCGGCTACCCGACGACGACGCTCAAGGTCCGCAATACCGGTGACCGGCCGATCCAGGTCGGGTCCCACTACCATTTCTTCGAAGTGAATGCCTCGCTCGAATTCGATCGCGCGCAGGCGTTCGGCAAGCGGCTCAACATCCCGGCCACGACCGCCCTGCGGTTCGAACCGGGGGACGAGAAGGAGATCTCGCTGGTGCCCTATCAAGGCAAGCAGCGGGTGCTCGGCTTCAACGGCCTCGTCAACGGCTGGGTCGGCGACGAGACCTACGACGATGACCGCCCTCGGCTGACGGACGCGCTCGATCGCGTGAACCGCTACGGCTTCAAGAACAAGCCGTAGAGCATCGTCCCGAAAGGTGGCTACCGGCTTTCGGAAGCAGACGATGCAAAAACAAGAGGATCAAGCATCGTCCCGAAAGGTGGCTGCCGGCTTTCGGGAAAAGACGATGCTCCATCTCGCCCCTTCGACAGTCGGACCTGGAGCGCTGGGATGACCAAACTCTCGCGGCGGCAATATTCGGATTTGTACGGACCCACGGCAGGCGACAGGATCAGGCTCGCGGACACGGATCTCTACATCGAGATCGAGAAGGATCTTCGGGTTTACGGCGAGGAGGCCGTCTATGGCGGGGGCAAGACGCTGCGCGACGGCATGGGGTACGACAACGAACTGACCAGCGCGGCGGGCGCGCCGGATCTCGTCATCACCAACGTCACGATCGTCGATGCGGTCCTCGGCGTCATCAAGGCCGATCTCGGCATCAAGAACGGCCTGATCGTCGGGATCGGGAAGGCCGGCAATCCCTCGACGATGTCAGGGGTGACGCGGGGCCTCGCGCTCGGACTGGGCACCGACGCCATCTCCGGCGAGCACCTCATTCTCACCGCGGGCGGCATCGACGCACATGTCCACTTCATCTCGCCGCAGCAGGCGCAGGCCGCGCTCAGCAACGGCGTGACGACGCTGTTCGGCGGCGGTATCGGTCCCACCGACGGCACCGACGGCACCACCATCACGCCGGGCACTTGGAACATCGAGATGATGCTCCGCTCTTTCGACGCATGGCCGGTCAATGCGGGCGTGCACGGCAAGGGCAACGGCTCGGCGCCGCTGCCGATCGACGAGCAGATCCGCGCCGGCGCGATGGGGCTGAAGGTTCACGAGGACTGGGGCAGCACGCCGGCGGCGATCCGCATGGCGCTGACCGTCGCCGACGATCACGACGTCCAGGTCTGCATCCACACGGACACCTTGAACGAGGCGGGCTTCGTCGAGAGCACCATCGCCGCCTTCGAGGGGCGCACGATCCACACCTACCACACGGAGGGCGCGGGCGGCGGCCACGCGCCGGACATCATCCGCGTGGCGGGCATCGCCAACGTCATCCCCAGTTCGACCAACCCGACCATGCCCTACGGCATCAACTCGCAGGCCGAATTGTTCGACATGGTGATGGTCTGCCACAACCTCAGCCCGAAGATCCCGACCGACGTCGCCTTCGCCGAGAGCCGCGTGCGGGCCGAGACCATCGCGGCGGAAAACGTCCTGCACGATCTCGGCGCGATCTCGATCCTGTCGAGCGACAGCCAGGCCATGGGCCGCGTCGGTGAGAACTGGGCGCGCACCCTGCAGACGGCCCACCTGATGAAGGCGCGGCTCGGCGCCTATCCGGGCGACGCCTCCGGCAACGACAACCAGCGCGTCCTGCGTTTCGTGGCCAAGGTGACGATCAATCCCGCCATCGTGGCGGGCGTCTCACACGTGATCGGCTCAGTCGAGGTCGGAAAGATGGCCGATCTCGTCCTCTGGGAGCCGGCCTTTTTCGGCGCCAAGCCGAAGATGGTGATCAAGGGCGGCATG
Organism: Methylobacterium sp. R2-1; assembly: GCF_014191355.1. Classification (GTDB taxonomy): domain Bacteria; phylum Pseudomonadota; class Alphaproteobacteria; order Rhizobiales; family Beijerinckiaceae; genus Methylobacterium. Next base: position 40,526 of record NZ_JACHWM010000024.1, read on the forward strand.
ATCTCCTGGGCGGTCATGGGCGATCCCAACGCCTCGCTGCCGACGCCGCAGCCGGTCGTCTACCGTCCGATGTTCGGCGGGCTGGGCCCGGCGGTGGCCAAGACCCGGGTCACCTTCACCTCGCATGCCGGCTACGAGGCCGGCATCGCGGACCGCTACGCGCTGACGTCCAAGGTGGTGCCCGTCTACGGCACGCGCACCATCACCAAGGCGTCGATGGTTCGAAACGACCGGCTCCCTGTCATCGAGGTCAATCCGGAGACCTTCGCGGTGACCGTCGATGGCAAGCACGCCACGATCGAGCCCGCGGCCCACCTGCCACTCGCTCAGCTCCATTACTTCAGCTGACGTCTCCTGCGTCGCCACAGCTCGGTACATGCGTTGATGAGACCGATCGACATCATGTGGGTGTGCCTCGGCGGCGGAGCCGGCTCGCTGCTGCGCTGGCAGCTCGGCGGGATCATCGACCGCGCGATCCCGGCGCGCTTCAGGTTCGGCACCTTCCTCATCAACGTCACGGGCGCCTTCGGGATCGCCTACTTGTCCGCCGCGTTCGCCGTCGGCTGGCAGCAACGCCACGGGGACATGATGTCGTCCCTGGTGCTGACGGGCTTTCTCGGCGGCTACACGACGTTCAGCTCGATGCAGCTCGACACAGTGCAGATGGCGATGGAGCATCGCCACGCGCTCTCCGCCCTGTACCTCGTCGCCTCCGTCGGCCTCGGCCTCTGCGCCGCGGCGGCGGGCGTGGCCCTGGCGCGAGCATAGGGGCTCGTCATGGAAGCTCGCATGGGCGCGCAGGCCGTCTTCGTCTTCATCGGTGGTGGGTGCGGCGCGATCACGCGCGAATTCCTGATGCTGCTGATCCCTCAGCAGAGCGGCGCCTTTCCGCTCGATATCTTCACCGCCAACATCATCGCTTCGTTCTGCCTCGGCGCGGCCTTCGGACTTCATCGCCTCGGTCAAGTCTCGGACGAGTTCATGCTCTTGGTCGGCACCGGCTTTGCCGGCGGAATGTCGACCTTCTCGAGCTTCATCTACGGCGTCCTATCCGAGGCCGTGGCGCCGGGCCAAGCCGGTCTTGCGGTCCTCTACGGCCTCTCCAGCCTGATCGTCGGCTACGCCGCAATCCGGCTCGGGATCGAATCCGGGAAACGCCTGCGCCGTGCATGAGCACGGCCGGTTTGGAGAGACGAATGATCCTCGTCGAACACAAGCTCGGTCATCTCAGCGATCCGGTCTGGCAGGAGCGCGCGCGGCAGGCCCGGGTCGATCCGCTGGTTCTGGAGCAGTGGGAGGCGCCCAAGAGCCGCCTGCGCAAGGCGAGCGAGAGCGGGATCGAGCTGGCGGTCTCGCTGCCGCGCTCCGAGCACCTGCACGACGGCGACGTGCTCCACTACGACGCGACGCGTCAGCTCATCGTCGTTGCCCGGATCGCCCTCAAGGAGGTGCTGGTCATCGAGTTGGAGGGGCTGGAGCGCCTCGCGCCGCACGAGATCCTGCGCGCCTGCTTCGAACTCGGGCACGGCCTCGGCAACCAGCACTGGCCGGCGGTGATCAAGGGATCGACGGTCTACGTGCCGCTCTCGGTCGATCAGAAGGTGATGGCCTCGGTCATGCGCACTCACGCCTTCGCGCATGTGAAGACCCATTTCGCTCCGGGCGAGGAGGTGGCGGCGAAGCTCGACGCGAAGGAGGTTCGGCTGCTGTTTGCCGGCGCCGACGCCACCCCGCACCACCATCACGGCGATCGCGGCGGGGCGCACGGCCATGATCATCATGAGCCCCATGATCATCCGCACGATCACGGGCACGACCACGGACACGAGCATCACGACCGACACGGTCCGGTGGCGTGATGCGGCACGGTGAGCCGAGGGCCCGTCTCGCACCGCACGGCATGGCGCATCTCGCGCGTCTGCTGCAATTCTCGGATTCGACCCTGCCGGTCGGCGCCTTCGCCTTCTCCAACGGGCTCGAATCCGCGCTGCAGACGGGCATCGTCACCGACGCGGACAGCCTGCTGCCCTTCGTCGAACTCGTTCTGCACCAGGCGGCGCGGGTGGACGGCATCGCGCTGCTGCACGCCCACCGCGCCGTCCTGGCGGAAGACTTTTCCGGTGTCGTCACGGCCGACCGGGAGCTGATCTGCCGCCGCGTCGGCGAAGAGCAGCAACTGATGCTGACGCGGATGGGGAAAAAATTCGCCGAACTGGCGCTCAAGATCAGCCCTTCGCCGATGCTGGCGCGCTGGCTTTCAGAGATTCGGTCGGACGCCACCCCCGGCTGCCTGCCGATCGGCCAGGCGATCGCGCTCGCCCATCTCGGCGCCGACGAGAGCGAGGCTTTCGTCGTCCACCAGTACGGCATCGCCTCGATGATCCTGAGCGCCGCGCTGCGGCTGATGCGGATCGACCATTTCGAGACCCAGCGCATCCTGTTCGCCGCCCAAGGGCGTGTTCAGGACGATTACTTGGCCGTGCGCGACCTCGCCCTCGACGAGATGGCGGCCTTCGCGCCGGTCTTCGACGTCCTCGTCGCCCATCACACCACGGTCCATGTGCGTCTGTTCATGAACTGAGTGTCTCTCACGAAACGCCCGCCGCACGCTCGTCGCCAGAGCGAGAACGGCCGGTGACCGGGCGTTTCGTGAGGCAGTCCGAGTGCGGCAAAGGAAATAGAGATGAAGAAGATCACCCGTATCGGCATCGGCGGCCCGGTCGGCTCGGGCAAGACCGCGATCATCGAGACGATCACGCCGCGCCTGATCGAGCGGGGCATCAAGCCGCTGATCATCACCAACGACGTCGTCACGACCGAGGATGCCAAGCAGGTGCGCCGCACCCTCAACGGCGTGCTGATCGAGGAGAAGATCGTCGGCGTCGAGACCGGAGCCTGCCCGCACACGGCGGTGCGCGAAGATCCGTCGATGAACATCGCCGCGGTCGAGGAACTCGAAGACAAGTATCCCGACAGCGACGTGATCCTGATCGAGTCCGGTGGCGACAACCTGACTCTGACGTTCAGTCCCGCACTGGCGGACTTCTACATCTACGTGATCGACGTCGCCGCCGGCGACAAGATCCCGCGCAAGAACGGCGCCGGGGTCTGCCAGTCGGACATCCTCGTCATCAACAAGCGGGACCTCGCCCCCTATGTCGGAGCGAGCCTCGACGTCATGGCGCGCGATTCCAAGATCATGCGCGGCCCAAAGCCGTTCCTCTTCACCAACTGCAAGACCGGCGAGGGAGTCGACGACCTCCTCCAGCTCATCCTCGACATGGCGCTGTTCGACGTGGCGACGAACCGCCCACTCGCGGCGAGCGCGTGATGCCATGACCCTGCACGGACAGCTCAGCCGTCTCAACGGAGCGCGGGAGTTGCGCGGGTTCCAGACCGAGCCGGCGCAGATGCGGGCCGGTGCGCCCGGCAAGGTCGGTCAGCTGCGTCTCGGCTTCGCACTGCGCGACGGGTCTTCGGTGCTGCACGACCTCTATCGGGTGGCTCCGCTGCTGGTGCAGCAGGCGCTCTACTGGGATGAGGTGATGCCGGAACTGCCGGTCTGCCCGATCATCTCGGTCGGCGGGGGCATCCTGCAGGGCGACCGCTACATGATCGACATCGCGGTGGGGGAGGGCGCCTGTGCGCACGTCTCCACGCAGGGCGCCAACCGCATCCACTGCATGGATGCGAACTACGCCGCGCAGCACCAGAGCGTGACGGTGGCGGCTGGCGGCTACCTCGAATACCTGCCGGACGTCACCATCCCCTATCGCGGCTCGCGCTTCCTCTCCCGCACGGAGATCGTCGTCGCGGAAAGCGCCACCCTTCTCTACGGCGAGATGGTGCTGGCGGGCCGCAAGCATCACCATGCCGAGGAGCGCTTCGGCTTCGACCTGCTGTCGATGGACGTGACCCTGCGCCGGCCCGACGGGCGCAAGCTGTTTTCGGAAAAGATCCTGATCGAGCGCGGCGACCCGACCATCGCCTTCGCGGCGGTGATGCGCGGCTTCGATGCTTTCGCCAACATCCTCTGCGTGACACCGCCCGAGACCGCCGCACGCATCAAGGACCGGTTCGAGACCAACTTCTCCCCGGACGCGCCGCGGGCGGTCTCCGGCGTGAGCCGTCTGCCCAACGCTGCCGGGCTGATGCTGCGCGCGGTCGGCGTGGAGAGCTACGACGTCCGCCACGAGGTTCGTCGGTTCTGGCGCATCGTGCGTGAGGAAGCGCGCGGCCGGTCCCTTCCCGCCGAACCCTACTGGCGCTGAGCGAGGGCCGGAAAGATGCCGCGCGCGAACCCCAACCTTCTCGTCCAATCGCTGCGCGGAGCGAGCCAGGTGTTCTTCATGGAGAACGCGGCGACGGGCGTGCTGTTCTTCGCCGCGATGGCCTATGCTTCCTCGGTCAGCGGCAACTGGGCCACGACGATCGGGGCGGCGGTCGGCGTCGGCGTCGCGACGCTGACCGCGCGACTTCTGGAGTGCGACGAGGCTTCCGTCTCCTCCGGCCTCTACGGCTTCAACGGCATCCTCGTCGGCGCCGCCCTTCCCACCTTCATCGCCGCCTCGCCCCAGCTCTGGGTCTCGATCGTGATCGGGGCGGCGGTGAGCACGGTGCTGACCGCCGCCTTCAGCGCGACGCTCACCGACAAGTGGGGTATTCCAGGCTCCACCGGCCCTTTCGTTCTCACGGGCTGGCTGATGGTGGCCGCGGCCTATTCCTTCGGCCGCCTGCAGGTGACGGGCGACGCGCCCCGGCTCGCCGGCGACCTCGTGCGGGGCGCCGCCGGCATCCCGGCACCGATGGACCTCGTCGCGATCTTCTTCCGCAACATCGCGCAGGTCTACCTTCTGGGCAGCGCAGTGAGCGGCGCCATCCTCCTGGCCGGAATCCTGATCGCCTCGGTTCCGGCTGGGATCGCTGCGGTCGCCGGATCGCTGATCAGCTTGGTCGTGGCGATCGCGATGGGCGCTGATCCGTCGGCCGTGAGCCAGGGGCTCTACGGCTTCAGCCCGGTCCTGACGGCGATGGCCGTCGGCGTAATCTTCCTGACGCCCTCGCCGCGGGTCGCCGCCTATGCCGCCCTCGCGACCGTGATGACCGTCTTCGTCCAGGGCGCCCTCGACGTCATGGTCGCGCCGGCCGGAATCCCCTCCTTCACCGCCCCCTACGTCCTGACGATGTACCTGTTCATCGCGCCGAAGCGTCTGATGGCGCCTCACCCGCACGCGCCGGTGGCCGATCACATGGTCGGCAACGGGACGCCGGCCCATTCGGCGGGCACGGCGCGGTGACGTCCCGCGGCCTCGATCCCGGCGTGATCGGCCCACTTCGTCTCGACCCTGGACCCGCGACGCACTGACCGACGCGGCCGGCGCCTCGGAATTTTCGAAACGCACGATCAAGGAGCAGGCGATGCACGGCATCAATGCGGGCGACACGGCCTTCATCCTCATCTGCACCGCGCTGGTGCTGATAATGACGCCGGCCCTGGCGCTGTTCTACGGCGGCCTCGTCAAGCAGCGGGACGTGCTGTCGGTCATGATCCAGAACTTCGTCTGCATCGGTGTCGTCGGGGTGATCTGGGTGTTCGGGGGGTTCAGCCTCGCCTTCGGCCCCGATATCGGCGGCACGATCGGAAATTTCGCGTTCTATTTCGGGATGTACGAGGTCGGCATCGCGCCCAATCCGGTCTATGCGCCGAACATCCCCTTCATCATGGTCTTCGCCTACCAGATGATGTTCGCCATCATCACGCCGGCCCTGATGACCGGCGCCTTCGTCGGACGCTTCCAGTTCGGCGCCTTCCTGTTCTTCGTCACGGCCTGGACCATCCTCGTCTACCTGCCGGCCGCGCATTGGGTCTGGGGTGGCGGCTTCCTGGCCAAGCTCGGCGTCGCCGATTTCGCAGGCGGCATCGTCATCCACACCTCCGCGGGCTTTTCGGCACTGGCGACGGCGAAGTTTCTCGGCAAGCGCAAGCTCGCAGCGGGACAGTCCGAATCCGCGCCGGCCAGCCTGCCGCTGGTCGCCCTGGGCGCGGGCCTGCTGTGGTTCGGCTGGTTCGGCTTCAATGCCGGAGGCGCCTACGCCGCGGATGCGCTGGCGGCCTACGCCTTCACCAACACCATGCTCGCCGGCTCCATTGCCATGCTGACTTGGATGTTCTGGGAATGGCGCGAGACCCGGCACCCGTCCTTCTCGGGCGTTCTCGTCGGTGCGGTGGCGGGTCTCGCGACGATCACCCCGGCCTCCGGCTATGTCGAGCCCATCGCCGCCCTGGCGATCGGCGCCATCGGTGCCACAACCTGCTACTACGCCAAGTACGTGCAGCAATGGCTGAGGATCGACGACACGCTCGAAGTCTGGCGCGCACACGGCGTGGGTGGCGTCACCGGCGCCCTGCTCGTCGGCCTTCTGGCCAGCCCGCACATCAACCACGTCTCGGCCAGCCTGCAGCAATTCGGCGTCCAGCTTCTCGCCGTCGCCATCGTCGGCGCCTATGCCTCGTTGGTCACCTTCGCGATCCTGAAGGGCCTGGACCGGTTCGGGACGCTGCGGGTGCCCGACGAGATCCAGGAGGAGGGCCTCGACACGATGCTGGGCGAGCGCGCCTTCAACCTGTGGAACATGGATCGCACCCTGCCGAAGTAGGCCGGCTAAAAACAGCGCGGCATGGTCGACCGATGAGGTGAAAGCTGTCCAATCGGTTGCACGTGCTGCCGGATCGACGCCACGACGGCGCTCCGCGAGCGCTCAAGCCGGCGCGGCCTTCCAGGCGTTGGCCTCAGGCTCCAGCCCCGGTTTGATCAGTGCTGTTGTAGGAGATTTAATCTTCGTAGATGCGCTTCGTCTCGCCGCACTTGACTTGCACGGACAATAAAATTTCGGCAAATTCTTGAGATTGTGGCTCGCGTTTCTCGGATTTGTGCAAGCTAAGACGATGCCGCCAGATCATCAGCTCACTTGATCCTCCGGTATCGTGCGCTTAGTCATTCGGGATGACCGCTACTCATCCGCTCCGTCGCCGTGGCCGTCCTCCCAAAGTGCTGACCGGCCACACATCGACGCGCGAAATGCTGATAAGGGTCGGTGTCGTCGCGCTGACGGAGAAAGGCTTTTCTGCGACCGGCCTCGACGAAATTCTACGTGCAGCCGGTGTGCCCAAAGGATCATTTTATCACTATTTTGAGAGCAAAGAATCGTTCGGCATCGAATTGCTCCAGAGATATGCAGAGTATTTTTCGAGAAAATTAGATGGCTTCTTCGCCGACAGTCGCCATACGCCAATGCAACAACTCGAAGCCTTCACGCGCGACGCGGAGGCCGCTATGCAGCGGTTTGCATTTTCGCGTGGCTGCCTGGTCGGAAATCTAGGTCAGGAGATGGGAGCGCTCCCCGAGGCCTATCGCAAGCATATCAAGGATGTGTTCGCCGACTGGGAGCGGCGCACGAGCGAGTGTCTGACCCGCGCGCAGGCAGCCGGTGAGATCGGTGCCCATCATGAGCCTGACAGGCTTGCTGCCTTCTTCTGGATCGGATGGGAGGGCGCGGTGCTGCGGGCCAAGCTCGAACGGCGCAGTCAACCGCTTCAGACTTTCGCGGACGGATTTTTCGCAATGATTCGTGCCTGAGCACGCCTCTGTCACCACGTCCGAAATTGCAGCCTTTGTGGGAAGATCGGTTTGCGCTGCGACTTCGCACGTCGGGCGAAGGTAAGTTGCGATGCCTTCGCCGGCGCAGGCGTCGACGCATCATGCCCGATTTTCTCTGATGCAGCCCTGCCATGCCAGAACACGGCGGCGGCTCACAATATGTACAGCTTGCTCAAAAATTAACTCAGATGCGGCGTGTAGCGCATAAATTACAAGCATCATAGCAAGAACTGAGGACTTTTTAGAATTAGACGATCGGTCTAATATTCTACTTGCAGCTCCACCGCGTCGATCCCTGGAAAATTTCTGCAGGGCAACCATAAGGAATGCAGCATGACCTTGCGACGACCTTCGCGTGACGACATCGAGGATATTTCGCGACGCCATCATCTTCGTCTCACCGAGAGCGAGGTGGATGACTACCTTGATATTGTTAAGGGGGTCATGGACGGCTACGACGAGCTGGATCAGTATCCTGATCCGTCGCGGGAGGTCGTCCCCGCAGTTCGTATTCCGGGGACTCGGCCAAGCCGCGACGACGACCCGCTGAATGGTGTCGTCCGCTTCTGCAGCGTTCAGGCTGTCAATCCGAGCGGTCCACTCGCAGGTAAACGCATCGGCATCAAGGATACCGTATGCGTCGCAGGTATTCCGACCACCTGTGCTTCACGCCTTTTGTATGACTACGTGCCGGATCTCGATGCAACGATCGTCCGCCGCATTATCGAGGCGGGCGGTCATATCACGGCCATGCTCAACACCTGCGATTTCGCATTCTCGGGTGGGGGGCACACCAGCACGTACGGGCCGGGCCTCAATCCCAAGAATCCCGCGCATGTCGCTGGCGGGTCTTCGTGCGGCTCCGCCATCGCACCGGCGACGGGCCTGGTCGACATCGCCATCGGCGGCGACCAAGGTGGCTCGATCCGCATGCCGGCGTCTTGGTCGGGCATCGTGGGGCTGAAGCCCACTCACGGACTGGTGCCCTACACGGGCATCGTCGGCTTCGACCAAACCATCGATCACATCGGTCCAATGGCCATGACGGTCGAAGACTGCGCGCTGATGCTCCAAGTGATCGCTGGCAAGGACGACACGGCTATCGACCCTCGTCAGCCTTCCGCGATCGAAGTTCCAGACTACCGCAGCCGGCTCGACGGTGGCTTGAAAGGTCTCAAGATCGCGGTTGTTAGAGAGGGGTTCGAGACGCCCGAATCGATGACGGAAGTCGACACGGCCGTTCGCAACGCAGCGAAGTCTCTGGCCGGCATGGGAGCCGAGGTTTCCGAGGTCTCCGTTCCCGAGCATCGGCAGACCGTGCCGATCTGGAATGCCATCGCCATCGAGGGAGGCGTTGACAGCTTCTACCACGGCCATGCTGCCTACCAGACGAAGGGTTACTTCAACACGCGACTCATGTCGGCCATGTCACGTGCGATCGTCACGAATGGCGGAGATTTTTCAGCGACCGCCAAGATGGGCGTGATCATGGCCCACTACATGCGCGAGCGCTACCATGGTGTTCTTTACGGTCGGGCGCAGAATCTCTCACGTGTGCTGACAGCGGCCTATGATCGCGTCCTACGTGACGCCGATCTGGTGCTGATGCCGACGACACCGCAAACAGCTCATGCTGTTCCGCCATCGGTGGAGGCCGATCGCAAGACCTATGTCGGTCAAGCCCTGAACATGATCCGCAACACAGCCGCTTTTGATCTGACAGGTCATCCATCGATCTCGGTGCCGGTGCACGATGTGAAGGGACTTCCGATCGGCCTCATGCTGACTGGGCGCCATTTTGACGAGAGCACCGTATTGCGGGCTGCACACGCCTATCAAACGGCTGGACAATAAAGCTGACCCGTCCGACCGTGCCGCCAATCGGCATTTCCGACGTTGGCTGCCTCCATTCCTGTCTCGATCGCTCGGCAGCTTGGCTCGGGAAGTCCGTGCAGTCTGGGGGCAGGTGCATGTAACGACCAAGACCCGCCGGAGCCAGTTCCGGCGGTGTCCTCCGCTGGATACGCGAAATGATGAAGTACTTTGTGCTTCTTCCGCAGCGCGCCACCAATCAGGGCGAGGAGCCGGCTCAGTCGTTGAGAGGATTAACGCCCCGCTCCTAACAAGAAGGCGAAGGCATATAGTGTTGAGATTGGGAGATAATCGGCGGCAGCGGCCTTCGCCCGACTAGCTCCGCCGACCTACCTCCCGACGCAATGCGGGTCACGGGCGGTTGGCGCTGTATTCACAGCGGTCGCTCGCGAGTGTTGCGGGCTGGCCTCAGCGCTGATGCAGCGCCTCCACAACACCGCTGAACCACCGGACTGCGAGACCGGGACGCACATCGATAAGCGGTTTGTGACGGTTTCCGACAACATCCGGAAGGGGAGGGACATTCGCGAAGCCGGTCGTCGGTGTCATCGTCGCCCCTCGCGGCCCAGCGCGCTGGATCGCGAGCGTCAGCTCGTTGAGATGCAGGAGGAAATCGGGCGGAAGCGGCTGCGGGCGGGATTCGACGATCGCGCGGGCCATCTCACCGATGCCGAGCAGCTTGTCCTGAGCGTAGACCTCGCGGCGTCGCAGCCAACTGACAATACGGTGTTTCACCGACCGTCCGACGCCGCGCTCAGCTTCGACGGCGTGCGACTTCCACCGGCGGATGAGGCGGATCCTCCGGCCCCCGATCCCGAAGATGCGGCCGAGCAAGGGCTGGGTCCGCAACGTGTAGGCTTTTCGAGCACTGAGGCTGACGCGCGAGAATCGTTCGAGATGGACGGCCGCCTGATCGTGGAACACGTTATCGACGCGGATTTCGCCCGTCTCGCCGACGATGCGGATGCTGTGATCGCGCGGCGCGACCCAGCTGCAGGTCACGCGTGCGGACACCCCGCCCGCGAATTCGAGGCAGCCGACCGACAGGTCGGGCGTATCGGCTGGGTCGAGCGGGGTGTCGGTCTTGTGTGCCACCAAGGTGGAGGAGAACGCCGTCATCGAGCGCACCGGGCCGAACATCGCGCACAGCCAGACCAAGTGATAGCCGACATGTTCGACCGTGCAGCCCTCTTGCAGTTCCTCCGCATAGGGAAAGGGTGCCCCGGTCGGACTCTGCACCGATTCCAGGTTCATCAGATGGGCCGGGTTGTCGTCCAGTTCGGCGTACACGAGTACGGGCTTTCCGATGGCGCCGTCATCGACCGCTTTCCACATCGTCGCGATCGCATCGCAGAAGAGGTTGCAGGGCGCACCCGTTAGGACCAGTCCGCGCGCCGCGGCGAGGGCGAAGAGCTCCCGGGTCTGGCCAAGATCCGTGGTGATCGGCTTCTCCGAATAGACGTGCTTTCCGGCCTCGAGCGCCCGCTTGGTGACCTCATAATGGGAGCGGATGCTCGTCAGATTGACGACGATGGCGACGTCCGGATCGGAGAGCAGCGCGTCGAGATCGGGGTAGACGTGGAAGCCGTAATGACCCGACACGACCGCGGAGCGGGCCGTATCGATGTCGAAGACGCCGCAGACCGTGATCTCCGGGTAGGCCCAGGCGGTGCGCATGTAGATGTCGAACACGTACCCGCAACCGACATAGGCGATCTTCATCGACGGCACCTTCCGAGGAGACGGGCAAGTCCGATCTCGTCGCGCGAGCTTCGGCGACCTGAGAACGAGTCCGCTGCGCCCCGATCCTGCCCGCGCCACCAGGACGGCGGCCGCGCGGCGAGCGGGACCATGCACATCGTGTGCAACGCGCTCCGCGCCGTAACCGCTCGGCACCTGTCTTCGGGGTGGCCGAAGCTGTTTTGCTCACGGCAGCATCAGAGCTGCCAATAAAATAGACAAAAATCTTCGATTAAGTACGGACTAGCATTCCCTGTTGATCCAGGGTGAAAGCGGCGGCCTGGCTCAAATGCTCCTCAACGCGAGAAAGCATCTCTAAAGAATTGCGCCACACAGCTAGGGCCTGAATTCGTCAGCTTCAGCCCTGCGAGACACGATGGCCGCCAGCGAAAAGAACGCGCCCCTCCTTCGGATCGCGGGCCGCAATCTGAGTGCGACTTCGGTCGCCGAGGTCTTCACGGTTTCGGCCGGCATCGGTTCCGCATCGATTTCCGCCTTCGATCCGAAGCAGGACGGCCTGGTCCTGAAGAACCTGGGCTTCACCAGCTACGCCGGCTTTCTCGCCGCGCTGAGCCAGACGGGTGCGGATACGGTCCTGACGCTCGCGAATGGTGAGAGCCTCACGCTGCGCAACGTTCGGATCGCGGATCTGAGCATCGCGAACATCGCGCTCGACCGCGCCCTGCCCGAGTCCGGCGCGGCGACAGCCTGGTTCAAGGCGTCGTCGGCCGGCGGACAGCTCGCCGGCACAAGCGGCAACGACCAGCTATCGACGAGCTTCACCACGGGCACCCTGGCCGGCGGCCAGGGCGACGACGTGTACTGCGTATCCTCGCAGGATGTGTCCATCGTCGAAGTTGCCGGGCAGGGCATCGACACCGTCAAAAGCTGGGCAAAGAGCTACACGCTGTCCGCCACGCAATCGGTCGAGAACCTGCTCCTGCAGGGGACGGGCGACATCGCCGGGACCGGCAATGCGCTCGACAACTTGATCGTCGGAAACGAAGGCCGCAACGTTCTCGCGGGCGGACGCGGCAACGACGTCCTGACCGGCGGCGGCGGCAGCGACACGTTCGTCGTCCAGGCCGGGGACGGCACCGACGTCGTCACCGATTTCCAGGCGAAGGGCGCGGCGGCCGATATCCTGCGGATCGAGCGCTATGGCTATGCGAGCCTCGCCGAATTGCGGCCGAAGATGGTGCAAGCCGGCGCGGACGTGATGATCTGGCTCTCCGATAAGGACGCGGTGACGCTCAAGAACACTGCGCTCGCGGATCTGACGGAGGCCAACTTCGGCTTCCTCTCGACGCAGCGGCCGATGACCCTGACGGGTACGGCTGGGAAGGACACCCTCGTCGGCGGCATGGAAGGCGATACGCTCACCGGAAAGGCCGGCGACGACACGCTCACCGGAGGGGGCGGCTCCGATCTCTTCGTCATCGCCCAGGGCGATGGATCCGATACGATCACCGACTTCTCCGCGGGCGACCGGCTGAAGCTCTCGGGCTCGGCCTTCGCGAACTTCGCGGAGTTGCGCGCGGCATGGGTCGCGTCCGGCAGCGACCTGCGCATCGCCCTCGGCGGTGGCGACAGCCTCTCGCTGAAGAATGTCGCCCCGAACGCGGTCGGCGCGGACCAAGTGATCATCGACTACACGCTGGCGACCTCCGGCGCCACGACGAGCTGGATCAGCCAGCCCAAGGCGACCGGAACCGTGCTCGGCACGAGCGCCAACGACAAGATCTCGGTGGGCGTGGCGGGTGGAACGCTCAAGGGCGGCCTCGGCGACGACATCTACAGCATCGTGGCCGGTGTCACGGTGGTCGAGCAGGCGGGCGGCGGCATCGACACCGTTCAGGTCTGGACCGGCGAGGGCTACGCGCTCGCCGACAACATCGAGAACCTGACGCTGATGGGCAGCAGCGCCGGCTGGATCCGTGGCAACGGTCTCGCCAACATCATGGAGGGGAATGGCGCGGACAACATCATCGTCGGTGGGCGAGGCAACGACATCCTCACGGGCGGGGGCGGGAGCGACCGCTTCGTCGTCGCCAAGGGAGACGGATCGGATTTCATCACCGACTTCTCGACCGGCGCCGTCGGGCGCGATGTGGTGCGCCTCGACGGGTTCGGCTTCAAGAGCTTTGCCGAGGTGGCTGCCCGGATGTCGCAGTCCGGAGCCGACTCGGTTCTCGATCTGGGGGGCGGCGCGACGCTGACCCTGCGCGGGACGAGCCTTTCCAATCTCACCGCCGAGCACTTCGCGCTGCCGCTCGACACTTCCGCCCTCGTCCGAACCTTCCGTGACGATTTTAGCAGCTTCTCGCGCGCTTCCTCGGGAGACGGCACCTGGATGACGCAGTTCACCTACGGGGGCGCCGCGAATTACACGCTGAGCGCGAATGCCGAGGAGCAGCTCTACGTCGATCGCGACTTCAAGGGCCTGCCGCAATCGCTCTCGTCCGCGAGCCTCGGGCTCGATCCCTTCTCGATCCAAGATGGCACGCTCGTCATCTCGGCCAAGCCGGTCACCGAGGCCGCGCGCCCCTATACCGGCAAGTACGGCTGGACCTCCGGGCTGATCACCACGCAGTCGAGCCTCTCGCAGACCTATGGCTACTTCGAGATCACCGCCGAGCTTCCGCAGGTCAAGGGTTCCTGGCCCGCCTTCTGGCTGTTGCCGGCGGACAACAGCGGCACCAGCGAACTCGACGTGTTCGAATATCTCGGCTCGCGCACCGACACCGTCGTCTCCTCCGTGCATGCCCAGAAGAGTCTTACTGCGATGACGTGGCTGCCGGTGGAGGATCTGGCCGCCGGCAAGCACACCTTCGGTGCGAAATGGACGCCTTACGGCATCGACATCTTCATCGACGGGACACTCGCGGCGCATCATGCGACGCCCGATGACATGAGCAAGCCCATGTACATGCTCGCCAATCTGGCCATGGGCGGGAGCTGGGGCGGCTCGCCGGACGCGGGCGCCACCGCCCAGCTCAAGATCGACGCCATCAATGCCTACCAGTTGGAGGAGTACACCCTCGCCGGCTACCGGCTGAAGACCGGCGAGACGCCGACAAAGACCCTCTACGGGACCTCCGCCTCCGAGACGCTGACGGGCACAGACGGCGCCGATGCACTCGACGGACGCGGCGGCGTGGATGCCCTCGTCGGGGGGCGGGGAGACGACACCTATGTCGTGACTCAGGCCGGCACCGTCGTCACGGAGCGACTGGGCGAAGGCATCGACACCGTGACCAGCCAAGTCTCCTTCACGCTGTCGGCCAACATCGAGAATCTCACCTTGCTCGGCAGCGGGGCCATCGACGCCACCGGCAACGCGAATGCCAACATCCTGACCGGCAATGCCGGCGGCAACGTCCTCAACGGCGCGGGCGGCAACGACGTTCTGACCGGCGGTGGCGGCGCCGACACCTTCGTGCTTCGGCAGGGAGACGGATCGGACATCATCACGGATTTCGCCGCGGGTCCGGGCGCGGGCGACACCGTGAAGCTCGATGGCTTCTGGTTCACGAGCTTCACCGACATCGCCTCGTCGATGACGCAGCACGGCGGCGACGTCTACCTCGCGCTGAACACCTCCGAGACGCTCGTCTTCCGCGACCACCACGTCGCCGATTTCGCGGCGGACGACTTCCGGCTGCCGGAGGCGCCGCCGGCGAGCGAGGCACCGATCCGCTGGATCATCGGCACCACCGCCGCCGAATCCCTGTCCGGCACGCCGCTCGACGAAGCGCTGCAGGGGATGGGCGGGCAGGACAGCCTCGCGGGCGGTGCGGGCGACGACACTTACACCGTCGCGGTGGGAACGACCGTCGTCGAGAGGGCCGGCGAGGGCGTCGATACCGCCGAGAGCTGGCTGTCGGCCTACACGCTCACCAATCATGTCGAGAACCTGGCCCTGATGCTGAAGGGGGCGATCGGCACCGGCAACGATCTCACGAACCGGATCACCGGCTCGGCCGGCGACGACCGCATCGACGGTAAAGGCGGCAACGACTGGCTGACCGGCGGCGAGGGCAAGGACAGCTTCGTGTTCAGCACCGCCCTCGACGGAGCTCGGAACGTCGACACGATCACCGACTTCAAGCCGCGGACCGACGTGCTCCTGCTCTCCGCCGACACCTTCGCCGGGATCGGCGCGAAGGGTGCCCTCGCCGCGAGCGCCTTCGAGACCGCCACCGCGGCGCACGACGCGGCCGACCGCATCGTCTACGACAGGGCAGCGGGCGACCTCTCCTTCGACGCGGACGGAAGCGGTGCCGGGGCGGCGGTCAAGTTCGCCCACGTCACGCCCGGCCTCGCACTTTCCGCGTCGGACTTCCTGATCATCTGACCCCCCCTCGGACGGGCAGGCGAAGAAGTGGCGTCCGTGGTCTCGAACGAGTCGCGCGGGGTCTCTATCGCTTGCAGGACGAGCGCTGCCGGCACATCCCGCGGATGGCGGAACAGCGCCCGCCATCGCGACGAAACCGCCGATCGCAGGAGTCGTCCGCGCCGGTACAGTTCCGCGCGCAGGTGGCGAGCCAGACCGGATCCTGGTTGCGTGCCGGCTGCCGACCGTCGTCATCGGCTTGGCATCTCGACCGGCAGTCGACGGCAAGCTGCCGCCGGCACTCGTCCATCGAGATTTGGGTCAGTCGGCGGCAGCGCATCCAGTCGAGGTCGCACTGCTCGCACGCTTCCCCAGCCGCGGCCAGCAGGCCGGTGGGCAGCGAGAGACCAAGGCACAGCGTAGCGACGCGAACGAGGTGGCGGCCGCTCCCCGGTCGAACCGTTCGGGATCCGCGGTGCCGACCCTCGCTCCCACTTCTGAAAACGTGCATCTGTCCCCGCCCGTGTCCGTCCATCTGCGCGCGACGAGATTGGACCGAGATCGAATCGTCCCTGAGATGCCGGGCCAGGTGGGTGCCTTCGTCCGGTCGCCGGCAACTCCCCATCCGCCGGATGCTGGCCGCCGAAGGGTGCCCGTCCGCCGCTCCGGACCGCATGCCGGGTTCCCTGGCTCTCAGCGGCCTCGCGGCAAGCCCCTGCCGACTGCCTTAAATTTATCTTTACCCGGAAGCTCCAGGTTCGGCACAGTGTCCCCCGTAACGAGGAGCTGTCCGAGCTCGAGAGCCCGTGGCGGATTTCGCGTGACGCTCAAGGGAGGGACGTTTGGGCACGTTCGCGATGCTTGCCTTCTTCACGGCCTTTGGATGCGTCTGCGGCTTCTACGTGTCGGTGGTCGGATTCGCCGTGACCTCGCTGGGTATCGCCCTGCTTCTCGGGCTGACGAACCCGCTCTTCTCGGGCCCCTTCACCTTCGGCTTCCTCGTCCTCGCAGTCGTGGCCCAACAGACGGGTTACGGTCTCGCCGTCGTCGGCCGGGGCGCGGCCCACAGCCTTCGCCGTCGGCCTGCGCGAACGGAGGCGACGGGGCGGGAGATCGATCCGGAGCACGAGACGGCCGGTCGGCACGGACAGGCGCCCCAGGGTCCTCTGCCGCGATAATCGGCATCAATACGACCCGCGGCTCATGAACACGGCCGGGACGGTCCGCACCACGATGAAGAGGTCGGTACCGAACGACCAGTTCTGAACATACTGGCTGTCGAGGCGAACACGCTCCGCATAGGAGGTGTCGTTGCGACCACTCACCTGCCACGCACCCGTCAGGCCTGGGCGAACCGCGAGATAGTGCTGCACCTCGCTGCCGTACATCGCGATCTCGTCCGGAACGATCGGACGCGGACCGACGACGCTCATCTGGCCGGCTAGGATGTTGAGAAGCTGTGGCAGCTCGTCCAGGCTCGTTTTGCGCAGGTAACTCCCAACGGCGGTGACGCGGGGATCGTTCTTGATCTTGCGCGTCTCAAGCCACTCCTGACGGGCGGCGGGATCCTTGGCGAGGTAAGCCTCGAGAGCAGCCTGGCTGTCCTGCCGCATCGTTCGGAACTTCAGACAACCGAACAACCGACCGTCCCGACCGACTCGCCTGTGGCGGTAGAAGATCGGTCCGCCGTCGCCCAGCCTCACCGCCGCCGCGACGACGACGAACAAGGGGAGCAGGAGCAGAAGCACCGACAGCGCGAACACGATGTCGAAGCCGCGCTTGCTCAACGCACGATCCGGCGAGCGGCCGACGAACGGGGCGCCGTCCTGTCTCGGCTTCACCTTGACGTTGGAAGCCAACTGAGACGAAAGCTCTGCGCTCATGCCACTTTCCGTCAACGGGAGAATAGGGCGTTAACTCTTTATACATCATCGAAAACGTGTGCTGCGGCGCAACGTCGAATTTTAGGCAATTGCGGGCCATGTTGCGCCAGGATGCCCAAGCGAATAGCAAGGCGTCTCGAGTAAATTCGGATGAGATTCGCTTCGCTCTTCCGAAGACCGTGTGCAAAAGATTGGTTTCGCGGCAAGCTGCCTCGTATCCAGATTGATTTCGCAGCACCGCTACCACCGGACGAGTTGACGGATGAGGCGAGTTGCAACGGTGAAGACGCTCCGCCCCACTCCGCCGTCACCGCTAGCTTTGGTGGCAAATCAGTCTGTTCAGTCGAGGAGCGCACCGGCCCGAGCCGGCCGTTCGGCGGCTCCGCGGACGATCTGCGCGAGATGGGCGGCCTTCGTTGTGCCCACGACGGCACATTGCGTCATGCCGTCGGCAAGGCAGGCTTGCACCGCCTCGATGGGGCTGAGACCGGGCTGCATGCGGATCACTTCCCGCGCCAGAACGCCGATGTTTCGGTGGCGGATCTCGGCATCGAGCCCACGCGCGGCCGCCTCGGCGAGGACGTCGGCCGGCAGTTCGAGGAGCGTTGTTCCCGGCATCGCGAGAGCGGCTTCGAGCGTCGCGACATCGTCGCATGAGACACCGAAGCAGCCGAGCTTGCCGGCTCTCTGCAAGTTCATCAGAGCCTCGCAGAGGGCTTGATTGGTCAGGGCGTCCGCGGGCGGGCTGTGCAGGAGCAGCGCGTCGAGGCGCTCGGTGCGCAACCGACGGAGACTGGCCTCGACCGCGCGCGTGATGACGTGCGGCGAGAAATCGGAGCCAATGTTGCCGTCGCGCTGACGGCTGATCTGTCGCTCCAAGCGGCGGCTCAGCAGCGGCTTCAAGAGGGGCTTGAAGGGCCGAAGCAGGCGCATCTTCGCCGAGAACGCCTTGCCGGCCTTGGTCACCACGATCAGATCGTCGCGGCGTGCGCCCGCGATCAGGCGTCCGAGTTCGCGCTCGCTATCGCCCTGCCCATAGACGTCGGCCGTATCGAATAAAGTCACACCCAGATCGATGGCCGCAGCCAGCAGGTTGCGCGTCTCCCGCAGAGGCGCGGGATTGTTGAACGAGCCGATCCTGCTGCAGCCGAGCCCGATGCGGGAGGCACGCTTGCCGTTGATTGTGAGGATGTCCCGGTCCATCGGTCCTGCTCTGCTGTTCGAAGGTGGAACCGGTCCGCGCGCCTGCCGCGAGCGGATCAGCGGCACGGAGACGGGTCCCTCGGATCGGCCGGGTCGGGCCGCCGGACGGTCTTCCTTGGAACCGCACCGACCGCGAAACATCGAGCGGTGCTGGGCCGGGAACGACGGTCGCTGATCACGGCAAGCCTCGATCCTACGACCTCGATCCCGTCCATCCCGGCGTCCGAGCTTGGTGCTACGCAAGACTCCCGCCGCACCATACTGCTCTCGAGGCATCGCGCTTGCTTTGCCGGCCGCCAGGGTGCGGCTCGGCGCAGCGGCCCACGAGGCTCTTGTCACGTCGTCATCCCCCACTCGGACACGGAAACGATGATCCTGAACCACGCGACCCTCGACCAAGCGGGCGACTACGACGTGGCCATCGTGGGAGGGGGCACAGCGGGGCTCATCGTGGCGAACGACCTGTCCGGCAAGGGCTTGAAGGTCGTCGTCCTCGAGGGCGGCGGCCTCAAGCGGCAGCCTCGATCGCAGGATCTGTACGGCGGGGAGGTGGTCGAGCCGGACATCCACCCGGAGCTGACGAGCTACCGGGTCCGTGCCGTCGGCGGAACCAGCCGCATCTGGGGCGGCCGGGTCATTCCCTTCGACCCGATCGACTTCGAGGAGCGCGCCTGGGTCCCGGGCTCCGGATGGCCCTTCGGCTTCGAGACCCTGCGCCCCTACTACGAGCGCGCCATGCAGGCGCTCGAAGCCGGGCGCTACGCCTACTCACCCGAGACCGCGCTCCCCGGCGGGAGAAGGGAGCTTGCTCCCGGCATCGATGGCCCGCACCTCACGACGACGATCGAGCGCTTCAGCAAGCCGACGAATGTCTGGCGCCGCCACGGCAGGGCCCTCACCCAGGCCCCGGACGTCCACCTCGTCCTGAACGCCACGGTCACCGCGATGCGCCTGCGGCCGGACGCCCGCACCGTGTCCCATCTCGAGGTGCGGGGCCCCGACGGAACGGAGCGGAGGGTCCGGGCGCGGGCAACCGTGCTGGCCTTGGGTGCGCTCGAGACCGCGCGGCTCTTGCTCGCCTCGAATGACGTCCGCACCGCCGGGATCGGCAACGAGCACGACCATGTCGGCCGCAACTACATGAGCCATCTCTGCACGACCGCGGGCACCCTGACCTTCGCCGGTCGCGGGACGGACATCGCCTACGATTACGAGCGCGACGCGGACGGCATCTACGTCCGGCGTCGTCTCTGGCTCAACGAGGAGGCCCAGCGCACCTTCGGGCTGCTCAACACGACCTTCCGGACTCACCTGCCGGACGCGGGCAATCCCGACCACGGCAATGCGATCCTTTCGGCCATGTTCCTGTTCAAGAGCTTCGTGCTCATCGAGTATGCGCGCAAGTTCTCGGAACGCCGGGCCGATGCCGGCAGCTATCTGCGCCATTGCGCCAACATCCTGCGCCAGCCGCGGCGGATCGCACGGTTCGGCGGGAACTGGGTGACGGGCCGCATCCTCGCGGACCGCAAGATCCCGTCCGTCGTGCTGGGCTCCGACGACAATCGCTACGTCCTGGAGTTCCACGCCGAACAGGCGCCCAATCCGGACAGCCGGGTCACCCTGTCGGACCGGCGCGATCGGCTCGGGATGCCCCAGCTCAAGGTCGATTGGCGCCTGTCCGCGCTCGACATCGACAGCATCAAGCGCTCCTACCATGTCCTCGCCTCGGAACTGTCCCGCACCGGCACCGGGCGCCTCGATTACGACGAGGAGGAGCTCGTCGACCGCACCCGCCGCCACGGACTGGTCGGCGGCCATCAGATCGGGACGACCCGCATGGCGGACGACCCGCGCCGGGGCGTCGTCGACCGAGACTGCCGCGTCCACGGCACGTCGGATCTCTACGTCGCCAGCGCCTCGGTTTTCCCGTCCTCGGGTCAGGCCAATCCGACGCACACGATCGCCGCGCTCGCCCTGCGCCTGTCGGAGAGGCTCACACAAGATCTGCGGCGATAGGGTGTGCTTTACCGCGCGGCTCCGTCTCCGGAAGGATCAGGGAGCGGCGAGCGGGCTCGTACGTTTCTGTGCGGCCGGCAGCGGCTGCCCCAGCGCGTGCGTCAGATCTCCGCCCAGCCAGACGATGCCGAGCGGGCGTAGGCTCGCGATCCAGCCGTCGGCAGCCGCGTCGCCGGTCGCGAGGCGATAGGCTTCGAGCCAAGCCATGGTGCGCCCGTCCGGCACGCCGCCGTTCCACCAAGTCTGACGCGCCCCGCCTGCAAGATCCGCGACGATCGACGGATCGGCGAGCCCGCGCAGGATCAAACCGACCAGCCGCCGAAGGGGGGCGTCGTCGCGCGTGTCACCGTTGGCGGCACGGAAAATGAGCATCATCGAGAGCGGCGACGCCGAGTAGGCGTGATAGTAGAGGGCGAGCGGCCCACGCGCGAGTTCGAGCGGCAGGCTGCCGTCGCCGCGAACGGCTTCCATGGCGAGGTCGTACTGCCGCAGCCCCCAAGCATAGATGGGGCGATCATCGATGACGGTGGCGGCGCTGACTGCCGCGAGACCGGCCCAGTAGACGTGGTTGTTGCGTTTCCAAGACAGGCCGGAATACTCGCTCACGACCTGCTCCGCGAGGCGTCGCAACCAGCGCTCGATCGGTGGCGGCGGCTTGGGCGGAAGCTCCGCGCCGTACATCTTGAGATACGCTAGGGAGAGCGCCACCAGCGCCCATTTCCGCTCGTAGGATCCCTCCGGCCAGGAGACCGTTCCGAGGAGGGCGTCGCGCTCGGCCCAGGCGGTCAACCAGCGCTCGACGCAGGCTTGGCGCTCCCGGCGCGCTTCGCCGGTCGCGAGCATCGCCGCGTCGCTGTATCGAACCACGGCGTTGAGATAGGCGTGCAGCGGTGCGGTGGCAGCCTTCCGGGCGCTGACCCGCGCCGGATCGATCTTGGTGTAATCGCCAGGCTTGAATCCGCTCTCGATACGAATGTCGCTCACGGCTTCCGGGGGCACCCCGCACGCGGCAACCGGTACGGCGGGACCCTGCAGGGTCGGAGAGCCCCGGAAGGGCGACTGCAGCTGACGCGCCTCGACATGAGGGCCGGACAGCAGGGCGGCCAGCATGCCGAGCACGGCGGTTGACGCCGATGGCAGGCGCCGTGCGTCGCCGCCCCGATGCGGCGCCGGGTCTCCACGCCGCTTCACGAGGTCGCCCCCGCGGCACCGGGCGGAATCGAGGCCGTGAGCCCTCCCATGCGCTGAACGAGCCGGAGCGAGAGGCCGACCGAGAGCACGGCAACGGCGGCGAAATAGGCGGTGTAGGCCCAGAGCGCCGGGGTGAGGCCGAGCGCTCCCGACAGAACCAGTCCGGCGAAGACGGCGAGCCCGAAGACTGCCGCGAAAGTCATTTTCTGGATCAGGTCGCGTGCGCCGTTGAACGCGAGGAAGTAGGTCGCGGGCTGGTAGATGCAGCCGGTCAGGATGGCGCAGGCGGCGACATACTGCGTTCCGGGCGGGATCACGTCGTTGGGTCCCAGCAGCAGGCGGAAAACGAAGGGGCCCGCCGCGACCATGAGTGCGGCGAGGCAGACGCCCTCGGCGAGGCAGACGCCGAACAGCAAACCCAGCAAACGTCCCAGAGCGGCCTTGTCCCCGGAGAAGAACATCCGGCTCAGGCGGGGCAGGGCGCTCTCGGAGAGGTTGCGGGCCACCGTCATCGCGAGCCGCGTCAGCTTCATCACCGTGTCGTAGGCCACGATCGCGGGCCCTGCGCCGAAGGCCAGGGCGAACAGCAAGTAGGGCGAGTTCAGCACGACGAGTTCGGTCAGGCTTGAGAGCAGAGCCGGCCAGAACAATCCGAGATAGGCGCGGGCGTCGCGCCAGCGCAGCGGGCCGAGTCGCGGCCGGAATCGAAACGGTCGTGCGTCCAGGGGCAGGTAGCGCGGCAGGACGAACATGAACGCGACGGTCGCCGCCGCCATCACGACGACGAAGGTCAGGAAGCTGCCGGTGATCCAGAGCAGCGGCAGCGCGCAGAACATGATGAGGCGCCGCACCATCGACACCCGCTCGAACCGCTTGCCGAGATCGAGTGCCCAGACCGTTGGCTGGATGTCGTAGTACCAGAGATTGTTCGCAAGACAGACGGCAACGTAGAGAACGCTTTCAATCGCCTCCCGCGGGTTGCCGGCACCGACCATCAGCGGAACGGCGCAGGCGAGGAGCAGCATCAGCGCCCCATGGAGGTAGAGAATGGCGCTCGCCTCGTTGGCGGCGCGGGCCATGTTCGCCTCGTCCGCCGATTGCCGCAGGGCGACGAAGTTCGCCCGTCCGACCGCCTGGCTGATCGGCAGCACGTAGAAGCTGATCGCCGTGAGCAGAATCACCTCCGAGAATCGGGACGGCTCCAGGACGCGCGCCAGCACGAAGAACTGGACGATGTTGAAGGACATGCTGATGATCGCATTCACGGCATGCAGCACTGCGAAGCTCGTCGCGAAAGCGACGACTCGGCTGCCGATCCGCCGCGGGCCGCTGGCTGCTGCAGGCAAGGGTCAGACTCCGTCGGGGGAAGGGCCTCGCCGGCCTTGGCAAGTGCCGGCGCAAGTGTCGGCGCAAGTGCCGACGATGGGGGAGACGACTTTCCGTGAACGCCACTGCGGCGGCCGGCGGTTCTCGGCCTCGCAAGCGCTGGCGGCGTCGCTCCGGTGCGATATGCGTGCCATTTTCCAGAGACGACCGGTCTCCGGCCGGCTTCAGCGCATGGGCGTCGCCGCGTCGAATGCCTGAGCCATCGCGGTCCAGAGCGGCTTCGGCCGTCCGTTTCGGTCGAGAGGAAGGGCGCGCTGGGGTAGGTTGTCGGTTCTGCGGTGGGTCGGCAGGTCGTTGAGCCAGGTCTGGCGATCGCTCAGGCCCCAGGTCAAGACGCCGGTCGCGCGCGGTTCGGCCAGGAAGGTCCTGAGGACGTCGCCCGCAAGTCCGGCCACCGTGGCGTCCCTCTCGGCCTCCGGTGCCGGGAGCAGGCGGTCCGAGACGTCCATCTCCGTGATCAGGATGTCGAGGTCGAGCGCCGAGACCGCTCTGAGAAAGCGCGCGAACTTGCCTGCATCGTAGGGCCAGCGGCCTGCCTGGAGATGGCCCTGGATGCCGAGCCCGTGGATCGGTACGCCGTCGCGCCGAAGCTTCGTGAGGATCTCAAGAGTTTTCGCCCGCCGGACGTCTTGGTCGGGCGTGTCGCATTCGAGATCGTAGTCGTTGTAGTAGAGCTTCGCCTTCGGGTCGGCCCGAGCGGCGGCCGCGAAAGCGAGCGGGATGTAGTCCGGGCCGAGCGCCTGCATCCAGAGCGATGTGCGCATCCCGTCGCTCGCCTGCGGATCGATGGCTTCGTTCACGACATCCCATGACTGCACGCGGCCGGCATAGTGCGAGGCCACGGCCGTCACATGCTCCTCCATCAGGCGCTTGGCCTCGCGTGCATCGAGCTGCCGGGGCAGCCACGACGGAAGGGCGAGGTGCCAGACGAGGGTGTGACCGCGCAGGTCGAGGCCGTGCCGCTCGGCGAAGGCCGCAAGCCGGTCGCCGCCGCCGAAATCGTAGCTCCCCGGCGATTTGGCGAGGATCTCCCATTTCATCTCGTATTCGGGAACGAGGAGACTGGCTTCCCGCAGCACCTCATCGCGGGTTCCGGCATTGTAGGTCAGGTCGGGGCTGCGCACCGCCGTGCCGAACAGCCGCCCGGTTCGCGCGGCGTGGCTCGCAAGTCCCGATCCCTGCGCCGCGAGGGCGGACCGGCACGAGGCAGCCCCGAGAACGGCCGTTCCAAGGGCCGCTGTTCCCAGGGCAGCGGCGCGGGCCGCGACGGAGCGCCGTGTCCAGCCTGCTCTGCGATGCGAAGTCATCGCGCAATCTCCTCTTGGATCGGGCGCCGACGGGCCGTCACTTCCACACAGCACCGCCGCAGGCTTTGATGTAGGCGACCGCATGCCGGCCGATCGGCGTCCGCCCGGCCCGATTTCGGCGCCGCCACCGAAGGAAGCGCAGGAAGCTCAGAAGTGGATTGATCCGGCCGCGGTTGAGGACGAGCACGTAAGCCGAGAACAGAATGAAGTTCAGAGGGACGTAGGCCGCGGGCAGATATTTGTAGGAGATGATCATTTTATTCGTCAGGCGCATCTGCTCCACCTCGCTGCGGGGCAGGCGTCCACCCGAGTCGTTCTGCTCGACGACCCAGATCGAGGGATCGTAGAGGATCTCGTATCCCCGATCGATCACACGGTAGGCGTAGTCGATCTCTTCAAGTCCATAGAAGTAATCGTCCGGGAGCGGCCCGACGGCTTCGAAAGCGCTCCGGCGCATCGCGAATCCGTTGCCCTGGAAACGGAAGGTCTTGAAGGGGCGGGTCTGGTCGAGCGACTTGTCGGTGTGCGGAAAGCAATCCCGCGGCGTTCGTCCGGTTCGGTGATCGATGTGCCGGGCCGTGACGATGGCAAGCCGCTCATTCTCCCGGAAGGCGCGGTGGTAGCGTTCGAAAGCGGCGTCGGGCGGGTTGAGGAAGGCGTCGTCGTCGATGAAGACGATGAACGTGCCGCGCGCTGCCCGCGCCCCGTCATTGCGCGCCGAAACGCCCTTGTTGCGGTGGAGCTTGAGGCAGCGGGCCTGCGCGAAATCCGCGAGGAAGACGGATCGATCGACGGCGTCCGGATTGTTGTCGACGAGGATGAACTCGATGTCCTCGCGCGTGCCCACGGCCGCACGGACATGGCCGATCGCCGCGCGCGCGACCGGGTCGCGGGCGAAAGTGATCATCACGACGGAGAACAGGGGGATGGGAAGCGCGGATGTCGTTCGCGGCGGGGCCGCATTTCCTGCCAGCACGGCGAGGGGAGGGGACATCGCGGCTAATCCGCCACGTAGGCGCGATAGGCTGGCAGGGCGGCATAGGTTCGGTCACCGGCCGCACCCTGATGGCGCAGCGCCTTCAGATCGACGTTGTTGAGCACGGCTCCGATGAGCCGCTCGCCGACCCCGGGTGCTCCGGCCAACGCGTTCCTGGCCGTCACGATCGGAGTCTCCCCCGAGCGCGCGACGAAGACGAACGCATCGATCGCGGGCGCGATGGCGCGCACGTCGACGATCGGGACGAGGGGAGGCAGATCCACGACGACGAAATCGAAATGCGTGGAGGCGTGCTGGAGGAGTTCGCGCATCGCTTCCGAGCCGACGATCTCGCTGGTATGCGGGTTGTCCGACCTGAGCGCGGGGAGCACGTGCAGACCGGTCACGGGATCGACCAACAGCGCCTCCGACACCGAGACCTTCTTATCGAGGACTTCCACGAGGCCGCTCGTGCAACCCGGCGCGACGAGTTCGGACAAGGTCGGGCTGCGCAAGTCGGCATCGATGAGGAGGATGTTCTTGCCGGAATGGGCGAGAAGCTGAGCGAAATTCATCGCGATCGTCGATTTGCCGTCGCCCGGCATCGCCGAAACCATGCTCAGGATCTTGATGTCGCTGTCGTTCGAGGCGGCGCTGGCCGCGACTCTGATGGCGCGTAACGTCTCCGCGAACCGGGTGAACGGCTCGTCGACGGCATAGCGCAGGCTGCCGATATCTTCGGGGATCAACCGAGCGGCGGGCGGCAGGCTGATCCCCGGGCGCGGCTTCGCCCGCCTGCCCAGGCCGGTGAAGCGCGGCAGGACGCCGAGACAGGGTAATTCGAGGGCGGCCTCGAGTTGCTGAGGGGTGCGGATCACGCTGTCCGTCATCTCCTTCACGAGGGCGGTGGCCGTGCCGACGGCGAGCCCACCGATCGCACCGAGAACGAGGATCAGCAGCGTCTTCGGGTGGCTCTTGAGGCGCGGCGGGCTCGCCTCCGAGAGGATGCGCGCCTCGGTGACGGGGAAGCTCTCCTGCTGGAGCGCGGCTTTGTAGCGCTCCAGGAAGCTCTCGTAGATCGTCTTGCTCGACGAGGCCTCCCGTTCGAGCTCGCGCAACTGCACCTGCGCCTTGTTGGAGACCGCCGTCTCGCCGGTGAGTTCGGCGAGGCCGTTCGACAGCGCCTGCTCGCGGGCGCGGGCCATATCCGCCGCGCTGCGGAACCCTTCGAGCGCCCGGGTCAGTTCGTCGAGCAGGAGGCGCCGGACGTCCTGCATCTCAGTGCGTAGGTTGACCACGGCCGGATGGCTCTCGCCCAGGCGTTTCGAGACTTCGGCGATGCGCTTGGAGGCCGCGACCCCGCGCTGTCGCAAGTCGTTGTAGACGTCGCCGTTGAGGAGATCGGATGGCGCCGCGTCGGGATCGCCCGCATTCACAACGTTCTGCAGTCGCCGGTACTTGGCATCCGCCTCCGCGGTGGCGGCGCGAGCGTTGACGAGTTGAAAGCTCATGTCGGCGACCTGCTGCTCGTTGAGCAGGCGCATGGTCCCGCCCGGCCCGAGGCCCGCCGAGACGATGTTGTTCTTGGCCTTGAAGTCCTGGACGGCGCGGTCGGTGGTCAGCACCGTCGTGCGCAGCT
This sequence comes from Methylobacterium sp. R2-1, assembly GCF_014191355.1. Lineage (GTDB taxonomy): Bacteria > Pseudomonadota > Alphaproteobacteria > Rhizobiales > Beijerinckiaceae > Methylobacterium. The sequence goes on from NZ_JACHWM010000024.1 coordinate 67,733, forward strand.
CCTGGATCCTGTCCTGGAGCCAGACGCTGGCGCGGCGGGTGGCCTCGTACTTCGCCTGGAGCTGATCGGTCAGGTAGGCGTTGGCGATCTCGTTGGCGATCAAGGCCGCCCGCTCCCGCGAGCGGGCCCGGAAGCTCACCGCGAGCACGTAGGTCAGGCCCGAACGCTTGACCTCCAGGCGATCCTGAAACTCCTCCATCACGGCGCGAGGAATGCCGCCGGGCGGCACCGGAACCACCTCCGACGGCCCGATGACCGCCTCAACCGCCCCGCGCGCCAGGGCGAGGCCGCTCGCCAGGATGTTGCCGGGCGTCCTGAATTCGGGATCGTCCACGAGTTTCAACTTGCGCAGCACGATGCCGGCGATGCGCTCCGATCTGAGGATCTCGACCTGACTGTCGACGCTCGAGGTGTCCATGCCGAGGGACAGCAGGGTGCTCGCCCCGTTGTTGCCGGCCGAGGCGCCGTTCTCGAGTTGGAAGGCGCTGCGATTGTCGATGAGAACATCGGTTTCGGCGGTGAAGAGCGGCGTCGTCGTGAGCGCGAACAGCAGGGCCAGGACGGTGAAGAGGGCGGTGAACGCGAGAACCAGGCGCCGCCGCCGCCGCAGGACGCCGAGAAGCGTCGCGACATCGAGAAGGGCGAATTGAGCGCCCCTGATCGGTGGAGGCGAAGGGGAGGTAATCCGATCCGGACTAAGCATCGTGCGCCCACTTCCCCGCGACGAGAGATCGAGGGCCACGCTGGTGCGGCCCGGCGAAATCGACGGCGCGACGAGGGCCGGCGTCGATCCGATGAAAGCGTTGCGTCAAGCCGGACCCGGATGTCCCGCTCCGGCCGCATCCGGCCGGCGCCCGGCGACGGCTCGAACAGTCTCGCCCGGCGCCTCGGCGATCCGGTGTGCGGCTCAGGCCTGTCGCCATGGCAAGGCAAGCCGAATGCCAGGTTCCGCCGCCCCTCATCGACGACCGCTCCCGGGACGCTGCGCCGGAGTCGGCGGAGAGCACCGATCATCGGTGATGACGTAGCCGGCCGCAAAGATGATCGAGTAGACGGATATGATCGGCACGAGCAGGGAGCCGTTCAATAGATGATATTGAACGAACATGATCCATCCTACGATGAACGGAACGCCATTTCCCAAGTAGCAATATGCAATAAAAACAAACCAAGCCATGAACGCGATCATGCCATATTCACGGAAAAACTTCGACGTGGGATTCCAGGCGATGTTCATGGCGCGCGGCATATTGCCGGCGCCGATCCCGAAAAAATATTTGAAGCTGTTGCCTTCAACCGCTTCGTTGATTGTCTCGATCGGGGCGAGGAAGCGCTGATTCGCGCTCGATCCATTCTGCGAGAACTCGTCGCTGCGTTTCGCCATGTTGTCGAGCAGCCCGATCCCGTACGCCCCGGCCGCAGCGAGCGGCAGCGCGATGGCGAGTGCCAGGATGAGGGTGCGGTTCAGATAGAACAACACCACCACTGCCGAGAGCGCGACGAGCAAGAGGCCCGTGCCGCCGAACGTGCTCATCAGGCCCGCTCCAAGGAGGCCCAGGACAAAGATCCGGCGAAAGAAGCACACTTCGATGATGAGACCGAAGGCAATGAACTGTGAGACAAAGGACGTTTCGAGGAAGAAAATTCCGTTCGGCTTGATCCACCGTGAGCCCCAGTGAATCGGCTGGATATAGACGTAGTAAAAGAACAGAAACTTGCTTGGAATCACCGCCTCGATATTCGGCATGCCCAGGCCGATCGCCTGGGTGAACCAGTTCGACATCACGAGCAGGGCCGCCCCGGTCGTGGCGTACTGCAAGTTCTTCAAGAGTCTGAGATAGGTCTCTCGATCGAGAGGAATGACGAACAGGTACAGGCCGTAGATGATCGAGAACAGCATCATCGACGGAATCGAGAATGCGCTGTGCTGGGACAGGGCATGCGCCACGAGTGCCAGCGCCATCATCACGAGATAGAGGGCCAATCTGAGCGCGTGGATGCGCAAGCAGCCCTTCGCGGCCAAAAGATAAAGCGTGATGATGTGAAGAAGAACCACGAACTGAATTTGGTTCTCGCCGCCGAGATAGATCGCCACCTTCTGCGTGGCGGCGGCCACGAACAGCTCCGTCGTCATCACCTTGATGATCCAGCGGCGGCGGGTCTCGTCGAGGGTCGTGCTCAAGTCGGGCGCGACCTGAGCTGCGCCGAGGTTCCGGGGCGCGAAGGAAGGCCAGAATGGACGTCGCGAGTCGAGGCTTATCGGATGCGCCATAGCCACCGTCAGATCGCAAGTTCAGCCCGAGTGCATCGGCCCGATCCGTGCCGGACCGGGTCATGGCGGACTGTTCACAGGAGCGACGCTCGACGACGATGTGCGCCGCCTCGCCGGTCCGCTCCGGCAGACTTCCGTATTGCCGAGCACAAAGCGTGCCGGATATTGCAGGATCGGTCGATCATGCCGCCCTGATTTCGGTGGGAAGCCCGCCCTTGCCCGACAGAACTGTCACCACGGCCTGCAGATCGTCGTTGTCGGTGAACTCCGTATCCATCGCGGCGACCGCCGCAGCCTTGACGGCCGGATAGTCGGACGGCAGGCGACGCACGATCAGATCGACGAGGGCGTCCTCGTCCGGCGCGACCGCCCAGCCGATACCCAGCCGCTCGACATAGGCCGCGGTCTCCGAGTCGGATTCTGTCAGCATCGGCACGCCGAAGAAGCCGCCCTCGTAGAGGCGGTTGGGCAGCAGCCAGCGACCGCTGCCGCCCCTCTTGGAAAGGTCGAAGCCCCAGTTGAGGTCGATCTGCGCGTAGACGTCGTAGAGGCCGCGCGGATAGGGAAACTCACCGTGAAACGTCACGTTCGACAGGCCGTCGAAGGTCCGCCGGAAGGTCTCGTGGTCGCAATAGGTGGGAACGCCCGCCAGGAGGATCCGGATCTGCGGCAGCCGCCGGGCGAGGCCGGCGAGCAGAGCGGCCGAGCGGGCGCAGCGGAAGGCGCCGACCCATCCCACGACGAGATGGCTCAGATCGACCTCTCGCTTCGTCCGCCCTCTCGACAGCCAGTCACCCTCCGGCTGCCGCGAGGCGGCCAGCGCCGCCGGGTTCAGGCGGTTCTCCACGAGGATGATCGGCCGTCGATACCCCTGGATCGGGCGAAAGTAGCGCGTCGCGAAGCCGGGGGAGGACACGATGAGCGCATCGCAATGGCGCAGCAACTGGCGCTCGGCGAAACGCAGAAGGACGGCGATCGGGGAGGCGCCGAGCAGGACCCCGCGTATGTCGAGCACTTCGTAGACCACCGGACCCTTGAGACGCCCCAGCATTCGCGCAGCGAGCGCGATGGCCAGGAGATCAAGGTTGCGGGCGACGATGATCGCCGGTTTCGGCAGGCCGGGCCGGCGCAGGACCGTGAGGAGAGCCCTGGCCAGGGCTCCCAGACGCCGGCCGTAACGCCCGGCCGGGATGACGCCGAAGGAGACGTTCTCCCAGTCGGGCACGAAGGTCTGATGGTAGTTGTGCCGCCGGAAGGTGAAGCCGACCACCCGCGCGCCCACCTGCCGGATCTGCGCCAGCCGCCTGCGCGTCCCGGTCTCGGCAGCGTCGGGTCCGAAATAGACGAAGTCCGGGCGCAGGGTCCGGGATTCGGTGGTCGCCATCCGGGCTGCGATGCCGCTCACGCCGCCCCCAGCACCGTGATCCGCAGCCCGGCGCGATCCAGACCGGGCCGCGGCGCGAGGACGAGGGCGGTCGCTTCCTCCCAGACGTTGTAGCGGCGCGACCAGCGGCCCGCGTCGAGCGACAGGCTTCCATCCGGCGTGCGGAGCTCGACGCGCCAGCCGTCCTGCTCCAGAACGACGCGCCCTTCCGATACATCGCCTTCGACGACCCGCCACGCCGCGGGAATGAGGAAGCGGGAACTGCAGGTGGCGCCGGAGGCCGACCACCGGTCTTGGATCTCGAACACGAGATCGGGCGTCAACACGACCTGACGCTCCACGGCGATGCCGGCAAAGGCGAGCCGGCCGGTCGCAGATTGCCGGCCATCCGCCCCGATGGCGGCCTCGACGAGCGTCGCCGCGCAGCGTCTCCCGACCTTGAAGGAGCCGAGGAACTGGACCGGCGCCAGACCCGCGACGCTCGGCCCGTTATGACTGTGCCAGGCGCGGGCTTCGTCCCGAACCTGACCAGCCGAGTAGCTGTAGGTCCCCGGATCGACGATCAGCCGACACGGTCCGACGGACGCTTCGATCGCCAGGAAGTCGGCATGCCCGTGACCTGGATTCATGTCGACCCCGATGGGCCCCGCATCGAGCACCGCGATGAAGGGGCCGCTCGCGAGACGGACGTAGCCGCCGTCACGCATGACGTGGAAGCCGACGGACAAGGCTCCGGGCAGGACGGCCGAGGTCGCCGGCCCTTCACCTACCCAGGCGTCGTTGAACATGACGGGCTGATCGTCGCCGAGGGTCAGGGCTGCGAGCGCCTCCTCGACACGTTCGAGCCTCTGCCCGATCAGCCGCGATTGTTCGGCGGACCAGATCGGTACCTCGCGCAGGATGCGAAGGCTCTGAACGCTGAGCGACTGGTACATCGCGGAGCGCTCCAACTGCACGCCGTCCTCGCCGAACGAGGCTTCGATGACGGCGCCGAAGTTTCGCCGTAGCGCGTCGGCCACGACCGGAGGGAACGTCGCGCGCGACAGGCCGAACAGCGCCAGGGCGGACAGGTTGCGCTCCAAGTGGTTGTAGCCGAGTTCCGTCTCGAGGTTGCGCAGGAGGAAGGCGACGTTCCAGCGCAGGAAGCCCTCGACACGATGCCAGTCCGGCGTTCCCTGCAGACGTCGCGGCGCGCGAACCAGGGCGGCGGTGAGCGCGAGTGTCCGCTGCGAGGCCGCATAGGGATGCCAGGTTTCCGAGAAGTGAGTGCTGCGCGAGAAATCGGCGCTGTGCAGGAAGCCGGGAATCAGCGCGGCCACGAAGGCCAATCCCTCCTCGGGCGCATGCTCCATCAGCGTGCAAGCGTAGCCGAAATTGGCGAGGTTCCAGCGCCAGAGCTGATGGTTGCCCTCATCGGCCCGCACCGTCCAGTCGATCCGGTCGGCTCCGCCGAAATCGATGGTGCGGTTGAGGAACGTGAACCGCCCGGACAGGCAATCGGGGACGTTCTTGGCCTGTTTGGCCTCCTGGAATACGGCGACGACAGCCGCAGCCCGCTGCGCCGGCTCACCCGGCGCGAAATCGGGGAAGGAAGCCGCGGCATTCCCGACAGCGGCCCGGTAGGACGCCGCACGCAGAGGCACCGTCTTGTTGCGGTACCGCCGCTGCGCATGACCGATCAGCGCACGGGGTGGAACATGCGAGATGGCGTGAAGAGCCGTGGTGACTTTGTGGAGGAATGAGTTCACTTCACGCCCCGCAAGCAGACGGTCTTAACTGCGGTATCCAAGTTCAAAATTTCGGACAAGTTCAAGTTTCCGGCAGCAGGCTTGTCGATGGGGCAATTTTTAATCATACGGCCCATATTTTCCGCGTACGACGCGCTGAACCGCCGAAGTTTCCGTCCGAATTCGCTGTGCTGCGTGGGTATTGATTACGGTTCGAGGTGTGGGTGAGGAAGGTTTACGTTGCAACCTTGCCGAATTGATGTGCCGCGCCCATCGTTCTTGCTGAGGTCCGCCAATGAAAACCGGGTCGCGCACCGTGCGCTGCGCGGACGCGCTCTACCCGCACACGACGTGCTGCGCGTTGCCTTCGAGCGCCACGCAGCCGAGACATCCGGTGAGGTAGGCGCCCGTATCGAGGTTGATCCGATTCGTTCGCAGCTCCGGCTCCGGCACGGGGGTATGCCCATGCACGATGATTGCCCCATGATTCGCCTGAGACCTGAGGAACGGCTCCCGGATCCACAACAGGTCGGCGCGATGCTGGTATCCTATCGGTATTCCGGGCCGGATGCCGGCATGTACGAAGAAGTAGCTGCCGAAGGAGACGGACCGGCAGCCCTGTTCCAGAAAGCTCCGGTGCGCCTGCGGAAAGACTTGCCGGAAGGCGGCGAGAAGCTCCGGCCACGCCTCCGCTGTCGGAAGGCCGCCCACCGGCACGCCGTAGGATTCCAGCGTCTCGAGCGCACCGTTGACGCGCCATATCTGCGACAGCGCGGCGGTGCGTTGATCGAGCATTCGGCCCTCGACCAACGACCCGAGCAGCATCTCCTCGTGATTACCCAAGACAGGGTATACGGGCCGCCGTCGGGCACGGCCGATGAGCAGATCGATGACGGTGCGACTGTCCGGCCCCCGATCGATATAGTCGCCGATGTAGATCTCCACGATCTCGTCAACGGGGTGGCGCCGCAGATCCGTATCGATCTCGGCAAAGACCCGTGCGAGGCAATCGGCTCGGCCGTGCACGTCACCCACGGCGTAGATCCGCAGGCCCGTCGGTGCCACGGGAAGCACCTTCGAGCTGCCGCGCAGAATGTCACCGATCGAAGCGGCCGCCCGACGAAAGGGCCAGTCTCGCGCACGCTCCGCCATGCACCTACCCGGCTTCAGGACGTCTCACGACGCTTCCGCTTGCGAGGTTCCAGGTGGCTGCGCGAGCGAAGCGGATTTTTCGTGATCGACCGTCCCGGCGGACTTGGCTCGATCATGGCTGCCGCGGCGCGGTCGGGAGTGCCTGCACAACACTTCCGGTGACGCACCGTGTCCTTCCGGCCGCAGCGGCGCAGAGGGCGTTTCGTGAGAGCCACGCAGGCGTTGCCGAAGCATCGGCCAGGGCGGTCGCGCATCGTGAGGCATCCAGATCTCCGGTAGACAGCGCCGGAACGCTCTTAGACGGGAGTGCAACCCCCGTCCCCGGTTCGGGCCCTACCGCCGGGTCGAGGACGCGATTGTCCAGGTCTGGAAGCGCTCGCCCCGAAGAGACTTGTAGACGCCCGCGCCCGTCGCGGCCGTGGCAGCGACGCCCTCCCAGACCTTCGATACGAGAGGTGACCGCGTCCGACCGGCGATGAAGATCCCGAGCGCCAGCGCTGCGACGAAAGCGAGGAATCCTTCCGGGCCGAAGGCGAGGCCGGCCATCATCGCGGCGCAGATCACCCCGAGCGCCACGAAGTAACCCGATAGCCAGCGGAGCAACTTATGCGAGGTGTACATGTAGACGGAAAGGGCGCCGCTGCGCAGGATGCGCGGCCAGAGCAGCCTGTGGCAGTTGAAGGCCCGGCAGGAGATCCGAACCTTGCGGCGCAGTTCGTCCTTGCGAACAGTCGCGGCACGTTCGAACGCGACGAAGTCCTCCGCCCGCACGATGCGATGGCCGGAGCAGAAGATCGACATCGAGGTATGGAAGTCGTCGATGATGTCGGCGGGGGCGGGCGTATAGAGCCGGCGGCGGATCGCGAAGATCGAGCCATCCGCGCCGACCACGGAACCCGTCTCGCTCTCGAGTTGCTTGAGCCACTCCTCGAAGCGCCAGTAGCGCGCACCCGTCCAAGCCGTCGCGCTCTCGTTGGCGTTGGTATAGCTGAGATGCCCGGTGACGCAGCCAATCTCCGGATCGCGGAAGTAATGACCGACATTGGTCACCCGATCCGGGTCGATCATCACATTCGCGTCGGTGAAGATGACCACTTCAGCCGCTGTCTTGCGCATCAGCGCATTCATGCCCGTGCTTTTGCCGGCGCGCCGCTCGGCAAATGACAGGGTCAACGTGTCGGCATGCGCGCGCAGCACCTCATCCGTACCGTCGGAGGATCCGTCGCTGTGGATCAGGAGCTGGCAGTTCGGAAGCCGTTCCTTGAGGGCCAGCATGTTGGCGATCTTGGCCTCGATAACTTGTCGCTCGTTGTAGACGCAGCAGGCAATCGCGTAGCTTCGCGGTGCGTGCCCGGTCGGACTGATCGCATTACGGCGGATTGCTTTCAGAACAAGCAAGCTCAGCGGGTACGTGGTGTAAGGGTGGATCGCGAGGACGAAGCAGATACAGAGCAAGGTTGCCAAGAAAATCATCATCGTTGCACCCCTCGATTGCTCAGGACTGAAGCAACCGGCGGACGACTGCCTATTGGCGGGGATCGCTCATGGCAGTGTCTGGCCAGCGTTCGGTCGCCCGCCCCACTCGCGTGCGCTCCGATCGATTAAGGTTAAGCGATAACCATGCCAGCAGCGTCCAACGGGCCTGTGCGAAGGGGATCGGCCCGGGAAAATTCAAAAAGCGCTCGTTTCGAGTGCGCAAATTGGCCTCGGTATTGCTTTCAGGGTTAATGCGATCGCGGCAGATGACGGCGCTTTGGCTTAGGCGCCCCTTGTTGCGAGTATTTCCGGCTGGCGGTCCACGAAGTTCCGGAGGGTGGATGTCGACAAGCTTTCTTGCGGCCGCATCTTTGCTATTTATCGGGCTCGCAGCGCATCCATTCACGACGTATCCGCTTTCGCTCTACCTGATGCGAAAATTTGGACGAGGCAGACCGCAGACCCGGATAGACAGGACAGGGACCGGTCTATCCTTCGCGATCTGCATGTCGGTCTACAATGAGGAGAGCTGCATCGAGCGGAAGGTCGTCAACCTGCTGGAGCTGGCCGCGACGGTCGAGCGATGCAGCATCCATATCTACGCCGATGCGCCGTCCGATCGGACGGTCGAACTGCTGCAGCCTTACGCGGATCGGATTGATCTCGTCCTTGGTCGGGAGCGCCGCGGGAAGACGTGCGGCCTCAACTTGCTGATGAAACGGGTCGAAGCGGATGTCGTGCTGTTCACGGATGCAAACGTCATCATCGACCCGGCCGCCCTTCAGCGGATGCGGCCGCATTTCGATGATCCGAAGGTTGGCTGCGTGTGCGGCAATCTCATCTACGTGAACGGTGACGAGACGCCGACCAGCGCGTCCGGCGCCCTCTACTGGCGCATCGAAGAGGCGATCAAGCAACTCGAGAGCGATACCTTCAGCGTCATCGGTGCCGACGGTTCGCTGTTCGCGATCCGCCGGGAATGCCACCGGCCGCCGCCCGACGACATTATCGACGATTTCTACGTCTCGATGATGATTCTCTGCAACGGCTACACCGTCGTGCGTGAACCCGCCGCTCTGGCCTTCGAGCGCTCCGCAACGGGCAGCGGGGAGGAGTTCCGGCGCAAAGTCCGGATCGCCTGCCAAGCCTTCAACGTCCATCGCTTGGTCTGGCCGCGCCTGGGCTACAATCCTCGGCTGCTTTATTTCTACTTCTCTCATCGGCTGCTGAAGTGGCTGATGATCTACAATATCGCCATCGGTGGCGCGTTGATGCTCTGGGCGTTGGCGACGGCATTCTCGCCCGGATCGGTCACCCTGCTGTCGGTTGCCCTCGCTCTGACGATGGCCGCTCTCGCCGCTTGCGGCTCAAGGCTTGTCCAGAACGGCCTCGCGATGCTGCTGGCCTGCACCGGCGCCGGACTCGGGGTGTGGCGCTCGATCCGCGGAGACCGCTTCCAGGTCTGGCAGCCGGCGCTATCGCCGCGCAATCCGGTCGGAGACTGACGGGCGAACTGGACGGGTTCCGTCCTGGCGCGCCTCGGCGGCGCACGCCTGACACGCGGATCGCGCCGTCACAGAGCGCGATGACCCGCCGGTGGAAAGGCCCCTGCCGCTTCCTGGGAAGGCAGGCCATCAGCCGCATTTTCGAGCAGAGATGACGAGACATCGACGATGCAACCGAGCTTGAATTTTCGAATTCGCCCTCAGGGCCTCTGGGCGAAGCTCCGGATGATGCTCCTCGCGTGGCTGGCCGCGACACTTGCGGGCATCGCAACGGCTAAGGCTGCCGATTACCGGCTCGGCGCCGGCGATACCCTCGAGATCACCGTCGTCGGCATGATGGACTTCCGATACAAGCTGCCGGTCGATCTCCAGGGCGAGATCGCGGTCCCCTATGTCGGAGCGGTGCCGGTCTCGGGAAAGACGCTGTCGGAGGTCCGGCAGGATTTGCAGGACCGGCTGCCGACGAAACTCGTGCGTCAGCGGACGCTTGAGGGGCGCGATGTTCCGGTGGTGCTGCTGCCCGAGGAAGTGGTGGTGACCGTCAGCGAATACCGACCGGTCTACGTCAACGGCGATGTGGCCCATCCCGGCGAGCAGCCGTTCCGACCGGGAATGACGGTCCGCAAGGCCTTGGCCCTTGCGGGCGGCTACGACATCATGCGCTTCCGCGCCTCGAACCCGTTCCTCGACTCCGCCGATCTGCGCGGCGAATACGATTCTCTTCTGACCTCCGCCGCCAAGGATCAACTACAGATCTGGCGCCTTCAGATCATGCTGGGCCAGCGTGTGGCGTTCGACCTCGACAGCCTGCCGCGGAGCCAGGCCGTCGCAGACCTGGCAAAGACCGAGGATGCACAGCTTAAGGTCCTGGAAGCCGACTTCACGAAAGAGAAGAGCTTTTTGGCGGAGGCCTCGAAGAAAGCCACGGCGCAACTCGCAACACTGACCTCGCAGCGGAGCGGCGAGAACGAGGGCATCAAGGCCGATACGGAGGATTACGATCGCCTGAAGGAATTCATGCAGCGCGGCACCGTGCCGATGCTGCGTCTCTCGGATGCGCGCCGTAACGTGCTGCTTTCCTCCACCCGCTGGCTGCAGGCTGCCGCGCAGGCCACCCAATTGGAGCGTGATCGCGACGAAATCGACCGGAAGCTCGTCCGGCTGAGCGACCAGCGTCGCTCCGATCTGCTGAAGGAGTTGCAAGAGGCCACGACCCGGCTCAACGCGACCCGTGCCCGCATGGACGCTGTAGCGGAGAAGATGCTCTATACCGGCGTCGTCAAATCGCAGATCGTCCGGGGCAAGGGTGGCAGCCCGAGTCTCTCCGTCTTCCGCAACAGCGACGGCCGGCTCGAACGCATCGAGGTCCAGGAGGACGCCGATCTGCTGCCTGGGGACACCATCGAGGTCGCGCTCACCACCGAATACGCAATCGGGCTGGGCAGTCGATAGCGCCGGCCCTCGGCGCGTCAGGCTCTTTGTTCTGCCCGTGTGCGGAGTTTCGTGGGTCGAACCTGGATCGAACTTGCCATGAGCCGAGGCTGAGCGGCATTGCCTGACGCGCCGGTTCCGGCGTGCTCGTGCGGCGCGAGCGGCCGGATCGAGGTCGGCTTGTCAGTGCGGTTCGTCCACTTCCAATAGCCAGGCCGCGAACCGTCGAGTGGCCTCGATAGCGAAGATACCGGCATCGACAAGACCGACGATGACGACCGCACCCGCGCTGAGCAGGAGGCCGGGCGGCTCATCGGGCGGCACGCGGTCATACCAGATAGGGTCTTCTTCGCTTTCACTGGACGCCGGTCGTGTCGGCGTTCCCGTCAGTCTCGTTTGATCATCGCTAACCATAAGATCGCACTATGCAACAACCATGCTCTCGTCCGGCAGAGTATGGCTTCAATTCAAAGTTCTGCGCCGACCAGGATACGTCGGTCGCGGCGGGCAGGGGGCGGCGGGATCGGCTATGCGTTTCGACAAGTCACGGCCGAGCCTCAACGCAGGATGCGCGACGGCTGTCTTGAGGGCGTGCCTCGAGGGAACCGGTCGGTATCGATCCTCGAATCCGGTCTAGGTGGAGGCGATGGCCGGCATGTCCGAGCGGCGGTCATCCACCGAGGATCGCAGACTACACGTCTTGTCGCTCCCCACGCGCGCACTTATCCGATGCTGACATACGTGAAATCGCGGCGGACGGCCTCGTCTGCCCGATAGACGTTTCGAAGATCGACGAGGACGGGACTCGTCATGCTTTGCTTGACACGCTGCAAATCAAGAGCACGGAACGCACTCCATTCGGTGACGAGGACGAGGATATCGGCGCCGGTGGCAGCACTGTAGGGGCTGTCGGCATATGTCACATCCTGCAGCAGCGGCCGCGCCTGCTCCATGCCTTCCGGATCGTAGGCGACGATCTGCGCACCCGCATCCTGCAAGCCGGCGATGATCGACAGAGAG
>NZ_JACHWM010000025.1 GCF_014191355.1 Methylobacterium sp. R2-1
CTGGCTCATTGTCCGACCTCCGCCAGCACGGTGCGGACGTGGCCCTCGTCGAGACCGAGGGCGGCGGCGATGTGCGCGACGCTCTGGCGCTCGCGTGCGCGGACCTCGATCTCGGCGCGGTCCTGCTCTTCGATGGAGGGCATGGTGAAGACCATGCGGACGTCGGTGGCGGCGCAATCGATCTCGACGGTCTTGCGGCGCACGTAGCGCTGGCCGTCGTCAGCGAGCACGCCCGCCTCGACCGCCGCGTCGAGGCAAGGCTTCACCCGATTGTCGAGGTCGCCGCTGAAGGGCGGCAGGTAGATCACGACATCGCAGGGGCCGGCCATCCGGCCGGGGCGCTGCACGTCGATCAGGAGCACGGCCTGCTGGCGCCATGCCCGGTACTTCGTCGTCTTCACGCGACCGCGGCCGACGACGTTGGCGAAGAGGCTGTTCGTGCTCGGCGGCAGCGGGAAGCGGATCTCGACGGAGGGCATGATCCGGCGCTGCGCGTAGATCGGGCGGTCCTCTGGCTTGAGGCGCGGCCGTTTCCCTTTCGGCAATACGTCGCTTGCGCGCAGTGCGATCACATGCGCCTCCATCGGTCAGGGTGCCGGGGACCGCCCGGCGACGGTGCGCGTCAGGCGTCAGCCGGTCGGCGGGCTGATGGTGGGCGATGCGGTTGGACACAGGCGGGCTTTCAGTCCCGCGAGGTCCGCCTCGATTTCCGCAAGCTCGTTCTCAGTACGGCGAGCAGCGCCCAGACGGACTGCCAAAAGCTCATTTTCAAGGGACGCGATCTCCCCGCGAACAGTGCGCTCAACCTCATCCGCCAGCGCCTGGACCAGCCGGGAGCGGACGTCTTTGGGGTCCCGATAAAGCAACGCCAGGATCGAACCGTGAGGTTCGCGGAGCCGCCGCGCAACGGCGCGGATGCAGTCCTTGACCGCCCGCGAACGCCTCGCCGTCGCGCTGGACCTCACTGCCGACGAAGCCGAGCCCGCCCGCGCCGCCTGAGCCTGCCGCGCTTCGGCGCGCCCTTTCACCTTCCCGCAACACCAGCCCGACGAGGCCACCCATGTGCGCGCCGTTCAGCCAGGCCGACCAGCCCGAGCCTGCCATCTCGTCTCTCGACCTCGCTGACGCGGTCGAGCACCTGCATCTCGCGGCGCTGGCGTATAGCGACGTGGTCCGCAAAATCGCCATCGGCGACGCCACCAGCGCGCAGCTCGGCCCGCGCGGGTCGCAGAGCGCGAACATGGTCCGGCTGCGTCTGGAGGAGGCGATGATCAGCCTCCGCGCCACCTGCCGGAACGCGCTCGCGGGCACCACCGGCACCTATGCCAGCGAGGCCGACCTCGCGGAGGCGCAGGCCCAGCGCATCCAGCACAACGACCGGAACATCACCCGCACCGCGATGTGTCGGGTTGATGCGGTCGAAGTGGCCGAGCGATCCATGATCGACCGTGCGCACGCGGTCGGCGCCGAACTCGCCCGCCTCGATGCGGCACATCCCTACGGCAAGAGTGCCGCACCCGCGTCGACGCACGCCACGCACGAGGCCGGCTTCGTCTCTCCCGCTGCGGCCTGATCCACCGTGATCGCCCTGGCCCAGGATCTCCTCGCGGCCGGGATTGCGCTGGCCGCCTACGCCTCCGGTGCCCGCCTCTTCATCGACCGGTGCCAGCGCCTCGTCCCGCCGCTGCGGGCCCTTCCCCCGACCTCGAACGACAACAGGCCCGCCATGTCCACTTCGCGCCCGGCCGCTGAGCCTTCCGTCGATGTCTCCGCCGCCTCGATCGCTGCCGGTATGGGCTCGATCGTCGTCCTCTGCGTCCTGGCGGTCGTGGCCTGCGCCCGTGCTCACGGGTGGATGTGAGGCCAGCATGAGCCGCACCGAATTCCCGAAGAAGGTCCGTCGCGATGCCTTTGTGCGCGCCGCCGGCCACTGCGAAGGCGCTGGCTGCGGCTGCCGGCTGACCACCGGCAAGTTTCAGTACGACCACCGCATCCCCGATTGGATGGGCGGCGAGCCGGTTCTCTCGAACTGCCAAGTGCTCTGCACCGACTGCCACAAGTCCAAGACGAAGAAGGACGCCGCGGACCGCGCCGAGGCTCAGCGCCGGGAAGATGCACATCATGGCATCCGGACCGCGCCGCACCGGCCAATCCGTAGCGCGCCCATGCCGAAGCGTCCGCCGCAGCGCCGGGCCTCGTCGCCCCTCAGCAAACCGTCCCTTCCGCCCCGTTCGATTTACGTGGAGCGCTGACCGTGCCCGTCTCCCGTCCCGAAACACCGACCCATGCGGGCGCTACGATCCGCCACCATCGCAAGCGGAAGGGTCTGACCCTCACCGACGTAGCGAATGCGCTCGGCGTCTCCGCCGCAACGGTCTCGCGCTGGGAGCGGGGCCGCGAGTTGATCCCGTTCCAGAGACGCGAGGAGATCGCCGACGCGCTCGGCCTGGAGCCGGCGCGCCTGCTTGAGCCGGGCCCCGTGGTTCTCCCCGCGGAGGATCGCCGCCTCCTCGAGGCTTACCACAGCCTGCCGCCGGGCGATCGTGCTGCCATCCGCGAGCTTGTTGGGCTGCGCCGCGCCAGCGTGGAGCGCGCGTCATGCTGAACCCCGCCGATCTCGCCGCCACCGATTGGGACAAGCTCTCCGCCGGGCTGCTGGCACTCTCCGCGCGCCGCGCCCTGGCCAGCCGCCAGGGCGAGCGGATGCTGCAGCAGCAGTTCGCGCCCGTCGGTGAGGACGAGCACCGCATCGCCCCGCACGACTTCCCGGCCGTCGAGGAAGACCTCGGCGAGATGGATCGGGAGTCGGCGCTGCTCGCGCAGACCGCGCACGCGCTGGCGCAGATCCGCCGCTTCGTCGGGGACGAGCAGAGCGGGCGCCCTGCGTCGACGACCGCGAGCGAGGCTGTCAGCCCCTCGGGCCGCAGCCTCATCGCCCGCGCCTTCGCCGCCCTCACAGGTGCCCCACCTCGCAACGGAAAGGCAGCCTAATGCGCCCGCTCATCATCGACAGCGTCCCGGGCGGCGCTCCCGAGAGCACCTGGGCGGCGGCCGGCAGACGGCTGTTCGGGATGAACTCGAGGCCGTGGATATGTCCGTCCGACCAGACGACCCGGCACGCTCTAGCAAATCTAATGCTCGCAATGCTCAATATGAGACTTGAAGGCAATTTTAATTTGAAATCGAGCCAAATCACGGCTCGAAGTTCATCCTGGTCCCAAACTAAGCACTCTTTCCAATCAGAAGAGCTGGGAAGGATCAGGCTGCCGATCCTAGAAGCATTTAATCGAGTTATCCTCCTACGCTCACTGAGCATCGCGCGCCTCCTGCCAGAGCTGAAGCTGCCAATCCCCACAAGCAGTCAACCGCGCGATTTCACCTGTGGTTGCGCTGAGGCGGCTGGTTTCTCCGACATGGTTAACGCAGCCGCCGCATGAATGCCCTCGCGCAGCAGGGGGGCGCCCGTGGGTGACCTCTTCAACCTCGACCGCGCCCTGACGCCGAGCGAGCGCCGGCAACTGCGCGGCGGCACACAGGCCAAAGGCTATGCCGCGTTGCCCGGCACCGGGCCAAAGGGCGAGAGCTGCGGCACCTGCGAGTACTTGGTGCGGAAGCGGCTCGCCAAGGTTTATCGGAAGTGCTGGTTGATGGAGCGGCACTGGACCGGCGGGAAGGGCACCGACGTGCTCACGACCGCGCCGGCCTGCCGGAACTGGAAGGCCTCCGCGAGCCGGAAAGATCTTTCCGGACAAAACGTGTCCCTTGCAAAAATCCGACAGTGCAGCGGGAACGCCGTAGCAACGGACGCTGAACGGCTTACCCCGTCCGAGATCGAAGGAGGGCGGTCTTGAGCGCGCCGGTCCTCTTCCTCGATATCGACGGCGTGCTGAACTCGCGCGAATGCTGGGCGAGCCTGCGGGGCCAGCGGCACAAGATCGACCGCGCGAAGGTCGCTCTGCTCAACGAGGTCATCGCGGCTACCGGCTGCCGCCTCGTCGTCTCTTCGACGTGGCGCAAGGGTATCGGCCAGGGCAAGGGCGGCTGCCGGCACATCCTGCGCGACTACGGCCTGAAGGCCCGGTTCCGCCGCGATTGGCGCACGCCCGAGTTCAGCACCGACGACCCGGCGGCGCCAGTGCGCGGCACGGAGATCGCGGACTGGCTCAGCCGCAACGGCTCGCCCTCCTACGCCATCGTGGACGACGACGGGGACATGCTGCCCGAGCAGATGCCGCGCTTCGTTCAGACCAGCTTTGAGCACGGGCTGACCCGCGAGCACGCCGACCGGCTGATCGCCCTGCTGGCCCGCACCGCCCCGACCCCATCCACCACCACCGCACGAGGCGACGGGACGTGACCCTGCCGAAGGCTGCCCTCAACCTGTCTCCGCGCACCCGGGCCTATCCGGACGCCGGCGGCTGCGCATCCGAGTTCAACATCTCACGCGGCACATGGGAGCGGTGGGTGCGGGACGGCCAAGCGCCGCCGGCCGTGCCGAACCTTGATCCGCCGCGGTGGCGCTGGGTCGACGTCGACGCATGGATGAGCGACCCGTCTGGGCGGCCGGAAATCCGGCGGCGCTACGGCCAGACCGAAGATCCTGTTGCGACCTGCGGGCCGTCGGCAGATGGTCCCGATCCCTTCTGGCCAGGATCGCAGGGGTAACCGGTGCCAAGAGAACGGAGCGTCGGCGTGGACCTGCCCAGCGAGGTTCGTAGGGTCAAGAAGCCCAACGGGAAGTGCTACTACTATTGGCATCCCGGACGCGGCACGAAGCGCGAGGGCAAGGCGATTGCTCTCGGCAGTGATCCCGAATCGCCGGAGTTCTGGGAGCGCATCCGCGGGCTTCGTATCGCGAGCACCAAGGCGCCGGCCGGATCAATCGCCTGGGTGGTCGACCTGTACCGCGAGAGCGAGGCGTTCCGCTCGTGCGCCGAGTCGACCCAAGCGAGCTACGCCGTGCACCTCAACCGCTTCGCCAACCCGGAAGGGTGGGGGCACTTGCCGGCCGTATCGCTGGAGCCGCGACACGTCCTCGTGCTGCGCGACTCCATGAAGGAGACGCCCGTCATGGCGAACCAGATGCTCGCCGTCGGCGGGACGCTCTGGTCTTGGGCCGCTCCGTTCGGCCATCTCGGGCGTCGCCCGTTCAATCCGTTCGAGGTCGTGCCCGGGCTTGAGATCCCCGACCGCGGGCACGTCCCGTGGCCGGTCTGGGCGCAAGAGTTCGTGCTCGCGAAGGGCCCGGCCGACCTCGTCCGGATGGTGCGCCTCGGCGTGATGACCTGCCAGCGCGAGAGCGATCTTGTCCGCATGGGTCCCGTGCACCGGGACGGGTGCGGGATCTGGTGTCGCCCGCAGAAGACGCGGAAGAAGCGCCGGGCCTTCCGGGTGCCGCTGACGACGGCCGACGCGCTCCTGCTGGAGCAGTGGGCCGGCGAGCCGATCCTGTTCGAGAACACGCGCTGGAAGGCGCCGATCGCGCGCATCCACCCGGATCTCTACCTCTTCACGCCGCGCGCCCAGGCCTACACGCCTGACCGGCTCCGCGCCCGCTGGACGCGCTGGCTGGAGACCGGGACCGGGACCGAACTGTGCGGGAAGTGGCGGAAGTGGCTCGCCACCCAGGTCGAGCGCTACGATTGGGACATCGAGCCGGAGGAGGCGAGGGGACCGACCATCCACGGTCTGCGCGGGACCGGTGTGTTGGTGCGCCTGAATGCCGGCCATGACCCGCAGCAGGTCTCGAATGATATCGGCATGAGCCTGCCGATGGTTCAGCGCTACATCCGGTTCCGGGACCAAGTAGAGGTTGCAGAAGCCGGGCGGCGTCGGCTGAAGCTCGTAGGCACAGCCTGAAGCCTGCCTCTCAATGCCTCCTTGGGGCGGAAAGCGGCTGTTTAGCCATCGTGAAATGAATGTCCGGATCGCGCCGTGTCGCGGCACAGATCTTCATCTGATGTTTTCCAGGCTTAATTGCGACTCACTCAGCCGAAATCAGGCAACTTGGTCTCGCCCAAGCTCTCCAAGAACGCAGCGCGGCGCACTGCATGGCAGGAAGATGTTTGCTGACTGGCACTTTAAGCTTTCGGCAAGGTTGAGACCTGAAAAGAGGCCCTACAGCTGCGACGGGGCCGCAGCATAACATTCGTTAGTTCCCATGCTGTGTGCCAGATGCGCTTCCTGAATAACCTCCGACTGACACTTAAATTGGCGATTCCGGCGGTGGTTCTGATCGCTGTGTCGGCAGGTATGGTCCTGCTAGCGCGAGCCAGTCTCAGCACGCTTGATCAGAACACGCACGAAATCGTCGAGGTCAGTGCGGCACGTACCATAAGAATTCAGCAACTTTCCTTCGCACTGGACGAAATCACGATCCGCGACAAGAACATCATCATTGAGACCGACCCGAGCGTGCTTGCCAAGCAGTTCAATCAGCTCAAAGAGGACAAGCGGAAGGCACTCGCCACAGCCGATGAGCTGATTGCACTGTCCAGCTCGCCGGAGCGCCGAGTTGTCAATGAGGAGATCAAGCGCCTGCTTGTTGACTACCTTGCATCTGCCGAAAGCGGCATCGGCTATGGCATGAAAGGCGACAAGGGCATGGCTGCCAAAATCTCGGGCAGCACGAGCCGTGAGGTTCGGCTGAAGCTGATCGCCGAGGTCAATAAGCGTATTGCGGCCGACCTGCAGGAGCTGAAAGCTGCCAAGGAGCGCGCCTCCGAGGTCGCCGCGTCAGCCACTGCGACGCTTACTGCTGTAGCAGCAGCAGGCCTCATTGCGGCTACTGCGCTTCTCGCTGCCATTGCGACCTTCGGTATCGCTCGCCCTCTTGATGCTATGACCACGGCTATGGGGCGTTTGGCTGCCGGTGACCTGGACGTCGCCGTGACTGAGACTGATCGCCGAGATGAAGTCGGCTCGCTGGCACGCTCGCTTCAGGTGTTCAAGGACAATGCCATCGAGGCTCGTCAGCTGGCTGCCGCTCAGGAGGCGGAGAACCAAGCCAAGATGCGCCGCGCCAACCTGCTGGACGACCTTACTAAAACGTTCGAGCGCAGCGTCTCCATGCTCACTCAGGGGCTTGCCGGAGCGGCCAACGAGATGGAGGCGACGGCCCGTGCGATGACCGCGACCGCCGACGAGACGACGCATCAGAGTGTCTCCGTGGCTAGCGCGGCTCAGCAGACTTCTGCCAACGTGCAGACCGTGGCAGCGGCAAGTGAGGAGATGGCCGCGTCTGTAGCGGAGATCGTTCAGCAAGTAAGCCAATCGGCGCGTATCGCCGATCGCGCCGTCGAAACAGCTCGTCGGACCGACGCCACGGTTCAGAGGCTTGCTGGCACGGCCGAGCGCATCAGCACCGCAGTGTCACTGATCTCGGATATTGCGAGCCAAACCAATCTGTTGGCACTCAACGCCACGATCGAAGCGGCCCGTGCGGGTGAGGCCGGACGCGGCTTCGCGGTCGTTGCAGCCGAGGTCAAGGAACTGGCGGGCCAGACCGGCCGCGCCACGAGCGAGATCGGTGAGCGGATTGCCGAGATCCAGGCTGCCACGCAGGAGGCGGTCACCGATATTCAGCAGATTGGCCGCGTGATCGGCGAGATGTCCACCTACGCAGCAAGCATCGCGGCGGCGATGGAGGAGCAGGGCGCAGCCACCCAAGAGATCACGCGCAACGTGCAGCAGGCTGCACAAGGTACGGAGCAGGTGACTCACAACATCGGTTCAGTGCAGGCAGGCGCTGGCCAGACGAGCGCGGCAGCTTCACAGGTGCTGAGCGCGGCGCAGGAACTGGCACGGCACTCGGAAGGCCTCACTCATGAGGTCTCCACCTTCCTGACAGGTGTGAAGGCGGCGTAAAGAACACCACACTCACGCGTCTGGAGCCCGTCCGGCAGCCGCCGCGGCGGGCTCTTTTGCATGGGCGACAGAACAGTGCGCTTGAAGCAAGCCTCACCTTGTTAGCACCACAGCCGAGAGGCTAGTCAGACGAATGGCGGCTCTCGTTACTAACGCCGCAGCGTCCACCTCCCATCTGATCCGGTCGTTACAGAGGTCAGGATTTAAGGTCCGCGCAGGGTCGATAGCGGCTCCCCGATCCCAGAACTGAACGCTGCCTGTTGCCCCCTTTTCGATCGAGCGAAAATGCCAAGCTACGTTCATCGGGTCTGCAACCAGAAAGGCGTGATCCGTCACTACACTCGCTTCCCGAAGGAGCTTGGACTGCCGAGGACCAGGCTATCCGATGATCCCGACGAGGCGGAGCGGGAGAGCAGGAGTATCCTCGCAAGCTCCGCAAGCCGGAGCGACATCGCTCTCTACATGAAGAGGCTCATCACCACTTCGAGATCGCGAGCGAGGCTGAAGGGCTGGGCGTACGACCTGAAGGAGGATCGGCTGCTCGCCATGCTGGCCGAGCAGAAGGGGCTCTGCGCGGTGAGCGGTCTTCCATTCGACCTGAGCGGAGACGTGAACGAGAAGTTCCTGCGCCCGTTCGCACCCAGCCTCGACCGGGTCGACAGTCGATCCGGCTACGTGCCGAGCAACGTCCGCCTCGTGTGCCGCATCGTCAATTACGGCATGGGACCGTGGGGCTACGAGGCCCTACGTACGGTTGCGCACGCGATCGCCAGACTGGACCCGCCAGCGGACGCGAAGGCGCCCAAAAGCGTTTCCAAACAGAGGTGCCACCGTTGAGATTTAAGAGGAAATTTTGGGGAGGTAGTTTCCAAGATTTCGGCTAAGTAGCTGCAAAATCTCGATTTTTCTGATAGTCTTTTAATCTACCGTTAAACTATCCCCCACCGGAGCCTTCGCGTGTCCGGCCGCTTCGGGCTGGGCGCGGTCGGGGAAGCGTTTGCCGTGTCCCCGCACTCGGTGCTGGCGTCAGATAGGCTGTGCCGGGCGCCACGTCAACATGGCTGCACGCGCGATCAGGGTGGTGAGGCCCTGCGGCCACGGTTCTCCTTTCGCAAGGCAGGTCCGATCGTGTGCGGGAAAATGCCGGAGTCAGTTCAACGAGGGCCGCCGATAGCCGGCCTCGGCCGTGACGAGTGACTCCTCTGCGGACGGGGGGACCGGCCGGGCGACTGGCCCCAGTGCCAGCGTCTCATTGATGACGTAACGGGCCAGCGCGTCGAAGGTGTAGACCCGTTCGACCAGAGCCTGAGCCGCAGCCGTCATCCGATCGACCCCGGCGTCGTCGGTGCGC
This sequence comes from Methylobacterium sp. R2-1, assembly GCF_014191355.1. Taxonomy (GTDB): domain Bacteria; phylum Pseudomonadota; class Alphaproteobacteria; order Rhizobiales; family Beijerinckiaceae; genus Methylobacterium. The sequence continues at coordinate 9,218 of NZ_JACHWM010000025.1, forward strand.
AGCAGGAGGTCGAGGGCGCGTTCCAGATCCTCCTGCGGGTCGAGGTAGAAGCCTTCGCGGCCGTGCAGGAAGGGTTCGATGCCGGTCAGCGGGCGGGTATCGAAGATCGGGACACTGCCCAGCGCCGCGACTTCGTAGTGCCGGTAACAATCCCATCCGACACCGCCCGGCGACAGGCAGAACCGGCTCCCGGCGATTGCCTCGGCGAAAGCCTCTCGGCTCAGTCGGTGCGTGGGTGCGTGGATGCGCCAGCCCCGGGCAGCCAGGCGCGGCAGGACGCCGTTCACGGCCTCGCGGAAGGTGATCCCCTGTGCCGAGCCGACATAGAACAGGTCATGGCTGCGCGCGGAGGCCGGAACCGGCGACTTCAGCGCCGCGGCCTCGATCCCGAGGGCGAAGGGGCGCAGCTTGGCCCGGAGCGCGAGGCAGGCGGGATCCTGTCGGGCATGGCCGGCGCAGGCGCCGCGGGGCAACACCGTCTCGAGGGTGTTCCAACGGTTGGCGGCGAGTTCCCGCTTGAAGAACAGGTCGCAGCGGCGAAGGAAGGCGCGGTCGCGCGGGTGGATCGTGAGATGATCGGTGACGTCCAGGATCGCGAGCCGGACGCGGCTGCCGCGTGCGGCGAACAGGACGAGCCCGCGGAAGGCGAGGCCGATCAGGCTCAAGGCCGCGTGGACGGACAGCGGGCGACCGGCGCTGTTCACGGGGCCGACGCAGCGGGCCACGACGATGTCATAGTCCTGGACGAGGCAGGTGTAGCCGAGGCCGGCGACCCGCCGCGCCAGCCTCAGAAACCGCACGGGCAGGCTGCCAGAATGGGGCGCACGAGTCCTGACATCGGCCCAGCGCAGCCGCGTGTCGAGGAACGTCGTGCGCTCGGGGAAGGCGGCGGCGACGAGCGGCATCAGGCCGAGTTCGAGGATTCGCGGAGGCCCCGGAGGACCTTCCGGCACCGCCGCGCCGGGGCTCTCGCTCACCGTCTCCATGGCAGTTCCCCGGCGGCCTCCGAGTTGGTCTTCCCGCCGCAGCCCGGATCCGGCCTGGTGCCCGCGGCTCCGATCGGGCGGTGCGGCTCTCGCCCCGCGAAGTCTGCGCGATCTCCCGGCCGGTGGCGGAGACCCTCCCGACGGGCGCGCGGGCGCGATCGCCGAGAAGCCGCACGGGACATCAGAAATGGGCGTACGGCTGAAGCTTCAGCCGGCTGCGACCGAGATCAATCTGCTTGCTGACGAGCCAATCCGGGTTGCGGGCATTGAAGTAGCCCTTCAGCGCGTAGCGCCAGAACCGCTCCTCCGCGCGAGAGGACGGTCCATGCACCGCCTTCACCTGGGCGACCTCGCCCAGCGCCCGCGCCTTGTGGGCGAGATTGGCGCTGTTGTTCTGCCCTGTGCGGCGGAAGCAGGCCACCGGGCGGCCGACGCGCGCATAGGGCTCCCGCGCCAGGGCGCGGCAGAACATCTCGTAGTCGCCGCAATCCTTGAATGCGTGATCGAACCCGCCGAGTTCGGCATAGAAGTCGCGCGAGATGTAGGTCGCCATGTGCATGACCGGGTTCCACCCGAGGCACACGAGCATGCGCGGTGTCATCCAGTTGGGCGGGGCGGCCAGCCCACCCAGACTCCGGCCGCGCCCGTCGATCCAGCGGATTCCGCCAACGACCCAGCGCCGACGGTGATTCCGGTAGGCCGCGACCACGGCCTCCAGGCCGCCTTCGAGCAGCACGTCGTCGGCACCCAGGAAACCGAGCAATTCGCCAGAGGCGGCGAAGGAGCCCTTGTTGATCGCGTCGAAGATGCCGCGATCCTTGCCCTGGAGCACCGTCGCGCCGAGGCTTCGGGCGAGTTCCACGGTGCCATCGGTGCTGCCGGCATCGACGATCAGGTGCTCGACCTCGATGCCGTTGCGGGCACTGGCACGCGAGGATTCGATGCATTCGCGCAGGTATTCGACGCCGTTGAGCGTCGGGGTGACCACGGACACCTTCATCGCCGGCTTCCTCGTCTCTGACTCGGTTGGCCCCTGGACCGCATTGGGATCGCACGGGTGCTGCGGGAGCGGCGGCGCCGGCCCTCACGGCGCCGCGGACGTCGTCAGGCGACGGCCGCCAGGATCCCGGAGGAGAGAGCGCCCGAGGAGAAGCCGTCACGGCCCGCGACCAGGGGGAGGGGGGGAACGAGGCTTCCGTATCGCTCGGCGGGGGCGCTTCCGTGGCTCACGATGCCCTTGTTCATCGCCCAGACCGCGGCTTGCGTCCGGTTCTTCACCCGGACCTTGCGCAGGATTGCCTTGACGTGGACCTTGACCGTGGCCTCCGCGATGTCGAGGTTGCGGGCGATGACCTTGTTGGACTCCCCCAAAGCGAGGCCTTCGAGGATATTGACCTCGCGACTCGACAGGCTGGAGAGCGAGGTTCCGTCCGCCCGCTGAAGCCCGGTCAGAGCGGCGACCGGGCCGGGGGCCCGCACCGGGTCGACGGCCAGGCACAGACGCCCGAGGAAGCTCATCGGCAGCACGGCGCAATCGGCGATCACCACCTCCAAGGTCTTGAGGAGATCGGCGGGAGAAACGTCCTCGGTCAGATAGGCCGAGGCGCCGAGTTGGAGGCTGCGCAGCATCAGCCCTTCGGTGTCGCGCAGCGCGAGTGCCACGATCTTCACCTCGGGCAGCGCTTCGGCGACCTGCCCGACAAGGCCCGCCGCCTCCTCATCGATGACGACGAGCGCCAAGCGTGCCGCCTTGAGACCGGACAGGGGCAGCGCTGGACTGGCCGCGACCTGCCGCACCGTGAAGCGGGTGTCGGAGAGAAGCGCGACCAAACTTTCTCTGACCATACGATTGTCGCTGACAATCAGCGTATCGATGTGTTCCATCGGAGCTACTCCCCTGATCTGCCGAAAACCTCCCGCGCCGAATCTTCCTGGATATCCCGTTCTATTCGGGCCTTCCGCACAGACATATTGTGCGTCGCAGGATGTTAGGCACAAATTAACTAGACCGAATGGGAGCCTCCATGTCATGTCAGAAAAAACTTGGACACCCAACAGGACCTATTCACTTCGTACTAGATTTTTCCCTTGAGGATGGTCGGTGCAAGAAGCGCGGCTTCAGTTCGATTTCTCACCCCGAGCATTCGGATCACGGCGGAAACATGGATCTTCACCGTCGCCTCCGCGATGCTCAATGCGAACGCGATTTCTCGATTGGATAGGCCTTTGCCGATCAAGGCCAGAACTTCGCGCTGACGCAGGGTCAGACCGATCGTTCGCGCACCACGCTCCGGCTGCCGCATCGCGGGGGCGGCCTCCGGCGGCTTCACGGCCAGGATGGCGTTGGGGGCGTAGAGCCGGCCGTCGAGCGTCGTGCGGATGGCTTCGAGCATCTCTTCGTGGCGCTGTCGACGGATGATCAATCCGTGGAAGCCGAGGCTCAGGGCATCCTGGAAGAGGTCGGCCGAGGCATGCGGAACGACGAGCAGGAGGCGCGCCGCGCCGGCCGCTCGCTTCAGGGCCCCGAGATAGGTCGGGTCTCCAGCAGGAAGGAGGCGCGATCCGACGATGACGAGATCGGTTTTCAGTGGCAATCGAAGATGATTGATGAGTTCCGTTGCCCCGGAGACATCGACGATAATCATCCCGCTCGGACCAACCTCCAGAGCCTTCCGCAGTCCGATGCGAAAGCTCTTCTGGTCATCTGCGATAATGATCCGCCACATAACTATGCATCTACTCCACTGGCGGCGATAAATATTTTAGAAAGCCCGAATTTTCTTGAGGATCTTATTCCGAGCGAAAGGGAGCCTGGCTTATCGTTCTCGAAAGGTCAGCAACGGCGCCGCACAACGCCAAGTAACAAGAGACCCACAGATTTAAACTATAATGATGCATGTGATCGCAGGTCTGCCGCATCACAGCAAAGCTCGAAGCCGCTGACTCTTAGCATGCCGGTTGCTAGCTGCAAGTTTCTCTCAAGGGACTACCCTATATAGGCAAATATTATTTTACACCCTCACTTGCGTTGTAGCCTGAAGCCAGAAAAACCCCGGTCGTCCCACGGTCGACCACTGAATACACCCTTTGGGCTATCAACTATGAGGTATCCGCAAACCACTTTTGTTATATACCGCGATGCAGCAGACTCGTATCTTACAACCCTACGGTTGACCAAGCGATCCTGATCCAGTGCTCAGCACATAACTCATATGGATCATGTCATCGCAGCAACCGAAGGCAACGAGGGGGCTTCGATGTTCTCAGTAATCGCGGCTGGCGACCTCCGCCGGCTCATGAATTCGGCCACGAAGGGGCCGCGCGCATCTTCGCGCAAAACGTCTCCCACACGTCCCGCGCAAGGACTATTATGGGGGCGACCGACTCGGCTCCGCACGCTCAGCCGCTGACATGTCGAGGGGGGCCTCGTCGATGGATCAGGACGTGGCACCGGCAGCAACCGGCACGGGCCTGCTGAGCGCGGAGGCTGTGCGGGCCCTCGAAGCGATCAGCGATCCCGTCCTGGTCGCTGCCTGCTCGGGCAGCGTTGCCTATGCCAACAACCCCGCCCGACTGCTGCTGACGCGGGAGGATCCGGCCCGAATTCATCTCACGGGCAGAGCCTCAACGGCCTTTCTGGCTCGGGCCGGTGCAACGCGGAGGCCGCTTCCCGGCGTGATCGCGGTCAAGCGGGGAGCGGGGGTGTACCGCTACCACTGCCGGGGCTGCCGCCTGAATCGGCAGAGCATCGACCCCCTCGTCCTCCTGCGGCTCCTGCCGGTGCGGGACGCGCGCTTCAACCTGCTGGCGAGCGAGGCGGCGATGCTGCGGCGTGAACTCGCCGAGCGCGAGCGCTATCAGAGCCGCCTGCAATCGCTGCTGCGCGAGCGCGACCTGCTTCTGGCCGATCTGCGCAGCACCGCCCAGGCCCGGGCCCGGGCCGAGCGCGACCGGGATGCGGTTCTGGCCCAACTCTACCGGGCGCATCAGGCGGAGCGGGAACGCCTCGCCCGCGAGCTTCACGACGAGGCGGGCCAACAGCTCGCGTGGCTGAAGCTGCGGCTGGATCGTCTGCGGCGCGAGCCCTCGCCGACGGAGGTCGGAGCGATGCTGAAGCAGGTCGATGCGATTTCGGCCAGCCTGCGTCAGGTGGTTCGGGAGCTGCGCCCGGTCACGCTGACCGAGCTCGGCCTCATCCTCGCCCTGAACGGCCTCGTGCGCGAATGGTCGGACCGGTGCGGGATCCCCATCGAGTTCCAGCTTTCCGGAACCACGGTGCCCCTCACGCCGGAGATCGAGGTGACGATCTTCCGGCTCGTCCAGGAAGCACTCACCAACGTCGTCAAGCACGCATCGGGCGCGGGCCACGTCTCCGTGACCCTGCAATACGCCCGCGCCGACGTCACGCTGGCAATCGAGGATGACGGGCCGGGACTCGTGGCGAGACTCGCGGGCGAGCCGGTGCCGGAGGAGCGTCGCGCGGGGAGCGGGTTCGGCCTTGCGGGGATGCGCGAGCGGCTGACGCTGCTCGGAGGGAAGCTCATGATCGAATCGCCTCCCGGCGGCGGGACGACGATTCTAGCGCGTTTGCCGCTGACAGGGGGATGATGTGGGCACGGCGAAAACAAGGGTCAGGGTCGCCCTGATCGATGATCACCCGATCTTCAGAAGCGGCGTGCGCGGCCTGCTCGGCGAGACCGCCGGCATCGAGGTCGTGGGAGAGGCGAGCGACGGCCGGCACGCACTGGATCTCATCCGCCGGGCACACCCCGACGTCGTCGTCATGGACATCACCATGACCGGCATGAGCGGCCTCGCCGTGGCCCGCGCGCTCCGCGAAGCGGGCTCAACGGTGCGCATCGTGTTCCTGACGGTCAACGAGGATTTCGCCTTCGTCGACGAGGCGCTGACCGTCGGAGCCCAGGGCTACGTCCTGAAACGCTCGGCCGGCACCAGCCTGCTGGAAGCCATCAAGGCCGTCGTCTCCGGCGGCCGCTACATCGATGCCGAGATGCGGGCACCGCCCACACCAGCCGAACGCACGGAAGCCGGTCCGCCCGCCCCCCATCCCGGCGAGGAGGGCGGTCTCACCGGGCGGGAGCGTGAGGTGCTCCGCCTCATCGCCCTCGGCATGACGATGAAGGAGGTCAGCCTCGCCATTTCGATCTCGGTCGCTTCGGTCGATACCTACAAGATCCGCGGCTGCAAGAAGCTCGGTCTCCGCTCCCGCGCCAGCATCGTCCGCTACGCCCTCGGACAGGGCTGGCTTGAGACGGAGAATAGGCAACCCTCATCGGATCGGCCACCATCCTTGATGTGAGCTTTTCGAAAACACCGTTTCGTTCTCGCAGCGCTGCCCGCCTTTCGAGGCCGCCCCGCGCGATGCCCCCGCCCTTGAAGCCCTCGCTTGGTCGAGAGCGCTTTTCGACGAAGCGGGTTCCGGTTCGGCAAAGGAAAGCGCGTCGAAACAGGGGCTCCAGGCGCACATCTCCGGAAAGCCCAAGACGATTCAGCCGAGTTCTTGTGCCGCGCGCTCCAGTGCCCCCAGAAGCGGCTCGATCTGCACGGCGCTCAGATCATGGAAGCCGAGAGTGCGGCCCATCACGACGCCGAGAAGCGAGAAGAACAGGGCGGCCCCGACCCCCTCCGGCCCCTCCGCAGCCTCGAACCGGGCGAGCCGCTCGGCCACGAACGCGCGATAGCCGGCGAGTGCATCCGGATTCTCGGCGGAAGCGAGCAACAGGGCGCGGCTGAACTCGTCCTCCTCGCAGTAGCTGCGGCGCAGGTGCTCGATCATACCGAGTGCGAGCCCCGCCACTCCCCCCGCCCGCTCGGCTTCGCAGGCGGCGATGCCGGCGCGCAGCTCCTCCAGCTTGCGGTCGACGAGGGCGAGGATCAGCGCATCCTTCGAGGCGTAATGATGCAGGACCCCGCCCTTGCTCAGACCCGCCTGCGCCGCCACGGCATCGATGGTCAGTGCCCGCGCGCCGCCACGGCGCAGCACCGAGCCCGCCGCGTCGAGAATCACCCCAGCACGGTCGTCGCGGCGACTGCGCGTCCTCTGCGACATGATAGACCCCGAACCCCACTCCCACACGCCGTCCCGGATGCCATACCCGGTTCCTCACGCTAAGTCACTGCCACGTATCGCCTTTTCAAAGGGGCAAAGAGGCCTCCTTCGACCGGCAGAGTTAAAAACCGTCTGGACGGTCGGTAGGATACGCGATAAGCCTGCGCCGCGAAAGACGCCCTGCCGGAACGCGATCGCCTGTCCGGTCCCAACCTGTGCCTCGTCCTCTGCCCGGAACCTCGGCCGATGTCCTCAGGGCTCCGTCCCGTCCTCACCGCCGCCGCGCTCGCGGCAGCCCTTTCGGTCCTTCTGGTGACAGCGGCGCTCCCGGCGGGCGCGCCCACACCGTCCGCCGTGCCGGAGACGGAGAACCTGTCCGTGGTGCTGGTGCGTGTGGTGACGGCGAAGAAGGGGCCGGTTACCTCGGACGTGGTGCTGACCGGTGACATCCAGGCCCAGGCCCAGACCAACATCGCCTTCCGCACCAACGGCAAGGTCGCCGAGCGCCGGGTCGAGGTCGGCGACCACGTCACCGCGGATCAGGTGCTCGCGGTGCTGGAGCCGTTGGTGCAGCGGGCCAACCTCGACAACGCCCGGGCCGCGCTGGTCTCGGCGGAGGCGCAACTCACCCAGGCCAAGGTGACCTTCGAGCGCCAGAAGCAGCTCATCAGCGGCGGCTACACCACGCGGCCCGCCTACGACAACGCCGAGCAGCAGTTGCGCACCTCCCAAGCCGCGGTCGATTCGGCCAAGGCAGCGCTCGGTACCGCCGAGGAACAGCTCTCCTATACCGAGTTGCGTGCGGGGGTGCCCGGCATCGTCATGAGCCGCACCTTCGAGGTCGGTCAGGTCGTGCAGTCGGGCCAGGCGGTGATGGTGCTGGCCCAGGACGGCCCGCGCGACGCGGTGTTCAACGTCTACGAGGCGCTGACCGCCCACCCACCCAGCGACAAGACGATTCAGGTCACCCTTCAGTCCGACCCTGCGGTGGCGGCGAGGGGCCACGTGCGCGAGATCTCGCCGACGGTGGATGCGGCGAGCGGGACAGTACGCGTCAAGGTCGGACTGGACGAGACCCCGCCCGCGATGTCGCTCGGCGCCGTGGTGATCGGCCGGGGCCGCTTCGCCTCGCGAGAGGCCGTGGTGCTGCCCTGGTCGGCGCTCTACCGCTCCGACAACCGCCCGGCGGTGTGGATCTACGACGCCAATGAGGGCACGGTCTCGATCCGCGGTGTCGAGATCGACCGCTACGGCTTCGACGACATCGTGCTCAAGGGCGGCGTCGAGCCCGGCGAGACGGTGGTGATCGCTGGGATCCAGTTCCTGCGTCCCGGCCAGCACGTCGCGCTGGCGGGGCAGGCCGCAACGCAACAAGCCACGAAGGCCGCGGCCGGTGAGGGCGGGCGATGAGGCGTGCGCTCCTTGTCGGCGCCGCCGTTGCCGGCGCCTTTCCGCTCGCCGCCTGCCAGCCGCCGCAGGAGGCACCCGCTCCGCCGCCCGTTCGGCCGGTCCTGACCACCCTGGCGCAACCCACCGACAGCGTGATCTTCGGCCCCTTCGCCGGCACGGTCGAGCCGCGCTACCAGTCGCAGCTCGGCTTCCAGATCGGCGGCCGTGTGGTGGCCCGCGACGTCACCGTCGGCGACGTGGTGAAGAAGGGCCAGCGCCTCGCGGCCCTCGATCCGATCGTCTCGCGGTTCGATCTCAACCGGGCCGAGGCGGAACTCGCCGACGCGAAGGCCCAGGCCGAGAACGCGAGCGCCACCGAGGCGCGCACGAGGCGTCTGCTGGAGGGCAACAACGTCACCCAGGCCCAGCTCGACGCGGCGGTCGCCCGGCGCGACACCGCCCAGGCCCGCCTCGCCCAAGCCGGTGCCAGCCTGCAGAAGGCGCGCGACCAGATCGGCTACACGGAGTTGCACGCCGATTTCGACGGCGTCGTCACCCAGCGCCTGGCTGAGATCGGGCAGGTGGTGAGCCCGGGCCAGGGGATCGTCACGCTCGCACGGCCCGAGACCCGCGAAGCGGTGGTCGACATCCCGGAGACGCTGGCCGGCGCCATGCCCAAGGACGGGCTGTTCACGGTGGTGCTCCAGAGCGCACCGGAGATCACCGCCCGCGGCCGCGTGCGCGAGGTCGCTCCCTTCGCCGAATCCGGCACCCGCACCCGCCGCGTCCGCCTGACCCTGGAGGAGCCCGGCCCGGCCTTCCGGCTTGGCGCCACCATCACCGTCGCTCTGGAGCGCCGCATTGAGCGCCGCTTCATCCTGCCAGCCACCGCGCTCCTCGATACGGAGGGGCGCCGCTCGGTCTGGATCGTGCCGGCGGGCCAGCCGGGGGAGGGGAAGGCGGACGACCGAGCGGATGACCGAGCGGGCGATCCGGCCGACAAGCCGAGCAACCGGTACGTCGAGCGCCGCGACGTCACCCTCGAAGGTGACGGGCCGGACGGGCACGGGCGTGTCGCCGTGCGCACGGGGCTGAAACCCGGCGAGAGAGTCGTGGTGGCGGGCGTCCACTCCCTGCGCGACGGCCAGACCGTCCGGCTGGCCGACGACCGGAACTGAGCCGGAACCCGGCGAGAGAATCTACAAAGGTTTCCGCGCGTGAAGGACTTCAACCTTTCCGACTGGGCGCTCGGCCACCGTTCGCTGGTCTGGTTCCTGATGCTCGTCTGTCTGGTCGCCGGCGTGATGGCCTATTCGCGGCTCGGCCGCGAGGAGGACCCGCCCTTCGCGATCAAGACCATGGTGGTCCAGGCGAGCTGGCCCGGCGCCACGATCAAGGACACCCTCGATCAGGTGACCGACCGGATCGAGAAGGAACTCCAGCAGATCAACGCGCTCGATTACGTCCGCAGCTACACCACGCCGGGCCAAGCGACGGTGTTCGTGCAATTCCGCGACACGACGCGGAAGGAAGAGATCCAGCCCGCCTTCTACCAGGTGCGAAAGCGCCTCGGCGACATCCAGCACACCTTTCCGCAGGGCGTTCAGGGGCCGGCCTTCAACGACGAGTTCGGCGACGTCTACGGCAACGTCTACGCCTTCACCGCCGACGGCCTGACCCACCGGCAATTGCGCGACTACGTCGAGGGCGTGCGCACCGAGATCCTCAAGGTGCCCAACATCGGCAAGACCCTGCTGATGGGCGTGCAGGGCGAGACGATCTATCTCGACTTCTCGACCCGCAAGCTCGCGGGCTACGGCATCGACATCCAGGCGCTGATCAAGGCACTGCAATCGCAGAACGCGGTGGCCGCCTCCGGCGTGGTCCAGGCGGGGCCGGAGCGCGTCTCCCTGCGCGTCAGCGGCCAGTTCTCCTCGGAGGAGTCGCTGCGCAACGTCAACCTGCGCTTCAACGACCGCTTCTTCCGTCTCGCCGACGTGGCCGAGATCTCCCGCGGCTACGAGGACCCGCCCGCCGCTCTGTTCCGCGTCGGCGGCAAGCCGGCGATCGGGCTCGCCATCGCCATGCGCCCCAACGCCAACCTCCTGAAGTTCGGCGAGGATTTGAAGGAGCGCATGCTCGTCATCGAGGGCAAGCTGCCCATCGGCGTCGGCATCCACCTCGTCTCCGATCAGCCTAGAATCGTGGAAGAGGCGGTCGGCGGCTTCACCAAGGCGCTGGTCGAGGCCGTCGTCATCGTGCTGGTGGTGAGCTTCGTCAGCCTAGGGCTTCGCGCCGGACTCGTGGTGGCGATCTCAATCCCGCTCGTGCTCGCCATCGTCTTCGTGGTCATGCAGGTCATGGGCGTGACGCTGCAGCGCATTTCGCTCGGCGCCCTCATCATCGCGCTCGGCCTGCTCGTGGACGACGCGATGATCACCGTCGAAATGATGGTGGCGCGCCTCGAACTCGGCGACAACCTGAAGAAGGCGGCGACCTTCGCCTACACCTCCACCGCCTTCCCGATGCTCACCGGCACGCTGGTGACGGTGGCGGGCTTTCTGCCGATCGGCTTCAACGGCTCGTCGGCGGGTGAGTACACCTACTCGCTCTTCGTGGTGATCGCCGCCTCGCTCCTGGTCTCCTGGGTGGTCGCGGTGCTGTTCGCGCCGCTTCTCGGCGTGACCATCCTGCCCAAGACCATGAAGCACCATTCGGAGCGGCAAGGCCTGTTCACCCGCGCCTTCATGGCGGTGCTTCGGGTCGCGATGCGGCTGCGCTGGATCACCGTGATCGTCTGCGTCATCCTGATGGGGCTCGCCGTCGTCGGGATGGGCCACGTGCAGCAGCAGTTCTTCCCGTCCTCCGACCGCTCCGAGGTGCTGGTGGACCTGACGCTGCCGCAGAACGCCACCATCACCGAGACGCGGGCGCAGATGGACCGCTTCGAGGCGCATCTGAAGGACGATCCCGATATCGAGCGCTGGTCCTCCTACGTCGGCCAAGGCGCGGTGCGCTTCTACCTGCCGCTCGACCAGCAGCTCGCCAACGCCTTCTTCGGGCAGATCGTCATCGTCACGAAGTCGCTCGAAATCCGCGACCAAGTGATCGAGCGCCTGCAGAAAATCGGCCGGCACGACTTCGTCGGCACCGACGTGCTGGTGCAGCCGCTCAATCTCGGCCCCCCGGTCGGGCGTCCGATCCAGTACCGCCTCTCCGGACCCGACGTGCAGGAGGTGCGCCGCCTCGCGCTCAAGCTCGCCGACGTGGTGGCGACCGACAAGAGGCTGGCCGTGCCGACCTTCGATTGGAACGAGCCCGGAAAGGTGCTGCGCGTCGAGATCCTGCAGGACAAGGCGCGCCAGCTCGGCGTCACCAGCCAGGACATCGCCGGCATCCTCAACGGCATCGTCGGCGGCCAGGCGATCACGCAGGTGCGCGACTCGATCTACCTCGTGAACGTGGTCGGCCGGGCCCGCACCGTCGAGCGCACCTCGCTCGACACGCTCCAGAGCCTTCAGGTCGCCCTCTCCAACGGCTCGGTCGTGCCGATCCTGGCCTTTGCCAAGATCGACTACGACCTCGAGCAGCCGATCGTCTGGCGCCGCGACCGGGTGCCGACGCTGACGGTGCGCGCCACCATCACCGACGCGACGCAGCCGCCCACCATCGTCGCCGCGCTCCAGCCTGCCATCGACGCCTACGTGCAGGCGCTGCCGGAGGGATACACGCTGGCGACCGGCGGTGCGGTCGAGGAGGCGGGCAAGGGCCAGGGGCCGATCGCCGCCGTGGTGCCGGTGATGCTGCTGGCCATGGCCTTCTTCCTGATGATTCAGCTCCAGAGCTTCCAGAAGCTCTTTCTGGTGTTTTCCGTTGCGCCACTCGGTCTGATCGGCGTGGTGCCTGCCCTTCTCCTCTTCGACAAGCCGATGGGCTTCGTCGCGATCCTCGGCATCCTGGCGCTGATCGGCATCATCGTGCGCAACGCGGTGATCCTCGTGAGCCAGATCGAGGAATGCGAGGCGGAGGGGATGGCCCCCTGGGACGCCGTGGTCGAGGCCACCCGCCACCGCATGCGCCCCATCCTGCTCACGGCGGCAGCCGCCAGCCTCGGCCTGATCCCGATCGCCCGCGAGGTGTTCTGGGGGCCGATGGCCTACGCGATGATCGGCGGCATCCTGGCGGCAACCGCCCTGACCCTGCTGTTCCTGCCCGCACTCTATGTCGGCTGGTACCGGATCAAGGCGCCGCCGCGGGGCATGGCGGCCCGGAGCCACGCCCTCGGCCACTGACGAAGGTGACCGAATCCGCCGGCCCGGCTCCAAGCCGAAGCCGGCGGATGCGGTCCATCGGGTGGAGAGGTCTCGCTCCGTCGGCCGGAATGTGTTCGGATCTATTATGCGGTTTACGCGCATCGCAGGGCATATTGCGCGCGTGAACACCTTACCCCCGCTTCGGTTGCATGGCCGGCCTGTGCGGCGTGTTGCGACGCCAAAATCTCTTTTCGTATGTCAACCCATCCGCTAGGCACGTGCCGAACGCCGCAGCAAGGCGGCGGCTTCAATCGTACCTTCAGGCGAGCCGGCTGCCCGCGATGACCACCGACCACGCCACGGCCAATTCCCATCCGCTCGAGCGCGACGCGCAGGTGGCCATGAGCCACCACGACGTCAGCCCCAACGACATCGCGCTTGGCGTGGTGATCGGGCGAGCCTCGGAATACTTCGACTTCTTCGTGTTCGGCATCGCCTCGGTGCTGGTGTTCCCGAAGGTGTTCTTCCCCTTCGCCGATCCCCTCACGGGCACGCTCTATTCCTTCGCCATCTTCGCGCTCGCCTTCATCGCCCGCCCGTTCGGGTCGATCTTCTTCATGTGGATCCACAAGCGGCACGGGCGCGGGGTGAAGCTCACCACCGCCCTGTTCCTGCTCGGTGGTTCGACGGCCGCGATCAGCTTCCTGCCGAGCTACGACTCGATCGGCGTCGTCGCCATCGAGCTGCTCGCGGCGCTGCGGGTGGCCCAGGGCTTCGCGCTGGGCGGCGCCTGGGACGGGATGGCCTCGCTGCTGGCTCTCAACGCGCCGCGCGAGCGCCGCGGCTGGTACGCGATGATCCCGCAGCTCGGCGCCCCGTTCGGCTTCATGGTGGCGAGCGCCCTTTTCGCATTCTTCGTGGTCAACCTGACCCCGGAGGACTTCACCGACTGGGGCTGGCGCTTCCCGTTCTTCTGCGCCTTCACCATCAACGTCGTCGCCCTGTTCGCCCGCCTGCGCCTCGTCGCGACACCGGAATTCACCCGCCTCCTCGACAAGGGCCGGCTGGAGCCCGTAAGCGTCGTCGATCTCGCTCGGCATCACGCCCTCGACGTGTGGATCGGCGCCTTCGTGCCGCTGGCGAGCTTCGCCCTGTTCCACCTCGTGACGATCTTCCCGATCGCGTGGCTCGCCCTGTCGAGCGACCGCTCCGCCGGCGACTTCCTGATGGTGCAGTTCTCCGGCGCCCTCGTCTGCGCCGGCGCGATCGCCGCCTCGGGCCTGATCGCCGACCAGATCGGGCGCCGCAATGTACTGCTCATCAGCGCCGGCCTGATCGCCGTGTTCGCCTGCGGCAGCATCCTGGCGCCGCTGATCTTCGGTGAGAACGCCATCGGCCAGACGATCTACGTCAATATCGGCTTCATGCTGCTCGGCCTGTCCTACGGCCAGACCGCCGGCGCCGTGACGTCGCGGCTCGGGGCGCGCTACCGCTACACCGGCGCGGCCCTCACCTCCGACCTCGCCTGGCTGTTCGGCGCAGGGTTCGCCCCCCTCGTGGTGCTGTACCTCTCCACCGAGTACGGCCTCGCCATGGTCGGCGTGTACCTGCTGTCGGGTGCGCTGGCGACGCTGCTCGCGCTCTCCCTCGACCGCTCCGAGATGCGCCAGATGTGATGTTTTGGCCCGCGGGCGGAGAGTCCGTCTCGCCGCGGGATCTTGAGAGAAACGAACCGTCGCCGCGCGGGAAGACGCCCGCGCGGCCCTTGCGATGGAACGAAGACTCGTGGCCATGACCGCCGACCGTTCAATGAGACCCCGTGTTGGGACCGGCTCCGCGCGCCGGATCCTGCAGGGCTTCGTCCTGCTGCCCCTGTTCGGCCTGCTCGCCGGCTGCAACCTCGTGGTGATGCAGCCCTCGGGCGACATCGCCGTGCAGCAGCGCAACCTCATCCTCGCCTCGACGGGGCTGATGCTGCTCATCATCATCCCGGTGATCGTGCTGACCCTGCTGTTCGCGTGGCGCTACCGCGCCTCGAACACGGCCGCCCGCCATGACCCCGACTGGGATCACTCGACCGGGCTCGAAGTGGTGATCTGGACCGCGCCGCTGCTGATCATCATCGCGCTCGGTGCCCTGACCTGGATCAGCACCCACACCCTCGATCCGTTCCGGCCGCTCTCGCGCATCGAGCCCGGCAAGCCGATCGCGGCGGAGGTGAAGCCGCTCGAAGTGCAGGTCGTCGCCCTCGATTGGAAGTGGCTGTTCTTCTACCCCGAGTACAACGTCGCGGTCGTCAACGAGCTGGCCGCGCCGGTGAACCGGCCGATCACCTTCAAGATCACCGCCTCCTCGGTGATGAACGCCTTCTACGTCCCTGCGCTCGCCGGCATGATCTACGCCATGCCCGGCATGCAGACGCAGCTTCATGCCGTGATCAACAAGCCGGGCGCGTATGACGGCCTGTCCTCGCAGTACAGCGGCAGCGGCTTCTCGCGGATGACGTTCAAGTTCCACGGGCTCGAGGGCGACGGCTTCGACCAGTGGATTGCCAAAGTGAAGCAGCAGGGTTCGGAATTGAGCCGTGATGCCTATCTCGAACTCGAGCGCCCGAGCGAGCGGGTGCCGGTCACTTATTACTCCTCGTTCAGTGACGGACTCTTCGGCAAGATCCTCGGCATGTGCGCCGTACCCGGCAAGATGTGCATGCACGAGATGATGGCCATCGACGCCAAGGGCGGCGCCGGCAGGGAGAGCCGCGAGAACGCCGACCGGCTCCAGTACGACAACCGCCACACGCAGCGCGGCGACGAGCCGCCGGGCGCGACCACGCCGGCCTCGCACCGTGCACCCAAGAGCGAGTCGCCCGACTCCGACAAGACCCACGAGGGGAGCGGCCAAGGCCACTCCGCTCCCGACCAGACCAACAACTGATCCGTCGCCGCCTCAGGACTTACGGACGAGCTTCAACCCATGTTCGCAAACACGGACCTGCAGCACCTGCTGTTCGGGCGCCTCTCCCTGGAGGACATCCCGTTCCACGAACCGATCCTGCAAGTCACCTTCGCAGGCGTCGCCGTGGCCGGGATCGCGGTGCTCGCCGCGATCACCTATTTCCGCTTCTGGGGTCCGCTCTGGCGCGACTGGCTGACCTCGGTCGACCACAAGAAGATCGGCATCATGTACGTCATCCTGGCGCTCGTGATGCTGCTGCGCGGCTTCGCCGACGCGCTGCTGATGCGCTCGCAGCAGGCGATCGCCTTCGGCGCCAACGAGGGCTTCCTGCCGCCGCACCACTACGATCAGATCTTCACCGCCCACGGCGTGATCATGATCTTCTTCGTGGCGATGCCCTTCGTCACCGGCCTGATGAACTACGTCGTTCCGCTGCAGATCGGCGCGCGCGACGTCGCCTTCCCGTTCCTGAACAACTTCTCGTTCTGGATGACGGTCTCGGGCGCGGTCACGATCATGATCTCGCTGTTCGTCGGTGAGTTCGCTCGCACCGGCTGGCTCGCCTACCCGCCGCTGTCGGGCGCGGACATGAGTCCGGGGGTCGGCGTCGACTACTACATCTGGGGCCTGCAGATCGCGGGTATCGGCACGACGCTCTCAGGCATCAACCTGGTCGCGACCATCGTGAAGATGCGCGCGCCCGGCATGTCGATGATGAAGCTGCCGATCTTCACTTGGACCTCGCTGTGCACCAACGTGCTCATCGTGGCCGCCTTCCCGATCCTCGCCGCCGTTCTCGCGCTGCTGACCCTCGACCGCTACGTCGGCACGCACTTCTTCACGAACGACCTCGGCGGCAATCCGATGATGTACTTCAACCTCATCTGGATCTGGGGCCATCCGGAAGTCTACATCCTCATCCTGCCCGCCTTCGGCGTGTTCTCGGAGGTCACCTCGGCCTTCTGCGGCAAGCGCCTGTTCGGCTACACCTCGATGGTCTACGCGACCGTCGTCATCACGATCCTGTCCTACCTCGTGTGGCTGCACCACTTCTTCACGATGGGTTCGGGCGCGAGCGTGAACTCGTTCTTCGGCATCACGACGATGATCATATCGATCCCGACGGGTGCGAAGATCTTCAACTGGCTGTTCACGATGTACCGCGGCCGCATCCGCTTCGACGTGCCGATGCTGTGGACGGTCAGCTTCATGGTCACCTTCGTCATCGGCGGCATGACCGGCGTTCTGCTCGCCGTGCCCCCGGCCGACTTCGTGCTCCACAACTCGCTGTTCCTGATCGCGCACTTCCACAACGTGATCATCGGCGGCGTGCTGTTCGGCATGTTCGCCGGCGTGAACTACTGGTTCCCGAAGGCCTTCGGCTTCCGGCTCGACGAGTTCTGGGGCAAGGTCAGCTTCTGGTTCTGGACCATCGGCTTCTACGTCGCCTTTATGCCGCTCTACGTGCTGGGGCTGATGGGCGTGACCCGCCGTGCCCAGCACTTCGACGATCCCTCGCTCCAGCCCTGGTTCGTGGTCGCCGCCATCGGCGCGGGCCTGATCGCCCTCGGCATCGGCGCGATGATCGTCCAGTTCGCGGTCTCGATCAAAAACCGTGAGGCCCTGCGCGACGTGACCGGGGACCCGTGGGAGGGCCGGACGCTGGAATGGTCCACCTCCTCGCCGCCGCCGGACTACAACTTCGCCTTTACGCCCGTGGTGCGCGGCCTCGACGCGTGGTGGGAGATGAAGGCGCGCGGCTTCCAGCGTCCGCTCCAGGGCTACAAGCCGATCCACATGCCCAAGAACACCGCCACCGGCGTGATCCTGGGTGTGATCAGCATCGCCTTCTCCTTCGCGATGATCTGGTACATCTGGTGGCTGGCAGCTCTGACCTTCGTGGCGACGCTAGCAATCGCGATCGGCCACACCTTCAACTACAACCGCGACTTCTACATCCCCGCCGAGACGGTGCGCCGCACCGAGCAGCGGCGGACCGAAGCGCTGGCGGCGCGGGTCTGAGCAGCATCATGGCAACGCACGCGACCCACACCCTCGCCGGCGACCGGATGTCCGGCGCCGACGTGCCGGACTTCCTCGATCTCGAAGGCGAGCATCACCCAGAAGGGAGCACGATGCTCGGCTTCTGGATCTACCTGATGAGCGACTGCCTTATCTTCGCGGTCCTGTTCGCCACCTACGCCGTGCTCGGCCGCAGCTACGCGGCCGGGCCCTCGCCCAATGACCTGTTCGACCTGCCGATCGTGGCGGTGAACACGTCGATGCTGCTGTTCTCCTCCATCACCTACGGCTTCGCCATGCTGGCGATGGAGCGGGACGATCTCGCCAAGACCCAACTCTGGCTGGCGGTGACCGGCCTGTTCGGCGCGGCCTTCGTCGGGCTCGAGCTGTACGAGTTCGCGCACCTGATCCACGAGGGCGCCACGCCCCAGCGCAGCGGCTTCCTCTCCGCCTTCTTCACCCTGGTCGGAACGCACGGCCTGCACGTCACCTTCGGCCTGATCTGGCTCGTCACGCTGATGGTTCAGACCCGGCTCCGGGGCCTCGTGCCGGAGAACAAGCGCCGGCTGATGTGCCTGTCGATGTTCTGGCACTTCCTCGACGTCATCTGGATCGGCGTCTTCACCTTCGTGTACCTGATGGGAGTCCTGCAATGAGCGGGGCAGCGCGCGCCGACGATCACGCCCACGGCCATGATCATGGCGGCCATGGGCAGGACGCCCACGGCCACGGCTCGTTCAAGGATTACGTGACGGGCTTCGTGCTCTCCGTCATCCTGACGGCGATCCCGTTCTGGCTGGTGATGGGCAACGTCATCGACGACAAGCTCGTCACCGGCGTCGTCATCCTCGGGCTCGCCGTGGTGCAGATCGTGGTTCACATGATCTACTTCCTGCACATGAACACGAAATCGGAGGGCGGCTGGACCTTCCTGGCACTGATCTTCACGATCACCCTCGTGCTCATCACCCTGTGCGGATCGATCTGGGTCATGCACCACCTCAACACCAACATGATGCCGATCTCGGCCGAGGAGATGCGTCACGCCCCCTGACGCATCCCCGAAATCCGACGCGACAACGTCCGCCGCTCCGGCGGCGGGCCGACGGCGCCCGCTGCTCGTCCGGCTGGTGCTGATCCTGGCAGGCCTTGCCGTGACGGGCATGTTCCTCGGCCTCGGCACGTGGCAGGTCGAGCGCCGGGTCTGGAAGCTCGACCTGATCGATCGGGTCGAGGCCCGCATCCACGCCGAGCCCGAGCCCGCACCGGGGCCGGACGAATGGGCCGGTCTCACGGCCGCCTCGGCCGAGTATCGGCGGGTCCGGCTCACCGGCCGCTTCGCCTACGATCGCGCCACCCTGGTCCAGGCGGTGACCGGGCGGGGCGCCGGCTCCTGGGTGCTGGTGCCCCTCGTGACCGACCGCGGCTTCACCGTCCTCGTCAATCGCGGCTTCGTGCCGGCGGAATCGCGCGAGCGAACGGCCCGTGCCGCCGGCGAGCCGGAAGGGGAGGTGACGGTCACGGGCCTGTTGCGCCTGACCGAACCCGGCGGCGGCTTCCTGCGACGCAACGATCCGACAGCCGACCGATGGTACTCCCGTGACGTCGCGGCCATCGCCGCCGCCCGCGGGCTCGACCGGGCACCGGCCGACGTCGCGCCCTACTTCGTGGATGCCGACGCCACGCCCAATCCCGGCGGCCTGCCGATCGGGGGCCTCACGGTGGTGGACTTCCACAACAGCCACCTCGTCTACGCGCTGACGTGGTACGCCCTCGCCGTGATGAGCGCCGCAGCCCTCGTCTACGCGCTCAGAGGGTCTCGCAGCATGCCCGGCCGCTGACAGCCTTCCCCCGTCGGCAGGGCGGCGCATGCGCGGCGGTCGGCCACCATGCCGGGAGGGTGGGGTGCGCGGACACCTCGAAAACTATTTTTTACATTTTTAATCCTGCACACGTATCGATTTAATGGCTGAGGTTGTTAACCCTTTGCATACCGGTCGTTGTCGCGATTCGCGGCAGCCCCTGTGACGCCGGATGAAGTGGGGGAATCGATATGGGCGTCGCCCTGCACGGGCTTGCACGGGAAGGGCTCGGCCGCCGAGACGGCGATGAGATCTCCCGTCGCGTGCCCGAGCCCCTGGCGGGTCTCATCGTTGCCATGGAGCGGACGCTTGTCGCGCTGGCCGGGGAGGGCGGGGGTCGCAACGAGCTGCATGCCCTGCGCAACTACCTCTCCGACCTCTGCGTGCTGACCGAGGAGACACCGCGGATCCGGCGGGCGGTGGATCGTCTCGTCCTCGCGGGCGACCGCCTCGGCGAGGCGGTAATCGCGCCGCGGGGCTACGAGTGCCGTTGGCGCAGCCCCCGCCTGGGCAGGGCCCGCCAAGCGCTCGCCTCCCTCGAACGGACGCTTGCCGGCGCGCGCCCGAGCCGTATCGCGGTGCGGCTCGACCGCGACTGGTAAGGGAGACGCGAGCGGGACGAGAGCCGCGCTGAGCGGTCGCAAGCGAAAACGGCTGAGCTTGGCGGGAACAGTTGCGCCGGCCAAAGGTTTGCGGACGCGTGCGACTGGCGCGCCGTTCCCCTTTGAGCCATTGAATGGATAAATCCAGCCGCTCGGCCCGGACCTGGGCAGCCACGGCCGGCGCCGCCGCCCTGGCGGTCGGCGCGTGGTATCTCCTGCCCGTCGAGGAATGGCTGCGCGCCTTCTCGGACTGGGCGAACGGCCTCGGTCCCTACGGCCTTCTGGCCTTCGGAGTGCTGTTCTTCCTCGCAACCCTCCTCGTCGTACCGGGCACCCCGCTCACCATCGCCGGGGCCGTGGCCTTCGGCTGGGCGGTGATGCCGGTGGTGCTGCTCTCGGCGACTCTCGGCTCCTGGCTCGCCTTCGTCGCCGCTCGATACCTGTTTCGCGACCGGGTGCGGGGGCTGATCGAGCGCCGGCCGGCGCTGAACGCCACCGTGGAAGCGGTCGGCGATGGTGGCTGGCAGCTCATGACCCTGATGCGGCTCAGCCCCTTCGTGCCGTTCAACGCCCAGAACTACGTCCTCGGGGTGACGGATGTCCGCTCCTCCGCCTATCTGATCTCCACGGTGATCGGCATGCTGCCGGGCACGGTGGTCTGCGTCTATCTCGGCGTGATCGGCCGCCATGCCGGCAGCGATGAGCCGACGCATTGGATCACCCTCGGCCTCGGCCTTCTCGCCACCTTGGCGGCGGTGGAACTGACCCGGCGGCGGGTGCGGGCCAAGCTCGAGGCGGGAAAGGCTATGGCACGATGAGCGTTCCGCTCGCACGGCTCGCGCGAATGGCAGGGCAGCCGTCGCGGCATGGCGGATCGGCGCACGCATGAGGATGGATCTCGGAGTGGGTAAAGGATCGGCCGAGAGCTGGCTGCGGCCAGGCCTCACCTGCTGGCGGCAGGAGCGGGCGGCGCGCGTCGCGGTGCTGCATGACGGCGCGGCCTATTTCGCCGCCGCCCACGCGGCGATGCTGAAGGCGCGCCGGTCCATCACGCTGATCGGCTGGAGCTTCGACCCACGGGCGCGCCTGCTGCCGGGGGATTCGCCCGACGCGGGCGAGACGCTGGCCGCGCTGCTGCGCCGCCTCAAGGCGGCGCGGCCGGAACTGGCCATCCGCATCCTGATCTGGGACATGCCCTGGCCGATCTCGGCGGGCAACGACCACACACCCGACAGCGTGCGCGAGAGCCTCGGGCCCGACATCGATTTCCGCATCGACGGGACGCTGCCCTTCGGCGCCTGCCAGCACCAGAAGATCCTGGTGATCGATGACGCGATCGCGTTCTGCGGCGGCAGTGATTTCGAGGTGAACCGCTGGGACACGCCCGCACACCGCGACCGCGATCCCCGCCGGCGCCTGCCCTCCGGCGAGGACTACCCGCCGCGCCACGACGTGATGATGCTGGTCGACGGCCCCGCCGCGCGGGCGCTGGCGGAACTGGCCCGTGAGCGCTGGCGCCGCGCGGTCGGGGAGACCTTTCCGTTTGCCGATCACGGCCAAGGTCAGGACCAAGATCCTTGGCCCGAAACGCTCGCGCCGCACCTGACCGAGGTGACCGTAGGACTTGCCCGGACCGATCCGCCGCTCGGCGGCCGTCCGGCAGTCACGGAGAGCGCCGCCCTGTACCGCGCCTCGATCCGCGCGGCGGAACGCTTCATCTACCTGGAGAATCAGTACCTCACCTCGCCGGCCGTCGCGGAGGCACTGGCTGCGCGCCTCGCCGAGCCGGAGGGCCCCGAGATCGTAATCGTGCTGTCCGAGCGCAGTCCGAGCGGCTTCGACCGCCTGACCATGGACAGCGCCCGCCGCGGACTGATCCGCGGCTTGCGCCGCGCCGACCGCTTCGACCGCCTGCGGATCGTCGCGCCGCACACGGAGAAGCGCCGGCCGATCCTGGTCCACGCCAAGGTCGCGATCATCGACGAGCGCCTGCTGCGGATTGGCTCAACCAACCTCAACAACCGCTCCTTCGGCTATGACACCGAGTGCGATCTGGCCGTGGAGGTGCCAGCGGAGGATAAGGACGCCCGTGCGGCCGTGCGACGGCTGCTCGTCCGACTGCTCGCCCATCACGGCGGCTGCCCGCCCGACGTGTTCGCGGAAGCCTTCGCGGCGCGCGGCTCCCTGCGGGCGGTGCTCGACGATCCCCGGCTGATGCCGAGCCCGCGGGTCTGCCCGCTCGTTCCCTCCCGCCGCGGCCCCGTCGCCCGCCTCGTGGAGGCCTTCCATCTCGGCGATCCGGTGAGCCCCGCCGATGCGTGGCGCCCCTGGCGCCGCCGCGCTCTGCTGCGCCAAGCCCGTCGGCAGGCGGCGTCAGGGGCCGAAGCGGCCTTGCCGGGAGAGGCCCTGGAGGCCTCCTAGACCGCTACTTGTCGAATACCGCCTGCAGAGCCGCCTGGTCCTTGCGCGCCTCTTTGCCGGCGGGCAGGGCCAGCAGGGTGAGGATGCGCGCCTTGTCCGGCGTGAGGTCGCCCGCGAACACCGCTCCGGCCTTGCGCAAGGTGTTGCCGCCGCCCTTGAAGCCGTAGACCGGCAGGGCGCGGCCGTCATGGACCTTGGTCGCCACGATCACCGGCACGCCCCTGGCGATGACATCGGCGATGGCATCGTGCATCTCGGCGTTGACGTTGCCCCAGCCATAGGCCTCGACCACGATCGCTTCGGCGCCGCTCTCGGCCGCGTGCCGTACCTGCGAGCCGTCCGCGCCGGCATACATCGCCACGAGATCGACCCGGGGCATACGCTCCGGCAGCGGCAGGGTTTGGCGACGCAGGGAACGGCGGCTGAACACGACACGGTCCTCGTCCACGTATCCGAGGATACCGGCTTCCCCCGAATTGAAGGTTTCGACGTTGCTGGTGTGGGTCTTGCGCACCTCGCGGGCCGCGTTGATGCGATGGTTGAGCGTCACCGTCACGCCCTGGCCCACCGCGCCCTCGGCCAGGATCTGACGGGCGGCGTTGAGGAGGTTGCGCGGGCCGTCGGCATCCGCGTCGGAGGCGTTGCGCTGGGCGCCTACCAGTACCACCGGCTTGTCGCTCTTCAGGGTCAGGTCGAGGAAGTAGGCAGTCTGGTCGAGGGTGTCGGTCCCGTGCAGGACAATCGCCCCGCGGATGCCGGGATCGGCCAGCAGCGTGTCGAGCCGGCGGGCCAGTGCCGGCCAGCGGTCCGGGCCCATATAGTCGCTCGGCACGTTGCTGAACTCGGTGACCTCGATCGTGGCGATGTCCTTCAGCCGGGGCACCGCCGCGACGAGATCTTCGCCGGACAGGGCCGGAACCGGCGCGTGGGTCGTGGGATCCAGCTTCATCGCGATGGTGCCACCGGTCGCGACCACGGCGATCCGCGGCGGCTCCGCACGCGCCGGCCCGGCCGTGAGCGCGGTCAAGGCGGCGAGACCGAGAGCGGTCAGGTGTCCGGTCGTCTTCGTCATCGCGCGGCGCATCCTCTCCCGTACACGGCCGGTCGTCGGGCCGGCCTGCGGAAGACCATGCGCGTGCGCGCGAAAACCCTCAACCCGGCTCGATCCGGATCTCCGCCAGAACCGGCAGATGGTCGGATGCCTGCCGCGCCAGCGGCGTGTCCACCACCGCGATGCGCTCGACGGCGACGCGCTCGCTCACGAAGACATGGTCAACGCGCAGCAGGGGGAAGCGGCTCGGGAAGGTCGCGCCGCCGCGCCGCCAGCGCCGTTCCCCCGTGAGCCGCCGCGCATCGGTGAGGCGTCCGCTCAGCCGGCGGTAGGCTCGCGACCAGCCCGTGGCGTTGAAGTCGCCGAGCAGCACCGTCGGCGCGTGGCAGGCCGGATCGCCGAGCCAGTCGGGCCCGAGCAATGCCTTGGCCTGGGCGACGCGCTCCGCCCCGAGCAGCCCGCAATGGGTGGTGAGCACCTGAAGCTTGCTTGCGCCCGCCGTCACCTCGACCCACAGCGCCCCCCTTGGCTCCAGGCCGGGGCGCCGCAGCAGCCCAGGCAGGGGGCCGGCGCGCTTGAGCCGCGACGGCAGGTGGGTGAGCACGGCGTCGCCGTAGCGCTCCTCCTCAACGTGCAGGGCCGGGTGGAAATGCGCAAACATTCCAATGAGCCGGGCAATCTCCTCGGCCTGATCCAGACCTTCGGTGCGCTTGCGCCCGACATCGACCTCCTGCAGGGCGACGATGTCGGGCTCCAGCGCGGCGATCACCCGCGCGACCCGCTCCGGCGCGACCCGCCCGTCGGTGCCGCGGCAGTGACGGATGTTGTAGGTGAGCAGGCGCAAGCGCCGCGATCCCACCGAGGCCGGCTTGATCGCCGGGACCTCCGACTTTTCCCCGGTACGCTCTTCGATCTGTCCGTGTTGCACGCCCTCTCCCCCGGCCGGATTGCAGCACGTCCCCTGCAGAGAACCGGAGCGGCGCGCCAGTCGAACGCCGGGACCGGCCAACCGATCCCTGATCAAGCCGAGGGCCGCGCGGCAAAACCGCGCCGAGGGTCGTTTTCCGCTCCCGGCGGAACCGCACCGGTGATGACCTCTTTCGAACAGGCGAGGCGCGCGACGTAGTGCCGAAGACGGGAGTTGATGACCAAGATGCGGATGAGACGGGCGCGCCAGGGAGCGCGGCAAGGAGCGTGCGGGGCATGAGAACCGAGGACGCCAGCGCCCGCTACGTCGACCTCGACGCCTGGCCCGGGCTCGACATCCTCCAGGCGCTCTGGGAGGGCCAGCTCGCGGCGGTCGCGGCAGTGGGGCCAGCCCTGCCGGCGATCGATGCGGCCGCGCGGGCCGCCGAGCCGGGCCTGCGGGAG
This sequence comes from Methylobacterium sp. R2-1, assembly GCF_014191355.1. GTDB lineage: Bacteria > Pseudomonadota > Alphaproteobacteria > Rhizobiales > Beijerinckiaceae > Methylobacterium. The sequence goes on from NZ_JACHWM010000025.1 coordinate 34,200, forward strand.
GGCGGACGGCTGATCTATGTCGGGGCCGGCACCTCCGCCCGGATCGGCGTGCAGGACGGGGCGGAATTGCCGCCGACCTTCGACTGGCCGGAGGCGCAGCTCGGCTTCGCCATCGCCGGCGGGGAGGGCGCCCTGCTGCGCGCCGTGGAGGATGCGGAGGATTCCGGCGCCGATGGCGCCGCCTGGATCGCCCATGCCGGGATCGGCCCCCGCGACGTGGTGGTGGGGCTGGCCGCCAGCGGCTCGACGCCCTTCACCGTCGAGGCACTGAAGGTCGCCCGCACCCGCGGCGCCGTCACCGTCGGCATCAGCAACAACCCCGAGGCGCCGATCCTGCGCGAGGCCGCCCACGGCATCCTCGCCGCCACGGGGGCCGAGGTGCTGGCCGGCTCCACCCGGATGAAGGCGGGCACGGCGCAGAAGGTGATCCTGAACCTGTTCTCGACCTTGGTGATGATCCGGCTCGGCCGGGTCTATCGCGGGCGGATGGTGGCGATGCGGGCGACCAACCGGAAACTGCGCGCCCGCGGCGTCGCCATGGTCTCCGAACTTGCCCGCTGCCCGGCGGAGGCCGCCGCCGACGCCCTGGGGCGGGCCGAGGGCGACATCAAGCGCGCGGTGCTGATCGCGGGGGGCCTGAGCCCGGCGCGGGCGGCGGACCTGCTCCTGCGCCACGACGGCAACCTGCGCCGCGCGCTTCGTGAGGCGGGACAATCATGAGCACGACGACCTTCATGGCGCGGGAGATCGCCGAGATCCCCGCAGCCGCCGAAGCGGTGCTGGCGGCGGGTGAGGCGGCTCGGATCGGCGCGACGCTGAGCGCCAGGAGCTTCCCCTTCGTGGTCGTGTGCGGGCGGGGCAGCTCGGGCCATGCCGGTGTGCATCTGCGCTACCTGATCGAGACCCGGCTCGGCCTGCCGGTCTCGGCCGCCGCGCCCTCGGTGGTGACGGGCTATGACCGTCCACCGAAGGTTGCGGGCGCGCTCTTCATCGTGATCTCGCAATCGGGCCGCTCGCCCGATCTCGTCGCGGCGACGGAAGCCGCGCGGGCCGGCGGCGCGCTGACGCTTGCCCTCGTCAACGATCCCGACTCCCCGGCCGCGCGGGCGAGCGACCTCGTCCTGCCGATCCTCGCCGGGGCGGAGCAGGCGGTCGCCGCCACCAAGACGGTGACGAACTCAGGGATCGTGGGCGCCGCCCTGGTGGCCGCCTGGGCCGGCGACCGGGCGCTGGAACAGGGCCTATCCGCCCTGCCGGAGCGGCTGAGACAGGCGCTCGCCCTCGACTGGTCCACCTGGAGCGCCGACCTCGCTGCCGCACCGGCGGCCTTCGTCACCGGGCGCGGCCATGGGCTCGGACCCTTGCGCGAGATCGCGCTCAAGCTCGCCGAGACCCTACGTCTGCCCGCGCTCGGCTACTCGGCGGCGGAGCTGCGTCACGGCCCGCGCGCCTCCGTCTCCGCCGCGACGCCGGTCCTGGCCCTGCGCCAGGCCGATCCGCTGGCCGAAGGCGTGGACGATCTCGTGCGCGATCTCACCCGGGACGGCCTGCGGGTCCATGCCTGCGGTGGCCCCCTCGGCACGCTCCCCTGGCTCGGCGACGGCCATCCGGCCTGCGATCCCATCGCCATGCTGGTGCCGGCCTACCGCGCCATCGAGGCGGAGGCCCGCCGCCGCGGCCTCGACCCGGACAAGCCGACCGGCCTCACCAAGGTCACGGAGACGCTGTGATGAAGGGTCCGGATTTCGAAAAGGCGAGCCTTTTCGCGGGTCCAGGGCGGAGCCCTGGAAGAATGCCGGGGCGCTGCCCCGGCACCCCGCCAAAGGGATGATCCCTTTGGGATCACCATGTAATCAGGCGATCTGCTCAGACCGCGTCTTCGATGGCGAGCGGATGCTGCGCGGTCGCGTCGTCGTGCTGAGCGGCGGGCGGATCGCCGACGTCGCCGCCGAACCGCCCGCGGGCGTGCCCCTCGTCCGGCTGCCGGCAGGCGCGGTGCTGGCGCCGGGCTTCATCGACCTTCAGGTCAATGGCGGCGGCGGGGTGCTGCTCAACGACGATTCCAGCATCGCCGGCATCGCGCGGATCGCGGCGGCGCACCGGCGCGGCGGCACCACCGCCCTGCTGCCGACCCTCATCACCGACACGCGGCCCGCGATCCGGGCTGCCATCGAGGGCGTCGCAGCGGCAATCGGTGCGGGCGTTCCCGGCATCCTCGGCATCCACCTCGAAGGGCCGTTCCTGAGCCCCCAGCGGATCGGCATCCACGACCCATCCCGGCTCGCGGCATTCGGACCTGGCGACGCCGATCTCCTGACCGGCCTGGGCGAGCGCGGCATCACCCTGGTGACGCTGGCCCCCGAGCGGGTTCCGGCCGGCGCGGTGGCCGCCCTCGTCGCCCGCGGCGCCCGGGTCTGCGCCGGGCACACGGCGGATGCGGGGCTGACGATCCGGGCAGCGCTGGCGGAGGGGCTCACCGGCTTCACCCACCTGTTCAACGCCATGTCGCAGATCGGCCCGCGCGAGACCGGCGCGGTCGGGGTCGCCTTCGCGGAGCCGGGGACTTTCGCCGGGATCATCGCCGACGGCCACCATGTCGGCGACGACCAGCTCCGGCTGGCGCTGCGTCTCAAGGGGCGCGACCGGCTGATGCTGGTGAGCGATGCCATGCCGCCGGTCGGCGATACCCGCGCGGACGCATCCTTCACCCTGTTCGGTCGCCGCATCGTCCGAACCGGCGACCGCCTCACCGGCGAGGACGGCACCCTGGCGGGTGCGGCGATCACCATGGCGGAGGCCGTGCGCCACATGAGCACGCGCGGCGGCGCCTCCCTTGAGGAGGCCCTGGCCATGGCCTCGCCGACCCCGGCCCGCTTCCTCGGACTCGACACCCGGCTCGGGCGAATCGCACCCGGCTACGCGGCGGACCTCGTCGCGCTCTCGGCCGACACGGAAGTGCTCGCGACCTGGATCGGCGGGGAACAGGCCCCTTGAGCCGCGGCTCGCTCCCTCACCGAGCCTATCATCAGCCGCGCCGGCTGATGACAGGCGGCGCACGCCGCTACTGAGCCGGGCCTCCGGTCGTCCTCCACGGCCTCCGAGCCTCGTCTCCCGATGTCGCAGGGGCGAACCCTGCGCATCACGGGACGTTGGCGCGGCGCCACTCGACGGGAGCGACCGTGACGGACAGACCCATCGCCGACTACGCCGTGATCGGCGATACCTGCACCACGGCCCTCATCGCCCGCGACGGTTCCCTCGACTGGCTGTGCTGGCCCCGGCACGACGGGCCGGCGGTGTTCCTGGCCCTGCTCGACTGCGAACACGGCGGATCCTGCCGCCTCGTCCTCGACGATCTGTCCGGGACCAGCCGCCGCTACCTGCCCGGCACCAACATTCTCGAGACCACCTTCGTCACCGCCACCGGCCGGGCGGTGCTCACCGATTTCATGTCCCTCCATCCCCTCGAAGCCGTGCCGGAGGAGGGGCCGGACGGCGACGCTCGGGGCCGAGTGGTACGCCGCCTCGCCTGCGTTTCGGGCCGCGTCTCCGGCCACTGGCTCTTACGCCCGACCTTCGACTATGCCCGGGCCTCGACCGAGGCTTCGGCGGAGAGCGAGGCTCGCGTCCGTTTCCGCGGCGGCGGCGACGCGATCCGTGCCGCCTGCGCCGTGCCGCTCGCCCTCCGAGACGATGCCGCGGAAGGCGCCTTCGCGCTGGCTGCCGGCGGACGCGCCGATCTCGTCATCGCCCACGGCGAGGCCGAGGAGGACGGAGCGGCGGAGAGGTTGCCCGGCGCGGTCGACGCCTCGCTCGCCGCGACGCGGGCCTACTGGGAGGAATGGTCGAGCCGCTGCACCTACGAGGGGCCCTACCGCGAGACCGTCCTGCGCAGCGCCCTGACCCTCAAGCTTCTCACGCACGGCCGCTCGGGCGGCATCGTCGCGGCCGCGACCGCGGGGTTGCCCGAGGCGGTGCCGGGCAATCGCAACTACGATTACCGCTACGTCTGGATGCGGGACGCGAGCTTCACCGTCACCGCCTTCGTCAATCTCGGCTACCAACGCGAAGCCGCTGAGTTCCTGCGCTTCCTGCGCGAGGCCGACACGAGCCGGGGCCGCGACCTCCACCTGATGTTCGCCCTCGACGGTGCGGTGCCGCCGGAGCAGACCCTCGGCCACCTGTGCGGCTGGCGCGGCATCGGCCCTGTCAGGATCGGCAATGCAGCGGCGGATCAGGAGCAATATGACATCTACGGCGAGTTCCTGGTGGCGCTCCACGGCTACCTGGAGGCGGTGGAATACGACCCGCCGGTCAAGGTCAACGACCACCTGCCGGAGGCGCTCGGCCATCTCACCGACCACATCTTTCGCGCTCGCCACGCGCCCGACCACGGCCTGTGGGAGATGCGCACGGAGAAGCTCCAGAGCCTCCACACCAAAGCGATGCTCTGGGTCGGCCTCGACCGCGCCGTTCGGATGGCCCGCGCCGATCCGAAGCACCGGCTCGCCGACGCGGCCACGATCGAGAGATGGGAGCGGGCCGCCGCCGAGATCCGAACGGAGTACCACGCGCACGGCTGGAACGCGGCGCGCGGCGCCTACACCATGGCCTACGGGTCGGACGACCTCGACGCGGCGGTGCTGCGCGCCGTGCTGTTCGACGCCTTCGACCCGCACGACCCGCGCGTCGAGAACACCCTGGCACGGGTCGGCGAGGAACTCGGAGCGGGTGACCTCCTCTACCGCTACCGGATCGATGACGGGCTGGAGGGCAAGGAGGCGACCTTCACCGCCTGTGCCTTCTGGCGGGCCGGCTGTCTGGCGCTGGCCGGCCGCAACGATGAGGCGACCGCCCTGTTCGAGCGGCTGCTGGCGCGGGGCAACGACCTCGGTCTGTTCGCCGAAGAGATCGATGCGGAATCGGGCGAGCAACGCGGGAACGTGCCCCAGGGCTTCACCCACATGGCGGTGATCAACCACGCCGTCCGCCTCGCCGCGGCCAGCGACGGCGGGACCCCGACCGACGAGCCGGATTGCCGGGCGGAGCCCGATGCGGTCCCGGCATGATCAGCCAGCCTGATCCGCGCGGCCTGATCCGCGCGGATTGACACAAACCGGACCGATTGTCGGGTTAACTCTCAGCTCGAGAGCGCGGCGATGCGGAGGCGATCCGATGCGAAGCTACAACCTGTTCCGTCGCCGCGGCAGGGAAGCGCTCTTCTGCGCTGTGCCGGAGAGCTGCGCCGTGCCGCGCTTTGTCGGCGGGCGCCGCTGGACCTTCGGCGGGCGCATCGACGGTAGCGCGAGCCCTCCCCCCGGCTTCGACGACCGCGCTGCGGCGACCGCCGTGCGCTTCAACGGCTTCTACCTGTTCCAATGCCTCGACGAGGCTGGGACGAGGCGGTCGGCCGACAGGTCGTGAGCGCGTGCGCAATCTTGTCGAGCATTCCTTAACGGCCGGCGTGCCAGACAGGTCGAGCCGTCGGAGGGGCCGGAGACCGATCATGATCAGCGAGAAGCGCCAGGAGGCTCGCAAGCGGACGTTTCTGAAGGGACGGATTCTCTTCAACAAGGGTGCGTCCACCATGGACTGCCTCATCCGCGACCTGTCGGAGGCGGGTGCCCGCCTGGAGCTGAGCGAGACCAGCACCCTGCCGGAGGTCTTCGACCTCTATATCCAGCAGAAGGATGCGACGCTCCGCTCGACGCTGCGCTGGCGCCGGGACGGAGCCGTGGGCGTCGCCTTCGTGGAGGCGCAGAAGCCCGCAGCCGCCGAGCCCGCTCCGGCGGCCGACCCGTCGATCGCCGTCCTGCTGCGCCGGATCGCCGAGTTGGAAGCCGAGAATGCCGGTCTGCGCTCCGTGATCGCCACCATGGGAACCGGGTCGGCAAGCGGAACGTAGCTCGCCTGAGGCGAGGGAGCGAGCGGACGCCGCGGGACCGGGTCAGCCCTGGTCCAGCGCCGCCCGGATGCGCGCGGCGTGCTCGGCCAGCACGGCGTTGTCGGCCATGCCACCCTCGTGGCGCTTCAGCGGCACGCCGTCGTGGCGCGGCACGAGGTGGAAGTGCAGGTGGAACACCGTCTGCCCACCGGCCGGCTCGTTGTACTGGAACAGCGTCAGCCCGTCTGCGCCAAAGGCCGCCTTCACCGCACGCCCGACCCGCTGCACCGTCCCGATCAGCGCAGCGAGCGTCTGCGGCTCGGCGTCGAGCAGACCGCGCGAGGGCACCTTCGGGATCACCAGGGTATGGCCCTCGCCCTGGGGCATCACGTCCATGAAGGCGAGGCTGTGCTCATCCTCGTAGACCTTGTGGGCGGGAATCTCCCCGCGCAGGATCTTTCCGAAGATGTTGTCCGGATCGTAGGGGGGCATCGCGCGGTTCCTCGCAGAAACGGGCGGTAGGTTGCACGGGCCGCCTCGTCCCAGCAACCTTGCCCGGCATCCTGAACTCGACCGCTCCGGCGGCGTTGACGACCCCGTGACGGCGGCACGCGATGGAAGCCTGCGCCGCAGGGAGCGGACCATGGCCGAGAGCACGAGTGCGATCTACACGGCAGCAGGCGCCAACCTCGCCATCGCGGCAGCGAAGTTTGTCGGCGCCTTCCTCACCGGATCGACGGCGATGCTGGCCGAGGGCGCGCACTCGCTGGTGGACACCGCCAACCAGCTCCTCCTGCTGGTCGGCCTGAAGCGGGCGAAGAAACCGTCGGATGCCAAGCATCCCTTCGGCTACGGACGCGAGGTGTATTTCTACGCCTTCATCGTCGCCCTGTTCATCTTTCTCGGCGGCGGCATCTTCGCGATCTACGAGGGCGCCCACAAGATCGAGCATCCCGAGCCCATCACCGACTCGACCGTGTTTGGCCTCCACCTGCCCGGCTTCTGGGTCAACGTCTCGATCCTCGGCTTCGCGATCCTGGCGGAGGGTTATTCCTGCCTCGTGGCGCTCAAGGCGTTCTGGGCCGAGAAAGGCCGGCGCAGCGCCATCACCGCGATCCAGCGAAGCAAGGACCCGGCGCTCTTTACGATCCTTGTGGAAGATGTCGCCGCGCTGATCGGCCTCGTCATCGCCCTGTCCGGCGTGGTGCTTGCTCACGTCCTCGACAAGCCGGCGCTCGACGGCTGGGCCTCGATCGGCATCGGCCTCGTGCTGATCGGGATGTCGATCTTTCTGATGATCGAGACACACGGTCTGCTGATCGGCGAGGCCGCCGACCCGGAGGTGGTGCGCACGATCCAGGCGGCGGTGCGGGAGGAGGGCGCCGTGCAGCACGTCAACGAGGTGCTGACCCAGCATCTCGGCCCGTCCGACATCTTGGTGAACCTGAGCCTCGACTTCGCCGACGACATGCCCGCGGGCGAGGTCGAGCGGACTGTGGCGCGGCTGGAGCAGCGCATCAAGGCGCAGAGCCGCAACGTCACCCGCGTCTTCATCGAAATCCAGGCAAGGAAGGCGTACGCCGCGGGGCATGCGCCGACCGACGCGCCTACCGGCCCTGAGGCAGCCCCGCCCGGATCGGCCGTGCCGGCGTGAGGAACTACCGCTTCACCCCCTCACGGGCGAGCAGAGCCGTCTTGCGCGCCGTGCCCCAGCGGTAGCCCGAGAGCGCCCCGTCCGATCGCACCACCCGATGGCAGGGAATCGCCACGGCCAGCGCGTTGGCACCGCAGGCCATGGCCACAGCCCGCACCGCTGCCGGCTCGCCGATGGCGCGGGCGATCTCGGCATAGGTGGCGGTGGTGCCGGCCGGGATGCGACGCAGGGCCTGCCACACCCGCTGCTGGAAGGCGGTACCGCCGATGTCGAGCGGCAACTCGAAGGCGCCCCCCGGTGCCGCGACGAGGCGCACGACGTCGGCCACCGTCGCCGCGAAATCCGCATCGCCCTCCGTGAGGTCCGCCTTGGGAAAGCGCGCCGCCAGATCGCTTCGAAGCGCGTCGGCATCGTCTCCGAGGAGGATTGCACAGATGCCGCGCTCCGTGGCCGCCACCAGGACGAGCCCCAGGGCGCAGGGGCCGGTTGCGAACGCGATCCGCTCGCCCGCGCCGCCCTTGCGATAGGCCGACGGGCTCATGCCGAGCCGCTCCGCACCGTCCGCGTAGAACCGGCTCGGCGCACCGTACCCCGCCGCGTAAATGCTCTCGGTTACGCTTTTCCCCTCCGCGAGGCTGTCGGCGGCGCGGGCCGCGCGGTGAGCCTGCGCATAGGCCGCCGGTGTCACCCCGGTCACGGCCTTGAAGATCCGGTGGAAGTGGAACGGGCTCAAGCCCGACGCACGGGCGAGGGCGTCGAGGGAAGGCGGCGTCTCCGCCGCCTCGATCAGCCGGCAGGCGCGGGTGATCGTTTGCGCCTGCCGCTCGGACAAGGCGGGCGCGTCCGGCCGGCAGCGACGGCAGGGTCGGAAGCCGGCGGCTTCCGCTTCAGCCGGACCGGCATGGAAGGAGAGGTTTTCCGGGCGCGCCGCCCGCGACGGGCAGCCCGGCCGGCAATAGACGCCCGTGGAGCGCACCGCGTAGACGAAGCACCCGTCGAAGCCGGCATCGCGCGCGGCGACCGCGGCGCGCATCTCGGCCTCGGTGAGCGGCGCCTCATGAGGCGGAACGATTTCGGGTTCGGCGAGCATGGGCTCCTCCGGGAGAAGGGGGATGCCTTGATCCTGACGGATCAGCGTGGGGGGCGCATCCCGTCCCTTGCGGTCAAATCCCGATGCCGTCGCAAGTGCCCTCTCTCCGCACGCGGGGAGAGAGGGATAGTAGTTTTCACGCCGCCGCGCGCCGCTCCACCATCCGCGCCAAGTAGGCCGCGCCGAGCGGGATCAGGCTGTCGTCGAAGTCGAAGCTCGCATTGTGCAGGCCCGGCCCCGGCGTGGCGCCGAGCCAAGCATAGGCGCCGGGCACCGCCGCGACCATGTCGGCGAAGTCCTCGCTGCCCATGCGCGGCACGGTGTTGGCCTCGACCTTGTCAGGCCCGAACAGCTCCGTGGCGATCTCGGCGGCGGCCGCGGCCTGCGCGGGATGATTGTCGAGCACGGAAAAGACGTCGCGCAGATCCACCTCGATGGTGGCGCCGTAGGCCGCGGCGAAGCCCGCCGCCAATTCGCGGATGCGGGTCGCGATCAGCTTGCGCAGCTCCGCATCGAAGGTGCGCACGGTGCCGGCGAGATGCGCGCCCTCGGGGATGACGTTGTAGGCCGCGCCCGCATGGATCTGCGTGATCGAGACCACCGCGGATTTGAGCGGGTTGCTGTTGCGGCTGACGATCGACTGCATCGCTTGGGCGAGGCCCGTAGCGACCACGATCGGGTCGATGCCCTGGTGCGGCATCGCCGCGTGCGCGCCGCGGCCGGTGATGCGGATATCGAAGAAATCGGCCGCCGCCATGATCGGGCCGGGCCGCACCTGGAGCACGCCGTGGGGGCCGTGCGGCGCGTTGTGGATCGCGTAGATCTCATCGACCGGGAATTTTTCGAAGAGACCGTCGGCGATCATGGCGCGGGCGCCGCCCAGTCCCTCCTCCGCCGGCTGGAACACGAACACGGCGGTCCCATCGAAATCCCGCGTCTCGGCGAGGTAGCGGGCAGCGCCGATGAGCATGGTGGTGTGCCCATCATGCCCGCAAGCATGCATCCTTCCCGGCACGGTGGAGCGGTAGGGGAGGTTGGTCTCTTCCGTGATCGGCAGGGCGTCCATTTCGGCGCGTAACCCGATCCGGCGGGAGCCCGGCCGCCCCTGCAGCACGCCGACCACGCCGGTCTTGCCGAGACCCCGATGGACCTCGATGCCGAATTTTTCCAGCTGCTCGGCAACGATGCCCGAGGTGCGGACCTCCTCGAAGCCGATCTCGGGATGGGCGTGGAGATCCCGCCGCAGGGCGGTCAACTCGTCGGCGTAGGTGCGGATGCGGTCGATCGTATTCATTCGCTGGCGTCCTCGCAGGTCCGGCGGAAGGGTGACATCGCCGCGTACTCGGCCATGGCCGCGCGCACGTGACCCCGCTCCCGCTGCAGATAATCGGCGACGGCACGGGCCAGCGCCGGGTCGGCGATGTCGTGGGCCGAGTGCATCGGCACCGGGCGGTAGCCGCGGGCGATCTTATGCTCGCCCTGGGCACCGGCCTCGACCCGCTTCAGCCGGCGATGAATCGCGAAGTCGATGGCCTGATAGTAGCAGACCTCGAAATGAAGGAAGGGGTGATCCTCGAGGCAGCCCCAATTGCGGCCGTAGAGCGCCGTATCACCGATGAAGTTGATAGCGCCGGCGATCGGCCGACCCGCATTCTTGGCAATGACGAGCAGGATGCGCTCGGGCATCCGCTCGCCGATCAGCGAGAAGAATCTGCGGTTGAGGTAGGGCCGGCCCCATTTGCGGGCGCTGGTGTCCTGATAGAACGCGTAGAAGGCGTCCCAATCGGCTTCCGAGATGTCGGCGCCGGTCTTGTGCTCGACCGTGATCCCCTGGCTCATGGCCTCCCGCCGCTCGCGCTTGATCGCCTTGCGCTTGCGCGAGGCGAGCGCTTCGAGAAAGTCATCGAAGCCCGCGTAACCCTCGTTCTCCCAGTGGAACTGCTGGTCCATGCGCGGCAGCATTCCGAGCGCCTCCGCCTGCTCGGCCTCCCGCTCGCGCATGAAGGTGACGTGGATCGAGGAGGCCTCCGTCTCGGCCCGCAGGGCCCGCAGCCCCGCGACGATGGCCGCCGCGGCGGTGTCGGGATCCTCGCCGGGCGCGATGAGGAAGCGTGGCCCCGTCACGGGCGTGAAGGGCACGCTCACTTGGAGCTTGGGATAGTAGCTGCCGCCGGCCCGCTCGTAGGCATCGGCCCAGCCGTGGTCGAACACGTACTCGCCCTGGCTGTGGGATTTCAGGTAGCAGGGCGCCGCGCCGACGAGCCGGCCCTCACGCTCGACGCGGACATGCAGCGGCAGCCAGCCGGTGCGGCGGGAGACGCAGCCCGCCTCCTCCAGCGCCGAGAGGAAGGCGTGGGAGGTGAACGGGTTGAAGGTCTCGTCGCCGGCCCCGAGGGTCTCGGCAGAGGTGGCGCAGGCGTCCCACTCGGCCGCGTCGAACCGGGCCATGCCCGGCACGGCGCGCACCTGCAGGACGGGCTCGGGAGCGTTCGCCGTCGCGGGGGTGGTCATGGGCGCCAAGGTAGAGCGCCCGCGCCCGGAAGTGGATACCGGATCGGCACATGCGAGGCGCGACAAAACGGGGTCCGGTGCGGCGGGGGCCGACCGTCGCTGTGACTCGGGCGCCCGCGCCGCTTGATCCGGCATCCGCCGCGCGCCCATATCGGAGACATGTGCGGGCGCTTCTTCATCGGTCAGCCGCCGGAGGTCTACCGCGCCTTCTACGGCTATTCCGAGCAGCCGAATTTTCCAGGCCGTTTCAACGTGGCCCCGACCCAGCCGGTGCCCGTGGTGGTGCGGGAGCAGGGCGAGCGGCATTTCAGGCTGATGCGCTGGGGCCTGTGGCCGGGTTGGCTCAAGGACCCGTCGGACTTTCCCGTCCTGTTCAACGCCCGGATCGAGACGGCCGCCGAGAAGCCGGCCTTTCGCGGGGCGCTGCGCCATCGCCGCTGCGTGTTCCTCGCCGACGGCTTCTACGAGTGGCGTCGCGACGGAGAGGGCAAGAGTGCAACCAAAATGGCCGCGACGAAGACGCCGTTTGCCGTGCGCAGGGCCGACGGCGCGCCGATGGCGCTCGCCGGCCTGTGGGAGCCCTGGATGGGAGCGGACGGCTCGGAGGTCGACACCGCCGCCATCGTCACCTGCTTGGCCAACGGCACCCTCAGCGCGATCCACGAGCGGATGCCGGCGATCCTGGCACCGGAGGCGGTCGGCCCGTGGCTCGACGCGGCGGTGGATGCGCCCGAGGCGGCCCGCCTCTGCCGGCCCTGTCCCGACGCGTGGCTGCGGCTCGATCCCGTCAGCGAGCGCGTCAACAGCGTTCGCAACGACGATGCCGCGCTGCCCGAGCCGGTGACCTCCAATCCGCCCGCGGGCCGGACGGCCCCGGCGAAGACGGAAGCCGTGCAGGGCGAGCTGTTCTGACCCACCGTCCCGCTCAGGCCGCCTCGCCGCTTCCCCCGGCCAACTCCGCCTCGAACCGTTCGGCAGCGTAGTCCTCCAGGTCGAAGCGGTCGTCGGGGACGCGGAACATGAAGCGTTCGGCGATCTCGGTCAGCAGGATGTCGGGTCGAACCCGTTCCACGTAGGACCAATCCACCGAGGTGCTCCAGACGAAGTGCACCTCGGCGAACGTCTCGGCCAGCATGATGGTGAGCATCAGCGGCGCGAAGTGCGAATAGGAATCGCCGAAGAGGACGAGGCGGCGCGGGTCCCGCGCGGCGGCGTTGCCGTAGATCACGTGCGAGCCGACATGGAGCGTGTCCGCGCGGCCCGCCGCCTCCCGCAGCGCCACGATCGGGCTGGCGTAGCGACGCACCGCATCGCGCTGGAGTTCATGGATCCGGGTCCGCTCCGTGCGGGGCGGATCGAAGCGCCCTCCGAGGTCACCGGAGATCTCGGTCTCGCGGAAACCACGCTCGGCCAAATCCGGGCAGGGCTCGGCCCGCAGCGCGCGGCAGATCTCTCTGTAGGCGAGGTGGCAGCCGGCGAAGGTCCAGTGGCTATCGGTGCGATAGAACAGGTCCTCGCCTCCGCGCGCCGCCCGCATCGGCTCGACGAGGTCGATGCAGGTCCGCCGCAGGACGCGCGTCGTGGGCCATTCCCGGAGCCATCCCTTCAGCCGCGAGAACCAGCGGCGGCGCGGCAGGCCGCGGATCAGGCGGCGGGCCGGGGAGAGGCGGGGATCGACCGCGATCCCGTCCAGGACATTGTCGTAGACGCTGAGTTTTTCCGGGACGACGACGTGGTGGTAGGCGATGCCGAGCCCGCGCGCCCGAACGGCGCGGGCGGCGATGCGCTGGCGCCACAGCTCGGTCTGGTGGGCCATGAAGCCCGACGCGTTGAACTGCGCGATGACGTTGTTGCTGCCGGCGACGACGAAGAGCCAGCCGTCCTTGCCGATATGGATGTGATCGGTGGCCGTGTCCGACACGAAAGTCCCGCCCTTCCTCAACCATCCTCGCCGATGCCGAACGCGCGGGCGGGCCGAGGCTCTACAGGCCCCGGCGGCTCCGAGGCAAATGCGGCCGGGCGCGGGGATATACGTCGGACTTGGCCCGCGGCGATATGCTAGCGGTGTTGCGATTCCCTTGAGCGGACGGGTTTCAGGGCGGGATCCGCGAGGAGCAGGCTTGAACGAGACCGGAGCGGACGAGGCCGCGGCGCATGCGCGGCTGATCGAGGACAACCTCGTCCTCACCTGCGAGGCCGAGCGCCTCTACCGCGACGGAGGCTTTGCCGGCGATGCCGCCCTGCTCGACCGGCTGCGGGGACGGGTGAGCCGGCATACCCGAGTGGTCGGCGAGGTCTTTCCCGGCTTTCCCGCCCATGATCCCGAGCCGCCGCGCCTGTTCGGCGGCAGCGCCGCCTTCCGCGAGAAGCAGGGCGCCGCGCTGGCGGCGCCGCGTCCGCCCGGGCCACCCTCGCTCCTGTGCGAGACCCGCGACGTCCGGCTCGCGGGCAACGCCCTGTTCCATGTCGCGGATGGACGGCCGCAGGTGCTGTTCGAGACTTACCGGCCGCAGGAGCGGCACGTCGTGCCCGGCCCCGGCCCCGATTTCCTGCAGGTGGACGAGTCCATCGCGGAGCCGGGCCTTGCCTTCCTTCTCAACTCGGCGGGCTCGTTCAATTACGGCCACTGGCTGATCGACGACCTGCCCCGCCTGCGCGCGCTCGACGGGCTGCGCGCGCACCATCCAGGGGTGCCGGTCACCTTGGTGCTGGTGTCGTACTTCCCGCATATCGACGCCGCGCGGCGACGCTCGATCCAGCTCCTGATGGGCCGCCGAAGCGGCGTCTCGATCCGCTTCCTCGACCGGTACAAGACCTACCACTTCGCCTGCCTGCACCACGCCACGCCGTGCAGCCTGCCGAGCACGGGCAAGTCGCCGCACGCGCTGAGCTTCCTCACCCGGCAGGTGCGCGCGAGAACCCGCTTGCCGCGCGCAGTGTTCGGGATACAGCGGCTCGCCGGGCGGGGCCGTCGCCTGTTCGTGGACCGGCATCCAGGGCGGGGCCGGGGCCTCGCCAACCGCGAGGCGGTGCTCGCCGTGCTGCGCGGCCTCGGCTTCGAGGCTTTCGATCCCGAGCTCACCAGCGTGCGGCAGCAGGCAGTGCGGTTCTCGGCCGCCGAGATCGTGGTCGGCATCGCCGGGGCGGGCATGGCCAACACGGTCTTCTGCCGGCCCGGCACGCCAATCCTTCACCTCGTGCCGGAAGGTTGGGAGGATCCGTTCTATGCCGAGCTCGCCGCGGTCCGCGGCGAGAGCTATCGTGCGGTCTTCGGGCCGCGGGTCCCCCCGGGGTCGGGCTCAGCGGTTCCCCCGGACTGGCCCGCGCACCTGCACGACTTTTCGGTAGAGCCCACCGAACTGATGGCCGCGCTCGCGGCGGCCGATCCGGCCCGGTTCAGCGGCGCCCGGCGCGCGGTGCCTGGTCCGGACGCTCCGTGACGGAGCCGGTCGTCTCGGAAGCGTTCCACTCGATGCCGCCGGGCGCACCCATCACCGTGTGCGGCCGCTGCGGGGCGACGGCGTAGCTCTGCCCGCCGAACGGGGCCGCCGTGTAGCCGAGACTCACCGTCGGCGACGGTGCATCCGTCTGGGCGATTGCACCGCCGGCCATGAGTCCGAGCGCGACGAAGGGGGCAGCAAAGACGGTGGAGCGGGAAAGCCGGGTTGTCATGATCGTTGTTCCTGACAAGAGCCTGTGGTGTGCCAGATGCGTGGCTCCGAAGCCTGCGCGGAGTTCCGCGATCCGTCATGCAGGAAATGGGTCGCCATGCTGCGTCGCAACGTGCGGCGACGCACTGTGTTGTGCGTCGCGGTGTCCGGGAAGCGTCCGGAAAGGGAGTCCGGGGTTTTGGGACATTTTGTTTTGCATCGTCTTTTTCCGAAAGCCGGTGGCCACCTTTCGGGACGATGCTCTAACGCGGGCGCCGCAGTGTCCTTCCCGCCGGCTTGCGCGCCTCCTTGCGGAACACCCCAACCAGTTCGACATGGGCCGACCACGCGAACTGATCGACCGGCGTGACCCGCTCCAGCCGGTAGCCGCCGGCGATCAGGGTCGCGGCATCGCGGGCGAAGGTGCCGGGGTCGCAGGCGACACCGACCACGAGGGGCACCTTCGATTCCGCGATCCGGCGTACCTGCGCCTCGGCCCCGGCGCGGGGCGGGTCGAACACCACGGCGTCGAGCGCGTCGAGTTCCGGCCCGAGCAGGGGGCGGCGGAACAGGTCGCGGGCCTCCGCCGTGATCCGGGCAAAGCCGGCCCCGGCCCGGTAGGCGCGGGTGAGGGCGGTGATCGCCGCGGCCTCGCCCTCGGCGGCGTGGACCTCGCGCCCCCCCGCAGCGAGCGTTAGGGCGAAGGGACCGCTGCCGCAGAACAGGTCGCCGACGCGCCGCACCTTGGCCTTGCCCTCGTCCATGGCCTCCAGCACCAGGGCGGTCAGGGTCGCCTCGCCGGCCTGCGTCGCCTGGAGGAAGCTGCCGGGTGGGGGCACGCGCCGGGCCGGGCCCTCGCCGACAGCCGGCGAGCGGCGCTCGACCACCACGTCGCCGTGGATCGACAGACGGGCGAGGTCGAGTTCGCCGGCAAGCCGGGTGAGGACGCCGCGGACGCCCTCGCTCACCTGCCCGTGGCCGCGGATGTCCATGTCGAGGCCGGTCGCGGTGGCGGTGGCGGCGATGTCGAGCGGCTTGCGGCCGTGCCCGAGCGGGGCAGCCAGCGCCTCTGCGACGGCCGGCGCCCGGTGCAGGCCCGGAACGGTGATCGGGCAATGGTCGATCGGCACCAGCGCATGGCTGCGCGCGGCCATCAGCCCGGCCCGCGCCCGGCCCTCGATCTCGCGCACATGCAGGGTGATCCGCCGCCGGCCCTCTCCCTGCGCGTCGAGGAGCGGCATCAGCGTGGTCGCGATGCGGGCCTGCCCCAGCGCCCCGGCAACGATGCCGCGCTTCCACTCCGCGTAAGGGGCGGGGGCGAGGTGCTGCACGGCGCAGCCGCCGCAGGCCGAGAAATACGGGCAGAACGGCGCGATCCGCTCCGGCGACGCCTCCTCCACGGCGATCAGCGTACTGACGCGGTCGCCGCGATGCACCCGCACGCGCTCGCCGGGCAGGGCGCCGGGCACCGGCAGCCCGCCCTCGGTAAGCCCGTCGCCGCGGGCGCCGAGCCGGGCGATGGTCAGGGTCTCTTCGACCGGATTGTGTTCGGCAGCGTCGGACATGGGATCAATCATGAGAGGAACGCCTCGCGGCGACCAGAAACTCGCGGTTGCCGTCACCGCCCTCGATCGGGGAGGGGATCGGTCCCGACACGGTGAATCCGAGGCCGACGAGCACGGCGCGCACGCCCTCGCAGACCTCGGCGTGAACCTCTGCATCGCGCACGATGCCGCCGCGTCCGACCCGCTCGCGGCCGGCCTCGAATTGCGGCTTGATCAGCGCGGCGATGGCCGCGTCCTCGGCGAGCTGCGCCGCGACCGCCGGAAGGACCAGCCGCAGGCCGATGAAGCTCACGTCAATGGTGGCGAGACCCGGCGCGGGCCGGATCGTGCCGGGAGAGAGGGCGCGGATGTCGGTGCCCTCCAGGCTGGTGACCCGTGGGTCGGCGCGCAAGGACGCGTCGAGCTGGTCGCGGCCGACATCGACAGCGTGGATATGGGCGGCACCGCGCCGCAGCAGCACGTCGGTGAAGCCGCCGGTCGAGGCGCCGACATCGAGGCAAGTCAGGCCCGCGGGATCGAGCCCGAAGGCGTCGAGCGCCGCGGCGAGCTTGAGGCCGCCGCGGGAGACGTAGGGATGGGGGGCTGAGGCCTCGATCCGCGCGCCCCCGCCGATAGGATCCGAAGGGCGCGTGACGAGGCAGCCGTCGGCGCGGACAAGGCCGGCCTCGATCGCCGCCCGCGCCTGCGCACGGCTGCGAAAATGCCCGCGCTCGACCAGGAAACGGTCGGCCCGCAGCCGCTCGCCCGTCATGGGGTCTCCCTTCCGAAAACCGCCCAGCTTCAGCCGAGACCGCCGTCTTTCCCCAAAAGCCGACAACTGCTTTTCGGGACGACGCTCAAGTGATCGAGACGGATCAGTCCGTCCCCTGTCGAAACGTGCCGCGTCGCGTTACCTACAGCATCGCCTGAGACGGCGCGTGCCGGCGTGTTCGAACAGAGCGATGCGACATCCACCGGCCGCGGTAGCCCGGATTCCGCACCGCCTCAAGCGGCGGCACGGTGCCGGACGGGACCGCCGGGGAGCAACGGAGTGAGTCAGTTCATGAGAGGTGCCATCATGCGAGGGGCCACGACGCCTGCCATTCGATGCATTCCCAAGACCGTCTCCTTGGCCGTCCCCTTGGCCGCGGCCCTGCTCGCGGGCCTCGCCGGGTCTGCCTTCGCGCAAGAAGCCAAGGAGGCCCCGAAGGAGCCGACACCCGCCAAGACGGAGGCTGCTGGCGCGCCGCAGACCTACGAGAGCGGGATCACCAACGGTAAGGGTGAGACCATCGGCAAGATCATGATCCGCGACGGGGCGAACTCCCTCGTGATGCGGGTGACGATCGGGGCCGGCGGCCTGCCTCCGGGCTGGCACGGAATCCATTTCCACGCCGTCGGCGATTGCTCGGATACCGAAAAGTTCGAGAAGTCGAAGGCGCACGTGAACCACGACCAGAGCAAGCACGGCCTGCTCAACCCCGACGGTCCGGACGAGGGCGATCTGCCCAATGTCTACGTCAACGCCGACGGCTCGGTGAACGCGGAAGTCTCGAGCGAGACCCCGCTGACCGGCGAGGGGGGCCTGCGCGACGGCGACGGCTCGGCGCTGATCATCCACGCCAACGAGGACGACCACACGAGCCAGCCCATCGGCGGGGCGGGGCAGCGGATCGGCTGCGCGGTGATCAAGTAGATCGCGACCGTTCACCCTCCCCCTTTGCGGGGGAGGGCTCCGTGCGCGGCTACCGCTTCAGGTTCACGACGCTGCCCTCGTGCTGCATCGCCTTCTCCGGCAGGGCGGCGCGGACGGCTTTGAGGATGCCCTCGGCATCGAGACCGGCCTCGGCGTACATCTTCTCCGGCTTGTCGTGATCCTGGTACAG
>NZ_JACHWM010000026.1 GCF_014191355.1 Methylobacterium sp. R2-1
CGAATCGAGGATGTAGGTCTCCTCGCGCGAGCGCAGCGAGTCGTGGGCGGCGAAGAGGTTGGCATCGAAGTCGCCGCCCGCCGGGGCATAGCGCAGGGCGGCCCGGCCACCGAACCCGTTCGACCAGTCGATGTCGTCGCGGTTGCGGTCGATATCGCGGATCTGGCCGGTGAAGTAACGCTCCTTGAAGCCGAGATCGAGGAACAGGGTCTCAGGGACGAGCACGGTCGTGGTCGCGGTGCCGATCTCGAATAACCGGTCGGCGGCCGTGGCGAACACGTCGACGCGGTTGAAGCGCGGCTTCTCGGTCATGATGTTCAGGACGCCGGCGAAGGCGTTCATCCCGTAGAGGGTGCCCTGCGGACCCCGCAGCAGTTCGACCCGGCTCACGTCGAACAGGTCCTGCGCGAGGTTGGCCGAGGCCTGCGGCACGCCGTCGACATAGACCTGCACCGCCGGGTTGTAGAAGTCCGGCGAGGAGATGCCGCGAATCGTGAAGTTGGCGTAGGCCCGGTTGCCCCGGCTCTCGATCACGACGCCGGGCAGAACCTTCTGCAGATCGCCGACGTCGCGCACGTCGTTGTCGACAAGTCTCGCGGGCGTCACGGCGGAGACGGCAGCATCGACCTTGTCGAGGCGCTGCTCGCGCTTGTTCGAGGTCACGACGAGCTCTTCCAGCTGCACCGATTCGGCCGCAGGCTGAGCAAGGGCAGGAAGCGCGACGAGAATCGCTGCAACCGCCGCAGATCCGCAGAATGATCTTCTTGCTAAGAGCATTTCTAAACTACTGACCGACCCCAACAACTAGATAAAGCGTCATTGTCTTTTCAATCGACCTTGTCTAACACTTTTGGGGCTGGCATTAACGCCATCGGCACTAAGTCGAGTCTTTACGCGGGAAGAGCCGGGCGTGTTGTCGAATCCACACATCGGCGGATCCGCGCGGACGGCACCGGTCGCCCCCTGGCAGGAAGCCGTGGCGGAGGCGCTGGCCCGGCTCGGATGGTCGGACAGCGCGCGGATCGAGTCGATCGCCACCGATATCGCGGTCGTAGTCGTCGACGCGTTCCTCGACCGCGACCTCTTGGTCGATCTCTCCGGATCGACGACCTTCTCCTTGAGCGTCGTGCTGGAGGGCAGCGGCCGCCTCTCCGCCAGGGGCCTGCCGCCGGTCGAGGCGGAGGCCGGAACCGCCGTGCTGTTCGCCTGCAGCGGCTCCGCCTCGGGTGAGGATCTGTTCCGCGGCGGCCGGCGCTTCCGGGTGGTCGATCTACGCTTCGAGGAAAGCTTCCTGATGCGGACGGGCGACGCGCGCCTGTCGAGCTTGGCCGAGCGCTGTGCCGATGCGGCGGGCAGAGAGGGCGATGCGATCTTCCTCGCAGGCTTTCCAGCGCCCGCCAACCTGCTGCAGATTGCCAACGACATCGCCAAGACGCCGCCTTCCGACGCGCTGGGCCGCCGCCTCTACCTGCACGGGAAGGCGGTCGAGGCCTTGGGCGCGGCCATCGACGCGCTCGACGGCATCGCGAAGGGGCGGCGCCCCCCCCGGCCGCAGGAGCGGGAACGTCTGCTGCGGGCCCGAGACATCCTCGAGCGCGACTTCCGCAGCAACTGGACGATCGAGCGGCTGGCGCGGGAGGTCGGCGTCAACGAGAAGCAGCTCAAATACGGTTTTCGCGATCTCGTCGGGCAGCCGGTCCATGCCTACCTTACCGCGCTGCGCCTGGACGCCGCGGCGCAGATGCTGAGACAGGGCGTCAGCGTCGCCGACGCCGCGGTCTCGGTGGGCTTCGGAAACCTCAGCCATTTCAGCAAGGTGTTTCGCGAGAACAAGGGCGTGAGTCCTTCCCGCTTCGCTCGACTTGACTGAGCCGAGTAGGCGTGTCCGCAGTCTGCGGCACGCGCGACACAGCGTCCGGCCGCGCCGCCGCGGATACCGCCTCGCGGGCGGGCCGATCTCCAGATCCGTTCCTGCTGCGCGTGCTCGTCACCGCGGCGATGCGCGCCACCGCTTGGCCTGCGTGCCTTCCGGGCTACGGTCGACGGACGTTCCGAATGTACGGCACGCTCTCCGCCCTGTGAGGAGGTGGGAGGCGACGGCTCGGAGCAGTAGTTTTGGGACTTGTATAGGGTCCCCCCCTATATTATCAGATCGATTGATCCATGACGCACACGATCAAGGACAAAGCGAAGCTTCTCGGCCGGATACGCCGCCTCAAGGGCCAGGCGGAGGCCGTGGAGCGTGCACTGGAGGCCGAGCGCGGATGCACCGACGTGCTGATGCTGGTGGCCTCCATGCGCGGAGCCATCAACGGACTGACCGCCGAGCTGATGGAAGATCACATCCGCCATCACGTCGTGGATCCCGCGACGGAAGCCGATGCCGGGCGCGCCCGCGGCGCAACGGAGCTGATCGAACTGGTTCGCACCTACCTCAAATGAGAGGAGCCTCCCGTGCCCAGCCTCCCGGAACTTCTTCAGCAGGGCACGGGACATGTCTGGCTGTTCGTCCCGACCGCGATCCTGCTCGGGGCCTTGCACGGCCTCGAACCGGGTCATTCCAAGACGCTGATGGCGGCCTTCATCGTCGCCGTCCGCGGCACGGTGCGGCAGGCGGTGCTCCTCGGGCTCTGCGCCGCGCTCTCGCACACGGCAGTCGTTTGGGCGGTAGCGGTGGTCGGCCAGCGTTTCGGGCAGGCCTGGGCGAGCGAGGCGGTCGAGGCGCAGTTCCAGCTGATCTCCGCGGCGATCATCCTGGCGATCGGCGGCTGGATGGTCTGGCAGATCCGGCGGAACCGGCTCGATCATCACCACCACGATCATGAAGAGGCCCGGTCCGTCGCCACGCCCCGGGGCACCTTGAGCGTCTCCATCTTCGAAGAGGGCGTACCGCCCCGCTGGCACATCCGTGCCGAGGACGGCCCCCTGCCGGCCTCGCAGAATCTACGCCTGACCACGATCCGGCCCGGGGGCGCTCAGCAGGATTTCACGTTCGAGACGCGCGTCGGATATCTCGAGAGCCGCGACCTCATTCCCGAGCCGCACGCCTTCACGGCCCGGCTCACCATCAGCTCGGGGGCCGAGGCGGAGGCGTACGAGTTCGCCTTCGCGGAGCACGACCACGCCCATGGTGGCCACGACGCTCTCGATCTCGGCGCGGCGGACGACGCCCATGCCCGCGCCCACGCGGCAGACATCCGGCGCAGGTTCGCCGGGCGCAGCGTGACGACCGGTCGGATCGTGCTGTTCGGCCTGACGGGCGGGCTGATCCCCTGCCCGGCGGCGATCACCGTGCTGCTGCTCTGCATGCAGCTGAAGCAGCTGAGCCTCGGCTTCGCCCTGGTGCTCTGCTTCGGGATCGGGCTCGCCGCGACCCTGGTCTTCGCCGGCGTTGTAGCCGCGCTCGGCCTGCGCCACGCAGTTGGGCGCTGGCCCTTTCTCTCGATCCTCGCGGCGCGGGCGCCCTACGCCTCCGCTGGCCTGATCCTACTTGTCGGGCTCTATACCGGCTATCTCGGATGGCGTGGGCTCGACGCAGCGCACCGGACGGCCGCCGCTCCGGCCGAGACGGTGCGGCCGCTGTGACGGCCAGGGCCGTCAGTGCGCCTCCGATGCTGCGGACCCGGATGATGGCCTGAGCAGCAGGACGAGGGCGAGGCTGACGGTGAGGCCGACACCGACCAGCCAGAAACCGTCGGCATAGGCCATCACGGAGGCCTCCCGGCGCACCTGCGCGGCGAGCACGGCCACCGCGCGGTCACGGGCCAGCTCCGTGCCGGCGAACCGGCTGGCAAAACCGGCGGCGAGGGTGGCGAGATGCTGCTGCGTGCGCAGGGCGTTGCCCGTGATCGCCTCCGCGACCGCCGAGAAATGCATGTGCTCGCGCCGCTGGATCATCGTCGAGAGCACGGCGATGCCGACGGAGCCACCGAGATTGCGCGTCATATTCATCAGGGCCGAGGCATCCGCGGTGTCCCGGACCGAGAGTCCGGTGGTGGCGAGCTGGGACAGCGGCACGACGAAGAGTGGCTGCCCGATCGCCCGGAGTACCTGGGGCAGGATCAGTTGGTCGCGGCCGACATCGTGGCTGAGCCCGGCATTGATCCAGCAGCTGGCGATGAAGAAACCGGTGCCGACGGCGATCAGGATCCGCGCATCGACCCGCCGTGTCAGCAGCGGCATCAGTGGGAAGACGAGGAGCTGCGGCAGGCCCGACCACATCACCACCTGACCGATCTGCTCGGCATTGTAGCCCTGGATCTGCGCGCAATAGACCGGGATCAGATAAATTGAGCCGTAGGAGACCGCACCGAGCACGCTCATGAGGGCGCAGGATCCGCCGACGGAGCGGTCCGCCAGGACGCGCAGGTTGATGAAGGGCCGTTCCGCGGTCAGCTCCCGGGCGATGAAGCCGGCGATGCCGAGGCCCGCGAGGATGGCGGCGTTCCGAATCGTATCCGACCCGAACCAGCCCTTGCGCTGCCCCTCCTCCAGAACGAAGGTCAGGGCCGGAAGGCCGAGCATCATCAGGCCGACGCCGGGCCAGTCGCCGCGCGCCAGTTCCCCCCAGCGGGGCGCTTCCGACTCGAGGGCGGCGAGCTGAAGCGCGACGGCCAGGGGGCCGATCAGCAGGTTCAGGTAGAAGATGTAGTGCCAGGTCAGGTTGTCAGTGAGCCAGCCACCGATGGTAGGGCCGATGGCGGGCGCGAAGGTCGCCGTGAGCCCAAACAAGGCGATACCGACCGGCTGTTGGCGCTCGGGCAGGCGGGTGCGCACGATCACCAGGGCAGTGGGAATCAGGACACCGCCGGTCAGGCCCTGCCCGGCCCGGGCCACGATCATCTGCGTCAGGTTTGTCGAGAGCGCGCAGGCCACGGAGAAGCCGATGAACAGCACGGTGCTCGCCGTCAGAAAGCGGCGCAGGCCGATCACCGCGGACAGCCATCCGGTGAGCGGGATCACGATGATCTCGGCCATCAGGTAGGCGGTGGAGATCCAGCTTCCTTCCTCGGCGGAGGCGCCGAGCGCCCCCTGGATGTTGGCCAGAGCCGCGTTGGTGACGAGGATGTCGAGGATCGCCATGAAGGCGCCGAGGATCGCTGCGGCGACCGCGAGCCAATCCCGCGCGCTCGCGCAGGTCTCCGCACTCGATCCTGCGCTCATCGAGGCGCCTTGGGCGGGCGCAGATACACGCTCGCCTCGACAGACAGGCCCGGCCGCAGGCGGCCGAGCAGGGGATCGTCGGGGTCGATGGCGATACGCACCGGCACGCGCTGGACGATCTTGGTGAAGTTGCCGGTGGCGTTCTCCGGCGGCAGCAGGGCGAACTGGGCGCCGGTGCCGGGGGCGAAGCTTACGATCCTGCCCCGGACCACGTGTCCGGGCAGCGCGTCCACGGTGAGGGTGACCGCTTGGCCCGCCGCCATGGCGCCGACCTGCGTCTCCTTGAAATTCGCCACGAGGTAGAGGTCCCGTCCCATCGGCACCAGCGTCAGAAGGTTGGTGCCGGCGGCGACGAACTGGCCGAGCCGCACGGAGCGGTCGCCGACGACACCCCTGATCGGGGCTGTGATCGTAGTGAAGTCGAGATTCAGCTGGGCCTGCTCGGCCTTCGCTCCGGCGGCCTCCAAGGAAGCTCGGGCAGCGCCTTCGAGGGCGCGTAGACTCTCGACCTGCTTACGGGCGGCGTCGAGCGAGGCCGCGGCGCGGTCGGCGGCCGCCTGCCGTTGATGCAGGTCCGCCTCAGCCTGCTGCTGCCGCTGGACGGTGCCGGCGCCCGTACGCAGGAGGTCGCGGTAGCGCTCATTCTCCTGCTTCGAGAAGGTCAGGGCCGCATTCGTGTTGGCGACATCGGCCTCCGCCCCCTCGATCCGCGCCTTCTGCTGGATCAAGGCCGCTGCCACGCCCTGAAGCTGGGCCTTGTCGCGCTCGACCTCGGCTTGCGCCTGGGTCAGGAGGATGCGGCGCTCACGGTCGTCGAGCCGGGCGAGCACCTGACCGGCCGCGACCGGCTGGTTGTCGCCGACCAGGACCTCCGCGACCATGCCGGCGATGCGCGGGGAGACCACCACCTTGTCGGATTGCAGATAGGCGTTGTCCGTCGTCTCGATGAAGCGGCCGGTCGTCCACCAGTACCAGCCGTAGGCGCCAGCTCCCGCCAGAGCGAGAGTCAATAGGAGCGGGAGCACGGGGCGCTCCTTGCCGCGGCGGCGCTCCTCCGGGGCAGCAGCGGCCGGCGGCGGGCCGACGTCCCACAGGTGCGAGGGCAGCTCCACGGCCGGGCGGGCAGGATTGCAGCCCGAAGCGTCCGTCCGCGCGGCTCCGCCGGATGAGCCGCTCCGCATCAGGGGGCGGCCCGGACAAGGTGGGCGAGCCGCTCGGCCAGGGCGCTTCGGGTCGCCGGATCGGCAAGATAGAAGTGATCGCCCTCCGGCTCCCAGCGCGTGCAGCCAGAGCGCGTCGCGGCGGCCCAGCCGGCCATGTCGGCCTCGCCGATCTCGGCATCAGCCCGGCCGCGGATGGCCAGGATCGGGCACTCGAGGCGTGCCGGGCGCGGGCGGTGATACGGATCGGTCAGGGCGAAATCCGCCCGGATCGCCGGCAACATCAGCGCCATCAACTCCCGGTGCTGCAGGATCGCCGCGTCGGTGCCGCCGATCCGGGAAAGTTCGGCCAGGAGCGCCCCGTCCTCCCGGACGTGGCGCCACGGTTGAGGCGTGGGAACGTCCGGCGCCCGCCGCGCTGAGGCCACGAACTGGCGGGGGATCAGGCCGCGTCCCTCCAGCCGCAGCGCGGTCTCGTAGGCGATCAGGGCGCCGAGGCTGTGCCCGAACAGCAGGACGGGCCGGCTCCAGTCGAGATGCCCGGCCAGGATCGCCGACAGGCTGCGGGCGAGATCCGCGAGATCCGCCCGCGGCGCCTCGCCGAATCGGCTGCCACGCCCCGGCAATTCGATGGGGCAGATCGCGATCTCCGCCAGCGCCGGCAGGTCGAGCCAGGGGCGGAAGAAGCCGGCGCTGCCCCCGGCATGGTGGAAACAGACGATCTGCGGCCTGCCCCGCGGCGGTGCCGGGGTGAAGGGCAGCCAGGGACGCGGATCCTCCGCTGGCATCTCCGGCTCGCCCGTTGGCGCCGCGAGCCGGTCAGCTAGGAGCCGGGCGAGGGCCGGCCCGCTATCGCGGAGCGCGAAATGGCCGCCGGGCAGGGTGTGGAGCGTGAAGCCTGCACCGGTGCGGGCCTTCCAGGCGGCCACTGCCTCGACCGGCACGAGGGAATCGGCTTCGGCGGCGACCGCAAGGATCGGTGCCGCGATCACGGCCTCACTGCGATAGTCCGTCGCCATGGCGAAGTCGCCTTCGAGACAGTCGCGCAGAGTGCCGAGCATCCCATCATGGCCGAGGATCACCTCGTCGGTGCCGCCGAGGCGGCGCAGAGGCTCCGCCCAGCTCTCCCCCGGGCGAGGCAGGCTTGCGCCCGAGATCGGCCGGTCCGGCGAAGGGCAGGCACCGAGCATGAGCAGGCGCGGCACCGTTCCCGTTTCCTCCAGGCGCCGGGCCAGCGCGAAGGCGAGTTTGCAGCCCAGGCTCCAACCGAGGAGGGCGAGGGGCCTATGCCGGACGGGTTCGAGGAGGGGCAGGAGGGCCTCCACCGCCGCCTCCACGCTCCGGAAGGCGGGCTCGCCGACCCTGTGTTCCCGGCCGGGCAACTGGACCGGGCAGAAGCGGAAGCCCGCTGGCAGATGCGCCTCCCAGCCTCGGAACACCGAGGCGCCGGCGGCGGCGAAGGGAAAGGCGAGGACGTTGATCGCAGCGTCCACGCTTGGCGCTCCAAAGGGGAACCAAGTGCGCGACACATGCCCGGCCGCGCCGACTCCCGCCAGCAGGCCGGACATGCGTCGTGGCCTGTCGCGCAGGTGGTCGGCATCGCCGGCATCCGGACACCCGATAGGTCCCTCACGGCGGCGCAGCCGCAGCAGGCCGTAGCGGATGTGGCCCGACGCCATCTGCTCCCACAAGGGCGAGCCCGGCAGGGCGAAGTAGCCGCTGATCGCCTCGACCAATTCGGGGTCGGCACGGGACAAGCGCTCCATCACGCCCGCCGGCGCGGCCGCGCGGGCGGCCAGGACCTGACGCGTGACGTCGCGAACGGCGATTTCCTCGAAGCCGAGCGCGTCCAGAGTTCGGCGCAGCGGTGCCTCGTCCTCCGCAGGCCAGAGATCGCCGTAGACGAAGATCCCGCCGGACCGCAGCACGCGGGCGACGTGGCGCAGAAAGGCAGGGAGATCCGCGTAGGCGCCAGAGGATTCGAGGTTGAGCACGACGTCCTGGCTCGCATCGGCCTGCGGCAGGGCGCAGGCGTCGGCGACCTGCAGCCGTGCGCCGAAGGGCGCGAGCGCGCGCCGCGCCCGCGCGACGTTGTCCGGGCTGAGATCGATGCCGACCATCGTGAGCGGCCGCGCGCGCGCCGCCAGGAAGGCGAGCGCACCGCCACGACCGCAGCCGACATCGAGCACCCGCCGGCGGTCGAGTGGCGTCGGCCCGAGGAGTTCGGCGACGAGGCGCTCCCCGTCGGCGTTGGACCCGGCACCGACCGGCAGCACGGCCGCGTCCGGCTCGCCGGACACCGGGCGGTAGCCCCAATTGAGGAAATGGGCGTCCTCGCCGAGCCCTGCCGTCGCGAGCGCGCGGTCGAGGCGGGTGTAGACGTCGCGGTTGCCGGAGGTGGGATCGGGCTCAGGCACGGGCGGCCTCGTCGCGGAGCATGGCAGCGTAGGCGCGCGGATCGGGATACGGCGGCGGCGGTGGGGAGAGAGCGCGGTGCCTGACTGGCCCGGCGGCCCGCATCACGGCGAGCCAAGCCTGCCCCAGATCCAGGAGGTAATCCGGCCGCTGGAACGGTGCGGCGGCGGAGTCGGCGATGCCAGCGCGCATTTCCCCGAGGGCGCGACGGATCGCGTCGGGAAACGTGGTCTCGACCACTTCGGCGACGGAACCGCCCTGCGCAGGGCCCAGCACGTGGGCGGACGGCAGCGTGAAGTGGCGGTTGTTCGCGTGCCGCGTCCGGGCCAGCAGGTAGGAGGCTTCCGTCCCGTCCGCTTCGTAGTCCGGTGCGTAGAGTGCGTGCGTCCAAACCACCGGTCCGAAGCTGTTGACGAGGTTCACCACGCCCTCCGGCCAGCCGAGCGCCAAGCGGTGCATGACCAGGGAATGGTGGTCGGGATCGGCCGGATCGAGGAAGTTCTGGATGAGCAGGCTGAAGGGCAGCGCCCCGACCGTCCCCTGCAGAGGGGTGAACAGGAGTTCCCCCGGTGCCGGCGGCGCTGAGCTCGCGCATCGGAAACCGGCGAGCCCGCCGAGCGCTCGGCCGAGCAGGTCGAGGCTGGACCAGAGCAATTGCGGGCTCGTGGTGAGTTCGGCGAAGCTCGGCGCCCGCGCCGCCCGCGCTTGGCCCGCGTAGTCGATGAAGGTTCGGCCCGCGGGCACGTGCGGGTAGAAGGCGTTGACGTGATAGTGCAGGCCCCGCCCACGGGCGGCGGCGGTGAGGCGAGCGATCTCGGTCGGGTGGACCGGATGCTCCTGGAGCACGTGCAGGCCGCGGCCGAGCAGCGCCTCGGCGAGGCGCGAGCCCTCTCCGCCGAAAAGCGTCGTGCGCACCACGACGCAGGCGAGATCGGCCGCCCCCTCGGGCACGGCTTCCGGGCTGGCGTAGAGCGGCACACCGAGATGCGCGGCGAGCGCCCGCGAGCGCCGGCTGCCCCGGGCGAGGATGCCGACGAGCCGGAACCCGCCCGTGCCGTCCCGCAGGGCTGCCAGGTAATGCTCGCCGAAGCGGGTGCCGCAGACGAGCACGCGCAAAGGTTGATCGGCGGCGCTCACAGGCCGGCTCCGGTCCAGGCGGGCACGAGAGTCTCGCGGGCCTGCGCCCGGAACCCGTCGATGTCGGGATCGGCCGGGCTCAACCGGGCGAGCGGCACCTGCCACGCCTCCGCCGGGCCGGCGAGCCGGTCGAGCACGGCGCCGAAGCCGATGGTCAGGGCCTCGCCGGCGAGGTCGGGCAGTAGGCCCTCGACCCAGTCGAGGTTGAATAGGAGTTCCCGCTGCTCCTCCAGCGCCTGGGCGTGCAGCACGCAGCCGGGCTGAGCCGCGTACTCGTAGCTCGGCATGCCCAGGGTCGGGTCGGCGCTCTCTGGCAGGGCGTAGGTCCGGCGCAGGCCGAGCAGGCTCGTGAACACCACCGGCAGGTTGAGCGGCGGCGTGTCGAAGCTTCCGAGCGCCAGCCGTCCGTCGATCTGCGCTTGAACCGTGTCCGCCAGTCCGAAGAAGCTCACCGCGGCACCGATGTCGAGGGTGACGGGCATGATCGCGCTCGCATCGACGACGAGGTTCATCACCTCGGCGTGGAGCGGCTTGCGGTCGAAGTAGGCGAGCCCCAGGGCGAACCGGGTCTGCGAGCCGAGCCAGGGCGCGAGCGCGGCGCCGAAGGCGGAGAGCAGGACGGCACTGGGGGTGAGCCCCCGTGCCGCGCCGGTCTCACGGATGCGCAGCCATCTCCCCCGCGGCAGCGCCTCCCGGCGGATCGCGAAGCGCAACGCATCGAGCGCATCCGGCCTGCCTTCGAGGGGCAGGTCCGGGGGCGGTAGGGCGACGGACGGGACGGCGGGGGCGTGATCGGCCACAAGCGTCGCTCCGCGCCGGTAGTCGGCCGGGGAGAAGCCGAGCGGCGGCAGAGCACGCCCCGACTGACGTAGTTCGACGTCGATCTCGCGCAGGATCACCTGGAAGCTCTCGATGTCGACCATCGTGGTGTCGATGTCGAGATGCAGCCGGATCGTCTCCGCATCGATTCGCGTGGCGCGCAACTCGAAATGCGGCCACATCGCGAGGTTGAGGCGCTGGTGGCTCATGCGCTCGCGCAACGCGGCGAGGCGCCGGTCACGGGCAGCCGGATCGAGGGCGCGGACGTCCTCGCACTCGATCCGGTAGGGCGGCACGGCGGGCAGGATGCGGCAGGTTCCGTCCGGGTCGATCTCCGTGCGCAGGGCCGGGTGGCGGGCGACGACGCGGTTCCAGGCCCGTTCGAACCCGGCAAGGTCGAAGGCGGCGGGCTTATCGTACTCCACGTAGAGATGCCGGGCGATGCCGCCGAGGCGCCCCCGCGCCCGCCGCTGGAAGCCGTCTCGCTGCAGCGGCGAAAGGGCGAACTGCATCGTGGACGGATCGGGCCGGAGGTCGCCGTTGTCGAGGAGCAGGCCCGGCCGCTCGCCTCCCAACGCGGCGAGCGCCCGGCGCAAGGGATCAGCCGGCCCGGATTGCTCGGCGGACTCGCCGAGCTGCGCCTCGATCGCTTCCGCAAGCCGCCCGAGTGTGTCGTGCTGCAGGGCGGTCTCGGCTGAGATCCGCACGCCGAGGGCGCGGTCGATGCGCTCGGTGAGCTCCAGAAAGATCAACGAGTCCATTCCGAGCTGGACGAGGTTGCTCACCGGGTCGATCTCCGCCTCGGGCCGACGCAGCAGAGCGGCGAGTTCCCGGCGCAGCGTCGCGGCGACCCGGCCCCCTCCCGCCGCGCCCCGGTCTCCGAGATGGGCGGCGAGGGCGTTCAAGGTGTCGTAGCGCAGGGCCGTCTCTGCCGAGACCTCGATGCCGAGGTCGCGCTTCAAGCCTTGGCTGAATTCAAGAAACATCAGCGAGTCGAGGCCGAGCGCCACGAGGTTGGCGTCGCCGTCGAGCCCAGCCGGATCGACCTTGAGCAGGGCCCCGAGCGTTCGACGCAGATGCGCCTCGACGGAGGGCGAGGCGGCCGGATCCGCCCTCCCGGAAGCCGCCGCCTGCGCCGCCTCGGTCCCGCGCGCCCGGAATGCGGAGAAGGCGTTGGGCAGCGCCCCGACCAGTTGAAGGCGCTCCCAATCGACGCACATGGGCGCGAGCACAGGCTCGGGCTGGGCAAGAGCGGCTTCGAGCAGAGCGATGCCCTCCGCCGGGGCGAGGCCTCGCATTCCCTGCTCGGCGAGGCGGATGCCGAGTTCGGCTCGGGACGTCCGGCCTTCGTCCCAAAAGCCCCAGGCGAGCGCCTTGACCGCCCAGCCCTCGGCGGCGGCCTGCGTGGCGAGGCCTTCCAGGATCGCGTTGGCGAGGGCGTGCGCACCCTGGCCCGGCGGTCCGAACAGGGTCGCGGCCGAGGAGAACAGAACCAACGCCTCCGGCCTCAGGCGGGGTAGGGCCGCAATCAAAGTCCGCGCGCCCTCGACCTTGGCCGCGAGCACCCGGTCCAGACGGGCCGCGTCGAAATCCGCGAGGGGACCGTCATCGAGGATGCCGGCGAGATGATAGATGCGACCGATCCGGCCCGGAGCGGCACAGGCGGCTTCCAGGGCATCGTCGAGGGCGTGGGCTTCACCCACATCGATCGCATCGAGGAGCCGGACCTCGGCTCCGCCCCCGCGCATCAGGTCGAGGCGGTGGCGCTCAGCCGGATCGGCAGGTCGCCGCGACAGCAGCCAGAGCCGGCGCGCGCCCCGCTCCGCGAGATCCTCGGCCAGGGTCAGCGCCAGGGGGGAGAGGCCCCCGGTGAGGATGTGCAGGGCGTCCCCGTCGAAGGACGATCGGGCTCTCGTTCCCTGTCGTGATGCACTCGCTTGCGGTGCGCTCCCTTGCGCCGAAGTGGCCTCAGGCTCTGCGGAGAGCGCTTGGACGCCATGGATTTGGGCGCAATGGACAGGAACGAGTCGGGGAGCGAGATAGGATCCGGCCCGATGCGCCAGTAGATCCTCGCCGGCCCGCTCCGCGGGCAGCGCGGCGAGCGGCGCATCGGAATCGACGAGGCGCAACCGCAGCGCCGGCCGCTCCCGCCGCAGCACGCGGAGAAGGCCGACAAGACCGGCGAGATCCGGCCGGGAGATGGGCTCCGCGGGCAGGGCCGCGAGCGCTCCCGTCGTCAGGATGTCGATGGCCGCTCCCTCCGCTCCCAGCCTGTCGAGAGTCCCGATGAGGCGTGCGTAATCCGCTGCTCCGAACTTCGTCGGTCGGCCACTCAGATCGAGTAGGACGCGGTCGTCCGCCGGCGGCACGGGTGCCGTCGCCGCGTCGTCCGGTCCGAGGCCGAGCCTCCTCGCGGTCGGGGACGGAGCGCCGTCGAAGGTCAGCACCCGGCTCGGGGCCAGGGGAGGGGAGGCCTCCAACCCTGCCCAGGTCCAGCCGTGCAGGCTCGCCGCCGCGGGGTCCCAACGCGCCGCCCCGACGAGATGAAGGACCGGCCGGTCAGCCTCGTCCGCCAGGATCAGGTCGATCCGCCCGTCCGTGCGCCGGGTCCCGGCATAGCCGACCAGGCCGGCGCCGAGGGACCCGGCGGCCGACAGGGCGTCGATGGTGAGCGGTCCCTCGAGGTCGAAGGCGGACAGTGCCCTGGCCAGGGTGACGCGCAGGCCGCCCTCGGTCCGCGTAAAGGAGCCGTCGGTCGAGGAGGATCGGACCGGCGCGGGCCGGATCGCGTGCCGTGCCTGGGCGAGCAGAGCACCGGAGGCGCCGTCGCGCAGGAACAGGCGCCCTTCCGCCTCGCCGCGGATCGTTGCGGCCCGGCTGGAGCGCGGGAAGAACGTGAGATCGGCGAGCGTCCAGTGACCGTCGCCCTTACCCTCGACCAGAGCAGCGAGGAGGCTGGCCGCATCCTGCGCGGGCGGCTCGGCCGCTGCGGGGGTAAGAGCCTGTCTCCGCGCCTCGGGCGCGCGGGCGATTAGGATCTGCTCGCCGAGAGCAAAAGGGGCGAGATCCTCACCGACCGCCGCGCTCCAGTGGGCGAAGCCGGCCGCCGACAGGGCTTCGCCCCAGCGCGTCAACGAGGGAAACAGCTCGCCGTCGCGGAACTCGCTGTCGGCGAGTTCGGGCACGAGCGGGCCGAACACGAAGTCGAACAGGGGTTTCGGGCGCGTGATCTCGCGAAGCAGCAGCACGCCCCCCGGCGCCAGCAGGGCGCGCTGGCGCGCGAGCGCCGCCTTCAGGTCGCGGGCGTTGTGGATCACGTTGGCGGCGACGATCAGATCGAACGAGGCTGCGGAAAAACCTTGCGCCGCGGGATCGTCCTCGAGATCGAACGGCGCGAAGCGCAGGAAGGGGTAGGCGGCGAATTTCCGCTCGGCCCGCCGCAGGAAGAGCGGGCCGAGATCGGTGAAGGTGTAGGCCGTCCGCTCCGGCGGCAGGACCGGCAGGAGGGCGCTGGTGGTGCCACCCGTCCCCGCGCCGATCTCAAGGACGCGCAGCGGCGCCTGCGCGGGCCGTTCCGCCACGAGGGCGGCGACGGCGTCGGCGGCGATGGCGTTGAGGTAGAGCGAGTCGCGTTGGCGCTCGTACATCTCCTCCACGTCGTCGCTCGCCCCGCCCGGAAACACGATCGAGACGGGGTTTCCCGAGCCCGACAGCATGGCTGCGAGTTGCGGGCCGGTGCGGGCGACGAGGTCGGCGAGCCGCCGGTAACCGCGCCGACGCATGCCGTCGAGCAGGGCGTCGGGATCGGAGGGTACCGGTTCGCGCAGATTGCCGTAGCCCACGCCGTCCCGTGTAAGGCATCCCTCCGCCGCGAGGCCGCGCAGCAGCCGCCCTACGAGATCGCGGAAGCGCTCGGGAATGCCGCCGGCCCGCATGACCGCGTCGCGGTCGAGCCGCGCAGCCGGGTCGGCGAAGACGCCGAGTTCGCTAAAGGCGCGGGCGACGTAGATCGCGTGGAGGGCGGCGACGCCCCGCTCCTCCTCCGACAGACCGGACCAGTCGTAACCTGCGGCGCGGTTCGCCGCCGACGCCCGCGCCGCGGCGGCGAGCGTGTTCCATTGATCGGTGCCCGAAATGTCCGTGCCCGCCTCGGTAGCGGTGCTCCGATGCATCCGGCCGGCGAGGAGGGCGACGGGGGCCAGGGCGAGTCGGCTGCCGATGTCGCGTGGGCGCGGCCTGTCCTCCCGGAGGAGGGCGTCGAGGGCGTCCTCGGTGATCCCGATCCCCCATACGGTGCACCCGTACGCAGCTTTCGCCACGAGAGCCGGCGCCTGAGCACCCACCTCCGCGACGTCCCGCAGGATCGCGCCCAGTTCGACCGGGTCGTCGGCCGCCACGGCGAGGCGATGGGGCAGGCGGGTGCGGGCGGCCGACAGCGTTGCCACGTAGGCGGGCAGGACCGCCTCCGGCATGCCGTCGAGGAGGCGCTCGGCGTGGCGGGCGGCGAGCGCCCTGAGACCGGCCTCGTCGCGGGCCGATAGCAGGAAGGGACCAGACGCCTCGACGGCCTCGGCTGGGCCTTCGAGTTCCGGCGGCAGGCGCTCGACGACGACGTGGCAGTTCGTGCCGCCGATGCCGAAGGCGCTGACGCCGGCAACGCGCTGCCGCGCCGGCCAGGGCATCAGGGCCTGCGGTATGATGAAGGGGGTCTCCTCCAGGCGCAGGGCCGGGTTCGGCTCTCGGAAGTTCACGAGCGGCGGAATCTGCCCCTCGCGCACCGCGAAGGCCGCCTTGAGGAGGGCGGCGACGCCCGCCGTCGTGTCGAGATGACCGGTATTGGCCTTGAGCGCACCGATGACGCAGGGTTCCTGCCGGCCGGAGCTGGAACCGAAGGCGCGGGCGAGGGCCTCGATCTCGATCGGGTCGCCGAGCGGCGTGCCGGTGCCGTGGGTCTCGACCATGCCGACCGCGTCGGGGGACAGACCGGAGAGCGCGAGTGCCTCCTCGATCACCGCCTGCTGGCCGGCGAGCGAGGGCGCGGTGTAACCGGCTTTGCCGGACCCGTCGTTGTTGACGGCCGAGCCGCGCAGGACGGCGATGACCGGATCGCCGTCCTCCAGCGCCCGGCGCAGAGGCTTGAGCAGCACCACGGCGACGCCGTTGCCGACGAAGGTGCCGTCGGCCTGCGCGTCGAAGGGTCGGCATCGCCCGTCCGCCGAGAAGATCATTCCGGGCCGATGGCGGTAGCCCGCATCCATCGGGAAGGTGAGGGCCGCGCCGCCCGCGAGCGCGAGGTCGCACTCGCCGCTACGCAACTGCTCGCAGGCGACGTGGATTGCGACGAGGGAGCTGGAACAGGCGGTCTGGACGGTGAGCGCCGGGCCGGTCAGCCCGAGTTTGTAGGCGACGCGGCTCGCCAGATAGTCCTTGTCGTTGCCGATCAGGCGCTGGAAGGTCAGGGGACTCGCGAGATCCAGCACGTCGCCGCGGGTGGGCAGCGCATAGGTGCTCATCCGCGCCGCGCCGAACACGCCGATCCGCGCGCCCGCAGCCTGCCCTGCGAGGCCAGCCATCTCCAGCGCCTCCCAGGCGCAGGTGAGGAACAGGCGCTGCTGCGGGTCGATGCTCGCCGCCTCGGCGGGAGAAGTGCCGAAGAACTCGGCGTCGAACGCCTCCGCCTCCTCGACCACGCTGGCCACAGGTACGAAGCCGGGCTGGTCCAGGAGGCCGGGGTCGAACCCGGCGCGGGTCAGATCCTCGGCCGTGACCGGGCGGCTCAAGGTCTCCCCATCGCTCAGGCGGCGCCAGAAGGCGAAGGGGTCGGAGGCCCCCGCGAAGCGGCAGCCCGCACCGATCAGCGCGACCGGCTGCGCCTCGCCATAATGCGCCTCGAAGAAGCGCGGATCGAACTCGGGCATGGACGCTCTCTCGAAGTCTCGATGGGTCTGTCGTACCGTTCAGCTCAGGACCGCTTGCCGGCGCCGAGCATTGAGGCTGCGGGCGGCGAGCCGCCGGGCCATTGCGTCGGCCTCCCCCGTTGCCGCCTCCGGCGGACCTTCGGGGGTGAGATGGCGGGCAAGCGCACGGCAGGTCGGGTGGCCGAACATCGCCACGACCGGGAAGTCGCGGCCGAGCTCGCGCCGGAGACGCTGATGCACCCGGATCAGGCTGAGGGAACTGGCGCCGAGTTCGAAGACGTTGCGGTCGGGATCGACCCGGTCCAGGCCGAGCTCCTGCGCCAGCGCCGCGGCGATGATCGGCATGAGGGCGGAATCGGCCGGATGCTCGGCCACCGCGTCCGCGCCAGCCCCGGACTGCAGGCCGAACGCGTCATCGGCGGAGCGGCGTTCCGGGGCCGAGAACTTTGGAGCCAGGGTCTCCGGCACCAGTTCGGAGAGCTGACTTGCCCAGGTCGCGCGATCCGCTGCGAGCCGGTGCAGCAGGGCGCAGTAGCCGGTGAAGGTCGCCGCGATCCAGGCCGAGTCGAACAAGCCCTCGACATGATCCCAGTTGAAGACCAGCCGTCCCTCGCGCTCGACGACCTGATGGTCGATCCAGACCTGGGGCGTCTGCGTGATGCCGCCGGTGAAGGTGCCGAGCCAGTCGGCCGTGCGCCCGTCGGAGGCGGTGTTGTCGACCCCGACGCCGCTCGTGAACACCACCGGCGCGGCGTGGGCCTGCGGGTCAATGCCCCGCCGGGCGGCCTCGCGCAGGACGCGGATCGCGGAGACCTCGGCATGGGCGAGGTCGGTCCAGAGCCGCTCCTGCATCCGCCGCGCGACCGCATCGAAACCCTCGTCCCGCCCACCCTCGAATGGCACCAGCAGCAGCGAGGTAAAGTCGCCGACCAGCAGGTCGATCTGCGGATGGAGTTGAGGGCGTTGGAACAGGGTGAGGTTGAGCACGAAGCGCTTGCCCCCGCCCGCCGCCGCAAGCGCCGCCCCGTAGGCGGCGAGCAGCACGGCGTTCACCGAGAGCCCCGCCGCGCGAATGTTCTCGCGCAACCGCGCCCATTCCGCCGCGCCGAGTTCCGAGGCGAGCCGGGCGAAGCGCGGTGGCGTCAGGGCGGCGGGCTCGGCCGCGAGCGGCAGGGCGGGGGCCGGGGGCAGATCCGGCAGCTGCCTCATCCAGTGGTCGAGGCTGTCGCGGAAGGCGGGGCTCGCCTCCTGCGCCGCCCGCTGGAGGGCGACGTCCCGGAAGCTCACGCAGAGATCGGGCAGGGCCCGGTCGGGATCGCGGGCGAGCGCTGCCCATTCGGAGAGCAGCAGTACCATGCTGCGCCCGTCGCAGATCAGGTTGTCGAGGCTGATCAGCAGGCGCGTCGCGGCGGCGAGGCGGATCGCGCGGATCTCGAACAACGGCCAGCCGGTGGTATCGTGGACCCGGTGGTCGAGTTCGCTCCGCTGACGCGCGAGCCAGTCGGCCACGTCCTCCCGGCTCGCCGCGCGCAGGTCCGCGCCGAGGATGTGGTAGCGCGGCACCGTCTCGAGGATGCGCTGGTGCCCGGCCTCGTCGATGACGGCGCGCAACATGCCGTGGCGCGCGATCAACTGGTTCCAGGCCCGCTCCAGCCGGTCGAGGGACGGGTCGGCGACGTCGATCTCGACATAGAGATGGGTCGAGACGCCGCCGAGGGGAAACAGCGCCTGCCGGCCGATCCAGTAGGCCTGCTGCACGTCCGTGAGGGGGAAGGGCGCGTGCCATTCCTCCGACCTGACCGCGAAGGGCGCAGTCTCCTCCGGAGCCGTCGCCTCCGCAGACTGCGCCGCGCCGTCGTCGAGCAGGCGGGCGAGATCGCACAGCACCGGGTGGGCGAAGAGATCGCGCAGGGCGAGCCGGCGGCCGCAGGCGTCGCGGACACGCTCGGCCAGGCGCACGGCGATCAGGCTATCGCCGCCCAGGGTGAAGAAGTTGCTGTCGCGCCCGATCCCGGCCCCGGGAAGCAGGGCCGACCAGATCGCGGCGAGTCGCCGTTCCGTCTCCGTCTCGGGGGCGGCCATCGTCTCGGACGCGGTGGCGCTCGCCGCCTCCGGCCGCGGCAGGCTCTTGCGGTCGATCTTGCCGTTGGCGGTCAGCGGAAGTGCGTCCAGGCAGAGGATCCGGCGCGGCACCATGTAGGCCGGCAGCCGGGCTTCGAGATGGGTGATCGCGGCGGCCTGATCGAAGACGGGGACGGCGTCCGCGTTGCGCGCGACGAGCAGTTCGAGGCCCGCTTCCTCGCCCGGCGCCGTCACGGCGGCTTCAGTGAAGCCGGCTTGCCGGAGGGCCCTCCGCCACTCGGCGCCCGACAAAAGCGGTGCGCCGCTTTCGCGGCGGGCGTCGGCGAGATCCCGGAAGCCGCGTTCGAGCAGGGCGACGGTGACGTCGAGGAGCGGCGAATTCAGCGTGATCTCGGTGGCGATCAGCACGCCGCCGGGCCGGAGCAGCCGGCGGCAGCGGCGCAGCAGGGCGCCGATGTCGCGGGTCCGGTGCAGGGCGTTGAAGGCGAGCAGGACGTCGAAGCCGTGGGCCGGCATGCCCTGCGTTTCGGGATCGCGCTCGGGATCGAGAACCTGCCAGGCGGCATCGCCCGGGTTCAGGCCGCGCGCGGCGTCGAGCAAGAGCGGCGAGGGATCTGTGATCACGGCCTCCGCCGCCCGCACCTGCCCGAGCCAATCCTGAGTGGCGAGACCGTGCCGCGCGCCGATCTCTAGGATGCGAAGCCTGCGGCCGTCGGCCCGCGCCGCCTCGGCCGCCCGGTCCAGGGCGGCACCGATGGCCCGGTTCACCGCGACGGCACGGGGATGCAGCCGGCCGAGCCGGTCCGGACTCAGCGCCGCACCCTCCCCGTAGAACAGCGCGAGGGCGTCGCCCTGACCCCCGAGAACGGAATGCCGCCCCGGTCCGGCCTCCCGCAAGGCATCGACGATGGCGCCGTCCACGTCGAAGTGCTCGCCACTCCGTCGAAGCGCGGCCCAGGTCGAGGCAGAGAGGCGTCCGCGCCAGAGGGAACCAGCGCGTTCGATCTCGCCCGTGGCTTCGAGCAGGGCGAGCCAGCGCGGCAGAAGCAGCTTGAAATCCGGCGCGAGACTGAGGCGCCGGACGAGATCGGCCGCATCGTGTTCGGTCTCGTCCGTGAAGGCGCCGGCCGCGGACAGGAGATCGCGCACGCATTGCGCGGCGAGATCCCGCTGCCAGTCCCAGAACGCGTCGAGCCGGTCGGCCCCTCGGCCCAGCGCGAAAACCGCCTCCCCCAGGCCAGCGGCGAGCGCCCGGTTCGCCGCAACGCTTCCCGGTTCGGCCTCTCGAATTCGGCAGAGCGTGGGTGAGCCGTCGTCCGGCTCGGCGAGAACGACCCAGGCAGCGAGGCTGCGACTGCTCCCGTCGGAGCCAGTCGCGTCAGCCACCGCCTCGGCGATCCCTGGATGAGCCGCGAGCGCGGCCTCGATCTCGCCGAGCTCAATGCGGTGCCCGGCGATCTTCACCTGTCCGTCGCGGCGCCCGAGGAACTCCAGGGTGCCGTCGGGCCAGTAACGGGCGAGGTCGCCGGTCCGGTAGAGCCGGCCGTGGCGCGGATGGACGAAGAAGGCGGCATCGGTGCGAGCCGGATCGCGCTCGTAGCCGAGCGCAAGGCCGGCTCCGCCGATATGCAGGTCGCCCGCCACCCAGTCGGGCCGGTCGCGGCCCAGGGCATCGAGCACCCGGTAGCTCTGGTTGGCCAGCGGCCAGCCGTAGGGAATCGAGCGCCAGCCAGGCGCGACCGCCTTGACCGGGAACCAGTTCGACCAGATCGAGGCCTCGGTGGCACCTCCGAGCGCGACCAAGCGGCAGCCGGGCACGCGGGCGGCGAGGGTGGCAGGCAGCTTGAGCGGGATCCAGTCGCCCGAGAGTAGGGTGAGGCGCAGGCTCTGCAGCGCCTCGGCCGGCTCATCGAGGAGAAGGTCGAACACCGCCGGCACCGAGTTCCACACGGTGACGCCGTGGCGATGCACGAGGTCGGCCCAGTGACCCGGATCGTGGCTGCTCCGCGCCTCGGGCAGTACCAGGGCGGCGCCCGCGGCGAAGGCGCCGAACAGGTCGTAGACGGAGAGATCGAACCCGAGCGCCGAGAAACCGAAAAGCCGGTCCTCCTCCCCGACGTCGAAACGCGCGTTCACGTCGCGGATCGTGTTCATCGCGCCGCGATGGTCGATGAGCACTCCCTTCGGCACCCCGGTCGAGCCCGAGGTGTAGATCACGTAGGCCTCGTCGGCGCCGCCGCGGCCGGGGGCGGCGCCGGCTTCCGGCAGGTCGCGGCAATCCGCTTCGTCGGCAACGAGGAGGGTCGCCTCGACTGCTGGCAGGTCCGGGCGCAGCGCGCCCTGGACCAGTGCGAGCCGGATGGCGCTCGTAGCGAGGATCATAGCCATGCGCGGGGCCGGCATGTCGGGATCGATGGGAACGTAGACGCCTCCCTGCGCCAGCACGGCGAGGCAGGCGGCGGCCTGTTCCGGGCCCTTGCGCATGAGGATCGCCACCCGCTCGCCGGACTTCAGCCCGGCGGCATCCAGGTGGCCGGCGAGGCGCCGGCTCCAGGCTGCGAGGCGGCCGTAGGAATAGGTTTCCTCGCCGGCGATCAGCGCCGTGCTCCCGGGCCTGCGGGCGGCCTGAGCGAAGAAGGCGCCGTCGAGCGTCTCCTCCGGCAGCGGGGCGGCTGTAGCGTTGACGCGTGCGCGGGTCGCGACCTGCCCCTCCGGAAGTAGCGGCCCCAACGGCCGCCGCCAAGCCTCTTCCCAACCCTCCTCGGAGTTGGCGAGCCGCGCGAGCAGCGCCTCGTAGGCCGCGAACATCGCCGGGATCAGGCCATCGGGGAACAAGGCCTCGACTACGTCCCAGTTGTAGAGAAGCTGGCCTTCGAGTTCGGAAACCTGATGGTCGAGCCAGACCTGAGGGGTCTGGGTGATGCCGTGGACCACCGTGCCGAGCGGATCGTCGGTGCCGGCGCCCTTGGTCGGGTCGAGCATGCCGAGTTGGCTCGTGAACACGACCGGGGCCAGCACCGGATCCTCCGGCGGGCGGCCGCGGTTGAGTTCGCGCAGCACGTCCACGGCGCCGACGCCGCGATGCTCCAGATCCTCCAGCATCCGCGCCTGGAGCACCTCCAGGCGCCGATGAAAGGGCGCCTCCTCACGGCAATCGACTTCCAGAAGCGTGACGCAGGTGAAGTCGCCGACGAGGCGCGGCACGTCCGGATGCAGGGGCAGCCGGTCGAAGATCGTGAGGTTGAGGCTGAAGGCGGCCCCATCGCTCCATGCGGCGAGCACTTCGCTGAAGGCGCCGATCAGCAGAGTCGCCGGGGTGACGCCGAAGCCGCGGGCGCGTTCGCGCAGGGCCTGCCAAGTCTCGGCCGAAAGGTGCCCGGCATGCCGGACGAAGCGCGGCTTGCCAAGGCGGGCCGGCGCCTGCGCCAGGGGAAGCTGGGGCGCCGGCGGAAGGGTGCCGAGCCGCCCCATCCAGTAGGCGCGGTCCCGTTCGAGCTGCGCCGCCCGCTCCGGTGAGGGATGCGCCTTGGCGAGGACGTAGTCGCGGAACGAGATCGCGAAGGGTTCGAGCCCCGCCGCCGCGACCGAGCCCGCCATGTAGACGCGCCCGAGTTCCTCCCACAGTACCTGGGAGCTGGTGACGTCGTTGATCAGCATGTCGATGCTGATGTGAAGTCGGGTGCGGCCGCCGGGCAGATGCGTCGCGCGCAGTTCGAAAAGTGGCCAGTCCCCCGCATCGAGCACTTGGTGCGACAGTTCTTCCCGCCATCCGTTGAGATGGGCGTCAACCTCCGTCCCGGCGGCACCGGAGAGATCGGCGGCGGCGATCCGGTAAGGCGGCACCTCGGCCAGGATGCGCTGGCGCCCGTCGGGCTCGATCACGAGCCGCAGGGCGTCGTGGCGGGCGATCAGGGCGTTCCAGGCGGCCTCCAGGCGGGGCAGCGAGAAGCCCACCGCGATCTCGGATTCGAGATAGGCGTGGCAGGAGACGCCGCCGAGCACGAAGCGCGGGTCCCGGCCGACCCAGTAGGCGTATTGCAGGTCGGTGAGCGGGAAGGGCAGGTATAGCCCGGCCTGATCAGGCACGATGACGTCGGCCTCCGCCGTCTCGACCGTCGACCCGGCGGCCTCCGCGCTCGCGTCGGCGAGGCTGGCGAGATGGGCCGAGAGCCGGGCAGGGCTGGCATTCTCGAAGATCGCGCGCAGGGCGCAGTCGAGCCCGAGCCGCCGCTTGCAGCGATGGGCAAACTCCATGACGAGGATCGAGTCGAGGCCGAGATGCAGCAGGTCGGCCGTCTCCGCGATGGTGTGCGCCGGCACTCTCAGCACCTCGGACAGCGCATCGCGGACGAAGCGGACGATCCGCTCCCGGCGCTCTTCTGCCGTCATGGAGGCCCAGTCGGGCGCCGACGCGCCATCCTCGTCTCGTCCCGGCTCCGCGGGGGCAAGGCGGCCGAGGAGGTCGCTGCGCCCGAAGGCGCGGTAGAGCGTCCCGAAGGCGGCCCAATCGACCTCCGCAGCGACGAGGCGGCCCGACGTTCCGGCGAGGCGGTCGAGGGTGGCAACGCCCCGCTCCGGCGGGAAGCGGGTGATGCCGGCCCGGCGCAAGTAGTCGAGCAGGTCCTCGTCCACCTCGGACAGGCCGGCGCCGCCGCCCCAGGGTCCCCAGGCGATAGCCAAGGCCGGCAGCCCTTCCGCCCGGCGCAAGCCCACGAGCGCATCCTGGTAGGCGTTGGCCGCGCCGTAGTGGATCTGGAAGCGTGAGCCCCAGATCCCTGAGATCGAGGTGAAGAGCACGAAGTGCTCGATGTCCGGGTTGGCGCGGGTGAGGGCGTGCAAGTGCCAGGAGCCCTCGGTTTTAGCCCGCATCACCGCGTGGAACCCGTCCGCGTCGATGGCCTCCAGCGTGTCGAAGCGGCCGATCCCCGCGCAGTGGAACAGGCCGCGCAAGGGAGCTTCCCCCGCCTCGATCTCAGCCAGTAGAACCGCCATGGCCTCGCGGTCGGCGAGATCGACGCGGACGTGGCGCAGGGTGACGCCGCCCAGGCGGAAGCGCTCCAGCGCCTCCCGCCCCCAAGCGCCGGGCTCACCGCGCCCGGTGACGACGACGTGCCGGGCGCCGCGGGCCGCCAGCCACGCGACGACGTGCAGGCCCAGCGCGCCGAAGCCGCCGCAGACGAGGTAGGTGGCGTCCGGCCGGATCGGTGCCCCGTCCTCCGTCGGCGGCGACGCTGGCACGAGGCGCGGGCTCGCCCAGCCGCCACTTTGGGAAGCAAGCGCGTCCTCCCGCTCGATCAAGGCACCGAGCGCCGGGGCGAGGGAGGCGAGCCGGGCCAGTCCGTCGTGGCCGGTGCCCAGGTCGTGGCCGGTACCCAGGTCGTCCCCGGTGCCCAGGTCGTCCCCGGTGCCGAGATCGAGCATCAGCGTGCGCAATTCGGGGTACTCGACGGCGAGCGCACGAGCAGCGCCCCAGATCCCGGCCTGGGCTGGGGCCGCGATGTGACCCGGTCCTTGCGCACCGCGGGTCGGGATGACGACGCGAGCGCCCTCTCGCGCGCGCTGGAGCCGCTGCGCGAAGGCGACGAAATCCCAGATCGCGGCGTCGGCAGGCGCCTGCCCGGCTTCAAGGAAGCCGAGCCAGAGGGCGATCCCGTCCCCGATCGTGTCGCCGCCCTCGCAAGTCGTGACACCGGCGCTCGCCAGGGCGTCGGCCACCTGCGCGTGCAGCGCCGCGCTGCCACCGATGAGCGTGAGGGGGAGGGAGATGCGGCTCCCTTCCGGGAGGCCGATCGGCTCCCAGACGATCTCCGTGAGGGGCAGGGGAGCGTCCGCGGGGGCGCCGCCCGGCTTCGGCAGCGGTCGCCGCCGCCGGTCGGTGCTGCGGTCCTCAAGCCAGTAGGAGCGGTGCTCGAAGGGATAGAGGGGCAGGGCGCTGCCCGGCAGGGTCGCCCCCCGGAAGGCAGCGGCCATGTTCAGGTTGAAGCCACGGCCGTAGAGGGCGCTCGAGGCCTCCCGCAATCCGGACAGGCCGACATCCTCGCGGCGCGCGCTCGCCAGGAAGAGCCCGTCCGGCCGATCCGCCTCGCGGCGGGCGAGGGCCGTGAGGATCGGCTGCGGCCCGATCTCCAGGAACGCCGTGCAGCCGTCCGAGACCGCCGCGGCGAGGGCGTCGGCGAACCGCACTGGGCTGCGGGCATGGGCGCGCCAGTACGCCGCGTCCGGCGCCACGTCTAGGAGCCCGCCGGTGAGCGTCGAGACCACCGCGAGACGCGGCTCGCGGCCGGGAAGCTTGGCGGCTTCTGCCTCCAGGGCGTCGAGAATGGGCTCCATCAGCTCCGAATGGAAAGCGTGGGAGACCGTGAGCGGCCGCACGCTGATCCCCTCCGCCGCAAGCCTTTCCGCGAAGGCGGCCAGGGCGTCCCGGCGGCCGGCCACCACGACGTCGCGGGCGCCGTTTACGGCCGCGAGCGAGAGGCCGGTGCCGGAGAGGCGCGCGCGCGCCTCCGCCTCGCTCAGGCGCAGGGCGGCCATGCCGCCGGGCTCCGCCAAGCCCTGCATCAGGGCGGCGCGGCGGGCGATGAAGCGGGCGGCCTCCTCTAGATCGAGGCTGCCGGCATGGACCAGGGCAGCCACCTCGCCGATGGAATGGCCGAGCACGACGTCGGGCTCGATGCCGTAGCCGCGCCAGACCTGCGCCAGGGCGTAGCCGAAGGCGAAGAGGGCGGGCTGAGTGTAGCGGGTCTCGTCGAGGCGCGGATCGGCGGGGGCGAACATCAGGTCGCGGATGGA
Organism: Methylobacterium sp. R2-1; assembly: GCF_014191355.1. Taxonomy (GTDB): domain Bacteria; phylum Pseudomonadota; class Alphaproteobacteria; order Rhizobiales; family Beijerinckiaceae; genus Methylobacterium. Next base: position 25,484 of record NZ_JACHWM010000026.1, read on the forward strand.
GAGGCCGAGCGGAGCGGAGAGCGCGGTGTCGGCCCGGTCGAGGGCGTCGCGGAACAGGGGCTCGGCCTCGTGTAGCGCCCGGCCCATGCCGCCCCATTGCGAGCCTTGGCCGGTGAAGAGGAAGGCAAGGCGCGGCCGGCCCTCCGGCTGGAGGGCGGGGGCCTCGGCAAGGGCGGCGGCCAGCGCCTGCGCGTCGCGGCCGGTCACCGCGAGGCGCGCCTCGGCAAAGTGCTGGCGCAGCCGGGCCGCGCCGTTGGCGAGCGGCGCGAGTGCGAGGCCGGGCTCGGCAAGGCGGGCGACGTAGCGGTCGCGCAGCCTCAGGAGCGCTCGCTCGCTTCGGGCCGAGAGCAGGAGGAGATGGGTGTCCGGCGCGTCCCCGTCCGGCTCGGGCGCCGCGGCCGCGGGCGCCTCCTCGACGACGAGATGGCCGATGGTGCCGGCGAAGCCGAAGGAGGTCACGCCCGCCCGGCGCCGGTCCCCGCGCCGCGGCCAGTCCTGCGCCGCGGTCGTGACCGCCGCCGGGATTCGGGCGAGATCGATCGCCGGATTGACGGTGGCGAGATGCAGGTGCGGTGGCAGGCGTCCGGCCTGCAGTGCCAGCACCGTCTTGATCAGCCCGGCGATGCCGGCGGCGGCTTCGAGATGGCCGATATTGGTCTTGACCGAGCCGAGCAGCAGCGGATCGTCGACCCGGCGGCCGGAGAAGACTTCGGCAAGGCCCTGGAACTCGATCGGGTCACCGAGCCGCGTGCCGGTGCCGTGAAGTTCCACGTAGTCGATGTCGTCCGGGTCGAGTCGGGCGCGGCCGAGGGCGGCGGCGAGCATGCGCGCCTGGGCCTGTGCGTTCGGGGCCGAAAGGCTTGCGCCCGCCCCGTCCTGGCTCAGTACGCTCTCGCGGATCACCGCCCGGACGGAGTCGCCGTCGCGCAGCGCCTCGGACAGGCGCTTGAGCACCACGACGCCGACGCCCTCGCCGCGGACGTAGCCGTCGGCCGCCGCGTCGAAGGTCTTGCAGCGGCCGTCGGGCGCCAGCATGCCGGCCCGGGCCAGGACGAGGTCGATCTCCGGCACGATCTGGAGCTTCACCCCGGCCGCGAGCGCCAGCCCACTCTCACCCGCCCGCAGGGACTGGCAGGCGAGATGGACCGCCGCGTGGGAGGCGGAGCAGGCGGTGTCGACGGCGAGACTGGGTCCCGACCAGTCGAAGAAGAAGGAGAGGCGCCCGGCCGCCGCCGCGAAGGCGTTGCCGGTGCCGTAATACGGGTCGAAATGACTGGGATCGCCGCTAGCGAAGGGCAGGTGCCCGTAATCGCCGGTGCCGATACCGACGAAGGCGCCGGTATCGCTGCCGCGCAGGGTCTCCGGGCGCAGGCCGGCATCCTCCAGGGCATGCCAGGCGGCCTCCAGCAGGAGGCGCTGCTGCGGGTCGGTGTTCATCGCCTCGCGGGCGCCGATCCCGAAGAAGGCGGCGTCGAAGCCGTCGATCCGGGCGAGGCAGGCGCCGTGGCCGGGAATTTCGAGGCCCGGCGGGAAGCGCTCGGGCGAGAGCGGGCGCACCGCGTCCCCGCCCGCCATCAGCCAGTCGAAGAAGGCGTCGGGGGTGTCGAGATCCACCACGCCGGACGGCATCCGCAGAGAGAGACCAAGGATGGCGATGGGCTCGGCGGCACCGTGGGCCGTGGGCGTGGGCCTCCCCTTTGGCGTCGCGCCGGCCCGCTCCCGCTGCAGCAGCCAGTCGGCGAGGGCGTCGATGCTCGGGTGGTCGAACAGCAGCCCGTCGGGCAGGGAGAGGCCGAGCTGCGCCTCCAGCGCCGTGACGGCCTGGGTCGCGGCGAGCGAGTCGAGGCCGAGGGAGAACAGACTGCGGGCGGGGTCGAGCCTGCGGGGGGCGGCCCGGCCTAGGGCGGCCACCACGCTATCGTGAACGAGGCGGGCGAGGGCGGCGCGGCGGTCCTCCTCCGCCGGGATGGCTTCCGCGCCGGCGGGCTCGTCCCCGCGCGGGCCGAGGGGCGTGAGCGTGCCGCGCAGATAGGCCTCGCGCATCGCCGCGCGCTGGACCTTGCCGCTGGTGGTGCGCTTCAGGGTTCCGCGCCGGATCAGGACGACGTCCTGGGTGGAGAGACCGTGCTGGCGCGCCACCGTCTCGCGGATCGCCGCGGCGACGGCCTGCGGGTCGAGGCCCGGATGGCGCCGCACCTCCTGGATCACGACGAGGGCCTCGCCTCCCGCGGCGTCGGACACCGAGACGGCGGCGCCCCCGCCCGTAACGATGTCCGGATGCGCCTCGGCGAGGCTCGCCTCGATGTCGTTCGGGTAATGGCACTGACCGCGCACGATCAGCACGTCCTTGCGCCGGCCCGTGATGTAGAGGTGCCCCTCGTGCAGAAAGCCGAGATCGCCCGTGCGCAGGTAGGTCCGGTCCCCGCCCGCGCCCGCATCGCGCGTGCGAGCCCGAAAAATCTCGTCGGTGGGCGCTCCCTTACCCCAGTAGCCGGCGGCGATGCCGTGCCCCGAAATCCAGATCTCGCCGACGCTGTCGGCCGGAAGCGTGAGAAGCGTCTCGGGATCGACGATGCGCAGATCCTGGTCGCCGAAATCGGTGCCGTTCGAGACGTACGTGCGGGCGCCCGGCGTCTCCGGCGGCAGCGGCCGGGCGAGGCCCCGCTCGATCCCCGCCGCCTCGACCCCAAGCAGCACAGGCCCGCCGGACTCCGCGCTACCCGAGGCGAACAGAGTCGCCTCCGCCAGTCCGTAGGAGGGCCGGATCGCGCCCCAGCGCAGGCCGTGGCGTCGGAAGCGCTCGTAGAAGGCGTGGATCTGCCGCGGCAGGACCGGCTCGGCCGCCGGCACCACGCTCTCGATACCGCTCAGATCCAGGCGCTCCAGACGCGCGGCATCGTAGCGCTCGACGCAGGCGTCGAGGGCGAAGGCCGGGCAGGGCAGCACCGCAGCACCGCTCTCCGCCGCCATTTCGAGCCAGGCCAGCGGATCGGACACGAAGGCAGCGGGCGGCATGCTGACGGCTCGCCCACCGAAGGCGATCGGGGCGAGTACGCCCATGATCAGACCCATGTCGTGGTAGAGCGGCAGCCAACTCGCGACGACGGGGCCGTCCTTCGGCCAGAGCAGGCAGCGCAGCAGCTCCAGATTGTGCATCAGCCCGCGGTGGCGGTTGATCACACCCTTCGGCTCGCCGGTGGAGCCTGAGGTGTATTGTAGGAAGGCGATGTCGTCGGGCGCCGGCCCGTCGGCGAGGCGAGGCCCGCCCATTCCTGCCGCATCGATGGTGATCACGCCGGCGTCGGTCGCCGCCGCGAGCCGTGCCACGGCCTCCCCTGAGGCGCGCACCACCTCCTCCGAGGTCACGATCGCTCGAGCATCGCAATCCGTCGCGATCGCGGCGACCTTCGCCTCGACCCGCGCGACCCGCCCGGGCGCCGTGAGATTGACCGGAACCGCCACGACCCGGGCGAAGAGGCAGCCGAGCAGGCCCACCACGTAGTCGAGCCCCGACGGCAGCAGGACCAGGGCTCGCTCCCCAGGGCCGATCTCCGCCCGCAGCGCACGCGCCACCGAGGTGCAACGAGCCACCAGCTCCGCATAGGTCAGGGTGCTTCGGGCCTGATCTGGACCGCCACGGACATCGAGCGCGGTGGCATCCCCCCGGCTCCGGGCCATGGTCTCGATCCGAGCGACGATCGTCTCCGGGGCGAGCACCATCCGCTTCCTCCGCATAATTTTGCTGTCGATCAGCGATTCTCGAGGGAAACAACCATAGAGGCGCAGCTTTTGGAAGACTTATCTTCCACCTTTATAACTCAAATTGAAGCAGTTCTAAATTGATTCACTTACGGAGAGAAACATTTTGGGATATATTCTTCGATTGATCGCAAGAATCATCGAATAACGGCGGACAAAGTGCTTGAAATGCAGATGATTGACGGTTTCGGGGGAGCAAATTACGCAACCTCGATCGCATGCCTGCTTGCGCAGGAGCCCGGCCGGTTCAGCCGGGTCCTCGAGTTCGGCGCGTCCTCCCTCGCGTTGGCCGACTTTCTCGACGGCTTGGCCGACGCCCCCATCGAGCATGTCGTGGCCTGCTCTTCGCCTCTGCGGCTGGCGATGCTGCGCCGCAATGCCGGCGCCCGGGCTCATCTCCGCTTCGCGCTTTTGGATCCCGTTCGCCTCACACCACCAAGTGGCGTGTTCGACCTGATCGTCGTCTCTCCCGGTCTCGCACCTTCCCGGGAAGTTCTGAACAGCTTGAACGCGGCCCTCTCGCCCGGCGGACACATCGTCGGCTGGGCCGAACCCGGTCAGGCCGACCCGGTCGATCTCATTCCGGTCATGCAAGGGATGCATGAAGGTGCCGGATTAGTTGCGGCGGAAACAGAGGACGACGGATTTCCGCTGACCGAAATCCAGCACGCCTACTGGGTTGGGCGCACCGACGCCCTCAGCCTCGGCGGCGTCGCCTGCCACGTCTATTTCGAGTGGTTGCTGCCAGCATTGGATCCGGCTCGCCTGGAGGAGGCCTGGAACCGCCTTGTGGCGCGCCACGACATGCTTCGGGCCGTCGTCACGTCGGAGGGACGGCAACGCATCCTACCCACTGTGCCGCGCTACCGCGTCGTCGTCGACGAGGGTGGAGAGGATGCGTGGACGGCTGAGGCATTACGGGCCTCGAACCGGGCGCGGATGAGCGCGCAGGTGCTGGATGCGGGGCAATGGCCTCTCTTCGACCTGCGGATCACCCGCATGCCGGAGGGTCGTTTCTGTCTGCACCTCGACCTCGATCTGCTGATCGTCGACGTCCAGAGCTTCCATATTCTGCTGACGGAACTCGAGCGGCTCTACCGCGATCCCGCCTGCGACCTGCCCCCGATCCGATCGACCTTCCGCGATTATCGCCGTGCCGTGGAGGCCGAGAGGGCGGACCCCGCCTACGCGGCCGACCGCGCATGGTGGTTCGAGCGTCTCGACGCCCTGCCGCCGGCGCCGGCGCTTCCCCTTGCGGCCATCCCGGAGGCGGTGGCGAAGCCGAGTTTCCGCCGGATGCGGCGGCGCCTCGACGGAGAGGAGTGGCGGCGGCTCGAAGCGAAAGCGCGGGCCGCCGGGGTGACGCCCTCCTCCTTCCTGCTCGCCGCCTTCGGTGAGATCCTGGCGCGCTGGTCGGCGATGCCGGCCTTTACCCTCAACCTGACGCAGTTCGACCGCCGTCCCCTCGTGCCGGACGTGCAGACCCTCGTCGGCGACTTCACCTCGGTGATGCTCGTCGCCCTGGATTGCACCGCCGTCGCCGGCTTCGCGCACCGGGCGCGCGCTGTTCAGGCGACCCTGTGGGGCGCCCTGGCGCATAGTCGCTTCAATGGCGTCGAAGTGCTGCGCGAGCGGGCCCAGCGCACCGGCCAAGGCGCGGATGCGGCTATGCCGGTGGTATTCACGAGCCTGCTTGGGCTCGACATCGACACCCTCGTCCACCGCAACGGCGGGGCGGTGATGCTCGGCGAGCCATGCCACCTCTACACGGAGACGCCCCAGGTCTGGCTTGATCACCAGGCGATGATCCGCAACGGCAGTCTGGAGTACAACTGGATCGTCATCGAGGAGATGTTCCCGAAAGGCCTGGCCGAGGCGATGTTCACGGCCTACGGCGCCCTCCTCGATCATCTCGGCGCGGCCTCGACATCCTGGGATGCGCCGGTGCCGGACGATCTCTCGCCCGCCGATCAGCGTGAGGCGCGCGCCCGGGCCAATGCGACCGACCGGATCCTCCCAGTCGATCGCCTGGAGCGCCCCGTTCTCGCCGCGGCCGAGCGCTTTCCCGACGCCCTGGCCGTCGTTGCCGCTGACGGTCGCCTGACCTATCGGGAGTTGCGCGAGCGGGTCGAGGCCGCTGCGCGCCTGCTCACCGAAGCCGACATGAGGCCGGGAGAGAAAGTTGCGGTCGCCCTGCCGAAGGGCTGCGATCAGATCGCCGCCCTGCTCGCCGTGCTGCGTCAGGGGGGCGCCTACGTGCCACTCGCCCACGACATCCCCGCCGCGCGGTTGGAGACCATCGCCGCGGCAGCCGGCATCCGCCACGCCTTCGGCCCGGCCGGGCGCCGCTGGCCGGAGGGCGTGCAGCGCCTGAAGAACCCCTCCGAAGCCGGAAGCGGGTCGGTGCCGGAAGCTGTCCCCGGCGACGCGGATGCGCTCGCCTACGTCATCTACACTTCCGGCTCGACCGGTACGCCGAAGGGCGTCGCCGTCACGCACCGGGCAGCCGCCAACACCATTCTCGACGTGAACGCACGCATCGGTGCAGGTCCCGGGACATGTGTGCTCGGCCTCTCCGCCCTGACATTCGATCTCTCCGTCTACGACCTGTTCGGTCCCCTCGGCGTCGGCGGCAGGCTTGTTCTGCCGGCTGAGGAGGACCGGCGCGATCCGGCCGCTTGGCTCGCGCTGATGCGGGCCAACGGGGTCAGCCTGTGGAACTCCGTACCCGCCCTGATGACGATGCTGACCGAGCACGCCGACGGGGTCGGTCAGCAACTGCCGACCAGCCTGCAGCACGTCCTCCTCTCAGGCGACTGGATCCCCCTCGGCCTGCCGGACACGGTGCGGCGCCTCTCGCCGGGATGCCGCGTCGCGGCCCTCGGAGGCGCGACCGAGGCGGCGATCTGGTCGAACTGGTTCGACACGGAGGCGCAGCCGCCGGGCTGGTCGTCGGTGCCCTACGGCTTTCCGCTCGCGAACCAGCGCTACTACGTGCTCGATGCGGCGCTGCGGCCCCGTCCGGACGAGGTCGAGGGCGACCTGTTCATCGCCGGCGAAGGACTCGCGCTCGGCTATCTCGGCGACGCGTCGGCCAGCGCCGCCTTCTCCCCGCATCCGCGCACCGGGGAGCGGCTCTACCGCACGGGCGATCGCGGCCGCTATCGGGCCGGCGGCCTTCTCGAATTCCTGGGCCGGGCCGACCGCCAGATCAAGCTGAACGGCCTGCGCATCGAGCCGGGGGAGATCGAGGCACGGCTCTGTACCCATCCCGACCTCTCCGCCGCGGCCGTCGATGCGGTGGAGCTGGGCGGAACACGCCGCCTCGTCGCGCATCTCGTGCCGGCCGGCCCGCCCGGTGCCGTGGTGAAGGCCGTCGATGCGCAGGATGCGGAGGCGGTCTGGCAGGGACTTCTATCCGGCCTCGACGCTCCGCGCGCGGCGCCGCCGGAGGACGCGCTGGCGGCGCTCGGCGCCTTCGACGAGACCGCTGAGGCGCTCGCACGCCTCGCGATGCAGCGCGCGCTCGGTCGCCTCGGCCTCGCCGATCGTGAGACGATCGAGCCTGAGACCACCGTTGATATCGCCCCGCATTACCGCGGCCTGCTGCGGCAATGGATGCACTGGCTCGCCGCCTCCGGGCTCTACGAGCGTCAAGGCACCACCTTCCTGCGCCGGGGGCCGGCGCCCGATCAGGAGGCGGTCGAGGCAACCTTCGCAGAGACGCTCGGCCGGCTCGCGCACCACCTGTCCTGGAATGAGCGTGGCAGCGACCTCCTGGCCTGGATCGAGGACTGCGTGCGCCGTCTGCCGGATCTGCTGCGCCGCGAGCCAGGCGAGGCGATTGCGCTGCTGTTCCCGGAAGGGAATTCCGCCCGCAGCGAGGGTCTCTACGCCCGGAACCTGCTGGCCATGCATCTCGGAACCGTCGTCGCGGAGGGTATCGCCGCCGCCTGCACCGGAGGAAGCGGGGCCACCCGCATCCTCGAAGTGGGTGCGGGCATCGGCGGCCTCACCGCGCCGGTCCTAGCGCGGCTCGACGGATACAACCTCGACTACTTCTTCACCGATGTCGGACCGCATTTCCTGACCTTGGCGCGAGAAAAATTCGGCGCAAGGCCAGGTTTGCGCTTCGGCCTCTACGACATCGCCGAGCCGCCGGAGCCGCAGATCGAGGCGCTCAACGCCTTCGATGTCGTGCTCGCGGCCAACGTCCTCCACAACGCCCGCGACGCCGCCGCGGCGCTGGCCGATCTGCGCCGCCTGATCCGGCCGGGTGGCCTGCTCGTGCTGCTGGAGGCGACCCGCAACAAGGCGTTGCAGCTCGTGACTGCCGGACTGATCGAGGGGCTCGCCCACGGCAGCTTCGCCGATGCCCGACGCGAGACCGGTCTGCCGATGCTGGCGGCAGAGTCCTGGGAGGCCGCGCTCGCACAGGCCGGTTTCGTGAGAAGCTGCACCCGGCCCGGCTCCGGCGATCCGCTCGCGGCCTTCGGACAATCCGTCATCGCTGCGCAGGCGCCCCCGCGGGTAAGCCGCCTGGACGAGGACGCCCTGCGCGGCCATCTTTCCGAGGCGCTGCCAGCCTATATGGTGCCGGGACATTTTCTCCTCGCCGAGCGACTGCCGCTCTCGGCCAACGGGAAGGTCGATCGCGCGCGGCTGCCGCGGCCCTACATTGCGCAGGCGGCAACGGAGCGCAGCGGGGAGACGCCGCGACCGGGCATCGAGGCCGAGTTGGCGGACATCTGGTGCAGCCTGCTTGGCCAGAAGGCCGTGTTCCGCGGCGACAGTTTCTTCGCCCTGGGCGGTGACAGTCTTCTCGCCACACGATTGGCCGGGGCGATCCGCACTGCAACCGGCCGCACGGTGCCCCTGCGCTTGCTCTTCGCCCGCCCCATCCTCGCCGATCAGGCAGCGGCTCTCACTGAGGCCGAAACCGGGCCCGCGCGGCAACCGATCCTGCTAGCGGACGGGCCAGGCGCGCCATTGGTCTGTCTTCATGCCAGCGACGGTTTCGCCGCCGCCTACCGTCCCCTCGCCGAGGGGCTCGATCGCATCCGGCCCGTCTTTGGTCTCGAAGCGCCGGGCCTGCAGCCCGGCGAGGCAGCGGTCGATCGCCTCGACGTGCTCGCCCGCCTGCACCGAACAGCCCTGGGGCCGCCACCGGCGGGCGGCCATACCCTCCTCGGCTGGTCGATGGGCGCGCATACGGCCTGGCAGCTCGCGCAGATCCTGTTGGCGGAGGGTGAGCCGGTGGCGCGCCTCGTCCTGATCGACCCCGCCCCCCGCCGCCCCTTTAATGGGATCCGGTCGCCGGGCGACCTGCTCCTCGCCTGCGCGGGCGACGAGATGAGGTGGGTTCTCTCCGGGGAAGGGCGCGACGCGGCGGCGATCGACGCTCTGCCGGAGGCCGAGCGGCGCGACCTCTGGCGCCGTCTGCTCGCCCGACAGGGCCTGCCGCCCTCCCTTTTGGTCGAGGATGCCGCCCTCGAACGCTTCCTCGGTGTTCTGAGCGCCAACCTGCGGGCCATGGTCCTGGCGGAGGCCGTACCGCTGCCGCCCGGCCCGGAGATCCAGGTCTTCACCGCCTCGCAACGTCCGCCGGGTTGGGACGCGCCACTGGCCGAGTGGGGCGAGCAGCTCGCCGGCCGGGCCGAACCCGTACGGATCGAGGCCGACCATTGGTCGATCCTGCGCGCCCCGGACCTGCTGCGCCGGATTAGCGCTCTCCCACAATGAACGGCAGTCTTGGGCCAGCTTGGCTTTCAGTTCAAGGCTCGCACTGGAACGAACAGCCGGCCGTCTCGGTCTTTCGCGCAGACTGCCCGACGAACGGGATGTGCTCGATGCCCAATCTTCGCTCCCTCGCCCTCGGCTCTTGCCGGCCCGGTTCCACGAGGATGCACAGCATCGCGCGGCGGAGGATCTCGCCGCGTCTCACGACTTACCCAAACGTCTCATAAAGCGTCTCTGCGCGCCGAGGCGCGCGGAGACGCTCAGGCGAGAGGCAGGGCGCCGCGGAGCACGATGTTGCGGAAAACGCTCGGCGGGACGCCGACATGATCGCGGAAGAAGCGCGGGAAATGCGCGGGCGTGGAAAAGACGAGGTTGAGCGAGAGATCTGTCAGGCCCTGGCCGGTGCCGACGGTAACCGCCTCCTCCTCCAGGCTGAGCACGCTGGAACGCGGCTCTTTTGGCCCCATCCGCGCATCCGTGCTGGTCTGGCGTGACCGCACTTATGCACGCTGGTCGGGCTGACGCCGTAGCACTTGGCCGCCGCTCTCACGCTCTCTCGACGAGCTTGGATTGCCCGACGGATTGCCTCAGTCGTCGTGGCGCTGCCGTGGAGAACCTGTCCCATAGCGCGTCCCTCCATGCGGTCTCAGGCGTACCACCACACACCACGGCAGCCACGACACGCTCACGCAGGCCCACAGACAACGGTGAAGGCATGAGCAAACTCCTTCCTCCGTCAACGCCCCACCGCTAGAGCGTTTTCGGTTTGCGCTGAATCGGTTTGGCGGGGTTCACAGGGCTTTTGCGGGCTGATTCAGTGCTCGCTCCGGACGAGGAGCGAGACATGGGGCGACCCTACAGCCTGGATCTGCGCGAGCGGGTAGTGGATGCGGCTGCGGCCACCTCACGGCGTCAGGCTGCCGCCCGCTTCGGGGTTGGGATCGCCACGGCGATCCGCTGGGCCGCCGCAGTCGAGGCCACCGGCACGGTGGCGGCTCGGCCCCAGGGTCGTCCCCGCACCTCGAAGCTCGATCTGCACGAGGCGTTCCTGCGCGGTCTGATCGACGAGAAGACCGATATCATCCTGGAGGAAATGCGCGCCCGGCTGTTGGCCGAGCGTGATCTGAAGGTTGGGCTGGGCACGCTGTGGGCCTTCCTCGACGCGCGCGATCTCACCTACAAAAAAAACGGCTCACGCCGCTGAACAGGAACGGCCGGACGTGAAGGCGGCGCGGGAAGCTTGGTTCGAGGACCAGCCCGACCTCGATCCCGCCCGCTTGGTCTTTATCGACGAGACCTGGACGGCGACCAACATGGCCCGCCTGCGGGGACGCTCCCCCGTGGCCAGCGGCTACGCTCGCCCATTCCGCACGGCCATTGGAAGACGACGACCTTTGTGGCGGGCCTGCGCCTGTCTGGGATCGCAGCCCCATTCGTGCTCGACGGGCCGATCAACCGCGTCGCCTTCCAGACCTATATCGAACAGGTGCTGGTGCCCGAACTCATGCCCGGCGACATCGTGGTGATGGACAACCTCGGCAGCCACAAGGGCGCGGCCGTCCGGGCTGCCATCGAGGCGGCCGGCGCGCGGCTCATGTTCCTGCCGCCCTACAGTCCGGACTTCAACCCGATCGAGATGGCCTTCTCCAAGCTCAAAGCCCTGTTGCGCAAAGCGGCTGAGCGCACCGTCGAAGAGCTGTGGTCGGCCATCGGACGTCTCGTCGACGCTGTCACCCCCGACGAGTGCGAAAACTTCTTCACAGCCGCTGGCTATGACCCTGATTAAACCGAAAACGCTCTAGAGGGAATTTGTAGCCGACCCACCTAGCGCCTGTAGCCAGTATGAGCGCGCGGTGCCCCCCGATGAGCGTTCTGCCAAGCCCACGATGTCGTTGGATAGCAGACGCGGTGCTCGCGCCGGATCGGCATGGCGACATGCCGCATGCGCTCAGAGAGCCGAAGCGTGGGTCGCGCATGCGCGCGGCACAGGTACCTTCACCGGTCGAAACCTGAGGCACAGAAAAGGCGTGCGTCAAACCACCCGCGCGCGTTCTGCCGGTTTGATTGCCGGTTCCGTGACACGTTCGCACGGGCTGGTCCGGTGCCGCACTTTCAGGCTTCGGTCCCGGTCAGGGCTTGCCTAGAGCCGCGCCCGGCGGGTTGGGACGGCTTGGGAGTCGCTACGTGAGCGGGTACGGCTCTAGTCGAGGAACGGCCCTCGAAGTGGCCAAGACCGAGTTCCTCCTAAATCTAGTGGCGCGGCGGCTCACAGCCCCAGCGCACCTCGATCGTGTCGCCCAAGTCCCGACGTGTTGTGTCGGGGACAGTTCGACGGATAGGACTTGCGCTCGCCCGAGGCGCGCCACCCGGACCTCCGCGCTCCAGATAGCGGTTGCTGTGGCAGATGGCCCCACAGCGTGGCGGGCGGGCTAGTCCGCTCCGTTCCATGCACGAACTCGTCGGCAGCTTACCTCGCCCTGATCGCCGGCATGGCGAACCCAATCGCCCTTGCGAACTCATGCAAGAGGCTGGGGGCGAGCAGATTCATCCCCATCGATTCGGCCGCCTCGTTATCGCGGGAGAGCCTGTCCTTGAAGCGCTCATGCTCAACCTTCATCTCGTCGGCGCGCCCGAGCCACTCAGCTCGCAGCAATTCGCGGCCGAGCCGCCTAATGCGCTCGACCCGCTCGGCCAACGGTAGGGCGAACCAGACCTCGTTCTCCTCGTCGTAATGGAGATTGGACATGATCAAGGACGCCTCGGACAGGGCCTTCCAAGCGCTGTGCACGAGTGCCTTCACCTCGCGCGGCGCGGCACGCAGGTCCTCGTCAGGCCCGAAACGGTCCATGAGCAGTTCAATCCGGTAGGCTCCATCCGCCAGGTTCTGCACCCGCCGCGCGGTGGTCACCCCGGCACGGGCAACGTTACCCGAACCGTCCGGAAGGCCCTCATTCGTGCCCCACAGGCCGGCATTCGCGTCGAGGACGTCCTGCGCGACGCTTGCCGCAGCCGCGCGGAAGGTAGGGGAACGGTACTGCCGCAAAGGAGCCTCTCACAATTGGACGCCTTCCGCAGGCGAACCTTCATGCGCACTGCTAGGCGGCAGCGGTCGATTCGGACAGTACGTGCCCATACGTACTCGGCGGAAGCTACTGGCTGGGAGGCGTCCTGCGAACAACATGCTCGAGAGACTGGCACGTGCTATAGACTTCGGGTGCGCCTCGACCGCGCATCGCAGACGGACCTCGGTCGCGCCATCGTCGGCGATCTCATTGCCGAATCATGTCCCCGGACGCGTAATCTTCCGCATGGCGGCGTTGAAAGTCGAGGATCGAGAGCACGCGGGTGACGAGCGCTCCCACGGGGTCTTCGCGTCCTTTATCGTCGCCGGCGAAGCGCGCTAGGTATCGTCTCAGGGCAGATCCATCGACAAGGCCGGCCTCCTGAAGGAAGTGCGCGAGCAATCCCGTCAACTGGGCCGTCGCGTCACGGACCTGCTCCTCCAGCCCATCCACCGACTCTTCCGCTCGCCCAAGCCGCGACTCGACGGCCTCGATGCGTCGCAACAACGTCTCCGACAATCCCACCTCCCACCGCAACCGTGGCAATCGTACAGATTCGTTGGACGCTGCAAAGTACCGTCCCGACGATTGGATCCTATTGCGGCGGCGATACCGGTCGGCGCGCGAAGCGCCCAGGCTGCTTCGCCACGGTCCGCGCCTCGCTCAGGATGCGGATTGCAACGTCTTGCGCTCGTCTGGCGCTTCGCGCAGCAGTTCCGGTGCACTTGCGCAGGGCTCGGTTGCTCGACCAAAGGTCGTCTCGCGCGTCGCCGCGGCCATCCCGCCGACTGCGGCGATGGCCAGCCAGCGCGAGGCGAAGGCCGCACCCTGGAGAAGCGAAGACGGTCACTGCCAGCCGGCTTCCTATCCAGGGCGGCCTGGAATTCGCACTGGTGGCCAGTGTTCTTGCCGGCCCGGACACAGCCGAGCCTCCTGAAGGAGTCGGGGACCCGTTGAGGCTTCAGGCAGCCTATCCCGCTTCTTCACCCGGCACCGCACTCGTAAAACGTATGGCCCGCCCCGTCCGCAAGTGGCTCGGATCCGCTGGTCTGTGCAGTCTGCATAAACGTATCCGGCCTTCCGACAGCGCCGTTGGCC
>NZ_JACHWM010000027.1 GCF_014191355.1 Methylobacterium sp. R2-1
AGCCAGCCTGATCAGAGCGAACTACCAGCATAAATTACGGTCAGTAGCGACTGTGCCTTCAAGTTGCCTCCTTGGAAGTATGCTCCTTAATGTAAGAAAAACGACCGTTTTTCTAACAGCTGACCGCGGCCCCCTCGTGGCATCCCTCAACGGCCCCGTTTCTGTTAGGAAAGCCTGGTAGCAAATCTATTGCTAGAAAAACGCTTCTATGCGACTATCCTGACATGCTTGTCGGATATGCCCGCGTCTCTACTCAGGATCAGAACCTCGACCTGCAGCGTGACGCGCTGACCAAGGCCGGCTGCGAGCGGATCTTCGAGGAGAAGAAGAGCGGTAAGGCGGGTACCAAACGCCCGGAGTTCGAGGCCGCCCTCGCCTATCTGCGCCCCACCGACGTCCTGGTGGTGTGGAAGCTCGACCGCCTCGGTCGCTCGTTGGTCGAGATGATGCGCACGATCGACGGCCTGCGGATCAAGGAGATCCACTTCCGTTCCCTGACCGAGCAGTTCGACAGCGCCACTGCCCACGGGCGCTTCGCCCTGCAGATGCACGGCGCCATGGCCGAGTACTTCCTCGACCTCAACCGCGAGCGCACCATGGAGGGCCTGAAGGCGGCCGTCGCCCGCGGGCGCAAGGGTGGCCGGCCGAAGAAGCTCAGCGAGGCGGACCTGGAAGCAGGGCGAGCATTGTTGGCCGCTGGCAACATCTCGATCGCCGCCATCGCCAAGCGCCTCGGCGTCAGCCGCTTCACATTCTACCAATACTTCCCACAGGCACGGGCGCGCAGCCAGCAGGTAAAGGGCTGAGCCGATGCCGATCCGACCGGAGAACCGCTACTACTATCCGATCGACTGGCGCGAGCTGTCCGAGGTGATCCGCTTCGGGCGGGCCAAAGGCCGTTGTGAGCAGTGTGGCCGTCCGCACGGACAGTTGGTGTTCCATCTGGGTGACGGGCGCTGGTGGGATGCTGACAGGCAGACCTGGCGCAGCGGCAAGGGACGGCCTTTGAAGCTGGCGCCGCTGGAGTGCCTACCTGCGGGCACGGTGATTGAAACCACCCGCGTCTACCTGGCCTGCGCCCACCTCGATCACGATCCAGGCAACAACGATCCGAAGAACCTGCGCGCGCTCTGCCAGCGCTGCCACATCCTCCACGACCGTACCGAACACCTGCGCCAGCGCTGGTTCACCTACCGGCACCGCAAGGCGCTGGGGGACCTCTTCCTTGGTCCTTATCCGTTCCGGTACGTCCGATCAGGCTGACGGTCAGGTATCCAGATAGTTGGTCGCATCCGTGCGCAGCTCGACCTTATGAGCATGAGCACTGCCGAGGGCAATGCGGTGGGCGGCCAGGAGAAAGGCCACGCTGGTCCGGCGCGAGCACTGGTTCATCTACCCAATCAACTGGACGCAGCGGACTAAGTTGCGGGTATGTCGATCCCGATCTGAATCGCGATTGGTGTATAGATGTCCTCACCTGCGCCAGGAGCACGAATTGACACGAGCAGGCTGTAGCGAACCGAGCGCTCCCAGCGTCGTTCCTCGTCGTGCCTTTCACGCCACCAGCCGCCAACTGGGTATACGGCAATGGCATCCCGCGTGGCGAGATCGGCTGCCGTACCGTACCAAACGTCCGAGTGGATTGAGCCACGGTTCCGCAGCGTGCCTAAAACCCAGTCATCACCACCGGGGTCTACGCGCGCTTGACCCTGTTCTTCGATTTCAGCCGCCCGATTGATCCTGCTCTGGAAAGTATCTGGTCCTTCTAGCGCACGTTTCACAGCGAAACGCAGCCCGTGTGAAGCGTACCTATGACGCTTGGTCCATCCACGTTCACCTGGGTTGCCTTCAATGAAGTAAGAAAGCGTCACACGCATTTCGACAGGATGGTCGCTGAGCTTAAGCAGTTCGTCTCGCGGCCAGGGTAACTGGTGCAAGTTCATATAACCACTCTTGATCTCCCCTTTTGCCCTTGGTGTCTTTCTGACTAAACGAAGCGGTCTGAGCTCGTCCTGAATCATCAGCGTAGCGTCGGTTGCCGTGCTCATCAGTGCTCGATCAAGATCCGGCACTCCCCAGCCGTAACGACGTAGCAGGCTGAGCTTGCTGTTGAAGTTGGCCCGGTCGAAACGAGCCCTCATCGCGCGCGTCCACTCCGCCGAGTGGATGATTAAAGCCCGCACTGTCTCCGGTCGGAGTTCCCGCCGGGCGGCCATAATACGAGCGGCCATGTTGGCGCACTGAGCTGTGGCGTCGCTCGTGTCGCCGAAACTCTGGAACAGCCGGTTCTGCGGTCGGAAGTGTGTCGTGAGGGATTGCAAATCGTCGATTGCGTACGCGGGGTTGATTCCGTCGTGCCCGAAGTTACCTCCCTCGAAGACGACATCGGGGCGTATTGGCCACTGCCGTTCCCAGAGGGTTGAGGTTCGGCTAGCGGGTGAGATCTCACCCGCTGGAGCCAAGGGAACCCAGTCGAAATAATCCTCATCCAAGATCGTGACCTTGTCGGTAAAGGCCCCAACAACGAGTGCATTCCAAGCTTGAGACGGGTTCTCCGCCTCGGCCAGATCGTTGGCGTCAGGATATTCCGCCGCTTGGATTTCAGTGCGTAGGTTCCCTGCCGCCATCACCATGAGACGAGGCGTACCGTCGCCGTAGCAGATTGTGTCAATTGCCGCAGACCATGCAGACGGTCGCCCGCGGCTCAGCGCGAAGGTACTGGACACCGCCATGCAGAAGACGCGCCTTCGCCGAGGTGCATGCCGCTCGACCTGGGCGATGCTCTCGGCAGTAATGACTCCGTACAGGTCCGGATCGTTCTCCCCCGTAGGCGGAAGAATTTTCACGGTCTCGAGGTGGTGCTCAAGCTGCACTTGGCCGCCTCGCATGAGCGCGACCTGGACATTGCCCAAAAGCGCCACGCCGCACATGGCCGTACCGTGACCGTTCCAATAAGCGCTGTCGTTGACGCCCCAGTCGGGATCGTAGGTATGCTGGTCCTCTGCGGCCAAACTCGCACTCAGCAGGGGATGGCCCCGAGTGGCGCCGCTGTCGAGGATGCAGACGGCAGGGGCAGCCGGATCAGCGGGTTGTATCCGTTCTGCGAGATTGTGCGCCCAATCGGCTGACTCGCGAGGTCCCATCTCCAAAAAGAACGATGGTACATCCTTTGCCAGCCGGAGTTCCGCCACGGCACTACTGTTCTCGATTAGGACTTGCAGCTCCTCCGGAGTTGCCAGGGCGAGCACAACGGTTCGTTCAATGAATTCGAGCGCGTGTTCCTTCACCCTAATTTCCAAGTGCCCAGCAATCCGCAGAAACTCGCTCAGCCTCTCCTCTCGGACCCAGACCTCCCACCACGTCTGCTGCCGATCAGCCGGAAATAGTGAGCGGTCATCCGTGAAGATCGCCCGCACACCGCCCAGGCGTGCATCTACGACCGATGCCACAAGCCTCTGGTTCTTCGGTTGCCCACCTGGACCTTCCTCGTCACGATATTCCTCGACCTTTTTGACGAAATGGTCGGCGACACGTTCGGGCACGAACACGGTGCTGCGCACCACATCATCACCCTCCTCAAAGGGTTGGACAGCAACGATCTCGATCCCTTTCGAAGGAAGAGCCAGACCGTTTAGAGCGTCGCGGTGTTCAATTGGGATATCGAATTGGAGGTAAAAACCCGGCTCGCCTTCCGCCTCTTCACGGCGCGCGGCGATCTGGCGGCGCGCACCCGCGATTGCTGAACCCAGAGCAGCTAGAAGTGTACGCGCATGCACGGCGCGCGCACGAGGCGGTGGCAGCCCAGGACGAGGTGTATTGCGTGATGTGAAATCTCGACTCTGCCCGTTGCCCTCCAGGAAGAGGTGCGGCCGGTTCCTTGCGTGATCGGGCATGAAGGCGAGATGGTTTTAGGGGTGGTTCTTCCGCTCCGCGATCGCGGTAAGGAAGTCCTCGGTCCTAACACCCTCTAGGTTGAGAAGCACGGCCACTTTTGCCGTCTCATCAGCTGCACGCGCTAATTCCGCCTGTCCCAGCCCGGCCGCCGCCTCTAACACGATCGGCCAATTCACTGCCGAGGTGTCGAAGGTCGCCAACCGGTTCTGGAGGATACCTTTGGCGATCTTCTCGTCGGGAGGCCCGTAAGAAATCACGTCGTCGAAGCGCCGGGCAAGCGCGCGATCAAGGAGTTCGGGGTGATTCGTCGCCGCCACGATCAGGCTCTGGCCCTCATCCTGTTCGATGAACTGGAGGAAGGAATTCAAGACGCGGCGGATCTCGCCGACATCGTTCGGACCAGCGCGCTGTGAGCCAATTGCGTCGAATTCGTCGAAGAAGTAGACGCCCCGCTGCTTGGCCATAGCATCGAACACGAGACGCAGGCGACCGGCTGTCTCGCCCATCATCTTACCGATCAGACCCTCATACCGAACCGTAAACAGAGGCAACTTCAGTTCCCCGGCCAGGGCGGCTGCGGTCATCGTCTTGCCAGAGCCGGGCGGCCCGACGAGCAAGAGCTTACGGCGCGAGTTCAAGCCGTGCGCCTTCAGCCGCTCGTGTTGGCGTTGCTCCTGAACGACCCGCTTGAGACGGCTCAGAAGTTCAGGGTCAAGCACCATCGTGGACAGGCGGATGTCCGAGTAGCGCGCAGAGAGTAGGTCGGCTAGTTCGCCCCGCGGCAGGGCCATCGGCACAGGACCAGCGCCACGGCGAGCAACGTGTTGAGACTGAGAGCGTGCTGTCTCGATAATTTCCCGCAGTTCAGTCGCGAGCTTCCCGTGACCCTGACGCGCCTCGTGTGCAGCCAACTGGGTCGCGACTGTTAGGAAATGCTCGCGGTCTCCGTCGAGATGGCTGCGAAGGAGCGCTACGATGTGACGTGCGGTTGTCATGTTGCCCGGTGGCTGCCCCGCCTATCAGGCCGCACGACTAAGAGATGGCGCGGTACCTCACGATCTCACAGGCGGCTGATTGCCCCTAGTGCACCAGCACCTCATCGTCGACAATTCCAGTGATCTGGTTGTCGCGGCATAAATCATAGCCGCTTTGAGCGAGATGGCGTTAACTTCCGCTTCTAGCGCCCACGCCGCACCAGCCGTCGTAGCTCGATCCCGCTCCTCTCGACGTAGAATGCCTGAAAGCGGCGCGGACCGAGCCGCTACGCGCCGCAAGGTGGCTTCCTGGATCTCAGCGCACGCCAGCGGCGCAAAGCTGGCGCTGAATTAGACGCGATGCTGGGTGGCGGCTCCATGGCGCTGCCGAGCATCTGGGCAGCTGGCGGCGGAGAGGGCGACCATGAACCTTGCTGACGTTGCGCCGACCGCCGACGCGTTACTCGCGCTGACGGCGGACGAACTCGGACTGCGCATGCTTCCACTGCTGGTCCGGACGCCACCGCGCGGGATGCACCTCTCTCTGAAGAACCTGCTGGAGGCCAACAGCAGCCCTGGGGGTCAGCCCCGGCCCTGCGCACGCTTATTGCGGTCGATCTCAGCCTCTTGCAGCCGCGTCAGCGCGCCGATCGACGTTCTGAGCCGCAAGGGTGGACGTGGGAGAAGAGCCGTCAGCGGCCGCCAAGAGACGGTGATCCAGATCGGACGCTCAAGGTCTTCGCCGTGCTCTGGATCGGTCCAGATCAGCTCGAAGAGCCTTGTTTCCCCGGCTGCGATGGGCAGTAGGCGCCGAGGATGCACGTCGCGCCCGACGTCGTCTGATAGGGCCATTCTCCCTCCGCGGCTGCCACGAAACTGGACTGCGCCGATCCCTATGGTTCGCGAGCCGGGATTGTGGATCCGAAGGCAAATTGGAGCATCGATCATCGGCACCCCCACTGGCCGAGCATTCTGCCCGATCGCGATGTGGGGCTCCATCCAGGGCCGGGCGCGAAACGTACGGTCCCATATCGTGAAGCCAGCCGTCGCCAAGCCCGCGATGCCGCCGACCAGCTTGATGCTTTCGACAAGGGCGCTGTCCATCGTTGTTGGTCCAGATCAGGAGTAGGGGCCGCGGAATAGGTCGCCGAGCGCCCGCCGCCGGAACAGCGTCAGCCAGCGCCGCCGGCAGTGCTCGGCTCGGTCGTGGACCATGTGGCAGTGCTGGCAGAAAGCCACGAGATTGGCCGCGACATCGTCGATCGTGTGTGGTTCCGACGGGCAGTGGCGAGCACCACTCGCGTTGTTCGAGCCGTCCCGAGCAGATCGTCAGCGCCGCCCACGAGGCAGACGAACTGCGCCGGGAACACCGATCGCCCGTGCGGCCGTCCGCAGCCCTCACACCGGCCCTTGGCGCGGCCGAAGCGGATCACCGCCGAGAGCTGCGGTCAGTCAATCGGGTAGACCGGTGATCGCGCCGGATCGGTATGGCGAGCAGGATCGTGGGGCAATGGTCACGCTCGTACGCAGGCGATGACTCAGCCTATGGTCATCTCGGAGCGGCCGGCTGGGAGAGTGCCGCCGGCCACCGAGGGCTCAGACGAGCCGATCTGCGATCGTGCTGATGACGTCAGAGGCGTTGACGCTCATGTCGAGCGGCTGCCCGCTGGCCTCACACTCGGCGATGTGGGCCGCCATGATTGACCAGTCATCCTCGTCGTCATCTGGATCGACCGAACCGCGAGCCAGGACCACGCCGCGCGCGAGGTTCGCGTGCTCGATCTTGGCCAACACCTCCATGCTGCTGAACCACAAGCCCGCATTCGGTCGGGCAATGCGGACGAGTTCGAGCTGGTCAAGCGCTTCCGCCAGGCTGTCGGCGATGAGCATCATGCGTTGATCAGGGCGATCCGCCATCCCGGCGTGGATCGCGAAGTAGCTCGCGTCCTCGACGAAGGCCAAGCCCACGTTGTCTCCGTAGTCGCAGCATGCTTCGAGCGTGAAGTAGGTGGCCGCCTCCATGTCGGCGCGGGCGTAGGCGGAGATGGCGTCAAGCATTTGGTTGAAACTGGGCATTGTATTAAATCACAGGTTAAGTATGAGGGCGATCAGCGTCCCTGCCCGGTGCCGTTCGGCCCGGATTGGTCTCGGGATGCTGATCGAAGTTCAGGGGCCGTTGCGGCTCCTTGCGCCGGGCTCGATCAGTGGGCGGTCGTGTTCGGCACCAGCATCTCGCGCATCACCTCGATGCAGATGCCCGTGATCGTCTCCCAGCGCTCGTAGTTGTCGGCCAGCGCCGCCAGACCGCCACGGATGTACGGCTTGCGGAGCTTCGCAACAGTCTCATCGACGAAGTCGCCGGCCGAGGGATGATGGCCAAGTTTCGGCGCATAGTACCGCACGAGGTACAGGAGCATGCTTCGAACCTCCGCCTCGTGGGCCGCCAGACGCGTCTTGCTACGCCGGACAGGATGGGTGGCAATCGGGTTGAGGGCGCCGGGATCGCGCCACGGCTCGCCCGTGACCAGTTCGCGGATCAGCCCCGGAGCGATTGCGACATTGCCCTCGTGGTCCATCACCAGAACCTGACCCGTCTCCTTGTTGTGGATGACGAACCTGATGAGATGGCCCTCGTCCCGGAGCGCCTGAACAGCCTCGCTGAGAGCGGGTGACGGCTCAGTCCGAGTGGCCGCAAGGAAGTCGGAAAAGGAGGTCATGAAAAGGCTTTCTGAATATCTGGGATGTTCGTGACGCCCCAACGGCGTCGCAGATCTTGATAGGGTATCGCCCCCGGCGCCGGCGATATCTTTGTTCCGGTGCTTCACGGATCGCTGGGATGAGCCGGGGACGAGGACTTGCTGGATCAGGCGAGCCGTGCCGCGATGGCCGCGTAGAACGGCTCGTAGTCGCGTCCATTCTCGGGGCGGTTGCCAGCTGCATCTTCCGCGAGCCACGTCCACTCGCAATCCGGATCGAAGCGGTTTTCCTCGGCCCGCATGGCGATCATCCCGCGCAAGATGTCGGTGCCCTGGATCTCGTTCCCATCCTCCTCGGACCATTCAGAGAAGAAGAAGCGGGCAGCGGGCCGAAGGTTTCGGATCTCCTGAAGCACCGCAACCGCGTCGCCGAAGTCAGGGAACGTCCAGAAGACGCGCAGAGCAGGCCGGTCCGGCAAGCCCACAGTGATACCAAAGAGACCGCCTTCCGCCGCTTCCTCAAGAAGAACGAATTCCACCGTGTCAGAGGTTTCGTGCAGAGCCTCAAGAACGAAGTAGGTAGCCGCGTCGTAGGCAGCTTGAAGGTTTGGGGAGAAGTTTTCGAGCTTGAGCAAAGATTTGGTCATAAAATGCGTGCTTCCTTGCACCCCAACGGTGCGCTTTTACGTGATGCCAAACCTGAAGCGTTTGGGTCCATATCTTTTTCGAACCAAGCAGCAGAAACAGCTTGAGCGTTCGAGCGGCACCTTTTGGCCTAATTCTGGACATCGAGCGGCTCCGGCAAGTTCGAGCCACATATATCGAGCAGCTCCGCGCTTCCTCCGGTGCATCTCTTCTTGATGGGCATTCGTTGCAGAAAGATATCGACTTCCGGATCACTCCGCGCCGGCCCTTAGTTAGGCTTAGCGTTCGGGGAGCGCCTGTGCGATGGCGGCGAAGAACGGGCTGTAATTGCGGCCTTCCGGCGGGCCGTTTCCAGCGGCATCCTCCGCCAGCCACCGCCACTCCCGATCACGCGTGACGCGCCGCTGGTCCCTCTCGGCCTGAGCGGCGATCAGGCCGAGCAGCATGTCGTCGCCGAGGATTTCGAGGCCCTGCTCATCGTGACAGTCCGACACGAAGAGGCGCGCGTCCGGCCGGCGGTCGTGGATCTCCTGGAGTGCCGCCACCGCCTGAGAGAAGTCCTTGAACTCCCAAGCATGGCGCAGGGCAGGCCGGTCAGCCAATCCGAGGGAGATGCTGTAGAGGCTGGGCTCCTGCTCATCCAGGTCGTCGTCTCCGACCACGTCGAGGGTCAGGATTTCCGTCCCCCCCCAATCGATGCGGACGGGCTCAAGGACAAAGTAGCTGGCGGCCTCGAAGTCGGCGCGCCTGTTCCGGGAAGAGGTATCGAGCTCGATGATAGAGTCGGTCATTATGGATGCACTTTCCTGCGCCTTAATGGCTGGCTCCTACGTAATGACGGGCAAGGTTAGGCGTTGTCCATATATATTTTAAACTTCTAACAATAGGCGTCCGTTGCGATAGATACGCTTGCGGTGCTTGAAGCTGCCAAGCGAGAGCACGCGTTGACGTACTCGAAGAGACAACGCGGTCTAGCTGCTGCTCGCAACCGCTGCAGAAAGATATCGCCTTCCGGATCACCACATCGCTAGGGTCAGGGCATTGCTCAACACGAGAGACATTGCCCCGTGCCCACTCGCGCCACCTGCGCCTCCACCCGCTTGGTCCTCACTGGTCCGAGGCTCGAGCTTGAACGCTTCCGGCGTGAATGCATCCGCATCCAGCGCGATGACCCCACGGGTCTCCCCTCACTGGACCTTGAAGCGCTCGTGCCGGTGCCGCTCGAGATCCTGGCAACGATCCAGGACGACTCCGATGAGGCACAGCAAGCCGCCTTGGCCGCAACCGGGTACGAGGATTGGCACGACTGGTCGGTCGCGCACTGGGGCACCGAGGAGAACGCACACGCCTTCAGCGGTCGCTTGATCGGTGACACGATTTTCGACTGCGTCTTCGAGACCTCCTGGTCGGCTCCAGAACCCGCCCTTGAGGTGCTTGCTGCACGCTACCCAGCACTCAGCGGGGCCGTCCTGGCCAGTGAGCTGCTCCTCGGTGAGTGCCTGCTCGGCGAGATCCGGAATGGCGCCTTTACCAGCGCCCGTGCGGCCTGCGATCGGCAGGTCGATATGCTCATCAACGCCTTCGACCAAGCAGGGCAGATCGGTGAGCTGTCCGCGCACGCTCTGATCGAGGCGATCGTTGCTCCTACCGCTGGCCAAGCAGCTGGCGCCTCGGCATCCGTGCCGACGCGCTTGAGCCAGATCCTCGCGGCTCTCACGCGCCGCACGTCGAGGCGACTGGCCCGCACCCTCATGTTCGAACGCCACGCCCTCGATCTGGCAGCTGAGCTTGCTGCTGGCGCCAACGCACGCGACCTCAGAGAGCGCGCGCTCACTCAGGCTGATCAGGCTGCAGGCGACATCATGTGCCTGCTCACGGATGACCGCATGCGCACACAGTTGGATCGCAAGATCGTGGCGATGGTGACGATCTGCCTCTACACCGAGGCGATGTGGGCCGAGGCTGACCTCGGAGTGCTGCCTCTCTGCCGGTCGTTCGTCGAGCACGCCGTGCTGGCGTTTCGCGACGAGGAAGAGCTGTGGACTTGGGCCGCCTTGGCGATGTACCGGCCGGGCCTGATCCTCGATTTGAGTGATGCAGACACGGTCAAGCAAGCCATCCTCGACTATGCCGAGCGGCTCCACGCGCAGCTCACGGCCTACCTGTCGGACGACAGGCGGGAGCAGGGAGTGGGCATGCCGACGCTCGACCAAGCGGCGGCCTGATCGTCAGGCTTCGATCCCGCGCCTCGCATAGATTTCGGCAAACCGCGCCTCTGCCAGCGTGAACCGCTCATGCGCCTGCTGTCGGTGACGCGGATGTCGATCCGGATGCAGGCGGACCCGGAAGGCCCGTCGTGCCGCAACCACCAGCCAGTCCGGGCTGCCTGGATGCAGGCCAAGCGAATGGTAGAGGGGGTCCGGCACCGGGCCAGGGCGTGATGTGGCCAGGTCTCCCGCTCTCGCGAGCTGCCGTTCCAGTGCAGCGATCCGCCCCCTTGCCCAGGCAAGATCGTCCGTCAGCTCGGCCGCTGCCTCACGAGCGGCACGATGGCCCCAGCGCTCCTCGCGCCAGAGGCCACGCCATCGCACCGCCAGCGGCATGTAGCGGAGCACGAGGACCCAGGCGAGCATCAGGTTGGCCCAAGGCGGCAGCAGACCCATGCTCAGGCTCAGGACGACCATCAGGACCAGCCGCAGCCGCACCGCCCCTATGGTCTCCAGCACGTACTCCGCTGCAACCAGGACCGTGCCGACGAGCGCGAACACCGCACTGCCTCAGGCCGCGAGCGTGATGCGATCGAGCCGGGCCGCGATCCGCGCCAAATCGGCCTCGCCATCGTCGTCGATTGCGGCCTCCTCGCTCGACTCGTACAGCGCATTGGCGAACGTGTCGTAGCAGTAGTGCCCGAGGAGTTCGGCCACACCTTTGTGGTAGACCTCCGGTGCCGGCCCAGCCACCTGCAGGCCGATCGTCATCAGGCGCCGCAGCACGGCACGTAGCGCCGGCCGAGCCACTAGCGCGTTGCCCTTGCCAACGATCTGCGCGATCTCCCAGTTGCCGCCCACCATCGGCGTCAGTAGCACCGCCAGCGGCATCTCAGCCCCGGCCTCGTCGATGTGACGGTAGGCGCAGATCATCTTCAGTCCCGTCGCAACCTCGCCGATCAACGTGGCTGCGCAGTTATCCATCGTTGCGGCAAACGCCCGGATTTCGGCAGCCGACCTGAGTGGCCGCAGTCCGTCGAGAGGAGGCAGTTCCGGCACCGGCAGGCTGTCGGCCTGCTCGAGCAGGCGACGCGCCAGCTTGCCGAGCACGTTGCCGCTGCCGAGCGACTGACGCACGGCGGCCGTGAGGCCGGCGTCGTCGACCTCCGGCACATGGATGCGCAGAAAGTCCGCCAGAGCGACCGCGCGGCTCACTTGCTCAGGGCTACTCAGCCCGCGCACGATCTCGGGCACGAGAAACGGTGCAGGAAGCGCGCGCACCGCCTGTACCTGCGACGAGCGCAAGGCGCCGCAGTAGCGCAGGCTGTGCGTGGCCGCGCTCGGCTCGGAGCTCATGAGCTCGAAGAGCTCGGCGTAGCTCTCCGGATGGGCGAACGGGTCGAGACCAGGCCGGGTCGATCCATGCTCCTGCACACGCAGCAGTGCCCGTAGATACCCACCCGGCACCGCTTGCGCCGGCACGTCGTAGAGGGCCGCGATCACCTCGCGCACCCGGCGCCGGCGTAGGGCAAAACCTACGCGGTCGCCGCTGAAACCTTCGAGCTTCAGTCGGGCGACGAAGGTTTCGCTGACCGCCCCCACGCCCCGCGTGAGGACGGCTGCCGCGACAGCGAATGCCGCCTGCCGGGTCAGTGGCCCCGAACCCATCAGGTCGGCGACGAGACCGCGCGCTCCGGCACGATCGAGCTGCGTCAGCGGGGCCAGTGGCCAGCCGGTGATGGGCGCCAGTGGGCGGGGCTGCTCCGAGTCTTGCCGGCGAGTAGGGTTGTTGGGGCGGTCCGGCACGCGCACATTCCTCCTGTTAGCCGAAAAGGCGTTGGCGGGAGCGTCGCGTCGGCGCTCCGATCCAGCGATGACGTCTGTATTTATGAGTATGAGGCTGCCACCGATCCGAAATCGCGCAAGCGTTTGGGGTGCGGTTTTCTGGCCGACACGCCACTCCGCTTCGTCGGCTCGGCTGCCTGATCAGAGGGCGCGTGTCGCGCCGGCCCGATTTAACGGGGCAACGACAGCGACAAGGACGACGCAGCACGAGGAGCAAACGAGACCTGTCCGGATCACCCCTGCCTTGCGGGCACGAGTGCCTCGTCATCCCACGTCGTCGCAGACGACCTCGGCGTCGTGATCGGGGGCGAGGCCCGCCGAGCGCCCGATCACGCGACGAGCGAACGAACGCGCCGGGGCGCCCCGCAGGGGCGCGGCACGAGCCGTCAGGCGAGGCCGGCGCGTTTGGACGCCTGACCTTCCGGGGCGAGCCGAAGGCGAGGCCGGGCCAAAGTCATAGATCTACATTAGATCTACAGTAGATCGCTTCGCTCTTTAATGATCTACTGTAGATCTATGACTTTTATCAGCCCCAGTCGTTCACAGACTTGCTGTTCTCCGGCGTGCCAGGACCTCATCACGCAACGCTTGAAGCGCGCTTTTCTGCGCGAACGGATTGGCGATCTGACCCTGCACCTCGACAAGGCCATCGGCGATCTGGCTGAGGATCTCGAGGTGCTGGCTCTGAAAAGCGCGCTGCGCGTCCTCGATCTTGGCAACCCGTTCGCCAAAGCGGGTCGGGATCAGCGCGTCCTGCACGCTCATCCCGGTAATCTCCCCCATCAGCGCACCGAGGTGCTGGAACTTCTCGTGGTTCGTGGCGAGGTAGTGCTCGAAGTCGGCACGCGGCACGTTGGTCTCCCTCAGCGTGCTGACGACAGCCTCCAGGTTCGTCATCGCGGTTGCGACCGCTTCAAGCTTGTCGTCGCCCTCGATCAACGCCTCCTCGAACCCTTGGAGGCGCATCTCGAGACCTTCGAGCTTGGCGTGGAGCGCCTCCAGGTGACTCACGAGTCTCGCGAACTCGGCGCGGTCGATCATGCCTGCGAGCCTCCCACCGGCTGGGCAAGCCGTGCAGCTCTCTGGCTGGCCACGTGCTCTGCGTAGCCGCAGCGATCGACGTACTGGTGGTAGCGCAGGCCGGCCCCGCGCTGCTTGGGTGAGATGAACTTAGCGGTCATCTGATCGGCGACGAGCGTTTGGCCGTCCACGTGAAGCGTCACCTCCGGCACCGTCGCGCCCTCGTCATCGGTCGTGAAGCGCACATGCACGTACTGGTGCTCGAAGTAGCGGAAGCCGCCGTGTCGATCGGAGAGCACGCCGTAGAGGTCCTCCGGATCGTTCCGCGCGATCAGGCTACGCAGCTCATCCGCGAAGGCGGCCGTGAACTTGCCCGTCGAGCGGTTCACATCGACGATCTTGAGCTCGAACTCGCCAGCCTGCCGCAGCTGGACTCCCCGCGAGAACTGCGCGCCGCTCCGCTTCTGGATCAGGCTGGCCGGCACGGTCCAGCCCTCGATCGAAACCTTGTAGCGCAGTCCCTTGTAACGCTTGCGCATCTGCCCGGTTTTCGGATCGACGAAGGTTTCGGGTTTGTCGGCGTTGTCCCACAAGCCGATCTGAGCGTAGGTGAGCAGGCTCAGCGGCATCATCGGACCACGGTTTGGATATTCGGCCGGCGTCCAAACCTTCGTGCAGGTTGTTGTGGCCGTGTCAGGGATGGAGATCGAGTTCTTGCGGGTCTCAAAGTTCGCGCGGAGAGTGGCCAGAGCGCCACGTGCGCTCGGCTTCCATTCAATCGTCATACTATGATCTTCTCAAAATCTTACGACCCCAAAACGGGGAAGCAGGCTTGTCATGCCTGATCGACGAGCGGCGTGTCGATATTCTTGACGGAGCAGATCTGAATAAGACGGTGCCCTCGGAAGCGCATCTCACTGCCACGGTCCAGGAGCGAGCGTGCGGGGTGAGGGTCGGAAGCTCGCACTGCTACGTGTCGTCATCGGTCGCTTCCATGATGCGGTCGGTGATCAGGAGCGGTTCTGAACAGCGCTTATCGGCCACTTCAGCCCACTTGTTGACGTTGGTTGTAGTCGGTGCCCTCCATCGCGCAGGCCATCTTCATAGTCCACGAGCGAGCGCCTGGAGCCGACGCGAGAAGCTGGCACTGCCAGGACTCATCCCCAATCGCTTCCATCGTGGTCGCGGTGATGAGCAGGGGTTCGGAGCAATTCGCGTCTGCCATCTCGGCCCGCTTGCCGACGTAGGCGGGCTCTGCGGCCAGGAGCGGGAGCGGGAGCGGGACGAGCAAGCGACAGTGCACGGGTAGACTCATCCACGAGACCACGCTTGCCCTAGTGGACTTTTCCACGAAGCTGAGCGCAGACGGGTGCTCCGGTCAACCTATCCACCCGTCTGGTAGCTCACCCGTGGACGAGACTACTTCGCAATCTGCGGCAGCCCCTTGCGGGCGAACTCGCGGTTCACGAGGTCGATCATGTAGTCCTGCATGGTGAAGCCATCTTGTGCGACCATGGCCTTGAAGGAATTGAACGCCTTTTGGTCGAGCCAAACGGACAGGTTCTTCTTTCCGGCGCGGTACTGCGGGCGAGCGGCCGGAGAGGCCGCAGGAGCAGTCCGGACAGGCTCAGAGGAGGCTTCGGGTGCAGGTGCGGGTGCAGATGCCGGGATCGCGTCCTCGGCGGGCATCTGGAAGGCACGGGCCGGCTTTGCCACGGTTTACTCTCCTACAAGTCCACGAGATTACGCATCCACGAGTTCACTCGTGGTCTTTGCTGTTTGGTCCACGAGGCCACTGATCCACCGGTAGACCGCCTCAGCCTCGTCAGCAGCCTTACCGGACGGTTCGAACTCGGTTGCGGTCAACCCCTGGGACATCGCGTAGGCGAAGGCTGCGCGGGTGGCGATCCGAACAGGCGCAAGCTGGAGACCATATGCCTGGATCGCCGCTTCACCCTCTTCGACCATCCGGCGGGCGTTCGAACCGGTTGGGACCTGGGCCAGCATCACCCACGTCCGGTCAATCCGCTCGGCGATTCGAACGGTCCGCTTCACCGTGCTCAAGGTTTCCAAGTCGAACTGCGTCGGTCGGATCGGGACCAGGACAAGGTCCGCGACCTCACAAGCGGCGAGAGCGGTCGTCTCGGCCTTACCGGCCGTATCGACGATGAGCAGGTCGGTCCCGTTCTTCTGGGCGATTCCCTTCAGCCTCGCGAACGCGTCACCGTCGATCTCACGGATGATAGAGGGGGTCTCGGCCTCGCGGCGCTCGAACCACTTATAAGCTGATCCCTGGGGATCGCTGTCGATCACCGCGACGGACAGCCCGGCAGCTTCGGCCGAGACGGCGAGATGAAGAGCGGTCGTCGATTTCGACGAACCCCCCTTTAAGCCGATGACGGCAATCGTCTTCATGGTCCACCTTCCCACGAGTGCGCACGTCTACAGCGCAGCCAAATCCACGCGCAGACGCGTCCGATGGTGGACTTGTGCACGCGTCCCCGTGCGCACCATCCCACCTTTCCACGCGTGGCTCACATTGGTTAATGACCGGTTAAGATGATGCCACGCTCCCCGGCAGGGTCAACCGCGAAACCTTCGCGATCACCTTGCGGGCGGATGCGGCACGGGTTCGAAATCTTCGAAGGCAAGGTGATCGCGGCAAGTATCCGCGTCTAATCTTGCAAGGTTTCGCGCAGGGTTCCCGACTTTCGTTTAACAAAATTCCCCAGACGGAAGCGATGTGACCAGACCGGTCAGCCTACTGGATTGGCTGCGCTCCAACGAATATTCGGGATTAGGGCGTTCAGCCTGTTGACCGCCTGTGCGATCGTGTGGAAAAGATGAACGATCCGCGTCCCCCTCGGGCGCGGGCCAGATTCGGAGCTTAGCTACGGTAGCGGTCGCGAGCAAATAGAAAACCCCTCGGAAGGTTGGCGCCTTCCGAGGGGTTCGGTGAGGATTAGAGGCCCCAACCAACAAAACAGGGCTCTCTTCTCCGACAATTCGGGCAGGAAGTCAACGCGGAAGGTGATTCCGCGAACGCTCTCTCCATGCCTTTTTGCACGCGACCCCTCGGGAGAAGGGGTTGAGACGTGGACGAGAACCTATGCGTTGATGGGATGCCACCGATCATGCGGGACACCCTTTGGGTCCGCGTACGCGATCGCAAGAATCGCTACGCGATCATGGACCTTGCGCACTGGATCGTGGGGCAGGGCCATGCGGCCCGAACCAAGAAAGGATTTGGCCTCGTGCGGGGGTCCGATCGAGATTCGCCGGACGGGTTGAAAGAGCGCCGCGACCTCCAGGAGATGGGCCTAACGGCCGACAAGATTCGTGGCGCGGTCGAAGCACTGGAGGACGTCGAGTTCTTGGACGTCGAGCGGAAGGGCGGCGGCGCCTCGTACAACTATCGCGGGCAGAGGCGTAACCCGCCCAACGTGTACCGTATCAACGAGCATTTCTGCGACCTGTTCAAGCGGGGGGTCGAAGAGATGAAGCGCTTGGCGAAGATTCTTCCCCAGGCGGCCAGCGCTGTCGCTCGTGAGTTGCTGTCAGGAATAAATTCAACCCTCCTTACTCGGAAGACTCTTGAATCCGCTCCCCCAAACTGCCCTTCTAAGGATAGATCACCCATTATGGGGGAGTTTGGAACTTCGACCCCTCAGAAGGGCCATGAACCGCCCCAGGAAGCTCCAGGACGGCCATCGCTGGTCTCTCTCGGCCATCCCCCCGTCACGCCTGCCGCGCCTGCTGACGGCCCTCCTGTGGAGAGGGCGCCAGGGCCGATGGATCGCTTCCTTGACGAGCTTCAAGCGAGGCTTGGTCTACCGCCTCGAAAGGCTGACGGATGAGCTTGACGCCTCACGCACGGCGTTGTGAGCTTGGCTATAAAGTCGACTGCGCTACCTCGTCCCGATGGATCGAGATCGCCCACAATCCGACCTGATCGAGGTAGCCCGCGCAGAGCGGGAACGTTTGCGGCAGGTGGAGCGATGGGCAAACAAGGTCCTGGAGCGCGTCTCCGGGCGGGAGTCCGTCGCGGGCGGTTCCGATCCCACTTCACCCGTGGCGGGCTCTTGATCGACTCGACCGATGCGGTCGGCGTCATCGTCCGGGGCCAGAATGGCGCCGAGACTCGAGTCCGGGTCGCCAAGACCTCGATCAAGCACTCGGAGCCCGGTCCCCTGAAGGCTGGCGACAGCGTCTACAAGACCGTGGCGAAGAAGCGGGTCGAGGGTGTTGTGGAGCATCGCTCCGGAAGCATGGCTTGGGTCCGCTTTGGCGATACCCATGCGGTCGGGGCCGTCGAGGCCCTGACCCGCTCCTGACGCGTCTACCGCCTTGACGGCGCGGGGATGCTTTGGCAAATCCCCGGAGCCGAGCATCTTCAGTTTGGTCACCCTTAGCGGGGTGTCGCCCCTTATGGGGCGCGGATTGAACAGCATTTGACATGCACCGTGCATGGGGTGGTCCCATGCGCGATTCTTCAATCTTGCCTGAGAGGGCACCCGCTATGCAGACTTACGATCTCCGGCGTTCCAGCAAATCGCGCCTCAAGTTCCACGGCGAGATCATCGCCGAGGACTCGACCCCCGAAGTCTCCGGTCGGTACACCAAGTACACGATCTATCGGACCGCCAACGGTCTGGTTGTCGCGATCATGGACGTGACGCTCTGGGAGAACGAACGCAACTCCTATGCGGCCGAGTTCGTCGCCGACATCACGGATGCGCGCCAGTACCTCGAAACCCATGGTGGTGCGAAATCCGGCCGGGGTTTGAGCGCGGTCGAGGACGATTTGCTCGACGAGGCCGAGCAGGCCCTGGATCAACTCCTGGCGGCCTGAGAGGGGGAGGGGCGTTAGCGCCCCTCGCCACCCCCGCTGTGCCCAGGCATGGGCGGCCGATCGCTTTAACCCCGACGTTGAGAACCCGTTCTGCCGACGCTCATGAGGTTGAGGCTTCTTTTCTGGAACGGCGAACAGAAAGCCGCGTGGCGGTCCAACCATCACGAAGATAGTGACTCATGAGACGCGCCTTCTGTATGTACCGGTAATCGGGATTGCCGCCCGACACATCACCTTAGCCGTCATTTCAAGCACTATCGCGCCGTTGCGGCGCAGAAGGTTTTCTACGTGTCGTACTTCATTTTCCAGCTTGGGCAACTGTCGCCCCAGGAGCAGGCTGATATTCGCCGCGCAACCTCCATCACGTTTGAGCCTCAGAACGACTGGGGCAGTGGGCCGTATGCTGCCTCGATCGAAGAGGCGCATGACTTCGGACAGTTCTATTTCCATCTCGGCTTCAATAATCAGCCCAATCGCCGAAACTTCTTCGTGGCGGCTGCCTTCGCTGAGGCGATCTCGACGTTGAGCATCCTTCGCGGGCTGAACCCGAAAGCCAAGCTTTTCCTCTCGTGCGAGGAAGGCGAAGCCGAGATCACTGGACCCGAGGTTTGTCGCGGCATTATCAACGCCCGCGCTTCGCTGGACGACCCCGCCGGCTCGGACTTCGATTGGTCGGATCTTGCTGAGGCTGTTGCTGCCTGCGACCGCCAAGGGGGCGTCATCAGCTTGAGGGTCGATGACAGGGAAACCTTCGAGGAGATCGAGAGCTACCTTCTCGGCCTGTCCGGGCACACCTTCGAATTGCCGGCTGATCTCACGGCGGCCGTCATCCCCGACCCAATGGTGCCTGAGACGATCATCCCGGATGATCTCAACTATGACATCCTCCTGAACCGGCGGCGCCAGCGTGTTCGGATCGGCGACCGCCCTGCCATCACCATGAACCCCGACGAGTTCGTCTCGTGGTGCCGACAGCACGGAGTCAAACTGCACGTGCAGTGCCCGATGTACTACATTCCTGAGTTCAGAAGCGAAGAGGCGCACGAAGCTTTTCGCCGTCGCTGGATGGAGGGCTGATCCGATGGCTTCCCAGACTGAGGCGATCTCGCCCTACGCCGCGATGACCGAGGCCGACGAGTACACGATCCGCATGGATCGGCGCCGGCGGCAGATCACCATCGGCGACTATCCGAGCTTTGGCACCGATCTCTGCGAGTTCGTGATGTGGTGCCACTGGCATGGCATCCGGCTCATCGCGCTCTGCCCGAAGCGCTACCGGCCCGAATTTCCAAGTGACGGTGCGCGAGAGACTTTCCGGTTGCAGTGGGGAATGGGAGCCAGCCGTTGAGCGAGCCAATCAAATCTACAACCAAGGGTCGCATTTATCCTCGCCATCGAGCCGACATTGATAACGCGAGGTTCGCCGGCATCGTGATGAAACTCCGGTAAGATCAGGAGCTTCCCCGCCGGCCATCAACAGATCGGACAGCGGGGCGAGCTGAGGTCTGCACCAGATTGGAAGCGTGATTGGTGTACTGCCACAATCTAGCGGTGTTCCGTCAGTAACCCTTTTGGCGGCTCAGCTTCGCTGTGCGAACCTCGCTAGGTGCCGATCACGAAACTGCAACTCGCCGCCCTGCTCGCCAGCGCGCATCATGTGCCAGAGCGCGAACGCGTCGTGGCGTTCATTCGCGATCCGGTCACTCAGCTCATCGACAACCCGTTCTCGGCCACCCGAGCCGCTGTCGCGTGCAATACATGGGCCGGTAGAGGCTTCGATCTTCGCGTCATGGGTGCGGAAGCCGTTGGGATTACAGATCTGCTGAGCGCACGCCCCCTTTGGCGGGCAGGTTGTCGCTGTCGAGGGCGGCTCGCGACAGGTCGAGCGCATCGCGTCCTGAAGCTGCACCAGCGTCACGCGATGCTGGACAGCCAGACACCGGCGGCGTGCCACACGCCCAGCAGCCGCCGCCAACCCGTCTTGCCGCCGCAGCCCAGCTCGGAACGCGGCAGGTGCTTCCACTGCATACCCGTGTGCAGAACCAGGATGATGTCAGCCAGAGCCGCCCGGTCCGTTGCCCAGTTTCAGCCTTACACAACGAAACGCAGCCTTCCATCCAATGCCTACCGCAGTAGCATGCATAAAAAATAAGCAGCGCGCAGCGCGATCTCTGACGACGAAACGAGTTCCTCGTGGTGCCGGATGACCTCTGCCTCGATATTTTTTCGCGCTGCCGATTTCTCATGATGCTCATTGACTGAGCAAAAAGCCGCTCTGATGTCTCAAATTACAGCATCAGATAAACTTGACGTCCGTTCAACGTTGGTGGAGCTTCGAACACGGAAGCAATGGGGCTTCCTTCCGGGACGAAAGGTTCTGGGAGGAAGTCCCTTTTTTTTGGCGATCCATGTCGTTGTTAGCGGACCGAACAAGACCTCTGCTTGTTGGCGCTTTGTACTCGCAAAGCGGACCGACAGCGTATCTTGAACGCACACAGTTGAACGCTACCCGTCTGGCTATCGAAGAAATTAACGCTGCTGGCGGAGTAGCTGGAAGAGAAGTTATTTTATCGACAAGTGACGCTGCTTCCGATCCTTTGCGGTTTTCTGCTATTGCCGAAAAAATGTTGGACGATGAGGGTGCAGATCTCCTAATCGGCTGCTACATGACAAATGCACGTCAAGCAGTGGTTCCGGTTGTTGAACGACGCGGAGCGCTGCTAAGTTATGCGGCCTGTTATGAAGGATTTGAATACTCTGCAAATGTAATATACGGTGGAGCTGTTCCGAACCAGCACATCCTTATGCTTGCTAGATATTTGATGAAGGAGCCGGATAAGCGCTTTTATCTCGTCGGAACCCGCTACACCTTTCCTATCGAGTCTAATCGTGTGCTCCTTACCCTCATCGCAGAAGGACGAGGTTACACTCTCGCCGAGCGATACATTCCTCTTGTTGCCTCGCGACGAGAAATCGATCAGATTGTCCAAGATATTAAGCAAAAAAAGCCCGATGTAGTGTTCTGCACTGTCGTCGGAGAGGCGGCTGCTATTTTTTATGAGCTTTGTGCAGAAGCAGGTCTTACAGATCATATCACCTTTGCCAGCCTGACCATAACAGAAGCCGAAGTTGCTTCGATGCCGCCCCAAATAGCGGACGGGCACCTTACGGCGGCGACATATTTCCAGTCAGTAGATACGCCCGAAAACCGGCGGTTTGTTCGTGCTTATCAAGCTCGTTTCGGACTGCACGAGCGGCTGAACGCTATGGCGGAAACCGCTTATGCTGTCACCCATCTTACTCTCAGTGCCATAGAGCGTGCAGGCTCTGCTGCTACTGAAGCAATCCGGTCAGAACTGGCGCACGCGAGCTATAAAGCTCCTCAGGGAGAGGTGCGGCTCGATCCGGAGAACAGCCATCTCTATCTCTGGCCTCGGATAGGCCGGGTCGGAAGTGACGGGCAGTTCCGTATCATCGCTGAGGCTTCCTCGTCGGTGAAACCAGATCCATATCTCGTCAATCACACGTTGGAGGATTGGACCAACACCTTACCACCCAACAACCTTCTGCTTGCATCGGGTTTGTAACTCCGATGTTGAAGGCGATTCGCGAGATCAGATCCAATCGGGTAGTGGTTTACCACCCTAAAGATCGAGAGCGAGACGAACTCATCGCCCATATCCGGCGCATCGGGTGCGAAGTAGAGGCGATATGGCCGCCGAGGGAAAGCATAAAGGAAGATGCCGATGTCATATTCATGCTCTTTCGTGAGGATGGTTGTACGCAGAGTCTGCTGAAAGCGCTGGCTGAACGTGACTGTCAGGCAACGCTGATCGCCATGGTCGAATTTGAAAGTCCAAAGGTCATGGAGGCGGTAGTGCGCGCTGGCGTTGCATCTATCGTCACCAAGCCCATCCGAGCATTTGGTCTGTTGACCAGTCTCGTTCTAGCTCGAACAATCACAGCAAGAGAAAAAAACTTGCTTGACAGAGTTAGGAAGCTGGAAGATAAGTTAGATGGCCTTAGGAGATTAGAAAAAGCGAAAGCTATACTTATCTCTCGGAAGGGTGTTTCTGAGCAACAAGCATACGACTCCATTCGAATGCGCGCAATGTCGGCGCGTGTATCTATAGACGTTGTCTGTTCTTCGATCATCGGAGCGGACGAGTTAAACGGTCTCTAAATCGTAGTAGGAAATACTGCGTTTAAGGTCGTAACATATTTGTCTAGCAGCGCCGAAGGTCGTCGCTCCTGGGCTTGGCTGTGAGAGCCGTCACCAGCGTAATTGCTGGTGGCGGCTTTTTGTTTTCTGGCCGCCTCGTTTGGCGCGATGCGGTTTCTGAACAAAGGGAAGTAGAGATGTCACAGGGCAGTGCGGTTGAAGATCGCCGGGTGCGAGTCGCCTGCGATGTCGGTGGTACGTTCACAGACATCTGTGTGTTGAGCGAAGCCACTGGTCGCATGCATGTCGCGAAAGTTCCAACTACCCCTGATCCGATCGACGGCGTCCTCGCGGGGATCGAAGCAGGCGGTGTCAATCTCAACGATTTGCTTCTTTTCAAGCATGGAACAACCCTCGCCACGAACGCTCTAATTACGCGGCGGTTCCCGCCGGCAGTAATGGTCACAACGAAAGGCTTCCGGGACACAATCGAGATCCGCCGAGGTAACCGGGACGACTTGTGGGATACCTACAAGGAGATGGCAAAGCCTTATATCCGCCGCCGTGATCGACTGGTAGTTACTGAGCGGACCGACTACTCAGGCAAGATTGTCACTCCGCTTGATGAAGCCGAAGCCCTAGAGCTCGCGCGCATCATCAAAAAGCGTGGTGTGAAAACCATCGCAGTCTGCTTTGCCAACGCCTTCATCAACCCAGCGAACGAACAACGGATGCGCGACATCCTTGCTGCCGAGCTGCCTGAGGCGGTGATCTCGACCTCAAGCGATATCATGCCTGAAATCTTCGAGCATGAGCGGTTCTCGACCACCGTCGCCAATGCCGTTCTCGCACCCGTGGTAGGCAACTACGCCAGCCGCCTCGAGAGCCGGATGAAGGCCGGTGGATACAAAGAGGATGTCCTCCTGCTGCATTCCGGCGGCGGTGTCATGACTGCCAAAATGTCCGAGCGCTATGCGGCTCGGCTATCCGCCTCCGGCATCGCCGCCGGCGCCATTGCAAGCCGTTTCGTTGCCGAGCAGGCCGGGTTCAAAAATTCCATCGGTCTCGACATGGGTGGCACTTCGACCGACGTGTCGCTCTGTGACAACGGCGAGATCAACGTGACCAAGGAGTGGTTCGTTGAGTATGGCTACCCGATCTGCTTCCCGAGCATCGAGGTGCTGACCATTGGCGCTGGCGGAGGCTCACTCGCCTGGCTTGATGCAGCTAACTCGCTGCGCAATGGGCCGCAGTCGGCCGGATCTACGCCGGGACCAGCCTGCTACGGCCGCGGGGGTGAAAGCCCAACAAACTGTGATGCAAACGTCGTTCTCGGGCGGCTTTCTGATCGGCTGGCTGGCGGCAAGGTCGGGCTCGACAAGGCGCTTGCGACAAAGGCGGTCAAAACCGGCGTTGCCGACAAGCTTGGCATGTCCGTTGAGGATGCGGCCATCGCTATCCTGAAGGTCGCGAATGCCAACATGGCCGACGCCGTTCGCTTGCTGTCCATCCGGCGCGGCTATGATCCCCGCGACTTCGCTTTGGTGGCTTTCGGCGGTGCTGGTCCGCTGCACGGCGCCGCTCTCGCTAAGGATCTGTCGATCCCGGTCGTGCTCATCCCGCCAAATCCCGGTGTGACTTCAGCACTGGGCTGCCTGCTGGTCGACATCCAACACGACATCTCGCGTATGTATCTTGCCAAGGCAGACGACGTAAATATTCAGGACTTGGAACACACGTTCAAAGAACTCGAAGTTGAGGGCCGCGAGCGGCTCGTGACTGAAGGAGTTGCACCTGAAAACATGGTATTTCAGCGCAAGATAGATATGCGCTATCATGGTCAATGGCGAGCCCTGTCAATCAACATCTCCTCGCCCGTCCAGTCTCTAGCTGAGTCTATTGCCTACTTCCATGAGGAGCATGGCCGTGAGCACAACTACTCGCGGCCCGGTGCGCCAGTCGAAATCTATCGGGTTAGCGTCATAGCGACCGGCGTTACATCCAAAGCCAAATTCGCAGATTTCGATCCAGTCGACGCCGAGGCTAAGCCGGTGGGCACCCGCCGCGTTCGCTTTGACGAGTTGCCGGAAGCTATCGACGCGCCGGTTTACGATCGTGCTGAGCTTCAGTCTGGCATGGCGGTCACCGGTCCTGCCATGATCGATCAACTCGACTCCACCGTCATTGTACCGCCTGGCGTAACCGCGGAAGTCGATCGCTCCCTCACGCTCGTGATGCGTATCCCGCAGGCCTGAGCACAGTCGGCTCATCCAGCCTCATATCGCGGTGAAACCTACAAAAGGAACACTCACAATGTCATCTGCCGAAACAGATCACGGACTCGATCCAGTCACATTCGAAGTCCTAAAAAACGCTTACGTTAACATCGTCGATCAGATGGCGGAACAGATCTTCCGCACCTGCTACTCATTCGTGATCTGGTCACGCGACTTCTCCTCGGCGCTTTGCGACGTCAACGGAGACACCATCATGCAGGGATCCGGCGACATCGCAGCCCATGTCGGAACCCTTCACTACACTGCAAAGGCCGTCATCAAGGCGTTCAAAGGCGACATTCACC
Source organism: Methylobacterium sp. R2-1 (assembly GCF_014191355.1). Taxonomy (GTDB): domain Bacteria; phylum Pseudomonadota; class Alphaproteobacteria; order Rhizobiales; family Beijerinckiaceae; genus Methylobacterium. The sequence continues at coordinate 24,877 of NZ_JACHWM010000027.1, forward strand.
CTGGCGACGTGTTTGTGGTGAACGACGTTTACCAGGGAGGAACTCACTTCAACGATACCCGCATTGTGCGTCCAATGTTCTACAAGGACGAGCTGCTTGGCTTTTCCCAAGCTAACGGACACTGGGCCGACGTTGGCGGTGCTACACCCGGTTCCTTCAACGTCAACGCACTAGACCATATGGCAGAGGGCCTTCGCATCACGCCGGTTCGCGTGTGGAGCAAGGGTCAGCAACTTAAAGACGTGTGCAATCTTATTGCTTCCAATACTCGAGCACCTGCTGACATCATCGGTGACATGGAGGCTCAAGCAGAAGCCACGAAGGTTGCCGAGCAGGAAATCTGCCGTCTTGTTGAAAAGTATGGTCTGGACGTCATTAAAACCTCTTTCACAGCGGTGCAGGATTACGTTGAGACGCTCACCCGCCAGCGAGTTGCCGCGCTGCCGGACGGAGTCTGGGAGACGGAAGACTACATCGACCTCGATCCGGGCGTCGGTGAGGGGCTCATCCCGATCCGGGTGCGCATGACGATCAAGGGTGACACGGTCCATTACGACCTGTCGAAATCGCACCCCACGAGCATTCGATGCTTCCTCAACGCCTGCTATGGGGGTTCGTTCGCGGCCATCGTCGCGGGCACCAAGATGCAGTTCCCCGAGATCCCGTTGAACTCTGGTTTCTACCGGGTAGTAACCGTCGACCTTGGTCCTGAAGGCTCCGTGGTCAACGCATCCTGGCCGACACCAGTCGCAGGTTTCTGCTCGGGACCTTTCGAAAAGATTATGAACTCTATCTTTGAGCTCTGGGCTGAAGTTTTGCCAGAGCGAGCCATGGCATGTACCTTCAATCTCGACTACCTACTGATTGGCGGCTTAGATAAGCGGGGCGGCTCTGATAGCCAGAAGTACTTTATGTGGTACGACTGGATGGTTGGCGGTTGGGGAGCCCGTAACGGTCGCGACGGATGGGCGGCGACTGGTCCGGTGTTCGGCGTACAACTTGGGACTCAGCCGTTTGAGGGACAAGAGCGGCTAGCCCCCGTCCTCACTACCGCCCATGAGCTTCGGGTCGACTCGGGAGGTCCTGGCGAGTCGCGAGGCGGCATGGGTGTCGACAAGGGTGTCATCCTCACTCAGGTCGACAGGACCGTCGTGTCCTACTGCTGCGACCGCGAGCGGTCGATCACCTGGGGCCTGTGGGGCGGTTTGCCTTCGATCCCTCACGGTGTCTGGGTGAACGAGGGCATGGAGAACGAGCGCTATCTTGGCTCTATGTTCTCGAATGAGCCCTTGGAGGCAGGCGACCTCGTCAGTCGTCCCTCTGCCGGCGGCGGTGGTCTCGGTGATCCTCTCGAGCGGGATCCTGACATGGTCTGCGAGGATGTCGCGGACGGCTACGTCTCACTCCACCGCGCCGCTATCGACTACGGCGTCATCGTAAAAACTATCGATGCCGATCTCGCTCAGTATGCAGTTGACCGCGAGGCAACCCTAGCGAAGCGGTCCTTCATTCGGGCCAATCGCGCCAAGTGGCTTGACGAGGACCCGAAGGCGATCGCCGCCAAATACAAGACGGGTGAGCTCACAATGATGGATCTCATTCGACAATACGGCGTGATTGTGAATTGGGGTAGCGGCGAGCTGCTCGAAAAGACGACCGAACAGTTCCGCGCCATGCTGAAGCGCCGCTCCACGCCTTACTGGAGCAAGCGTATCCAGGCAGGCTCTAGCGCTAACGTGACACTTAAGATCGCCTAAAGGTGCCCATAGGCAAGCGGCCGGAGCAATCACCACTCTGGCTGCTTGCCGCCCCAATATCAGGAAACACCCAGCACGCGCTCCAGCGCCTCAAGTCAATACGCCGCTCTTCGATTGTCAGGTGCACCGGAAGACGAACATGACCACATTCAACCGTCGATCCGTTCTGAGGGCCGCCGCTGCCGGAGCAGCGTTTGGAGCTGCACCAGCGTACCTACGCAGTGCAGCTGCCGCCGACATCATCCAGGTGGCGGGCATTCACGATGCTTCAGGAGGCATCGATATCTACGGTCGGCCGATGATCAACTGCCTGACGCTCGCGGTGGAGGAGTTGAATGCGAAGGGTGGAGTCTTAGGACGGCAAATTGCCCTTAAGAACTACGATCCTCAGTCCAACATGCAGCTCTACACCCAGTATGCGACGGAGGCGGCAACCCGTCAGAAGGCAGCCGTAGTTTTTGGAGGAATTATCTCCGCGTCACGTGAGGCCATGCGACCAGCACTCAGGCGCTACCACGTCCCCTACTTCTACAGTTTGCTTTACGAAGGTGGCGTGTGCGACCGCAACGTTTTTTGCATGGGATCAACGCCGGCTCAGACGCTGCAGAAGTTCGTCCCCTTCGCGATGAAGCGTTTTAACGCGAAAAAGATCTATGTGCTGGCTGCCGACTACAACTACGGGCAGATCACGGCCAAATGGATCAAGAAGTTCGCCTCTGAAAACGGTGGCGACGTAGCGCAAGCGGACTTCTTCCCACTTGATGTCAATGATTTCGGACCAACAATCCGCAAAATACAATCTACCAAACCAGACCTTATCATGTCGGTTCTTGTCGGTGCTGCACACAATTCGTTTTATCGCCAGTGGGTCGCATCAGGGATGAAAGATAAAATCCCGATGGCATCGACTACTTTCGGCATTGGAAACGAGCAATCTCTGACAACTCCAGACGAACACAACGGTATTATTGTGTCATACGCCTATTTAGATGGCATCAAGACACCAGAGAACATTGATTTTATTAAGAGATATAAGTCTCGGTTTGGAGAGAAGGCTGACGCTGTCACGGAGGGGGCAGCGATGACCTATCATGCTGTTAACCTATGGGCAAACGCTGTAAAAGAGGCCGGATCTATTGAGTCATCCAAAGTGATTGCTACGCTTGAGAACGGGCTTTCTCTGACAGGACCAGCGGGCAAAACCACCATTGACGCTGCGACTCATCACGACGTCCTAGATGTTTACATCGCTGAAGTGCGTGGCGGCGCCTACCACGTGCTCGAAAGTCACCAGCAGCAGAGGCCAGCGGACACTGCTGCCGTTTGCGACCTCCAGAAGAACCCCAACGAAACTAAGCAGTTCGTCATCGACGTCAAAGTCTAGCGAAACTGGCTGGACGTTTTTGGCGCAACCGTTGCCGGGTGATGACCATAAAACTGAGGTGTTGGGATGGACTATGCCCTTATCGTGCTGCTTCAGGTGATAGCCACGGTCGCAAATCTGGCCATGATCAGCGCAGGACTCGCCGTTATCTTCGGGATGATGCGTATTATCAATATGGCGCACGGTGAATTCCTGATGGTCGGCGGATACACTGCGCTTGTTTCACATCAGGCAGGGCTCAACCTTTGGGTCGCGATCTTTTTAGTTGCTCCTATTGTTGTCGGCTTGATTGGCGCGGTCGTCGAGCGGCTCGTCATCCGCCGCCTGTACGGCCGCATGATCGACACGATGCTAGCGACCTGGGGGGTAAGCTTGGCGCTTGTCGGGCTGATAACGATTGCGTTTGGTAATACGGTTGCGGGAATTTCGCCGCCGCTCGGCAGTGTCGAAATCGGCGCCTATGCGATCGGCTGTTACGAGCTGTTTGTCGGCGGAGTCACAGCCATACTGTTTTTGGCGGGCTGGCTTGTTTTGGCCCGGACGCAACTGGGTCTGATCGCACGTGCGGCGATGCAGAACCGGGAAATGGCAGCCGCTCTGGGCGTGGATCCGGCCAAAGTCTATGCAACGACTTTTGTCCTTGGTGCGGCTATTAGTGGGCTGGCAGGCGCATTGATCGCCCCTATTACTGGCGTTGTTCCGTCAATTGGTGCAACGTACATCGCCAAAGCATTTATAACTGTTATTTCCGGCGGAACCTCTATTCTTGCTGGAACTCTTAGCGCTGCGGGTTTGCTTGGCGCGGTAAACTCGATGTTCTCTTTCCTGATGACTCCTGTGCTGGGTGAGGTAGCGTTGCTCGCCTGCGCGGTCGTGCTGCTACGCTTGCTGCCTCAGGGCATTACGGGCCGATATTTCCGGAGAGCACTGTGACTGGTTCGCTGCGTTCCGCCCTTGGCTACGTCGCTGTTGCAGCGGCTGCATACTACGCCCTTGTCGTCGTCCCGCGTGACGGAGATATCGCCGTCATGATCAACGGATCGATTTATGCGGGCTATGCAATACTGGCACTGTCTCTAGCTTTGATTTGGGGGTTCGGGGGCATTTTGTCATTCGGGCAGGCGTCGTTTTTCGGGCTCGCAGGATATGTCTATGCTATCGCCGGCATAAACCTCGGCGATACGGCGGTGGCGCTCTTCCTGGCTGTGGCCGCTTCGGCAGCCTTCGCCGCTATCCTTGGCTATTTCATGTTCTGGGGACGACTTTCTGACGTCTATCTTGGCGTAATAACTCTAACTGTGTCGCTTATACTGTTTCGTTTCTTCAATCAGACGGCTGGGGAGGAGTGGACAATCGGCGCTGCTCCTCTCGGCGGTTTCAACGGAATTCCGTCAACGCCGATCTTGACCCCGATCGGCCATCCGGATCAGCCATTGTCACCGGAAAATATCTACATCCTCTCAGTTATGGCGCTAGCGTTTTGCTATCTGCTTTGCCGGTTTGTTATCGCGACAAGGTTCGGCCGGGCAGTGGTTGCAATCCGCGAAAACCCAGTTCGCGCAGAACTGCTCGGCTACGATACTCGGCTGTACAAGTTGGGTGTCTTCGTAATCGGCGGTGCAATCGCTGGTCTCGGAGGAGTGGTTTTTGCGAACTCGGTTTTCGTAAGCCCGACCATGTTCAATCTGCAAACCAATGGGCAGGTCATCATCTGGGTAATCGTAGGCGGCTTAGGCACGCTGGCGGGCCCTGTCCTTGGCTGCTTCGCAATGCTGGCACTCTCAACCTGGCTCGGATCTCTTAATGGCGTCGCATCCGGCTGGACGGATCCTAACCTTGTTATGGGTGCAGTTCTGACTGTCTGCGTTGTCACTCTGCGTCAGGGGCTGCTCCCTACGGTCGTTGCCGCTGGGGAACGCCTCATAGCGACGCTCTTGAGGCGCATCAGGATACAGAAGTTTGGCCAACCTCATGCTGTGGATGAGCCCCTATGAGCGCGACACCTCCGCTCCTCGAAGCACGCGGGCTCGTCATGCGCTTCGGCGGCGTAACCGCTGTTGGCGGTGTCAGCATGTCCATTGGTGAAGGCGAGCTTCGCTGCCTTATCGGCCCAAACGGAGCCGGCAAGAGTACGTTCTTCAAGATGCTGTCTGGACAACTCCTTCCTACAGCAGGCGAAGTGCTCCTGCGGGGTCGGAGCATTGCTGGCTTGCATGCAGCCAGCATCGCGCGCCTGGGTGTCGGTGTAAAAACCCAGACGCCTAGCGTGTTTGACGGTTTGAGTGTTCTGGAAAGCGTTCGTATTGCGACGAACGCGATCTTACCACCCAACCTCGCTCGACGCCGGGCAGATGAAGCTCTCGAGCGCATGCAGATCGGCCATCTTGCCAAAGCAGTAGTTGGCAGTCTTGCTCATGGTCAGCGGCAGCTCGTAGAACTTTCTATGGTTGTGTCTCAGGCGCCCGATCTAATCTTACTCGACGAACCTGCGGCTGGCATGACAGGTCGTGAAGTTGAGCGGCTTGGCGACCTTATCATAGACCTCGTTCGCACCTGCTCCGTGATCGTTGTCGAACATGACATGGAGTTCATCCGGCGCATCGCGCGAACCGTCACAGTCTTCAATCGCGGTGTAGTCCTTGCGGAAGGGCCGGCGGCAGAGGTGATGTCTGATGCCCGTGTGCGGGACGTCTATCTTGGCAAGGAGGCGGCATGACCATTCTGAGTGTCAACGAATTAGCCGCAGGCTACGGCCAGATCCGCGTTCTGCATAACGTGTCGTTTGGCATCAAAGAAGCTGAAATACTTGGCATCCTTGGTCACAATGGCATGGGAAAAAGCACACTGCTCAAAACAATCAGTGGAGCCATACGCCCTACGGCCGGGTCTATCTCCTTTAATGGCATCGATATTGCGAAAGCACCAGCGCATGTGCGTGCCCGCCATCGTCTAGGGTATGTTCCGCAAGGACGGCAGATCTTTCCTGGTTTGACGGTAAGGGAGAACATGACATTTGCAGCACGCGCATCTGGCACTCCTTTGGGGATCGTCGACGAGATGATCGAGAGGTTTCCTAGACTTCAATCGATTTTGGGTCGAGCGGGCGGTGTACTGTCCGGCGGCGAGCAGCAGATTCTTGCCTTGGCGCGTTGTCTCTGTGCGCGACCGGTCCTCATCTTATTGGACGAACCAACAGAAGGGATCCAGCCGTCGATCCGAGATGAGATCGTCGAAACCCTGATCAGACTGCGAAACGAGTTGCAATTATCAATTCTTCTGGTTGAGCAGAACTTAAAGTTCATGACGGACCTCGCTGACCGCATCCTCCACATGGAGAAGGGTCGCTTGGACCACGCCGCTACGCCACCAACAGCAGCCTGAAGCTTTAGCGCCTGGGGAAATCTGGCGCTCGCATCAATGCGTGAGCACTAAACAATCGCCGCAACTGCGCTGCGGCGAGCGGGATTGCTTGCGCCCAACCGCCTAGAACATGGGCTGAAAACGGAGTCAGGCAATGAAAGTTGGAGCAATCTGTCAACGTGTCGTAGTAGGTGCCTCGCTTGCGTTATCTCTGATCATCACGAAAGCTGAGGCCGGTGGCACATCGGCGCCAGGGTTTACGTCAGGCATTCCAGTTTGGGCCGTGGCACCAGAAGGTCTATATTATTTAAATCAAACTTATTCCGGCTTTCATGATGTTAATAACTTAAGTATTCGCTCCAACTACAATGTATTCTTTTTCTTCTGGCAAACTGGCGCAAAATTTCTCGGTGCTGACGTCGGTGCGGTTGTTGCACCGACCGTTGCAGACGTGTCAGTACAAGGCAGTCCGAACGAGTTCAGTCTGTTCAATACATATTTGGCGACTCAGTTAAGCTGGACGGTTGCGAAAGACTTCTATGTTGGATATCGCCTTAGCGGGTACATTCCTCAGGGTGACAAGCTTTCTCTACGGTATGGCACTATCGAACACCGGTTCGGCGCATCCTACGTCGGCGATGGTTGGAACCTCACGGGCAACTTCATGTTCGGTACACCTGTGGACGTCACGCGGTCGGATTTAGCGCCCAATTATATGCTTGCTGATCTCACTGCTACGAAAAGGTTCGGTAACTTTGAGTTTGGATCGGTTGCTCACTTTTCCTCTGATCTTGATCGACCGATTCCCTCCTATGGTAAGCAGTCACAGTTCGCAGTTGGCGGGCTTATCGGGTACGATTTTGGACCTGTTTATGCGAATGTGAAAGTTACTCGAGACATATATTCTGAGAACCGTGGATTCAGGGACACTATTGTCTGGACTAATATCAGCTTTCCGCTGTGGGTCGCGCCACCAGCTGCCGCTCTGATTACGAAATAAATCAGTCACATCATCCTTCGCCTCGAAGGAATGGTCCAACGCTGCGTGTTCAAGCATGACCCGCAGCAAAGCCGATCGGCTTACGTGTCGGTCGGTGCCTCATAAGTGATGCCGCTGTCTGCGGCGAGTGCGCGAGGACTGCGGCTTATGGATATCGGTGCCGCCCCGGCGCGGGGTATACCCATTCGAGCTACAGTGGATGCTTGTCCAAGCACTATGGAGGGCTTGCAGCGGTCTATTAGTTGGACAGGCGCGTTCTGGGTTGCTAGCGGCGTCCCTGCATTGGTCCTGTTTTCCATCGGTGGCATCGCTGGCAATACCGGCAGGCTAGCGTTCTTCGTTTGGATTGCATCCATGCTTATGGGTTTTATCCAGTCCTTCACTTACGCTGAGCTTGCCGGTCTATTTCCGAATAAGTCTGGCGGTGCATCTGTTTACGGGGCGGCGGCCTGGGTGCGTTACGCCAAGCTCGTTGCCCCACTGTCTGTGTGGTGCAACTGGGTCGCTTGGACACCAGTGCTTTCTCTCGGGTGCTCGATCGCGGCCTCCTATATCCTCAACGCCCTCGCACCCGTGCCCTCGGCGACATCGCCGGCGGTGACCAACTGGCTTGCCGCCGGCGGGTCCAGCCTACCGGGGTCGGGGGCTGACAAGACGGCCGCGGCCGTAGCTGCCCTCACGCCCGCCATCCGCAGCTGGACGCTGTTCCAGACCACCCTTGGACCGGTCTCGCTCTCCCTCAACGCCGCCTTCTTCATTGGTGCCGCCCTGATGCTTGCGGTGTTCGCGGTCCAGCATCGCGGCATCCTTGGCACGGTCAACGTGCAGAAGTGGATCGGCCTGCTCGTCATCGTGCCGATGTTCATCGTCGGCGTCGTGCCGCTCTTCGTCCACGGCGTGAACTGGGCGAACTTCTCGCCGCTCGTTCCGCTGGCTGCGCCGAACGCCCCGGAGCTGGGCGCCTGGGACAGCGCGGGCGTGACGCTCCTGCTTGGTGGCCTCTTCATCGCGGCGTGGTCCACCTACGCCTTCGAGACGGCGATCTGCTACACGAGCGAATTCCGCAATCCGGCCAAAGATACCTTCAAGGCGATCTTCTTTTCCGGCCTGCTATGTCTGGCGCTGTTCACGCTGGTGCCGTTCACCTTCCAGAGCACGCTCGGTCTCGAAGGGATGCTCGATCCCGCCATCGTCGACGGCTCGGGCGTTGCCGCCGCGCTCGCCCGCATGGTCGACGGCGGTCCGATCGTCGAGAGCGCCCTCGTCATGCTGATGATCATGGCGCTAATCCTCTCGATCATGACCGCCATGGCCGGCTCCTCGCGCACCCTCTACCAGGGTTCGGTCGACGGCTGGCTGCCGCGCTACCTCAGCCACGTCAACGAGCACGGCGCGCCGACCGCGGCGATGTGGACCGATCTCGGCTTCAACCTCGTCATTCTCGCCATCGCCTGCGCCGACGCCACGGGCTTCTTTTTCATCCTGGCGATTTCGAACTGCGGCTACATGCTGTTCAACTTCCTCAACCTGCACTCGGCCTGGATTCACCGCATCGACTCGCCCCAGGCGCCTCGCTCATATCGGGCTCCGACGATCGTGCTGGTGCTCGGCGGCGCCTTCGCCTTCGTTAATCTGATCTTTCTCGGGGCAGGCGCGAAGGTCTGGAACCCCTACGCGCTGTGGGCCGGCCTAATCACGGCGGGGATGATCATCCCGATCTTCTGCTTCCGCCATTACATCCAGGATAGTGGCAAGTTCCCGAGCGAGATGTTTGAGGATCTCCACGTCGGCACCGAGCGTGGCATGGCGCAGCGCAGGGCTGGGGTGCTCCCCTACCTGACGCTCGCTGCCGGCGCCGCAGTGGTGCTCGCCGCCAACTGGTTCTTTACGCTCTGATCGCCCGCAACGCTGATCTTCAAGACGGGCGCCGCGCACCGGCGGCACCCGCCAGAACAACCGGCAGCACAGGAAACGCCCCATGAGCTACAAGGACCATCCGCGTCAATCTGCACTGAACGACCGCCACCTCGCGCTGGGCTCGAAGCTCGACGCGGAATGGAACGGGATGCCGATCCCGCAGACCTATTCCACCGACCCCTACGAGGAGACGACCATCGTCCGCTCGCGGGCCGGGCTGTTCGACGTGACGGGCCTGCGCATCATCGACGTCACTGGCTCCGACGCTGAGACGATGCTCAATGCGATGCTGACGAGCGACGTCTCGATGTTGAAACCCGGCGAGTCGGCAATCAGCAACATCGTTGACGACGAGGGCTCGCTGATCGACGACGTGCTCGTTTACCGTGACGGTCCGCAGGCCTTCCGCCTCTCCCACGGCGGCGGCCATCTGGAGGAGGCGCTGCCGCTCTTCACGGAGGGGCACGACGTCACCATCGCCAAGGACGACGACGTCCACATCCTCTCGCTCCAGGGCCCGCTCGCTCTCGACATCCTCAAGCCCCACACCCCCCTCGACCTTGCGGGTCTGAAATACTTCCGCCACGCCCGCACCACGCTGTTCGGCTTCGACGTGTCGCTTGCCCGCGGCGGCTATTCGGCCGAGCGCGGCTACGAGGTGTTCTGCGGCGCCAAGGACGCGGTCGCCATCTGGGACGCGATCATGGAGGCGGGCAAGCCCTTTGGCATCTGCGCCGCCTCCTGGGCCTGCCTCGACATCGTCCGCGTCGAGGGGGCGCTCCTGTTCTTCCCCTTTGACATGCCGAAGCCCGACACCACTCCCTGGGAGATCGGAGCCGACTGGACGGTCGATTTGGACAAGCCCGACTTCCGCGGCAAGGCCGCCCTCCAGGCCAAGAAGGGCAAGGAGCGATTCCGACAGGTCGGCCTGGAGATCCTGACCGACCAGGTGGTGGCGCCGGGCGCCAGGATCTTCCACGGCGGCCGCGAGATCGGCACGGTCAACAGCACGACCTACAGCCGTCACCTGATGAAATCGATCGGGCTGGCCCACGTCCCGCCGAATCTCGCCGCTCTGGGTACGGAAGTCGAGGTTGAGACCGACGGGGGCCGCCTCGTCGCCAACGTCGTGCGCACGCCCTTCTACGATCCGATGCGTCTGCGGACCCATCCGGTCGAGGAACGCACGGCCTGAGCCGTGCCCGCCGAAGGAACAGAGGCATGATCGATCAGGGCATCAAGAGCCGCCCGCAATACGAGCCGCTCCGGCTCGATCCGACGGGCAAGCGCCATCTCCTGCTCGTGGCCGAACCGGACCACCGGCCAGAGGGGTTCGAAACTAAGGCGCCGACGATCGAGACCTGGATCGTCGTCCCGCGCGACGCGGAAGGGGCCGCGGGCATCCCGCTGCCCGGAGAGGACGGCCCGCGCCGGTTCCGATCGCTGCGGCAGATGCTCGACTGCCTCGGCCCACGGCTGGCGCAGGAGCGGATGGGTCTGCGTCTCTACGCGACCGGGCGCGAGGATTTCCTCTGGGACGTCGACGGCATCGCCCGCCGCGCCGGCATGGGCAAGGGCGAGGTGCAACTCTCACATGCCGGCTCGCTCGCCCGCAGGGTCTACTGCGTCCATTGCCGGACCTACAACGAGGGCGTCACCATGACGATCGCACGCTGCGAGGGCTGCGGCGCGCACTTGTTCGTGCGCGACCACTTCTCGCGCCGCCTGTCCGCCTTCATGGGCGTGAAGGTCGATGCCGAGGTGCCTGGAGACGTTCCCTCTGCCGAGCAGGCGTACTTATGATCATCACAGGCAACCTGTCGGCGCGCGTGACCGGCATCGATCAAATCAGCCCGACTCTGAAGCGTTTCCGGTTCGAGCCTGACGGTGCGGGTGAATTCCCGACTGCCGCCCCCGGAGCGCATGTGCTGGTCACCCTGCGCGGCCCCGAGCGCGTTTGGAAGAACGCCTATTCCCTCGTGACCTCGCCGGACGAGCGCGACCACTACGCGATTGTCGTCCGGCGCGTTGAGCAGTCGCGGGGCGGCTCGCACTTCATCCATGACGTCCTGCGCAAAGGAGACCAGGTCGAACTCAGCGCGCCCGCGAGCCTGTTCCCGATCGCCTCGCTCGCCCGCAAGCACATCCTGATTGGCGGCGGCATCGGCATCACACCGTTCCTGTCCTACTTGCCTGTGCTGCGGGCGCGCGGCACGGCTTTCGAACTCCACCAGTTCTGCGCCGAGGGCGACGTCGAAGCGTTTCGTGGGTTGCTCGGCGCCGACGATCCGCGCGTCCACGTGCACGGCTCGCGGGAACACTCATCCATCGAACTGATGCTCGCCGACCAGCCGCTCGGTACGCATGTCTATACCTGCGGGCCCGACGGGCTGATGCGCGCCGTCGCCGAGACGGCCGAGCGTTACGGCTGGCCCGCTAATGCCGTCCATCAGGAGAGTTTTGCCGGCGCGTCCGGCGGAAGGCCTTTCACCGTGCACCTCGCCCGGTCCGATCAGACGATCCATGTTGGGGAGTCGCAGACGCTGCTCGAAGCTCTGGAAGGGGCCGGCATCGAGGCGCCGTGCCTGTGCCGGGGCGGCGCTTGCGGCGTCTGCCTGCTGCCGGTGCTCGACGGCGAACCCGAGCATCGGGACCACGTCCTCTCCGAGCAGGAGAGGGCCGAGGGGAAGATCATCGCAACGTGTCTGTCGCGGGCGAAAACCGACCGCCTGACCCTGGATTACTGAGGAGACCCGGATGGGCATCCCATTTAAGACCGACGAGACGTTTCGCGGGGATTTCACATACCGGAACAGCGACGCGGGCGTGCTGCGGTTTCCGTTTCCCTTTGGGGAGGACTCCTACATGTACTCGGTCAACATCGAGCCGCACGTGAGGGGCGGGCCGAGCTCGGTCTTCGAGCATTCCTTCGACGTGGACGAGCATTACGTCGCCGAGTGTCGCGAGCGGGCGCTGGTGCTCCAGAACGATCCCAAGCGCTGCCAAGTGCTGCCGCACATGATGCCGGCGCAGTGGGACACGCTCGAACTCATCATGGAGAGTCTCGCGGCCGACTACCCCGAGCATTTCAGCTTAACTCGGGACGGTGCAAACTGGCACTGGGTCAACCGCCCCTTGAACATTGACCAGAAGTTCGTCTTCGGCGATGGCGCCACGCTGCCCTGCGAGCCATTCGAGTACATTACCCGGCAGGCGCAGGGCGACTTTACCCTCCAAGACCAACGGGACGACAACCTATACGTCGACGGCGGCATGGTCACCACGCAGGCTGACTGGTCGCTCGAATTCAATATTGGTATGAGCTTCCACGAGTGGCATGGGCCCGTGCCAGTGGCGCACAACATTGGTATCTTCGATCGTGCGCTGCAATATCTGCTGCGTCTGCAATATGGGCGCCCAGTCCGACGCCTGAACTGGACGATGACCATCAACCCACGGCTCGACACCTCGCCGGAGAATTATCCAGACTGGGGCCCAGACCGGACGACCGTCACAGCAGAGAATGTCGCGCAGAAGGTACACCTTCGTGTCGAATTACAAACCCTTTTCCGGTTGCCTCGTTCGAATGCTATACTGTTCGGTATCCGCTGTTATCTTATCAGTCTACAAGACATCGAGCGTGTCGAGAAATGGCGCAAGCGCTTTCATCGGGTGGTCAGAACGCTGCCGCAGGAGTTAGCCGAATACAAGGGTGTGATGCGCTACCGCGATGCCATCCTGAACCACCTTGCTCCCAAGGACGACGGGGTAACTTTGTCGCTCGGCAGCCAGCCTGATCAGAGCGAACTACCAGCATAAATTACGGTCAGTAGCGACTGTGCCTTCAAGTTGCCTCCTTGGAAGTATGCTCCTTAATGTAA
>NZ_JACHWM010000028.1 GCF_014191355.1 Methylobacterium sp. R2-1
CAGGTAGATCACGACATCGCAGGGGCCGGCCATCCGGCCGGGGCGCTGCACGTCGATCAGGAGCACGGCCTGCTGGCGCCATGCCCGGTACTTCGGGGTCTTCACGCGACCGCGGCCGACGACGTTGGCGAACAGGCTGTTCGTGCTCGGCGGCAGCGGGAAACGGATCTCGACCGAGGGCACGATCCGACGCTGTGCGTAGACCGGGCGCTCCTCGGGTTTGAGGCGCGCGCCCAGCTTTGCGGATGAGAGAGAGGGCGCGCGCATGTCGGCTACGCCATCCCGAGCGCTTGAAGGTACAGTTCGAGGATCGCTTCCTCTTCCTGCCTCTCGTCGTGATCTTTCTTCCGGAGTCGGATGATGGAGCGCAGCACCTTCACGTCGAAGCCGTTGCCCTTGGCCTCGGCGTAGACGTCGGAGATATCGCCAGCGATGCCGGCCTTCTCCTCCTCAAGTCTCTCGATGCGCTCGATAATCGATTTCAGTTGATCGGCGGCGACCGAAGACGGATCGCCTTGCCCGACTGCTGCGGGTGTGCTCATAGTCTTGTCCTCTTCCCAAGAGACGGCGGCCGCTCGGACCCTGCCCTGATCGACAATCAGCAGTTCTGGGCGGCTTGCTTGTGCGCTCAGCGCATCGATTGAGCGGCGTCAGTCACTGCGCGCCCTGATCCACCAGCGGAGCCACCACGGCAGAGGCTTGCCGGCCTCGCGTAGCTCGCGCGCCTTCCGCCACATCCAGGCGCGCGTTCGTGCCCTGATCCATTGCATCGTCTCCCCCCTCCGAGCGCGAAGAACGCCGCTCGATCTTCGTCTGCCTGGGCGTCCCAGCGGTCGCAGTTGGCTTGGTAGCTCGCGCGGATGCGCAGGAACGTGTCCGCGTCGAGCCGCACCGGCTGGTTGCCGACGAACTTGCGCACCCATGACGCGGTCGTGCCGATCATCCGGCCAACGGCCTCGTAGGCCAGCATCCGCGAGCCGGTGCGGCGCTCGGCGTGGCGCACCAGAGCATCGACCAGCGGATTGGCGAGGTTAGCGGCGGTCTGCATTGTCCGTTTCCGGGCAAAAATTGTCCGCATCTGAGCACTCCGACATGCTGAATTGCATCTCGTGGAGACCAGCGGCCGGACAGAGACTTGAAGCGGAGGACGCAACACTAGGGATCGACGCGCGACCGCCATCAGCTTGGCGGCACCGGCGGACGCGCGAGGAAGAAAAGGCCGGAGCCCGAAGGCTCCGGCGAGGCTGGGAGGAAACGACCTGAGAAGGTCCGCCCCTCAGCGGGGCCACGGATGCGCCGAAGCGCGAAACGGAGAGCGAAATGAACGAGCACACGCAGGAGACCGACGGCGCCGCGACCATCCTGGCGATGCACGCCATGGTGACGTGGCTGGTGCGGCGCGAGGTCGAGCGCAGCGAAGACGGACGCGAGGCGCTGTCCCGGCACATGGTCGAGGCGATGCTCGGCGTGGTGCAGGTGGATCCGACGCTGGCCGATGCAGCGCACGAGGCGCGCGACGTGGTGGCCCGCGTCATCGCCACCCGGCCGATGCTGGCGGTGCTGAACTGAGGTGCGCCCGATCCAGACGCGGGAACGTGAGACAGGATCGGGCGCGATCCGGCAGCCAAGGGGCCGTTTGGCTGACGGAAGGGGGAGAAGCTGATCATGCTGCGCTCAAGCAGCCTCCGAAGTGGCCGGGGCAGCCGACGGCGCGTCCCAGAGGTCAGGCCTCAAACGCCAGCGCGGGATTGCGCACCGGGTAGCCTTCTCGATCTTCACGGCGAGTTCGCCGGACACGCGCCCGGCTGTCTTCGCTTTCCAGATCGCGCCCTGTGTGACGCCACATGCCGCGCCCAGCTTGGCTTCGGAGCCAAGCATGGTGATCGCCGCTTGAATGAGGGATCGCGTGCTCATGGTGGTCGATATAACTACCGATGTGTTTGGTAGTCAATCACCAAATTGTCGAAGCGTTCCCACGACCGTGGTAGTAGAATGCCAACCTATGACGTGGCACGATCTCATCCGCGAAGCGCGCGAGGCGCGCGGTCTGAGCCAAGCGAAGTTGGCGCGCGCGGTGGGCGTCTCCCAGGCGATCATCGGTAAAATTGAGCTGAAGCAGGTCGAGACGACCAAGGCTCTGCGCGCGCTCGTCGAGTATCTGGAGCTCGACCCTAGTCAGTTCCCCGCCTCAGCTTTTGGCCCTTGGATGGGTGGACCTGATCTAGCGCGAGCGTTCGGGGCGGAGGCCGCACCGCCAGAGTTCGCGCTTGACCCAGCATATTGGGCGATGGCGGCCGGCCTCGTCGGGGACATCCCGCTGTATGCCGCGGCCGAAGGTGGCGCTGGTAACATCCTCATCGAGCGAGACGCCATCGGACAGGAGAGGCGCCCACACGAGTTGCAGGGCGTGAAGAACGGCTACGCCATCCTCATCGTAGGCGAGTCGATGGTTCCGGAATTTGAGCCGGGCGACACTCTTTACATCAACCCGAAATTGCCAATTTTACCAAACACTTCGTGCGTATTTTATAGCAACAAGAACGACGAGCCGACGGCGACAGTGAAGCGCTACCTCACTGACAAGGGCGATGCGTGGCTCGTGCGCCAGCATCAACCGCCGAAGGACTTCGAGCTCGATCGCCTCGAATGGGCGACGCGCCACAGGATCGTCAGCAAGAAGCTGCGATAGGCTTCAGAACGGCAGATCTTCTGGGTCGTCAAGGCTGCCGTAGGAACGCACGAGCACCGGTTCGTCGAACTCGCTTGTCGACGGACTGCCTGTCCGCGCCAGCACCAGCACGGAAGCCTTTCGCATGGACAGTCGCTCTGCTGTTCGGAGTGCCGCGGCCTCTGAGCGCGCTTCTCGAGGCGGGTCCATCTGAAGGCGCCCCTGTAGCCGGCTGAAGCTCTGCACGACGTAGTACGTCTTTCGCTCTGCCTGCTCTGCCACTTGCGACTCCCTACCCAACAATGGCGATGTTCGCGTTCTGTTCCCTCCCGGGTCAATCCCTACGGCCTGGGGATCATTGTGGGTAACTACGTCGTCGCCGCGTCACCTACCGTGGTAGTTGACAACCAAACACCTCGGTCATAGTGTTTGCTCATCGCCACCCCGCGATGGAGCCGCCGCCGATGTCCAACAAGCCACCCTTGAACTGGGGCCGTGAGAAAGACCGGATGCGCGGGCAGCGTGCGGCTCTCGCGGCGATCTGCGAAGCGCAGCGCCTGAGCGGCCTGCCGAACCCGAAGGAGCCCGGCGGCTTCACCTACCTGAACTCGGCTTGGCGCGGCCTGACCGGCGCCCGCTACATCTTCCGCGTCGATCGCTTCGAGCCCGGCTCCCTGGCCTTCGGTGGGCCGTGCGTCGCCCTGGCCGTCGCCCGTGACGCGGCCGGCGCCGCCCGCATCCTCGACATCCGCACCGACATCCACCCCGCTGAGGTCGAAGGCTGGGTCGAGCGCATGACCGACAGCGGCGCCACCGAGCTGCATCGCTGCACCCTCGGCAAAACCGGTCCGCTGACCGCCCGCGAACGCCTCGCCGTCGCGCTGGACCTCACTGCCGACGAAGCCGAGCCCGCCCGCGCCGCCTGAGCCTGCCGCGCTTCGGCGCGCCCTTTCACCTTCCCGCAACACCAGCCCGACGAGGCCACCCATGTGCGCGCCGTTCAGCCAGGCCGACCAGCCCGAGCCTGCCATCTCGTCTCTCGATCTCGCCGACTCCGTCGAGCACCTGTGCCTGATGGCGCAGGACTACAGCGCCATCGTCCGCAAGATCGCCATCGACGACGCGACCAGCGCGCAGCTCGGCGCCCGTGGCGGCCACGTCGCCCACATGGCCAGGCTGCGTTTCGAGGAGGCGATGATCGCCCTGCGGGCGGTGCATCGGAACGCGCTCGCCGGCACTTCCGGCACCTACGCCAGCGAGGCCGACCTCGCCGAGGCGCAGGCGCGGCGCCTCGATCAGAACAATCGCAACAGCCTCCGCACCGCGATGCGCCGGGCCGATGCGCACGAAGCCGCCGAGCGATCCATGATCGACCGTGCGCACGCGGTCGGTGCCGAACTCGCTCGCCTCGATGCCGCACATCCCTACGGCAAGAGCGCCGCACCCGCGCCGACGCACGCCACGCACGAGGCCGGCTTCGTCTCTCCCGCAGCGGCCTGACCCACCGTAATCGCCCTGGCCCAGGATCTCCTCGCGGCCGGCGGCCCCTCTCTCCCGACCCTCCAACGACAACGAGGCCTGCCATGTCCGTGCAACAGCCGGCCGCTCAGCCGTCCGTCGACGTCACCGCCATCTCGATCGCTGCCGGTTTTAGCGTGATTGCGGTTCTCTGCGGCCTGGCTGTCGTGGCCTGCTGCAACAGCAGTTCGCCCCTGTCGGCGCGGACGAGCACCGCATCGCCCCGCACGACTTTCCGGCAGTCGAGGAAGGGCGAGTCGCGCATGCGCTGGCTGACCCGATCGGAGGCCGCCCGCCTACTCTGGACGTGCTGGCGCTACCGCGAGGTGCAGGCCTGGAACACCGGCACGCGCAAGGGAAAGCAGGTCGCGACCAAGAAGCGCCCGCTGCGCCACCTCGCGCGCTTCATCCTTCTCGGCCTCTACACAGGCACCCGGGCCGGAGCCATCGCGTCCGCTGCGTTCCAGCGAGGGGAGGGCAGGTCGTACGTCGATCTTGACGAAGGGGTTTACTACTGCCTCGCACAGGGCAGGCGGGCCACCAACAAGCGCCAGCCTCCCGTGAAGCTACCGTCGCATGTTCTGGCCCGCCTGCGCGTCTGGTCGCAAATTCCCCGCAAGGACGGCACGCTGCCCGAGTACGTCGTCGAGTGGAACGGCAGGCCGGTGGCGTCAGTGAAGACGGCGTTCGCCACGGCGGTGCGGCTCGCAGGACTTGAGGAAGACGCTTCTCCGCACGTTTTACGGCACACCGCCGCAACATGGCTGATGCAGCAAGGGGTCAATCTATGGGAGGCGGCCGGCTATCTTGGGATGACGCCCGAGATGCTGCAGAAGGTCTACGGCCACCACCATCCCGACTTCCAAAACGAGGCGGCAAGCGCCTTCAAGAACCGACGCAGGAAGCCGCAATCGTTGGTCAAACCGTTGGCTAAGCCGAAATCGGCAGACGCAGGGGCATAGCCTGCTTATAGAGTTATCTTGATGTATCAATGCGTTGGTTGTGGTGGGCCCGGCAGGACTCGAACCTGCAACCAGACCGTTATGAGCGGTCGGCTCTAACCATTGAGCTACAGGCCCTAGCGCTTTACTGCCAATTACTTACGCTCAACTTCGGCTCTCGACGACAGGTTGGGCGACAGAAACGACGACAGAAACGACGCTTTTGAGTAGCCGGGGAGGGGGCTTCGGGCAAGCCCTTGGCGATGCGCCAGCGCTGGTCACGGTGACGGAACCGTGCTTCGGTTCGGCATGCCCGACCCTTCCCCCACCGTCAGCGAACTCTTCAAGGCCAAGGCCGTCACCGACAAGCAGGTGAACGCGGCAGTTGACCACCGCCATGTTATCCGTTTCCCGCGCCGCGGCTTCGAAGCACCGTGAGATTTCCGCGGTGTCCGCGACCTATGCCATGGTGCCCGATGGGGTCTTGGTTCCAGCCTGGGCCGCGGCATAGCCCCTGTGGCTGCAAATGGTGACGACAGCCGCCGTGCCCGCTGGCGGTCGCCTCTCGCCTCCCACGAGCGCGCGTCCTGACCAGATATGGCGTTTCGGCCGGGGCGGACGGTTAAGTCGACGTTAGAACGTCAAGCGCCTCCTGCCGTCCTGCGTGCGCTGAGGCTTACGCTCGCATCATAGGCCACCGGCATGGCTGATCTCCCGACAGCCGGCTTCGCCGTTCCCCGATGCCGTGCTGCCACACCCAGTCAGATCGAGTTACAGAAGCGCCTGCTCGCGGCAAATATCCCTATCTATGCCCCCCACGCTCGTGATAGCAGAAATAAATTTCATTCCATCCACCACTCATCATGCACAAGCAGCGCTTATGCAGTATGATGGAATGAATTTATTATCTGTCTAATCTAAGTTTGAGCATAAGCAGATGGCAAATGCTGTTGGCAATACCCGTGAGCAACAGGTCACCTACATTTCTGGTGTCAATGCGGATGGAACATTAGCTGGTCAGACGTTTGCAACTTATATCGGTGATAATCCCGACACTTACGGCAGTGCGTCAAGCCAGTTCCATTGGGGGACGAGCAACAGTGCCGGCACGGCGGGCGGCACCCTAAACTACGCCTTTGATCCGAGTTCGAACTGGAATGCAGGCGAGCAAGCCTCGTTAGTGTCTGCTCTGGATCTGTGGTCCGCGGTCGCGAACATTTCCTTCCAGCAGACGTACTCAGAGGGCGCCGCCAATATCGGCTTCACCCGGAATGCCGAAAGCGCGGCATTCGCGGGATCGCAGTCAACGGATCACGCGGCAGGCACGAGCGTGATCACGCCGCCACTTGGTGGTCAGGTCATAATCTCGATGGACATCGCTGACACCCCTACGGCGACGGGTGGCCATGGATCTCTGGGCGATTTCCGGACGGGCGGCTACGGTGTCAGCACGGTGGTGCACGAGGTTGGTCACGCTCTCGGGCTCGGCCATGCTGGCCCCTACAACAATACGAACACCATTAGTCAGCAATACGGCCCCTATGACAATCAAGTCTCTACGACGATGTCATATTTCAGCCCGCACGATCAGCTTGCTTATCCCAGCGTCGTTGGGGCGACGAACTGGACATCAGGTGGCCTCAAGTACTACCCCACCACGTGGATGCCGGTGGACATCGACGCAATCCAACGGCTGTACGGCGCGCAGACGAGCGGTCCGCTAAACACGGCGCAGACGTTCGGTTATAACACGACTATTACGGGCAGCCTGCAGCCGTATTTCGACTTCACAACCAACACTCGTCCTATCGTGACCCTCTACGGCACTGCCGCGAGCGGCAACACGCTCGATCTCTCCGGTAGCAGTGACGCCGCGACGCTGAACCTCAACGGGGGCACGTACAGCAGCGCCTTCGGGATGACCAACAACATCGCGATCTACGATAGAACATATATCCAGAATGCCTACTTTGGATCTGGCAACGATGTGGTTACGGTCAGCGTTACGCGGAATAATACGGCCGACGGCGGTGCTGGACAGAACATTGCTAAGTTCTCCGGCAACAGATCCGACTACGTGGTATCCCAGCTGGACGGGAAGACGATTGTCACGCGCACCGGCGGCACTGACCTGTCTGCACAGCCCGTCGGTGTAGCCAGCACGCTTTCCAACTTCCAGACGCTGCAATTCAATGACGAGACCGTTGCCGTCTGCTACTGCAGCGGCACTCATATCCGTGCGGTGCGGAACGATGTCGTTGCTGAGATTGTGGTTGAGGACCTGCGCGTCGGCGATCTTGCCGTGACCGCATCAGGCGCGTTCCGGCCTATCATTTGGATCGGGCAGCGCCACCTCGCGAGACAAGGCCGCGCTTTGCCGCACGACCAGCAGCCGGTCCGCGTCCGCGTCGGTGCCTTCGGTGGTGGCCTGCCAATCCGCGACCTCTTCCTTTCGCCGGGCCACCCGGTGCTGATCGGAGCCGATGCCGACAGCGAGGGCGGCGTGCTCGTGCCCGTCATGTGCCTGATCAACGGCACCACGATCATCCGCGAGCCCCGCACCAGCGTCACCTACTGGCACGTCGAACTCGACAGCCACGACATCCTCCTCGCTGAAGGTCTGCCGGCCGAAAGCTACATCGATGGCGGTGACCGCGCCTTCTTCGTGGAGACCTCGGACCACGCTCTGCAAAATCCGGACTTCGTGCCTACGGGCTGGGACGCCCGCTGCCGTCCAGTGGCGATCGACGGCCGAGTGGTCCAGGCCGAGCGAGTGCGGCTCGACGCGGTTTTCGCCGGTACGCTGAACGCGCAGTGCGCTTGGGATGAAGGCGCTGTCTTCGACGCATGTGCTTCGTAACAAGGCCTTATGGTGCGGGCGATGGGCTAACCATCGCCTGCCAAGGTAGGCTCATGAGGAGCCGGTAAGCCTGGAGCAACCCGGCGCCCCTATGCCGTCGGCCCCGCCATCAGCCGGCAGCCGTAATGCTCCTTCCCGAACTCGCGTCCGATCCGCTTCCGCCCCAAGCAGCCGAGTGGCGCAAGGCCTTTGGCGCACTCCGCCCAACGTCCTCGCCATGCCGGTATCTCGGCACCGCCGCCTGGGCGAACATCCACGAAGCATGCACCGACTTCATCGAGCGCTTCGGCGCTGAGGCTGTGCGATTGGGCTGGACAACGCCGCAACTCTTCGGTGTTCATCCCGAGCACGGCACGCTGCGAGTGGATTGGTGCGGGGTGATGATGACGGGCGGTCACAAGGCGATCGGCATCGAGCCGAACCGGATCCTCTTTGGCAATGTGAGCGGCTATCGGAACGTGGCCGGCGCGCCGGTCGGCATCCCAATATGGGAGTTCGCGGCGCGAGCGCAGAAGGCGTGAACGACCCAGACGCCGAGGTCTGATGCCACACGTTCAACCCTGCGGCCTGACTTCGTACTCATGGCTCGCTAGGAGTGGAAACCAAACATCCGTTCCGGGTCCACCTTCCGGCTCAGTTGGCTGTTCGTTGTCGAACCATTGCCGATCGCTGCTACGCCTCGCGCTGGGCCTTACCCATCGCCCCTAGGTGACTGACGCCGAAGCCCTCTCCGTATTTGAGGCCGTACCCCAGGGCGCGGTCGAAACCGATATGCGCAGCCCAGACGAGACCGGTCGCCAGAACCTGCGTCGCCTGTCCTGATACGCCCCAGGCGACGCATGCAAGGGGCAGTACGTACCAGTGACCGACGTTGTACAGCATGGCCCCCGCCTTGCGCCCGCCGAGGTAGCCGAGCATGGAAAGATCGGGCACGAAGAAGAGAGCGGCAAACAGCCACCAACTCCCGCCCTGCCACGCATAGGCCGCTGAAGCGGCGATGAGGACGGACAGGCCTTCGAGGCGCAGGAGCACCTGCGGCCATCCACTAACGATCCCGCTCAATGTGCGCCCCCGGAGTTGGCTGTTGCCCCAATATAAGCGGACTGGCGGCTTCCACTCGTTGCAGCCATCCGAGACCGTTCTACCCAAAGCCTGAAAGCGGACCTTCCCAGGGCCTACTAAGGGCGGGCAGCGGAAGTTGACCCTTCGCCCGAAAGCAGACGTACTGCTCCGCGCTCCGGGGCGGCCATTCAGGCCGCTCGTTCTGCTCCTGGAAAGCGGACCCGGACCGACGCGGTTTCTCGTCCTCGCCTCTAGATAACGATGCAGCCCCCGGGACCGGGAGTGCGCCCATCTCGGCCTATGTGGACCGCCGAGGACTATCGCCCAAAAGCTGGCTGTCGCGCGAAACTACATGAACCGATCCGCTCCGCCCGATGCCTCGATCGTGTCGCCCGTCACGAATCCATTCCGGGCGGAGACGAGAAAGGCCGCGATGGCGGCGATCTCCTCAGGGGTGCCGGCGCGACCGACCGGCGTCATCTCAGCACCCACTCGTGCCAAAACCTCGTTGTCGCTGAGGCCAGCCATCTCGGCCCGACTCCGGCGTACGGCTGGCAGCATGTTGTTGGCCCAGTTGTCCGTGGCAACAGCGCCGATCCCGATCGCGTTCACGAGGATGCCGTCCGCTGCGACTTCCAGCGCCAGTGACTTCGTGAGGTTGTTGATCGCTGCGCTGAGGACGTGCGAGATCAGGAGCTTCGGGTTCGGGTAGATCCCGCCGATCGAAGACATGTTGACGATGCGCCCCCATTGCTTGGTCCGCATATGCGGGATGGCCGCTTTGCAGATCCGACGCATAGAGCTGAGCTTCAGGACCGTCATCTCATCCCAGTCACTGTCTGACGAGGTCATGAGGCCACCGGCGTGGGCTCGGCCGGCGTTGTTCACAAGGATATCGAGCGCGCCGAAGCTCGACACCGCGGCATTGACGATCCGATCGCCGGCCCCTGGGCTCGCGACATCTAGCGCGAGCGAGGCGATCTTCGCCTGGCTGTGCCGCCGGAGCCCTGCCGCCGCAACCTCGAGCCGCCTCTCGTCGCGGGCGACGATGAGCACGGAGACACCATTCTCCACGAGCTCCCTAGCCACCGCTAAGCCGATTCCAGTGCTCGCGCCGGTGACGACGGCCGCTCGACCCATGATACCGAGGTCCATGACATACTCCTGCTGTTCTATTACGATGGAAGGTGGCTGTTCTTCGTCTCGGGCAGAAAATTCAGCGCCGCGATGGACACGATGTACAGGCAGCAGAGCACAAGGACAGTCGACTGATATCCGCCGAGCTCTGCAAAGAGGAATGCCGTCAGTATGGGCAGCGGGAACGCTACGAGGCGACCGAGATTGAAGACCACGCCGGACGCGGTAGCGCGGATTCGCGTCGCGAACAGTTCAGGCAGGTAGATCGGCATCCAAGAGAACACGCCGAGGGTGAATATGCCGAGGATGAAGACGGCCGCCAGGGCGGGCACCAGGGCCTGAGGGACGAAGTACATCAGGATGCCGGAAGCGACGGCTCCAATGAACGACAGGTTCATGTATCGTTTGCGGCCTAGCGCATCGGCCACGAAGCCGGCCGATATGTACCCGACGATCGCGCCTGCATTGTAGACCAGGGCGCTGATACTGGCCCAACTCGGCGCATGGCGGCCCTCCTGCGCCGCCAGGGCGCCGATGAAGGGGCCCGTGAGCGCGCTGATGGCGTAGAATACGGAGACGGTCACGGCGGACATGACGAGCGTCGCGATCGCCCGCGAACGGGCCTCCCTGTCCTGAACGAGTTCGAAGACGGTGAAGTCCCGCTTGATCGCCCCGGTTCGCCGCTCCGCGGCCGCGTCCTCCCACAATCTCGACTCGCCGACCTCGCGCCGGATATAGACCAGCCCGATTGCCGGCAGCACGCCGATCACGAACATCCAACGCCAGGCTTCAGGGCCGAGCGGCTGTATGACGAGCCACAATCCCGCAGCCAGGAAGAACCCGAATCCGTAGCCGGACTGCATGATGCCAAGCGCTTTTGCCCGCGCATGGTCCGGCCAAGTCTCGGCCACCAGCGCCGTTCCTGTGCTCCACTCGGAGCCGAGGAACAGTCCAGTGAGAAAGCGAAGTGCGATCAACGCACCGATCGAGTAGCTCGCGGCCGTGAGTGCGGTGAAAGCGCAGTAACCCGCGATCGAAATCATGAGCATCTTCTTGCGTCCGACGTAATCGGCCATGATGCTGCCGATGACACCGCCGACGGCCCAACCGGCGAGCGTCGCGCCTAGCGCCGTACCGACGTTGAGCCGCACCACGTCGGTGTCCGCATCCGGGAGAAACGAAGCGACAGCCGCGCCGCCCACCAGGATGAGCGTGCTCGTTTCGAAGCCGTCGAACATCCAGCCGATGAAGCTGCTGGCCAGCACACGCCTTTGAATGGGGCCGATCTGGCCAACTACTTCGGTCATAGGTTCCTCCCGTCCGGTCTGTTCCGGATCACCTTAGTTTTTGTGCTTGTTACTGCTTCAGGTCCTGATCTCTGACCGCATGCGCCGATTGAAGATCGGGAGCGTGAGACCGCAAATCTCGAATCTGCTGAGGATCAGCAGCAGGAAGCCGGAGGCGCCCGCACGCAGCAGCCAGCCCACGTCTCCTGCTAGGACGGCGGTCCGCTCGTCGTCGGTCAGCGGCATGCTCGCCAGCGCCTGCGCGGGCTCGGCCTGCATCCAAGCTCTGAAGTCCGGATCGTGCAGGATGCGGCGGCAGAGCTTGTGAATCTGATAGGCGCTCATCAAGCGACGCCTCTCACGGTCCAAGCCGCGAAGGCGTTGCCCAACGCCGGCTGATCGATGAGGATGTCGGGCGTGGCAGCATCGATCACGCCGAGCACCGAGATCCAGTTCAGTAATTCGCCCGCCACGTTTCCGGCCGCTAGCATCCGGCTCTCGGACGCGGCCTCTATCAGCGCCTCGGTCTGGCCGGTCCGGACCTGCGCTAGCACCCACCTGGCCCACTCGGGATCGGGCACGCCGAACGTCTTGTTCTCGAAGGCCCGCGGCCCGCCGATCTCGAGACTCAGGGATCCACTAGCCAGGACAGCGACCCTTTGGCCGCCGGTCCAACGCGCCACGGCCGCCGCGACGGAGCGACCCAGTCGGTAGCAGCGCCGGCTTCCTGGCAAGGGCGGGACGATGCAGTTGATGAAGACCGGGACGATCGGAATCGACATCTCGGGCGTGAGGAAATGAAGCGGGACCAAGTGGGCGTGGTCGAGTTGGAACTCGAGCGAGCGCGCCATGTCGAACTCGTCCGCCATGAGACAATCCAGAAGATGCTGGGCGAGATCGGAGGCGATCTTCACCTCGTACCACGGCATCTCGGGCGTCTGATCACTCGGCCCGGCTGTACAGTCCGCCGTCCCGATCGCGAACGTCGGCCAGTTGTCAAAAAAGAACGTATTGAAGTGATCATTGCTGATCGAGACGATCACATCCGGGCACGCCGCCGCCAAGTGTCGTCTGATCTCGCCGAAGAAGCGCGCTGTCTCCGAACTCTCCCCATTCGCCTTCACCTCGGCGATGAAGCTCGGCGTGTGCGGCACGACGTAAGCTGCGACGATTTCCGCCAAGAGCTTCCACCTTCGTGAACGGCCGGTGCGGTTCGCTTCCGGCGCTGAGGGAGAAGCGTGTTTCGCAGCCGGCGATCCACGAGTCTTTGGCGCTCCATTTCAGACGTCTGAATTGGAGGTCGCTCAGCTCGCGTCCGCGAGTCGCTGGACGTACCAGCAGCGGGCAGCACGCCAGTGCCGCGACGAAACTCCGCTCGGGAGGCGATCGAGGACCGGCCCGAGGATCTCCCTCGCCTCTTCCGTGCGATCGTCGCGGGCCAGGAGCTTCGCCAGATCGAACGCGGCGCGGAGACTAAAGGCTGACGCCCCCTGATGCTCGGCGACTTCAAGAGCCCGGCGCAACTCGTGCTCGCGCGACGCGGTGCCGCCATCGGCGAGCTGCGCACGGATCCTCAGGAATTCCGGCCATGCCCAGTGATCCTCGTGGCAGCCATCAGCCCGCTCGGCCAATCGCGAGAACGCCTCCCGAGCGGGATGGTCGCCGGCGGCATCGCGCAGGATATCGGTGATCAGGGTCGAGTAGAGAGGGTCGAAGTCCATGCCGCTCGCGGCGGACATCACATGGTGGATGCGATGCTCTGGGGGTGTGCTGCGCGCAGTGGCAGCCCAAGCCATGAACAGATCTCCGTACACCTTCCAGAACCCGAGACCGTGCCTGCATGCGGTCTCGATGAGCAGCGGCGCCGCGCGCTCTACAGCGGCCTCGTCGCCGTTCAGAGCGTGAACCATGCACCAGCCCTCTGCCAGCGCGCAGCAGAGCGTGCACGCGTGATCGAGCGCGCGAGCTTCCTCCAGAGCGCGCCGCGCGACGTCGAGGGCCGTCCCGAACTGGCCCTCGATCCAGAAGATGCGAGACAGGAAGGCGAGCCCGGCGACGTGCTGATCAAGCCCGAAGCGATATCGCTGGATTGGAGGATGCCGCTCGTACCTTCCCAGCGACATCTCGATTAGGCGGCGCCCCTCCGCATGCCGGCCCAAGAAGTGCTTCGAGACGCCGGCAATACGCTGTCCCGCGGCGAGCGCCTCGCCGTCGCTCACCTGGCTGGCCCGATCCATCATCTCCTGTGCATGCCGGAGCGAGCCCCCGTAGTCGCCGCAGCGCAGGTTGTAGAGCCACAACCCATAATGGGCTTGAAGCCCGACCTCGGCGTCCGACAGGTCAGCGGCGAGATCGAGGGCGCGGGTCCACGCGCTCCTGGTTTCGGCGACCGGACCTTTGGCCCATGTCAGGCAAGCTCCGAGCGCCGCCTGGGCGCCCATCTCAGCCCCACGGGGGATCGGATCCCGCATCGTATCGCCGGCGAGGGCTCGGGAGATCCGACAACGTCCCTCGTCATGCTGGGAGTGCTGGATCCAGAACGGAGCCGAGTGCGAGAGGATTGCGACGCCGAGGTGAGCGTCGCCCGGGGCAGAGAAGGTCCAGTCAAGAGCCGCGCGGATATCGTTCAGCCCGCTGCGGTGGCGGTTCAGCCAGTTCTCGGTGGGCAGGACGAGCCAATCGGCAGAGGCCCGCCTCGACATGGCGGCCGTGAACTGCGCGTGCCGACGAGCGATCTGGTCGACCTCGCCGCTCTCGGCGAGTTTCTCCAGGGCGTAAAAGCGGATCGTCTCGAGCATGTGGAAGCGAGGCTTCCAGCCCGCCACGTCGACGAAGAGGAGCGATTTCTCCTCAAGTTCGCCGAGCACGTCCACCGTCCGCCACGCCTCGTCCGGCTGCTCACCTGCGACCTCATGCGCGGCCTCGGCCGTAAACTCCGCTGGAAACGCGGCGAGGCGCTGAAACGATCGCTGCGCGTCTTGGCTAAGAAGGCCGTAGCTCCAGTCGACCGCCCCACGCAAAGTGCGATGTCGGGGCAGCGCAGTCCTGCGCCCGGCGGCCAGCAGTTTGAAGCGATCGTCCAGCCCAGTCAGCACGCCGTCGACACCCAAGGCCGCGACCCGCGCGGCGGCGAGTTCCAGGGCGAGCGGTATCCCGTCCAGGCGCCGACAGATCTCACCGACCTTGCCGGCGTTTGCGTCCGACAACTGGAATTCGCGTGTCCTTGCTCTGGCCCGTTCCACGAAGAGCTGCACGGCAGCGTGCACCAGCACCTCGTCCGCCCCGCGCACGTCCCTCGCGGGTACTGCGAGCGGAGTGAGGCGGTAGACGTGCTCCCCAGGCATTCCGAGCGGCTCCTGAGCCGTGCCTAGCACGCGCAGATCGGCGCCGGCCTGCAGCAGGTCCGCCAGGACGTTAGCGGCCGCGTCGGCAACGTGCTCGCAATTGTCGATTAGCAGCAGGATCTTCCGGTCTGCGACGAAATTCCGGAGCCGACCGAGCTGCTGCATGGCGGATGCCGGGATGGAGAGGGCTGCCCCAATCGTCGATCGGACGAGCTCACCGTCGGATAGCTTGCCGAGTTCCGCCAGAAGGACGCCGCCCGGGAAAGACGTGCGGAGCTGCTGGCCAACTTCATTCGCCAACCGCGTCTTGCCGACCCCACCGGGCCCGACAATCGTCACGAGCCTGGTCCGCCCCAAGAGAGCTTCCAGCTCCGACAGCTCGGTGGTTCGACCGATCAAGCGCGTGATGGGATTCGGGACGGTGCAGGCGACCGCACGCGACGGCACGTCAGCCGGGAACGGCGCCAGACCCTCGGACGCGTCCGTCGCGGGTGAGAGGCGGTATCCGCGACCGAACTCGGTTGAGATCAGCTCTCTGTCCTGGCCAAGCGCCTTCCTGAGCGCAGATATTTGTGCCTGGAGGTTGTTCTCCTCGACCGCCGTCCCGCTCCAGACCCGCTCGATGAGTTCGTCTTTGCCGACCAGTTTCCCGCGCGCTTCGACGAGGATCCGGAGAAGATCGAAGGCTCGTGCCCCGAGTTCCACCCTTCGGTCGCCCCGCAAGAGGAGCCTCATCTCGGGATAGATGCAATGGCAGCCGAATCGATACACCGACCCCGCCGGCAGACCAACTTCGACTGCGGAGGAAACGCGCGGCTGCATCAGGGGATGGTATCGGTTTGGCGCACTTCTGTCTCCCGCAGAACCGCTGACACCGCTACACTGGGCTACCGATAGGTACTGGGGCTGAGCAATCTCGGAGTGGCTGTCTGAGGTCTGGTTCGGCGCCTCGCTCGCCCAAAATCAGCCGGACGGCTTTCGGGCTCCATCAGTCGCTTGCACCACTCATTAGACGGCCCGGAAGCGGACGTCGCTAAAGCCTGCTTTGGGTGGAATTCTGCCGTTCCGCTTCTGAGCGAGCAGGGTATCGAAGCGGACGTTGTCGACCCACTCGCTGACGCCTCCGAATAGATCCACCGTCACATAAGACGTTGCCGCCGGCTCATCCCCCGCCTTTCGCACCGAGCGCGATCCCGAACAGGATGGTGAGCGCCGAGACGATGAGTAGTGGATTGAGCCCTTCGGCTAGGATGATGGCAGACAGTCCGATGCCCAGCACGGGTGTCGTGAGGACGCCGAGAGATGCCGTGGTTGCCGGCACGCACCGGTTCACCACGGTCATCGCCCAGAAGCCGAGCGCCGTACCAATGAAGCCGTTGTAAGCGAGCGCCAGCAGGGCCGGAGTGCCGATCCGCGACGGCGGTGCGCCTTCGAGCGCAAGAGCCAGGATCACGAGGGCGACCGTCGCGAGCAGGCATTGCCAGGGCATGAGCTGGAGCGGCGTCGCAACCCAGCGATGTGCCCGGGTGTAGACGGTGCTGACCGACCAGCAGAGCGCAGCCAAAACCACCAAACCGTTGCCGGGGAGAGCCGTCCTGCTGCTCCACGCACCGCTATCCGGCCAGAAAAGCAGAAGCAGGCCGACGATGCCGACCGCGACCCCGGCCGCCTGCCGCACCGTCACCCGCTCCCCGAGGAACAGGAAGGCGGCGGGGGCGACCCAGAGCGGCGTGGTGTAGCTGAGCACGATGGCCCGGCTCGCGGGGACGAAGACCAGCCCCGCCGTCATCAAGCTCGCGAAGGCCACCATGTGGAAGAGCGCGATCACGAGGATGACCGGCAGATCGCCCCGGGGCAGCAGCCTCAGCTGCCCGGCCGCAGACAGCGATGGGAACAGGACGAGTGCCGCGAGGCCGGTTCGGATCGCGACCGCCCAGAATGGCGTGACGTCCTGCAACGCCATCTTCATGACGACCCAGTTGAGGCTCCAGGCCACCACGACGAAGGCAAAGAGCCCGATGATGGAGGCGTTGGACGCCGCACTTGGGTCGTCGGCAGATAGCGTGACGGACGGCGGAGTTGTCACGATCAGCTCCAGCAAGGAGCGACGGCTTGGCCGCACCAGCTTCAGGTCAGGCATACTGCGCGAGGCCGCGACCGAGCGACCAATTCTCGCGGGTGCCCTCCACGAGGTTGATGAAGAGATCGTCAGCTCGGATGCCGGGCTCGTCGCCGAGCAGCTCCGCGATACGCCGATAGAGCGCTTTCTTCTGATCGACGGTGCGAGTGTTCATGGCGCTGATCTGCACGAAGATCACGTCGTCGCTGCGGTTGATGCCGCCGTAGGTCGCGCCGTAGCGGAAGTCCGCTTCACCGTGCTCCGTAATCGTCATGAACTGGTCGTCCTCCGGTACGCTAAAGGTCTCGCGGAGGGCTCGGTACAGGCCGTCGAAAATGGCCTGCTTGTATGCGTCGGATTTCCCAGAGCGCAGAGATATGGAAATGAGCGGCATGATGCACCTCGTTTGACGCTCGGAGTTGTAGAAGTTCAACCGGCATTACGATATCATATCGGCTCTGATTTCAGAGATAATGGCTTGTTATGACGTGCAAGTCCCTCGACCTCGATGCCGTGCGCGCGTTCATTCACGTGGCCGAACTCGACAGCTTCACGCGCGCGGCTGAGGCGATGGAGACGACGCAGGCGGCCGTCAGCCTTCGCATCCAGCGGCTGGAACGGAGGGTTGGCCACCAGCTCGTCGAGCGGACGCCCCGCTACGTGCAGCTCTCACCGCACGGCATCGCCTTCCTCGAACGGGCGCGCGAACTTGTGTACGCGCATGAGCGGGCGCTCGCGGTCTTTGGGGAAGCCCGGCAACGCGTCGCCATCGGGATCAGCGACCATGTCGCGGGGCCGGATCTGCCGGCGCTCATCGCGCGGCTGACCACGCAGGATCCTCAGCTTCTCATCAAGATCAAGATCGGCTCGTCCGGCGACCTCCTGCAGAGCTACGACCGCCGTGAACTCGATGCGGTGATCGCGCGCATGAACCTGGGCCGGGATGACGGCGAGGTCCTAGCCCAGGAGAGCTTCGGATGGTTCGCAGGGGCAGGCTGGCAGCCTCGTGCGGGCGAACCGCTGCCGGTCGCCACGTCGGCCGAGCCGTGCGGCGTCCGCGCCATGGCCGGGCGTCTCCTCGACACCGCCGGCATCCCCTGGATCGAGACCTTCGTCGGTGGCGGCGTGTCGGCCGTTGCGGCTGCCGTGTCAGCCAGGCTCGGCGTCGCGGCCCTGGCGCCACGCATGCTTCCGCTCGGTGTCGTCGACGTCGGAGCCAAGCTGAGGCTCCCGGAGATCCCCCGCCTGCCGATCCTCCTCCATACGAGGATCCAGAGCGGACCGGCGCGTGACCTGCTCGCCAGCCTGTCGGCCGCCTTCCGTAGCGCAGTGCGGGCGTGACGGAGCACTTTTGCTAAGTGCGGCCCTCTAGCCCACCCACAGCAATCGAGCTTGGTAAGAGACGTCTGCTATCGGGGAACGTCCTGCTGAGGCCAGAAGACCGGCATGGTTCGGTAGCGGCAGTTCAGCAGGCAATGGTGAACGGTAGCATTGCGCCAGAAGCCATCATCGCGCCAGCGCGTACCAACCATTGCTTCCAATCCGTTGCACGCCCTCGGACGGTCCGCCTCCAGGCTCTCGACGAGCCACAGAATTACGACTGGAATGGGTGAATTCTCTTCGGTCCACTTTCGAGAAGCCGAACCATAGAAGCGAACGCCAATCTCAGCAGCGGTGATCGGGCATCCTGGGCGCCATTTATCGCCGGACCGTCAGTCTAGAAACAGGTTCCGTCCTTCCTGGCGAAGCGCCAGTTTCCTTCCACATCCATCAAGGCTTGGAGGTCGTCCTGCGGATAGCTCGCCACATCTCCGCGGCTACGGTCCCCAATCTCAAGGATGAGGCAGTCGCGATCGGTGCGGTTCTCCAGATGATGGGCCGTTCCATTTGCAGGGAAGCCTGCCACCATGCCTGGCCGCAATTGCATCTCGCCGGCATCCGTGAACAGCGTCGGCTCACCTTCGAGGATGTAGATGAGTTCGTCCTGGCGCGAGTGGCGGTGGTGGAGAGCCGACACCGCGCCTGGCCGCAGCCGCGTGAGGTTCACCCCGAAGTTCCTGAGGCCGAACAGGTCACCCAGCGGCTGCTTGATCCGTCCCTCCATTCGCGAGGCGAAGGGCTCGGGGTAGTTGCTCGACTTGACCCGGACCGGGGCATTGGCGGCGCAGATGGCCGGAGCGTCGTTGGTCATCGCGAAGCCTCTGTATTGCTGCGGCACGGAGGCGTGGCATGGACGACCGCTTCCGGCCAGGGATTCCTGCCATCGCGAAGCCAATCCAACGCGCTTGTCCAAAACGTGCCGCTCCGGCTGGGGTGGAAAAGGCTGAAGTGGCCGATGATCGTCGTCGCACTCAACGCTGCCGGCGTCAGCTGAACCTGCGTCCGCGGACTGGAGGTGTAGTAGCCGAGTCCCCGACGGATCGCCGATGGCGTCCCGAACTCGTCGTCCGTCGTTCCGACGGCCAGTATCGGAGCTCCGACGGCCGCGAAGCGGGCGAGAATCGCCTCACGCTGGCCCGGCGGATAGCTCAGCTCCATGCGGGCACGACGGAAACTCCACTCATACGCCACGCCGGCCGGGAGATCTTCGAGCCAGCCGAGCCGGCGCCCCGGGAAGTAGCCCGCGAGGGCCGTCACGGCCGGCATCGCGAGATGCCACTTCGCCACCATGCGGAGCCGGCTGCCAGCGTCGTAGTCGGGCCAGTAGAGGGCGACCTGCTCGGGGATGTAGGCGACATGGCCTCGCGCGCCGACCGGATCCCGTCTCGATCCCGCAGACCTGGACTGCGCCGACATCCGGCTTCAGGAAGCCGAGGATCAGGTTGATCGTCGTGGTCTTGCCGGCTCCGTTTGGCCCGAGTAGGGCGAAGACCTCTCCGGCACGGAGCGTGAGATCCAAGCCATCGAGGGCGGTGCGTGCGCCGAACCGCTTGACCGCCGCCTGGATCGCCAGAACGGGATTGTCTGCCCCGGCCTGGGGCAGTTCGCGTTGCTCGATATGCATGCGCAGACGCCCTCAGAAGGCAACGTTGTAGGCCACTTCGACCGAGCGCGGCCGGCCTAATAGCCACGACACCGAACTCCCCGTCACGGGGTAGACCTTGTCGAGTAGGTTGTAGGCACGCACGCTGAAGTGTGAGGTCTCGCTCACGCGGTAGTCCACGCTCGCGTTGACGACCTCGTAGGCCGGACGCCGGACGGTGTTGGCGAAGTCGCTGAAGGTCTCGCCGACGAACTGCACGCCAGCCCGTGCCTCCCAGCGCGGTGCGAAGGCCCAGGACAGCCAGAGATTGGCGACGCGAGCGGGAACAGAGATCGGCTGATTGCCCGCGAAGTTGACGGCGGCGCCGCCAACCGCCTGCTGAAAGTCGTCGTACTGGGCATGCACCAAGGCGATGTTGCCTTCGACGCGCCAGTTCTCCCAGAGCCCAAGCGAGGCGAACGCCTCGACGCCATGCGAAGACTGGCTGCCCACCTGGATGGACACGGCTGGCCGCAGCGGATCGGCCGTCAGCAGGTTGTCCTTCGTGATCCGGTAACCAGCCAGCGTGAACTCACCCCGGCCCTCCCAGAACAGCTGCTTGTAACCAACCTCGATTTGCTCGCCGGTCGAGAGTTCGAAATCCTTCTGCGCCAGCGACAGAGTAATCAGCGAGTTTACGGGATCCACGGCGGTGGCGTAGCTCGCGTAGAGCGAGCTGTCGGGCGTCGGGTTGTAGACCGCGCCGAAGCGGTAGCTCAGCGCACTGAAATCCTTCGTGAACCCTGCCGAGGGAGTGCGCGGGTCTGAGCGACGAACTGTAGGCGCATCGTAGCGCACGCCAGCGATCAGCGAGAGCTGTTCCGTCAGAACGAGGCGGTTCTCGGCAAACAGAGAATACTGATCCGAGCTGGTGGCGTAGCCGAGCGTGGTCAGGTCGAGACTGGAGAAGACGCCGGGGCTGAAGACGAACGGATTGACGCTGGTCTCGCCGCGATAGGGCGAGTTGTTTGTGTGCGAAAACTTGATGTGGTTGACGTCGAAGCCGGCGACGAACTCGTTGCGGAAGCCGAACAGCTCACCCTTGAAGGCGGCGTCGAAGCGGTTGCCGATCTGCTCCTGGTTGTGGAAGATCTCGATCGGGTTCGTCCGTCGGATCAGGCCGGTGCTTGGCGCAAAGGTGTAGGTCTCGACGTTGCGCCAGTGCCGATCCGACTTGAGGTGATAGGCCGTGTTGCGGATCGTGATGTCGGCTGTGGGCGTCCACTCGGTCTTGAGCTGGGTCCAGTTGTCCTCGAAGACGATGCGACTGTCGTTGACGTTGTAGTTGTTGAACCGGGTGCGCGGATCGATCCGGCCGCCGATCAAAGGCGTCCCGAAGTAGCGCAGCGGCTCTTGGTAGCCGTAGTCGTGCGAAAGTGTGAAGGCGAGATCGGGCGTTGCCTGGTAGAGCACGGCACCCGAGACAGCGAGATTGCTGAAGTCACCGTTCTGGCGCAGCCAGCCATTGGCCTGGTTGGCGCTGACGTTGAGGCGGTAGAAGACGTTCTCGCCGATGGGTCCACCGCTGTCGATGGCAAGGCGCTTCACGCCATCGGATCCGAGAGCGGCGCGTGCGGCGTTGATCGGTACGGCGACTGGCTTCTTGGGGACGACGTTGATGACGCCGCCGATCGCGCCGTCCCCGTACAGCACGGAAGCCGGCCCACGCAGCACCTCGATCCGGTCGACGTTCCAGGTGTCGAACGGGTAGGTGATCGTACCGGCACCGACATAGAGCCGGGTGCCGTCATAGAGCTGCATCACCGAGTTTACGCCGGCAAAGCCGCGGGAGGTGTAGGCGCCGAGGCCGTTACCGGGCGCACCGATGGTCGTGATGCCAGCGGCGTTCTGGGTGATCGCCTCCTGCACGGTCTCCTGCCCACGCTCTCGGATCTTCTGACCTGGGATGACCTCGATGCTGGCGGGCGTCTGCAGCGGCGACAGGTCGAGGCGGCTGCCACTGCGGTTCGGCGTGGTGAGGTTCAGCCCGGTCGGCGCCGCCGTGTATGGCGTCGGTGCTAGAAGCCTTGTGCCGGACCCCGCCCCCTGGACGGCCAGTTCCTCCAGCGCAACGGCGTGCGAACCAGTGGTGATCTCCGCACGCTCCTGTGCCGTCAGAGAGGTCGAGCTCAGAACGAGAGCGCTGGTGGAGAGATACAGGGCAGCAGGCAAGTGCTCGGCAAGCGAGCGGGTACGATCAACGCGGACCATGGTACGAGGAGCCTCGGGCAACGGCAGTGGCACGTCACCGCGAACGAGGCCTCGGCTCACCGCCCCCAAGCAGAAGGGACGGCGCTTCGACACCCATCAGGACACCCCGCCCAATGTGTTTCGCGTGTGACCACGACTGACGGCAGGTCTCCTGGCTCGCGGGTCGCTGCCCTCTCACCGTCTTCCCGGGCGAGGCTGCCCAGTGACATGGTGGCGGAAGGCTCGCCGCTTACAGTTGCGGGGGCAGCCGCGGCATCGGGTTACCCCTCACCGCGTTCCCTTTTGATCCCCGAGGGGAACCGTCACTTAGATGGTAGCGCCTTGGGTCCGCACAGACTGTCGCACGATAGCAACATCCAGCGGGACTCTTGCCCCTACGAGGTCTCAGAGCATGATTCGCCCTTACCCTCAGCCATATTTGTCGACAGCCTGCCGTCCCTTCGGAAACGGTCGACTGCAGAGGTGCCCGCGTGAGGCTGCTGTGGGTCGCAAGCAGCGGCTCCGCGCCTGACGGACGAAGGTCGGCTCATAGCGCGAGCCGACCGTCTAAGTGGCACGACGTACGGCATTCAGCTCTGGCACCCTTTTGTCAGTCTCGACTACTCTGAGATCTTCCGTAGCAGTCTGCGGATTTCGCAGGACGTCCAAACCAAGCCACCGCGCGGCTTCCGAATACCCTGAACCCGCAGACCTCGTGCAAGGCCCTCGCAAGTCGTGATGCCGGCGCCGCGCAGCTCCGCAATGACAGGCCGGATCTCGTCGCGGAACCGCTGCGCCTTCGCGGTTGAGGCCCTGCGGCCGGCTTCACCGAGCTTCGGCCTGCTGACTGGCTGCCTTATCACCACCGGTACCTCAGACCACCGTAAACCGCCCTACCAGTGCCCGGATTGAAGATCTCCGAGGCGACGTTGGCGACGCCGGCGATGGCCACGCTGGAGATGTAGCGCCTATCCAGGAGGTTGCGCGCCTCAAGGTACCCAGACCAAGCCGAGCCCTGGTCGAAGCCGATCCTGAAGTTCAGGAGCGCGTAGGAAGACACCGTCAGGCTGTTGGCGTTGTCGGCGAAATAAGCCTGCGGCGACCACTCGACGTTCGGGCCGGCGTAGAAGCCGCTCGGATGACGGTAGAGCACCTCGGCGCGCAGGTAGTGCGTCGGCGCGCCGGGCAGGCGGTTGTTGCCGTAGAGCGCGTCACTAACAAAGAAGAAGTCGTTGTAGGTGTAGGCCGTGTTGAACCAGACGCGGTCCTCAGCCGAGACGAGCGACTTCAAGAAGGCCACCCCAAGGCCCGCCTCGACGCCTTGATGCACGGTGCGGTCGGCGTTCACGATGCTGCAGGGGCTGAAAATCGACGTCGTCAGGCACTGCAGTTCGTTCCGGATTTCCGAGCGGTAGAGCGAGAGGTCCCACGTGAGATCCGGTCGGATGCCGCGCGTGCCAACCTCGTACGTAGTCGCGGTCTGAGCGCGCAGGTTTGAGGTCGCCACGGTCGCGAACGAGTTCGCATCGAAGGTCGGCGCCTCGGCGCTGCCCGAGACGTTGCCGTAGACCTGCCACGTGGGGTCGACGTCCCAAAGCACGCCGAACTTCGGCTTGGCGATGTCGTAGGTTGAGCGGCCCGACTGGTTGCCGTTGGCCAGGAAGCGGTCCTTCCGGTCACGGGTCGCGTGCAGGAAGAAGCCACCCCCGACGAGGGCGACGTTCGGCAGGACGAAGAACGAGTTCTCGGCATAGGCCGACATGTTCTCCGAACGGTCAAGGGTCGAGAAGGTCAGGGGTCCCTTCACGGCGCCGTTCAGGTTGACGAACTGCCTATAGTCGATGGTGCCGTTGTCGACGTTCACGCCCACGACCAGGCGGTTGCGGAAGCCGCCGATGATCCTGTCGTCGGTCGCGCGGACGAAGCCACCGTAGTCCTGCACCGTGTAGTCGAGGTACTCGTAGATCGGGTGGTCGACGCGGCGTTGGACTGTGAAGAGGCCGAAGTCCACGATCGTCTCGTCGAAGCGCAGCGTGGTCTTGTTGGCGAGCCGCACCGAGTCGATGTTGCGCTGCTGGTTCTGCTGGACCCAGACCGGGTTCGCGGCGCGGGGGTTCGTCAGCGCCGATTGCCGGGTCACCTCGCCTGGGATGCGCTGGTTGATGGTGTTGGCGTTCACGTAGAAGCGCGTCTCGGCGTCAGGCGAGAATCGGTAGCCGAAGTTGGCGTTGCCGCGCACCGAGTTACCGTCGCTGTGCTCGCGGAAGCCGTCGAACCGGTCCGCGGACAGGGTGAGGAAGTAGTCGAACGGACCCGACACCCCGCCCGTGGAGGCCTGCCCCTTCAGGTAGCCGAAGCTGCCGGCGTCGATACGGGCGTCGAAGGGGAACACGTCGCGACCGGTCGGGGTGACCAGGTTGATCGCGCCGCCGAGCGCGTTGGCTCCGAACCGCAGCGCGTTGGCGCCCCTGAAGACCTCGACGTAGCGGTAGGCGGTCGGGTCGATCTCGAAGAAGTCGACGAGGCCATCGGAGGTGTTGATGGGGATGCCGTCCTGGAAGACGTTGATGCCGCGGTTGCCGTAGTTGCGGGAGAGGCCCGAGCCACGGATGGACAGCCGGGCGTCCGAGCCGAACCTGGGCTGCACGATGACGCCGGGCACAAAGTCGAGCACGTCCTTGAGCGTCTGCGCCGGCCGGTTCTTGAACGCCGTGTCCGGGACGAGGGCGACGCCGCCCGGCGTGCGCTGAAGGTCCGCGCGGGCCTGCTCGACGGTCGGTACGGTGAGGCTTGCCGCCTGGGCGGCCGGTGGGAGCCGCGTCTCGGCCGACGGCGCGGCGGAACCGGCAACGCTGAGCTCGGAAAGGGTGACGGACTCCGTCGCGGCGGTCTGGGCGAAGACGGAGGTGGAGGCAAGCAGCGTCAACAACAGGGCGGCGTAGAGCTCGACCCGGGGAATTCGGTACATGGCATGAGGTCCGTGGCCTGAAGGATCGGGGAAGGGCGACCGATCAGGCGACGGGTGGGGCGCGTGCGCTGGCCCTGGCTCCCGGAGGGCCTCGCGGACAGGCGATGACCTCCGGACGCCAGGTCAAGGCAACGGCTTGGCGAGCGGGCCAGACGACCGGCACCACCGAGGAGAGCGGGACCGCGGCGGAGTTCAGGACGTGGGCGACGAGACAGCAATCCGGGTGCCCGTGCGACAGGCGCGCCTTGGACGGTCCGTCATCGCTGCCCGCGTCCTGCCGGCAGAGGACGTGGGCGGGGTCGGGAGACAGAGCGAGGCTTGCACCGCCGAGCACGGCCTGGAGCGCGAGCGCGTACAGGGCGGCCACCGCGATGGCCGCGCGCCAGGCACGCATCCTCGGTACCTGTCGAGGCGTCACGCTCCTGGTCGGCATCAGAAGGACAGCCGCATGCCGCCGACGAAATTACGCGGGGCGCCCGCGAACACCGAGCCTGTGGTGTTGGCCAGGACGCTCGCGCCATTCTGAAGGCCGGAGGCGGCGCTGATCGAGTTCGCGAGGTTCTGGGCCGAGGCGACGTAGGTCTTGTCCAGGACGTTCCGCGCCTCGAAGAACAGGTTCAGCCGTTTGGCGTAGCCAACGAGTTCCGTCGTGTAGTGCACGTTGAGGTTCACGATGGCGTAGCCGGGCGCCTTTAGGAGGTTGGCGTTGTCGATGAAGAAGTCGTCCTGGAACACCGTTTCCACGTAGCCGCCCAGGCCCGCTAGGGGGCCGGTCGCCTGCTCGTAGCCGATCCGTGCGAGAAGCTGGTTGGCGGGCACGCCGGGGATGTGGTTGCCCGCGCGGTCGAAGCGTCGGGTCAGGCTGCCGGCGCTGAGTTGCTCGACGTACTTGGTGTAGATCTGGTCGTCGAAGGTGTAGGCCGCAGTCGCCCGCCAGCCCGGCGCGAAGGCCCAGTCCGCTCCGACCTCGACGCCGCGATGCTCCGAGGCCGGCGCGTTGAAGGTGTAGCTCAGGAGGCCGGCACCCGGCGATTGCGTGACGAGCTCGTTGCGGAAGAACTCGTAGAAGCCGGTCACGCTGAAGCGGACGCCGGGCATCGGCGTCCAGTCGGCTCCGATGTCGAAGCCGAGGTTCTCCTGCGTCTGCAGCTGCCCGTTGTTGCCGGGTACGCCGGCGGAGGTGACGGTGAGGTTCGAGGCCGAGGGCGTGGCGTAGCCGGTCGCCACGCGGCCCCGGACCTGCCAGGCGGTATCGGGCCGGTAGAGCAGGGAAAGCTCGGGCGCGACGTTCAGGAAGCTGCGGTCGATGTTGGCCAGTGTGGTGGTGACGCCGCCGGCGGCCGGGAAGCCGTAGGTGATGTTGCGTCCGTTGATCGTGGTGTTCTCGGCACTGATGCCGGCGACCGCGATCCACTGGTCGGAGAGCTGCAGCTCGACGCGGGCGCGGCCGCCCAGGTTTGCCTGGGTGGCCTCAAGGTCGGCGGTCAGGGCGCCGAGGCGGGGCCCTCCGTAAGGCGCGCGGTTGTAGGTCAGGCTGTTGCTGTCGAGGGTGTTGAAGGCGAGCGCGACGTAGCCGGTCGCCGGCAGGCCGAACAGGTCGCCGCGCCGGGTGACGTCGGTGAGGAAGTTGAAGCCAGGGAAGTCGCCGCGCCCCGAGGACGTATAGAAGGGCTGGTTGATCTGGCGGTCGTCGAACACGAGCTGGGTGCGCCAGGTCGTGAAGGCGTCGAAGTCGTGCTCCCAGCGCCCGCCCACGATGGTGCGCCGGTCGCCGCGGAAGAACGCGCCCTCGTCGGCGGTCACCGGCACGGTGGCGCCGTTCCGGCCGTTGAGGAGCAGGTTGTAGGTCACGCAGCCGGGTGCAGCCACCGCGGCCGAGGCGCAGCCCCGCTGGAAAGGGTTGAGCCGGAACTGGTTGAGCGAGCCGCGCCCGGGCAGGTCGGTGGCGACCTCGTTGTTGATGATCTTCAGAGTGAAGCGGTCGTCCGGCGTCGGCGCGTAGGTGCCGAGGAAGTTGATGGTCTGGGTGTCGAACGAGTTGTGGCTGATGAAGCCGTGGCCCCGCGTGTCGCTGGTGAACAGGCTGTACTCGAACGGGCCGCTGACCCCGCCGAAGGCGGCGTAGTTGTTGAGGTAGCCGAAGCTGCCGGCATCGACGCCGTACTCAACGCCGTTGATCTCGGAACCTCGACGGGTGACGAAGTTCAGGGCGCCGCCGGTGGCGAAGTTGCCGAAGAACGGTGACTGCGGTCCCCGGAACACGTCGATGCGCGAGTAGGCGCGCGGGTCGACGAGGTCGAAGCGCGAGGAGCCGTCCGCCTGGGTGACGGGGAAGCCGTCCTCCAGCACGACCATATTGCGCGACACGCCGGTGGCGCGGGCGTTGTTGCCGCGGATCGAGACGACGACGTCGCGGGGACCATTGCCCTGCCGCACCGTCACGCCGGGGCTGTTGCGCAGGATGTCGGCCACGCTTGTGGCGGCGCGGTTGTCGATGACGCCCTCGCGCCCGACGCTGGTGACCACTTCACCGACAGGCTTGTCCAGCGGCGTGGGGGCGGAGACCGGCGGTAGGCCGGGCCCGGCAGTGCCGGCCGACGCGGCCGGTGCTCCTCCGGGGACGCCGTTGCTGTCCGAAATGACGGAGATCTCCTCCAGGGCGACAGCTTGGTTGCCGCCTTGGGCCTGTGCCGCGGCGATGGCCAACGGGCTCGTGGCAAGGATGAAGGTCAGCGCGCGGGCGCATCGGCCTGGACGGCGGTGGGACATGACGGACACTCGTCGAGTGGCGGCAAGCGAAGGCGAACGCTGCGACCGGAGAAGGGGAATGGGACAGGCGCGCGGCGGGGACGCGTTCGTCCCCGGTTGCGCAGTCAGGACGCCAGGCGCGGGCGCAGGGCCTGGATGGCCAGGTCGACGACGACCATGCCGAGGATGGCCAAGCCGGTCAGCGGGAACAGCGCGCCGAGGCCGAGCACGATCACGGTCACCGTTGCGGCGACGCGACGGTCGCGGGGCCAGGGAGGGACGCCGAGGCGACCAGCAGGACGGCGCTTCCACCACATCACTGCGGCCGTCACCGCAAGCAGGATGGTGGCGAGGCAGAAGGCCAGCATCGCGAGCTGGTTGGCCCGGCCCCAGTGCTCGCCCTTGTGGATGCCAATGCCGTACTGGATCGCCCGGGCGACACCGCCGAGGTCGCCGAAGCGCACGTCGACGAGCGGCTTGCCGGTGTACTGGTCGAGCGAGATCATCCGCTGCGAAGCCACGTCCTTGGGGTAGGCTGCCGCGGCGTAGACCCCAGTGTCCCCCACAGGCAGGGAGATCTCGAAGCCGGGCGGCATGCCGAGGCCGCGCAGGATCTCGACGGCGCGCGCTGAGCCGATGGAAGCCGCCGCGCTCGGCTGGGAGACCGGGACCGGCGCGTCCTCCATGGACCATCCGGTGGTGGTGAGCATCTCCTGCATCGGCACGTTCGAAACAGGCTTGTTGGCCCAGAGCGCGCGCGGCTGGCCGACGCCGGCCTCGTTGGACAGGGTCCGCGCCTGCTGGCCCCACCAGGCTGACCAGGGCAGGCCGGTCGCGGCGAGGAAGAACAGGCCGGCGCCCGCGACCAGGCCCGTCACGGCGTGCAGGTCGCGCCACCAGACGCGCTTGCGCGGCGTGCCGCGCACGCTGACGATCCCGCCACTCTGCCGACGGGGCCACCAGAGGTAGGTGCCGGTGACCACGAGGATGATGGCGAAGCCGGCCACGACCTCAATGACGCTATTCGCGATTGTGCCGAAGTAGGCGAGGCTGTGCAGGCGGCGCACAACCATCATGAACTCGTCGTCACGGTCGACGCGGTCGAGCACGTCGCCGTTGTAGGGGTTCAGGTAAACGAGGGTCCGGAGCGGCCCCTCGGCCATCATCACCACGGCCGTAGCGGTCGGGTCGGCAGGGTCGGCCATCGAGACCGGCACCCCCGTGGGCACGGCCTCTGAGGCGTTGAAGAGCAGGACGTCCGGGCTGAGGGTGCGGCTCGCCTGGGGCAACACCGTCGTTCGATACGCGAACAGGGTGCCGTTGATCTCGTCCTTGAAGAGGTAGAGCGAGCCGGTGGCCGAGAGCAGGATGAGGAAGGGCAGGCAGAGCAGGCCGGCGTAGAAGTGCCAGCGCCAGACGGCGCGGTAGACGGCGTCCTGTGCCGGACGCGCGGCGACAACGGCGGAAAAAGCCGTCGCGTCGCCCTGGAGAGACTGTGACATGGGAGAGGTCCGGGTCTGAGCGATCTGAAAAGTGGATCGGTCAGACGGCAGGTGGACCTCGTGGGCTGACGGAGTGGTCGGGGGGTGCGCGTGCCTGGACCATACCGGCGTCGCGCAATGGAGCGAGGGTCACCCGGGGCGGGGCCCAGGCTACCGTCGCGAAGACCGACAGGATCAGATGGAGCCACTGCGCGGCCTGCGCCGCCGTGCAGCAGGCATGATGCTGGCAGGCAGGCCCGTGATCGTCGGGCGCGCTCGAACCGCCGTGCTCGGCACAGATCACGGCGCCGAGCGGCGCGGCTGGTAGTGGGGCGAGGCCACCGAGGAAGGCTTGCAGCGCGAGCGCGTAGAGCGCGATCACGGCGATGATCGCGCGGCCTCGGACCGTTTGAGGCAGGCACCCGCGCATGGCTGCACTTAAAGTTCACCGAAAGTGCTGGTCAATCCACCGTGTAGGGATTTCCGGGCGACAGAGCCTCCAAAGCCAGGAGGTGTGGCGTTGGCGCCTGACCTGGCGAGGCCCTGTCGAAGCCAACGAGCCTGGTATGCTTCCCCATGTCTCGGTCGTGCCCCGAACTGTATCGCTCTCGGCAACGGCAGTTTCGGGGTAACAAGCGGCCATTCCACTGGCACTGAACGGAGGTCTGCAAGTGGCGCACAGCCGAACAAGCGGCAGGCGAACCCCTGACCCCTTGCGGACATTTGACCCGTTTCACCTGAAGTTCCGGACAGGGTGGTAAGCGGGCTTTGACGCCCCACCCGTCAGCGGTCGTTC
This sequence comes from Methylobacterium sp. R2-1, assembly GCF_014191355.1. GTDB lineage: Bacteria > Pseudomonadota > Alphaproteobacteria > Rhizobiales > Beijerinckiaceae > Methylobacterium. The sequence goes on from NZ_JACHWM010000028.1 coordinate 30,141, forward strand.
CACCTCTCAACCATGTGTGACCATGGGGCAGGAAGTTGGCTCCCCCGAAAGCGGAGGCCGAACTCACTTGCGGGCAGAGGTGGCTTCTTATGCTCCCACCATCGACGGCCGCGAACGGCGCAGTTTGGTCGTTGGCCTGGGCCACGGTCCGGTAGCGGTGCAGGCAGGGCATGCCTAAACCGAACCCTCGCCGACTCACCAGCTGTTGTTATGCGTGGTGGTACCGAAGCTAGCTGCACCGATGGCAACCGATCCACGGGAGAATTGTTGCTTGAGTGCAACGCTATGCGGAGCGATGCCGCGAGCAGCCGCAGGAACTGGAAGCTACTCACCGTGGGCTTTGGCAGCGGGCACAATCGCTTGGCGCAATCCCGCTTGAGCATAGGCACGCAGCCTGAGCATCACCTTGAAATTACTCTAAGCTTCTGAACTTGCTAGAGAACCTTCAGTCGGTACAATCGCTGGAGTGTCTTTCTCTCGCCTGAGGGCCACCAGCATGTCTGCTTCAAGCGCGTGGTCCGACGATTGGTCGGGCGCGTCAACGCGCCCGCCGACCGGCGCGGGGAGCGGATCACTCGACCAGCTCCTGCGGCGTTACTACGGCGAGCTGAATGCTCTGGCCGCAGCAAAGCTGCGCAACAGGGACGCTGCCGCCGATCTCGTTCAGGATGCGGTCGTGCGTTTCCTGCTCGCTAACCGGGAACGCGAACAGGGGGGTGGGCAGGGGAGCGCGCCACTTGTGAGTCCGCGCCAGTTTCTGCGCGCCATCGTCAGCAACCTTGCCGTCGACGCCTCGCGCCTTGCCCGGCGCCACGGCGTTGTCGCCCCCCTCGACGAAGTTCTGCACGTTGCGGATCCGGCACCTCTCCCAGACCGAGTCGTGGCTGCGCGGCAGGAATACGAAGCGGTGCGGGCCGCCCTCAACGAGATGCCGGCCCGGTGGCGCCAAGCGCTGCTCCTTAACCGGATCGAGGATTGGAGCCACGCACGGATCGCACGCCATTTCGGCGTCTCACCAACCATGGTGGCCAAGTACATTCTCTCTGCGCTACGGCGCTGCTTCATCGCACGCTCTGGATCGCGCTGACTGACTGGGCCGGACCAGTCGCCGGAGCTCTCCCAGAGTCATGTGACATGCCGCAACCGGAAGCCCCCGATGACGCCCTCGATCCACTGACCGAGCAGGCGCTCGAATGGCAGGTGCGCCTCCATTCGGGCGACGACGACGTGGCGACTGCCCAGGCCTACGAAGCCTGGAAGCACACGGACCCGGCGCATCAGGCGGCGGCCGAGCAGGCGGAGGAGCTGTGGCGGACGCTCGGAGTTGCTCTGCCGCGTCGCAGGCACGGTCCGCCGAAGGCAGCGATCGCGGTCCTGCTATGCGGGCTCGGCGCACTCGGCGGCGTCGCCGTGGAGCCTTTCGGGCCGCCGCAGGCCTGGCTCGCCGACGAACGCACCGCGACTGGCGAGCGGCGCAGCATGGTCCTCAGCGATGGATCGCAGGTTGATCTCGACGGCGGCACAAGCTTCGACATCGTCTTCGGGCCGGATCAGCGCCGACTCGTCCTGTATACCGGCCAGATCTACGTAGCTGTCCATCCCGACAAGGCGCGCCCGTTCGAGGTCGCCGACAAAAACGGAACGGCCCGCGCGCTTGGCACCGCCTTCGGCGTCAGCCGGGACGGCGCGGAAACCGGTCTGTTCGTCGCCGAGAGCACCGTGCGCGTCCACGCCGCCGACGCGCCGGAGGCGGCGGGCATCGATGTCCATGCTGGCGAGGAGGTGACTTTCACCGCCGCGCGGGCCGGCGCCGTCCGGAAGAGCGATATTGGCAGCCGCGCCGCATGGCGGCAGGGCCAGTTGGTGTTCGACGGCCGTCCGCTGAAGGAGGTTGTCGCCGCGCTCGGCCGCTATCGGCGCGGCCGCATCGTGGTCATGGACCACGACCTCAATGGGCTTCGCGTCTCGGGCAACTTCTCGACCGCCGACAGCGACAAGGCTCTTGATGCCATGGCGGCGGCGCTGCCGATCCGGATCCGCCGGCTTCCCCTGCTCACGTTGATCCAGCGGGATCCGACGCGGGCGGCGCCGTAACGGCCTGAACGAAAAAATCTCGACGGCAGGGGTGTGCGATCGCGACGCGGCTTCGTCTTGATCCACAGGACCGTCCACACGCCGGTCTGCACAGCAAGCCAACGTGTACGAGATCGCAAGCCTGCAATGACGCAACGCCCGGGCACCCGTTCCTCGCCTACCCTCCAATCGGCCTGGCCTCTCGCTGCACTCCTGCTCATGGTTCCGGCCGTGGCCAGAGCAGCGCCCGGTGATGCGCAGGCCACGCTGGCGAGCGGAGGCCAGTCCACCCACGTCCCAATCTGGTTCGATATTCCGGCCGGCGATCTCGGGACTGCAATCCAGGCATGGGGCCAGGCGTCCAGACTTAGGCTCGTCGCCGCGACAGAGGTCATCGAGGCCAAGCGGACCGAGGGGATCAGAGGACTGCTCGATCCGGGGACGGCGCTCTCACGCCTCCTCGCGGGGACGAGCCTCATCCACCGCTTCACCGACACGGACACGGTCGCGGTATTCCGCGCGGACTGGAGCGCCGTCCCGGGCGAACCCACGGGCGAGGCCACCGTCACCCTGGAGCAGCTCTCGGTCGAGGGCACCGCCCTGGAGCGGGCCAACGGCCCGGTGCGCGGCTACGTCGCGACGCGTAGCGCCTCCGGCACTAAGACCGACACGCCGATCCTTGAGACGCCGCAATCGATCTCGGTGGTGCCGCAGCGCCAGCTACGCGACCAGGGAGCACAGACCTTCACGGATGCGCTGAGCTACGTGCCTGGCGTTAGTGCCGCGCCCGGCTCCGGGGTCAGCCGTGACAGGGTGTTCGTCCGCGGCTTCGAGGTCTCGCAAGGCAATAGCGGCCTACTGCGTGATGGAATGAAACTGACGTCGGGAGGTTACGACGGCACCCAGGAACCCTACGGGCTTGAGCGGCTGGAGGTGCTCAAGGGCGCAGCCTCGATCCTGTACGGCCAGCTCTCTCCGGGCGGAGTGGTCAACGCAGTCAGTAAGCGCCCCCTGACGGTACCTCTGCGCGAGATGGGCCTCACGGTCGGCTCGTTCGGTCGGAAGGAGATCGTGGCCGACTTCTCGGGCCCGCTGACCGAGGACGGCGAATGGTCCTATCGCCTGACAGGGATGTTCCGCGACAGTGGCAGTTTCATCGACTTCACCCCGGACAACAAGCGCTACATCGCGCCCGCCATCACGTGGCAGCCATCGAGCGCGACCTCAGTGACCCTGCTCAGCTACTATCAGGAGATCGACACCGCCCATCAGGCTCCTCTCCCGGCAAGAGGGACGCTGCTCGACAACCCGCCCTTCGGCCGCTTCGCGGTGAACCGCTTCTACGGCGAGCCCGGCTTCGACAAGTATCGCAGCCGCTCTGGCGCCATCGGCTACTTCGTGGACCATGCCTTCTCCGACACGGTGCGACTGCGCCACGCCCTGCGCTACTATCAGGCTGGCGTGGACTGGGACTACCTGATGGTTCAGGGCCTGCGGCCGGACGAGCAGAGCGTGAACCGCCGCATCAGTGTGCGCAACGAGAACGCGACCGGTGTCACCAGCGACACCTCCCTGGAAGTCAGGTTCGCGACAGGTGCTGCCGAGCATACGCTGCTCACCGGCATCGACTACTACCGCGCCTTCCTCGGTTCGGATCGTTTCCAGACAGGGACAGTCGGCCCGCTCAACGTCTACAACCCGATCTACGGGCTTACGACCCCACAGGTGAACTACGCGGTCAATTCCGGCTCGAAGAGTCTCATCAATCAGGTTGGGATCTACGCGCAGGACCAGATAAAGATTGATCGCTTCGTGATCTTGCTCGGCGGCCGGCAGGATTTTGCTAGGACTCAAAATTTGGCTTACCGGTCCGGCGAACGAGTCGAGCAGAACGATAGCGCGTTCAGCGGGCGCGCTGGCCTCGTCTACCTCGCCGATTATGGCGTAGCGCCTTACGTCTCCTACAGCCAGTCCTTCTCAACGTTCGCGCAGACCGACCGGAACGGGAACCCGTTCCAGCCGACGACCGGCGAGCAATACGAGGGTGGCGTTCGCTGGCAGATCCCGGATGCCGACACTCTCATCACCGGCGCCGTCTATCAGATCAATCAAAAGAACGCCCTGGTGCCCGACCCGGTGAACACCGGGTTCCAGACACAGACCGGCGAGGTGCGCTCACAGGGCTTCGAAGTAGAGGGGCGCACAAACTACGGTCCGCTACAGCTCGTCGCCTCCTATTCCTACACCGACGCTCGCACGACCAAAACAACGGAGCCGGCCAATCTCGACCAGCGCATTGCGTCGGTGCCCTACCACCTCGCCTCAGGCTTCGGGACCTACGACATGGGCATGTTTGGCCTGCCTGGCCTGCGCCTGGGCGGCGGCGTGCGCTACGTAGGATCGGCCAACATCCCAGGCGCCGACTTCGATACAAAGGCGGCGACCTTGTTCGATCTCGTGGCGATCTACGATTTCGGTGTCGCCGCGCCCGAACTGAGTGGATGGCGCGCGCAGATCAATGTGCGCAACTTGACGGGCAAAATATATGCCGGATGCGCTGCTGAATCCCAGTGCTCCTACTACGAGCCGCGGAACATATTTGGCACGATTGCCTATCGATGGTAATTATGATTGGGCCAAGATTTTTGATTATAAATTTTCCTGTAATTACTTAGTTTAATTGATATGCACCTCAAGATTGACCGCGAAACTGCGAGCCGTCTGAGATCGTTAGGCGATAATCATGCGCTACTTATTTGTTTTCTTTCATCGGTGGGTCGGGCTTATCATCGCAGCCTTCCTATTTGTGACAGGATTGACCGGGGCAGTTATTTCCTGGGACCACGAACTCGATAGCTGGCTCAATCCCGAATTGCACATGGCCTCCGGAACAGGGCCGGCCAAGCCGTCCCTCGATCTCGCTACCCTTGTCGAAGCGCGCGACCCACGCGTGCGGGTCGCGCGCCTGCCTCTTCAGCCCGAGCCTGGCGAGGCGTTGGAAGTGATCGTCTTCCCCAAAGTCGATCCAGCGACCGGGCGACTGTTCGAACCCGGATACAACCAAGTCTTCCTCAACCCTGTCACGGGGGCTGAACTCGGCCGTCGCGAACGGGGGCAGGCTTGGCCCATCACCCGTCAGACGCTCGTCTCCTTCTTATATAAGCTGCACTACAGCCTGCATGTACCGGAGATGTGGGGCATCGATCGGTGGGGAATCTGGTTCATGGGCGGTATAGCCATCGCTTGGATGATTGACTGCTTCGTTGGCTTCTACCTCACCTTGCCGGCGCGCAAGACCGTCCGACCGGGGCAACCGCTCGCTGTGCGACGCGCCCTAGCAAAGGGTTGGTGGCGACGCTGGAAACCAGCCTGGAAGGTAAAAACATCCGGTAGTGCCTACCGAATCAACTTTGATCTGCATCGAGCCTTCAGCCTCTGGACCTGGGGCGTGTTGATTTTGCTGGCCTTCACGGCATTTTCGCTGAACCTCTACCGCGAGCTGTTCTACCCGGTGATGAGCACAGTTTCGCAGGTAACGCCCTTGCCGTTCGATTTGCGCAGGCCGGCAACTAAGCATCGGCCCATCGAGCCGAGCTTGACCTACGCACAAGTCCTCGATCTGGCGCGTGCCGAAGGCGGTAAGCGCGGTTGGACAGACCCTGTCGGCGCATTGGCCTACAATCAGCGTTACGGTATCTATTCGGCGCGCTTCTTCCAGCCGGGGGATGACCATGGCGCGGCCGGTGTCGGTCCAGCCATGCTGTTCTACGATGGCAAGGACGGACGCTACCTTGGCGATCGCCAGCCTTGGGTGGGTACGGCCGCCGACATCTTCGTGCAGGCGCAGTTTCCAATACATTCGGGCCGCCTTCTGGGATTGCCAGGGCGCATCCTGATCTCGCTCATGGGCCTCGTTGTGGCCATGCTAAGCGTCACAGGCGTGGTGATATGGTGGCGCAAGCGCGCAGCTCGCATCTCCGTGCGTCAAAAGGCAGTCTCAGCTGAAAGCATGCCAGCACCTGTCGAGTGACAGTACTACGCATTAGCCTCCGCTTCGAGCTGCGCTAATTGAGATGACCGAACGACCGCTCGATTCACTGCCTTATTGCTCAAAACGCTGCCAGACCGCTCAGTGCTATCGTTCCTCGCTTCAACCCCATCAGTTTGCTAACAAGCAGACCTATCCAATGCCCGCGTTGGGTCGGAAGCGGCCCCAGGGTCGGCTATCGATTATTGCGGCGCCTCTCGCTCCACGCACGGCGCTCGCACCACCTCCCCCGGCGTCTCGCGTGCGAACGTCGTGATCGGCCCAATGGTGATCTCGGATCGCGCATGCGGGCGCTCGCTTGGCGCCGTCACCACCGGGCTGATGCGCGTGCTCGGCCTGATGAGCAGGTAGGCGCGAGCGTCCTTGGCCGGCTTCCCGCTTGCCAATGGTTCGGATCCGACCTTTGCCCCCATCCGCGCCGTCCGTTGAGGGTGGGAAGCCGATATTCGTGCGCTGGCCGCGCGGCGTCAGATCGTCAACTCGCGCTCCAGCAGGTTGGTCGCTCGGTCGAGGA
>NZ_JACHWM010000029.1 GCF_014191355.1 Methylobacterium sp. R2-1
CAGGATGGGAACGCTTTGAGGGCTATCGGCCGCAGGCGGCGGAACGCGCTGACGAGTGCGTGCCGATGCGCAAAGTCATCGTCCGCTAGGGGTGGAAAGCGGCAGTTCCTAAGGCGCAATCTGAGCGTCAGGATCGCGCCACTTCTGGACCTTCGGCATACGCCGCTGGAATGGCCGCTTGGCCCTCGAAGGCTGCCATTGACATCTAATGGCCAGTCCGGGGGCGGTCACGACATCCTGATGATGTGGCCGATTAAGCATGCCTGGTAGGTTGGACTTCCCGCGACAGCGGCTTCAGATTTATCCTCGCCGTTTCGGGGCCTCCTATCCCTTCCTCATGTCGGTAGTCGGTCACTAACAACAGCCGGGAGCGACCGTGGCTCAGCGCCTAGGCTATCCGCACGCATGGTCGTTGCCGCCGTGCGCGGCGATGAACATCGCGACGGCCGACCGGCAATAGGATGCGATTTCGTTGTCATCCTCCGCTCTCGCCTCGTCGAAGCGTGCGATCATCAGGAGGTCTGATCCTTTGATAAGGGCCGCGAATAAGCGGGCGGACTGCTGAGGATCGGGTACGTTCAGAACCGACTTCGCGTGCAACTGACGCAATAGGGCCTCGATTTGGGCTATGACATGGGCGGGACCGGCTTCGTAAAAGAGCTCGCTTAGCGACTTCTGGTTCGTCTTGTCATTCATGATCATGGCTTCGACACTGCGGACGTCCGGGCTCAACAGCGTGCGAAGCAGGGATGATCCCGCCGCCATGAGCTGATCTTCGGCCGAACCGCCAACACCTTCGGAAAGGGCCAGAGGTGCAAACTGATGGCAGTGGGCAGCGATGGCCGCGCTGAATAGCGCCTCCTTCGTCTCGAAGTGCCGATAGATGCTGAGCTTGGATATTCTTGCTCTCTGAGCGACCTTGTCCAAGGTCGTCGCTTGAAAACCCAATTCCAAAAAGAGGTCGCCGGCAGCGTCGACAATCGTTTGGCGCAGCGCCTCGTTGGGGGGGCGGCCGCGCCGAGCCCGGCTGGTTTCGGACATCAATTTCTGGTCCTTGACGGTATCCTAATTATCGAATTAGGATACCACGCAGTTCTCGAAGTGGCTAGGCCACTCCATCCGCGTCAGGGATCCCCATCACCATGGATGATGTGATCATCATTGGCGGCAGCTTTGCCGGTCTCGCCGGCGCCCTGCAGCTCGGCCGTGCCCGTCGCAAGGTCACCGTCCTCGATACCGGCCTGCCGCGCAACCGCTTCGCCGGCCACTCGCATGGTCTCCTCGGTCACGACCACAAGCCGCCGCTGGACATCCTGGCCGAAGCGCGGCGGCAGTTGACGCGCTACCCGACGATCAGGCTGGTCAGCGCGCGAGCCGACGGCGTCTCCGGCGCCATCGACGACTTTTCCGTTCTCACCGGCGATGGTGAGAGCCTCACGGCGCGTCGCCTGATCCTGAGCTATGGCGTCGTTGACCAGATGCCCGATGTCCCAGGCTTTGCCGAAAGCTGGGGAACGTCCGTTGTGCCCTGCCCCTACTGCGACGGCTTCGAGGTCGCCGGCCAGCATTGGGGCCTCGTCTGGTCCGGCCCACGGTCGCACAGCCAGGCCAAGCTGTTCGGCGATTGGACCGACAGGCTGACGGTCTTCGCCGATGGTCACGACCTGTCGCCCGACATCCGGGCCGACCTGGCGCGTCGCAACGTACCCGTCGTCGATGGCCGGATCACCGGGATCGTCGGTTGTGGGGGTCACAAGGCCACCGTCAAGCTCGACACCGTCCCCGATGCGGACGTCGACATCCTATTCGCGCAGCCGAGCATCAAGCCGTCCGCGAGCCTGCACGAGACCCTGAGCCTTGCCACGGTCGGCACGCCCTTCGGCATCGCCCTCAAGGTCGATGAGCGCCGCGAAACCAGCATGCCAGGCATCTACGCCGCCGGCGACCTCGCCAACCCCGGCATGCCCTCGGTCACCACGGCATCATGGCAAGGCGCGATGGCAGGGATCTTCGCGCAGCAGTCGATGCTGGTTTGAAAGCAGACCGGATGAGCATGGGCGTCGAACCAGACAGCGCGGGTGTGCGCTACCCTCCGCCCCTTGTCTATCTGGGAGCGCTGCTGTTGGGGCTGGCGGCGGAGCGGTTCGTCACCCTGCGCTCTTTCGGCATCGACTGGCGGTTGCTGGTCACGACGGGCGCGCTGCTGTTCGTTGCCGGCGCGGCGATGATGCTTGCCGCGGCGGGGCTGTTCCGACGGCTGGGCACCAACGTCCCGCCCTCACAGCCAACGACCCTCATCGCAACGACCGGTCCTTATCGGTGGACCCGCAATCCCATGTATTTAGGAATGGCGCTTATCTATGCCGGCCTTGCGATCGGCTTCGACGGGCCGATCACCTTCGCCTTGCTCCCGTTGGTGCTGATAGCGATCCAGACGCAGGTGATCGCCCGCGAGGAGCGCTATCTCGAAGCGAAGTTCGGCGACGACTACCGCCGCTACAAGGCCGAGGTTCGCCGCTGGCTCTGACTATTGCGCTGCTGCCGTCTGCGTTGCCGCGAAACCAGAATGCTCGGCATGGCTGCGGTGCAGAAATCAGTCTGATTGGCCCGGAACGACCGAGAATGGCCGTAAGCGGAATTGTCACTCCAAGGCAGGGTTGAGCTTCGAGAACGCTTCATCGTCCCCGGCTTCGCTGGCTCCTACGTTCGAGGTTCGGGCTTCGATTGTTTCGCAGTTGCCGGCCGGCGGGGGCAAAGGCCATTGACGATAAATGACGGTCATAATAAATGACGGTCTTGATTTCAAACTCTCAGTCGGCCGCGGGGGAACTGGCTATGGATGCGAGATGGGTGATCGGCCTGATCGGCTTGCCCCTTGCGGCCTGCTCGCCTGCCGAGACAGCAGTCAGCCCCGAGCCGCCCCTGGTGCAGATCGCCGAGGTTGCTCCGGGCGCCGGCGCGGTCTCCCGTTACACAGGCGTGATCCGGGCCCGTACCGAGAGCAACCTCGGCTTCCGGGTCGGCGGCAAGATCTTCGAGCGCCTCGTCGATCCGGGCGACCACGTGAGACGCGGCCAGCCCCTGATGCGCCTCGACCGCACCGACTACACCCTCGCACTCAACGCCGCCCGCGCCTCCGTCGAGGCCGCCCGCGCCCAGATGATCAAGGCCAAGGCCGACGAGGAGCGCAGCCGCAAGCTCGTAGCCGACGGCTGGACCTCGAAGCAGACCTACGACCAGAACAAGGCGGCGGCCGATGCCGCCATCGCCCAGTTCGCCAATGCCGAGGCCCAGGCCAGCCAGATCCAGAACCAGGCGGGCTATGCCGAGCTCCAGGCCGATGCCGACGGCGTCGTCATGGAGGTGCCCTCCTATCCCGGGGAGGTGGTCGCTGCAGGCCAAACCGTGGTCAGGTTGGCGCGCGACGGGCCGCGTGAGGCAGAAGTGTTCCTGCCCGAAGGCAGCCGCCGCGCCGCCCAGGGCGAGGCTTCGGCCACGCTCTACGCCGAAGGCGAGGCGACTTATCCGGCGCGCCTGCGCGAGTTGTCCGCCACAGCCGACCCGGCCACGCGCACCTATCGGGCGCGCTACATCCTCTCGGGCGGGGGCGAGGCCGCGCCGCTCGGCGCTACGGTGACCCTGCAGCTCAAGGCCCTCAATGCCGTCCGGGCCGGGATGGTGGAGGTTCCACTGGCCGCGTTGTTTGATCAGGGGCACGGCACCGCCGTCTGGCGCTACGACGCCGCCACCGAGACCGTACGTCCGCAGTCCGTGAAGATCGCTCGCATGGGCGAGGAGCGCGCCGATGTCGTCGCCGGCCTGAACCCGGGCGACCGGATCGTGGCGTTGGGCGCCCATCTTCTTAAGGCCGACCAGAAGGTGCGCCAAGCGCCTCCGAGCTTGACGGGAGTTGCCAAGTGAGCGGCTTCAACCTTTCGGCGCTCGCCGTCCGCGAGCGGGCCGTGACGCTGTTCCTCCTGATCGCGCTCACCGGCGCGGGCGTCTTCGCCTTCCAAAAGCTCGGGCGCGCCGAGGACCCGGCCTTCACCGTGAAGGTCATGACGGTCGCTGCCGCATGGCCGGGTGCGACCTCCGAGGAGATGCAGCGGCAGGTCGCCGACCCGCTGGAGAAGCGCCTGCAGGAACTCGTCTACTACGACCGCGCCGAAACGACGGTCCGGCCCGGACTGATGACGACCAAGGTCATCTTCAAGGACAACATGCCGCCGTCGAAACTCCAGTCGGAGTTTTACCAGGCACGGAAGAAGCTCTCGGACCAAGCCTCCAGCCTGCCGCGCGGCGTGCTCGGGCCGTTGTTCAACGACGAGTTCTCGGACATCTACTTCGCCCTCTACGCCGTGCAGGCCAGGGGCCTGCCGCACCGGCAGCTCGTGCTTCGCGCCGAGGACCTGCGCCAGCGCCTGCTGCGGGTGCCGGGCGTCGAGAAGATCAACATCCTCGGCGAGCAGGCCCAGAAGATCTTCGTCGAGATCTCCTACCAGCGCTTGGCGACGCTGGGCATCAACGGCCAACAGCTCCTGGCCGCCCTCGCCAACCAGAACGACGTGACGCCCGCGGGCTTCGTCGAGGCGGCAGGACCGCGCGTGTACCTGCGCTTGGATGGTGCCATCGATAGCCTCGACGCGATCCGCAACCTTCCCGTGGCGGCGGGCGAGCGCAGCCTCAAGCTCGGCGACATCGCCGAGATCAAGCGCGGCTACGAGGACCCCAGGACCTTCGAGATCCACAACGACGGCGAGCCGGCGCTGATGCTCGGTCTCGTGATGAAGCCCGGCTACAACGGCCTCATCCTCGGTTCGGCGCTGAACGCCGAGGAGGTGGCGATCCACCACGAGACGCCGGTGGGGATCAATTTCACCAAGATCACAGACCAGGCCAGGGTCATCGACGACGCGATCCGCGAGTTCATGGTGAAGTTCTTTACCGCGCTCGGCGTGGTGATCTTCGTGTCCCTCGTCGCGCTTGGCTTTCGCGTCGGCATCGTGGTCGCCCTGGCGGTGCCGCTGACCCTGTCGGCGGTGTTCGTGGTGATGATGCTCACCGGTCGCGATTTCGACCGCATCACGCTGGGTGCCCTGATCATCTCGCTCGGCCTCCTCGTGGACGATGCCATCATCGCCATCGAGATGATGGTGGTGCGCATGGAGGAGGGCTACGACCGGATCGAGGCGGCGACCTATGCCTGGAGCTCGACCGCCGCGCCGATGCTGACCGGTACGATCGTCACCATCGCGGGCTTCCTGCCCGTGGGCTTCGCCGCCTCCACGGCGGGCGAATATGCGGGCAACATCTTCTGGGTGGTCTCTTTCTCGCTGATCATCTCCTGGGTTGTGGCCGTGACCTTCACGCCCTATCTCGGCGTCAAGCTCCTGCCGAACATCAAGCGGGTCGAGGGCGGACACGACGCGATCTACGCTACGAGGAACTACGAGCACCTCCGCCGCATCGTGCGGATGTCCGTCGACCACAAGTGGTGGGCCGCCGGCATCACAGTCGGGCTATTCGGCCTCGCTGTGGTCGCCATGGGCAAGGTCGAGCAGCAGTTCTTCCCGAACTCCGAGCGCCCCGAACTCATCGTCGAGGTGACCCTGCCGGCAGGCTCGGCCTTCGCCACCACCGAGGCCACGGTGAAGCGGGTCGAGGCGGCCGTTCGCGAACTGCCGGAGGCGCGCGAGATCACGAGCTACATCGGCCAGGGCATGCCGCGCTTCGTGCTCTCGTTCGACCCGGAACTACCCGACCCCGCCTTCGCGCAGATCGTGGTGCAGACCGCCGACGCGGCTGCCCGCGACGCGCTCCGGGTCAAGCTGCGCGAGCTCGTCGACGGGGGTCGCTTCCCCGAGGCGCGGGTGCGGGTGCTCCAGATCGTGTTCGGGCCGCCGGTCCGTTTCCCGGTCGCCTTCCGCGTGGTCGGGCCCGACCTCAACGTCATTCGCGGCATCGCCGCCGAGGTCGCCGAGGCCATGGCCACGAACCCGAACATGCGCATGATCCACCTCGACTGGGGCAACAAGACCCCGAGCCTGCATCTCGCCCTCGACCAGGAGCGCCTGCGCCTGATCGGCCTGACTCCGAAGGAGGCGGGCCAGCAGCTGCAGAACTATCTCAACGGCACGCCCGCGACCCAGGTGCGCGAGAACCTGCGCTCGGTCGACGTGCTGCTGCGCAGCCCCGGCCCCGAGCGGCGCTCGCTGGGCGACATCGGCGACCTGACGCTGACCACGAAGGACGGGCGCCAAGTGCCGGTCTCGCAGGTCGCCCGGCTAGAAAGCCGCACCGAGGACGCGGTGCTCAAGCGTTACAACCGCGAGACCTACATCCGGGTGCAAGGCGACGTGCTCGACGGTAAGCAGCCGCCGGACATCCACGCGCAGGTCGCCCCGCTGCTCGACCCGATCAAGGCGAAGCTGCCGCCAGGCTACCGCATCGACACGGCCGGTGCGGTGGAGGAGAGCGAGAAGGCGATGATGTCCCTGGTGGGCGTGTTCCCGGTCATGCTGTTCGTGACGCTCACCGTCATCATGATCCAGGTGCGGTCGTTCTCCGCCATGTTCATGGTGTTCGCCACCGCCCCGCTCGGGCTGGTGGGGGCCGCGCCGACGCTGCTGATCTTTCAGCAGCCCTTCGGCTTCAACGCGATCCTCGGCCTGATCGCCCTGTCGGGCATCCTGATGCGCAACACCCTGATCCTCGTCGACCAGATCCACCACGACCAGGCGGCGGGCCTGTCCGATTACGATGCCATCGTCGAGTCGACCGTACGGCGGGCGCGCCCCGTCATCCTGACGGCGGCAGCCGCGATGCTGGCCTTCATCCCGCTCACCCACTCGGTGTTCTGGGGAGCGCTCGCCTACGTGCTGATCGGCGGCGTCGGCGTCGGCACGCTGCTGACGCTGCTGTTCCTGCCTGCCCTCTACGCCCTCTGGTTCCGCGTCGTCCGGGAGCCGCGCAGGGGCGCCGCTGTTTCAAGCGCAGGCTCGGTGCCGATGCCCGCCATACCCTGATACGGCACGTTCCTCTTCGATGCCCCGTCTTCGGGGCATCCCGAGATCGCGCGTTTGTCCTCCGAACGTGCGATGCATCGACCGGCCTACGCTCCAGCCCCCCTCGCGTAGGCCGGTCGACTGTTTTCCTTCGCGGCACGAGACCATCGGATCGCACCGGGGCACCAACATCCATAGCCACTTCAATACATGACACATTGCATCTATATGATCATCTTCAACGGCGAAGGACGGTAGGATGCCCAGGGTCTCGCAGGAGCAAGCCAAGCTCAACCGAGAGCGTGTCGTCGAGGTCGCATCCGCTCTATTCCGGGAGCGTGGCCTGCACGGCATCGGCGTCGTGGACATCATGGCGGCCGCCGGCCTGACCCATGGCGGCTTCTACGGCCAGTTCGCCAACAAGGATGCCCTCGCGGCTGAGGCGTTCGACGCCGCGATCGGTAACGAATACCGGGCGAACCTCGACACCTTCATCGAGAACTACCTCTCCCTCGGGCACGTCCGGACACCCGGGAAAGGCTGCCCCGTCGCGGCCCTGGTGAACGACGTCGGTCGAGAGCCTTCCGGAAGCGCTTTACGGTCGCGGTTCACCAACGCGGTCAGAGGACTCGCCGGCCTCATCGCAGACACCCTGCCTAAAAGCACGAAGGAGCGTCGCAGGCAGCGCTCCCTCGTAGCGCTGTCCACCATGGTCGGGGCGGTGGTGCTGGCGCGGGGCGTCGACGACGAGGCGTTGGCCGACGAGTTGCTCAAGGCGGCGCGCACGACCATCGCAGGCTGATACATCTCGGGACCCCGCTTTTCGAAGCGGGTCGCTCCAACCTAGGCGAAATCCTCATTGACCGCTTCAATGCCGCCAAATAGATTAACATCATCATCTTTGGTGATGCTGATTCCTAGGTGGATCGGGCGGTCACGGGACGGTGACCCGTCCAAGTCACCCAAGAGGAGTGCACGATGAAGAAGCCAAGTCGCTCGGCGCGTCGCAGAGGGCATTTCATGCGCGCGGTGAGGCTGTCGCTCGCCGTCGCCTCCTTGAGCTTTCCTGCCCTCGCCTCAGACGGTTCGACGAGCGTGCGGCTGCCGGACACCTCCCGTTTCCCAGAGAGCGTGACGTCGGACGCGAACGGCACTCTTTTCGTGAGTAGCATCGCGGATGGCGGGGTTCTCAAGGTCTCCGCGGACGGGGCCGTCGTGTCGCAGTTCCTGAAGCCGGGCGACCATGGCACCCGGTCCACCTTCGGCCTGCTGGCCGATCCTAAGCGCGGGGTGCTCTGGGTCGCTTCGAACGACGCCACGGCCCTGGGAGCGAAGGGGCCGACCGGCACCGAAGGGGCGTGGGTCAAGGCCTTCGACGTCGCGACCGGGGCCATGAAGACGAGTGTCAGGCTGCCCGGCGCCAAGGCGCTCGCGAACGACTTCGCTCTCGACGGCGACGGCTGTCTCTACGTCACCAACACGTTCGCCCCGCAGATCCTGCGCTTGAAGCCGGGGGCGACGGAGTTCGAGGTCTTCGTCGAGGACCCGGCCCTGAGCAAGGGGCTCGACGGCATCGCCTTCGGCCCCGACGGGAACCTCTACGTCAACACCTTCATGGGCGGCGAGCTGTTTCGCATCGAGGTGAAGCAGAGCGCTGCCGGTCAAGTCACGCAGCTCGAAACGCCGCGTCCGCTGAAGTTCCCGGACGGCCTGCGGGCCTTCAAGGACGGGTTCCTCATGGTCGAGGGCAGCGGCGCCCTGAGCCGCGTCACGGTCTCTGGATACAGTGCCGGGATCGAGCCTATCGGGCAGTTCGCCGGCCCCACCGGCGTAACGGTTTCCGGCGACAGGATCTGGGTCTCCGAGGGCCAATTGGGGCTCATGTCCAAGCCACCCGAGGCCGGACGTGACGCACCGAGCTTCCATCTCCGCTCCGCGAACGTCCAATAGCGCGGCGACTGACGGTCCCGAACAAGTGTCGCCCCGGTCTCACAGCCATAATTCGGGGCCGACAGCCCATCGGAAGCTGGCCGCCGACCTGTCTCGCCCTTGGGCCGACGGTGTCGCTCCTCGGTCGTGGAGCCGCGGCTCCACGACCGGCAGATCCCCACGAAGGTTCATCGATGACGGACGAAGCTCTTCCTGAAACGCACGCGCCTTCGCGGCGCAGGGTCGTCGAGTGGGCCGATCCCCGTTCCATCGCCGCGGCGGGACAAGCCCTGGCGGGGATCGACTTCCTGCACGCGCTCCTGGCGGGCGAGATCGCGCCACCGCCCGTAATCCAATTGCACGGCATCGAGTTCGTGTCCGCCGATCCTGGCACGGCCACCATGCGCATGCCGGCCGCGGCGTACCTCTTCAACCCGCTGGGCTCCGTCCATGGCGGATCCCTCGCCACGCTTCTCGACAGCGTCATGGGGTGTGCCGTGCACTCCACCTTACCGGTCGGACGCAGCTACACGACGCTCGAATTCAAGTTGAATTTCCTGCGCGCGGCCACCGGCCGGTCCGGCCTTCTGACGGCCGTCGGGAAGGTCATCCACGCCGGTCGTCAAAAAGCCGTGGCCGAAGGTCGCCTCAGCGACGAGTCCGGCCGCCTCGTCGCGACCGCAAGCACGACCTGCCTCCTGTTCGATCTGCCTACGGCCGGGACCCGCCCTGCCGCCGGTTGACTGCACGGAAATTTCGCCGCCCGCCCCTGCCGACCCGAGTTTCGCCGATGTCGACCCGCCAGATCGTGCTTTGCCATCCTGTCCGTACCGCCATCGGCGGTTACGGCGGCAGCCTCAAGGACGTCGCTGCGACCGAGCTCGGCGCGGTCGTGATCAGGGAGACCTTGCGCCGTGCCGGCCTCGACGAAGGCAGGCTCGGCAGCGTGACGATGGGCAACGTCGTGCAGGCCGGCAATCGTATGAACCCGGCCCGGCAGGCTTCGGTGAACGGTGGCGTGCCCGTGTCCGTGCCGGCGCTGACCATCAACCGCGTCTGCGGCTCGGGGGCACAGGCCATCGCAACCGCGGCCGACGAGATCCGGCTCGGCCATCACGACGTCGCGGTCGCGGGCGGCATGGAGAACATGGACCGGGCGCCGTACCTGATGGAGGGTGGGCGCTGGGGCCATCGGATGGGTCACGCCCAGCTCCTCGACAGCATGCTCAACGACGGCCTCGTCGATGCCTTCTCGGGCGAGCATTCCGGCTGGCACACCGAGGACGTGGCACTCAAGTCCGGGATCGGCCGGGAGGCGCAGGACGCCTGGGCGGCTCGTTCACAGGAGCGGTTCGCGAAGGCCCAGTCCGCGGGTGTGTTCGACGCGGAGATCGCGCCGGTCGAGATCAAGGGCCGCAAAGGCGTCGAGACCTTCGCGCGCGACGAGGCTCCTCGTCCCGAGACCAACGTCGAGACGCTGGCACGGCTGAAGCCGGCCTTCCGGAAGGATGGGACCATCACGGCCGGCAACGCGCCGGGCTTGAACGCGGGCGCGTCCGCGATGATCGTGGCCGAACGGATCTTCGCGGAAACCAATGGCCTGGACGCGTTCGGTCGCCTCGTCGCGTACGGCGTCGGCGCCTGCGAGCCCGGCCTGTTCGGCCTCGGTCCAGTACCGGCCGTGCGCCAGGCACTGGAACGTGCCGGCTGGTCGCTCGGCGACTTGGAGCGCGTCGAGATCAACGAGGCTTTCGCAGTCGTGCCGCTCGCCGTGGCCAAGGAACTCGGGCTGCCCGAGGACATCGTCAACGTCGAGGGCGGAGCCGTTGCGCACGGCCATCCGATCGGCGCGACCGGCGCGGTCCTGACGACCCGCCTGCTTCATTCCATGCGCCGGGACGGCGTTCGGCGGGGGCTAGTCACTCTCTGCATCGGCGGCGGCCAGGGCATCGCCCTCGCCGTCGAGGCGGCCTGAGACATGACGGGTGGCGCCGCCGCCGGGTCGAGGCGCCACCCGCCGCAGCAAGACAAGCTCGGCGACACGCGCCGGCGGATGCCATTGGGGATGTCCGCCGATGTCGGAAATCGTCGCTCGCAGGCCAGGGAATCGTGAGGGCTCCGCCATGGACATGCGCACGCGTCGGCTGCTGGAAGCGCCCCTGGTGCCGATCCTGGCCCGGATGGCCGTGCCCAACATCCTGGTGATGATCGTCCAGACCTCGGTCGGCCTGATCGAAACGTACTTCGTGTCGGCGCTCGGCACCGATGCCTTGGCCGGCATGGCCCTCGTCTTCCCCGTAGTGATGCTCGTCCAGATGCTGTCAGCCGGCGGCATGGGCGGCGGCATCCAGTCGGCAGTCTCGCGCACGCTGGGCGCCGGTCGGCGAACGGAAGCAGGGGATTTGGCTTGGCATGCGACGGTCCTCGGCCTTGGGCTGGGGATTGCGACGAGCCTTGTCGCCCTGCCATTGGGGCCGGCCTTCTATGCGCTGATGGGCGGGACCGGCGGCTCGCTCCGTGCCGCGACCACCTACGCATCCATCGTCTTCGGCGGGGCGGTCCTGATCTGGCTGTTCAACGCGCTGTCGGCTGTGATCCGCGGTACCGGCAACATGGTGCTTCCGGCCATCGTCACCTGCGTCGGGGCTATCGTGTTGATCCCGCTCTCGCCCGCGCTCATCTTCGGTTGGGGACCGTTGCCCGAGCTCGGCGTCGCGGGCGGTGGCGTGGCGTTCGCCACCTACTACGCCGCGGGGTCCGCGGTCTTCGCCGCCTACATCTGGTCCGGCCGCGGCGTCCTGCGCCCGAGCCGGCGCTTGCCCGATCTGGCTTGGGGGCCGTCGCGCGAGATCCTGCGCATCGGGGTGCTTTCGGGCATCGCCAGCATAACCTCGAACGTCACGGTCATCGCGGCGACCGGCTTCGTCGGGGCGGCGGGGCCGGCGGCGGTGGCGGGTTACGGAACCGGCGCGCGGCTCGAATACCTCCTGGTCCCCCTCGTCTTCGGTCTCGGTTCGCCCATCGCCGCCATCGTCGGTACGGCCCTGGGAGCCGGCGACCATGCCCGTGCCCGTCAGGCCGCCCTGACCGGTGCCCTCATCGCCGGCGTCCTGACGGAGGCCATCGGACTCGCGGCTGCCCTGCATCCGGCCGCGTGGCTCGGCTTGTTCGGGGACGACCCGGTGATGCTCGCCACAGGCTCGCTCTACCTCCGCGTCGTCGGCCCGTTCTACG
The DNA here is from genome assembly GCF_014191355.1 of Methylobacterium sp. R2-1. Classification (GTDB taxonomy): domain Bacteria; phylum Pseudomonadota; class Alphaproteobacteria; order Rhizobiales; family Beijerinckiaceae; genus Methylobacterium. The sequence continues at coordinate 12,168 of NZ_JACHWM010000029.1, forward strand.
GATTCTTCGGGTTTGGGCTGGCCCTCTACTTCGCCGCCCAGGGCGCCGGCCGCGTCGGCTGGCCGCTCGCCGCCAGCCTCCTTCGGATGGGGGTCGCATTGGGCGGCGCCTGGTTGGCCTCGGCGCTCGGACTCGTCGACACCTTCATCGCCTTGTCGGCCGGGTTCGTCACCATGGGGCTTGTCAACTCGGCGGCCTTCGCAACGGGCAGGATGTTCCCGAGCGACGCCCTCTGCTCACCCTCCTCAACTCCGAGAACGCTAGCTCCCGCCACGGGCTGGAGGCGCTGACTTTCGCGCCATAAGGGACCAGAAGGATGTCCATCACGTTGCGCGGGCGGCAACTCGGCGACCGGGCGCTCCGGTCCCTGCTCACGACGGTTTTCGTCGTGGTGGCAGGGATGAAGCTCGCGGCGTCCGAATTCGAGACCTCGAACTTCGCACGCTTCGGCTACGCGCCATGGTTCATGTACGCAGTGGGTGTCGCCCAGTTGGTGGGTGCGGTCTCGCTATGGATCCGGGGGTACGTCGCGTACGGTGCGTTGCTCCTGGCTGTCCTGATGGCCGGCGGTGCGGTCAGTCACCTGCGCGCCGGCGACCCGCTCGTGATGGCCGTCCCGGCGCTCGGGCTGTTGGCACTTGCGTGCAGCCTTGCCTTCGCGCGCCGAAACGAACTTCGATCCCGGTGACGCCGGGTGAAAGGCGGAACTCAGCCTGCGCTCGAACGGAAGCAACCTCGGTACGAGGGACGCTTCAGCCGGACTCAACTCGTCAGGGTCGCTACGGCGGCACGAAAGGCGTCTTGATCGACCTTGCCGAGCTGCCGGGCCAAGGCCTCCTGAGCCTCCTGCCAAAGGGGATACGCCTCGGTCAGCAGCGCGCGGCCCTCGTCGCTGAGCACGACCCGCCTGACACGCCGATCCTCGGCGTCGCCCTGGACGTTCACGAGGCCGCGACGCTCCAAGGGCTTCAGGTTGGCCGTGATGGTCGTACGATCCGTCGCCAGGTGCTGCGCCAAGGCGCTGATGGTCGGCGGCTCTTCGCGCACCAGCATCATCAGCAACGTGAATTGCCAATTCGACAGCCCTGTCGGCCGAAGGGAGGCATCGTACCTGCGTCCGATGGCGCGCGCGGCCTTCTGCGCCGTGAAGCTGAGGCAACTCTGTTCGACCGATGCGGCCATCGTCGGGGTCAGTACGGGGTCTCTCGCCATGGAAGCTCCACCGGAAGGTTGATACCAACTATATAGGCGTGGCGTGCCGACTGACAGAACCAGGGACGATGACCCAGGCAGGTTACCCAGAACAGTTTATATCAACCATGTGTGTTGGCGCACGGCGATCCGCTGAAATAGGTTTATATCAACGTTGCTGCAGGAAGCGGAGGCACCGGTCCCGGGTGGACTGGCCGGGCCGAACGCTCCTTCGATGAGGAGAACCCCGATGACCCTTCGTTCCATTCTCGCTGCTGCCGCAATCGCCGCCAGCTTCACCGCCTCAGCCACCGCCCAGGAAGGGCGCACCTTCCAGGGGTGGGGTCATACGTTCAACGTCCCTGGTTCGCAGGTAGGCCTAGGCAGGGTCGCGGGCTCTGAGCGGGACACATACCGTGATGACCGCTCCGACGCTCCCAAGCGCGCCTACGTGTCTGGCAACACTGGCACCGTGGTCGAGAGCGAAGGCCTCGCGACTGACACGCCCTCCCAGGTGATCAACGTGTGGGGCGCTCGCATCGAAGTGCCGGCGCGTTAAACGAGGTGCACCCAAACCCTCCGCACCATTCGATGCGAGAAGCCGCCGACATCCCCGTGGCGGCTTCGTCTTCGCCGATAGAGGGAACCCGGCGCCCAGGGCCTCGGGATTTGGCGGGCTGCGCCGATTCACTCGTCGCGGCTTGTCAATTAAAATTATGGTCGTAATGTATTGAGCCGTGCGGCAGTCCGCCTGTCGCCTCAACGGGAGGGCATCGTGACCCAGGGCAGCACCAAGACCGCAATCGTCACCGGAGCAACCTCCGGCATCGGGTTATCGACCGCCAAAGCCTTGTGGGCTGAAGGCTACCGCGTGTTCGGGACAAGCCGGAAATCCGTGCCCGCCGCGGGGAGCGTGATAAGTATGCTGGTCTGCGACGTCACACAGGAAGCGTCCGTCACCGACATGGTCGAGACGGTCTTCGGCAAGACCGGCCGCATTGACCTGCTCGTGAACAATGCTGGCTTCGGCATCAGCGGTGCTGCCGAGGAAACTTCCATCGCGCAAGCTCAGGCCATGTTCGACGTGAACCTGTTCGGCGTCATCCGCGCGACCCAGGCGGTGCTCCCGCTGATGCGTACTCAGAAGGGCGGCCGCATCATCAACGTCAGCTCGGTGCAAGGCTTCATACCGGCCCCCTACATGGCGCTGTACGGCGCCAGCAAGCATGCGGTCGAGGGCTATTCGGAGTCGCTCGACCACGAGGTCCGCGGCCAGGGCATCCGCGTCGTGCTCGTCGAGCCCGCCTTCACGCGGACCGCCTTCGACCAGAACCTGGTCCGGCCCGACAAGCCCCTCGAAATCTACGAGGCGGAGCGCGCCGGGCGCGACCGGTTCCTGAGCGAGATCATGAAGACCGCCGATGCGCCCGAGGACGTCGCGAAGGTTGTCGTCAAGGCGGCGACCGCGGAGACGCCCAAACGCCGTTACACCGCGGGACCGAAGGCGCGGCAGGTCAGCCTCTTGCGCCGGTTCGTTCCGGCGGGCGCCTTCGACAAGGCCCTCCGCAGGGAAATGCAGCTTCCGCCCATGCCATGAATACTCGCGATAGTCAGGTCAATTTTTGACAGGACGACGACATTCTTCGTGGCTATCTTGCCTCGCAAGCGTTGTTCTTTCTCCGTCTAAACCAATGTCGGCACTGTAGAGTATTCAGAAATATTTAGGCCGAGCTGAATAAGGCGCCAGCGAAGGCGCGTCTGCCTGCAAATTATCTAATCGAGGAAGCGCATGAAGTTGGAAAACATCAACTACTCTCGCTCGACGGCTCTCGTCACCGGAGCGAGCTCGGGCATCGGTCGCGCCATCGCCTTCGAACTCGCCGCACGCGGCGTCCGGAATATGGTCTTCGTCGCTCGCGGCGAGGAGAAGCTCGCCAAGGCGGCGTCCGAGCTCAGACAATCGGCCCCCGGCATCGACGTGCGCGAGATCAGCACCGATTTGTCCAAGCACGACGCGCCTGCGGAGGTGCAGCGGCAAGTCCAAGTGTAACTGCGCGTACGCGACATGGCCGGGTACGAGCCTGTCGCAAATGGGCCACGACATGCGATGTGGCGGCCCATTGCCATGTCTCCACCTCAGGTGGCGGAGCCTTCTCCGCCCCACCGACCAAACCGGTAGGGAGAATTGCGGGACTGGTCTTGGCGCCCGCGTCCTACCCGCCCATCTGGGGGCATCCATCCGCAAGGGCATTCACCCGATGATAGCCGCGACGCCTCATCCTCCTCGCTGAACCAGGAGCGCCGCGTCGACCACCGGGCCTCCGCACTTCCGGACGCCCGATGCCCAAGTGCTACTCCTACATCCGGTTCTCACGTCCCGAGCAGATGCGCGGCGACAGCCTGCGGCGGCAGGGCGAGGCCGCTGACAAGTGGGCCGCCGGGGCTGACGTTATGGCCGCCCGCGAAGCGTCTGCTTAAGGCTGTATAGCTGACACTCCGAGTGGAGACGCGCTAGGTCGGCAAAGGGTCAACAGTGTGGATTGCAGGCACGCGGTTGGAATGTTCTAGAAGGGTCGGAAGCGGCTCCCTGCGAGCGGGTACCAAGCGTCAGTCTGAATCACCGGCATAGCCGCCGAGGTGACCGCGACGAAGCAGGATGTCACGACCGGTCCCGATCATGATGCGCCCGGTTTTCGATCGCCTGCTCGCGCTCGATCAGACCCAGGAGCTCGGTCTGCCGCTTCGCCTCCTCGCGGGTGACGCGGACGCACTCCGCGATCCGGCCGGTGTCCTCGGTCTGGCGTCGGGCAAGATCGCGCAGTTCCCGCATCAGGTCGATCGCCTCGCGCGGCCCCTGCAGGAAGGGCGGCGGCACATCGGCGAGGCTGGCCGGCGCTGGCGGTGGCAGGTGCTCGCGGTCCCCGCGCGCCCGCGTCACCATCCAGCCGATCAGCATCATGGTGCAGCCGCCGACGAAGACCTGAAGGAACTGCTGGGTCGCGATCACGTCCTTGAGGAAGGTGAGCCAGTCCATCAGCTCCGAACCTCCTCAAGTGCCGCTAGAGCCTTGCCGATCCGGCTCTTGCGAGACACGCCGTCCAGCACGGCGATGTAGACGGAAATCGCCTCGAACCCGGCGAGCGTTCCGAACACCGGAATGACGAAGCTCGGTGCGAGTGCCACAGTGAAGGCATCATAGATCAGGGCCATCGCGAACTGGCCCATGATGAGGCAACCGACACCGGCGCCGATCGCCCTCGCATAGGCGTCCCTCGGCCCGACACGGACGTTGTTGATGTAGCCGTTGAGGAACAGCGCCATGATGCGCACGCTCCCGGCACAGCCGAAGATCAGCGCCATGTTGGCCTCGCTGAACCCCATCTCGGCGATCGGCTTCAGCGCATTGCGCTCCATGGTGTCACCCGGCATGGCGAGGGTGAAGGCGATCAGCACCATCATCGTCGCCATGCACCACTCGAACAGGCGGTAGGTGCTGTAGGGGCCGGCGGAGTGCATGGGCAGGAGCGGCCGGCGTGCTCCCCCGTTCGAGCCGGGCATGCGCCCCTCCTGCCTATCGCCGGGTCATCTCGTCCATGCGGCGCAGCTCGTCGGCGTCCACCGTGCCGGTGCTGATCTGCTCCTGCGCCGGGATGAGCACGGCCTGCTCGCTGGCGTGCTCGTCGAGATCGAGCTTGCGGAACATGCGGGCCGCGATGCCATCGGCGCCGCCGGCCGCCTTGATGACGGCGGGCGGCGCGGTGTCGATGACGTACTGCGTGTCCTTGGCGATCACCGGCTTGGCGACGTTGACCGATAGCGTCTTGCCCTTGGCTGCGTCCTGCACCGCATTCAGGCCGAAGCCGACGCCTGCCTTGAGCATCATCTCGACGCGCTTCTGCGTCAGGAACAGGGCCGCCCACGGATAGACCTTGCGGATGGCCTGGATGATGTAGGCCGCGATGATCGGCAGGAGGATGGTGAGGATCGGCTCGCGCAGGGAAACGGCGAGCGCGACGAGCCAGTCGCCCCACGGGATCAGCACGGGCTTGTCGCCGACGGTGGCGACCTCGGCGGCGAGAGCGGGAGACGCGACACAGGCGAGCGCCAGCGCCGCGAGCAGAAGCACACGGGTCATGGTGGTGGTCCTGATGGTGGGAATGCGCAGCGGACCCGGCCGGCTCGGGAAAATTTTTCTAAAGCAAGGGGTCAAGGCGCCTTGCCTGAAGAATAAAGCCACCGCATGGTCACTAACAGCCGCGCTGATTCTATCAGGCCGGCGATTAGTGGATCGGCCCAAATGCCCCCAAGTGGCCGGCCCGCTAATCTCACGCCTCGCTCACGCCCGAGCGCGCTCCCGCGATCGTCGCCGGCAGCGGCATGTCGGCCGGCCAGCGGAATGCGGTGAACTCCTTACGCGGGAAGGCGGCGATGCTCCACACGTCGCCCTGGTTGCCGCCGAGCAGGAAGATCTGGCTCGTGTTGGCGCCGACGACGAAGCCGACATGGCCCTGCCAGGACGAGTTGCCCCGCTTCTTCGTGGCGACCGCACCGAGGGCCGGCTCCTTCAGCCCGACACCCCACGCTTCGTACGAGCGCGCCGCAAGGCTACCGGAGGGCTTGTGACCGGCCCGCTTCAGCATGGCGCCGACGGCCGCAGCGCACCACGCAACCGAGTCCTGCTTGATGCCGGAGAAGCCCGCATCGGCGAAGAGCTGCACGACGCGGGGGTTATTCGCCGCACCGGCGCCTTCGCGGATGCCGAGCTCACCCTCAGCCAGAACAAGCCAGCCGGGCTTCTCGGGCGCCTCGCGCCGCTCGCTGATGTCGGCCTTCTGCAGGGCGGCCTGCGTCTTCGGCCCAGCGATGCCATCAGGCACTAGGCCGGCAGCGCACTGGAACGCGGTCACGGCCGCGATCGTGAGCGGCCCGGCATCGCCGTCCGCAAGGTGCCTCGTCGAAGCCGCCCCGTGCCACACGGTGACGGCAGAGCCGATCGAGAACGCCTATCAACCTAGCGGCAGGCCATGTGTTCCGTCAATGGTTCGGGAGGCTGGCGCGGAGACGAGCCACAGCCGCTTCGGCCTGGATCTCGGGCGCGGCGTTCGCCAGGGCGGCGCCAGCGGTCAGCAGTCGAACCGCTGTCCTGCCCGCGCCCTCCACGTCGAAGCAGAGCGCCGCCGCAACAGCCAGGGCGGCCTCGGCCACCTCTGCCGGTGGCAATCCGCGCTCGACCATGGCCTTCAGCGTGTCGCGCACCTCGGCCTGCATCGGCTCGTCGCGCAGGTCTTCGTTCAACGACGCGTAGTCGTCTCGGGACATCGGTACTTCTCCGGTGGCGGGGGTGGATGGCATGCGCTCGCGGCCCGCGGTGCGGGCGACACGGCCCGGCACACGCAGGTGCGGAGTTGCTGCGCACTGAGTGCGGAGTTTCGAGGCGGAGGTTAGCGGAGCGGGCGGCCGGTGCAGACCTTAGCCGACCTTAGGCACCGCAGAGGCCAAAACGCTGAGGCGAAAGGGCTTTCTAGCGGTCGGGGCGCGCTGAAAACCTTGTGAAAAATCGGCAGGCGGCGGCCGAGACCGCAGAACTCCGCACCCCTGCAAAACCTCTAGGGCAGCAAAAATCTGCGAATGGGACCCTATGCGATGCCGACCCCCTGGCTCCGTAAGGTTTGGAGCCCCCCCGCTCGACGATCCGACGATCCGACGAACCAGCCTAGCGGTATCGCCACTTTCCGACTTCCTCGGAAAATCGCGGCGTCCACTGGAAGACGACCTACGTCAAAGATTTCGATAGCTAGGAGGCAACATACGACACGCACGGAACTCCAATACGTAGACCTGCTTTGCGCTTCGGGTTGCAGCAGAAACAGATCTTCGTCGATTGATTGACTTTTTGTGGGTACCTGCCGGATGCGCACGCTGCCATGCACATGACGAGAGAATAAGCACTCTGAGATGGAGCGTCCGATGTCGTCGAGAAGGCTTCGCTTAGGCTGGGCTTTTATGATCGCTGCGCTGGCCCTCTTTGCGTACGGGCTGACTACGGTCACTTTGTCGCGCCAGCCTCAAACGTGGAGCAGATGGCTTCCGGAGCCCAGCCCCCAGTCCGCAACTAAAGGAAATGCGGCAGCTGAACGCAGTGCAATCCTAGGAAAATTAGATCCTCTAAGTGTCCAGTACAAGTGGCCTGAAAAGCTATTTTATAAGCGCTCTGAGCAAGTCGTGTTCGTGCTGGAAGTTGAGGGAGAGGGAACATCTGAAGTTGCACTGAGTGCTGTACCCGGCTCGAAGGAAAAAGCTAGGGTCGAAGTGGGCCGGTACGTTCAGGCGAAGCTATACGGCGCGGCAGACAAGGTCAAAATCAGCCTGCGCGGCGGCGAAGCTGCTAGCCGTCAGTTTGCTAGATTGAAGAACGTGGAATGGGTTTGGGATGTGGAAGGCCTACAGAGTGGACTTGTCCTGCTCACCATACAACTCACCTCCGATGTCGATCTCGGAGGCAGCCTGGAACCTGTGTACATTAAAAGCTTCAAGAAGCGAATTCCAATCGAGATCACTGTATTGGAAACATGTAAAATTTGGGCCACCGAGGCAATGGAATTCTGGCCATTCCTCACTGCTGCGGGATCGGCGGCCGTGGCGTTTCTTTCTTTTTTCGGCCTGAAGCGAACCACGGGCTCCAAAGTAAACGCGTAAGTTTTGTTGCGAGACCTGAGTGATGGCATCTCAAGCCTACAGTGCTGGCATATTGAGGTCTCATATATCTATAAGTGTTGTCATCGCAGCCCGAGCCGACGCGCCCTCGCATCTACCGTCTTCTGGGTGTGGCACGACCCACACCGCAGGCGGATGTTCGCCTCGTCCAGGCCCGCGCCACCGTCCTGAAGCTCCACGATGTGGTCGCAGTAGATCCGCGTCCCAGTGCGGCCGCAGTCCTCGCACCGCTTGTCCCTCTGCTTCGTCACCCGCTCCCGCAGCGCTCGCCACTCGGGTGATTGGTAGAAGCCCTGCCGGGGCTCGCTGGCCTTCCGGTCCTCCCAGGTGCGGGCCGGTGGCTGGGCCGTGCGGCTGTCGAGCGTGGCGAGGCGGGGGCCGAGCGTCTTCAGGGTCATGGCGAACCTCAGTGCTTCAGGTCGATGGGCGGGCCGTCCGCAAGCTTCTGCTGCGCGGCCTCGTTCAAGCCCTCGATCATGTCGGCGAGGGCGATGGTCCCTTGCGCATCCTCATAGGCATGGAAGCCGGCTAGGAGCGCGGCCGATGCCGCCGCCTCGGGGCTCGTCCGCTTTGCCGCCTCCTCGATCCAAGCGCGGACCTCGATCACGAGGGCGTCGAGAGCCCGGCTTTCCTCGGCCGTGAGGGTTCCGTCGTCGTTCGGCATGGGTCGCTCCTTTGCGATCGTCGGTCAGGCGTCGAGCTGGCGTCCGTGGAGGGCGGCGAGCTTCGCGAGGCCCTTCGGCGTGACGAGCACTTGCATCTTCACCCGGGGCGTGCCGTCCCGGCCGGCGTAGTGGTAGGGGACATGCTCCAAGAGCAGGGCCTGCTCCTTGTCCCGGTAGGCCACCCACGCGTCGGTTCCGGGCCGCCGGTAGATCCAGCGGTGCTCGACCATCCAGCGCGTCAGGGCATCACGGGACATCTTCAGCAGCTTCGCCGTGTCGGTGATGCAGCGGGAGCCCTCTGCGCCTTCCAGCCGGTCGAGCGCCGCGACGCGTTGGCCCTGCGCTGCGATCTGAGCCTGAAGGTGCTGGATCACCTGAAGGACGGTCGCCGGGTCGCCGGGGTTGCCCGCGATCCGGGGCGTCTCGTGCGCCTCTCGCATCCGGTCCCGGACGGCCGTGTTCGCCCACATGTGGAAGTCGTGGCTCAGATACTTCGCGTAGGCGAGGCCGATCTGCCAGTGGCTCCAGGTGCCTCCGCCCCGACCTCGCTCGCCCCTGATAATGCCGTCCTGACCGGCATTAAACGAAGCCTCCACCGCGGCGACGAACTCGATCGTGCCGCCGAGCGCCAGCCAGTCATTCGGGCGCTTGTCCTTCGGTGAGCCGGCCGCCCGCCACATGTCGGTGAGGCTCACGGTCTCGCCGCGGTCGTGGATGGGCTTGCCACCATAGGTGAGCGGCACCAGCGCCCCGGCTCGGGGCTGGGGTGTCTCGGGCATAACCAATTCCTCGTTAAGGCGCGCCGCTGGCATGTTGGCGCCGGCTTGCGATGCGGGGGCGCTCAAGTCGGCAGCTTCTGCCGCGTTGATGCAATGGCCGGCTGTGCTAGGCTTCCCCCCTCGTTTGTTGGGGATTTCAGATGCCAATCACAAACCGCTTTGAGATAAAGAATATCGCGCAGGCCGCTCCAGGCGAATTGTTCACCGCAGATATAGCGGGTCCGTCGCTAGGTATTGCCCTTGAGAGACAAGAAGGCGATCAGCTCGTTGCCGCAGTGCTATTGCGCTCAGGACTTGACGGTTTTCATCCTCTTTGGACACAAATTCGGCCGGAGCAAAGGATTAGAACTTTCGGGAGGGATTGGGTGCTGGATCTTGACTTGGGGCTGTATGCCTATCCCGGCAACACAGATAGGTACGATAACGCCGGAACCATTGCAGTCTCAGATGGCCAAGTTGTGCTGCGAGCAAATGGTGATAGTCCGCGCCCACACTCTCGCCCAGCACGCATCAATCTTGTGGAGTTTAGGTTCAGCGACACCAATCCCATTTCTGAAGACATGACTTGTATCGACAAGTGGGCCATCTGGCTGAACGAGCAAGAGAGGTTGCGGTTGGGAGCAACCCCACTCTTCGAGTTCAAGCCGAAAGAATGAAGCTGCGGCAAACGAGGTGGCCATGACCAAGCCTTGGAGCGACCCGCGCATCCAATGCGTTCAGCAGCGCGCGAACGACTTATGGGAGGCGGAGGCCAGGTATTGGGACGAGGAAGCGATGAAGCTTTTTCGTGAGCAGGAGCAAGTGCGGGACGAGCGCGAGCGCGACGCCCTGAGAGCCGAGGAAGCGCAGTATAAGGATCGTGCCGAGTACTGCCGCAGCCGCATCGGGCAGCCGCTCTAAACTCTCCCCTTTGAGGTGTGGGCGGCTGCCTCGCGCTCGACCAGCCACGCGTTCAGTGTCGAGCGCCGGGCGCAGACGATGCGCCCCATGCGAAAGACCGGGATGCCCTCTGACTTCACCCGGTGCTTCGTCGCATCGGGGCTCATGTGAAGGTGTCGGCCGATGGCCTCATACCCTTGCAACAGGTCGGAATTTTGCTCGTCGCCCATGCTCACCTCTCGTCGCATCCATGTCGCGTTTCATGTCGCGTGCGCCCGCCGCCGCTCGCCGCCTAATGGCGCCCGTTCCAATCTTTTCAGCTACTTAGCTGCCCGTGGCCGTCTTGAGACCTCACCAAAGAAATGGTCGCCCGAGGGCGGAAAATCCATTCAAGTTCAGTGACTTAGCTAAGTATTGGCCTGATTTGCAGCTAGAACCCCGAACCAGCGACAGACGACCTCGACGTTGAAGCCGCGGGTTTCGAGGAGCTGCGCATCCTCGGGCGGCAGCGACAGGCTCTTGAAGTCCCAGCCGCCCTCCAGCAGGGGGACTTTGCCGGTGTTGCGCGCACCCTCGAACTTCTCGACGTAGGCGCGAGCGTCCTTGCGCTGCTCCGGCGTGAGGTAGGCCGGCGCGGTCAGCACGCCGGACGGCCGCATCCCGTTCTTGAAGATGCTACCGGCCGCGCGCTCGGCGCCCATCGCCGTGCCGAGACTATGCCGACCCGCAGCGATGGCCGACATCCCCACCTGTCCATCGAGCGAGAAGCCCTTCAGGTGCAGCACCTGATCTTCGGACAGGACTTGTGTCAGCCCCTGGTAGGTGTGCCGGTAGGTCAGCGTGCCGTCGACCTCGCGCGTGATCTGAACGCGATCCGGCCGCATCGGAATCAGCGCCACGACGCGGTCGTTGGCGCCCCGCACGATCTCAGCAAAGCCGTTGCCCCAGAGCAGCTTGCAGGCGAAGAGCGCCTGCCAGAACTCGACCGCCGTCATCTCGGCGTTCGGCCGGTCGTGCAGCACCCGGTACAGCGGGTGCTCGGGCGCGACGCGGCTGCGACCCTGTCCGTCGCGCTCATAGAGCGGCAGCGGCAGCGTCGCGATGGTCTGCGACACGAGGCGAGCGCAGGCCCAGACGGCATCGAGCGTCAGGGCCGTCTCGACCGTGACGTTCTCGCCAGCGTGGCTCGGCTCGCCGGCCAGCCATGAAACGAGCACTCGATCGGTCAGACCCAAGCCGCGGGCGACCGTCAGCGCCGCCTTGCGGAAAAGGCCCATGCGCAGTCCTGTGGTTCGGTCAGCCGAAGAGCGGGTCAGCCAGGAAACCGGCGAGGTTGGCGTTGGCCGGAGGTTCGGGGTTCGTCACCATCAGCGCTGCAGCGTTGAACAGGCTCATCGCCACGTCGATCTTGGCGTCGCCGGCATTCTGCTTCGTCGCCCGGATCGCGGTCGCGGTGGGCTCGATCTTCAGGTTCGATACGCACCACGTGGCCAATCCGGATCCGGAGTGCCGGAGCGTTCCGTTTGCGAGCTTGCGCTCGGCCGCCTTGATCGCGTGCATGAGGCCGTAGCCTTGAGAGACGCCGATCAGGAGCTTGGCTTCCTGCGTCACCTCGATCTCGGCGAAGGCTTCGATCAACTCGCCCAGACCTGCCGGATCGACACCGACACGGGCGAGCAGACCAGCATCCTTCACCCGCTCGACGATGCCGACGATGGCCTCGATGTCCTTCAGTTCGTCATCGATGATCGTCAGCTCGTCGGCGCCCTCGAACTCTCGCAGCTTGACCGCGATACTCTTGCGCCGCGTCAGCACGCCGATGTGACACCAAGCGTGGGACCAGGCGAGCTAGTCTCGGGTCAGCCTGTCTCGACCGAGCACGGTGAGCTCGAACAGGTCGTCGAGGCCGCCGCCGTCGATGCCGATGCAGACGACCTCGGAGCGTTCGAGTAACAGTCATCGCGCTTCGGTCGGCCTACCGTTGCTCGACAATGTTCGCGATCATGTCTTCACGCGCGGTCCGTGGCTGGCATCGGACCCGGTTCTTAGCCCATGGCTGCCGACCAACCTCGTCGACACCGTGCACACCGGCGCATGGATCTGGCCGGATGACCGGCCTCTCCCGGCCGCCTTGGAGGCGTTCCTCAATGCCGGCGATCCCCCGGTCTATGTCGGTTTCGGCAGCATGGCCATGAGCGCGTCGGAAGACGCCGCCCGCGTCGCCATTGAGGCGGTTCGGGCGCATGGCCGTCGCGTAATCCTCGCCCGTGGTTGGGCTGATCTCGCACCTAGCGACGACGGGCAGGACTGCCTCGCCGTGGGCGAGGTCAATCAGCAGGCGCTGTTTCCTCGGGTTTCTGCTGTCGTGCACCATGGTGGCGCCGGCACGACAACAGCAGCTGCACGCGCCGGCACGCCTCAGCTGGCGGTGCCCCAGGTGGTCGACCAGCCCTATTGGGCCGAGCGTATGGCGAACTTGGGAATCGGTGTCGCACATCACGGACCTGTCCCAACCTTCGAGTCCCTGTCGGTCGGCCTCAGGACAGCGCTCGCTCCGAAGACCCGAGAACGGGCAACAGCCGTCGCCGGTATGATGCGCGCCGACGGGGCGACGGCGGCCGCGAAATTACTTTTCGCCTAAATTCGGGGCGCGCATCTGAATGCTTTCACGCCAGGGTGACCGGCGCATTCACAGGAAAGAACCTACATGGAACCAATGTTGATTGAGCATCCCCGCTTTCTTTTGCGCGACTTAGCCGAGGCGGACCGGGCGGCGTTCCTCGCTTATCAGATGGACCCTCGCTATCTCGCGCTCTACGACTTTGAGGCTTCCGACGTTCGGCGGGCTAGCGAACTATTCGATTTATTTGCGGAATGGCGAGAAACCGAGCCGCGTCGCAATTTCCAGATTGGTATCTTCGATGGACGAAACGGAGAATTGTGCGGCTGCGCTGGGCTTCGTAAGTCGTCAGACGATGCTGCAGTTCTCGGGATCGAACTCGCACCCGAAAAATGGGGCCGCTTCGCGCTGGCTCTCGATGTGGCCGCCGCACTGGTCGAATACGGCTTCAACCAACTGCGGCTAACTACGATCATCGGAGACACCGCGAGCGGCAACAGGCGTGTGGCGAAACTGGCTCGATGGTTCGGCGCGAGGATCATTGCGGAGCGCGAAGGCCCTGAATGGATGCGCGCTCGCGGCTTCAGAGAGGTGGACTGGGCGATCGATCGAGCAGCATGGGAGGACGCACCCAAGCAGAGGCGCCCGAAAAACGGCACCGAGACGTAGCAATGGATCGCGCCACATAAGTGGAGGGCTGCTTCCAGGTGAGCAGCATCGTGCTCGTCACTGCCCCAAACTACGATGCGGACGATCCAATCTGATCGGCAACGGCTCTAGGGTCTTTGGCGAGTGCCCGAATCCGTTGCTGAAAACAAAGAGCAACGTATCCGGGCCGCCTCAATAGCTGGATGTGACGCTATGTGCCTCTTCGGCCAAGTCCGCTACAAGCCTGGGAGATCCGAGCCGAGAGGGGGAGTGGTCATGATCGACCATATGGGCGTCAGCCCGAGAGACATCGAAAGCGCGCGGCGGTTCTATGACGCTGCTCTTGAGCCGCTGGGCATTTCGAAGGTGATGGAGGTCAAGCCTGAACAGTCTGGAGGCTATCACGGCATTGGTTATGGAACAGGCCGAAAGCCGTTCTTCTGGCTGTCCAGAGACAGACGGCGGGCCATTCCGGAAGCGTCGGGCGGAACAGGCATCCACATTGCTTTCGAAGCTAAAAGCCGCGCAGCGGTCGACGCTTTCTATGTCGCGGCAATAGCACATGGCGGTCGCGACAATGGGCCGCCCGGCATCCGGGCTCATTACCATCCTGCTTATTACGCAGCATTCGTGATTGATCCCGATGGGGTCAACGTTGAAGCCGTATGCCAAAGGCCGGAGTGAATTAGAGACTTGCGCCCCTATGCTGACCAGGCGGCTAGGTTATGCGCGGGACCGCTTCCACGTGTCCACCACAGGGATGTCGCTGAAGAAGCGGTCTCCTCTGGCTTCCCTGTCGAGATGCGCCTCAATCTGCCTGCCCGGCACCGCGCCCTGTAGGGCGATCACACCGCCGAACCTGACCCGTCGCCACCGGTAGGTCGGGCGCCAGTTCATCGTGCTATGCAGCGCGCCGCAACGCTGCCACGTTTTCTTAAGAAAACCTCAGATCAGTTGTGCCCAGTAAGGTGAGGCAAAGTCGTTCCCTCTAAGGGCACGCTCTGGAGGACCAGCCTCCAAAGTGGAGAAGCGGTGCAACCGTCCCCGTTGCGGCTTAACGTCGATCCCTAGAGGGGAGAGTACAGCGGCAACTTAGAAGTTATCGCTGTTCCATACATCAGAGGCTGCACGCCAGCAAGAGCTGAACTCACACGATCAATGCGGCGACCTGTTGATGAGTTAAGTCGACACCCTGCAGAACGACAAGCGTCTGGAAATTATCTGCACCACCATCCTTGTCAAAGAGAATTTCCGTCGATCCGTTGACCACGGCAAGCGATAGCCATCCGTCACCGAACGGGTCGACAGACGCGCCCGCTTTCGCGAGCAATCCCGACAAATCCAGCTTGTCCTTGGATGCGACCGAGAAGTCGGTGATGGTGTCGGCGCTCATCATATCTAGTTGCACGAGGTCGCCGTAGACGAAGCGATCCGCTCCCGCGCCCCCGGTCATCACATTCTGATAGGCGCCACTCTCCAGCGTGTCGTGTCCATCGCCGCCATCGAGGATGTTGTGTCCCCGGCTTGCAATGACATCGTTGCCTGCGCCGCCGTAGAACTGGCTCGAAACGTAGCGATCATAGCCCCCCGTGAGGTGATCGTTGCCCTCGCCGCCGTCGACGACTGCGCGCCCGACGTCGACCGAAATAGTGTCGTTGCCGGCATCGCCGTAGACGTAGGTGGTAGATTTGGCAGAACCGATCGAGATCGCATCGTTGCCGTTACCACCGTGGATCGTGCCCAGCGCATTGCCGATTCTGATGCTATCGTTGCCATCGTCGCCCGACAGTGTGCCGCTCGACATCGTGTTAATGTCGAACCTATCCTGACCGTCTCCACCCTCTAGATAGCTCGCCTGAAGGAAGTCGAAGGTGAAGCTGTCGCGACCGGCGTCGCCGTGCAAGTTCAGGCGGAAGCTGTAGTACCCTGAACCCGTGAAGCTGTCGTCGCCTGATCCACCGAACGCCTCGATCTTTTCCAGCGGGCCGCGCGGCCCCGGTGTCAGCAGAACGAACTGGTCGTTACCACTCTCTCCGTACAGAAAGTCGCCGCTGCCACCGGTCAACGTGTCTCGCCCACTGCCTCCCCAAAGGACGTCGGTGCCATCGCCACCATCGAGGAGATCATCGCCGGATCCACCGTACAAGGTATCGTTCCCAGCGTCGCCAGTAAGACCGTCGTTGCCGCCTCGCCCGTAGATGATGTCGTCATCAGGCGTGCCAAGGAGGGTATCTGCCTGATTGGTTCCGTTGATCGTCGGCATGGCTTGCGCCTTCACTGCAAGGCTTCGGACACAGAATGTTTACCGCCTAGCCCCAAGTTTTCGCAGGCGCGCTTCGGGATTAGATCAAGATGGATTTCAATCGATCATTATTTCCAAGATATAAAGACGCCCGGCTAAGCGTCACGTCGCAACTAACCAAAGAAGCTAGGTCGAGCAGCTCGTTTCGAGTGGTCAGATCGCTGAGACCCGTGCGATTTCGAGCGTGAGTTTAGAGGCCCGCCCGAAGATGCTCATGGCCACGCGAATGCGGTCGTTCGGCAGCATCGCATCTACGACAGCCGGGAAGCCCGCGAATGGCCCCTCGCGCACCAGCACGCTCTGCCCGACGCTGACGCCCGTCGGACGGACTATCTCAGCCTCGGCGAGCTTGTCGACGAGCCGCTGGAGTTCGGCGGGATCGAGCCGAGCAGGGCGCATGATCAGAGACGCGATGTTCCCCTCGGGACCGCCCTCTGGCTCCGGATGCGAGACGATCTCCGCCACGCCGGCCTGTGAGCGCGCTTGGTCAAGGTGGATTGCATCCCGAACTCCGATGAACACCGTGCGCATCAGCAGGAGCGTGGAGCGGACCGCGCGGCGGCCGCGGCGCACGACCACCTCGGAGGTGCGTGGCAGATACCAGTCGACCTGAACCTCCTCCAGCGCCTTGAGCGCCCGCTCGCCCATGCGGGGCAAGGTGCGGGCGATATGCCAGGACAAGGCTGGATCAATGTGTGCCGCCGTAGCTCCGCGCACGGGCGTCGTGGCGCTCGTTGTGGCTGTCCGCACACCCGTGGCCCGCCGCTCAGCCCTGCGCTGCTTACGCGCTCGCTCACGCTGCTTCTTGCCCGCTCGGTTCATGCTGTTCTCCGTTCTGACCTCAGGCCACCATCCCGATCCGGCGGACTCTCTTCGTGTCGCGTTCGGCGCTCAGCACGTCGGCCCAATCGCTGCCAATCCGAGGCGGCAGCTGGACGCGAACTCTCCGGTCTCTGACTGCGAGGCGATGTGCTAGGGCGTAGGCCGCCGCTTGCCCGCCGAAGGCAGGATCGGCATCGCCGAACACCACGATCTCACGCGCGCAGTCCGGCGGCTGCCACTTGGCGAGCATCGTCGAGTTCGTTGCCGCCCAGACCGGCATGTTGAACAGGCGAGCAGCCGCGAGCGCCGTCTCGATGCCTTCCGCGATCCCTAGCCTCTCCGACGGGGGAACAGGCGGATC
>NZ_JACHWM010000030.1 GCF_014191355.1 Methylobacterium sp. R2-1
GGAAGAACTTGTGCGAATTGCTCAGTTCGATCCAACGTACCTGAACCTGGAGCGCCGCGCGGCTGCATGACCCTTCGCTTGCAGCCTGTTCAAGTTGCAACGGGTAGCTCAGACACAGAGAGCCATCTCGTGTCCGCAGAGGGTGGGAGGCGGGCATTCAGTCGGTTGCCCGCATGAGACTGCATCGCACTCAGAAGCCGACCTAGTTCGATCAAGCATTTTGGGATGCGTTGGCAGCCCTGCATCTGAAGGGGAGCTAAATTTCCTGCAGACCACGCGACACTTGTGGCGGTTGTACGATACCGTTCATTCCAGTAGGGTCAGTCATCGTTGGCTGGAAGCATCTGGCGCCTGCGGCTGAGAGAGACGTGCGCTCCCGCCTTTTGATTGGTGGATGAGCTCATGCCCCGGTATCACTACAACGTCTACGACGGTGTGGAGCTTCTCGACAGAAGAGGTGTCGAGCTTCCCGATCTGACCTACGCTCGAAGAGAAGCAATCCGCTACGCCGGTGCTTTGCTCGAAGACGGAGCGCAGAAGGATAATTTGGGCAATGAGTGGCGAATGGAGGTCGTTGACAAGAACGGCCTGCTATTGTTTC
This sequence comes from Methylobacterium sp. R2-1, assembly GCF_014191355.1. Lineage (GTDB taxonomy): Bacteria > Pseudomonadota > Alphaproteobacteria > Rhizobiales > Beijerinckiaceae > Methylobacterium. The sequence goes on from NZ_JACHWM010000030.1 coordinate 602, forward strand.
GTCTAGACTTTCTTGTTACCAGCTCGCCAGCGACGGCACACCACATAACGTAAAGCACAGCTCGTCCAGGCTACGTGAGCTGGCCCAGGATCCAGCCCTGCGCCTCGTCGAGGTCGGCGAAGATCGGCGCGTTCGGATCGTCCACACGTCCGAACCCTGCCTCCAAGAACCACTTGCCCGCCTCTGGCCCGTGCTCATCCGAGAGACGCACCAGCACCGCCACAAGGAAGCTCTCGTGAAACACGAGCCGGCTCTCCCCGTCATCGCTACCCGTGGCGACCTGAACAGGCTGGAGGCGTAGGTTCATGCAGCCGCTCGGTCTCCCAGATGCAGGTAGTTGGCCCTGAACTCGGCGAGAGCCTGCAGGCCGGCGTAGTCGAGGATCTTTAGTCGGCCGCCTTCAAGTTCAATCAGCCCTCGACGCCGCAGTTCCCTGAGCGAGCGGTTGACGTGAACGGACGTGATGCCGGTGGTGTCCGCCAGATCCACCTGCGTCAGCGGTAGCTCGCAGTTGGCCTCGGTCGCCAGCCCGACCGCCCGCAGCCGCAGCAGGACTTCGCAGAACAGGTGCGCCAGCCGCTCGATGGCCGAGCGTCGACCCACGTTCATCAGCCACTCGCGCAAGGTTGCCTCATCCACGAGCTGGCTCTTGCGCAAGGCACGGGCGATCCGGGGATAGTGTGTCAGCAGATCGGCGACCAGTTCAGGCGCGAGGCGCACGACCTTGCAGGCCGAGAGTGTAGTGATGGTGTGGTCCATCTCCTCCAGCAGCGCCACGTCGAGGTCACACAGGTCGCCCGGCAGCAGGTAGGCGTTGATCTGGCGCGAGCCGTTGGCACGCAGCTTGTGCCGGCAGGCAAAGCCCGACAGCACGAGGAACACGCCGTCCGGCTTGTCGCCTTCCCGCCCGAGGTCGGTGTGCGGCGGAACGAGCCGCGGGCTTTCGCAGATCTGCTCCAGCAGGGTCCGGTCCTCGTCCGAGAGAGGGGCGAAACTCTCCAGCTTCCGAATCAGCGGATTGGCTCGGACTGCGTTCTGCTCGACCAGTCGTGCGGGCATGTCCACCGCCGCTTCCTGGCTGGCGGGTGCAGCCGCCAGTGACAGCTCGTCGAGGACCGACACCACGTCCTCAGGCGCAGCCGGCTTAATGATCCATGGGACGTCGCGGAAGGCATCAGCGAGCAGGTCGTCCTGACGATAGCCGGAATGCACGAGGAAGGCCACGCCGCGCTGCCGCAGCGCGTGCACCAGCGCAGTGCAGAGCGTATCCCTGAAAGCGATGCCGATGACGGCAAGGGTAGGCGTCTCCTGCTCCAGCAGGCTCAGCGCCTCGGCCGCCGTGGTGGCCGGCCCGAGCACACGGTAGCCTGCCTGCTCCAGGCTATCGCTGAGGTCCATGCCCACCAGCGGAAACTCTTCTGTCAGGAGAACCGAGGGCTGTTCGTCGAGGCTCGTCATGCAAACTCCGGCAGACTGAGCCGCTCGACCTTGAGTTGCATCTAGGCTCATCGAGGAAAGTTATAGACGCTGATCTGACCGACGAGGAGAGGGCCTTATCCTCCTGTGCGGTGCCCGACAGTTTCGAATGTCTGATACCGAACTTTATTTGATTGCCTCGTTGAAATATTTGGCTGTGATGCCCTAATAATTACCATCGCCTGCCGGTTTGTCCGGGCGCAGGCGCTTAGGAGACAGCGTGTGCTCTTGCCCCGAACGGGAGCAGAGCCGTGTCTCAGCCTCAACAATCGACTGTTCGCAATCGCCTGCTGAAGGCTCTCACGCCGAGCGATTTCGCTCTGCTCCAGCCGCACTTGGAGCTGGTCGCGACCGAGCTGCGCCAGCCGCTGATCAAGCCCAACGAGCCGGTCAAACAGTTGTACTTCCCCGAGGTCGGCTTCTCCTCGATCACGACGCAAGGCTCAGGTGGCAAGGTCGAGGTCTGCATCATCGGACGCGAAGGGCTGGTCGGCGGCATACCGCTGCTGCTGGGCTCCGACCGCACCCCGCACGACCACTTCGTTCAGGGCCCGGGCGAGATGCTGGCCATCAGTTCCCAAGCGTTCTGTGGAGCGGTCGGTCAGAGCGCCAGCCTGCACAAGCTCCTGCTGCGCTTCACCCAGGTGCAGTACGTGCAGACCGCCCAGACCGCCTTCGTGAACGCGAGCTACCAGATCGAGGTGCGCCTCGCGCGCTGGCTGCTGATGTGTCACGACCGGCTCGACGGCGACGAGCTACGCCTCACCCACGAGTTCCTGTCGATGATGCTGGGTACGCAGCGGACGAGCGCGACCCTGGCAGTGCAGGCGCTGGAGGGTCACCGGTTCATCAAGGCGCAGCGCGGACGCGTCACGATCCTGAACCGTGAGGCGTTGGAGAACTTGGCAGATGACGGCTACGGTTTGCCCGAGACCGAGTACGCTCGCCTGATCGAGGGCGCCTGATGCCGCGCTACTTCTTCAACGTCCGGCATCGCCCGGGACCCGCTGGTCTGGCGCGGGACCCCGAGAGTGAAGAGCTGGCTGACGCCAACGCGGCACGCGAGTACGCCCTCTCCGAGGCACGGGCCATGATCGCACGAGATCGGCTTGAGATGATCCGTGACTGGATGGTCTGCACGTTCGAGATCACCGAAGAGGCAAGTCGGCACGTGCTGACGGTGCCCTTCAGCGACACGGTTCCTGGGCACGAAGAGGACTGAGCGCCCGTCGCGCCGATGCGGCGTCACATCGTCTCCGGAGAGAACCATGGCCCGCTTCACGCACCAGCTCGCGGGTGATGGACTGACACCAGCAACCCGAGAGGTGCCGCTGCCAGAGTTGGTATCGACCTATCTGCGGGCCGTTGCGCCATCCGCCTACTGCGATCCCTGCTTGGCTTCAGCTGTGCGTGAGCCCTTGGAGCTCGTGCATCAGACAGCCGAAGCCCTGGAGGGCCCAGGGCAATTCGCGCGCAAGGTTGGCCGTTGCAAGGTCTGCCGCAGCACAAAACGGGTCGTCACGCGGGTTGAACCGGTGAGGCTGGCGCGCGGCAGGCGGTTGGCGGTCTCGGCTTGATCGAGCCCTTTGCCCGCCTCAGGAAGGAACACAATCCATGGAACCGCCATCTGAGGTCACGCTCGAGCAGATCCGGGAGCGCGCTTACGATCTCTGGGAGCGCAACCACCGTCCCGACGGCTTCGAGATAGAGTTCTGGCTGACGGCCGAGCGGGAACTTAAGGCCGAGCGCGACCGCCAGCTTCGCGTTCGGGAAGCTAACGAAGCCAAGAGCGTGCCCACGTAACTCGAGGTTCAAGGTCGGGATCAGAGCCAGACTTGAGGAACTTGAGCGATGAAGCGCTGCTGGTCCTCCGTTGCCGGCCTCAACTGGCGGGCTGCCGCCTTGCTCGGACTGATCAGCAGCACCTTCTCGACCTTGGTCAGGCAGCTCACCGCAGCCCGGATCGGGCGCGATGCTGCTGTGCGTCCCTCGAAGCCTCAGAGCTCATTGGAACAGCCAAGCCCATCGATCGCCACCGGTAGCGTGCGCACCCTCGGCGTCCGCTTTGCCCCCGTCAGCGGCCCTTCGTTGATGACGCATCGAATGGCTTCTCAGGGTCGGAAGCGGCTCCCTGCGAGCGGGTACCAAGCGTCGGTCTGAATCACCGGCAAAGCCGCCGGGGTGACCGCGACGAAGCAGGGCGTCACGACCGGTCTCGATCATGATGCGCCCGGTTCTCGATCGCCTGCTCGCGCTCAATCAGGCCGAGGAGCTCGGTCTGCCGCTTCGCCTCCTCGCGGATGACGCGGACGCACTCCGCGATCCGGCCGGTGTCCTCGGTCTGGCGTCGGGCAAGATCGCGCAATTCCCGCATCAGGTCGATCGCCTCACGCGGTCCCTGTAGGAAGGGCGGCGGCACATCGGCGAGGCTGGCCGGCGCTGGCGGTGGCAGGTGCTCGCGGTCCCCGCGCGCCCGCGTCACCATCCAGCCAATCAGCATCATGGTGCAGCCGCCGACGAAGATCTGGAGAAACTGCTGCGTCGCGATCACGTCCTTGAGGAAGGTGAGCCAGTCCATCAGCCCGCAACCTCCTCAAGTGCCGCCAGAGCCTTGCCGATCCGGCTCCGGCGCGACACGCCGTCCAGCACGGCGATGTAGACGGAAATCGCCTCGAAGCCGGCGAGCGTCCCGAACACCGGAATGACGAAACTCGGCGCATGCGCCACCGTGAAGGCATCATAGATCAGGGCCATCGCGAACTGGCCCATGATGAGGCAGCCGATCCCGGCGCCGATCGCTCGGGCATAAGCGCCCTTCGGCCCGACGCGGACGTTGTTGATGTAGCCGTTGAGGAACAGCGCCATGATGCGGACGCTTCCGGCACAGCCGAAGATCAGCGCCATGTTGGCCTCGCTGAACCCCATCTCTGCGATCGGCTTCAGCGCGTTGCGCTCCATGGTGTCACCCGGCATGGCGAGGGTGAAGGCAATCAGCACCATCATCGTCGCCATGCACCACCCGCGAGTGCCGGGGCCGCGTAGGGGGCGAGCACGATCAGGGCGAGCGAGGCGATGGTGAGCCCGATCGACATTCCCTTGCCGCCGAGCGGCACCACCGTGATCAGCACGGTGTCGTCGGGGCCGACCAAGGTACGGCGCCAGCTCGCGCGCAGGCGCACAGCCGCATCCGTCGGCCGCAGGAAGGTCTCGCCGCGGCGGTGAACCGAGACGATGAACTTCCGGCCGGGCGGCGGCTGGTGCCGGGCGACGATCGTGGAGAGCCGGCGACGGCGCCGATCGGGCAGCCGCACGGGCTCGCCGCGGGTCTGCCCGGCGATGTTCGCGGTAACGACGAGGGTCATTGCACCTTCGGGATCAGGTAGGTCAGCCGCCAGCGTTTGGCCGCGGCGAGTTCGAGCGGCGGGTCGAGCACGACGCCGTGGCGCTCATCGGTGTGCAGGATCAGCCCGCCATCCTGGGCGAGGTAGACACCGCAATGGGTCTCGGCGCCCGCGACCTTGCCCATCAGCACCAGAGCGCCGTCCACGGGCGCCGGCATCTCGCGCCATTCCGCGCGGGCCGGGTGGTTCGCCATGGTCTCGGCGCGGGCGCGAATGTCCGCCACCAGGGCCGGGACGGCCGCCGGCAGCATCCGGCCGAAGAGTTCGGCTTGCGCCAGGGAGGCAAGCCACCAGCAATTGCGCTCGGCCTTGTCGTAGGGCGTCCCGCGCCAGCGGCGAAGGAATGCGGTGCGACCATTTATCGATCGCTGGATTTCGCTTGAGGCAGCCCGTCGATGCGCGCTGCAGCTGATGACCTCGATGTCAGAGAGCGTCACAGCCATAGGTTCCTGCAAATGCATGACGCAGAAGTGGCTTTCGTTGCCGTCAGCCGGGACCATTCGGAAAATCTGAGTTCAATTTAAGAATTGAGAAATGAGCGCATATGCGTTGCTTGCGCCTCTGAACCCTGCATTATAGTTTTCCCAATAATGTAGGGAGCGAACGATGATGCAGATCATGAAGCTGTTGCTTGCCGCTACGGTTTCCGTCAGCGCGTTGACCATTCCGACGATTTCCCACGCTGAAAGTGCAAAGCCTGACAAATCGAAGGCGGCAGCCAGCAGCGAAAAATCCCAAGCTGCTGCAGATGAGTTCGAAGAGAATAGACGGGCCCATATGCAGAAAAGCAAAGAGAACAACGCAAAGAAGGGCGCGGAATAGTAGACGCTTCTGCATTTGGCGGCTCGATGCGGGAACGCGCATCGGGCCGTTGTCGCTTATCAACGCCCTTGCGCGCTCACGTGAACAGGGCCGGGTAGTTCGTGCGGTCGAAGAAGGCGTTCGGGCCAGAGGGCACGTTCTGCTGCCGGCCGTCTGGCCAGGAAATGGCGCCCTCAGCACTGTCGGCCGACAACTCGACAGCTGTCATCTCCAGGCCGCTGAAGCTGTCGTCGTCAGGGCCGGTCACCGCGTCGAGGTGGCCGGGCAGCACGCGGTAGAACCGGAAGGTGACCCGGATGGCTTGGTCGTAACCGATCGCGCCTTTCAGCAGGTCGTGGAGCAGGTCCGACACGTTGTCGATGCGGATCTTCCCCTCGGTCGGACCGTCGCTGTCGGCACCAGGCGCAATCAGCTCGAAGGCGCAGAGTAGGTGCGGCAAGCGCGGGCCGCCAGCCTCGACCGGCAGGCTCATCGTCTCGCCCGGCTCGCCAAGCTGCCCGTCCACGTTCCGCACCAGCCGGATCGCTCCGTCGAGCGAGGCGTGATCCACCTCCAGCGTCTCGACAACGACGCACTCGTCATCGCCGGATGCGTAGGTCTCGCGAAGGGCTGCGCTGACCGTCATGGTCTCACCAATCCTGAACGACGAGGGTGAAGGAGACTTGGTACTGGGTGGGGCCGAAGGGCTTGAATGCCACCTCGCCCTGGATCCAGCAGACGCGCTGGCCGATCAGCCTCATGTCTGGCAGCAACACGGGCGCCATGAAGCGGCGCGCACCTGCATTCAGATCGTTGAGGTGGAAGGCCTTGAAGATCACGAACTGATCAAGGGTCAGCACGATCGTCATGCTGATCGGGGTGCTGACGAACAGCTGCCGGCGGCGCATGCGCGGCGGGCCGTCGTCGAACTGCGTCGCCTGAGCGGTTGGATGCAGGCTGGCCGAGCCGCCCGAGGAGAGCGAGCCGCGCAGATCCGGCAGGGACGAAGGCCAGGAGGGGATCGCCATGCGTCAGCCGTTCCGAAATCCTGCGCCGCCCGCCGCCTGCTTGAACGGCCCCTGACCACCGGCCGCACGCTGGCCCATGCGCCCCTCCACGCTGCGCACGATCACGTCGAAGCCACCGTCTGAGCGCCGATTCACGGTCGGCTCGATCTCCGGAGAACCCGCCGGCCGCTGGTCGTAGAAGTTAAAAGCGGGCGTCGCCCCGGCACCCGCGTTCGCGGGCGGCGGCATCCATGCCGGCGCACCGACCGGGCCGCCCGCGCTGTAACCCGGCAGGCCGCGCCGGATGGCCTCCGCCACCGCGACACCGCCGACGCGGGCGACATCGCCCTGGGACCACACCACCTCGCCGCGGTGGACGACGCCAGCGGGCTCCAGGCGCCCGCCGGCGCCGGTATAGCCGCCCACGTCGAATAGGCGCACGCCACCTGTCGGCGAGCCTCCGGCGCTCGCGCTGCCGCCGAACAGGCTAGAGAAGAAGCCGCCGATCCCGCCACTGCCCGAGCCGCCGCCGATCGCCCCGAAGGCCGAAGAGATCGCGCTGTCCATCACCTTGGCGATGAGCCGGTCAGCCGCGTTGCCGAAGGCGTTCGAGAGGGCAGTGGCCGCGTCGCCGCCGCGGCGCAGATCGGTGACGAAGGAGGTCACGCCGTCGCTGAACAGGCTCTTCGTCTCGGCTAGTTCCAGCGTGTCTCGGGTGCGGCCGATGGCGGCCAGCGCCTCGGGCGATGTCGTATCGCCAAACCGCGAGCGCGCCACCGCATAGGCCTGCTGGTCGATCCGATCTCGGCCGAGCTGCGCCCTGGTGAAGTCGTCATCGCGCATAAACTGCACGAGGCGCCCCGCGCGCTCGACGGAGACGAGCTTGTCGCTCAGCCCGGAGAAGGCGATCGAGGCTGCGTCCGCCGCCGACACGCCGCGGGCGAGCAAGGCGTTGTACTGCTCTGTCGCCCGGGTCTGCGCCTCCAGCCGGGCGCCGTTGACGCCGTACAACTCGGTGTTCAGGCGTAGGTTGTCGTTGGCCGACTTCAGCGCGCGAGCGTTTGCATCCTGATCGCGGGCGAGGCCCGTCTCGGAGACATCGCCCATCTGGCCGGACTTGCGCAGCACCTCGGCAAGATAGGAGCGGTTCACCGACGGATCGTTCGATCCGCGGTATGCCATGATGCCCCGGCTGAGATCGCCGCCGTTCTGGTCGATCTTCATTTGCAGGACACCGGCGATACCCTGTGCCATCGTGGCGACGTCCGTCCGATCGAACCCCTGCGGCAGGTAGCCGAGACGAACCGCCTCCTGCGCCGTGCCGCGGGTGATCTGGCCCAGCCCGTAGGCGGAGGACGGCCGGCCGTCCTCGCCCAGGATCTTCGAGTAGCCGACGTTCGCGTTGCCGCTCGACTCCTTGCCTGCGATGGCCGCGATGATCTCAGCGGAGACCGATCCACGCGCGGCGCCAAGGATATGGCTCTCCGCATCGTAGGCGCCGAAGATGGCCGCCACGAAGTCGAAGACCCAGGGCTCGCTGACCTCGCCGAAGGTCGGCTGGCCCGGCAGGTCCACGACCCGCAGGGACTTGAACACGTCCAGCGCGTCCTGTGCCGCCGCAGGGAAGAGCGGGCGGAACGGGATCAGCGACCGTCCCGAGACAATGCGCTTCTCCCAGTCCGGGCAGGCCGTGGTCCAATCTGGCTTCACGGATTGCTCGCCACCAGCCGCGGACCGCTACGCTGGGCGAATTTACCGCCGCCGGAGGTGGATTGATCGGCTGCGGCCTGGCGCTGCTTCTTCTTCCTGTCCGGTGCCGCCGCCTCAGCGAACGTCTTGGCAGCTAGCGCGAGGTTCTTGAGGGTGCCGGCGCGACTCGACAGGCTAACCGCCTTCATCATCGCGTCCCGCCGCCGGGCACCGTCCTTGCCCGGGGTCGCATCCCCGATCGCCTGCTCGATCTCGCCGATGTAGGCCGTGTCGGCTTCCAGCTCGTCGAGCATGCGCACCGCGAGAATTTGGCCGCGGGCGATGATGGCTTCGGGACTGGCGTCTTCGCTCTTCGACTCTGGCCGGACGCGCTCGACTATGGGTGCCACGACGTCGGCGAGGGGCTGCGGATCCTGCGGAGCGGCCTGCGGAGTTTCGGCGCCCGGTCGCACCCACCCTTCTGCCTTCGAACGGAGGCGGATCGCCTTCTCGTCGCAGTTGTACCAACGCGCCAACTCCCTGACAGACAGAGAGGTTTTCGTGTAATCGCGCTCGACCGACTTCCAGTCGATCAGTTTTTTCGGCTTCGCCATCGCTACAACGTCCGCAGCACTCCGCAGGCCTCGCGCTCACCCACTGGGAAAAAATCTGCGAATGGGACCCTGTGCGGTAGCAGCCCCTGGCCGGCCCGACTTTCGGCCGCCCCCTCCCTTTGACCCGCGAACGTCAGGGCTCGCCGAAGGTTGATCGTCCATTGCCCGCACTCGTCGCCTGACGGTGCAGGTTCGGGCAGAGGAGGACGTGCGCCATGCCGAACAAAGCTAAGCGCGCCGAGCTCGCTCAAAAGGCCCTCGACGCCTACCTACACGAGCACTCCGGCATCCGACGCTGGTGCTATCCGCCGGCATCCGACGACATCGGAGAGAGTGACATCATCGATCTCGTCACCGACTTGATGCTTTTGGCCGAAGCGAAAGGTCACGATCCTTGCGGTGTGATCCGGAAGGTGGAGGCCCACCTACAAGCGGAGTCTGGATTGAGCTGCTGATAGTGGACCTTGATCTTGGCGCGGTGAGAAGACGCGATTGAGGGCGTTGCCGCGGCTTATGTCGGTGACCCTAGTGATGGGCTTCGCAGCCTCGCAGCCCGAGCGCGCACCGTCTTCTCGCTGTGGTGCTTGGCGCAGAGGGCCTGCCCGTTAGTCGGGTCGAGAGGCGCTCCGCAGTCCCTGCGCTCGACGATGTGGTCGGCGTAGAGCCTGACACCCCCGCGCCTGCCGTGGGCTGTGCAGCCCGGAGCCTGACACTTCCATCCGGCACGCTTCAGCACCTCTTGGCGCCATGCTCTGTGCTCGGGCGTCAGCAGCTCGGGATCTGCCGTCTTCGGCGCCGGCCGGGCTGTGCGCGTGTCCAGGGTGCCGAGACGCGGTGAGAGAGTGGCGAGGCGGGCCATGTCCTACGATCCCCTATCGAGGTAGGCCGCGGTCCGGCCGCTGGGTTTTCGGACCCTGGCGCTAGGAAAGCTGGGGCCCCGACCACCCGTATAGGTTTGGGGGTGCCAGGGTCCCCCGGCGGAGCGGCAGCGTTCGCGGCGCAGTAGGTTTTCTCCCTACCGCCCCCGAGATGCGATACGGTGCGTCTCAGCCCGCCAGAGCTGTCGAGCGAAAAGGAGGGCACACCTTGCGATTTGAATGCGACCCAGACGGCGCATGGATTGTCGATCCAGCATCCCTCGCCAGTAAGCTCGGAATGACAGCGGCCCACCTGCAGAGCCAGGAGCGCCGCGGGTTGGTTGGCAGCCGTGTCGAGATCGGCAGCGGCTCCGATGAAGGCCGCGCTCGTGTGACGGTTACGACCGAATATTCCGGCTGGCAGGGGCTTTTCGATGCAGACGGCGCTCTCATAGGCGAGCGCTTTTTCGAACCTGCAGGTGCGGATGTCACCGCGTCGACCGGGCTGAGCGGCAGACATTAGGCTGCTGATAGCGCCAACCTCAGTCTCCGCCGCCCGATGATCCGCCATCGCTACTGGACGAGCAGGACGATCCACTGTCCGAGTAGGACGACGAGGTGGTGCAGCTATTGATGTACGAGTGATCCGACCCGCCGTAGCTCGGCGTGATCGAGGAGAGCGGGCTCAGCACCATGCCCGAGGGCGAGGCTGGGTTCATGTGACTGTCGTTCGCTGCCGACCGGGGCGAGCTAGGGGCATCGAGAAGCCGGGCGCGGCGCAGGCGGTTCTCTTTCTCCTCTCGGCGCCCAGGCTCTTCCTCACGACGCTTGCGGCCGAAGATACGGAACATGCTAGCCCTCCCGTGCGGTGCTACGCCCTACTTACCTTCGCGCCATGCAGATCTGTCCGGATCTCAACCAACTTGCTCGGCCAGCCTATACCTGCCACTTGATGGTCTCGACTGGCGGCGAGGAAAAATGAATGGCTTGGTCGGTCGAGATACTGAACGAGCAGACCGACGATATCGAGTATTACATTGCCGTCGGCGGCGAACGCGAAGCGCGAACATACGCCAATGAACAGAAGTCGTTGGGACGGGCCATCCTCGCGATAAAAGATCACGCAGGCAATCTAGTGTTGGACAGATATTACCTTCTGCCAGCTGACCGCCGCCCTGTGGTCGAACGCGCCTACCCCAGGAAGAGATAGGGTTGAGCTTGCTTGCGATCCCAGGGACATAGTGCCGAACGGAATCACAGGCTGCAGTGGTGGGTGCGACCGGTTGGTGTCCAGCCCTCGTTGCGATCGGTGCTCATGCCTTAGGGCGCATGAAAAGGCCCCGCAGCGGGCTATCCGCTCGGGGCTCAACTCTCCCTTCGTGAGAAGCGGCAGGGCCTATGGCGACCTCACGTCCGTTCTCGCGCTCGACCCGTCCATATTGTTCTGCAGCCGACGCGCGATGAGTGATAGGTTTGGGTTGCCGCGTGTCAAGCTATCGCACTGATGCTTCCACGATAAATTCGCCGAGTCAGCCGGAAGCTCTGAGGATGATCAGGTCGCGCCGTTGTCGCCCGTCGCAACGGTGACGCCATCACGATCCATCACGGTGAACATGACGGTCGAGGGAGGTCGTCCTAACTTGGCGATATGATCAGCCGCGGCCTCCTTGGCGTCTGCAAGCGTGTCGAAGGTCTCAGGAAGCGGGTAGATCGGCAGACCATTCTCGGACGATGGTAGATCGGCCAGTGTGATCTCCACTGTGTACGGCATTTCACACCATGGCACGCGCAGTCGTTGAGCTCAAAGCTGGGCAAGTCTTCGAAGACTTTGAATGACCTGCTGCCTCTTGGCAGATTGAGTGAGGCATACACGCAGAAAAGGGGAGCCGAAGCTCCCCCGATCTTTAGCGGTGAATAGTCGATCCGGGTGCCACAGACGTTCTGGTGACGTGATCATGTCCGCGACGGCCGAGCAAACCGGCAAGGCCGAGAAGCCCGATTAGGCCCAGCCAGCCCATGTCGAAGTCGTCGTCACGATCAGCGTCTCGCTGCGCATTCTGCTGCGGGGCAGTAGGATTGGTATTATTCTGCTGAGCTAGCGCCGGAGTCGCTACGAGAGCAAGCGCAAGCACGGAAGCGGAAAGTATTTTCATTGGCGAAACTCCTAAGTCTGGAGAGATGACGAGGAACGCCTCCGCACGGAAAAGGGTTCACAGCTTCGTGAATAATCGGGGATCCTCACGAAGATCGCTACCATACTAGCCGTCGCAGCAATGGTTGTTGCCGGGTCCGGGCAGACCGAGGCCAAAGGCTGTGCAAGGGCGTCATCATCGGCGGTGTGGCCGGGCACTATCTGGCTGACCGTGGTGTCGTGGGTGCCGTCGCCGGCTGCCCAGATGGGCGCTATCTCGCAAATCGTGCTGCGCGCCGCCGCGAGATCGACTACGGCCAGGTTGTACGCCCTCGAATTGGGTATGCTCCTCGAGGCAGGTACGGATACTAGGTCAGAACCCAATCCGTTTGATCGCGTGAAGGGCTTCAGAGGGTGGGTAGCGGTGCTTAGGCTGCTGCGCTCAGGTCAGTCACGCTTCAAGATGGCTCGCTGAAGCTCCGACGCCATTGGCTCGGCGTCACACCGGTCCATTCTAAGAATGCTCGCGTAAAATGGGCTGAGTCCGCATAGCCGAGTTCGATCGCTATCCGACCTATGGACAACGCCTCTCCTGACAGCAGCGCCTTAGCGCGGCGCACCAGCACGGCACGCTGGATGTCTGCGTAGCGCGTGCCCGCCTCCTCCAGCCGACGTTGGAAGGTTCGACGCGACATGCCGAGACGGCGAGCGATCCCGTCGATGGACGGGCGCGTCTCGTCCAGGCCGAGTTCGATCATGTGTGCCACGCAAGCCGCGATATCATCACCGATCGGTTCGTTGTCAGCTGCTTCCGTGGTGGCCGGATCGTAGCGTCTAGGGTTCGGGACCTCCAGACAGCGTGTGGAGAAGACGAGGCCAGCCTGTGATCCAAACGCGATCTCGCAGCCGAGCAGAGCCTCAATCTCCCCACGTGCCTCTAGGCTGGCTCCCGTCACCACGGCCCAGGCTGGTCTCCAAGTCGGTCCGAGAAAGTGACGTACCGTACCGAGCAGATAGCCGAGTGCCAGGATCTCGTTCGCCTGACGTCCACTCTCGACGCGCTCGGTGACCGCGTAGCCGTAGAACGCTTGTACACCCTGCCGATACAGGCCGGTCGACGTCGCTGTCTGGAGCAAGCACGGCATCACGCTCCTGACCCGAGCCACAGCTGCCTGAAGCGTTTCTGCGGACTGTACTTGGAGGCCGATCGGGCCGAGACCCGCAATACCGGTTTGCACGGAGAGGCGGGCAGGAAGGGCTGGATCTCCGATCTCGCGGATCGCTGCCTCGACGAGCTTAAGCTGGTCACGCAAGAGGATCAGCCGGTCGGGGGTGTCCAGGAGCGTCAGCGGCATCTCGGCCCGGCCGAACACCCGCCTGAGCGAGCCACCAGCCGCCGTTACTGCCTCGGCGATCGGCCCCATCGTGCGTGCTCTGGTGAGGCCGTGCGACGGCATAAGCATCCCCCCGGAAGAGGGTCGACTCGTTGGCACCAAATGGCAAGTGCGGACTGCACGTCCCGCTTACTTCTAAGCTTGTTGGGCTGCACGGACGGTCGCGCTGCGGGATCATCAAGCTCGCAGGCGCCCGTGCCAGAACGCGGCCAAGATGCATCCGGAGGACGCTATGGCAACGCTCCCGTTCGATGACAGCAATATTACGTGGCAGACCATCGAGGGGTTCGACCACGCCGCCTATCACATCTTGAGCGTCGACGAGGATGCGCGGATCGTCGACCTGCTGTTCAAGTTTGCGGCGAACGAGCGGATCGCGCTGCACCGGCATGGTGCGGCCTACCGGACGCTCGTCCTACAAGGTGAGCTGAGGATTTACCGGCCAACTGGCGAGCTGAAGGAGATCCGGCCAGTCGGTAGCTATGTCGCAGGCCGGGCCGGAGGGGAGCCCCACACCGAAGGCGGTGGTGATCAGGACGTGATCGTCTATTTCACGAACCGGGACATTACTGGCCCCGTCTACGAAATCCTCGACGAGCACCACGCGGTGGTAGCAACTTTCGGCATTCCGGAGTTCAAAGCGCTCTACGAGGCGCAGATCGCGCGAGCCGCCTGATGCTCCAGGGATCCTCCTTTCCCCCGATGATCAGCCGACACACTATGGCGCGGCTGGATGTCCTAGCTTGCATGCTGCCTAACAAGCGGCTGCTTCCGTGGATCAGTGCGATCGGACTGCTCCTCGCAGCGCTTGGACCGTCTCCGGCCGGCTCAGCCGAACGTCAGCCGATTCCGCTGTCCGTGCTTCCCCTCAAATTGCTCGACACGTCGAACGAGCCGACTGACCAGTCGGCCCAACACGCTGCCCGATTGGCCCGTATGGCGGACAGCCTTGCTATCGATCTGACCCGCTCCGGCCTGTTTCAGGCCACGGTCGTGTCGGCCGACCGCTTGCTGAAGAACTGCCCATCCGGCGAAGCCGAATGCTTGCTGCGCGCCGCGCGAGAGGAAGGAGCCGAGCTGATCTTCGTCGGTGTCGTGCACAAGAGCAGCACGCTGATCCTACAACTCTGGGCAAGGCTGGTGGATGCCCGGACCGGCCGGGACATTCTCGCCCGCGACCTCAACTTCCGTGGCGACACGGATGAAGCATGGCAGCGGGCAGAGACGTTTCTCGTTGCGCAAATCCGCGATGCGGTTGCACCGGCGCGCTAGGAAGATCCCTCCAAGGGCGGACACCTTCTTCGACAGTTTGCAGCGGGGGTACTCACTCGCGAGGTCCGCTCGGATGGTGGGCGTGCAGCAAGTTGCGGCTGAACCTCAACGGCAAGCGGCCAGCAGCTGGCGAAGCCTGCCATGGGCCGACGACGAGGAGCGCCGGCCCTGGTCAGGCTGCTCGGGAGAACGCACCTGCCTCCGCCATGCGATCCTCAAGGTATGAGACGAGTGGCCGAACCAGGTCGGCGGTCGGCCCTTCCTCGCCGATCGCCACGACCTCGGTTGTCGGCAGCGGCGGCCACACGTCGTCCGTATTAAGGATCCTCAGTTCCTCCCGCGCGAATGACCTGCCGAGCGCGGTCACGCCCATTCCGCCCGCGACTGCCGCCTGAAGACCCGTCAGGCTGCTCGAGGTGCAGACCGTGATCCACTCCCGGCGGATCGACTCCAGGGCCTCGATCATCGTCTCACGGAAGTTGCAGGGTGGTCGGAGCATGACGAGTCGAGCTGGGCCGCTCGGGTCGAGCACGTGGTCGGCGGCGGCCATCCAGACCAGAGGCTCGCGCCAGATCATCCGTCCTGACGGCTGCGAGCCCGGATCCCTGCGTCCGCGCACGATCACGCCGTCAAGCTGTCCATCCTTGTAGGCGGTGACCAGATCAAAGCTCAGGCCGGTCATCAGGTCGAGATGGATGCCCGGATAGAGGCGGCAGAAGCGCGACACCAAAGCCGGCAGCTGCGTGGCAACCAGGTTCTCGGCAATACCGAGCCGCAGCGTTCCGGCGACCGGTCCGTCGCGCAGGCTGCGAAGATATGTGTCGTTCAACTCGAGCATCCTGCGGGCGACGACGAGCAGCAGCTCCCCGTCCCGAGTCAGCCGGAGCGACCGGCTCGTTCTTGCGAATACCCGCCGCCCGATCGCTTCCTCCAGACGCAGGACCTTTTGACTGACGGCGGATTGGGTCCGTCCGACGAGGTCGCCAGCAGAGGTAAAGCTGCCGGTCTCGGCCACGGCGACGAACGCTCTGAGGAGATCGGTGTCGAGGTTGCGCTCGTGCATGAGTCATTCACGATCCTGCTTGAACAGCTCAACGCTAGGACGGCGGCAGGGGGGCGGCAACAGGCTATCCATTCAGGAGCCTAATGGATGTTATCAGAACTATGAGTTTCCACTCCGCGCGGAATACCTGCATCGTCCCGGCGTCGACAGCTTCGACAACCCAGTCGCGGCGGACCTGCATCCCGCGCCTGGAATAATCCTGGAGGCCGGTACGAGAATGTGCGCCCCCGTCGAACCGCTGCCCAGCCGACTGCAATGGCGCCTCGTTCCAAAGGGATCGGCGTCGCTCGCTCTGCTCCTTCTCGCGGGCGGCTGCGTGGCGGTCGAGCCGGAGGCGCGCTCGGTCGGGCCGGCCCCTAACGCCGCCTTTGCGGCCATGTACGGTGCGCAGCCCGGCGAACGTTTCTCCCTGCCGGCCACCGACGTCGTGGGCGTCGATCCGCGCTACTTCCGGCAGGAGGTCGCCTACCCGCGCAACGACACACCGGGCACGCTCGTGGTCGATCCGGGTAACAAGTTCCTCTACCTCGTGCGCGAGAACGGCCGCGCCCTGCGATACGGCGTCGGGGTCGGCAAGGCGGGTCTGGCCTGGAGCGGTCGGGCGCGCGTCGGGCGCAAGGCCGAGTGGCCACGCTGGACGCCAACGCCGGATATGATCGCCCGCGATCCCGAGCGGAACGGACCCTGGCGCAACGGCATGGCGGGCGGACCCAGCAACCCGCTCGGGCCACGTGCCCTCTACCTCTTCGACGGTGGCCGCGACACCCTCTACCGCATCCACGGGACGACCGAGCCCGGCACGATCGGGACGAACGTCTCCTCCGGCTGCATCCGGATGTTCAACCAGGACATCATCGACCTCTACGGCCGCGTGCCGGTCGACACGCAGGTCGTCGTGCTCGACGCCTCAGACCAGGTCGAACCCTCGACGCCGTCGGCTGTCGCGCAGATCGAGACAGCATCCGACGAACTCTAACGGGCTAGCCGAAGGGTAGCCGCCGGCTCTTGGAGCCGGCCTGCCGCCATAGGGAGCGTATGATCGTGGCTATGCGGACCTTTCTCGTGACCGGCGCCACCAAGGGCATCGGCCGTGCACTCTCCCGACAACTCGCCAGTGCGGGCCACCACCTCGTTGGTGTTGCCCGCAGTCCGGATCCAGACTTTCCCGGCACGCTAGCGACGATCGATCTCGAGGACGACTATGCCTCCGCCGAGGCCTTCGCAGACCTCGCTCGGCGCTATTCCTTCGACGGCGTCGTGAACAACGTCGGCATCGCGCGCATACATCTGCTCGGCGAAATCGCCCTCAAGGATCTGGACGACGTCCTGCGGGTCAATTTGCACTCGACCGTCCAGGCGGTACAGGTGCTCCTGCCCGGCATGCGTGCGAGGGGCTGGGGCCGGACCGTCAACGTCTCAAGCCTAACGGTCGTCGGCATTCGGGAGCGCAGCGCCTACGCCGCCTCGAAGGCAGCGATGAACAGCTTCACGCGAACCTGGGCCGTCGAGCTGGCGGAGACCGGCATCACCGTCAACGCGGTCGCGCCCGGTCCGGTGGAGACGGAGATGTTCCGCCGGACCACGCCTGCCGGCAGCGAAGCCGAGCGCCGCTTCCTGTCGCTCATCCCGATGCGGCGTCTTGGCCGACCGGAGGAGATCGCCTCCGCGATCGCGTTCCTGCTCTCGGACGCAGCGAGCTACATCACCGGGCAGACGCTGTTCGTCGATGGCGGCGGATCGATCGGATAGGCCGCCGCATGACGGAGCTGCGGTATGCCGCCACCGCCGACCAGGTTGTCGTTGCTCCTGGCGCCCTAGAGCGCTTTCGGTTTAATCTGGCGTGTGTCCCGCGGCGGTGAAGAAGTTGGCACACTCGTCTGGTGTACCGGTGTCGATGAGGCGTCCTATGGCTGACCACAGGCCCTAGACGGTGCGTGCGGCGGCCTTGCGCAGCAGGGTCTTCAGCTTCGAGAACGCCGTCTCGATCGGGTTGAGGTCACAGCTGTAAGGCGGGAGGAACAGCAGTCACGCGCCCGTAGCCTCAATCGCCGCCCATACGGCCGGACCCTTGTAGCTTCCGAGGTTGTCCATGACGACAATGTCGCCGGAGGTACCCGCTCGTGAAGTCTGCAGAGGGTCTTAAGCGGCCCCTTGCGTGATCAAGCTGATCGAGTTTTGACCTAGCGGTGCGCGCAGGTTCCGCCTGAACGTGCGTGTCACGCCACCCTCTGTATGTCCTCGATCGGCAGCCGATAGGCGAAAGGCGCGCCCATCACTTCCAGGGAGATAACGCCAACAGCGCCGCCCTCCGCCGTACCGACGAACTTTCCGACGAAGCCGTTGAACAAGCCTGAGCCGGCGCGTACCTCCTCACCCGCCTGCATACCCGCGAGCGGCGTCAGGTTGGTACGACCCGCCAACTCGTCCTCGCCCCACTGCCGAAGCCAGCGTAGGCCGGCTGGGTTCATGGCGAGGGGGCCACGGTTGGCCGAGCCGAGGATGCCCGTCAGACCGTGCAGGTTGCGGCCGTCGATGTCCCGCTCGCGCAGCGCCGCCAGGGTGACGTCGCAGAGGCCGCCGAGCACGCCGAGGAACAGGTACGACCGCAGCGCCGGCCGCTGCTGCTCCCGCCTCGGCACGCGCAGGTTCGAGCGCACCGAGCGGCGCCACAGGTACTCGCAGGGCACGTATGGGATGAATGGAGTCTCTTCCTCTCTGGCGCCGCGAAGCATGGCGCGCTTGATGCTGGCTGCCGCAGACAGCTCCCGGCTCGGGGCCGTCGTGCAGATGTACCAGCGCACGGCTGCGGCGTAGAGGTTCGGGGTCTTGTTGCGGCGCTCAGCCGGGATCGGCTCGTCTTTGGCGATGATGGAGTTGTGCTGCGGGGTCGCTTTGGCGTCGAAGTGGCGGCCATTACGGCTTGCAGGCATGGCGGCAGTTCCTCGGTACGCTACGAGAGGAGATTGGACACGGCCGGCGCCGGTCCAAACAGGACATCGACGCCGACTGCGAAGGCATCAGGTGAGAGAAGCGCCTGTCATCCGGCGGCTTCCGGAGGCATTTGTTGACCGCTGTAGCTGCGCCCGAGCCCATTCGTCCTGGCCAGCGCCGCCCGGCGCTCGGAGTAGTTCGACGCCGTCATCGGATAGTCGCTCGGCAGGCCGTAGCGCCTGCGATATGACTTGGGGTCGAGCCCATAGGTGCGGATATGGCGCTTCAGCACCTTGTAGGGCCTGCCGTCGATGAAAGAGATCAGAGCGTCAGGCTTGATCGACTTGCGGATCGCGGCAGGCGATGGTTTCTCGGCCTCTACTTCCGCCGGCGCAGTGCCCATGTCGCAGAGCTTGTTCAGCGTAGATGCCACGCTGACGATCAGCCGCGGCAATTCCTTCGGGTGCAGGACGTTGCGTCCTACGTAGGCCATCACGATCTCAGCCGCGAGATTTGCGGGGTAAGATCTATCGGCCGTGGATCCAAAGCGGTTGCTTGACATGACAGACTCCATAGGGTGCGGGGGCTTGGCAAGCATTCGGAGGCCAGCGTCAGAACGGAATTTTGTCCTCACGAATATTTCTGCTGAAGAGTTAAATAGCCGGCCCCCACGCTGCTCGTAAATTAAAATGATCAAAATTCTTCAGGTGCCCCATCTGCACCACCTCTAGTACGCTAAAAACTTTACTGCGACCGAGTGACGCGAGGCGCTAAGCTTGGCGCAGCTCGTTTACCTTTTGACGAATGTTGGCGTTTTGGCCCGCGCGCCCGACCCCATAGACCATCCAGAACGGCTTCATCTCGTTGAGGTCGGGCTTCATGCTGGGCTCCTTTGGCTCGAGCTGGCGGCCGGTGGCAGGTTCCAGGCGCGAAGCACCTCGACGAGAGGCCGTCCGGTCTCCCCAGCCTCAGTCTTCGCGTCGCGCCGAAGATTGCTCGCAGCGACGCGAGCCGCTTTGACCGCAGGGTCGAGGCGCGCGAGGTAGGCAGCCTGCGCCCGCCGACGCTTCGCCCGCATGCCGGCGATGTTGATGGTGCCTTCCTGTGTGACGAACCGATGGCCGCAGGCAACGCACTCACGCCGGCGCCGGATGACGCCCGAATCATCCTCATGCGGTCGGCTATCGATCACACGGGTGTCGGAGGAGCACTTCGGGCAGATCACTCGACTACCTCCGCGCGCAGGGTGAAGGTGTTCCTCACCGGCAAGCCAGCGCGCTTCCGCTCCCAGGCGTCCCGGCGCTCCACGGCCTCGTTGGCTCGCAGTTGCTCGGCGCGCTCCTGAGCGATCTCGTCGTCCGTGCGCTGAACGATGACGTTCGAGCGGCCCATCTCTGCTTTCAGTTGGTTCCAATGCGCCACCGCGGCCTTGCGCTCGTCCTCGGTGGTCTCGCTGTCGACGATCTCGGCGCTGAGCACCTGGTCGAGCCGGTGCAGCTCCACCTCCACGTCGAGCATGACCATCTTGGCCTCGGCGCGGATCTGCGGCGCAGTCGGCGCCCGCTCCGGGTTCCAGCGCACCTTCTGCTGGTTCTTTAGGAAGAGGCCCGCGGCCTTCTGCACGGCCCAAACCGGCACATCGTCGAGAGCGCGAACGATCAGGCTGACCGTGATCTTGGCGTCCTCACGGTCGGCGCCGAAGGTTGGGAAGCCGCCGAGCAGCGCCATGACGATGCGAGAGAGCGCAACCCGATCCTCGTCCGTGCTCGCCGGGGCCAGGCTGGCGCTCAGGTGGCGCTTCCGATCCTCAAGTGCCTGCCGCTCGTGCTCCTGCGGGGCGAGCCCGGCGCTGATGAGCTTGTGACCCGGGCGATCGCCGTCCTCGAGGCGGTTCTGAAACCGGCTGACGAGGTCGAGGAGCGGCCTAGTGGCGGCCTCCGGCGGCGATATGGAGGTGCTGGCGTTGCGGGTCTGAACGCTGGTCATCGGAGCCTGCCAGTTCGTCGCGGAGGAGGTCGAAGTAGCCGTTGGAGGAGCGGGGGCGG
>NZ_JACHWM010000031.1 GCF_014191355.1 Methylobacterium sp. R2-1
AGCCCGCAGACCCCGACAGGTCCGCGGGCTTCATGCCGTTCCACGCCGATCACACCACGACGGACCGGCCGGCCCTACCCGCCACGCACCCCGGCGACCCGAAAGGGGAGGGGGCGCGCGCCTCAGCGCGGCTCGCGACAGAGGTGGTCCGGCGCACGCCTCGCAGATCTCTTCGGCGATCCACAAAAGCGCGGGGGAGGGGAGGCGCTGTTCGACCTTGATGCCGCCCAGGTTGCCGGCAGGATGGGAGCTTGATTCAGAGGCCGCCCATGACCGCCTTCCGTACGCTTCTTCTGACGGCCGGTCTGCTCGTGGCCGGCGCGGGCAGCTATCTCGGCTGGGCTCTGACCAGCACGGACGGGTATGAAGCGGGCGGTCGCCTGCTGAAGGCGCGTTACGGCTTCCTCGTGATGCCGCATGCCGAGCGGCAGAGCCTTCGCAAGCTCGCGATGATGAAAGCAGCCGGTCAGTGCGAGTGGGAACTCGACGAGAGGTTCTGGAGCCGTGTCTATCAGCTCTATGTCGGCGATGAGCACGGCGTGCGCGCAGCCGTTTACGCCACGCTTCTCGACGAGCAGCAGCGTTACTTCCTGGCGGATGCAGACCATCGCCGCTGTCAGGCGGCCTGGGCCCGATTTGGTACGGGAGGCGCCGACGTGCCGGGTATCCTGCGGACCATTGGTCCGGAGATCGTAGGGCCGTCCGACAAGGTCCTGATCGACGTTCACGCCGAGGCAGCCGCGCCCTGACCCAGCGCGTCGGCCCCGGGGCCGACCCGGCGTCAATCCTAAAAAAGCCCCATGGCCGCGTCATTGCGAAATGCCTGGCGAGGGCCGGATCGGTCTTGCCCGAACCGACGCTTCGCGCGACACGCAAGACCGTCATGCTCAAAACAGCCTTTGTCGCCGCGCGCGACCGTCAGCGCCTCTCGGAAATCGCTTCGGTCCTGATCGGCTTCGGGCTGACCAAGATCGTCGACCGGCTCGGGTTGCACAACATCCCGCTGATCCCCCGCCGCACGCCGCGGGTCGATGTTACGCGCCTGTCGCAGCCGGAGCGGCTGCGCCGCGCCATCGAGACGCTGGGGCCGACCTTCATCAAGTTCGGTCAGATCCTGGCGAGCCGTCCGGACCTGCTCTCACCGGTCTGGACCGACGAGCTGGAGAAGCTGCACAGCCAGGTGAAGCCGGTGCCGTGGGCCTTGATCGGGCCGCAGCTCGAAGCCGATCTCGGCGCGCCGCCGGAACAGGTCTTCGCCGAGTTCGACCTCAATCCGATCGCCTCGGCCTCGATCGCTCAGGTCTACCGGGCGCGCCTGCATTCCGGTGAGGAGGTCGTGGTCAAGGTCCTTCGTCCGGGCCTGCGGAAGATCATCGAGGCGGATCTGCGGCTGATGGCGCACGGCGCCCGCATCGTCGAGTCCGAGTGGCCGGAGATGGCTCGCTACCAGCCTCAGGAGCAGATGCGTCACCTCGCCAACGGCCTCAACGGCGAGCTCGATCTGCTCAACGAGGCCCGCAATTGTGAGATGATCGCCGAGATCTTCGCCGGGCGCGACGATATCGTCATCCCGAAGATTTTCTGGGAATGGTGCTCCGAACGGGTGCTGGTCCAAGAATTCATCCACGGCATCTCGCCGAACGACGCCGCTGCGCTGCGGACGATGGGAGCGGACAAGAAGGCGCTGGCGCAGAAGGGCTGCGACGCCTTCCTGCGGATGGCGCTGATCGAGGGCGTGTTCCATGCCGACCCCCATCCCGGCAACCTGCTGATCCTCCCCGACAATCGGATCGGCTTCATCGATTTCGGCATCGTCGGGCGTCTGTCGCAGAAGCGGCGCCAGCAGCTCCTCGTGCTGATCGGCGCCATGCTCAAGCAGGATGTCGATGGCCTGATGGCCACGCTCCTCGATTGGACCGGCACATCGAACCCGGACCTGAGCAAGCTGGAGCAATCCGCCCAGAACTTCGTTCAGGCCCACTCCTCGATCCCGCTCAATCTCGGGCTCGTTCTCACCGACTTCATGACCATGGCCCGCGAGAACGATCTCGCGATGCCGACGGATCTCGCGATCCTGTTCAAGGGGCTCGTGACCGCCGACGGCGTGATGCGCCAGCTCGATCCCGGTTTCGATCTGTTCGCCGCCGCCGGCCCGACCGTGCGGGCGAGCATGCGCTCGCAGTTCTCTCTGCGAGGACTCATGCGCAAAGCGGAGTCGCTCGGCACCGGCCTCTACGGCGCGGCCTCCGAACTGCCGACGCTGATCCATCTCATGCTGGTGCGCCTCAAGCAGGGGCGCGTCACCGTCGAAATCGAGCTGAAGGGGATGGACAAGCTCGTGCGCGGCATCGAGCGCGGCGCGGCGCGGGTCGCCGTCGGCCTCGTCGTGGCGGCGTTCGCAACGCAGCTCGCACCGCGGCTGATCGATCTCGGCACGCCGGCCTTCGTCATCATCGGGATGACCGTGGCGATGCTCGGCATCGGCTGGCTGGTGCTGCTGGGCCGCGACCGCTGAGGCAGCCGGTTCGCGCTCCGGCCATAGGTGCTTTCGGGAGCGGGGCTGTTCAGTGATCGGGCGCGGCCTCCGCCCGAGGGCGGGGCCGTGGCAGTCCGATCGATGGGTTGATTCGCTGAGACGCCGTCTCAGGCGCGGACGACGGGCTTGGCCTTGAGAGCGGCGGCCAGTGCCTTGAGCTGACGGTCGAGGTCGGCCAGTTCGTTCAGGGCGATGGTCTTGTGGCCCGCCTTCACCGCGCGCTCGATGTCGCTGACCTGCGAGGAGGCCATGCGCTTCAGTTCGGTCGCGAGTTGGTCCCTGGTCATCGGCGCTCCTTTCATCACCAGGCTCGATGGGCCGGTGATAGGGGCTTAGGCTTAACCGGGGGTTTTCTCTCACGCGTTCCCGTTCACCGTTTCGATCACTTGGAGCGGCCACCGACCAGGCGGTGGAGGGCCAGGGCGGCGCCGGTGCCGAGGACGGTCACGCCGATTCTGCTCAAGGTCGATGCCGAGGGCAGGTGCTTGCGCCGGAGCCAGCCGCCGTCCGACGCCGTGCCGTCCCGGACCGGCGCACGCAGTGCGCCATGCGTCACGGGGGCGGGCCCGGCCCGGTCGAGGGCGCGGTGCAGGGCGATGCCCATCAGGTGCTCGGTCGGGCCCGGCGCCAGGGCGTAGGCGGCCTGGGCCGCGCGGGCCGGCCAGCCCACCGCGATCTCGTCGCGGGGATGGCGCACGACGTGGACGAGAGTCTCCGCCACCTCCTCCGGGGCGTAGAGCATCGGGCCGGGGTCGAGGGTGCGGCCGGAGACATTGGCGCCATGCACGAAGCCCGGCGTGTCGACCAACGCCGGAAACACCGCGCAGACGTGGATGTGCGGATGGCGCCGCAACTCCTGGCGCAAGCTCGCCGAAAAACCGCGCAGGCCGAACTTGCTCGCGGTGTAGGCGGCGGCGAACGGGGTCGGCGCCCAGCCGCCGAGGGAGACCATGTTGACGAGAACGCCGCGCCGCCGTTCGAGGAAGCGGGGCAGGACGGCGTAGGCGCCGTGCATGGCACCGAACAGGTTCACCTCGACGGTGCGACGATGCAGGTCGAGCGGCGCCTCCTGGAACGCGCCGAACACCCCGGTGCCGGCATTGTTGATCCAGACATCGATGCGGCCGAAGCGATTCTCCGCCGCGCGGGCCAGGGCCTCGACCGCTTGCGAATCGGTCACGTCGGTGGGCACGGCGAGCGCCGCCGGACCGAGCCGACTGCATTCCTCCGCGAGCCGATCGAGCGGATCGCGGCGCCGGGCTGCGACGACGACATGCGCACCGGCCCGCGTGAAGGCGAGGGCGGCGGCGCGACCGATGCCGCTCGACGCACCGGCGATGACGACGACGGCTCCGTGCAGGTTCTTCAAGGCGGGCTCCGGGTAAAAGGAGCGCCCAGCCGAGGGCTGGGCGCGCCGGTCGAACGCGGATCGAGAGCGATCAGATGATCGGCTTGCCGCCGGTCACCGCCACCGTGGCACCGGAGACGTAGCTCGACTCGTCGGAGGCCAGCATCACGTAGACGGGCGCGAGTTCCTTGGGCTGGCCCGGTCGCTTCATCGGCACCTGCGAGCCGAACTGCTTCACCTTCTCGGCCGGCATGGTCGAGGGGATCAGCGGCGTCCAGATCGGGCCCGGGGCCACGCAGTTCACGCGGATGCCCCGCTCGGCGAGCATCTGCGCGAGACCGCCGGTGTAGTTCTGGATCGCGCCCTTGGTGGTGGCGTAGGCCAGCAGTTGCGGGCTCGGCGTGTCGGCGTTGACCGAGGTGGTGTTGATGATGGACGAGCCCTCGCCCATGTGCGGGAGCGCTGCCTTGGTGAGGTAGAACATCGCGTGGATGTTCACCTGGAAGGTCTTCTCCCACTCCTCGTCGGAGATCTCTTCCGGGGCGGTGAAGGTCGCCTGATGCGCGGCGTTGTTGACGAGCACGTCGATGCGTCCGAAGGCCTCCACGGCCTGCTCGACGATCCGCCTGCAGTGGGCGGCGTCGCCGATATTGCCCGGCACCAACACGGCCTTCCGCCCGGCCTCCTCGATCAGGCGGCGCGTCTCTGCGGCGTCCTCCTCCTCGTCAAGATAGGAGATCAGCACGTCGGCGCCCTCGCGGGCGAAGGCGAGCGCCACGGCGCGGCCGATCCCGGAATCGCCGCCGGTGATGATCGCCTTCTTTCCCTCCAGGCGGCCGGAACCCTTGTAGCTCGTCTCGCCGTGGTCCGGCGTCGGGTCCATGGCGCGGGTCGAGCCGGGCATCGGCTGCGGCTGATCGGGGAAGGGGGGCTTGGGAAAGGATTCCATGGGCCGGGCTCCGGTGCCTTGGGATGTAGGAGAACGCCCGGACAACCCCGCCGGGCGGCCGGGGTTCGACGGAAATTTGCCCTGTCCCATGCACTCTGCCCCGCGTTTGGATGCAGGGGGGCTGGTGGGGCATCGGACCGCGACGCACGAGCGGTCACGGCCCATCGTGGCGGCACATTCCAAGGAGAAGCCGAGGGGAAGGAAAGAGCGGATGTCGGCCGATAGGGCGTTGCGTCACGAGGAGAACGAAATGGGAAGCGAGCGGACGGGCGGGGATGACGCGCGGCAGGATTCTGCCGCCGAGGCGACGCGCCGGGCCGACCGCGACACCAGCCGCATCCGCTGGCTGCGGGATCAGGCCACGCGGCTGCACAAGCGTCTGCCGCTGCGCCGCCGTTTCGCCGGCGGCCTCGCGCACGGGGTCATGTCGTCGGTCGCGGCCGTCGCCGCCTATCTGCCGACCCAGGTGCTCGGCCTGCAGGAGGGATTCTGGGCGGCGATCACCGCGGTCGCGGTGGCCCAGACCGAGTTCGGCGCGACCCGCTCGACCGCTCGGGATCAGTTCACCGGTGCGGCGATCGGCGGTCTCATCGGGCTTGCCGCCTATTCCGCGCTCGGGCCATCCCTGCCGACCTACGCGGCGGGGGTCGTGCTGGCGATCCTCGCCTGCTGGCTCGTCAACGTGGCGAGTGCCTGCCGGCTCGCCGGGATCACCGCCACCATCATCCTGCTCGTGCCCCATCTCGGGCCGGTGGAGCGCATGGCAGGCTCGCGGGTGCTGGAGGTCGGATGGGGCGTATGCGTGGCCATCGCCACCGTCTGGCTCGTGACGCGCGTGAACCGTTGGCTCGGGGTGAAATTGTAACTCGGATATCCCGGACGGAACTTGACGGTACGTGCCCCCGGTTTCCTGCGGCGATGCTCGAGCGGCATCACCGATCGAACCTCAAGGACGTCTCATGAAGGCACTGTGCTGGCACGGCAAGGGCGACATCCGCTGCGATACGGTGCCGGACCCGTCGATCGAGGATTCCCGCGACGTCATCATCAAGGTCACGTCCTGCGCCATCTGCGGCTCCGACCTTCACCTGATGGACGGCCAGATGCCGGCCATGAAGTCGGGCGACGTGCTCGGCCACGAGTTCATGGGCGAGGTGATCGAGACCGCGCCGGGTTTCACCAAGTTCAAGAAGGGCGACCGGATCGTCGTGCCCTTCAACATCAATTGCGGCGAGTGCCGCCAGTGCAAGCTCGGCAACTGGTCTGTCTGCCAGCGCTCCAACCGCAACGCCGAGATGGCGGCGGCGCAGTTCGGGTTCACCACCGCCGGCCTGTTCGGCTACTCGCACATCACCGGCGGCTACTGGGGCGGGCAGGCCGAGTACGTGCGCGTGCCGATGGCCGACGTGGCGCCGATGAAGGTGCCCGACGGTATGGACGACGAATCCGTCCTCTTCCTCACGGATATCCTGCCGACCGGCTGGCAGGGCGCCGAGCATTGCGAGATCAAGGGCGGCGAGATCATCGCCGTGTGGGGCGCCGGGCCCGTCGGCCTGTTCGCGATCCAGTCGGCCAAGATCATGGGTGCCGAGAGGATCATCGCCATCGACACGGTGCCGGAGCGCCTCGCCCTCGCTCGCAAGTACGGTGCGACCGACATCATCGACTTCGCCAAGGAAGACGTCTTCGAGCGGATCAAGGAGATCAGCAAGGGTGAAGGGGCCGACGGCGTGATCGACTGCGTCGGCATGGAGGCCAGCGCCGGCCACGGCTTCTCCAGCGTCATCTCGACTCTGCAGGAGAAGCTGACCTCGACCGAGCGGCCCTACGCGCTGATGGAGGCGATCCGCGCGGTACGGCCCTGCGGCATCGTCTCGGTGCCCGGCGTCTATGGCGGACCCATTCCCGTCAACATGGGCGCGATCGTCCAGAAGGGTCTCACTCTCAAGAGCGGCCAGACCCATGTGAAGCGCTACCTCGAGCCGCTGACCAAGCTGATCCAGCAGGGCAAGTTCGACACCGCGTCGCTGATCACCCACCGCTCGACCGACCTCGCGGATGGGCCCGACCTCTACAAGACATTTCGCGACAAGAAGGACGGCTGCGTGAAGGTCGTCTTCCACCCGAACTGAACTGAGAAAGCAAAGGAAAGGTTTGGGAGCGGGTCATGGCAGGCAAAGACGGTTTGAAATTTGGTGATCTCGGCCCGCGGGCCGTCCATCTCTGCGTCGATGCACAGAGGATGTTCTCCGAGGAGACCGACTGGCACACGCCCTGGCTCGCCCGCATCCTGCCGAACATCGAACGCATCACCGCCGCCCATCCCGAGCGGACCGTGTTCACCCGCTTCGTGCCCATCCGCTCGCCCGAGCAGGGTAGAGGGGCGTGGCGGCGCTACTACGAACACTGGCCCAAGATGACCCTGGACGCGCTCGGTCCCGAGATGGTCGAGCTGGTGCCGAGCCTGATCCGCTTCACACCGCCGGCCAAGGTCGTCGACAAGATCGTCTACTCGCCCTGGATGACGCCCGATCTGGAGCGGATGCTGGAGGCGGAGGCGATCGACACCCTCGTGGTGACGGGGGGCGAGACCGATGTCTGCGTGCTCGCCGCCATCCTCGGCGCAGTCGATCGCGGCTATCGCGTCATCGTCGCCTGCGACGCGGTATGCTCCTCCGCCGACCAAACCTACGACGCGATGATGTTTCTCTACCAGAGCCGCTTCGGCGAGCAGATCGAGACGGCTCCGACCGCCGAGATTTTGGACGCTTGGGTCTGATCTTGGGTCTGAGCTCGGGCCGGATCGCCGGCGATCCTGTGTCACGCTCCTGGATTCGTGGAAACTGAGCCGTTCGCGGCCGGGTTCACCGGCTGAGAGGTTCCGGGGCAATGCCTGCGCGTAAAGCTCCTGTCCGCCGGGTACCGCCCCATGATCACAGGAGATGCGCATGCCGAGCGCTGCCAAGAAGCCGCTCGACCAGCAGGTCATCGTCATCACCGGTGCTTCCAGCGGCATCGGGCTCGCGACCGCGCGCATGGCCGCGGCGCGCGGCGCCCGGGTCGTGCTAGCCGCTCGTAATGGGGAGGCGCTGGCCGAGATCCGGGCCGAGATCGAACGACATGGCGGCCAGGCGCTCGACGTCGTCACCGACGTTTCTGACCGGATCCAGGTCGAGGCGCTGGCACGTGCCACGATCGATCGCTTCGGCCGCATCGACACATGGGTGAACGATGCCGGGCTCTCGATCATCGGCCGGCTCGAAGAGGTCGAGGACGGTGACCATCGACGCCTGTTCGATGTGAACTTCTGGGGAGTCGTCTACGGCTCGCTCGTGGCGCTGCCGCACCTGAAGGCGAGCGGCGGCACGCTGATCAATCTCGGCAGCGTCGCCTCCGACGTCGCCTTCCCGCTCCAGGGCATGTACAGCGCGAGCAAGCACGCCATCAAAGGCTTCACCGACTCGCTGCGCATCGAGCTGAAGGAGGAGGGGGCGCCGGTCGCAGTCACGCTGATCAAGCCGGCGGCGATCGATACGCCCTTTCCGGCCCATGCCCGCAACTACACCGACCGCGAGCCGAAGCTGCCTCCGCCGGTCTACCGAACCGAGGAGGTCGCCGAGGCGATCCTTCATGCGGCGGTGCATCCCCGCCGCGACATCTATGTCGGCGGTGGCGGACGGATCATGAGTGCGGCCCAGGCCGTGGCACCGCGCGTCTTCGACACGGTCGGGAGCAGCATGGCCGGCCTGCAGATGCGCGACGAACCGCCCCGTCGTCCGGAAGGGTCGCTCTATCAAGCGGGCCTGGGCGGCCGCACGGCCGGGAGCCATCCCGGTTACGTGATGCGGCGCAGCCTCTACACCCGCGGCGCACTCCATCCGCTCACGACCGCGGCAGTCGTCGCTGGCGTCGGATTTGCCGCTGCTGCGAGTCTCATCGGCGGCAGCCGCCGCCGCTGATCCGAGTCCACAGGGCGCCTCCGGCGCGTGTTCCGCCAAGCGCCGGCGGGTTCGACACTCTGTTGCGACGCACTCCTTTGCTGCGTTGGCATCGACTTCGGCAGAGTGCGCGACAGCCCGACCTTCGTCGATGCATCGGGAGGAGCCAACGTGGCGAGCCTGGACAGAACTCTCGATATCTTCTCGGCGCTGCTCGCCTCGGAGCAGCCGGCCCAGGTTGGCGAAGCCGACGAGGCGATCTGGGCCTACCTTGCTGCGTATGACGGTCTCGATGCGCAGGTCCAGGCCCTCGATCGGCTCGGGCAGGGCGTGGCCGGGCTCGATGCATCGTCCGCCTTCATGCCGATCCTGCTCGACGCCCTCGATCGCCACCGGGCGCGGTTGGCCGAACCCTCCGCCTGACGGAGCAATCTGCCTCGGCCGGCGCACCTCTCGAGGCAGTCCTTCGAGCACGCCTGTCGCGGCGGATACCTGCGGTGCATCTGGAGGGCCGTGATGAAGGCTGCTTGCATCAAGCAGGCAGGGCCGTTCGACATTATTCGAAACTGATCTTGGCTGTTTCGCGTGAGGGGCGAACAGTCAATCCAAGGCTCATAAAGCTCAGCTTGCAACACCGGGGTGCTTGAAAGTCACATCTTTCGGACCTTCCTCGCTGCGAGCGCGGCTTTTGTTTCGGGGCGGTCGTTATGTGTGAGCAACCGATGCACCGGTTGCCGTCATATTATCGCCTCTTGTTTGGGTAGAGTGCAGGCATCTCACAGATCAACGGTATGGAAGCGCAGGCGACGGCGCACCGTACGTTCACCCTCGTCGCTGAGCTGGATCACGCATGCCCAAGTTCGCCCTCACCGCCGCTCTGGCCGCCGCGCTCGTTTCGCCGGCGATGGCGGGAGATTTCGACGGGACATGGTCGGTTCAACTCGTGACCGAAAGCGGTTTGTGCGACGCTCAGTACAGCTACACCCTCGCGGTGCGGGACGGCCAAGTGCGTCCGATCGCGAACGCCTCCTCGGGCAGCGCGACGGTGACCGGCCGCGTCGGGGCTGGTGGCGATGTAGGCCTCAACGTCGCGACCGCCGCCGCGAACGGCACTGCCTTGGGGCGGCTTCAGACCCGCTCGGGTGCCGGAACGTGGCGCGTCTCCGGCGGCCTCTGCACCGGTCGTTGGATGGCCAAGCGCCACACGGTCCGAACCGCCTCTGCCGAGTAGTGGGATCGGATTCGTTCTGAGCCGAGAGGCGGGCCTGCAAGGCCCGCCTTTTTTTATACGAGAGCGAGTTGCGCTCGTCAGGCCGCTGCTTCGAGCCAAGCCCGCGCCTCGCTGATGCGGGCGCGCTCGAACACCTTGATCTGCACGGGCGAGACGAAGCCGAAGGTCTCAGCCACCGCCCGCAGCCAGGTCGCGTCGGTGACGAGTGCCACGTGGCTCACGCCCTTCATCATCGAGATGCCGAAGCGGGGATCCTTGAAGAAGGCCGCCGGCTCCATGCCCTCGAAGCTGCGGATGTCCTCCAAGAGCTTGAGACGGCCACCCTTGTCGAGGTCCGCCTTCATCGCGGTCATCACCGCGTTCATCTCCTCGTCCGTGATCTTTCCGTCGACGACGATCTCGGCGATCGCGGAATCGGGCTTCTTCTCGTAGGTCAGCAAGGCGCGGCGCTCCTCGAATGAGCCGAGGGCCAGAGACCGAGAGGTGACCTCGAGCCGGCGGCGAACGGACCCGATTATAGAAAGCTCTGCGGGTCCACGTCGATTGCGACCTTGAGATTACCCCGCGGCTTCGGTCCGCGGGCCAGCCAGTCCCGCAGATAGCTCTGCACGTCGATGCCGCGCTCCGTCTTCACCAGCAGCCGAAAGCGCCAGCGCCCGCGCACCAGGGCGAGCGGCGCCTCCGCTGGGCCGAGCACGGTCACGCCGGCCGGCGGATCGGCGACCCGCGCCAGGGCTTGGCCATGGGCTTCGGCCTTCTCCCGCTCCTCGGCGGAGACGATCAGTGCCGCGAGCCGCCCGAACGGCGGCAATCCCGCCGCCTCGCGGGCCCAGATCTCCTCCTCGTAGAACCGGTCGGCATCGCCGGAGAGCAGCGCGGCGATGACCGGATGCTCGGGCTGGTAGGTCTGGACCAGGGCGCGCCCCGGCCGCTCGCCGCGCCCCGCGCGCCCCGTCACCTGCTGCAGGAGCTGGAAGGTGCGCTCGGCCGCCCGCGGATCGCCGGAGGTGAGGCCGATATCGGCATCGAGCACGCCTACGAGCGTCAGGTGCGGAAAGTTGTGGCCTTTGGCCACGAGCTGCGTGCCGATGACGATGTCGCAATCGCCCGCCGCCACGGTCTCGAGTTCCTGGCGCAGCCGCTCCGCCCCACCGGGGAAGTCGCTCGACAGCACGACGATGCGCTGCTCGGGGAACAGTTCGGTCACCTCCTCGGCGATCCGCTCGACACCCGGCCCGCAGGGGGTGAGGTGATCGAAGGCGCCGCACTCGGTGCAGGCCTCGGGCTTGCGCTCGGCGTAACCGCACTGGTGGCAGACCAGCGCCCTGCGGAAGCGGTGCTCGACCAGCCAAGTCGAGCAGTTGCGGCACTGGTAGCGGTGGCCGCAGGCCCGGCACAGGGTGAGCGGCGCGTAGCCCCGCCGGTTGAGGAACAGCAGCGCCTGATCGCCCGCCGCCAGCGTCGATTTCACCGCGTTCACCATCGGCGGCGACAGGAAGCGCCCGCGCTCCGGCTTGTCGAGGCGCATGTCGATGGCCGCGATGTCGGGCAGGGGCCGCCCGCCGAAGCGCCCGGGGAGCACGACGTGGCGGTAGCGCCCGCTCTGCGCGTTGACCCGCGACTCGATCGAGGGTGTCGCCGAGGCGAGCACCACCGGGCAGCCCTCGATCCTGCCGCGCACCACCGCCATGTCGCGGGCGTGGTAGTGAACGCCGTCCTCCTGCTTGTAGGCCGTCTCGTGCTCCTCATCGACGACGATCAGGCCGAGCTTCTTGAACGGCAGGAACAGGGCCGAGCGGGCGCCGACCACCACCGAGACCTCGCCCGCGGCCACGCCCACCCGCAGCCGTTCGCGGCGCTTGCCGCCGATGCCGGAATGCCACGTCGCGGGTCTCACGCCGAAGCGCCCGGCGAAGCGGTCGAGGAACTGCGCGGTCAGGGCGATCTCCGGCATCAGCACGAGCGCCTGCCGTCCCTGCCGGACGCATTCGGCCACTGCCTCGAAATAGACCTCCGTCTTGCCCGAGCCGGTGACGCCTTCGAGGAGGATGGTTTCACCTGTCACCGACTCCGCCGGGGAGGGGGCGTTCGTGATCAGGGCGTGCGCGGCTTCCGCCTGCGCGTCCGACAGCGGCACCCGCGGATGGTCCGGGTCCGGCGGTAAGGCCACGGGCTCGGGCATCAGCGCCACCGTCTCCAGCGCGCCGTCGTCGATCAGCCCATCGACCACGCTGAGCGAGACGCCCGCCTCCTTGGCGAGCGCGCTCTTGCCCCGTACCGCACCGTCGGCGGCCACCGCCATTACCTTGCCGCGGGCGACCGTCTGCCGGGCCGGCGGCTGGCCGGATGGGCGCACGCCGATCCGCGGCGCCTCGTTGCGGGCGGCCTCGTCGGGCAGGCGCAGGGCCATGGCGAGCGCCGATCCCTTCGGCGCCAGGGTGTAGCGGGCGAGCCAATCGACCAGCTTGCGCAACGAATCCGAGAGCGGCGGCGCCTCAACCCGGCCCGTCACCGGCCGCAGGTTTCCGCCGGATGCCCGCTCGTCGAGTCCCCAGACCACGCCGATCGTCTCGCGAGGACCCAGCGGCACCTGCACGATGTCGCCCTCGGCGAGGGCAAGTCCGGCCGGCACCGCGTAGCTGTAGGCGGTGTCGAGTGCGAGCGGAATCAGGATGTCGGCGACGACGGGCATGGGATCATGAGAGCTGCCTGATTTGTTCTATATATGTTCCTGAGCGCGAAGGCGAATGCGCCCGTGCTTATCGGATGTCCGAGAGGCCTCGCGCAACGGGAACGGCCGACAGGCTCACCGCAGCCATCACCCAGAAGCCCGCCGCTCCGAACTGGCTGTAGAGTGAGCCCGACAGCAGTGTCATCAGCGCGGAGGCGAGCCCGAGCCCGAACGTGCCGTAGAGCGTGAGCGCCGTCGCCCGGCGATGATCCGGCACCGTCTCGGCGATCAGCCGCAGGCAGGCGAGGTGCAGCAGCGCGAAGGTCAGGCCGTGCAACAGCTGAGTCCCGACGAGGGAGGGCAGCCAGGAGGTCTGCGCCTGCACCGCCCAGCGCAATGCCCCCGCGAGCGCGGCCAGCATCAGTGACCGGGCAGGGCCGATCCGTGTCATGATCAGTGGCCCGAGCCAGAGGAACACCACCACTTCCGCCGCGACCGCCTCCGCCCAGAGCAGGCCCGCCGTCCGCGGCGCGATTCCCGCCGCTTGCCAGACGATGACCCCGAAGGCGTCGTGCATGGCGTGCGCCCCGATCACCAGGGCGGCGGTGAGGACGAGCCGACGGAAGCGCGCATTCGCGGTGAGCGCCCTGAACCCGCGGTCAACCTCCTTCGATGCCGTAACCGAGGTGGAGGTCGTCTGGAGGCGTAGCGTCAGCACCGCTCCAGCCGCGAACAGGAGGCCGCATGCGAGCGGCCCGATACCGTGACCGACGGATCCGATGAGATGACCCGTGAGGATTGTGGTCCCAATGAAGGCAGCCGAGCCGGCGGCGCGGATGCGGCCGTAGACGGCGCCGTCGCGGCTGTGGGCGAGCACGACCGCATCGGCCAGGGGCGCGAGCGGCGCGGTCGCCGCCGCCTGTGCGAGGGCAACGGCGAGCAGCACGACAAAACCGTGGCCACCGAGGAAAGCGAGGGTCAGGGCCGCGGAGAGGGCGAGCCCTCCGGCCAGGAAGGTCCGCGCGGCGCCGTGCTGGTCGGCGAGTCGTCCCGCCAGCGGCCCGGCAGCGAGCCTCACCAGCATCGCGCCCGATAGCAGTAGCCCGATCTCGTCCGGTCCGAGGCCCCGCGTTTCGAGGAAGGCCGGCAGGAAGGGCGAGAGCGCGCCGTAGGCACCATAGAGGGCGGCATAGAGCAGGAGGAGCCGGCCCGAACCGACCGACGCGCGGTGCCGTTCCTCTGCCGCCAACACCCCGCGCCCCGCTGCGAATCCCCTGTGCGAGGATGCCAGGGAACGGGCACGAATCGAAGCGCGACGGCCGCTTTCCTCCGACTTCGCCCGGCGCGAGCCGGCACCGGTCCGGTCTGCCGGGTGAGGTTCGGCTAGGTCCGCGCTGCGGCGTCGCTGGCACGCTCCGCCTGGGTCAGGCCGCCATAGCCCCAGGCATCGGCCGGAACCTCCTGCACGACGACGTAGGTCGCCAATGGCAACCGACCGGGTAATGTCCGCATCAGGAGATCATGGGCGGCGGCCACGAACCGCGCCTTCTCCTCGGCCGTATTGGTGCCCAGCGTCACCCGTGCCTCGACATGCGCCGCCAGCGTCACCGCCTCGCCGCCGACGGCCCAGCTCCCGGCCGGCGCCGGCTCGACCAGGACCGCGGTGAGATCCGCCCGCTTGCCGAGCACCTCCGCCATCAACGCGGTGATTCCGCATTGGAGTTCGGCCACGGTGGCGGATCCGATCTCCGGTCCGGCGATCTTGAGGCTGACGAAAGGCATGGCGTCACTCCGTTCCTTGTGGCGGCGGCCGATCCGCCGTTGACGCTGGCGAGTTAACCGCGCAGCATCGTTCAGGAAAATCGCGTAGTTCTTCATCGATGCTTCGGAAAAACTGAACGATGGCGGCGCTTCCGGTGAACCTCGACATGGACGTGCTGCGCACCTTCGTGACCGGGATCGATCTCGGCAGTTTCGCCAAGGCCGCCAACCGGCTGGGACGCTCGCCCTCGGCGATCAGTCTGCAGATGCGCAAGCTGGAGGATCAGGTCGGCCAGCCGCTTCTGCGCCGGAACGGCCGGGGCCTGGCGCTGACCGAACCGGGCGAGATGCTGTTGGGCTATGCCCGCCGCCTGCTCGATCTCAATGACGCGGCGGTGAGCGCTGTCGCCGCGCCCGGCCTGTCCGGCGGGGTCCGCCTCGGCCTGCCGCAGGACTTCACCGAGACCGGGCTGCCGACGGTGCTCGCCCGGTTCGCCCGGCTGCACCCGGCGGTGCGGGTCGAGGCGCATGTCGAGCGCGACTTGGTTCTGCGGGCCGAGGTGGAGGCCGGCCGCCTGGACCTCGCCCTGGTCTGGGACGCGACCGGCGCGGCGACGGAGGGACGCTTGGTCACGCACCTGCCTCTGGTCTGGATCGGGCCGCGAGCCGGTGCCGGATTCGCCGCCCATCCCCCCTTGCCGACCCCTTTGCCGCGTCCCTTGCCGCTCGCGCTGTTCGGGCCGCCCTGCCTCTTTCGTCACGCCGCGATCGGCGCCCTCGACGCGGCCGGCATCCTCTGGCGCGTCGCCTTCAGCAGCCCCGGTCTCGCGGGTTTGTGGGCAGCGGTCTCGGCCGGTCTTGGTGTCACTCTGCGTACCCCGCATGGGCTGCCGCCGACGCTGCGGTCCCTCGACCCGGACGAAGCGGGTCTGCCGCCGCTGCCGGGTCTTGTGCTTCGCCTGGTCCGCGGCGCGGGCGGCGGTGATCCGGCGGTCGATCGCTTGGCCGAGCTCCTCTGCGACACGCTCACCGATGCGACGCGCATGATAGCCCTTCGGCCGTGACCGAGGGTGTCCTCCTCCTGCACGGCATCGCCCGCCGGGCCGCCTCGCTGCGCCCTCTGGAGCGGCGGCTGGCGGCTGAGGGCTACGCCACCCTCAATCTCGATTACCCGGCCCGGCGGCTGGGACTCGCCGACATCGCCGAGACGATCGCGCCCTCGGCCGCGACCTTCGGTGCCGGTGTGAGCCGTCTCCACATCGTCACCCATTCCATGGGCGGCCTTGTCGCCCGCGTGCTGCTGGCCCGGCGCCGGCCGGAGAACCTCGGGCGGGTGGTGATGCTCGGCCCGCCCAACGGCGGCAGCGAGGTCGCCGACGCGCTGCACCGCCTCGCGCCCTATCGCCGCTTCTTCGGCCCGGCCGGCGCCGAACTCGTCACTGGGCGCGATACGGCACAAGAGCGTCTGTATGGCCCGGTCGATTTCCCGCTCGGCGTGATTGCCGGCCGCCGCAGCCTCTATCCTCTGGCCTCCCTTCTGCTGCCGGGACCGAACGACGGACGTGTCACGGTCGCGCGCACCCGTCTTGAAGGAATGGCCGGTCACATCGTCCTACCGGTCGCGCACCCGACGATGATGTGGAACCGGCGGGTTCTGGCCGAGACCCTGCACTTTCTGCGGGAGGGCCGCTTCGGCCATCGGTGACGGGTTGCTGGCGAACACTCTCCGGCGACGACCTCGTGGACAGGCCGGCAACCACCTTCTGGAACGATGCGCGATCCGTTCGATTTTCCTTGAGCCGACAGGCTGCCCTCGCCTTCAAACTGGTCTAAGGAGCGTGCTGCCGACGGTCGCGCTCCGGGGCTCGTCGGCCGTGCGGTCTTCATGCCGCCCGTCTCGACGTGTCACCCGAGAAAGGGGCCTCCATCGGCCATGAGCAGCCTCGTCACCGCGCCCGGCGCCACGACCCGTCCGCAATCGCAGCTCGTGACCGTCTTCGGCGGTTCAGGCTTCCTCGGGCGCCACGTGGTGCGGGCCCTGGCGAAGCGCGGCTACCGCATCCGCGTCGCTGTGCGCCGGCCCGATCTCGCGCTGTTCCTGCAGCCGCTCGGCAAGGTCGGCCAGATCGTCGCCGTTCAGGCCAATCTCCGCTACCCCGACTCGATCCGCCGTGCGGTCGAGCATTCCGACATCGTCATCAATCTCGTCGGCATCCTGCAGGAGACGGGAAGCCAGCGCTTCTCGAAGCTCCAGACCGAGGGGGCCGGTGAGATCGCCCGCGCCGCCGCGGCGGTCGGGGCGAAGCTGGTCCACGTCTCGGCGCTCGGTGCCGATCCCGCTTCGCCCTCGCTCTACGCCCGCTCGAAGGCGCTTGGCGAAGTGGAGGTGCTGCGGGCCTCGCCCGATGCGGTGATCTTTCGCCCCTCGCTGGTGTTCGGCCCCGGCGACAGCTTCTTCAACCGCTTTGCGTCGCTCGCGACCTTCCTGCCGGCCCTGCCGCTCGCCGGAGCGCAGAGCCGTTTCCAGCCGATTTTCGTCGGCGATGTCGCCGAGGCGATCGCCCGCGCCGTCGATGGACTCGTGCCCGGCGGCCGTGTCTACGAACTCGGCGGGCCGGAGGTGAACACGCTCGAATACTTCGTGCGCTATATGCTCGAAGTCACGATGCGCCGCCGCGCGGTGCTCGACCTGCCGGAGCCCTTGGCGCGGCTGCAGGCCCGCGTGATCGAGATCGCTGACACGCTGACCCTCGGACTCCTGCCGGCGAACTTCAA
The DNA here is from genome assembly GCF_014191355.1 of Methylobacterium sp. R2-1. Lineage (GTDB taxonomy): Bacteria > Pseudomonadota > Alphaproteobacteria > Rhizobiales > Beijerinckiaceae > Methylobacterium. The sequence goes on from NZ_JACHWM010000031.1 coordinate 17,210, forward strand.
GCTGACGCGCGATCAGGTCGCCCTGCTCCAGACCGACAACGTGGTTTCTGACGCGGCGAAGGCGGAGGGACGCACCATCGAGGCGCTCGGCATCGTGCCGACGGCCGTCGAGGCGGTCGTGCCTGGCTACCTCTGGCGATTCCGCAAGGCGGGGCAGTTCGCGCAGGGCCGCGGAACGGAGGCCGAGGCCGGCGTGCCCGATCTGCTCGCTCCGCAGAGCGAGTCGAACCAATCGCTTCATCGTCCCTCCCGCGCCAGTGGCCCGGCGATTGGCCAGAAGGCAGCCGGTCAGGGCCAAATGGGCACGCGCTGGGGTACACGCGACTGAGCGGGGAGGGTGCTCCGGTCGCGGGGCGCCTCTCCCGCCTGCAGGGAAGGTCCGTGGCCGCCTTCCTCGCGCTTTCCCTGATTTTATCGATTGACGTGCCGGGCAGGGCTGCCTATATCCATTTTCACCGACGGGGCGCCGCGGCTCACCAGTGGGTGGAGCGGGGTTCTCGGGGGTCTTCGGGCTTGTGGGTGGAGCGGAGCTGATCCGGGCGACT
>NZ_JACHWM010000032.1 GCF_014191355.1 Methylobacterium sp. R2-1
GGGCTCCCCGGCGGCCCCGGCCACCCCTGCGCCTGTCCCCGCGCAGGGGCCGGCCGCGGCTCCGGTCGAGGTAGCGCCCGCACCAGCCGCGCCGGCCAAGCCCTCAAAAGACGTCGCGAAGGTGATGCTCTACCTTCACCCGAAGGTTGCCCGGAAGTTCAAGGAAATCGCTTTCACGGAGGATCGGAAGGCACATGACGTGTACCTCGACGCGCTTGATGCCTTCCTGACGCAGCAGGGGCACGGGGGCCTCAAGGGCGTTGTCGAACGCTAGCGTACTGTCACACTGTCGCGCTGCTCTACAGATAGATTAGCGCAATGGCGTACTAGTGTGCGCCACTCTGCCCTGCTCCTGCTCGGCTATTCGATCCAAGTCGGGACGTGTCCCGTCCGGTGCGCGTACTGGAGGGCAGTCCACCGGACGTGGAATGCCTCGTCAAGCGAGGCTAGCCCCATCGCGGCGTGCTGGAGCTGCCGGACGTGCTCGTACCACGCCCCCATGATCCTCACAGCCGCGTCGGCGAGGTGCTTGTACCCGTCGCCGCGCTCTTTGAGCACGGGCTCCTCCCCGGTCGCATAGGCGTGCATGTCGCGAGCGAATTCCACGAGCATGCCGGCCGCTGCCGCGGATAGGTCTGCGCCGTGCCCGGCCTCGTGGAGGAGCCCGTAGCAATCCCGGGTGAGGTTCCACTTGGGGCGACCGTACATCTCGTCGGCGAGGTTCTGTGCCCCGCCCGCATCCTTGCGCTCGTTTGATGGGGGCGTCTTCCTCCGACGCTGGCGCCGGTCGTTCTCCGTCCGTAGGGCCGCAAGCCCACGCTCAGAGGGCCGCAGCGAGCTGTTTGCCCCCTCGTCCGCAATCGAGCGGACGCGATCTTTTTCCTCGTGGAAGCTCTCTTCGAAATCACGGAGGCGGGCGCTCGCAATAAGGGCGAGGGCTCGGGCGGCATGGGTCCAATCCAGGTTCCGCGCGACTTGGCGCAGTTCCTCCCCGGAGTGCCCGGCCGCCATGATGTCTTGCACGTCGGGCAGGGCCGGGTTGGGCGCGAACGGGATGTGATACCGGCGGGTCAGCTCGAATGCGGGCCCAACCTCGCGGACGTGCCGCGTCATCTTGGAGGCGAGGGTGCCGAGCGGGCTTTCGCCGGAGAACACGCGCAGAGTGAACGGGTGGGCCTCCTCGAAAGACGCGGCCAACTCGTTGCAAGCGGCCTCGATCCGCCTAATTTGGTCCACGACGTGGCTGTGCCTGGCAGCGTTCTTCTCCCGCCTCTTGGCCTCCTCACTCCGGTCCGCGCCTTCGTGCTCGGCGACGGTTGCGTTGTAGTCCGTGGCGACGGCCTTGATCGCCTCCGCCTTGGTGTCCCACTCGTCATCCGACAGGTGCTCGCCCGCCGAGAGGACGCTCACCATTCTGTCTAGGTAGCAGTGTGGCCCCTTAGGCCAATGCTTCGGGTTCGAGGTCACCGCTGGCCTCGAACCGCGGCGATCTGAACCCCGCAGGTGTCGCCCTCAATGAAGGTCACTCCGGCTTTCTCCAGCGCAAGCCGCAGGACCTGGATCGTAGCCCCGTGGGCTCCGAGGGGGCCCGGCTTCGTCTCTAGCCGCTTGATCGTGGACAGGGCTATCCCCGACGCCTCCGCTAGGTCCTTTTGGTCCCACCGGAGCAGCATGCGGGCGGCCCGCACCATCTCGCTCGTCATCGCAGGTTGCTTTTCGATACCCGGAGCACAAAGAGGGCCTGAGGTATTCAAATCCTCAGGCCCTAAAAGATACCTCAGGTACCGACTTACGGCAAGGCTGTTCCGATTTCTCTCTGCCGCTTGATCTTCTGGAACGCCGCTGCCCACAGCCAGCCTAGCTCTCTCCCACGTACTCTTCGAGGAGGAGAGCGAACGCCATCTCGGCATCTTCGTCGGGGAGCAACAGCGAACTGATAGGGCCTACGACTACCTTCCCGAACCCTTCGCGACGCACGGTAAAGGGGCCCCAATCACCGGGTGAGACTAGGGCAGCTTGGACCGTCTGGGCGTTTTCAGGATCGTCAGCGCCGTTCGCCGCAATCCAGTAGGCTGCATCCGATACACGCTCGCTCACAGAAGCGCCCTCTCAACGTTGACTTAACCGTGCCGCCCGGTCGACATGCCATGTCCGGCCAGGGCCCGCCCCCGCGCGAGTCGTGAGCTAGGATCAGGAGATTAGCCGCCGCAAGTCAGACCCTGAAAAGCCAACGGCCCCGCGTCGCCAAACGCAGGGCCGTCGAAATCGAGATGGCTCGTGGGAGCCCGTTTCCAACTCCCCACAGGCCATAGGACGCCCCCAGGCGTCAAGCGAGAACGCCAATTCTCGCGACGATGAGGCTTTGCTTGTCGACCGGATCGTCCCTGTGGCGGCCCGGAATGACCTGTTGCGGCCCTATCAGGGGCCAGACGACGCATGTTTGCCGACCACCTGAGGACAGCTATCGAGGCTGCGCCCCGAATCACTTTGCCCGCCATCACGGCGCAGCTCTGGCGCGCCTACGGGGAGGGGCACGTCACCGAGGCTGAGGCTGAGGCGTTATCCGCGCTGATCGAAGCCCGGCAAGGCGCCTCACCCAAGGCCGCGGATCAGATCACCACCGGCCAGATCATCTTTGCTGTAGATCGGGAGAACCGCCCCAGGAGGGCCGTAGGGTCTCGTCCGAGGACGGATGCCAGCCTTGAGCGCCGACGCCGCTGGGCGGCTTCTGGGCGGCTTCCACCGAGCCTCGCGGCGCGGTTCACCCTGGCTGAGCAGGCCGTGCTCGCACTCGTCGCGGCCGAGACATGCCGACGGAAAGACTGCCGGCTGGCAGTCGGCAACCTAGCGGCGATCGCCGGAGTGTCCGAGACCACCGTGCGCAACGCGATCCGTGAGGCCGTGCGGCATGGCCTGCTGACGGTCGAGGAGCGGAAGATCACCGGTTGGCGCAACGATACCAATGTGGTGCGCATCGTTGCCCCCGAGTGGCTATCCTGGCTCAGACTTAACCGGAAGCGGAAGGATGAGGCACTGGCTGTTGCGACCGAGGGGAGAGGGTGCAAATCCTCAAAGGGCACGCCTACTGAGGTTCTAACCCTGTGGAATTCGAGGTCGGCAGCACCGCCGCAAAGGCTGCCGAACGGCAGCGGGCGACCTGACCGGAAGAGGGCCAAACGAAATTGTGGAGACCGGTAAGAGCCGCAGAGCCATGCGGCAGGTGCAAGCAGGCGTTCGGCAGAGCGGACGATCGTTGACCTACGGGATAGCCCGTTTTGAAACGGAAGATGTCACCTCTTGGGAGCCAACCTTATCGCGGCAATCACGCTTCCCCGGCCGTCACGTACGTTGGATGAGATGCCGGGGCTTACCGGGCCCCTGGAGCCAACGCTTCAAAGGCGAGAAGGTCTATCTCTACCGGATCAGAAATCAGGCATTGTAGATAAAGAGCGGATTCAAAGCAGAGTTAAATTTATTAAAAATATGGCGGATCAGAGCAAGGGGATGCAGCAATACGTTTGTGAACCGCTGGAAGATTGAATTTAACACATTCCAACAATTCGTTTGAAAATTCATATACTTGTTTCATGCCCCCAAATGATTTATGATGATAGACATTATTCCTTGCCTCCCTTATCGTATCAAACTTGTCTCTAAAAACGTTATTGCTTATGGGTTGTCCTTTTATTCTAAAATTCGACTTAAATAGCGGCCAGTGCGCAAGGATAATCCTTTTTATATCGGAAAGATCTGAGTTCTCAAAAAGCTCATACCCGTCTTGGTATGACATGACATCTACTTTATCGATCAAATTTTTTATCATTATTTCTATTGATCTTCTCCGATCAGAGCTAACATTTTGCACCACCCCAATGGTTGAAACTTGAGATCCACCAGTTATCTCTTTAAATGTCGGTGCCCACCATTGTGCAATTTTATAATGATCTTCTATGTTTACAGCCGTAAAGGATCTAAATGCTGTTTCAAAGCAATGAAATGCCGGAAATAGCTTTGCATGTTCGGCAACTTTGCGGTTGTAAATCTCATACATGGCAGTTCTCCAGCCCCTACCGCCAGCTGGCATTCTTTTGCCTTTGCTGAGTTCTATCAGCGAAGCCTTCATAAGAGAGGGGCTGACTACCGATAAATCTGCCTCAAACTGGTCAGTATCTGCCGCTGTCGGGGTGAAATGCAGATGATTAACAAATAGGTCGTGGAGAACCCGATGGCTGGCCCGAGGCATGAGGTCCGGTCTTGACGTTGTTTCTTGCCTTGCTCATATACACCCTACTCCGGCGATGTCGTCCCCCACGGGGCGGTTCCCCCTTGCCAGGGCAGCGCTTGAGTCTAAACAATTCTTGGCACGCAAAAGGCCGCTCCCCTCCCTGGGAGCGGCCTTTTGCGTGCTGAGCATCGAGAGGGGTTTTTGGCCACTGTAGCCGTCGCATCTCAGTGTGTTCGAGCTTCATGAGCGGCTGCTTCCGACAACCCTCCTAAAACCGACAGGTGGTCGGGAATACTCGAGTTCGGCCGTCTGTTTCCGTCGTCTCTCGCCGCGTGGGCTCCTCCCCGCGCTTGGAGACGACGATGCCGAAACCTGTCCCTACACCTCATACTTCACCGCGCCGACGCGCCGAGGTGTCCCTCCCGGATGGCCTCGCGATCCGTTGGGGTAACCGCCTCGGCGAGCTGCCTTGGGGGGCCGTGCGCCCATCCGGCACCACAGCCGCTCGACTGCGCCGTGTGCTCCAGGCCCATGCGGCCGAGCTAGTCCCGCATATCTTGAGCGGCGGTAGCGTCGACGTGAACGGGATGCTGCACGGGTGCGTCACGCGCTACGGCCGCAGCAATGATGCCCGATTTAGCCGCATGTATCCTGTCGAGGTTGTGGTCACGGTCGACCTGACGACGGGGGTATGGCGCACCTCTCAGGGGGAGGGCGGCTCCGATGTCCTGTCGCTCGCTCGCTGGTACTGGCATGGCAGCGCCGATGCCGACGCGCGGCACCCAGGCGACATGCCTGCCGAGGATCGCCTCCTAGCTCACCTGGGCCTTGCGGCGCTCGACGTGTTCGCTCGGGTCGGGGGTGCGCAGTGATGCTGCCCGTTCCGATCCTGCCGGCGCGCGTCACGCCGGCCACCGTTGACCACGTCGCGCAGGCCCATGTCTGGTGTCAGCACTGCGAAGACGTGCATAGCCACGGCGCCGCTCCCGGCCCCCGGGGAGCGCACTGCACCCGGGAGGAATCCTCCTACAGGACGACCGGGTATGACCTGGATCTCCAAGGGGAGGCGGCCTCCCCCGAGGACGTAGTGCCCGAAGCGCTGTTCGCTGGCCGCCGACGCCTCTGGAGCGCCCTGGAGGATGCGGCGCCCCGACTGCGCTCGACCCTCCTAGCTCCGGCCCTCGGCGCCCGGGTCGGGCAACATTTCGACAAGAGGGTCGGCCGGGCCCGCATCAGCGTGTTCGGCAAAGGTTGGTGGATCGACCTTGACGCTTTCCCCTCCGATGCCGAGCTGCGCGCCCCCCGATTGCGCCAGCGGCCCGCCTGCAGCGGCCGAGACTTCATTACCCTGCTTTCCACCCTCTACGGCGTGACGCTTGGGGTGGTGGGGCTCCGCCTCTTGGAAGCCGTGTCGGGCGCATCCTTCGACGCCGAAGGCCGGCAGACCATCGCTGCGGCGATCGACGCCGCATACGCGCGCCAAGCCGCAAGCCGGGACAGCCTGTCATGAGGCGGGGTCGACGCATCGCCTTCAACAGCATCGCCGCCGCTGCCCGAAGCAGCGCCGATGCGATCGTGACCCGATGGCTCCCAGACGGGCGCCGCGAGGGGCGCGAGTGGGTCGCCAAGAATCCGAAGCGAGGGGACAGCCGGCCCGGCTCCTTCAAGGTCAACCTTAGCTCCGGCCGTTGGGGCGACTTCGCCACGGGCGACAAGGGCGGCGACCTGATCGCGCTCGCCGCCTTCCTCTTCGACATGAAGCAAGACGAGGCGGCCCGTAGCGTTGCCGAGATGGTGGGCGTCGACGCGTATGAGTAGCAACCCCTTTGCCCCCCTCAACGGCGCCGCTCGCCCGAAGTCCGGCGCTAAGGCTGTCCCTCCGGCCGACTTCCTCTCCGTCATGCCCGTGCCGAAGGACGCCCCGACGCCCTTCAAGCGGCACCCGAGCCACGGGGAGCCGGTGCACTGCTGGTCCTACCTCGACGCGAGCGGCGAGCTGCTGGGCTACGCCTGCCGGTTCGTCCGCGAGGACGGCAGCAAGACCTATCAGCCGCTCACCCTGTTCCGGGAGACGGCCAGCGGCGCCCTCAAGTGGAAGTGGAAGGGTTGGGCGGAGCCCCGCCCCCTCTACGGCCTCGACAGGCTCGCAGCCCGGCCCGGAGCGCCGGTCCTCTTGTGCGAGGGCGAGAAAGCGGCTGACGCGGCCGGCGACCTGTTGCCCGATTACGTGGCCGTGACAAGCCCGAACGGCAGCAAGAGCGCCGGCAAGGCTGACTGGAGGGTGCTCCGGGGCCGCCGCGTCGTGATCTGGCCCGATGCTGATGCCCCCGGGCTGGCCTATGCCTTGGCCGCTGCGCCGCTGATCCTCACGGCCGGCGCTGCCTCGCTCGCGCAGATCGAGCCCCCTGCCGACGTGGCCGAGGGTTGGGACGCCGCGGATGCCCTGGCCGAAGGATGGGCGCAGGATCGCACACGGAGCCTTGTGGCGGGCGCGCAGCCGATCGGACGGGCCGTGATCCCGGCGCCGGGGTCAGCGCCCTCCGCGGCCGCCTCGGCGCCGGCAACGGACGATGCTGGCAAGCGGGGGCCCGGCCGCCCGCCCTGGCATGACACCCTCCTGGCCCTGACGGCCGATTTCGAGCTGTGGCACACTCCGAAGAAAATGACGTTCGCCTCGATCCTGATGCCGGAGGGGCACCGCGAGAACTGGCGCTTGTCGTCCGAAGCGTTCGCCCGGCACATCAGCCTTAAGGCGTTCGAGGACACAGGTCGCGTGCCCTCCGAGGCCGCGATCAAGGAAACGGTCCGCATTCTGGAGGCGAAGGCCATCGCCTACGGTCCATGCCGCAAGGAATGGCTGCGGGTCGGCCAGCGGGACGGGAACCTGTACCTGGACTTGGGCTGCGACCGCTGGCGCGCCGTCGAGGTCTCCCCGCGCGGGGTGCGGATCCTCGAAACCCACGGCCTGCCATTCGTGCGACCCGAGGGGATGCAGCCTCTTCCAGAGCCGGAGTTTGGCTCGGAGCGCGGCATTGATGAGCTGCGCCCCTTCGTCAACGTGAGCACAGATACCGACTTCCACCTGATCGTGGCGTGGGTGCTCGGCGCGATGCGCGACGCCGAAGAATACCCCTTGCTGATCTTGAACGGCGAGCAAGGAACTGGAAAGTCGACCCTAAGCCGCCTCCTACGCTCCATCGTCGACCCGCATGCGGTCGATATCCTGTCGCCTCCGAAAGAGGACCGTGACCTGTTCGTGCTCGCGCAGCACACCCACCTCGTCGCCCTCGACAACCTGTCGAAGGTCGAGAACTGGATGTCAGACAGCCTCTGCATTCTGGCCACGGGCGGCGCGCTAGCCTCTCGCTCGATGTACACGAACGACGGCTTGTCCATCTTGGAGGCGAAGCGGCCGGTGATCCTCAACGGCATCCCGACCCTAGCCGATCGGCCGGACCTCGCCCAACGCTCCATCACCGTGCGGCTGCGGCCCGTGCCTGAGGAGGAGCGCACTACCTCCGCGGACATTCGGCGGGCCTGGGCGGACGCCGCCCCCCGCATCCTCGGGGCGTTCCTCGAAGCACTCTCCACGGGCCTGCGCGAGGTCGAGGGGATCAAGCTCGACAAGCTTCCTCGCATGGCCGGGTTCGCTCGCTTCATGGTCGCCGCGGCCCCTGGCCTCGGCCTCAACGGGACCGCCCTGTACGAAGCCTACAGCGCCAACCAAACCGAGCTTGCCAACACCGCCTTTGAGAACAACCCGGTGGCCGCCGCGGTGGTGACCTTCATGGAAGGGGTGCCGGGCGACGAGTGGCGTGGGACACCGACTGAGCTGCTTGAGTGCCTGTCGGACCCGGAGGTGACCTCCGAGCGGATTCGCAACAGCTTCGGGTGGCCCAAGACCCCGCAGGCGGTGGGAACGGCTATGTCACGCATTGCCCCTGCCCTGCGCGCCCGCGGGATCGACGCGCAACAGCGGAAGTCCGGCAAGATGTTTTGGGAGATCCGCAAGACCTGACCGGACCCGGCTTCGGCCGGGCCCGCCTTCCTCTCTCCCCCCGCTCCCCCTTTGCTCCTAGGGCCGCACGCCTTCCACACGAACTGCGGGGAGGGCCGCGCCGCCGGCCGCGGGTCGATCGGGTCCTTCTTGGACAGTATGCCCCCTGCGGGCGAGAAGCACCCGAAGTCTCTCTAATAAGGCACCTCACAATTGAGGGCTAACAGGGGCTAACAGGTTGCCGGGCTGAGCGGGTCCCTCCTAGTCAATGGTGCCTCTGCGGTCGGAAGGCACCCGGGATTGCTCTAGTAGCGCGATCCCAAAACGACGGTTGACGGAGGTTGACGCTCCAGCCCGAGAATAGGGCTCCGAGTGTACTGCGAACACCGCGTCCGTCTCTTCGCAACCACAGGTCAATCTTGCGGCTAGCTCAGCCTAGGCCTTCGACATTTTGGCGGGGGGCTGATGCGGAGCTTGGCGCCGGCAGGGGCAGGAATTGGGCGGCCGGTGGATGGCTGCGGAAGGCTAATGGGTGCAGCTAAGTCTTTGGTCCTGCGTCGTTTGGAAGGCTTGGGCGGGCTTGGAAGGCTGTTTCTTCCTTTCAGGTGGGAAAATAGAAGAAAGAAAGGGGAGAGCCGACCGGACGGGTGGCCCCCGGAGGGCGTGCGGATGGGGTCGGCAGGGGGGCCGGGGGAATAGGTAAGAGAGCGGATATAATTAAAGGGGCGTGGTACGGAGCCCGCCGGAGCCTCCCAAGCCGCCTATGGCCGGAAATCGGCGAGACACGACAAAGGCTTAGGCTGATGGGGTGGCCCTCCAGGGCGCGGAATGCCAGCCTACCCAAGCCTTCCAAGCCCACCCAAACCTTCCAGGCTGGCTGCAATCGGTACAATGCCTCGGGCTGTAGGGCCCCTATCTGTGGCCCCGGGGGTAGGAAGCCGTTGTCAGCAAACGATTTTTGAGTGCCTTTTGATGCCTACGGTCGGAACGTGGCTCGCCGTTAGCCGATCGACGGCGTTGGCGGCTGACAGCGCTGTTACGATCGTCTGGCTTAGCTTTAGAATGATTGATCAGCTTACCTGCTTCGTCGAACAGGAAACGCCCCCGCGCCCAGGCAGTGATCTGGGCCCAAAATGCTTCGTTCAGCGGGAGGCAGTGGCGCAGCCTGAGCAAGAGTATCGGTAATTTTCTCCCCGCGCTGCGGGTGTAATTGTCCAGCATGATCCCAAGTGCGCGTTTCACGGTCAGCGGCTCGATGTGCGGCACAGAGTGTCGCAGATTGACCCAGACCTCGGCGACAAACATGGCATGCGCCTTAGGATCCATATCGGATCCGCCGATAAGCCGAGACAGGGCGCGGAAGTCGGCCAAATCGTCGCCAGATCCTAAATCGAAAGCAACCTGCATCATCTGGGGTGTTAGCAGAGCATGCCGGTGGTTATGTCGCGCAAGGCTTGCCGAAATGCGCACAAAACCTTTATCGTCTAAAATATCGACCTCTCGGCACAGGCCAAGTGCTGCGTGGAGCCAGAGTCCAGGAACGGCCGCGGAGGCGAATGCAACTTTGCGGAACGCCAGGTCGTCAGACAGCAACGGTAGAGATCGTCCGAAGGACAGGCTCACGCTGTCCATTACACGCAGACCGACTGTCTCTACCCATTTCACGAGATCGGCCGGCGCATCGTCGGGCAATAGCACCGCTTCCACGGAGCAGTACTCCAGGATGTCTGCCCGAGCCTGCGCAACAAGCTCGCTATGTTGCTTGACGAGATTTGCGGGCGTTCTTTGCCCCCTCAAGGCGCCGTCACCCCATTCGAGCTGCCATAGGCCTTCATCGGACACGCCTGAGCCGCGACTTATGACTCCATCGAGCAGCCTCAGGGTGGAGGCGGGCGTGTGAAGCGTCCCAAAGTACCGCCGCAATGGCTCAAGCGCACCGATCTGCGCTGCGACGATGGCGGTGTATGGGTCGAGAACCACACCGCGATTACGCGCTCGACGGCCGATGGCCCAGGCTTGCCCCTGCTCTTGGGGCCATCCGGCGCTCGTCCGGATATCGCCCCCGAATTGTCTCACACCCTGCGCGAGGGTTATGGGGTCTGACTGAACCACGCGCGCGCACATCGCTAGCGGGACATTCCCGGAGATGTACGTCTTGAGGATACCCGTCATCACCTCGTGGCGTTTACGAACGACGTGTTCGATCGACGAAACATCGTTTTCAGGCACCGGAATGCTCATAAAAGCACGAGATGCCGGGAATCTTTGATTAAAATCTTGTAGTAGATGCTGCCAAAGAAATAAGTACTTGCTCTTAAATTCTTTTACTTTCCATCTCTCAACCAAACCAAAGTATTTCTCTTGATCGAAGCTTTCTCCTACGACTAAGCCCATGCACGCCGCAGAGAGAGGGTGACTTGGCTCAAAGACTTGGGCGCCTGGAATTTGTGCTTCCTCGCCGATGATGAAGGCGATTTCAGAGCCGTGATCCGAACGCAACTTGACCCAAGACCCGATGCCTATCTGCGCCGGCTCCTCAAAAATCGCATCGCCATATCCTTCCAACAGATGCGCCCAGTGGAGGCTGAGATAGCCGGTTACGGCCTGCTCGTCGTTTGGATGGGCTAAGACGATAGCAAAAGCGGCGAAAAGCGCGCGCCTCACCTCTCCCGCTCGACGAAACGCGTGGATGGCCGTGAACCGATGGTGGATTGAGCCTCGTAGGGCTTCAAGGTCAATTGTTTGTAAGATGTCTGGCGTGTCGGTCTCGCGTCCTGCGGCGCGCAAAGCGGTGACGAGGAGGGCCACGGCGAAGGCGTCGTCGGGGCGTCGTCGGATAAGATCACGTGCCAATTCGACCGCTTCGGGCCGATCAAGTTCGGAATATACAGATGCTTGGTGGCAGGCTATCTCGTACTGACCCTCGGCAAGATCAGGCAGGCCTTCGAAAAAACGGAGATTTCGGGCGCGCCGCGGACGCTCGGTCGCGTGAGAACGCGCCAGCATGAGCAGCATGCGATCATCGTTGCGTACAGCTATAAGATCGTCGAGCAGATCGATAACGTCGCTCGGCCGATTCAGATTGTGCGCGCGCGCAGCAACTGTCGCGCGATAGGCGACAGAGTTAGACTTTTTGGCCAACGCGAGCGCGGCAACGTAGGCGCGCTCTGCCACCTGCTCGTGACCGTGATCGAGCGCGCTTTGCGAGATAAGGGCAAGCGCTCGCGGATCGTCGTTGGCGTCGGGGAGCAGGGCCTCCAGGTCTTCGGCCTTAATCGTCCCACCGTTCGTGGTCAGGGCAGCGAGTCGTTGCAGGACAATGACTGGAGCCTGCTCCTCCGGAGGGATCGCGGCACGTGCGAGCAGGTGTGCGCCTTCAACCACTTCACCTCGGTGGACTCGTTCAAGGCCGACCTGAAACGCGACAACCGGATGATTGAGCGCCCGTGCTGTAAGGCGATCAAATAGCTCAGGCCGCCGATATGACTCTAAAATACGCGCGGCAGTGGCAATCAGGGCAGGATCGCTCAAACCGTCTTCGTCGATGACGGTGAGCAATTCGTCGAGCTTCTCCTCATCGTCCAAGAGCCGGGCGCATACGAGAGCAACCGAGAGATGCTGCACGCCTAACTCGAAGGCATCGCTGAGCCGAGCGCGTGAGGCGCGCCATGCCTTATCGAGTGGTCCCTGTGCCTCGCGCAGTGCTACGCGTTGCGCCTCGCTCAGGATCCGTGTGACTTGGACCGTGTCGTCGCCCGTAACTTCCTCGACAGTTGCCGTGGCTGACAATGCGGCGAGATCGTCGTCCTCCGGGTGGAGCGCCGCAGCAGCTCTTGCGCGAGCCCACCAATCAGGTGTGGCCTCGCGACGACGAAGGACCATGATCTCCGCTGTTAGGATCGTCGCGTTATTTTGCAGGCCGGCCGGTACACCCACCATGGGGTCGGCGAAATCAGGCAGATCGGCTTGGGCCTGAATGAGGTAGAACGCTGCCAGATCGTTACTTGGATCGCATGCCAGCGCTGCCTCGCCAAAGGCGCAGGCCTCGTTTACCTCACCAAGGAACCAATGACCTAGGATCTTGTGCGCGATGGCGCGTGGGTCGTTAGGGTCGTGCTCGTAGGCCTGGAGCATCGTCCGAGCCGCGCCCTCCTGATCGCCCATGCGCAGGCGGCAGAGGCCTTTGTTTAGACCGATGCGCAGTCGCGATTTAGCGCTGAGAGGCTGAGGCAGAGCCGTTTCAAGCCGCTCAAAGCGTTTAAGGAGTTCTTCGGCCGACAGGTCATTGATCAGATCCCTGACCGCGTCGATCCGTTTCTCTGCCTCAATCTCCCGAGGATCGACGCTCTCTGGCTGTTGCTTAACCGAGAAGCTGCCATCAGAGAGCACGCGTCGCATAGCGCTCTCAATGGTGGCTTCTTGCAAATGATTGCCGAAATAGATCCGCTGGCTCTGGTCAACTAGTACAGAGTCAATATAGGTATCCCCGCCACTATTGCTTAGCAGCGAGAAATAAGGATGGCGGTTGAGTTGCCCCAGGTCAATTGGCGCGTCCAGCGGGAGCTGGACGGACGCGCCTATGAGTTTCCCGAGCGGCCTCGCTCTGCCATCGTCAGTTCATCAAGCTTGAAGTCACCCTTCGCCTTGACCTTGGCGTCGAAGCTTTCAGCATTCTGCACTTTGCCGATAATCGCGCTGCCACCAAGGTCGAGATCGAACCGCACCTGGGCTCGGTCAGCCTCGGCTCGCGCGGCGTCATCCGCCTTCAACGCGTCGGCGAGCGCTTCCAGCACAGGCCCTAGCTCAGGAGCGTCCGCATCATCGACTGCGGGGATTGCGGCATGCAAAGCGGCCTTAGCCTCCGCCGAGCCAGGGTTCGCCTCTACCTGTGCGATAGCGCGCGTGGCCGGACGCCCCCAAATCTCAGCAGCCTTTTCCTTGACGGCCGTGTAGGCGTCCTTCGTCACGAGCTTCACCACCTCGCTCGCTGAAATGACTGCGCCCGCCTCCAATGCGCCCCAAACAAGCGAGGTCTCGATGAGCGGCATTCCCAGTGCTCCCCCCAGATAGAACGAAAGGGGTTCATATGGGTACCCCGATGGCTATTTTGAAGTGCCACGCTTCGCTGCGATAACGGTGCGGACGATCATGGAGCCAACGAGGGCAATGGCTCGTGGCTACACCTCGTTCCAATAGGGCTTGCCCTAGTGGACCGGTCCAGCCTCCGGCGAAATCCGGTCCGCAAAAATGGTTTTGACTTTTGGACCGGCTTGGGTCTCTATGTCTTAGAACCTAATGGACCGAAACGGACCGACCCACTTCCATGCTCGTCGGCTACGCCCGCACCTCGACCCTGGAACAGGACGCTGGTCTTGAGGCGCAGGTGCGCGACCTCAAGGCCATCGGATGCGAGAAGCTATTCCGCGAGCAGGTGTCATCGGTTGGGCCGCGCCCACAGCTCGCCGCAGCTCTCGACTTCGTGCGGGCGGGCGATACCCTCGTCGTTACCAAGCTGGACCGCCTCGCCCGGTCCGTGCCCCACCTGGGCACCATCCTGGGTGATCTGGATGCCCGTGGCGTCGCCCTGCGGATCGAGAACCTGGGCGTCGACACCTCGACCCCTACGGGCAAGCTCATGCTCAACGTCCTCGGGGGCGTCGCGCAGTTCGAGCGGGAGATGATGCTAGAGCGCCAGCGGGAGGGCATCGCCAAGGCAAAGGCGCAGGGGGCCTACAAGGGCCGCAAGCCGACCGCTCGGGCGAAGGCTGAGGAAATCCAGGCCCTGGCTGCGCAGGGCCTCAGCATGAACGCCATCGCCGCGCAGCTCGGGATCGGCAAGGGCTCGGTGCACCGAGCCATCGGCAAGAGTCGCGCCGCGGGTTAGGCTCCTCCTCCCTCGATCTCGTGCCGATCGGGCCCGTTAGCGATGGAGTGTTCCTTAGCTGGTTCGAGCGTCCGCTGGAGGAGTAGGATCGCCTCGGCTCCCTTCAAGACGTGCGGGTCGGGCAACGCGAAAGCTCTCCGGTGAAGCTGTTTGGGGGGCCACCCTGACCCCTCATGCCTGCCTGGGCCCCTCGCCTCAGTCCGTCTCCTGGGCCGAACGCTTTCCCTGTCGGACCGGCGTTAGCCTCGGTTGCCCGTGACTCTCCAGGAAGGCGTTCAGGGCCCGTGTACCCAAGCCTTGCAGGTGCAGATTATCGAGACTCAGGGCAAGGCCACGGAGGCGCCGGTGGTCCGTCTTGGTCACGAGTATGCTGACCGCCTTGAGCTTTCCGTCATCGTCGCGCGGAGTGAGCGGTAGGAGGGCGTCGGAGGGTCGCTCTGCCTCCATCTCCTGTCGGGCGCGCCGCAGGTCCTTCTTCTTTCCCATGCCGCTGGCCTCCAGCCTCGCGCCGCCGGCTTTCGAGACGCCGGGCCGACATCTACCTTGCTCTCCACCCTGGTGTTGACCTGTAGCCGCTGCCGCCAAGGTACGGTACGGCCCAAGGAACGGGGCGTCGCTAGTCGAATCGGGTTAATTCCCGCCAAGGTCGGCTATCATGGGCCGGGCTGGCAGGAGAACATGATGGCTCGTCGCGAAGGGGCTCGCCCGTCCCGCGCACGAAAAACAACGGCCACGGAGCCCGAAAAGGGCGCTCCTGGCTCTCAACAGCCGGAGGTCGAGATGTCCGAGGTCGCTGCGCAGCCACCCGTCAAGCGCCCACCTGGCCGCCCGCCTGGCCGCCGAGAGGTCGCGGCCCGGTTCACGGTGCGTCTCGACGAGGCTCGATATGCGACCCTCAACAGCCTTGCGGACGCTCAAGGTCGGTCTCTTCACAGCCTCATCCTAGAGGCGATCGATGACCTTACGCGGAAGCGTGGTCCGGTAGGGCTGTCCTGAGAGGAGGGGCAAGCGGGCCGAGCCTCTTTGGTGAGGGACCTGTGTCTGCCGGAGCACAGGGGTTAAGGTCTGGTTACTGTCACCCCTATAGCACCAAAAAACCCGTTCCGCTGGTTAGCGGGCCGTGCTAACCCCGTTGACGTTCGCAGAATAGCTGCGAGCCTGGATTGGCGAACCGTCAACAATACGCCTCCCATTTCTGTTAAGCGTAAGAGGATCTGGCAAGTCCTCATGGGGGACGCGAGTCCCGGTCTGTCCAACCTGCGTAATGCTGACGTGTTCGGCGCTTCAAGCGTGGGTTATACTGCAATGCCCGTCGTCATGACCAAAAGTGGCTCCGCCTTACGAGTGGGGGGGCGTATGATTGATCTTGTTACGAGAGATGGAGAGGCTGTTCTCCTGGTAGACAAGTGGAACGGTCAAGACGAAGGCGGACCGCTATACGTCTCGGATGCCGTTGATCTCGTCTTTATGTTTCGAAAAATAATCGGAAATCTACATATCGAGGCTGCGGAGGATGGAGGGATACAAGCTTCCTTCCCTGTGCCTCCTGACGTTCAGCGTTTCATCGATACATGGGGCGCTCGGTTCGAGGATGACGAGGACGACGCTCCGCCGGAGCCTGACTGCCGCGATATGCCCCGCATCTCTGCGGAGCTAACCGGCGCTCCGGTCGAGATCCGACCCTCAACCGCGAGCGACCCCGCAGCCCTCGCGGCGTAGCTCCTCGCTTGTTGCGGCGGGACTGCGCGGCCTCGCGCTGCCGGCCGAAGCTCGTGCTCGTTCACTCGTGCGGGAGTGGGCAGGCCCTGATGCCAAGAACGTCAAGCGCCTGCCCTGTTTGCCAGCATATTAGCGTACCAGCATGTCTGTCTGCCTGTACGCTATCGCAACGATTCGCCAGCACACCGGCACGCTGTCATGCTGGCGAAACAGTTTGTTAGCGTAACAGCGCGCAGGTATGCCGGCCTGCTAGTGAACTGGCACACAGGGGCGTCGATGAAGGTTCTGAGCCTGGTCACACAGAAGGGCGGTACGGGGAAAAGCGCCTTAGCCGTCAGCCTCGCCGTTGCGGCCGAACGGGCTGGCGAGAGGGTTGTGATCCTCGA
This sequence comes from Methylobacterium sp. R2-1, assembly GCF_014191355.1. Taxonomy (GTDB): domain Bacteria; phylum Pseudomonadota; class Alphaproteobacteria; order Rhizobiales; family Beijerinckiaceae; genus Methylobacterium. The sequence goes on from NZ_JACHWM010000032.1 coordinate 16,212, forward strand.
CCTCGACCCGCAGGGCACCTCGGCGAGCTGGTACGAGACGCGGGCGGCCGAGACTCCTGCCGTTCTCGATCATAACCAGGTCGGAGTGGTCCCCGAGACCCTAGCCCGCCTACGGGCCGCCGGTTTCACCCTGGCGATCATCGACACGCCCGGCATCGACAGCCATGCGACCCGAGGCGCGATGCGCGAGGCTGGCCTCGCCCTTGTGCCCGTGCGGCCCTCCGAGGCGGACGTAAAAGCTACGATGCCAACGGTGAGGGCCCTGGAAGCGATAGGGCGACCATACGCCTTGGTCATCAACCAGGCACCGACCAACCGGCAGGCCCGCCTCACAGCGGCCGTGAGCCTTCGGCTCAGCACCTCGGGTGAGGTGGTGCCCGTGCCGGTCGCGATCCGAATGGACCATCAGTACGCCTACGCTCTCGGGCAGGGGGTCCATGAGTACGCCCCCGAGGGCAAGGCCGCCGCCGAGATCGCGGACGTGTGGGCGTGGTGCAGAAAGCGAATGGAGGCGACGAGTGGCATCCCCGAAGAAAAACGCGGCGCTTGAGGCTTTGATGAAGGGCTCCCCGGCGGCCCCGGCCACCCCTGCGCCTGTCCCCGCGCAGGGGCCGGCCGCGGCTCCGGTCGAGGTAGCGCCCGCACCAGCCGCGCCGG
>NZ_JACHWM010000033.1 GCF_014191355.1 Methylobacterium sp. R2-1
GTGGCGCATTGGAACCAACTGAAAGCAGAGATGGGCCGCTCGAACGTCATCGTTCAGCGCACGGACGACGAGATCGCTCAGGAGCGCGCCGAGCAGCTGCGCGCCAACGAGGCCGTGGAGCGCCGGGACGCCTGGGAGCGGGAGCGCGCTGGCTTGCCGGTGAGGAACACCTTCACCCCGCGCGCGGAGGTAGTCGAGTGATCTGCCCCACCTGCACCGCTGAGGACAGCCTCGTCATCGAGAGCCGGAAGAGCCCACTCGGCATCCGCCGTTGGCGCGACTGTCAGGCCTGCGGCCACCGGTGGAGCACCGTTGAGGTGAACCGGTCCGACCTGATCGGCGCGGGGCTTCGCGAGTTGGCGCGCGCCGTCAGGAATATCGATCGCCGCGCCGTGGCGCCGAACCCCCTTCCGTAGACAGGAGCCCGGCATGATTGCCCCCGAGATCACCGACCATGCCCTCCTGCGCTGGATGGAGCGCGTCCATGGCATCGACGTCGATGGCTGGCGTGAGCTGATGCGGGCGGAGGTCGAGGAGGCGCTGCAGGCTTTCGACGGCCGCCCCGATGCCAGCGCAGCGAGCTTCGTGCTGCGCGATCAGCGCGTGGTCACCCTGATCCGAGCCGGCAAGCGCCCGCCTGACGACGATGCCGCGGTCTGCGTGCCGCGCGTCGCCTGACTGCCGCCATCACCCCTCTCGTAGCGTATCGAGGAACAGCCGCCATGCCACGAGGCCAGTTCGGCAAGGGCTACAACACCGCCCAGGCCACGCCGCAGCACAACAGCACGATTGCTCAGGACGTGCCGTTGCCGCCCGAGCGCCGCAACAAGGTGCCGAACCTCTACGTCTCGGCCCTGAAGTGGTACGTCTGCACGACAGCGCCGAGCCGGGAGCTGTCGGCGGCGGCCAGCGTCCGGCGCGCCATGCTGCGCGGGAGGCGCGAGGGCGAAACCCCTTTCGCCGCCTACGTCCCGTGCGAGTTTTTCTGGCACCGGGCCGTGCGCTCGAACCTACGGGTGCCGCGCCGGGAGATCCAGCGCCCGATCCTTCGCCACTACATCATTGTCGGCGTGCTCGGCGGCCTCTGCGACGACACCCTGGCCGCGCTGCGGGAGCGCGACCGTGAGGGGCGGAACGTGCACGGACTGCTCGGGATCCTTGGCGTCTCCGGGCTCGGCCCTCGGCCCATAAATGGTGAAGGTCTGCGCTGGCTCCGCAGACAGGGTGCAGACGAGATTGCTGGCGTCACGAACCGGTCGGCCTCCGGAAGCATCCAGCCCGGTGAGGACGTGCGCGCCGGCTCTGGGGTGTTCTCTGGCTTCCTGGGCAAGTTCATCGGTCACGCCGAGGGCGGCACGGTCGGCTTGATCTCACTCGAGATGCGCAGCACCACCTGCGAGGTACGGCTGCCGATTGAGGATGTGCATCGAGCAGCCTAGTGGGCCAAATCCGACGTTTGAAATCCGCCGCGAAGGGCTGCTTGCGCTTAGAATTAGTCGCCGAAGCGGCCTGTGAGGCAATGTGTATCAAGAATGCTCAATCGGCCACCGGCATTTCAAAATTAATACTGCTTCTATCTTATTATTTTCTTCGAATTATGAAAAAACTCGGATGCTATCCTGTGGATAAGTCGCCTCGACTCTTGCTGCTTCTCAACAGCCGCTTCTATCTGTGCGAGTATGTGAAAATCATCCTAGGGTGATTTGTTCGGGCCTATCAATGCAGGCTGCGGGGTCAGGCATGAATACGAAGGTGGCGGGTTTGTGCCCCTCGCTCATCGGTGGGATGGCGCGCAGGACGATCGTAACCCTCCTGTCGGTCTCGCTGATCACTACGCCGCTACCCTCCTCTGCACAGGCCGAGGAGGCTCCGCGGCCGGCACCAGCTGGATCGGCTGACCCCTCCTCCAGTTCCAAGCCAGCACCGGAGGCGTTGACGCCCTCGGCCCAGGAACCTGCTCCCTCCGCGGGTGGTCCGGCGGTCGGAAAGGACCAGGACCGCCCCTCGACGCCGACTGAGGCGCAACCCCAGAGCCAGCCGCAGGCCCGAATGGCCGGCGCACCAGCCGGGCAGGGTGCGGACCCGTTCGCGCCCGATCTGGGATCCGGCTCGATGCGGCACGTGGCGCAAACGCCGGAGACGCTCGGCTTCGGCGCCTTCGCCCAGAGCCTCGAGATCGAGGTGCCCAAGTTCCGCGGACTCGAGCCCAAGCTGTCGCTGCAGTACAGCTCCGGCGGCGGCCTCAACGCGGGCCGTCTCATGGCCGGCTTCGTCGGCGTCGGTTGGGAGTTGCAGGGCTTGCCCGACATCGTCCGGACCGCCCCCGTCAACGGTACTCCGCGTTTCGATGCCTCCGACGTATTCCAGCTCGACGGCAAGGACCTCGTCCCCTGCACGGAAGGCATGACCAGCCCGAGCTGCACCCAAGGCGGCAACTACACCGGCAAGGTCGAGAGCTACGAGCGGGTCCTCTACGATGCCGGGGCCAACACTTGGACGGTCTGGGCCAAGGACGGGACGCGCTCGCACTTTCTGGCGGTCGCTCACTGGGGCAACACGGTCGAGCCCGGCGACGACACTCCCGACCTGATCCGCTATCAGTATCGCTGGCTGCTGGCTGGCCGTGAGGACACGCACGGCAACACAGTCAGCTACAACTACAACTGCAGAACCCTGCCCGTCTGCTACCCCGACAAGATCGCCTACAACGGCACCGAGATCCTGTTCGTGGCCGCCGACCATCCGGCCTACCAGACCCGGGCGACGGGTCGAGGCCTTGCCCGGCTCGACCGGCAACTGCGGCGCGTCGAGATCCGCACCGGGGGCGCAGGCGTCCGTGCCTACGGGCTATGGCAGGAGACGAGCCCCTCGACGGGACTGCAGCGGCTGGTCGATGTGCGCCGGTTCGGCACCGTTTGGGGCCTCTACGACGATGCCCGGCCCTCCGGCGAGAACCTACTCATCGGCCACTACGCCTACAGCAATTCGGACATCGGTTTCACACCCGCCGCTGACGTCCTGCATACAGACGGCAGCGAAGTTTTCGACCTACCGGGCGATTTCAACGGAGATGGACGACAAGACGTCCTGATCATCAGAGCGACGGGCTACAACATCTGCTCTCTGGATATGAAGTTGTCCACCGGTGCAGGCATGGTACAGCCGCAGATCGTCCAACCGTTTCCCGGCGGGATTAGGTCCTGCAATGCGAACGGGTATGCCCTGCTCAGCAACTTCGGCTTCAGGGTTGGAGATCATGACGGCGACGGACTGGCCGACATTTCGATCTTCGTTGCCCCGAATTTGGACGTCTATCTGACACGGTACGACAGGGCGACGAATACGATCTCGTTCGAGAGCAAGACAATCTCCCTGCCCCATCCCATTATCAGTAACCAATATTCTATTCCATATGCCGACATCGAAGGTGACGGCGCTACGGAGATCATGCCTCACGGCTTTGACAACATATACAAATACAACGGCACTGAATTTGCCGCTATCGCATATCCCTCCGTCCCCAGGCCACGGGGCTTCGAAGAGGTGCTGACATCGAACGGCGATGCGAACGGCGATGGCAGGGCCGATCTACCGGCCTATCAGCTGGTAAGTGCCGGCTATCCGCTGGAATGGTACGTCACTCGATACAGGTGGGCCGGGACGCACTTCGAAGACCTGTTCTCGTATCGAGTCACAGGTGAGAAGCCGGCGGTCTACGACCTGCCCGGCGATCTCAACGGCGATGGGTCGACGGACGTCGCGCGCTACTACTTCCCCGACGGTTCATCCGGCGACCCGGTCGAGCAGTACGGCTTGGACTCCATCGCTTCGATCAGCCTGCAGATCTCCACCGGCCGCGCGTTTCAGGCCGACGTCCAACTCGCCCCCCAGACGAGTTGCGCAACCATCTATCGCTTCACGCCGAGCGAGAACCCCATCGGTCCCAAGGTCTGCGAGGTTCGCGTCATCGACATCGATGCCGACGGACGCAGCGACGTCGTGGTCTCGACACCGATCGGCATGGACGGATACGTGGCTCCCGTCGAGCTGTTCCTCAACCGCGGCGGGGGGAACTGGGAGCGCCGTGTGCTCCCAGCCCAATCCATCTACACGTTCGCGGACCTGAACGGCGACGGCAAGCCGGACATCCTCGCCCAGGCCAACAGCACCGGGCAACGGGGAACCTTCCCCTCGGGCACAATCCTCTACGCGACGGGGCCGATCCCGGACCTGATGACCTCTGCCACCTCCGCTCTCGGGGCGGTCACGCAGGTGGAGTACACCCCGTCCACGGCTTGGGGCGCCACCCCTGGCACCCGCATGCCTTTCGTGACCCAGACCGTCTCCGCCCTCACCGTCCACGATGGGCGCCATCCGCCCGCCCGCACAACCTTCGCCTACCGCGGCGGACGCTACGACTTTCCCAACCGGCGTTTCCTCGGCTTCGCTGGGCTCACCGCGACCCTGCCTTGCTCGGAGGGCGAGAGCGCCTGCCCCAGCCTCGACATTGCCTTCTCCCAGGACTTCGCTGCCGCCGGCACTCCGATCCAGGTTGAGCGCCGCGATGGCGCCGGCACCCCGCTACGTCGCGACAGCACCGGATTGCAGGCCAACAACGCCGTCCCACCCTACACTGCGCTGCCGGTAACCCAGGAGCGCACCGAGTTCTTCCCGAACGGCAGCAAGACCTCTCGCATCAGCCGCAACTTCAATGCCTTTGGTGAGATCGTCGCCGAGACGAGCCACGGCGACATCGCTCGTGCGGGGGATGAGCGCCACCGCACCATCGGCTACGCTGCTCCCAACCTGGGCATCTACATCGTCAACAAGCCCTCGCGCGAACGCCTCCATGCCGGCGACAACGCCGGCTCCCCCTTGGTGGCCGACACCATCACTCTCTACGACAACACCACGACGGAGGGGGCCGCCCCCGTCCGCGGCGACCCCACCCAGACCCAGCGCTGGCGCGACACCGCCGGCGACTGGGTCACTCGGGCTAGGGAGTACGACAGCTACGGAAACCTCACCGCCGAGACCAACGAGGTCGGCGCGACCACGCGCTATACTTATGACCCCGGCTACCACGTGTTCGTGGTCGCCACCACCAATGCCCTCGGGCAGGTCGCCGGCACCTACTGGAACCAGATCTGCGAGCAACCCGCGACTCAGACCGACCTCAACGGTGGCGTCACGACCTGGACTTACGACGGCCTGTGCCGCCGGACTCGCGTCACTCGTCCGGGCGGTGGGTATACCGGCTGGCACTACAACGACATCGGACAAGCTGACCGACAATACGTGCGCGAGGTCCGCCCCGCCCCCAACAACGCGGCCGGCGACATCTATGCGATGACCGACATCGACGGGCTCGGGCGGACCTGGCGCGTGCGCAAGAAAGGACCCGGCGCGTCCGACATCCACATCGACTACGCTTACGATGCCCGCGGCAATCGGGTGAGTGAGAGCCTGCCCTACTACTACGGGGCCCCGAGCTTCCGGATCGAGACCCGCTACGATGCCCTCGACCGTGTGGTCCGGATGACGCAGCCGGACGGAGCGGCCTCGACTGTCACCTACCGGGCGTCAGGTCTCCCCACCGGCTTCTCCGCTCAGGACATCGTCGATCCGCTCAGCCGTCTCACCGCGCTCGATCAGGACGCCTACGGCAACGAGGTCAGCAAAGCTCCGGTCGTGGGGGGAGCTTACGCGACCACCTCCACCGTCTTCGATGCCCTCAACCGGGCCGTCCAAGTCACTGACCCGATCGGTGCGGTCTGGACTTATACCTTCGACTCCCTCGGTCGGCGTACCCAGGCCAACGATCCGGATCTCGGGACGTGGAACTATGTCTACGACGCGGCCGATCGCCTGACGCAGCAGACCGATGCCAAGGGGAACATCACGACGTTCCGCTACGACGTTCTCGATCGCCAGTCCAAGAAGATACTCGGATCGGCCGCTGGTGAAGTTGGCCGCAATGAATATTACTATGACGAGTCAGGCCCGACTCCGGATCCTGATGGCATCCTGCCGCGCAACATCGGCCAGCTCACCTCGGAGACCAACAAGTATCCGGAAATCGGTGTCTGTTACGATTACGACGCTGACGGAAATGTCGCCCGCGAGCGTTGGTTTCCGCAATCCGAGCCTTTCTGTGACCTACCGGACCTGAGTGAGAATTACCGCATCCTGACCCGCTATGACAGCGGCGGCCGTGTGACCAGCCGGGTTTATCCCGATGGTGATACCGTCGGTGACGCCGATCCCGCCAGCGCCGGTGCCTGGCGCTACGATGCGGCGGGGCGGCTCTATTCCATTCCCGGGATGATCACCCAGACGTCGTATGACGCGGCGGGCCGCACGCTGTCCGTGACCTATGCTAACGGCATGAGCACGAACAACGTGTACTCCGAGACGCGCGGGTGGTTGCTTGAGACAACCACGAGCAAGGATGGAAACACCTTCCTGCGTATGGCCTACACGCGTGATGCGGCCGGCCGCATCACCGCCGTGGCTTCCTCGGACGAAAAAGCGAGCTGGACCTATGCCTACGACGAGCTCGACCAGCTGACGCTGGCCGACAATCAGGACGATGACAGCTTCGATCAGAGCTTCAGCTACGATCTCGGCGGGCGTCTGCTCAGCGCAACCGAGATCGGGACCTACGTCTATCCGGCGGCCAACGCACCCCGTCCCCATGCCCCGACCCAGATCGGCGCCGATGGTATGACCTGGGATGCCAACGGCAATCTCACGAACGGACGCGGCCGGCAGATCGTCTGGGACGGCTGGAACAGGCCGCTGTCGGTGACGGCTTCGACGCCACTTGGTACGCCGGGTGTGGAACTCAGCTACGGCCCGAAATACAGCCGCCGCATCAGCCAAATCACTCCATCCAACCCTGCTTGCGCAGCGCAGCCTCCGCTGACCGAGACCCTGACCCTCGGCAGGGAGTTGGAGCGGGTCACGACGCCGGTTTGTAGCAACGGATCGTGGGACTCGGTTTCTACCTGGACGAAATACGTCCACCCGGAGGCCAAACGGGTCGGCTGGGGGCCGGCTTCACAGACCATGTTCCTGCACCGTGACCCCTTGCAGTCAATCCGCCTGATTACGGACCAAACGGGAGCACAAGAGGCGGCCGCTCGCTACCAGCCCTTCGGTATGCGCCGTCAGCAAGTGGCGATCGGCGCGACGGTGATCGAACGTCGGGGCTTCATCGGTGAGCGCCACGATGCCACGGGACTGATGTACCTGAACGCGCGTTACTACGATCCGGAACTCGGACAATTTCTGTCGCCTGATACCCTTGATCCGCTCGAGCGCGGGGTCGGCACTAACCGCTATGCCTACGCTCTCAACGATCCCATCAACAAGCGCGATCCGAGTGGAACGCAGGCTGATGGCACGCAGACCGCCGTTACGCTCGATGAACTTCACGTTGTAGGGGGGCCCTCCTACGGAGATGGAGGGCGTGGGAGTAGTTCGGGGTACGGTATATCTTATGGTAGCAGCTGGGCCGCACAGGGCTTCATGATCGGGACGATCTTGGGCAGCCTTGGCGGGGGTGGAACAGGAGGATTTGGAGGTGCACTAGCGAGTGCGGCTTGCGGTCCTGGAGCACCTTTCTGTGCTGCGCCAGCCATAGTGGGAGGCGCTGCTCTAGGTGCTACCAAAGGTGCGGCAATCGGAGCGACAGTAGGGACCTTCGCCGGAGGTGTGCTAGGAACTGCTCTTGATCAAGGTCTCATCATGCTAAATGAGGCTGCCAAGGGAGGTCCCTCGAATGCAGCTACCGGCCCTAAACTAGCATCTCAGCTAAGGCAGCAATCAGCGTCGTCCCCGTTTAAGCCGAATGGAGAATTGACAGAAGAAGCAATCAGAGACTCGACGATGATCATGCAGAACAATCGACTTAGCAATCCGTTGGTACCTAAAGGATACGACAAATTCTCGACAAAAACATTTCAGAGCCCGAGCGGAAATTTCCAAGTACATTTCTACATGAATTCCCGCACTGGAAGAACTTTGTATAATATTGATTACAAAGTAAAATTCAATTGAGGAGGTGAAATTGAAAGTGCGTTGTATATCTCTCGATCTGGCGCATAATGGTGTCAGAAAAATATCTCCATGGCTGCGAGTAGGTGAGATTTATAGCGTACTGAGCATTGAGACGAGCCAAGAAACCGGAACATTGTATCGTTTGATTGTCGATAAAAAAGATCCAATAGCTTCGGTAGCTTTGTTTCCGTCCGATTTATTCGTAAAGGTTACAGATTTCAATCCTACAAGTTGGGTGAAGATAAGGTTTGACTCCTGTTTAGTGATTGCGCCAAAGTCTTGGCAAAGCCCAGGTTTCTGGGAGAGCTTCTATGATGGCGATCCAGTTGCGGAGAACTTATTTATGCTAGAGGTAAATAATATGATCAAGGAAGAAAGTTGATACATTAGCTGGGTTATTGATTGTTTCGTGGCCTGGCCGGCTGGCTTTCGACCGAGCTGATTGAGAGGATCAGCCAGTACCGAAGAAGCCGAACGTGCCGCGAGTTCAGAAGACGTGCGCGGAGCGGATGGTGCTGAAGCTGCGCCAGATCGAGGTGCAGATAGCCCAGGGCACGAGCTTGGCGCTGGCTCAGCTAAGGAAGCGAGATCTCCGAGCAGAAGCTGCGCGATGAGTGCCTACGGCAGGAAATCTTCTACTCATTGAGGAAAGCGCAGATCGTGATCAGGCTTTGGCAAAACACCTACAACCGCGTCCGGCCGCATTCGTTCCTGGGCTATCAGCCACCGGCGCCCGTCACCTTCCCGGATCTAGCCTTCAGGCTACCCATGGCTGTTGCCATGCAGTAGCCTCACACTCGGCTCGGTCCAAAATACCGGTCGGGTCAGAATGAAGGGACGAAATACATAATAACGGGCCGTTGCCTCGGATGAACGCCCCAAGTGCCCCCACGAGCCCAAACAGCTACCAAGTCTGCCAAGGAGATTTCTATCAAGAACCTTGACATCTATTAGTTGGAGCGTATTTTGAGTTTGCGCCAGTCGACGAAGAATATGCACGGGCTGGGCGCGAGAACGGACGTAGGCCGCCATAGGCCCTGCCGCTTCTCACGATTGGGGAAATGCGCCCGATGGGCTTCCCCATAGTTTTGCCGCCACCGCCCGCACCTCCTTAGCCACGTTGCTCGCTAGAACGCTGGGGTCGTCCAGCGTCTGCGCCACCCTAAGGGTCAACCGCTCGGCAGCCAGGACGTGGATCGTGCGCACCGCCGACTTGCCGTTCTCAAGGTCGCTGTAGGCGCGCAAGCTCATGCCGAGGCCATCGGCCATTGTCTTCTGCGTGAGGCCGAGCTTTTCGCGCAGATGGACAAGGTAAGCCTGGGACGCCTCTGCGTTGCTGTCGTAGTGATGATCCATTGCCGTTCTCGACGCGGGAGACTACATTCCCCTTCGGGAACCGGGTGAGGTCTGATCCACCCCACCCGGCCCCTCTGGGTTAGAAGAACAGGACGATGGTGATCGTCAGGCTCTTCCACCGCAGAGTGATTGAGATGGCAGGCATCTCTCTCTCCTCTGAGGTATCCGGCGACCACCGCCGGACAAATTCTGTATATGCGGAAACCGCACGTTGGTCAATCGCCAATGTGCGGTTTCTTCATGTTAGCGACCGTCGCTGCAAGCTCAGCCAGATCGACGGTTGACCAATCTGCTTCCCTATGACGGTGGCTTGTGCCCCGAGCGGATGGCCCGCTGCGGGGCTTTTCATGCGTCAACTGTAGGAATGGGCGCCACAAGCCGGGGTCCTACCGAGAACTGGACACCGACCGGCCGGAACTAGCTAGGTCGGCGTCAGCAGTAGAGCCCACATGAACGGGCCGGCGGCGCCGCAATACACGCACCTTCGACACCAATCCATCCTTCGAAAATATAATCGCCGACGGGAGAGCGCTCGTCAGCGTTCTCTAATCATGGGTGAACACAATGAAACGACTAAAATTAGGCTTAGGGCTGCTGGCCCTCATACTTCCGGCTGCCGCTCGTGCGTCCGACACCGGCACTTACTGCTCCAACAACCAGCTGTGGTCGTACATCTGTGGCGCCGGTCAGCCGGATGCCAGCTGGTCGCCGGTTGATCAATACACATGTTCGTCGAAGATGACGGGCCAGTGTTCGGACATTCCGGATCGCCTGTCGGTCTTCGATTACGATCAGTACGGCCAGCTGAATGGCGACGTGGCCGCAGCCGGTGTCGATCGTCTCCACCACTGGCGCACCTGGGGTAAGGCCGAAGGTCGGCAAAGCTCCCGGCAGTTCGATGTGCGTGCCTACCTGCGCAACAACCCGGATCTGCAGGCTGCCTATGGCACCAACTATCAGGCCGCGCTCGATCACTTTCGAGACTACGGCTACCACGAAGGTCGGGTGACCATCGACAACCCGACGCCCGGCCCGAACATGCCAGTCAAAGCCTTCAATCCGGACCTCGGCACGCAGTGGTTTGACCCGAACCAGGTGGTCAATCTGCGCGCGTCGATCTACCGGCTAGGCAGCGGCAATTGGGCGGACCACCAGATCAACCTCGATACGAAGCTGGACACCAGCCTCATCACCGGCTTGCCGAACCCCTACCGCCTGGGCGCCGGCGCCACGATCAAGGGTCCACCGCAGGATCCGGTTAGCGGCAAAACCGGCTTCTACGGTGTGCAGCAGTACGGAGATCAGTGGGGCGTCAGCATTGACACTCGCGCCGCCAAGGGCCTCCTGAACGAGTACGGTCGCTGGGTGAAGGCCAACAACAAGTTCGACACCGGCATGGGTACCATCGTGCTGGAAAAGTCGATGAGTGCGCGACCGTGGCGTGATGGCCAAGTGCTCAAGTCCTCCATGAGCACGCGCATCCCGTTTGCGGGTGGTGAGGGTCCAAGTGGTCCGCAGGACAACGGCTCGCACATCGTGGACTATTTCTTCATTCGCGACGTGGTCGGCGGTGGACTCATCACTCTCGGCTCGCTTCAGTTCGATACACGCGAGTCGGTTCAGCACTTCATCTACAAGAACCCGCCCGGCAGCTACACCTTCCAGATCTACAACATCCCGCTTAAGCGTCGCTTTGCCGACGAGGGGTGGGTCACCATTCCGAGCTGGTCGGCTGAGTTTACGCATCAGACGCATCCGGAAACGCGGCACCGCGAGTATTGGTACACCCGCGCCAACATGCAGAAGATCATCGACGATGCAATTGCGCATGGTTTTCAGGGTTTGACCAATAACCCTGATAACTACGAGGTCATCGGTTATGTGTACAACCCAGAGACGTTCAACAATCACAACCCGGCGACGGGTGAGATGACGGGTGACTCGTGGATCGGTATCAGTGGTCGATTCTTCGTGAACGGCCCGACGGCGCCGTAACCAAGTACTAGTGCCCTGCACTTGCCCCATAGGACGGGGACCCTGGCGCCCCCTAACCCTATACGGGTGGTCGGGGCCCCGGCTTTCCAAGCGCCAGGGTCCGAAAACCGAGCTGCCGGGTCGCGGCCCAGCTCGGCAGGGGATCGTAGGACATGGCCCGTCTCGCCACTCTCTCGCCGCGTCTCGGCACTCTGGGCACGCGCACAGCCCGGCCGGCGCCGAAGACGGCAGATCCCGAGCTGCTGACGCCCGAGCACAGAGTATGGCGCCAGGAAGTCCTGAAGCGTGCCGGATGGAAGTGTCAGGCTCTGGGCTGCACCGCTCACGGCCGCCGCGGCGGTGTCCGGCTCTACGCTGACCACATCGTCGAGCGCAGGGATGGCGGCGCGCCTCTCGACCCGGCCAACGGGCAGGCGCTGTGCCCGAAACACCATGCCGAGAAGACGGCGCGTGAACGGGCCAAGCGGATGGCGAGGTGAAGACCCATGCAGATCGGACGCGTCGAAGGCTGCACACGGGTGCTTGGCAAGAGCCAGGGCTACCTCGGCCTGCCGATCCGCGACGAGGTCATCACCTGCACTGTAGGCGGACCAGAGACGCCCGCCATGACGACCGCATGGCTGCCTACGACTGAGGAGCTTGCGGCCCTCGTAGCAGGCGCCCCGATCCATGTGCGGATCCTCGGCACTGCGCATCCTCCCATCATGGTCGAAGTCGGTGCAGCGCCCGAGGCCTGACCCGCTGTCCGGCGGCCTAGGGGGGCGGTCGAAACTCGGGAGCGCGCGGACCCGCACCGCAGCCCATCCCATTCGCAGATTTTTTCCTGGTGGGTGAATTCGAGGACCGCGGAGTGCTGCGGACGACGTGACGATGGGCAAGACGAAAAAGCCGATCGACTGGACGGCGATCGAGCGCGACTACACAAAAACCTCGTTGCCCGTCAGAGAGTTGGCCCGCTGGTACAACTGCGACGGGAAGGCGATCAGGCTGCGCGCGAAGGCCGGCGGTTGGCTCCGGCCGGGGCAGGAAAGCTCCGCGGCTCCTCCGCAGGCTCCGCAGCCCCTGGACGCCCTCGTGGCCCCGATTGTCGAGCGCCTGCGTGAGATGGCTCCTGACGAGCCGGCACAGACGCCCGACATCGTCGAGCGGGCACGCCGGGTGGCCCTGCGCATGGTCGACGAGCTTGAGACCATCACCGGTCGCCGCGGCGAGCTCGAGGCGCTGATCGACGAGGCTCTGGCCGGGAAGGACAACGCGAAGCAGCGCGCCAGCCTGCAGAAGGCGCTGAGCCTCAGCGATCGAGCCATGGTGCTGAAGAACCTCGCGCTGGCGACCAAGACCCTGGCGGAGGC
>NZ_JACHWM010000034.1 GCF_014191355.1 Methylobacterium sp. R2-1
TCGTGACCGAGATCCTGCACCAGATGCAGCACGAGCGCCGAGCCGATGAAGCCGCAGCCACCCGTCACCAGAATGCGCATCGATCCCAACTCCGTAGGTCAAGCTCTTACCCCTGCACACGATGGGTCGTAGGACGGCTCAACGCGGCGAAGTCAAGGCAGCGCCTCTTAAAGCCACTTGCCAGTGCGCTGCCAGAGTTGAGCAAGGAGAAGCCCAGCGTTGAGACGGACGGGCAGCGCGGATTAAAGACGACTTTGCGCATTCGGAAGCGATAGGCCATTCGTTCACGGACAGCTAAAAGCTGGAGCTCGGCCGAGCCTTCAAGAGGCAATCTGGGATCATCAAACTGCATGCGCTGCCGCTGGTGAACCCTCGTCAACGATGTAACGCGACCGCTTACGGGAAGCTCCCCAGGTGGCAATTGGCTCGCTGCTCTGGTAGGACTCCTGAGGGTGTCCCTCGGTGTCATTTGGCCACCACTACAAAGTAATTAAGCGTAAAACTCGTAGCAACACGAGCATAGGTAAACCAGATGTCGCTCTATGAACTGTTTCTCAACAATACTGGACGGCCGATCCATAAATCAGGCCACTACTTTTTCGCATATGAGCGGCATTTCAGCAAGTATGTCGGCCAGCCAGTCACCTTTCTAGAAATCGGCGCGGGAAACGGCGGATCATCGCAGATGTGGAAGCGGTGGTTGGGGCCACTGGCTCGCATTGTAACAATCGATATTAATGAGGTGTGCCGTCAGTACGAGGACGAGCAAGTAGCTGTGCGGATCGGCGACCAATCAAATCCTCAGTTTTTGCAGACAATTATTAATGAGTTTGGCGTACCAGATGCGGTGCTAGATGATGGCAGTCATCATATGCAGCACGTATCAGAAAGCTTCCAGTTTTTATACGACCGGATAGCTTCTAACGGCGTGTACATGATCGAGGATATGCACACCGCGTACTGGCCAGAGTACGGCGGCGGTCGCGGCGATCCGAGGTCGATTATCGAGCGGTTCAAGGGGCTCATCGACGACCTGAATGCGGACCATGTTCGTGACGGCACGGTTACGCCCAGCAAGTTCACTCGCCAGACGGTCGCGATGACCGCATACGACAGCATCCTTGTCTTCGAAAAAGCGCCGCTCATCAACAAGCACATGAGGATGATCGGAAATGAAGACTTGCGAGTCAACTACTAACTTACTGAGCAATCTTATGATTTCATTGCAACGCTGCACGCTCCTATGGGGGACAGCAGATATTCATGATGATGACCCGCAAGTCCGGGTCGTCGATGATTGTGTCTATCTGCCATACAGCCACGGCAGCATTTGGGGATTGTTTAGCTCAGATGGCAGGCCCGTCTTAGAGGCAATCGATTTCCGTGAAGGACTCCACGTACCGGGAGACCAACGTCTTCCAGGCGAAGGCCGGATCGATGTGGCAGTAGCAGAACGGTCTGACACAACATATATTTATGTTGGGCGCATTAACTTTCACTATGGACACTTCCTAGTCAACACCCTTCCGAGGTTCTGGAACATCACAAAGATAAAAACGCCAAATACCAAAATATTGTACCATGGACCGATGTCTATTGAGCAAATTTTCTCCACTCCATACGTAAAGACTATTCTTTCGATGCTGGGGCTGACGCCCGAGGATTTCGTTAAATTCGTAGCCCCGACAAAAATCAAGCACGTTGTCGTACCAAAGACCAGTTTTGAAGAACAACGCTCAGGATATTCCAAATATAAGTCCCTCTGTCACGATATCGGCTTCAGGTTATTGAGAAATATAGATTCATCGGCAAGAATCGGGACTTTATATTATTCAAAAACTCGACTCAGATCGGCCGTCGGTATTATAACAAACGAGATCGAAGTTGAAGAATATATGCGCGAAAAAGGTGTGCGGATCGTCTATCCCGAGGAACTAAGCCTAGAAGAACAGTTATCATTGATGTCAAGAGCCGAAAACATAATCGCGTCGGCTGGATCATTTCTACACACAAGCATTTTCTGCTCCCCTAGAAATATAACTTGCCTAAATGTTACAGAACAGATTAACTCGAATTATACTATTATTGATAAGCTTAATCGAAATGCTGCTGAATACTACTACCCGACCGCTATGCAGGTACTGCCACAACAGGATGGATATCTAACAGCACGGTACCTGCCCGAGGCAAGGGCCGTCGCGGAAAAGCTTTTCGAGATTTCAAGGTCTTGATATTATATAGCCGGGCTCGACACAGCTACTTTGGCAGCGCCTCAGAGAAGAGCACTGTCGAGGTCATCTGAGACCGGCAGAACACTGGCGTTCCATTTCATGAAAAGAATGGATTTGCAAAGCCAGCTGATCGTCGGACTTCCAATCAAGGCGGCACCTGTAGTTACCTATTTATCAATGAATACTGCCGGTCCTGCACTGCCCGCCGCTTCTTTTTACACCCATAACGAGGCAGGAAGATTATCTTTGTGCTAGCTGGACGAATTGATGGTGTAAGCAGATCAGCTGCTTGACTGTCTCTCCGCCGGCTGCAGGCGATCCGGCCTGCACCGGGGTAGCTTCGAGGCGGTCCGCGCGACAAGTCATGCGAGGACTGAAGGCGACGGTCACCCCATCATCGCACGAATACGACCGATCCCGCGTTCAGCCAGCGCGAAATGCTGGTCGCGGGTGACGCAGAGATAGTTCAGAACCCTTGCACCAACGTGGCGCGCGAACCATTCCTGGGGACCGCTCCCGTCGTATGGGATGAGCGTCAGCGCCTCGTCGTCGATCGCATAGATGCGGTAGCCATATGCCGCAAGAATGGCATGGCAGGCGACGAACTTCTCGTGGCCCTGTACCTCCAGCAGAAGCGTCGGCCGCGAATGCAGCGTCTGGCGAAGCCCAGCTAAGGCAATGTGCTCTACCCCTTCGACATCGATTTTCATCAGATCCGGCGCAGATAGATCATGTTGCGGCAGGATCATATCTAACGGGGCGGCTGTCACGATCTCCGTCCGGACCGGCAACCAGTCAGGCGCGTTCGGCGCGATTAGCGACGAGCCTGTGTCCAAAATGCTCTCACCCCAAGCGATGTGAAGGGCGAGCGTCCCGATCTCTTTCGCCACCGCATAGGGCACCACGGAGATCTTTCCGAACAGATCGTTGGCGACCAAGTTCATAGAAAGCCGTGCTCGAACCGCGGAGTTGGGCTCGACCTGGATGACCTTCGCGCTCGGCACCCCGATTTGAGCGAGCATGCCGTAAAGGCCCGTGAACGCCCCTACGTCCGCAACCTTGGTAGAGACACGTGCGATCTCGAGCCAAATCGCGACGCTCGCCGCTTCATAGCTGTCAGGGCCGAAGGCGTGGTAGACCATCGCCACGCCGTCGTCCGAGTTCGAGTACATCGTAAGCGACAGATCGTGAACCCGCACGTCTGCCCATCCATAGAACGGATGTGACGCTCGAAAATCGTGCCCTTCTTGAGCATGCTGCGACATTGGCCGGTAGCGGTACCCCGGCTGCTTCCACGGGCGAGCCGCTAGAGATGCCTGGTTCAGCTCGTTAAGCGCTGCGGTTTTGGTTGCTGCTGTCAAGGCCATACTCTCCACGACGGGCCGCGAACGTACACGCCGAGCAGCGGCGATCAAGGCCTGAGATGGAAGCGCTTCAGATCGGGCTCGGTCGAGGACGAGAAATGCATCGAGAGCGACGGGCGGAGTTGCGCGAGCCGACGGCAGAGTGCCATGCAAGGCTTCCCGCTGATCGCTGCGAAGGGAGCGTGGCCAGGGTATGACTGGCTGTTGGCGAAAGAGACGAAAGGCTGGCTGCCCGAGGTGGACGGTTTGCACCTGTGCGTGCAGCGGCTCGGATTGGACGAGGTGGCCATACGGGAGATCCAAGAGCAGGCGCGCATAAAGCAGCTGCTGCCGGCTTCGGCGATAATGACTGATTGGCTGCTTTGCGGAAGCGTTTGCTCGCGGCGGCGAGGTAAGGCCGAGGGGATGAGGTAAGGCCGAGGGGAGAGGAGCACCCTCTTTTCGTCGCTATTCTGAAGGACAATTGTGCTCGCTACTGCCCTACGTGACGGATTCCATAGCCGCCGACGTCCAACTCCCTCCGATCCGTCCGCAACCGGCGAGCCACGTTGACGTCTACCTGCGAGTCATCAACGCGCTAATGCTGCGCGACATGCGCAGCCGTTTCGGCGGCAACTACTGGGGCTATCTGGTGCAAGTGCTCTGGCCGTGCGTGCACCTCGGCATCCTCGTTGGAGCTATGCACTTCCGCGGCATGAAATCGCCTATGGGCGATAGCACAATGCTCTTCGTCGCCACCGGTGCGCTGCCGGCCCTTGCGTTTCAATACATCTCTCGCGAGGTGATGAAGGGCTACATTGTTCATAAAGCGCTAACCTACTTCCCGCAGGTGAAGCGCTTCGACACCATTGTGGCACGCATTATCGTCGAGATCGTTAGCAGCTTCATGGGTCTCTGTCTAATCTGCGTCGTTTTGTTGAGCTTCGGTGTCGATCCCGTCCCTGTCGACACATTTACAGCCATCACAGGCTATCTCGCTGCAATTGCAATCGGCATAGGCGTAGGCACAATAAACGTGGGCATTGTCTCCGTATTTCCTGGATGGGTACTTGGCTATGTATTGGTTACAATTACAATATATTTTACGAGTGGCGTCTATTTCATGGCATGCTACATGCCGGAAGAAATTTATTATTACATGAAGTGGAATCCAATTGCCCAAATCATCGAATGGGTCAGGCTGGGATATGATCCGACGATTCCGGTTCAGGTCGATTATCTATACATCTTCGGCTGGATCTTCAGCAGCCTCACTGCAGGGCTTCTGTTGGAACGCTACGTGGCGCGGGCGCAGCAATAAATTGCTCATGCCAAGGCGGCGGCCTGCGCATGGACGATGCTCACGCGGCCGCTTTGCCGACAAGGTTGAGCTCATGGAACGCATGAACACGTCCACGACCATCCTCCGCAACAGTAACGTCGCGGCGCCACGCATGGCACTCGGCATTCCGCAGTGAGGCACGCTCCGGCCGACCTCTTACCAGCAGAACACCGCGCTTCCGTCCTCGTGGAAACCGCCCCCGCAGTGACTGGCTCCCTCGCCCTCGCGAGAGCCGCGGGATAAGTTCGGCGGATGGCTGATTTCTTCTCCATCGTCGGCGAACTCTTCAAGGCCAATGCCGTCGCCGACGAGCAGGTGAACGCGCTAGTCGAGGCGTATCTCACCAATCCGGCGGCGGGCGTGCTGTCGATCTCGAATGGCTGCCGAGTCGACATCGCCGAGGCTATGGAAGCGCACACATTCGCGCGAGCCACGCTGTCTGGCGAGATACCAACGCCGTCCCGCAAGAGGAAAGCTGTTCGGGCCGCGATCCTGCTGGCGCGGGCGCAGAAGGCGCGTCGGCCGCTCGTCGGTAAGCCTGGAGCAATCCGGCGCCCCTATGCCGTCGGCCCCGCCCACCAAGCGGCAGCCGTGATGCTCCTTCCCGAACTCGCGCACGATCCGCTTCCGCCCCAGGCAGCCGAGTGGCGCGAGGCCTTCGGCACAGTCCGCCCAACGTCCTCGCCATGGCGGTATCTCGGCACCGCCGCCTGGGCCAACATCCACGACGCCTGCACCGACTTCATCGAGTGCTTCGGCGCGGAAGCTGTGCGCCTGGACTGGACAGTTACCGCGCATTTTGGCGCTCATCCGAAGCACGGCACGTTGCGAGTGGATTGGTGCGCAGGATGATCATGGGCGGCGACAAGGCGATCGGCATCGAGCTGAACCGGATCCTGTTCGGCAACGTGAGTGGCTACCGTAACGTGGCAAGCGCTCCGGTCGGCGCCCCGATCCGGGAGTTCGCCGCGCGGGCGCAGAACGTCTAAGTCGCCGAAGCGCGGCGTCGTAAAGGTGATGGGAGGATAGCGACGTGGCGCATCAGGTGAGCCGAGAAGATCGGATCAAAGTAGTTGCAGAGGTGCTGTCGCGTCCGCCGAGGGATCAGCGCCGCCCGCCCGCGTCCGGCCACCTTCCCCACGATGTCGCCCGCGCAATCGCGGAGCAGATTTTGGACGCGTTGGCCGCCGTAGAGGTGGGCCCTTCGCGCGGATTAAGGGCGTGACCGACCCTGACGCCGGGTCCTGGCGCTACACCTTCGAGCCCAGTCCCGACTTCTCTCTCTCGGTTCGCGGCGAGATCATCGGCCGTGTTCAGCGCGACGACACTAAGGCGACCCCGCCCCATTGGGGTTGGTCGATCAACTGCGTTCGGCAATTCGTCGGCATGACGAAGCCGTGCAAGACAGACAGCGGCTATTGCGAGACGAAGCAGGAGACCGGGGGGCCCTGCGCACCGCATGGCTGCTGGAACACGACTGGCGCGCCGAGATGCGGAAGTTGCCCCCCTACCACGACGCTGGGATGACCTACTGGGTCACCATGATTGCGTGGGAGACCTACAAGCGCCTGGCCTAGGCCGAAATGCGCGGAGTGGAGGGATTTGCGAAGGGTTAGGCCTGGACCTGATGAAGGCGTGGGAGCTCTACCAGGCGGGCACCCAGGAGACGGAGCCGAGCGAGGCTAACCGGGACGGGCGGCAGGCCGAGGTGTGGAACATGCCGAACGCCTTTCTCAGACTGGCATCGCTGGCAGCAAGCGCGGCCTCGACGTGCGGGCGGATCTTCTCCGCCTCGCGGAACTCGCGATACCAGCGTTTGACGGCATCGCTTATCTCGCACCTCCCCGATCCACCACCTTGCCGCATCGGGTGCACACGTCTCTGACGTACCGCTTCGTCGGCGCTGGCGGCTCCTTGATCGTGCACGTCTCGCCGTCAGGGTTCGTGTGCACCTCGTAGGATTGCCACATGCCGCGAAGGCCGTAGCGATCCTCTTGCGGGGTGTCATACCGCGGCTCGAACCTGCATCCCCGGAACCACTTGTCCCGGCGAGGGCAGGGAGGGTCAGTGGTCATGGGATGCCCTTTCCAGAAGGGCCGCGCGTCGCTTCAGTGCGTATTCCATGACGAGCCGCAAGCTGTCGGTTACGTCGCCCGCGCCATCGTGGTGGAAGCCCTCATCAAATTCGCGGTGTTGCAGCAGGTGCGCGTCAGGACCATTGCGATCAGGGCCACAACTCGCGTTGCGACTGACGCTGCATGATCCGACCGACCACCACCAGCCGGGCAAGCGGCGCTCGAACTCCATGATCGCTGCGGCCAGGGCTAGCGCAGGCGTGATGCGCGAGGGATTGACACCCGAAGGGGCGGGACGCTTTGCGGCCCGATCCGAAGGACGAAAGCCCGTTTCCGTAGGAACGCGCCCAAGATCATCCTTCATCTTTCCCCCTCCGCATTCTCCCCTGCCGCAAGCGGGATGGGGGAAGCCACGTACTCGGTGAGCAGTTCGATGATCTGCTTCGCCTGCGTTCTGTCGATGGCGACCTCGGAGAACTTCCGATTGTCCGTGACCTCGCCGTAGAAGACGACCATGTCACAATGGCCGACTTCAACGTCCAGCGTGCCGGTATCGCCCTTGCCCATGAGGGTGAGTTCTCGAATGCTCATTCCCCCTCCCGTTCACGGGAGAGACCGAGGGGGCGGCCAACATCTGCCGACCGAGCCGGAGGATCTGCCAGCCTCCCTTGCCGTCCTCGCGTCGAGCATACTCCGCGTAGCCGAAGCGCTTGCGCGCCTGCCGGGCGCGGTCCTGCGCACGAGTGGCGACACAACCGATCTTGCCGTGCGTCTGCGGCTCGGTGAATGGCGCAAGGCATTCGAGAAACCGGCGCATCTCCGGCGTCAGGCTCGCATCCGCCCGTGTCCGTGCGGTGGCAGCGAAAGCGCGTTTCAGTCCGTCGTCCATCTCTCAGGCCCCTTCTGTAGAAGAGGGGGTGGGGAGACCGTTCTTGGCGATCCACTGGCGCACGAACTCTTCGTCGCGTGCGTGCGTGCGCTGCTCTACGAGCCGGAGGACATCGCTCGGGTCATGAGGGTCTTCGTGCGTAAGGGAGACGAAAGGGCCGGCGAGGGGATGCAGTTAGACAGGCTTGCCCTCGGCCGAGGCATAATATCCAGAGCCGATGCCCTCGAAGCCGTCGCCGTCGTCCTTCCCGCTTTAGGCGTAGGCGCGGCTCCATCGATCACCGCAACAATCGCAATCGTGGCCCTTGTCGCACCTGTCGAAACAGATGCCCACGCTCTCAGCGCGGTGGTTTGCATCGTCCGCGTCACGAGCCTCAATCCAGACATCGGGGCCGATGCCTCGCTCGGGCGCGCGGTCCCACGATCCGCCGCTGTTTTTCTGATGGAAATGATACCACGGCATCCAGGAACCCTCCTTTGCGGAGGGTACCTGAAGCTGCAAGCGATGGGGCTGGCCGAGAACTACCGCTGTCGGTTACCGATCGCGCAGCTTGATCTTGGTGACGCCCTTGGACTCACGCCTGTCCACGTCAATCGTGTGCTGCAGGAGATGCGTGGCCGAGCCCTGATCACGCTTCACGCTCACACGTTAGTGATCGAAGCCTGGGATGAACTCGTGCGAAATGCTCAGTTCGATCCAACGTACCTGAACCTGGAGCGCTGAGCGGCCGCATGACCCTTCGCCTGCAGCCTGTTCAAGTTGCAACGGGTAGCTCAGACACAGAGAGCCACCTCGTCTTCTCGGATGGGTTCCTCGTAGCGGTTCTGGTTCGGCTCTCGGAGATTCACGGAGACAGGGCCGGGATGTGGTTTCTGGAGGCGGGCTTCGGTCCCGTCGATCATCCAGACCCACCCACCTTCGCCGATCTCGATGAGGCCCAAAGCTGGGTCGAGTGGCGGCTTGAAAGCAGACGGTAGTCGGACCGACTGTGAGCGGCAGCAGGTCGTAGTAGTGAGCACAGCGCGTCGACATTTGCCACTAACGCAGCGGATCCGATCTGCGCTCGACACACGGCGCCCGCCACCGCCTCTGAAGCGGTTTGCTTGCACGAAAAAACCCGCCGCGGCTGAGCCGAGCGGGGGAGGAATGCGCCGATCCGGGGGGACAAGCATCCGATTGGTATGACGACGCGCTTGGTCGATCCAGGCCGCCGACCCAGAGCCCACATGGATCTTCCGGGGTACTTCGCGCGGGGCACCTCGATGTGGGCTGATGCACGTAAAAACCCCGCCGCGGCCGAGCCGGGCGGGGGAGTCTCAGGTACGAACCGCTATGGTCCATGCCGGGCAACCGGCCGGGGCCGGCGATGTTCTGGCTCGGTACGAAACCGCACGAAATATCCCGCGTCGGCAGCCCAGGTGATCCAGAGTTCTCGGCGGCGGCTTCAGCGCCACCGCCGAGATCAACTACGTTACGCGGCAGTCCAAACGTCGTCCGCATTCCACTCGCACTGTGCGGTCAGAGAGCCAGCGAACACCGCGTCGAGCCGCCCGCGCTCGGCTTCCACCAGCGGACCGTCCACGGCCACCGGCCGGCAACGCCCGTTCCAGCCCGGAACCACGAAGTCCGGGTTGTGCAGGGCATGGTCCGAACCTTCGGCGAAGAAGGCGCGATCACCGCCATCGATGTAGCTCTCTGCCGGCAGGCCTTCAGCGAGCAAGATGTCGTGGCTGTCGAGTTCCACGTGCCAGTAGGTGACGCTGGCGACCGGCTCACGAGTGATCGTGGTGCCGTTGATGAGGCACATGACGGGCACGAGCATGCCGCCCTCGCCGTCGGCCTCCGCGCCGATCAGCACCGGGTGGCCGGGCGAGAGGAAGAGATCGCGCGACGGCAGTCCGTGACCGGAAGCACCAGCCCGGACGCGAACCGGCTGCTGGTTGAAGGCGAGCGAGCCGCTCTTGGCGGTGATTTCGCGATGCCCGATCCAGACGATGGGCCGCAGCGCACCGGCGGCGGTGACGGCGAGGTCGCCGGCCCTCAGGTCTTCGACGGCGATATCACCACGGGCCGTGCGGATCTTCGTTCCAGTCGTAAAGCAGACAGGAGTGAAATCACCAAGGTTGTTTTCGGAGAACGCCTCCGTTTCCCCCTCAACAACGGGTGTGTTCGAAACGAGGATGGCGAAGCCAGTTCCGTTGCTATTTTGCGAGAAAACAATTTGATTTGGGTTGTCTAAATTTGTTGCGTATGCCGTGAACTGATCACCACCGCCGCTGGCAGTGAAGGTAACGGGATCTCCGACAGCGTTGACGGTTCCATTGAGGATGTACGGCTGCGGATTGTTGTCGTCGTTTTCGAAAACGTTACTCTGAACGCCATCATTGTCTTGAGACAAGAAATTAGTGTCGTAGGTCTGATTATTAAAAACGATCGGAAGTGCCATGGCTGCCTCCACTTTCCGTTAGCGCGTTTCTCTCACATCATTTGGTGGGCACGAGGCACGGCTTCGTGCGGTCGGCCTAGAAAGGCTTCTCTAATGTCGGCAGCGATCAAACAACATATGAGGGCTAAATTTCGGCCGATGATCAAAATACGGTTGATTTGGTTCGGAGTGTGTCGCCGCAGCGACCGTTTCATGTGAGGAGATGTACACCTGAATTTTTGGATAATGATATTTTGAGGTTCTGATTGTAGATGAGTTTGCAACTTGCTCGTGTGAGATCGTATTCCCTGGTCAATGAATCTGTTGAGGCGAACGCACGAGTACGGCGCCACGGTGTGCGACATAGGGCAAAATTATCGGCAATAGCGAACGGTGATCAACCCGGCGTCCCGCCGCTACAGAGTTCGCCCGTGCTCACCAGTCGCTGATGTCAGGCCGCGTCCGCCCGATCAACCGGCCGATGTCCGACTGGGCCACATACGAAAGCCCCCGCTGCTGAGCCGGGCGGGGTGAGTCTAGGGAGGAAACGACAGAGGGTCGTCAGCGAAGGAACAGGGTCAGACGACCCTTGTTCAGCGGCAGTCCGAAATCGTACCGTTCGCTTTCATGGCGCCCCGCGTTCCACTCCGGGCGTCCACATCGCCTCCTCAGGTGCCTCGTGGATCGGCTCCAGCCACGAAAAAAGCCCCGAGGTCGAAGCCCCGGGGCGGTCTGTGGACGAGTGGGATAGTGGGGATCAGCCGCCTCGCTTTGACGGCCCCTGCCGCTCCTGCCGGGTCTCGCGCAGCA
>NZ_JACHWM010000035.1 GCF_014191355.1 Methylobacterium sp. R2-1
GCCTCCGCCAGGGTCTTGGTCGCCAGCGCGAGGTTCTTCAGCACCATGGCTCGATCGCTGAGGCTCAGCGCCTTCTGCAGGCTGGCGCGCTGCTTGGCGTTGTCCTTGCCCACCAGCGCCTCATCGATCAGCGCCTCAAGCTCACCTCGGCGGCCGGTCATGGTCTCCAGTTCATCGACCATGCGCAGCGCTACGCGGCGCGCCCGCTCGACGATGTCGGGCGTCTGTGCCGGCTCGTCAGGCGCCATCTCACGCAGGCGCTCGACAATCGGGGCCACGAGGGCGTCCAGGGGCTGCGGAGCCTGCGGAGGAGCCGCGGAGCTTTCCTGCCCCGGCCGCAGCCAGCCGCCGGCCTTTGCACGCAGCCTGATCGCCTTCTCGTCGCAGTTGTACCAGCGGGCCAACTCTCTGACAGGCAATGAGGTCTTCGTGTAGTCGCGCTCGATCGCCGTCCAGTCGATCGGCTTTTTCGTCTTGCCCATCGTCACGTCGTCCGCAGCACTCCGCGGCCCTCGAATTCACCCACTGGGAAAAAATCTGCGAATGGGACCCTGTGCGATGCCGCCCCCCAAACCCGTCAAGTTTCGAGCCCCCCTCCCGTCTGGTGAGGCGGATTGAACTGCGAGATCTCTGAAGGGTTGGCCGGACTGTCTCCATAGTGCCAAGCGCGATGTTCAGCGATCAGAAGGCTACCGCGACGGAAATCGAGCCGAACCGCCGCTTCGAAGCGAAGTGGGGCCGGGCTCAGGCCGTGCTGCAAGGGATTGTCGGCCTCATCGTGCTCGCCGGCCTGCTTGGCATCTTCGGAGATGGATGGCTCTCGACCACCTCGCGCAGCTTCACCTCTGTGCCGCTCAGCGTTACCTATCAGAGGCTTCTGCGAGCAAATGCGCCCAGCGAGATAATCATCCGCGCCAGCGCGCCTCTGCCGGCCGAGACGCTGGAGATCGGCGTCGGCTCTTCGCTGCTTGATGATGCCTCGATTACGACCACCGAACCGGGCGCAAAGGACGTCGCCGCCACCCCAGAGGGCATCACCTACCGGTTCGTTCTCGGACGGGAGAGAACGGGCACCATCAAGCTGCGACTAGCACCACGCCTGCCAGGCCGGACGACGGCCGTTCTCTCGGTGGCCGGCGAAGACCTTTCTCTGCCGCTGTTCATCTATCCCTGAAGGCCCAAGGAGCATCCGCATGGGTATCGTGCTTCGCGCGACGCTGCTGTACCTGGTGGTGCTGCTTCTGCTGCGGATCACCACCATGCGCATCATGCGTTCGGCCACGCCATTGGACATGGCGGTGATCTTTTTCTTCGGCGGCATCGCCGTCCCACCCATCCTAGGCGACGATCGTTCAATTACGGGTGCGTTGCTGGCCGCCGCAACCCTTGCTGGGCTGCACACCACCTTGTCACACGCCAAGCGTCTCTGGCCGACAATCGGCATGGTCACCGAGGGAAACCCGGTCGTGATCTTCTCCAATGGCGAGTGGGACGAGGCGAAGATGCGCAGCAAACGTGTTGATCCCCGTGATGTCATGGCGGAGGTCCGCCAGAAGGGCCTCCTGCATCTGAGCGACGTGCAGTCGGCCATTGTCGAGCACAACGGCGCCATCACCATCGTACCAAAGCAGGAGAGCAGCTGAGCACCCTAACGCGCCGGCCTAGGGCATTTACCGCAGACCGTGCCGGCGCGCCCTCGCGTTCGCGGTCTTCCGGGTGTGGCACGAGCCGCAGCGAAGGCGGATGTTCGTCTCGTCCAGTCCGGCACCGCCGTCCTGAAGCTCCACGATGTGGTCGCAGTAAATGCGGGTGCCGGTCCGACCGCAGTCCTCGCAGCGCTTGCCTCGCTGCTTCGTGACCCCGTCTCGCAGGGCCCGCCACTCGGGTGACTGGTAGAAACCCTGCCGGGGCTCACTGGCCTTCCGGTCCGCCCAGGTGCGGGCCGGAGGCCGGGCGGTGCACATGTCCACGGTGCAAAGGCGCGGGGGGAGGGTAGGGAGGCGGGCCATGTCCTGCAGTTCCTGGTAGACATCGGCCGCGATCCAGTCGCCGGATTTGCAATCCCTGGCGCAAGAAAGAATCGGAGGCCGACAATCCGTATAGGTTTGACGGCCTCAGGGTCCGACGGCCGCTGGAGATGGGGCAGCCTCCACCTCTAGATGAGCCACTGGCAATGCTGGACGAACCGTTCGCGTCGACTTCGCGTTCACGTCACGGCGTCGCTTCCGGCGCCAGTGCCGAACGTCTCAAGGGATGTGAACGATGCGATTGAAAGCTCTGGCGGTTCTTGCTGCCATCGTTGGCGGAACGAGCTTCGTGACTGCAGCAGAGGCTGCGCCTGTCCCGGCGGCACCGGCCGGCGCCTACGATGCCGGCAGCACGACCACCACCGTAGCTATGGGCTGTGGCCGCGGATGGGTCCGGACACCGTACGGGCGTTGCCGCCCAATGTTCGGACCTCGGCGGTTCCTGGGTCCCCGCTGCTTTGTTCGTCGGACGCCCTGGGGACCGCGTCGAGTCTGCCGCTGATGATGAAGTGCCCTGCCTTTCTATAGGCGGGCGCCGAATGAAAAGCCCCGCAGCGGGCCACCCGCTCGGGGCGCATCTTTCCAATCGTGAGAAGCGAGTTCGTAAAATCGACCTCTGCGACACTTCCTCCGGCTTGGCTGACTTCTGACCGCTGTGCCATGCTGGGACATGTCCCGTCCCCGCACCGTAAAATGTGAAGTCAAAATCGATGATGAGTGGCGGACCATGCCTGCTGATGAGGCCCACCGCGCTTACAGGAATCACATCAAGAGATGTCCTGCATGCCGAGGGGCAGTGATTACCCAGGGCACTTACACCTCAGGCGTCAACGTCAGTTTGCAGCATCGTAAAGTTCATGCCGGATGTCCTCTGGTGCCGCGTAAATTCAACGGTACAGTATCCGAGCACCCCGACCCGTTGTCATGATGAGTCTCGCGGTTTCGACGCGCTAGGCGGCTCGATGCATATTCTCAATCGGTAGCCGCACTCCGCAGGTGCTGCTGGGCATCCCCAGCCATCTGACGCCCACCGTACTGCCTTCAGCGCGCCCGATGAACTTGCTGAGCCAACTCGCGAGTATGTGGGAGCAGGCACGCGCTGAGAAGCGACTTGGTTCCGGAAGTAACAAGCGCTGTGCGAAACCGATGTAGAGCATCTGGCGTCTCCGGAAGGTGAGGCAAAGTCGTGCCCTATAAGGGCACGGCTAGGGAGACTAGCCTCCAAAGTGGAGAAGCGGTGCTATCCGTCTCCGTCTCGGCTCACGTCAATCCTGCTGCCAGGAGAGCAAGCGGAAACAAGCTGATTTTATAGCATCACACCAAACCCTGCAACGTGTATTCGTGAAATCTGCTCAGGCGGACGCTCGACATAGCGCCTGTGATTGGCGGAGGCCCACCGTCTAGTGGCGCTCTGAATGCCTGCTATCGACCCATTGCGGACCATGCGCATCGCAACCTTCCGAGCGTTTGCAACTGGTTGGAGTTCAGTAGTCTCCCTCATCAGGGATGTTCAGCAAGTTGCCGCAGGCCTTGCAGTGAACGGCATCAGGCTCATGGCGCTGCAATCCGCAATCGTCACACGGAAAGCGCACCTTGTAGGGGCGGAACACTACCTGAGCGAGGCGGAAGAAAAGTGTCACGCCGCAGATCATCACGAACACCGAGAGCAGTCGCCCAGTTGGTCCCGGCAGAGTGATGTCGCCGTAGCCCGTCGTCGTCAACGATGTAACCGTGAAGTACAGCGCATCGATTGGGGTGCGGATAGCTGGATTGGTGTTATGCTGCGTCGCGTAGACGATGCCGGTCATCACGAAGACGAACACAACCAAGTTGGTGGCGGCCAGGACCGCGTCCTCGTTGCGTCGGAAAAAGTTGCTATCCTGCCGAAGCCGCTCCAGCAGGTGGTAGGTGCGCAGCAGGCGCAGTGTCCGCAGGATGCGCAGGAAGCCAACACCTTCAACGACCAATGGAGCGAGGAACGAGGCGATTGCGATCACGTCGGTCCAGGTGCTCAGGTGCAGGAACTCACGCGCGTGCGCGCGGCTGATGCTGAGCCGTGCAACGAAATCGAGGAGCACACACGCGCCCAGCACCACATCGCAGGCGATGATCCAGGGCATCAGCGGCAGGAACGAGGTGACGATGACGAAGGCGATCGTCGCCACGTCGAACACGAGCAGGGCGTAGCGGAAGCGGTGCGCCCGGCTGGTGTCGCCCTCGTACAGGTCGTGCAGCGTCGCAGTCAGAGTCGTCATGGGGGCGCCGGACTGGATGTGGCGGAACCTACGAATTCCGCGCCGGAAGGTACCCAGCCACGAAGCCCTCGGCATCGCCATTCAGCCAGGACAGCAGCAGCAGGGTGATCGCCGCGAGCAGGAGCACGCCCGAGATTGCCAAAACCAGTTCCGACACGCGGGTTTCCATGGCGCCCGGACGGCGCTTGGGGAACGGACGACGCATGGTGATCTCCACCCTGTTTCCAGAGACATCAACGAGCGGGATTGCCTCCGCCCCCCCGCGCTGTGGCACCGGTTCTCAGTGGTGGTTGGGGTGCTGCTGCGGCGCGAACCGGAGCACGAGTGCGCCGGCGGCCATGCAGACGAGCGAGCCGACCAGCACCCCGATTTTGGTTTCGGCTTCCAGCTCAGGTCGCTGCGCGAAGGCCAGCAGTCCGATGAACAGGCTCATCGTGAAGCCAACCCCACACAGCAGGGCGACGCCGTAGACCTGCATCCAGCCCGCCCCTGCGGGGCGTTGTGCCCAGCCAAACCGGACGGCGGCGAGCACGAAACCGAACACGCCAAGCTGTTTGCCGAGGAACAGGCCCAGTGCCACGCCCAGCGTTACTGGGTCGAGCAGCAGGTGCGGGCTGAACCCCGCCAGGGAAACGCCCGCATTGGCAAAACCGAAGATCGGCAGGATGAGGAACGCCGACCAGGGATGTAAGGCATGTTCGAGGATGTGCAGCGGTGAGGTGGGATCGTCGGGTTTGCCGACGCTCAGCCGGAGCGGGATCGTTAGAGCCAGCAGGACGCCCGCGATGGTCGCATGGACGCCGGACATGAGCACGAACCCCCACAGCACCAGGCCGAGGGCGAGATACGGCCATAGGCGGCTGACCCCGGCCTTGTTCAGCCCGTACAGCACCGCCAGGGTCACGGCCGCACCACCGAGCATCGGCAGCGACAGGCCGGCGGTGTAGAACAGGGCGATGATGAGCACCGCGCCGAGGTCGTCAATGATTGCGAGCGCCGTCAGGAACACCTTGAGCGAGACGGGCACGCGCGAGCCAAGCAACGCCAGCACGCCCAGCGCAAAGGCGATGTCGGTTGCGGCCGGGATGGCCCAGCCTCGCAGCGTCTCGGGCGAGTGCCAATTGACAGCAGCGTAGACCAGCGCCGGGAGAAGCATGCCGCCAAGCGCGGCAAAGCCCGGCAGCACACGGTCGGGCCAGGTCCGCAGCCGTCCGTCCAGCAACTCGCGCTTGATCTCCAGCCCGACGAGCAGGAAGAACACGACCATCAGGCCGTCGTTGATCCAGTGCAGCACCGACAGCGGACCGAGATAGCTCTTGAGCGCACCGAAGTAAGGGTCGGCCAGTGGCGAGTTGGCGACGATCAGGGCCAGCGCGGCACTGGCCATAAGAACTAGGCCGCCACCGGCTCCGCTTGTGAGCAGGACGCGCAATGACGACAAAGGGCGACGAGAGGGTGACAGCACAGGCACAAGTTTCCTGCCGCTGGCGGCCCGACCAACGCAGAAACCTGCCGGTCCAACCTTCAGACCGCGCACCCAAGCCGGGCTATTGCATCGATCGCTGCATCTCGCAACCCAGGTCCACGACTATACGGTCAGAGGTCCGAAAACGACCGTGGCCGTGTGAAAAAGCCAATCGCGTGGATCACCGTAGAAAGCTCATCTTCTGCTCTGACGAGATCAGTCCGGGCAGCGCCGCGGTTTGGCCTGCGAAGCGGTTTCGATGCGCCCATCGTAGAAGGATGTCCTACGCTGGCGTGACTGGCCCGCGTTTTCACACAGCCTGCCCCCTTTACGGACATCGGCCCACCCATCGAGCGAACGAGTCCCTACATCGGCGATTGGTGGCGGACGGGAGAAACTCGACTTGGCGGGCCAGCGAATCTCCGCGTTCGTTCCCGTGGCCGGCATCCATCCGGCGAAGGCGGACTCCATTCCTGCCGACATCGCGGCGAAATAGGAACCTGAATCCCTCGCACGCCTCAGCTAGACAATCGCCTTCTGGACATCACGTTCCGAGTCAATTTGGACATTTCAGTAGGAAGAAGCCTTTTGATCCAAGCCGGACTGAGCATGAGTATGCGCTATCTTAATCCATCAGAAGCAGCTGGAAGATCCCATTTCAAAATGCTTCGTAAAAAAACAAGCTGTGACCGGTGATATGTTTCTCGGTGGTTTCAACCCACTAAGGGCTGCGTTTCATAATATGGAACGGGGCGCATTGATGTTTGAGATTTATCGCCTTCTTCAACAAGACATTAATCAATTTCCGTACACCCTGAACGCGATTTTATCGTTCGCCGTGGGGCGAACGGGTCGCCACGTTTAGGACCTTCCCTGCCATGCAAGCCATGTCGATTCGCGCCAAACTGATTGGTGCCTTCCTCGTGCTTACGCTGTTCACTGTCGGACTGGGCGTGCTGGGCATCTCCAGCCTCAGCAAAGTCCAGGGTCTACTGATCGACGTTCAGACGAATTGGCTACCCAGCGTGCGTGGGGCCGCAAGCATGGACATCGGAGCAGGCCGTCAGACGACCAGCCTCATGCGCAACCTCCTGACGGCTAAGGAGCCGATGTTCACTGAGGTTGAGAAAGATCTTGCGGAGCGCAATAAGAAGATGGATGAGTTGATTGCAGCTTATGCTTCGCTCATCAGCTCAGACCGCGAGCGTGCTCTCTACGAAGAGTTCAGGAAGGATTGGCAGGCCTTCATAGCCGCGACGCAGCCAATCCTTGAACTGTCCCGGAAGAACGAGAAGGCAAAGGCTCTGGAGCTGTATGAAACCCAAGCGCTGGGGCCCCGCCGGAAGGCCTCCGCTTCGCTGGTGAAGCTGGTCGACCTCAACGATGCTGGCGCCGCCAACGCACAGAAGCAGGCCGAAATCATCTACGCAGAAAGCAAGCTCATCGCTTCGGCTGCGGCCCTCTCTGCTGTTCTCCTTTCGGTGTTGATTGGGGCTTTGATCATCCGCAGCATCTCGCGCGGGATCACGTCGGTCATCGTGCCGATGCAGGCCTTGGCCGCCGGCGACCTCTCGGTGAATGTTCCGCACCGGGGCGCCAAGACCGAGATCGGCAAGATCGCGGACGCGGTTCAAGTGTTCAAGGACGCTCTGATCCGGATGAAGGCGCTGGAGGAAGAGACGGCGCTCGCCCGTGCCTCGGCTGAGGAGCAACGCAAGGCCGGCATGCATCAGATGGCGGATAGCTTCGAGCAGGCGGTGGGCGGCATCATCGGCCTGGTTTCCTCCTCGTCAACCGAGCTGCAGGCCACAGCGCAGACCCTGACGGCGACGGCCACACAGACCGCCAGCCAGTCCACCACCGTAGCGGCCGCTGCGGAGGAGGCTGCCTCGAACGTCAGCACCGTGGCAGCCGCCGCCGAGCAACTCGGCTCATCCGTGCAGGAGATCGGCCGACAGGTAAACGGCTCGGCTCAACTCGCCCAGGCTGCCGTCAGCGAGGCCGCCCAGACTGCCGGTCTCGTGCAGGATCTGAGCGGTGCGGTGGCCAAGATCGACGATGTGGTCACGATGATCTCGACCATTGCCGGCCAAACCAACCTCTTGGCTCTCAACGCCACGATCGAGGCGGCACGAGCAGGAGAAGCCGGCCGCGGCTTCGCGGTGGTCGCGGCGGAGGTCAAGGAACTCGCCAACCAGACCGCGAGGGCGACCGAGGAGATCTCCAGCCAGATTACCCGGATCCAGGGCTCGACGGGGCAGGCCGTATCGGCCATCGGCTCGATCACGGCGCGCATCCAGGAGATCAGTGGCGTGGCCACCGCCATCGCCGCGGCGGTCGAGGAGCAAGGCGCGGCCACGCAGGAGATCGTGCGCAACGTGGCTCAGGCTGCGATGGGCACGGGCGAGGTGACGAACAACATCGCGGGTGTGGCCGGTGCGGCTGAGGAGACGGGAGCGGCGGCCTCTCAGGTTCTCGGCGCGGCCTCCGAACTGTCGCGTCAGTCCGAGCACCTCTCGGCCGAGGTCTCCCGCTTCCTCGCGACCGTCCGAGCGGCCTGAGATGGCGACGGCCGAGATCCGGTTGCTGGCGGGCGGCCTGGATCTGACCGAAGCACAGCCCGGCTAGCGCAGGCACTCGGCCGGGCCGTCCAGGACGGGCAGGATCTCGGCGCGCGCGGGCACCACATCCGCGCTCGGCCTGCCACTGGAGTCACTACACCAAGAGCTGCGCCAAGCTGCGGAGATCATAGTAATGCATCCCCTGAGCAGACGGCGCCGCATATGCCTTCGCTGAGCGCCAAGCCGAACCGCCTTGCCCAGGGAGTCGAACGCCTCGCCGCGCTCGCGCACGCCTATCAATTTCGAGAGACCTGACGCCATGGGCCGCCCACTCAGTCCTCGCATCGGCGAACAAGCACTCTCCAAAAATGCCGACGCAGTTGCCCAGACCGGCATGTTGAACAGGCGAGCAGCCGCGAGCGCCGTCTCGATGCCTTCCGCGATCCCTAGCCTCTCCGACGGGGGAACAGGCGGATC
>NZ_JACHWM010000036.1 GCF_014191355.1 Methylobacterium sp. R2-1
CAACGGCGCTGTCGGAAGGCCGGATACGTTTATGCAGACTGCACAGACCAGCGGATCCGAGCCACTTGCGGACGGGGCGGGCCATACGTTTTACGGCGCCGAGATCGCCGCGCAGCTCAACCTCCTGCCCGTGGGCGACGGCTGGGCGGGCCTGGAGGCGCAGTACGATTTCGTCCGCGCCCAGTTCGACGATGGCTCCTACGTCCCGCGCATCCCGCCGCACCGGCTCGGCGGCGGCGCCTTCGTCGCGGCCAATGGCTGGTTCGCGCGCATCAACCTGCTCCACGCCTTCGACCACACTGAGATCGCCCCGTTCGAGACGACGACGCCGGGCTGGAACGACCTGAGGGCGGAACTCGCCTACACCCTGGCACTCTACGGCGCCGCCGAGGTGACGCTGGGCTTGCAGGGCCGCAACCTGCTCGACGACGACATCCGCAACTCAGCCTCGTTCAAGAAGGACGAGATCCTGCTACCCGGCCGCAACGTCCGCCTGTTCCTCACAGCGCGGTTCTGATGTATCGCCCGCCTCTGCTAGAAAAGTAGAGGCGGGCTAAGGGCCTTATTCGTGGCACGTACAGCCGGCGTGCTCGCAGCCTGCATGGTCCTTTTATCTGCGGACCGTGCTTCTAATCCGAGTTATGAGCGCTGCAGTTGTGAGCCATGCCTGCTTTCGACCCGTGGTCCAGCCTTGTCGGGGATCAGCGCGGCATTAATACGTTCAGATTTCCCTGCGGCATCTGAAGCGCGGCTGCGTGGCTCATGATACAAAGTTGTCGGGCGTTGCCTGCTGGGGCTGTTTCGCTCGCCGTTCGGCGCGCAGCTCTCGCTCAGCTAGGAGCCAGAACTCGACCTCGAAGCCTTCCGGCTGGTGATTGCGTTCCCACAGCTCATAGGCTCGCTGCCGGATCTCAGCTGGCGTGATTGGCGGCTCGGCCTGCGGCATTGGGACAAGAAACCTGCAAACTGCGGCCAGACCCATTCAGCCGGTGTCGGCAGTGGGACACATGGGACCGGCTTAGATCAGAGCGGCGATCCCTAGCATACGACTCATAAACGCAGCAGTGATGAGCATCACCCTGAGGCGTTGCTCCTGTGTTTCCACGATAACAACTCACGACTAAAACCTGCGCTGCGCTATGTCCAGAAAACGACCGTTTTCCTAACACTGCCGGTCGGGGTGCCGGCGAGGCGGAGGCTAGGGCCGCCTCCGACCCGGCCGAGACGCTCGGCGCCATCGCCAGCGCCCGGTTCACCGCCGGCATCGCTACCTTGCGGCCCTGGCTCCCGACGCCGCGCGGACACTGAGCGCGCTTCTCGATGGCGGGTCGGAGGCACGCAATGCCTGTGGATGACCGGCGCGGCGGGACCGTGGTGGGGAACGGCGCCCAGGGTAGCCCGTTGCAGGAGTCCCGCGCCTTCGTAGGGGGGCGGCTCAGTTCAAGCCGACGTACCGACTTGCCATGCAGCTTCCGAGAGACGACCGCGAGCATCCGCGGGCCGAGGCATTCCGCGCCTTCATCCGCGACGCGAGCTTCCCCTGCGTGGGCGCGAAGTCCGCCCTGACCAAGGGCCAGATGCGGGTGCTGGTCGCCCGCGACATCACCTCGGCCTGGGACGACATGCGCATCTACCCGGCGTTGATGGCGTTCGCGGCGCGCTACCGCCAGCGGCCCGACCTGTTCCAGAGCTTCGCCGTGCTGTTCGAGGGGCCGGGCGACCTGGACGAGGAGGGCTTCGAGCGGCACCTCTGGGAGCGGGTGCAGTCGCTCGCCGACAAGGACGCCTGGCTCGGGCACCCGTGGGACGGGCGCGTCGCGCAGGAGCCGGACAGCCCGCACTTTTCGCTAAGCTTCGCCGGGGAGGCGTTCTTCGTCGTCGGCCTGCACCCGAACGCGAGCCGGCCGGCGCGCCGGTTCTCCTCGCCGGCCCTGGTGTTCAACCTGCACGCTCAGTTCGAGCAGCTGCGCGAGGCCGGGCGCTACGAGAAGCTGCGCTCGTCCATCCTGCAGCGGGACGAGGCGCTCACCGGCTCGATGAACCCGATGCTGGCGCGCCACGGCGAGGCGTCCGAGGCGCGCCAGTACAGCGGCCGAGTCGTGGACGAGGGATGGCGATGCCCGTTCCGCCCCCGCAAGGCAGGCGGCTCGGCCCTGCATCGCTCCGGTTCCCGTTAGCCTTTCCCCGCCATGTTGCGCGGCCTCGCGATGGTCACGGCAACGGCCTCTGCGTCCATCACTGCGCGTGGCTCATGCGCCGGGCCACGCGGTTGAGCACGCGCGACAGGTCGCCCGCCGCATAGGGCTTCTGCACCAGCTCGAAGCCGTGCCGTCCCTCCTGGGCCAGCACGTGGCTGTAGCCGCTGGTGAGCACGACGGGCAGAGCGGGGAAGCGCTCGCGGACCGCACGCCCGAGTTCGATCCCGTTCATGCCCGGCATCACGACGTCGGAGAACACCACGTCGAACGCGTCGCTTCCCTCGGCAAGGACGGATAGAGCCTCCGCGGCATTCGTCGCCCAGGTGATCCGGTGCCCGAGGTCCTCCAGAACCTGCACCGCGAACTTGCCGACCTCGACGTTGTCCTCGACGAGGAGCACCCGCCGTCCGTGGTCCGCCGCGGCCGTATCCTCGTGGCGGATGCCGGAGGTCTCGGACGGGTTCAGCGGCGCCTCGATCCGGGGCAGGTAGAGGGTGAAGGTGGTGCCGAGCCCGACCGCGCTCTCGACGTCGACGTCGCCGCCCGACTGCTTGGCGAACCCGAACACCTGGCTCAAGCCCAAGCCGGTGCCCTTCCCGACCTCCTTCGTGGTGTAGAACGGCTCGAAGATCTGTCCGAGCTTGTCGCTGGGGATGCCGGCGCCGGTGTCGCGGATCGAGACCACGATGAAGTCGCCTTTCGCCCTGCCGTGGCCGCGGATGGCCGGGATCTCGTGGATCTCGCGAACCGAGACGGTGAGGGCGCCCTCGCCTTGCATGGCGTCGCGCGCGTTGACCGCCATGTTGACCAGCGCGGTCTCGAACTGGCTCACGTCCGCGAGGGCGAAGCAGGTGGCGCAGCCGATCTCGGTCGAGACCGCCACGCGCGCACCGACGATGGTGCGCAGCATTTCCGTCACCGTCGTCACCCGCTCGGCGACGTCGAACACCTCGGGCTTGAGCGGTTGGCGCCGCGCGAAGGCCAGGAGCTGTCCCGTCAGCTTCGCCGCACGGTCGACGGTGTCGGAAATCGCGCCCAAGTAACGGGCCTTGCGGTCCTCGACGAGGTTCGGGTTGCGCAGGAGCTCGATGCTGCTCTTGATGACGGTCAGCAAATTGTTGAAGTCGTGCGCAACACCGCCCGTGAGTTGGCCCACCGCCTCCATCTTTTGGGCTTGACGCAGGGCCGCCGCCGTCTGCTCGCGCTCGGCGACGGCGCGCGCGACCCGGCTCTCCAGCTCCTCGTTGAGTTGGCGGAGCGAAGCCTCGTCGCGTTTGCGGCCGCTCACGTCCCGCGCGATCAGCGACACGCCCTCGATGGCGCCGCCGCCGCCGAGCACGGGCCCAGCCGCGACTTCAAGCGTGAGGCATTGACCATCTGCCGCCGAGACCCTCAGCTCGACGGCGCGCACGCTCTCGCCCATCCCTGCCCGGTTCAGCACGTCCAGGGCGCCGGGGCGGTCCTCAGGGTCGAAGAGATCGGGGAAGGTGATGCCGGCGGCCTCGTCCCAGGTCCGGCCGAGGAGCCGCGTCGCGGCCTCATTCCAGCTGACAACCGAACCGTCGAGCGCGATGGCGAGCAGGGCATCCGGCGCGTTGGCCAGGATGGCGGAAAGGTAGCGCTCCGCGAGGGCCAGGTTGCGGTCGTGCTGGGTCGAGGCTGCATCTTGCCCATCGCGCTGCGGGGCGAAGCGCGCGTTGATCCGGCCGTAGAGCCCCTTGATCGCGCGTCGGCCCGCCACCTCCGCCCCGGCATCGACCACGAGGCGCCGGAGTTCCGGATCGGAGAGCTCAGCGTTCACGACCCAGGCTTCCGAGATCTCGGGCGAGTAGGGCAGCAGCCCCTTCATCCGCTCCAGGCGCTCGGGATGGGCAACGAACAGGACTTGGCCTGAGGGCTGCACGCGCCGGAATGACCGCGCCCTGGCCAGCGGGTCGGCGACCGTGGGTGTGACGATGAGGATCTCCGCGTCGCCCGCCGTCTCGGCCTCTCGGGGCGAGGCGAAGGATACCGCCACGTCCGCCCACTCGGCCGCGTCGAAGTGCGTGCGGGTCCACTCGTCCGGCGCCGCTCCGGTGAGTACCAGTACCTTTGTGGGACTCATGGATCAGAGCAGGGGAAGGCCGAGCACGGAGCGCCCGAGCCAGCGCTTCAGGAGATGCGTCGTCGGCGACATGATGTGGGATGCCTGCGCGTCCCGCATTAGGCGCGCGAGCTGCCCGCCTTCCTGGTAGCCGCGTCCGCCGAGCAGGGTCATCGCCGTGTTGGTCACGGCAACGGCGGTGTCGGCCACCTCCACCTTCGCGGCGAACAGCGCCTTCGGCGCCTCTGGCGAGCCTTCGT
The DNA here is from genome assembly GCF_014191355.1 of Methylobacterium sp. R2-1. Lineage (GTDB taxonomy): Bacteria > Pseudomonadota > Alphaproteobacteria > Rhizobiales > Beijerinckiaceae > Methylobacterium. The sequence goes on from NZ_JACHWM010000036.1 coordinate 4,542, forward strand.
CGCCGAGCCTGGCCGCATGCTGCAGGAGCCGGCGCGAGCGCTCGACCGCCGTCCACATCTCGGCGACCCGCTCGATCAGGGCGGCGTTCTCGGCCAGCCGTTCCGAGGTGTGCTCGTAGCGGTGACCCTTGAGATGGGCGACGGCAAGGTCGAAGGCGGCCTGCGCCACGCCGAGGTAGGTGCCGGCCATGGCCACGAGGAAGTAGGGAGCCACCACCTCGAACACGAACCAGATCTGGTCGCCTTCGCTACCGAGCAGGTTGCCTGCCGGCACGCGAACGTCCTTGAGCGTCGCGGCGCGCGAGGAGTTTCCGCGCATACCGACGCCGGTCCAGGGCTTCGCCCACTCCAGCCCAGGCGAGCCCTCGTCGACGAGGAGGCAGGTGAAGGTGCCCGGGTCGAGCTCGGCCCCCGGGGCGACGGCCGAGACCACGTAGGAATCGGCATGGGCCCCGCTCGTGACGAAGCTTTTCGCGCCGTCGATGGCGAACCTGTCCGCCTCTCGGCGGAAGGTCGCGCGGGGAAGGAAGAAGTGCGCCCCGGTGCCGGGCTCGCTCAGAGCCAGTGAAGTGACGTGGCGGCCGGCGGCGATGGGGCGTAAGTAGCGCCCTTCCTGAAAGGGCGTCGCCTTGGACGCGACCACGGCGGTGGCGACGCAGTGCATCCCGAAGCACATGGCCGTCGAGCTGCACGCCTGACCGAGGACCTCGGTCACCTGCGCAAGCGCGGAGAGCCCCTCGCCGAGGCCGCCGAGGCGTCGCGGCACGTGGAGGCCGAGCAGCCCGGCCTCGCCCAGCGCCCGCAGGCTCTCGGCGGGCCAGCGCGCTTCCTGATCAGTCCGCGTCGCCATGGGCGCCGCGACGCGGGCCGCGATGTCGCTCGCGAGCGCGACGATGCGCGCCGTGGCCGGGACCGGCTGCATCTCAACCATGTGAGGCTCCAACAGCCGGCGCGCTGTCGCGCTTAGGCGATGTCGCGTCGCGGTCGAGCCAATCGGCCTCGTCGCGCTCCAGCAGCCAAAGGCCGGCCCGGACCACTTCGCTGGCGCTTTGGTAGCGACCCGAGGCGACCCGCACGGCGATGAACTCCGAGAGTTCGGGCGTGAGCGAGACGTTGAGCGACTTGGATGGCTTAGCCATCAGGTTCGATGGCATCGAACCGGCGCGATGTCAAAATGTGACACTGCGATGAGCGGTTCTGTTCGATGACCCCGTCAGCAAGCCGCTCCGGACCGAGGCCCCGGCGCGGCACGCCCGGGGTGACCACGCTGAACGTGAGGCGACCGAAGTCACCCGCCGAGCCGCCCTGATCTCAAGGTGCTGGTCATCACCGGCCACGCCGAGAACGCCGCGGTCCGGAACGGGCACCTGGCGCCCGGCCCACGTGGCGGGAGAACGCCAATCCTACTCACTGTTCCGCTTTGCGCGTCCTATCAGGTCGTCGCTGCCGCCGCGTGACGGACATCCACTCTGGGGCGAATGGCGAACGACCGATCCCCAGCCCCTGCGGACCTGGCGAGTGGGTGCCAAGTGTCGGCCTCGGGCCAATGGGAGAAGCCGCCCCGTGACGCCCCGAAACCAGCCACCCGGCGCGACATCGTCCCTCGAAGCCGTCGGTTCTTAGACAGCCCCCGCGAAGCTCTTTGAGCCGTGCAGACGCTCGACATCTCGCCGAGGCGGGGCCCCGAACAGACGACGATACTCCCGGCTGAACTGGGATTGGCTCTCGTAGCCGACGGCGAAGCCGGCTTCGCCGGCGCTCATCCCATTTGCCAGCATCAGTTTCCGCGCCTCCTGCAGGCGAACCTGCTTCTGGTACTCCAAGGGTGTCATGCACGTGACCGCCTTGAAGTGCTCATGGAGTGACGATGCACTCATGCCCGCGGTCGCGGCTATGTCGTCGATCCGAAGTTGCTTGTTGAACTGACTACGTATCTTGGCGATTGCGCGGGTTACCTGGCCGAGACGGCTGTTCGCCTCGGCCATCTGGCGCAGCCCGGGGCCATGTGGGCCGGTCAGTAGCCGGTACAGGATCTCGCGCTCGATCAGGGGGGCGAGCGTGCGGATACTCGCTGGTTGGTCCAGCAGCCTCACGAGGCGACAGGCGGCATCCACCAGGTCCGGGTCGCTCGGATAGACGGCGAGCACCGGCAGGTTGGCCGTGCACGACGGGCCGCCCTCGGCGATGATCAGGTCGGCGAGCGCCGAGAGGTCGAGGTCGATCTTGCAGCAGAGATAGGGCTCGCTCGGGCTGGCCTCGGTGATATGCCCGACCAATGGCAGGTCGACCGACACCAGCAGGTAGCGCGCTGCATCATACGTCACGGTCCGGGTAGCGAGGGAGACGCGCTTCGATCCCTGGGCGATCAGGCAAAGCGATGCCTCGTAGACCGAGGGCACCGGCATGGTCGGTCCGTTAGCCCGGATCAGCGACAGCCGAGGCATCATGGTGCCCGCCATGCCCTCGGCAGGCCCATGTCGCAGGATCAGCCCGGCGAGCTCCTGGATTCTGTCCATGGGACCTGTTGTGGCGAGATGGGCGTGAGCCGCAAGTGGGTTCGTCGGGTTCCGGAGGATCGTGCAAAGCCTTCGGATGATCGTTCTAACGGTCCCAGCCTCAGCCGCCCCATGGTCGGTCCCGTCATCCGCAACGGGAAAGCTTCCTCATGGCCGGCGTCAGCGACAAGACCATTCTCATCACCGGTGCTTCGAGCGGCATCGGTGAGGCCACCGTCCGCGAGCTCGCACAGGTCGGCGCGCGGCTCTTCATCGGCGCACGCCGGACCGACAGACTGAAGGCACTGGCCTCGGAATTGGGCGATCATGTCGCCTGGAGCGCGCTCGACGTGACCGATGGCGCCGACTTCGAAGCCTTTGCGGCAACGGCCGAGGCCCGGTTCGGGCGCATAGACGCCCTCGTGAACAACGCGGGCGTGATGCCCCTCTCCCCCCTGGCCGCCCTCAAGCGCGAGGAGTGGAGGAGGATGGTCGACGTCAACATCCATGGTGTCCTGAACGGCATCGCCGCCGTGCTGCCGCGCTTCGTCGCGCAGCGGTCAGGACACGTTGTGAACGTCGCCTCTATCGCGGCGCACATGGTCGTGCCCACGGGCGCGGTCTACTGCGCGACGAAATACGCCGTCTGGGCCATCACCGAAGGGCTGAGACAGGAGCACGACGACATCAGGGCCACCGTCATTTCGCCCGGCGTCGTCGATACCGAGCTTGGCAGCGACATCACCGATCCGCAGGTTGCGGATGCCCTGAAGATCTGGAGGCAGAAGTCGTTGACCCCCGATGCCATCGCGCGTGCCATTCGCTACGCCCTGGAGCAGCCCGAGGGCGTGGACGTCAACGAGGTCATCGTTCGGCCGACGGCCGCCGGCATGTAGTTTTCGCGGCCCAAAGACCGCATCCAAGGCCGCTTCCGGGCGATGGCGAGGTTTGCCCGGAAGTCTGCAACGGGGGCAGAGCCATCGATCCTTGTTTTCGGGGTGAGCGTGCGCCTCCATGCATCTGCACGGACCCGGATTTCATTGACGCCTATCGCCGGAAGTACGCGGCCTGACATTCATACCCGGGACGGAAGTGGGCCAGCAGACGCCCAGTCCTTCAGGCCAGGGTGCCGAGCACGGTCATGATGCCCACGATGTGACTCAGAGTGCGTTTTGGACGCCGATCGGCGCACTAGAGCCGAGCTTGTTCAGGTAGCAACGGCCAAGTCGGTATCGTAGCCGGCGGCAGCGATGCAGTTGCGGCACTCGTTGGCCGTGAAGCGAGCGAAGGCTTGGCGGATGGTGTGCCACAGGTCTGGGACAGTGCGGAGCGCCGCGGTTCGGAGCAGAGCCTTCAACTTGGCGAAGATCTGCTCGATGGGATTGAAGTCCGGGCTGTAGGGCGGGAGGTAGAGCAGTCTCGCCCCGGCAGCCTCGATACGAGAACGGCGTCACGCTGTGTCAATCGGCGTCCAATAGGGACCCAGGATTGGCGTCCAAAAGGGGGTCTGGCGCACTCTTGATGCAGTCGGCGTCACCCAACGCCGATCAGCCGCGCTTCGAGCAGATCGAGCTTGGCCCGACCG
>NZ_JACHWM010000037.1:2500-5978 GCF_014191355.1 Methylobacterium sp. R2-1
CTGGTTCGGACCTCCAGTGGGTGTTACCCCACCTTCATCCTGCACATGGCTAGATCACTCGGTTTCGGGTCTAAAGCCACGAACTGAACGCCCTGTTCAGACTCGCTTTCGCTGCGCCTCCACCTACCGGCTTAAGCTTGCTCGTAACTTTAAGTCGCTGACCCATTATACAAAAGGTACGCAGTCACCCAGGACGAACCTTGAGCTCCTACTGTTTGTAAGCATCCGGTTTCAGGTGCTATTTCACTCCCCTCGTCGGGGTGCTTTTCACCTTTCCCTCACGGTACTGGTTCACTATCGGTCGCTGAGGAGTACTTAGGCTTGGAGGGTGGTCCCCCCATGTTCAGACAGGATTTCACGTGTCCCGCCCTACTCGAGTCTTGTGTATCGACCGTCCCGTACGGGGCTGTCACCCATCCTGCCGGCCTTTCCAGACCGTTCCGGTAATCTCAACACAAGCACTGGCCTGATCCGCGTTCGCTCGCCACTACTAACGGAGTCTCGTTGATGTCCTTTCCTCCGGGTACTGAGATGTTTCAGTTCCCCGGGTTCGCTTCATACCCCTATGTATTCAGGGCATGATACCTTCATATGATCAATCGTAGTGAAGGACCAGACTGACATCGCTGCCGGCCTGAGCCCACAATACGAAAGATCGAAGGTGGGTTTCCCCATTCGGAAATCCCTGGATCAAAGCTCGTTCGCAGCTCCCCAAGGCTTATCGCAGCGTACCACGTCCTTCATCGCCTCTCAGCGCCAAGGCATCCACCGAATGCTCTTAAGGCACTTGATCGCTCTCATGATCGATGTCCGGTTCTGACCGGCAGCCGCTGTAAAGCGGATGCAGGGCAGACCAGCCACGGTCACGATAAAGACCAGTGATGCGAGGCTCCTCTCGGAACCCGCATCACATGCTTGCCGAACATAACCTTCAACGGGCACCCTGCTTTCGCAGGACCCGCGGTCACATTCCCTCTTCACAGTTGTTCAATATCGATGCCAAGCCAGGCGCAGGGCGCTCAGGCCGGCAAACTCTTGCCTTCTCTCCGGATGCTTTGCGTCAGTCCACGCTCGCGGCGCGCCTCACGGCGCGTCCTGCGGAAGAATGGTGGAGACGGACGGGATCGAACCGACGACCTGATGCTTGCAAAGCAACTGCTCTCCCAGCTGAGCTACGTCCCCCTGATCATGGTGGGCCTGGGACGACTCGAACGTCCGACCTCACCCTTATCAGGGGTGCGCTCTAACCACCTGAGCTACAGGCCCCGAGCCGGTCACCTGAGCGACAGCCGTTGCCTACGCAACAGCGCCTTCAGCGATCCCGCTATCCGGATGAGAAAGAGAAACGAGGACGGCCTATCCAGGTCCCGCCAATGAGACCCTGACTGGGTCTCTAGATATCCAATGACGCGGCGAGAGGAGCGGATCGTCAGCCTTGCAGCTGCCAATCATCCTAAAGCGGCATCCTTAGAAAGGAGGTGATCCAGCCGCAGGTTCCCCTACGGCTACCTTGTTACGACTTCACCCCAGTCGCTGACCCTACCGTGGTCGCCTGCCTCCTTGCGGTTGGCGCAGCGCCGTCGGGTAAGACCAACTCCCATGGTGTGACGGGCGGTGTGTACAAGGCCCGGGAACGTATTCACCGTGGCGTGCTGATCCACGATTACTAGCGATTCCGCCTTCATGCACCCGAGTTGCAGAGTGCAATCCGAACTGAGACGGCTTTTGGGGATTTGCTCCACCTCGCGGCTTCGCGTCCCACTGTCACCGCCATTGTAGCACGTGTGTAGCCCATCCCGTAAGGGCCATGAGGACTTGACGTCATCCACACCTTCCTCGCGGCTTATCACCGGCAGTCTCCCTAGAGTGCCCAACTGAATGATGGCAACTAAGGACGTGGGTTGCGCTCGTTGCGGGACTTAACCCAACATCTCACGACACGAGCTGACGACAGCCATGCAGCACCTGTGTGCACGCCTCCGAAGAGGATCCCCGATCTCTCGAGGTAACATGCCATGTCAAGGGATGGTAAGGTTCTGCGCGTTGCTTCGAATTAAACCACATGCTCCACCGCTTGTGCGGGCCCCCGTCAATTCCTTTGAGTTTTAATCTTGCGACCGTACTCCCCAGGCGGAATGCTTAATGCGTTAGCGGCGCCACTGATCTGCAAGCAGACCAACGGCTGGCATTCATCGTTTACGGCGTGGACTACCAGGGTATCTAATCCTGTTTGCTCCCCACGCTTTCGCGCCTCAGCGTCAGAACCGGACCAGACAGCCGCCTTCGCCACTGGTGTTCTTGCGAATATCTACGAATTTCACCTCTACACTCGCAGTTCCGCTGTCCTCTTCCGGTCTCAAGCCAACCAGTATCGAAGGCAATTCTGTGGTTGAGCCACAGGCTTTCACCCCCGACTTAATCGGCCGCCTACGCGCCCTTTACGCCCAGTGATTCCGAGCAACGCTAGCCCCCTTCGTATTACCGCGGCTGCTGGCACGAAGTTAGCCGGGGCTTATTCTTCCGGTACCGTCATTATCGTCCCGGACAAAAGAGCTTTACAACCCTAAGGCCTTCATCACTCACGCGGCATGGCTGGATCAGGCTTGCGCCCATTGTCCAATATTCCCCACTGCTGCCTCCCGTAGGAGTCTGGGCCGTGTCTCAGTCCCAGTGTGGCTGATCATCCTCTCAGACCAGCTACTGATCGTCGCCTTGGTAGGCCGTTACCCCACCAACAAGCTAATCAGACGCGGGCCGATCCTTCGGCGGTAAACCTTTCCCCAAAAGGGCGTATCCGGTATTAGCTCAAGTTTCCCTGAGTTATTCCGAACCGAAGGGCACGTTCCCACGTGTTACTCACCCGTCTGCCGCTGACACCCGAAGGTGCCCGCTCGACTTGCATGTGTTAAGCCTGCCGCCAGCGTTCGCTCTGAGCCAGGATCAAACTCTCAAGTTGAAGAGTTGATCTCAGCTGATCACAACATAAACGGAGTGCTCACATCCGTATCATCCACGTTTCCATGAATGACCGGTGAGCTTTCCGAAACGAAGGTCAGCTTCATCTCTCACGGTCCGGCTCACGCCGAACCCGCAAGGACATGAACAAGCCGCCCACGTTTCTCTTTCTCTCAGATTCACTTGTCAAAGAGCAGCGAGCCGAACCCGAAGGCCAAGCCCTTCACCAAAGACGCGCCGAAAGCCCGGTTGCCCGGCCGATCCAGCCCACCCTCAGCGATGAAGTCCGCGGCACGGGAACGAAGCCCGCCGCCAGCGGTCCGCGGCGTCTAGAGCCGGCGAACCGTCCTGTCAACCGCCCCGAAAGAAGCGCCGCAGCGCCGGAGACGACCGACACTCCGGAACAAGAAGGACAGCGATCGCCCGATCCAGTCGCCCGGATCAGCTCCGCTCCACCCACAAGCCCGAAGACCCCCGAGAACCCCGCTCCACCCACTGGTGAGCCGCGGCGCCCCGTCGGTGA
>NZ_JACHWM010000038.1 GCF_014191355.1 Methylobacterium sp. R2-1
CTGCTGCCGATCGTTCGGGCCATCTTCGGCTCATACGATCCGGAGACCAATCGGCGGATGATCCAGGAGTTCTTCTGGCTCGTCCCGAAGAAGAACTCGAAGTCGTCCGGTGCCGCGGCCATCATGGTCACGGTGCTGATCGTGAATCGGCGGCCCTTGGCCGAGGCGCTGCTCGTCGCGCCGACCAAGGAAATCGCCAACATCGCCTACAAGCAGGCCTGGGGCATCATCCAGGCCGACCCGGAACTAGCGAAGCTCTTCCACGGCCAGCACCACGTCCGCACGATCACCCACCGGAACCGACGCCAGCTATGCCGCGGCCACCAGCCTGTCGCTGCTGCAGACGCTTGCCACCCTGTTCGGTCCGGCCACCAACCTCTATTCCGGCGCCCGGCAGATCGTCCTCGATAAGCTCGCCTCCACGGCGCTCGGGCGGATCGCCTTCGCCATCGCCGGCCGAACCTGGGGCGACCTCGTCCACCGCGAGTATAGCTACACGCCCACCGGCGGATCGCAGATCAACACACAGGTGATGGAGCTTCGGGCGTTCCCCGACGGCTCCACGCCGATCGATGCGGTGCGCGTCGACCTCTCGGCTGGGACGGTGGATTTCCGCCAGAACGAGATCGCGATGGCCTCGGCCGCGACCGTCGATCTCGGCTCATCTCCGGCGGGGCGCGTCGTCATCACCGGCTCGACGGCCATCCTGTCGTTCGGCCCCGGAAAGAACCTCACCCGCCTCGTGCGGTTCGCCAATGCCGTGACGCTCACGCACAACGCGACGAGCCTCATTCTGCCGGGCGGGGCCAATTACACGACGCTGCTGGGCGACATGATGCTGGTCACGTTGGACTCGGCCGGCAACTGGCGGGTGCGGCTCGGCCAGCATGCGGACGGGCGCGCGCTCCTGACGGTTGTTCCTGTCACGGGAAACAGCGGCCCTGTCTCCGTGACGGCGGGTACGGTGCGGTATTTCACGCACGGGCTTTTGCAGACCGCGGCGAGCCTCGTTTACGTCGGGGCCGGACGGCGGGGGCGCTTCCGCAATCTCCGAGTCGTTTCGCCGGGCGTTCCGGGCACGGATCAGTTTTGGAAGTTCACCCTCCAAAATCTGTTCACCGACACCGCCCTGACCTGCACGATTTCCGGTGCAGGAAGCAATCAAGCGCAGGATCTCGTCAACTCGGCGATTTTCGCGGCCGCCGATCGCTGGTCGATCAAAGTCGAGGCCAGCGCCGGCGCCAATCCCCTTACGAGCATCCTCTTCTCGCTGGACTTCGAGGTACTGGACTGATGGCAAGCCTGGTGCAAATCCGCGACGATCAGGGCCGCAAGATCACCTGCTTGACGGTGGGGGATGGCGAGCGGCCGCCTCCCGTGCCGGACGGCTGGACGATCGAGGCGGCCGACGCCACGCCGCTGTGGCAGGCGCAGGCCGAAGTGATTTCGGACCGGCAGTTCGCGCAGGCGCTCGCCCTCGACGGCATCATCACGCAGGCCGAGGCGCTGGCCTGGGCCGCTCGCGGCGACCTGCCAGAGGCAATGTCCGACGCGCTGGCAGAGATCCCCGAGACGGGCGGTCAGCGCTTCGGCGCGCACATGCTGCTGGCCGGCGCCACCACCTTCGAGCGCAGCCACCCTCTGACGGAGGTTCTCGGCGCGCTCCTGACCAACCCCGAGACCGGCCAACCCTACGACGCCGCGGCGCTCGATGCGCTGTGGGCACGTGCATCCGCCCTGTGAGGAGCCGTCCATGCTGACGCTGACCAAGACCGTCACGACGACGGAAACGAAGACGCTCGAGACGCCCGAGCAGATCGCCGATCACGTGCACGCCGAGTTCCTGCGGCGGATGGAGGCCGCGCCGTTCAAGTTCGGCGACCGGGTGCGCATCACCCGGCGCGACGGCATCCCGCCCGAGTTCATGATCGGCGACGTCGGCACGGTGATGCTGTGCGATCCGGAGTTCCAGCAGCTCACGACGCTGATGGGCGTGAACGCCACCGGCATGACGATCCAGTTCCCGGTGCAGACTGCGAACCTCGAACGCGCCTGACCCGACCTGCTCGCTGCGCCACCCGGCCCGAGCCTCAAACGACCCCCTCACATCGGAGAACACTACCATGGACGTCGCTGAGATCCAGCGCGCTCTGATCGCGCGCGGCTATGACCTCGGAAGGAGCGGCGCGGACGGCGATGCCGGGCCGCTCACCATCGCGGCCGTGACCGCCTTCTAGCGCGCTGCCGGCCTGGTGCCTGATGGCATCGCTGGGCCGAAGACGCAGGCCGCCCTGCAGAAGGCCGACATCAGCGAGCGGCGTGAGGCACCCGAGAAGCCGGGCTGGCTCGTGCTGGCCGAGGCGCTGAACGGCCTGAAGGAAGCCCCAGGCACCAAGAACAATCCCGAGGTAGTGAAGCTGTTCGCCGATGCAGGCTTCCCCGGCATCAAGACCGACAGCACCGCCTGGTGCGCCGCGCTGGTTGGCGCGGTCCTGAACCGAGCCGGTCATAAGCCTTCCGGCAGCCTCGCGGCGCGGTCCTACGAGCCGTGGGGCGTCGGGTTGAAGGAGCCGGCGCTTGGCTGCATCGCCACGAAGAAGCGCGGCAATAGCGCGTGGCAGGGGCACGTCTTCCTCGTCGTCGGCGCCAACAAGGATCAGGTGTTCGGCCTGGGCGGCAATCAGGCGGATGCCGTCAACGTGGCATCCTTCAAGCGCTCCGAGATCACCGCGTTCCGCTGGCCGGCTGACATGCCGCTGCCTGCGCGGCACACGCTGCCGACGACGATCGCGGGGGCGCGCTCGGGTGTGAGTGAAGCGTGATCGCGGCGGACCGCTTAGCGGGGGCGTCGCGGTCCGCCGGATGCTGGCCAGACAGGATCAGCGCAGCGAGATCACTCTAATAAACTGCAGTTCTGCATTCAAGTCGTCAAATCAACATCTGGTTGAATAATATTTCCCGAGCCGGCCGGGCCCGCCGCGCATCCCCTCCATCAGGACCATCATCATGACCCGTGTGCTTCTGCTCGCGGCGCTGGCGCTCGCCTGTGCCGCGTCTCCCGCTCTCGCCGCCGAGGTCGCCACCGTCGGCGACAAGCCCGTGCTGATCCCGTGGGGCGACTGGCTCGTCGCGCTCGCCGTTTCCCTGCGCGAGCCGATCCTCACCATCCTCCTGCCGATCATCGCGGCCTACATCATCCAGGCCATCCGCAAGGTCTATCCATGGGCGGCTCTGTTCCTGACGCAGCGGCGCGTCGAGATGATGCTCGAGGCAGGCGTCGGCTTCGGCCTCAACGCGGTGAACGGCGCGGCCAAGGGCAAGACCCTTTCGGTCAATGTGGCGGTGCCGGTCATCGCCAAGGGCACGCAGTACGTCATCGATACCGCTCCGCCTGCGGTCATCAAGGCGGCCGGCGGTGCCGACGGCATCGCGGCCCGGATCTTCCGCAAGCTCGATCTCGACGAGCACGCCAGCGAGCAGGCCGTACTCATCCCGGCGCTCGATCGGATCGGCGGCTTTGCGCCTCCCTCCTCCGACGAGCTGCGCGACGCGGACCGGATGGCCCGAGGATAAGCAGGAGGGGCGCATGCCCGACCGTAACGGCGCCGCGCGCCGGCCGCTCCTGCCGATGCACTCCGCCGGCCCCTACAGCACCTACCGCCTGTTCGAGTGGTGCATGGCGACGATGATGGTGCTGATCGCCTTCACCCTCGCCATGCCGGGTGACACCATGGAGCGCAACGCGCTGAAGCCGATCGCCGAGATGGGGTTCAGCGAAGCCAACATGGCGCTGATCTTCGGCTGTGCCGGAAGCGTCCGCATCATGGCGCTGTTCCTCAACGGCTACATCAACAACGTCCGCACCGGCCCGAAAGGGGCTTATGCTCGCGCCTTCGGTGCCGGTGTCGGCTGCGTCATCATGGGGCAGTTCAGCTTCGCCCTGGTCTACGACGCCTTCTGCGTGGCGCACGCACCGAGCTTCGTCATCCCGGTGTTCGGGACGCTCGCCGGGTTCGAGGCGATTTCCGTCTACATCGCCGTGCTGGACGGCGTGTCGCGCCGGAGCCGGATCGGCAAGGCTCTGGCGGCACTTGAGGAGGTTCGGGGCTGATGGACTGGCTCACCTTCCTCAAGGACGTGATCGCAACGCAGCAGTTCCTCCAGGTCTTCGTCGGCGGCTGCACCATGATGCTGATCGGCTGGATGGTGACGCGGGCGCGGGGCGACCGCGAGCACCTGCCGCCGCCTGCGCCGGCCAGCCTCGCCGACGTGCCGCCACCCTTCCTGCACGGGCCGCGCGAGGCGATCGATCTGATGCGGGAGCTGCGCGATCTCGCCCGCCGCCAGACAGAGGACACCGGCCGCATTGCGGAGTGCGTCCGCGTCATCCGCGAGGAGGCGAAGCGGCAGACGGAACTCCTCGGCCTGATCGAGCGCGAGCAGGCGATCGAGAACCGGGCGCATCATGATCGGGACCGGTCGTGACTCGCTCCTTCGTCGCGGTAACCCCGGCGGCTATGCCGGTGATTCAGACTGACGCTTGGCATCTGATCGCAGGAAGCCGCTTCCGACCCGTTGCGGACGTTGGCAACACCGCTAAACTCAACTTATGGAGAAACCTTCACCCACTCACTGCCGACGCATCGCTCCACTTCTGACGGCTCGGGATGGACAGAAGACGAGAGTTGAACTCTCCGGCCCGCGCTCGTTGGAAGTTTTCAACATTGCTTGGGGCGATGACATGGGTGACGACTACGAGCACATCACCAGCAATATTTCACCAATGGTAGATGGATCAACCATTGATCTGTTCTTCACCGACGAGGTCGTCCGCATAGTTGACCCTTTGATCGACGCGGTCCTGTGGGAGACTGACGGCACACCCAATAACCGCTAACCACCCTGAGCGGGCATCAGAACTCATTCAGACTGAGGTGCTGCTTCTCGCGCCGAATGGGTGATTGCGGGTCTAGGGCGAGTATGTTGCCGATCCACGCAACCAGCGCCGGTACGACCGCGCGTTCGAACCGGTCCCGCGCGGCCTGTGCTTGTTCGGCTGGCACCGAGCCGATGCGGACGTACAGGCGCTCATAAGGGACGTTCGGGTTTGGCGGCCAAAAGTCGGCACTGAAGATCTTGCCCGGCCTGCGGACCAAATGTGTGTCGATGCTGACACGCGCAGTTTTGAGCGCAGCCTCCAAAATTGACGGCTTGAGCGGATAGCTTTGCTCGCGAGGCAGCTTGGCAGTCTCCGAGTTCATCGACCTGCCATGCTCCAGCTCCGCAATGTCTGTTCCCCACCCCTAGCGGACGATGACTTTGCGCATCGGCACGCACTCGTCAGCGCGTTCCGCCGCCTGCGGCCGATAGCCCTCAAAGCGTTCCCATCCTG
>NZ_JACHWM010000039.1 GCF_014191355.1 Methylobacterium sp. R2-1
CTGCAGGAGATGCGTGGCCGAGCCCTGATCACGCTGCGCTCTCAGACGCTGGTCATCGAGGCTTGGGAAGAACTTGTGCGAATTGCTCAGTTCGACCCGACGTACCTGAACCTGGAGCGCTGAGCGGCCGCATGACCCTTCGCCTGCAGCCTGTTCAAGTTGCGGCGGGTACCTCAGACACAGAGAGCCACCTCGTCTTCTCGGATGGGTTCCTGGTAGTGGTTCTGGTTCGGCTCTCGGACGATCACGGGGAGGCGACCGGGATGTGGTTCCTGGAGGCGGGCTTTGGGCGTGTTGATCATCCAGACCCGCCTACCTTCGCCGGTCTCGACGAGGCCCAAAGCTGGGTCGAGTGGCGGCTCGAAAGCAGACGGTAGTCGGACCGACTGCGAGCGGCAGCAGGTCGTAGCTGTGAGCACAGCGGGTCGACATTTGCCACTAACGCAGCGGATCCGATCTGCGCTCGACGCACGGCGCCCGCACCACCTCTGAGGCGGTTTGCTTCCACAAAAAACCCCGCCGTGGCAGAGCCGGGCGGGGCAAGTCGGAGGGAGGAACCGCCATGGTTCGCTGATCGGGCAACCTGTCGGTGCCGGCAATGTTCGGGCTCCGTCTGAAACCGAACGAAAAGCCCCGCTCCGGAGAACCGGGCGGGGCAAGATGCGTCTACGGGACCCGCTGGAGGGCGAGCGGAATCGAGGCTACCGCCGGAAGCTGTATCAGTCTAGCGGTCTCGGACCGGTGGCGCTCCTCCCAACCCAAGCTCACCCGTCCGCCGCCTGTCGCCGATGGCGAGCTGGGTCCGCTCAGTCGCTGAGCCGACGTAGGTTGGGAAGCCGGCACGAAGGTCCGCCGCACTTGAGCCGCCTGGGCAAAGAAGGTGCATTTCGGCAGGTCTACCGCTCGTTACCTCACGGGCGCGTGAGGAACCACCTTCTACGGCTCGCGCTTCCTATAGAAGCCAGAAACCTGCGGAGGAACGCATGACCAAGATCTCAACCCTACTCAGTGCTACCGCAATCCTTGCTTTCACGGCCACGTCCGCAATCGCAGCGCCGTGCAACACGCAGGGCAAGCAAGCCGCCAACGAAAAAAGCTCCAGCGCCGACCACTCGACCAAAAACCTCGCCGATGGTCAGCAGCCGAGTTCCCCCAAAACAGTCGGTGCAATGAACAATATGGCTGCCGATCGCGCCACCTCACCTGCTGATGTGACCCGGCAGGCAGAAGGTAAGGGAACGATGGCTCAGCAGGGGCAATCTGGCAGCGGCAGCCAGGGACAGCAGGCGGGTGGCGGGTCGAGTTCGGATGCAGACCGGTCGACCAAGAACCTCGCCGGCGGTGAGCAGCCGAGTGCGCCGAAGACGGTTGGCGCGATGAACAATGTCGGCGCCAATCAGCTGCCGGGTAAGCAGGGTCAACAGGACGACGGCTGCTGATCCAGGATTGAGCACCTAACGAATGATGACCCACCTCGACTTACGTCGGGTGGATCATCCGCTGCCGCGCGCGTCACAGGCCGAGCAGGCCTGCCAGAGTGACAGCGACGAAGCAGGGCGTCACGGCCGGTCCCGATCATGATGTGCCCGGTTCTCGATCGCCTGCTCGCGCTCGATCAGGCCCAGGAGTTCGGTCTGCCGCTTCGCCTCCTCGCGGATGACGCGGACGCACTCCGCGATCCGGCCGGTGTCCTCGGTCTGCCGACGGGCGAGATCGCGCAGTTCCCGCATCAGGTCGATCGCCTCACGCGGCCCCTGCAGAAAGGGCGGGGGCACGTCGGCGAGGCTGGCCGGCGCTGGCGGTGGCAGGTGCTCGCGGTCCCCTCGTGCCTGCGTGACCATCCAGCCGATCAGCATCATGGTGCAGCCGCCGACAAAGATCTGGAGGAACTGCTGCGTCGCGATCACGTCCTTGAGGAAGGTGAGCCAGTCCATCAGCCCCGAACCTCCTCAAGTGCCGCCAGAGCCTTGCCAAGCCGGCTCCGGCGCGACACGCCGTCCAGCACGGCGATGTAGACGGAGATGGCCTCGAACCCGGCGAGCGTCCCGAACACCGGGATGACGAAGCTCGGCGCATGCGCCACCGTGAAGGCATCATAGATCAGGGCCACCGCGAACTGGCCCATGATGAGGCAGCCGATCCCGGCACCGATCGCCCGCGCATAGGCGCCCTTCGGTCCGACCCGAACGTTGTTGATGTAGCCGTTGAGGAACAGCGCCATGATGCGCACGCTTCCGGCGCAGCCGAAGACCAGCGCCATGTTGGCTTCGCTGAACCCCATCTCGGCGATCGGCTTCAGCGCGTTGCGCTCCATGGTGTCGCCCGGCATGGCGAGGGTGAAGGCGATCAGCACCATCATCGTCGCCATGCACCACTCGAACAGGCGGTAGGTGCTGTAGGGGCCGGCGGAGTGCATGGGCAGGAGCGGCCGGCGCGCTCCCCCGTTCGAGCCGGGCATGCGCCCCTCCTGCTTATTGCCGAGTCATCTCGTTCATGCGGTGCAGTTCGTCGGCGTCCACCGTGCCGGCGCTGATCTGCTCCTGCGCCGGGACCAGCACGGCCTGCTCGCTGGCGTGCTCGTCGAGATCGAGCTTGCGGAACATGCGGGCCGCGATGCCATCGGCGCCGCCGGCCGCCTTGATGACCGCGGACGGCGCGGTGTCGACGAGGTACTGCGTTCCCTTAGCGATCACCGGCACGGCCACGTTGACAGAAAGCGTCTTGCCCCTGGCCGCGCCGTTCACTGCGTTCAGGCCGAAGCCGACGCCGGCCTCAAGCATCATCTCGACGCGCTTCTGCGACAGGAACAGGGCCGCCCACGGGTAAACCTTGCGGACGGCCTGGATGACGTAGGCTGCGATGATCGGCAGGAGCACGGTGAGGATCGGCTCCCGCAGAGACACCGCGAGCGCGACGAGCCAATCGCCCCAGGGGATCAGCACGGGCTTGTTGCCGACGGTGGCGACCTCGGCAGCAAGAGCAGGAGATACGACACAGGCAAGCGCCAGCGCCGCGAGCGAGAGCACACGGGTCATGGTGGTGGTCCTGATGGTGGGGATGCGCGGCGGGCCCGGCCGGCTCGGTAATTCTACACGGGGGGTACAGCGAATGTGCTACTTGTGCGCCCTTGGGTTGAGGCGCACGAATGACTGCGTCTGCAGGGCCCTAGGCCTCACCGGAGCCCGCGGACGGCGGGTCGGTGCGTAGGGGGGCTTTGGCGCCGGCCCGCTCTGTCGGGCGCCGCTCAGATGCGTCCTAGCGAGAACTTGAGCGCGTTAAGCCGTAAGAGGGCCTGGAGCGCTCCTCACACTAAGCATATGATGTGATGTCGTTGTGTCGCAGGCCCCTTCGGCTTCGCGGTCAACGGCCAGCGGGTCGGTGTCGATGCCCCCCTGGACGCCGATCCGCTGTTTTCAGGCTTCACTCACACCCAAGCGTGCCCCTGCGATCGTCGCCGGCAGCGTTTGCGGCGCCGGCAGCGGCATGTCGGCCGGCCAGCGGAAGGACGTGAACTCCTTGCGCGGGAAGGATGCGATCGACCACGCGTCGCCCTGGTTGCCGCCCAGCAAGAAGATCTGGCTCGCATTGGCGCCGACGACGAAGCCGACATGGCCCTGCCAGGACGAGTTGCCCCGCTTCTTCGTGGCGATCGCGCCGAGGGCCGGCTCCTTCAGCCCAACGCCCCACGCCTCGTAGGAGCGCGCCGCAAGGCTACCGGAGGGCTTGTGACCGGCCCGCTTCAGCATGGCGCCAACGGCTGCAGCGCACCACGCCACCGAGTCCTGCTTGATGCCGGAGAAGCCCGCATCGGCGAAGAGCTGCACGACGCGGGGGTTATTCGCCGCACCGGCGCCTTCGCGGATGCCGAGTTCACCCTCGGCCAGAACAAGCCAGCCGGGCTTCTCGGGTGCCTCGCGCCGCTCGCTGATGTCGGCCTTCTGCAGGGCGGCCTGCGTCTTCGGCCCAGCGATGCCATCAGGCACCAGCCCTGCCGCCCGCTGGAACGCGGTCACGGCGGCGATGGTGAGCGGTCCTGCGTCGCCGTCCGCTCCCGAGGGTCCGAGGTCATACCCGCGCGCGAGGAGAGCGCGCTGGATTGCAGCGACGTCCATGGTGATCTTCTCCGATGTCGAGGAAAGGTGACGGGCTCGGGCCGGGTGGCGCGGCGAGCGGGGATTACTGCGGCCGGATGTTGAAGTTCGCGCCGTCGAACTGGAGGAAGGACCCCGTTGCGGCCATAGTCGGGACGGCCTGGATGTTGATGTTGCCGCCTGCGTCTACGATGAAGACGCCCATCAGCCTGTCTCGGCCGAGCACGGTGAGCCCGAACAGGTCGTCGAGGCCGCCGCCGTCGATGCCGATGCAGACGACCTCGGAGCGCTCCAACAGCGCATCGAGCGTCAGTGTCGTGTCCGTTCCGCGGCCCCAGAACTCGGCGCCGGGCCAGTTGCCGCCCAGGCCCATGCCGATCTGGACATTGAAGTGCTGGGAGGCCAGCAGTGCCAGGGCGTCGCCGCCCTCCTGTTCCGCCTTCAGCAGCTGGTTGGCCAGGAAGGTCTCATCGACCGACCGGCCCATGTTCGGATTAACCAGCGGCCAGAGCTTCCGGTCCTTCCACCCGCCGTCGGCCACGAGCTTAGCGGGCAACTCGTAGAGGACCGGGAGCAGCGGGAGCTGCATCTCACCGTCCCGCACCTTACGGGCCGTCTCCAGCTCCTGCTTGAACACGCCGGAGGGCGTATCCTTCGACTGCGTGGTCACCTGGATCAGGAAGCCATCGGGCCGGGCCGCCAGGGCGCCACGCACCTCCACGAAGACGTCGGCCGCCCGCGGCTTCTTCGCGAATACGTGCGTCTCGTCGATCAGCGTGTAGGTCGCCTTCGACCCGGTGATGACGTCGGTGTCGGCCGCCTTGATCTGGAGCGAGGCGCCGCTGTTCCGGTGGGTGATCGTACGGACGTGGTGCTGTCCGTGGAAGAGCTTCGCTAGTTCCGGGTCAGCCTGGATGATGCCCCAGGCCTGCTTGTAGGCGATGTTGGCGATCTCCTTCGTCGGCGCGACGAGCAGCGCCTCGGCCAAGGGTCGCCGATTCACGATCAGCACCGTGACCATGATGGCCGCGGCACCGGACGACTTCGAATTCTTCTTCGGGACGAGCCAGAAGAACTCCTGGATCATCCGCCGATTGGTCTCCGGATCGTATGAGCCGAAGATGGCCCGAACGATCGGCAGCAG
>NZ_JACHWM010000040.1 GCF_014191355.1 Methylobacterium sp. R2-1
TTTCAGTATGCCCCCGGGGTGAAGGCCCGCTAGCGCCGACGCTTTGGCTGGGCAGGCCTTCCTCGCTGGACTCAAAACGCTTTGTTCATTGGAGATGAGTGCAGAATTTTCCCCTCAATGGGTTGTCAGCCACGATTTGCCTCTTGCAGGCGACCAGAATGATCACTCAGAGTGCGAGATACGCCTGGCGGTTCACGCCGGCGGAACGGCTGGTTTCAGTTTCTGATGAGCAACGAATTGTTTTGAGCTGGCTAGTCTTTATCTAGAAGGCCGCTGTCTATGAAACGCGCCCGGTCGTTTTTAATGTCGAAGAATAATCGCGAGATCCTGACCTGGGTTGGCGGTGGACTTGCCGCGATTATCGCAGGGCTATGGGCAGCCTACGTCCACTTCACCACTCCCGATAAACCTCTAGCTAGCGGCCTCTCCACAACCGCGACCTGCGGTAGCGTTGCTATGGGCAGCGCCTCGGGCAGTACCATCACGGCAGGCAACACCGGCAACTGCTCGGCAGGGCAGAAACCTGAGGTTAAGCCATGAGAAGGCTGCCTTGCCTCATTATTTTAGCCAGCGTTTTCGTAGCAGGTGAGAAAGCTAGTTACGCGCAGACCAGCACAGTTCAGGCTGATAATGGCAGTGTTGCTTTCGGAGGAACCGCAATTGGCAACACTGTTCGTATTGAAGGGGTGCCTTACAAGGAAGTCGAGGAAGCTGTTCGTAACGCAACGCGCCCTCATGAGGCACTCTCCGTCAGTCAGCAGCATATAATAAAGCTTCTGCAAGAAAAATTAGCTCTTAACGAGAAACAACTTCGTACTGCGTTAGAGGTTGTGGGTGAAGCGAGCACCCCGCCTGAGCAGCTAGCCGCAAAGCTGGTTGAAGTCGCGGAGCGGTTCAAAGCTCTACAAGAAAAAGCTAAGGCGAGCTCTAATGTGCAAATTAGTGATGACCCTAGAATAGGGGAGCTCAAAGATGACGCGAAGAAAGCAATTGATATAGGGGACCTTGCCAAAGCCGATGAAATTTTAGCTAATGTTGAAGAGCTCCAAGCTTCAGCTCTGGACCGCCTTGCACTGAGTGCAGCCGAGACTAGTGGGCAGCGGGGAACGCTAGCGTTGACCCGCTTGCGCTACTCTGAGGCAGCCAAGCACTTTGCAGCAGCTGCAGCGCGAGTACCAAGTGGTCAAGACGCTAAGCGGTTAAGCTACCTAGAGCAGGAAGCCGCGGCCCTTTACCAGCAAGGCTCAGAACGCGGTGACAACGCTGCAGCTCGGCTAGCCATTGAGCGCTATGGTCAGCTTCTGACTTTGAAATCGCGCGAGCGCGTGCCGCTCCAGTGGGCCGGAGCTCAGGCCAGTCTCGGCATCGCACTTCAGGTTCTAGGCGAGCGAGAGAGCGGGACGGCGCGCCTGGAGGAGGCGGCCAGAGCCTTCCGGGCGGCTCTGGAGGAGCAGACCCGCGAGCGTGAGGCGCT
This sequence comes from Methylobacterium sp. R2-1, assembly GCF_014191355.1. GTDB lineage: Bacteria > Pseudomonadota > Alphaproteobacteria > Rhizobiales > Beijerinckiaceae > Methylobacterium. The sequence continues at coordinate 1,475 of NZ_JACHWM010000040.1, forward strand.
CCACTGGGTGCAGACCCGAGAAGATCTCGATTCAACGCTTCGAGCATTGATGAACCGGGATGCGACTGAGCTTGAAACAAAAAATACGAAACCGCTTAACCGCAAACAGCCGAAATAAATTTATATGATTTTCATTATTATATCATAAACTTATTTATATTCAAGGGATATTCTAGTGTATATAATCATTAGATCAGAAAATTATAGTGGTGTATCATGATTCCGAACAGGAATTCCTTTATCGCTATGGAGAAATATATGCTACATTTGCAGTTGTGTGACTCAGAGTGCGTTTTGGACGCCGATCGGCGCGCTAAGTATCTGATCCAAAACGAAGCATGTGGGTCACTTTTGGGCTCTGACTCACTTTCGGTGCAGGCGGGTTGATGGATCTCGGCTTCAGCCGTCGGAGATCCTGCCATGCCCCACAGCCTTCATCTCGGTTCTGTCGTTCCGCCTGGCCTTGTCGTCGATCACATCGAGGTGGGGGCGGGTCTGACCATCACCGCTCGGCCGACCGCCGCGTCGGCCCGGTGTCCGAGGTGTGACGGGATCTCGTCCCGTGTGCACAGCCGGTACATCCGCACCCTATCGGATCTGCCGGTCGCTGGCCGACGCGTCGTAATCACGATCAGCGTCCGCCGCTTCCGGTGCGTCGGAACGGAATGCCGGACGAAGGTC
>NZ_JACHWM010000041.1 GCF_014191355.1 Methylobacterium sp. R2-1
TCCGGCAGGGCGGCGCGGACGGCTTTGAGGATGCCCTCGGCATCGAGACCGGCCTCGGCGTACATCTTCTCCGGCTTGTCGTGATCCTGGTACAGGTCCGGAAGCGTCAGCGTCCGAACCCGGACCCGGCCCGCATCCAGAACCCCGCGCTCCGACAACAGGTGCAGCACCATCGCGCCGAAGCCGCCGACCGAGCCCTCCTCCACCGTCACCAGAACCTCGTGGCTCATCGCCAGATCCACGATCAGCTCCGCGTCCAGCGGCTTGGCAAAGCGCGCATCCGCCACTGTGGCCGCCACACCCTCCGCCTCCAAGGCGTCGGCCGCCTTCAGCGCCTCCGACAGACGCGTGCCGAGCGACAGCAAAGCCACCCGTGCCCCCTCGGGACGACGCACCACCCGGCCGCGGCCGATCGCCAGCGGCTCACCCTTCTCCGGCAGCTCCACGCCGACGCCCTCGCCGCGCGGGTAGCGCAGCGCGATCGGACCCGAATCGTGCGCGTGGGCCGTCGCCACCATGTGCACCAGCTCCGCCTCGTCGGCGGCCGCCATCACCGTCATGTTCGGCAGGCAGCAGAGATAAGCCAGATCGAACGCGCCCGCATGCGTGGCGCCGTCCGCCCCCACCAGACCGGCCCGGTCCAGGCAGAACCGCACGGGCAGGTTCTGCAGCGCCACGTCGTGCACGACCTGATCGTAGGCCCGCTGCAGGAAGGTCGAGTAGATCGCCACGAACGGCTTGTAGCCCTCGGTGGCCAGACCGCCGGCAAACGTCACCGCGTGCTGCTCGGCGATGCCGACGTCGAAGGTCTTGTCCGGATGCGCCTTGCCGAACAGGTCGATGCCGGTGCCGCCGGGCATGGCGGCGGTGATCGCCACCACCTTCGGGTCGGCGTCGGCCGCCTTGATCAGGCTCTCGCCGAACACCCGCGTATAGGCCGGGGCGTTCGCCTTGGCCTTGGCCTGGATGCCCGAGACCACGTCGAACTTCACCACGCCGTGGTAGCGGTCGGCGGATGCCTCCGCCGGCGCGTAGCCCTTGCCCTTCTGCGTCACCACGTGCAGCAGGATCGGGCCCTGATCCGAGTCGCGCACGTTCTTGAGCACGGGCAGCAGGTGGTCGAGATTGTGCCCGTCGACCGGCCCGACATAGTGGAAGCCCATCTCCTCGAACATCGTGCCGCCGCCGACGATCAGCGAGCGGGCATACTCCTCCGCCGCCGCCGCGCGCTGGTAGAGCGCCTTCGGCAAGAGCTTGCCGAGCTGCTTGGCGGTCTCGCGCAAGCTCCGGTAGGTGCCGCCGGAGGCCAGCCGCGCGAGATAGGCCGACATGGCGCCGACGGGCGGCGCGATCGACATGTCGTTGTCGTTGAGGATGACGATCAGGCGCGAGTGCAAGGCGCCGGCATTGTTCATGGCTTCATAGGCCATGCCCGCCGACATCGAGCCGTCGCCGATCACCGCCACCATGTTGCGGCGCTTGCCCGGCGCGGCGCCCTTGGCCTTGGCCTCCGCCTCCTCCAGATCGCGGGCCACGGCCATGCCGAGCGCGGCGGAGATCGAGGTGGAGGAGTGGGCCGCGCCGAAGGGGTCGTACGCGCTCTCGCTCCGCTTGGTGAAGCCGGACAGGCCGCCGCCCTGACGCAGCGTCCGGATGCGATCGCGGCGGCCCGTCAGGATCTTGTGCGGGTAGCACTGGTGGCCGACGTCCCAGACGATGCGGTCGTCGGGGGTGTCGAAGACGTGGTGGAGCGCCACCGTCAGCTCGACCACGCCCAGCCCCGAGCCGAGATGGCCGCCGGTGATCGACACGGCGTCGATCATCTCGGCGCGCACGGCGTCGGCCACCTTCTGCAGCTCGCTCTCCGGCAGAAGCCGGAGACGATCCGGCGTCTCAAGACCCTCAAGGATCGTCGTGTCCGCTAGTGCCA
>NZ_JACHWM010000042.1 GCF_014191355.1 Methylobacterium sp. R2-1
CCACCCCTAGCGGACGATGACTTTGCGCATCGGCACGCACTCGTCAGCGCGTTCCGCCGCCTGCGGCCGATAGCCCTCAAAGCGTTCCCATCCTGTCGCAGCGTAGAACCCGACGGCGTCCGCGGCGGCGTTGACGAATAGGGTGCGGATGCCAAGCTTGCCCGCATAATCCGCCACCCTCGCATCCAAGACGCGGCCGTGCTCCTGTCCGCGAAGAGCCGCGGAAATGGCAACGAGCCTGACGATACCTGTCCCGTCGCGCAGATCATCGAGCCTTGTCGTGCCGCACGCTCGCGCATTGAACCTCAGCAGCAGAGGATGATGGTCGGGCAGCCGCTCCTCCGGGCGGGCTTCGTCATAGCTGCCGAGGCCGCGCTCTTCCCACAAAACCAAGCGCCGGATGTCGTGGTAGGCTCGCCAATCAGCCTCATCGGCGATGCGTACGAGAACATATGTCATTCGGCCAGGATTGCACTCGAATGACAGCCATGACACGCTTCACGCTTGGTGTATCGATTTGGCCCGCTGGCGCTGTCCTGCTGCTTTACATAGCCATCGTTCTAATTGACCGCGTAGGAAGCGGTCGTCGGTTTTTCGGTGTTGTATTTGAGGACAACTGGTACGTGACGCTGCCAGGCTTGGCGCTGACATTCATTGGCTACCGCATCATGTCGCGTGCGCGCTTGTGAAGGCGGCCGCCCACTCGCTCCTGTCGTGAACGTCAGTAAGCCACCATAGCGGAAGCAGGCGATGCTACCCGAACCAGGCCGAGCCTGATAAGCCGCGCTGGTGAGCGACATCGATCTGCACTACCTCTCCCAGTGTTACGGGCGAGCGTTCGCCAGCTGCGAGTTGGTCGTCCCCGGCGTCAATCGGACCTACCGTCTCGCCGCAGGCGGCGACGTCTATTACTTGCGTCTCTATCGGCCTGTCGGCAGATCCCCCGCAGAGATCGCTTTCGAGTTGCGCCTGCTGCGCGAGGTCCGGCCAACGCCAGGCCTCGACGTGGCGCGACCGATCCGTACCGTCGATGGGGCGGATTGCGCTCAGGTCCTATTCGGCGGTGTGGGCCGCGCTGCCTGCCTGTTTGAAGCCCTCGATGGCCGGCCGATCACCGACGGCCCTGAGGATGTGGCGCTATTCGGCTCGGCGTTGGCGAAGCTGCACGACGCCCTCGCCGGGATCGGCGGCGGTGGTGCGCGTCTACTCGACCCGGCGGCGCTGTGCGCGCGCGCCGCCGCGTCGCTGGCGAGCATCTCGGGCAGTGAGGCCGCGCAGCGCGCTATCGACCGGTGCCGAGCGGAGATGCTCGGCGATCCTGCGGCGCATGGTTTGCCATCGGGGAATTGCCACGGGGACGCCCGGTTGGCCAACGCCATCGTCCAGGACGCCACGGTGGGCTTCTTCGACTTCGACGATTGCGGCTGCGGCCCCTATCTGCTCGATCTGGGGACCGCGGCCTGGCATTTCGCGCTCGGTGATCCGTCACGGACGGCCGCGCTCATTGCCGCGTTGTTGGAGGGCTACGGCAGTGAACGCCCGTTATCCCAGGCGGAGCGACGAGTTCTGCCGCACTACGTGAAGCTCGCCGAGGTCCGCTCGCTGCTGTTCCTCGCCGAGTTCTGCACGCTGGCAGACGGGCTCTGGCGACGCGTCCTCGACCGAGCGACCAACCTGCTGGAGCGCGAGTTGACGATCTGACGCCGCGCGGCCAGCGCACGAATATCGGCTTCCCACCCTCAACGGACG
>NZ_JACHWM010000043.1 GCF_014191355.1 Methylobacterium sp. R2-1
GGCGAGGGCACCTACGCCCTGACCGACCGGCTTAACCTCACCGTCGGCGCCCGCCTCGCCTACGACTGGTCGTCGATCCGCTTCAACGGCGGCGGATTCGGCTTCAATTTCGACAACGACGCCGACTTCACGAACTTCCAGCCGAAGATCTCGCTCGGCTACCAGGTCGACCCGACGACGCGGATCTACGCTCTCGTCTCCGAGGGCTACAAGCCGGGCGGTTTCAACCGCACGGTCGCGAGCCCGCTCGACGCCGTCGCCTACAAGCCGGAGCGGGCCTGGAACTACGAGGTCGGCGCGCGCACCGACATGCTGGATGGCATGGCGACCGTCTCGGGTGCGTTCTATCGGATCGAGTCCACCAACCAACAGATCTTCGCCGGCCCGGTCGGCTTCCAGGTTCTGCGCAACGCCGCGGAAGGCACGAGCACCGGCGTCGAGGTCGAACTGACCCTGCGCCCCACCGACCGTCTGACTTTGACCGCGCAAGGGGCGCTCGGCCGCTCCGAGTTCTCCGACTACACCGATCCGGTCACCGGTCAGCGCATCGCCGGGGGGCGCACGCCCTACGCTCCCGACCTCGTGACCAATGTCGGCTTCCGCTACCTGATCGATCAGACGTGGCTGCCGGCCCAAATGGCCCTGACCGGCGCCGCCCGGACGGTGAGCCGTACCTACTTCGATCCGGCCAACACCTTCTCGCAGGGCTCTTTCACCATCTTCGATGCCGGGCTCGATTTCGCCTTCGGCGCCGCCTCGACCCTGCGCCTCTTCGCCAACAACCTGACCGACCGCACCTACAGGACCTACAGCTTCGCCTTCGGCCCGGCCACGCTCAGCACCATCGGGCAGCCGCGCATCGTCGGCGTGTCTTGGCGGACCCGCTTCTAATGCCGCGGTGCAGCGGGCGCGTCGCGGAGGCCGTTGCCGGGGGGGCGCCCCTCGGCTCCGTCCTGGCGGCGGTCGGCGGGCTCTACGTCGCCCAGAGCGTCGTGACGGGTGTCACCCTGATGGGGCTGCCCGCGATCCTGCGCGAATCCGGGCTGCCCCTCGAGCGAATCGGGCTCGTCTACCTCGCCCTGCTGCCCTGGGTGCTCAAATGTCTCTGGTCGGGAGCGGTCGAGCGCACTCGCCTGCCCCCGGTCGGGCGGCCGCGGACGCCGCGGATCGTCGCCCTCGGCACCCTGATCTCCGCGCTCGCGCTCGCCGCCGCGGCCGGAACCGGGCCGGCCTCCTTCGGCCCGCTCCTCGCCTGCCTGCTCGTCGCGGCCCTGGCCACCGCAACCGTCGACATCGCCTGCGACGGCTTCGCCGTCGAGACGCTGGCGGCGCGCCACCGCGGCTGGGGCAACGCCGCCCAGGTCGGCGGCGCCTATCTGGGCCTGTCGATCGGCAGTGCCGTCTTCCTCTTCCTGACCGCCGAGGCGGGTTGGACGACAGCCGTCCTCGCCATGGCGGCGATGGTCCTCGGCCT
>NZ_JACHWM010000044.1 GCF_014191355.1 Methylobacterium sp. R2-1
CACCGGAGCGCTGGCGCAGCAGCCCTCGCCGGTGGGCCAGTTCAACGATCAGACGCAGCCGCGTACCGATCCCCGCATCGCCGAAAAGCCCGCCGATCCCGTCCGCACCGGACCGCTCGCCCCATGGGCCACCGACATGGCCGCCCGCGGGCTCACCTTCGACATCAACATCTACGACTTCTACCAGGCCAACCCCTCCGCCGGCCTGCGCACCGGCGAGCAGTCCAACTCCGCCTACTTCGTCCTCTCCATGTCCGCCGACATGCAGAAGCTCGCCAACATCGCCGGCGGCACCATCAAGTTCACGCAGACCTTCTTCGGCCTCGTGCGCAACCTCAACATGGCCGCCGATATCGGCGACACCACCGTCGGCTACCAGCCGCCCTACAATCCCAACTCCAACCGCCTCTCGCTGCTCACCTACGAGCAGAAGCTCCTCGACGACCGCCTCGTCGTCGAATTCGGCCGCACCCACCCGGATCGATACTACGGTCTGCCGCCGTGCAACTCGATCAACTCCTGCTTCCAGGACCTGTTCTACATCAACGCCGGCTTCACCTCGCCGCTCTACGCCGTCTGGGGGGCGAATGCCGCCTACCAGATCTCGCCGACCACCTACATCCAGGCCGGCGCCTTCTCGGTGAACCCCGGCACCAACGCGCTGTCCGGCTACGACTGGGGCTACGAGCGCCTCTCGGGCGCGCTCGTCATGACCGAGATCGGCTACAAGACCGACTACACGGTGACCGCCTATCCGGGCCGCGCCTCGCTCACCGGCTTCTTCAACACGGCCGATCACGACGACAACTTCAAGACGGTGTTCGGCACCTCCAAGGGCCTGAACCCCGGCACCCCGGCGCTGCAGAAGTCGGGCACCTCGGGCCTCGTTCTGACCGGCACGCAGACGGTCTGGCGCGCCGATGGCGGGCTTGTGGCCAACCCGCACCCCACCGCGATCTCGCTCTACACCGGCACAGGCTATTCCTTCGACCCGACGGTGCCGATCCGCTTCAACTCGTTTGTCGGCGTGCTGCTGCAGGCGCCCGACCAGAGCCGGCCGAACGACACCTACGGGCTGAAGATGAACTGGCAGCGCTTGTCGGAGAACTACACGCAGTTCCTGTCGGACGCGAACTTCATCTCGGGCGGGTCGGGCGCGCCGTACGCGCGTGACAAGTTCATCTTCGAGGCCAACGCGCATTTCGATGTCGGCGCGGGCGTGATCGTCGAGCCGGTGGTGCAGTACGTGGTCAACCCGAACTCGTTCTGGAACCCCTTCACCGCGCGCCGCGCCAAGGACGGATTCTACGGCGGCTTCACCCTCGTCGTTCCGCTCGGAACCCTCCTCGGACTCGCACCGGGCTA
>NZ_JACHWM010000045.1 GCF_014191355.1 Methylobacterium sp. R2-1
AAAACGTATGGCCCGCCCCGTCCGCAAGTGGCTCGGATCCGCTGGTCTGTGCAGTCTGCATAAACGTATCCGGCCTTCCGACAGCGCCGTTGGCCAAGATGGAGATCCGCGCGTCCTGGGCCTCATAAAGGGGGCGGCGTCGAGCGCCATTTTTACGGAGAGGCTTCCAGAACACCGGTCGACTGTCAGGCCATCTTCCTCTCACCGCCCGCAGACATCGGAAGGCCGGCGCGTCCGCGTCGGCCGAACTCGGATCAGGCGGCCACGGCCGCCGGCTCGTAGACCCGCCCGTGGCGCAGCAGCGCCCAGACGATGCGCGCCATCTTGGCCGCCAGGGCGACCACCGCCGTGTTCACGTGCGACCGCGCCAGCAGCCCGCGCAGCCACTGCCCGAGATGGGTGTCGCTCTGGCGCAGCGAGGGTAGCGCGGCGCGGGCACCCTGGACCAGCGTCTTGCGCAGGTACTTGCTGCCGCGCTTGGTGATGCCGACGAGCCGAGGCTTCCCGCCGGTCGTCACCTGCCGCGGTACGAGACCGAGCCAAGCCGCTAGATCGCGTCCGCGGTCGAAGCTGGCCACATCGCCGATAGCTGCCACCAGCGCGGTCGCGTTGAGTGCGCCGATGCCCGGGATCGTGGTCAGCCGACGAGCGTCCTCGTTGATGCGGGCCTGCTCGGCGAACTCGGCGTCGAGCGCGGCGATGCGTCGGTCGAGATCCTGCCAGCGTTCGCGCACCTCGGCCACGAGGGTGCGCATGCGCGGCGTAAGTGACGCGCCCGCGTCCGTGTCAAGCAACGCGGCCAAGCAGGCGGTGAGCTTGGCGCGCCCCTGCGCTACGACGTGGCCACGTTCCAGCAGGACGGAACGGATCTGGTTGGTCAGCGCCGTGCGCTCGCCTACGAGTTGGTCGCGCACCCGGTGCAGGGTCTGCACGTCGAGCTGCGCCTCGGACTTGAGAGCCACGAAGCGCATCGTCGGGCGTGTGGCCGCCTCGGCGATGGCCTCGGCGTCGCGGTCGTCGTTCTTCTGCGCCTTGACGTAGGGGCGCACGTACTCCGGCGACATCAGCCGGACGGTGTGGCCCTGCTCGTCCAGGATGCGGCCCATGTGATGGGCGCCGCAGCAGGCCTCCATCGCAACGACACACCCCGGCAGCTTCGCGCCAAAGGCGATCACCGCCTCGCGCCGCATGCGTCGGCGCAGCACGACCCGCCCCGCCGCGTCCAGCCCGACGAGGCTGCAGCTGTTCTTGCCCAGGTCGATCCCGAGAACCGCGATCGTCATCGTCCCGCTCCCTTCCTCATCTCGGCTACCCTGCAAGCCTAGCAGCGCAGCCCGGGTGAGGGGCGGGCCATCCATAAAG
>NZ_JACHWM010000046.1 GCF_014191355.1 Methylobacterium sp. R2-1
GGCGTCCAAAAGGGGGTCTGGCGCACTCTTGATGCAGTCGGCGTCACCCAACGCCGATCAGCCGCGCTTCGAGCAGATCGAGCTTGGCCCGACCGAACATCTGTCGCTTCACGAGCTTGAGGCGAGTGATCTGCCCCTCGGTCTGGCCATTCGACCAGGGCTCGGCCAGCGCCGCGGCGACAGCCTTTCTGTCTCGCGACAGGCCGTTCGCGAAGGACGCGAGGAGGCTGCGAGCCGCCGTGTCGATCCAGGTGTCGAGGTCGTGTGTTCTCCGCTCGCGGATCATGGCCTGGAAGCCGGCCAGGAGAGAGCGCGCCTCGTCGAGCGCCGGTACCGCTGCCTCGATCGTCGTCACCGTCACGGCCTCGGCCTTGCTCAGGGCCATCCCGCCCGGTCGTCATCAGTCGCGCGAGGAGGCGCGCAGAGGGTACCTTGCCGGGAGCACCCGCGGGGGACTGCTCATGGCGCCGACGGCGGGTCGCCCACTCTCCAACGACGCGGAGGCTGCCAGTGAACCCGCCGGCGCGCAGGCGTCGCCAGAGTTCGGCACCGTTGCGGCAGCCGGCCGCCCACTCGTCGTCGAGCCGGGGCAGGTAGGACTCCAGGCTGCTCTGGCGCGCCCGGAACACGTCACCGGTCAGGCCGCGCAACACGTGGCGCACGAGCCTGCGGCTGTGGCCGGTCGTGCAGACGATCTGCCGGATCGGCATGCCCTGTCGCGACAGCGTCAGTATCGCCTTGGCAGTCGCCGTGCGCCGACGGTAGCCCTCGTATTGCAGGCGCTCGGCGCAGGTCAGCTGATTGGGGTCGATCGTGGCGGCGCCCACCGCGACTCGGATGGCGGTCATCGACTTGCGCACGGCATCGAGGAAGGCGGCGCTGCCGTTCTCCATCAGATGCCAGCGGTCGGCGACCTGGATCGTCGTGGGCAACGCCCGCGCCGCGGCCTCGCCGTAGCCGCCGCCTCGGTCACGTGCGAGGACGGCGATCTCGGGATGGGCGGTGAGCCATGCCTCGACGGTGCCGCTCTCGCGATCCGGCAGGAGGGCGACGACGCGCCGCCGCTCCAGGTCGCAGATCAGCGTGCCGTAGCGTTGCCCACGGCGGAAGGCCCAATCGTCGATGCCGATCACGGTCAGGGTCTCGGCCGGCCTCTGGGCGCGGCGGCGCACGGTTCGCAGCATCGTGTCCCGGCTCGCCGGCACCATCAGTCGGCGGGCGAAGCTCTCCGTCGGCCTGCCACCGAGCGCGAGGCCGAGATGATGGACGATGGTCTCCAACCGTCCTGTTCGTCGGGCGTAGGCGGCGGCGAGGTCCGGTTCGAGCCGCTCGGCGAA
>NZ_JACHWM010000047.1 GCF_014191355.1 Methylobacterium sp. R2-1
GCCCAGACCGGCATGTTGAACAGGCGAGCAGCCGCGAGCGCCGTCTCGATGCCTTCCGCGATCCCTAGCCTCTCCGACGGGGGAACAGGCGGATCGCGGAGCCATCCGGCACCTTCCCCGGCATCAGTCGGCGCGGGATGTCGACGGCGGCTTTCCGTCCATCATGGGTCAGGTACGTCCGGTGGAGCGTCGCCGCGTCACCATCGGGACCAGACACCTTGGCGACCATGGCCGGATGGTAGGACGGGACGTCGTCCTGGTAGCGCAGGTGATCCACTATCCGCAGACAGCGCGGAAACGTGGTCAGTCCAAGCCGGGCTTTCAGGTAGCGGGCCACGGCATCGTCGGGCTGGATCAGGCGGGCCTCGGACCACAGCCGGTTCAGAGCCGACCGGCAGTCCTCGGGCGAGCGCTCTGGCGCCGAGGGCATGATCGGCGCGTCGTCGATCAGCGGCTCCAGTCGTTCTGCCAGTTCGCGGAAGTCGATGCCGAGCACCTTCATCGCGAGGTCGATCCCGTCCCCGGCACCGCAGTGATTGCAGATCCACGTGCCCCGGCCTTCCTTGTCGTCAAAGCGGAAGCGGGTCTTGCCACCACACATCGGACACGGGCCGTTCTTACGGCCGGACAGGAACTGGCTATCCACGCCGATCATGGGCAGCAGGCTGGCCCATCGGTCGCGGGCGCGGTCTCGCAGCGGCACGAGCATGCTCAGGCGGTCCTCCGTTTGGCCGAGGCAATCTGTTTGGACTTCAACCAGCTGAGGATGCGTCGCTCCGGCTCACGTTCCGGTGCGTGCTGGTAGCGGTTCGGCCAGACGCCGGTGAATTCCTTGAACTGGTGGGCGGCCCAGCCCGGTGCGTAGCCGCGGCGGCGCCCGTACAGCTTGAGCTGGCCGAACAGGGCGATCTTCTCCTCGGCCTTGGCCCTTGCTCGGTCAGGCCTCAGCTCGACGAGGTTGCCCTCCTCGCACCGGATCTCGCTCTGCTTCTCCGGCTTGAAGCCGCAGGCGGGGCAGGTCGGGGTCTTGGGAGGCTTCAGGAACGCGCAGGACGGGCACTTCTTCGGCAGCGACACGGGTCGGTCCCGCGCCTCCTGCTTCTGCCGCCCGCGGCCGTCGTCGAGTGCATCGTGGTGGATGTCGGTGACGAAGCCGAGCCGCAGGTGCGTGTCGCTGTGATCGAGAATCTTGCAATCGGATTTCGGACCGAAGATCGGGTGCGGCTCCGGCATCCGTAGGCCCCGCCCGATGATCTGCACGAACA
>NZ_JACHWM010000048.1 GCF_014191355.1 Methylobacterium sp. R2-1
GGCCTGTCGATCGGCAGTGCCGTCTTCCTCTTCCTGACCGCCGAGGCGGGTTGGACGACAGCCGTCCTCGCCATGGCGGCGATGGTCCTCGGCCTCGGGCTGCCCTTCCTCGTGCTCGCTCCGCGCCTCGGCACGGAGGCGACCCGCGCGCACCGCCCCGGGCTGGCCGCGGCTCTGCGCAATCCCCGCATCCGCATCGGCCTTCTGCTCGTGATGGTCTTCGGCCTCGGCCTGCGTCTCGGCCAGAGCATGCTCGGCCCCTTCCTGATCGATGCAGGCCTGTCCCTGAAGGCGGTCGGCCTCATCAACGGCCTGGGCGGCGCAGGGATCGGCTTTCTCGGCACCCTGGTCGGCGGTGCGGCCGTGCGCCGGCTCGGATCCGCGGCGAGCGTCCGCATCGCGATCGGTGCTCAATGCCTCGCTCTCGCCGTGCTCGCCCTCGCCGCCGCGTCGGGCACACGGGCCCCTGAACCGCTGGGCGCCCTGGCCCTACTTTCCGCCGCGACTGCCGCCTTCGGCTTCGTAGCCCTGTACGCGGAACTGATGGCTTACGCCTCGCCGGCACAGGCCGGCATCGACTTCACCCTGTTCCAGTGCGCCGACGCCCTGATCGCCCTGTTCGGCGGGGCGGTGAGCGGTGTGCTGGCCGGTCAGCTCGGCTTCCCGGCCTGCTTCGCGCTCGCCGCCTGTGCGTCCCTCGCCGCCGTCGCCGCGGCACGCCTCATCCGGCATGCCGCGCGGGAGGCCAGTACGGGACGCGGTTCCACCGGGCGCATCGCGACCGCCGCCCTCCCCTGAGCCCGACGCGGGCGACCCTGGAGACCTGCATGACGGATGCCCCTGCCCAATCCGCCTCGGGCGATTTCGATCTCTCCGGCTGGCCCGTGGCCCGCTACCGGATGCCCGAGCGCGTGCCTGATGCTGACGCCGAGGTCCGCGTCGCGGAATTCGATGCCCTGCTCGCTCGGAACGAGCGCTTCGTCCTCGTCTTCCACGGCCCGGAAATGCCGAAGGACTCGCCCCGCTTCATGAGGGCCTACAAAACTTGGTTCAGCGCGACCAAGGAGACACAAAAGCGTCTCTGCGCCGGCGCCATCCGGGTCGAGCCCGATGCAGAGCGCCGCAAGTCCTTCACAATGAAGGTGCTTTCGCTCATGAACAAGGTCTTCATGCCCTATCCCTACACGGTGGTTGGGAGCGACGCG
>NZ_JACHWM010000049.1 GCF_014191355.1 Methylobacterium sp. R2-1
AGTCGTTGATGGCGGCGACGACGCCGGCGCCGACGGTGCGGCCGCCCTCGCGGATGGCGAAGCGCAGCTTCTCTTCCATGGCCACCGGCACGATCAGCTCGACGTCCATGGTCACGTTGTCGCCCGGCATCACCATCTCGGTGCCCTCGGGCAGCGTGCACACGCCGGTCACGTCCGTCGTGCGGAAGTAGAACTGCGGGCGGTAGTTGGTGAAGAACGGCGTGTGGCGGCCGCCCTCCTCCTTGGTCAGGATGTAGGCCTCGGCCTTGAACTTCTGGTGCGGCTTCACCGAACCCGGCTTGCACACGACCTGGCCGCGCTCCACGTCCTCGCGCTTCGTGCCGCGCAGAAGCACGCCGACGTTGTCGCCCGCCTGGCCCTGGTCGAGCAGCTTGCGGAACATCTCGACGCCGGTCACCGTCGTCGTCGTGGTCGGGCGGATGCCGACGATCTCGACCGTCTCGCCGACCTTGACGATGCCGCGCTCGACGCGACCCGTCACCACCGTGCCGCGGCCCGAGATCGAGAACACGTCCTCGATCGGCATCAGGAACGGCATGTCGATCGGACGCTCCGGCTGCGGAATGTAGGCGTCGACCGTCTCCATCAGCTTCAGAACCGCCTCACGGCCGATCTTCGGCTCCTTGTCCTCGAGCGCCATCAGGGCCGAGCCCTTGGTGATCGGGATGTCGTCGCCGGGGAAGTCGTACTTGGAGAGGAGCTCGCGCACCTCCAGCTCGACGAGCTCGAGCAGCTCCTCGTCATCGACCATGTCGACCTTGTTGAGGAACACCACCAGCGCCGGCACGCCGACCTGGCGGGCGAGCAGGATGTGCTCGCGGGTCTGCGGCATCGGGCCGTCGGCGGCGGACACGACCAGGATCGCGCCGTCCATCTGGGCGGCCCCGGTGATCATGTTCTTCACGTAGTCGGCGTGGCCGGGGCAGTCGACGTGGGCGTAGTGGCGGTTGGTGGTCTCGTACTCGACGTGGGCGGTCGAGATCGTGATGCCGCGCGCCTTCTCCTCGGGGGCCTTGTCGATCTGGTCGTAGGCCGTGAAGGTCGCGCCGCCCGACTCCGCCAGAACCTTCGTGATCGCTGCCGTCAGCGACGTTTTGCCGTGATCGACGTGTCCGATCGTGCCGATGTTGCAGTGCGGCTTCG
>NZ_JACHWM010000050.1 GCF_014191355.1 Methylobacterium sp. R2-1
CGAAGCCCCGGGGCGGTCTGTGGACGAGTGGGATAGTGGGGATCAGCCGCCTCGCTTTGACGGCCCCTGCCGCTCCTGCCGGGTCTCGCGCAGCAGCTCGATCATCATCGACATCTTCTCCTCGATCCGGCCGAAACGCTCCTCGAGCTTCGGCAGCCGGTCGCGGTCGCGCTCCAAGCTCACGAGGCGCTCGGAGAGGCGGAGATCGTTCTCCGTCAGGCCTCCGATCTTGCTGTCCAGCCCGGCCGTATAGGTCCCGGCCCAGAAGACTTGCCCGCCGAATGCCAGCGCGAGCCCGCACACCGCCCAGAAAGGGGCGCGCCGGGGCAGGGTCACGATGCCGTCGGGCGCCTCGCCGGAAGCCTGGAGCGTGTCGGACATGGGGTCAGGCCTTCAGCAGGCGGGCGGCGCCGGCGCGGGCCAACGTCGTGAGGGGTGAGGAGACGAAGAAGGCCGTCAGGATCGTGGCCTCGATCGACACGTACTTGGGCGGAAGCGGCTCGACGTTCCAGCCGAGGTCGAACGTCTTCGTCAGGCAGGCTGCCCCGAAGTGGATCGCGGGCGGAATGCCGATGCCGTAGATCAGCCCCTTGAAGGCAGGCGCGATCGCCGCCTTCGCTTGGTTGGCCGCCATCTCGGCCTGGACGACCTGGACCGCGACGTCGCGCTGGTTGTTCTGGCCATTCTCCATCCCCTTGAGGATCGGCTGCAGGACCGAGTTGCCGAACACCTTGATCAGGCCAGAGCCCGCGGTGCCGAGGAGGCTTCCGATCGGGTTGGTGAAGAAGCCCAGCAGTCCGCCCATCACCGCGGCTCCCGCGCCGGCAGGGCGGCGAGCTTCGTCGCGTAGGCGCGAGCGGCGAGTCGGGCGACAGCGAGGTAGGTCGCCACCTTGGCGCCCGGCAGCCACTCCGGCAGCAGCGGCGTGAGGTCGATGCCCGGCATAGCGTCGAGCACGTCCGGCAGGGCCATGATGCCGGCGAGCAGGTAAACGCGCCAGCCGGAGGCCGCGCGCCAGCAGCGGCGCAGGCCGAGGCGCGCCCGCGCAAGGAAGGAACGGCGTGCCATGGTCAGGCCTTCCGGAACGAGGTGTGGATCAGGTCGTAGAGACCGGCGAGGCCGGAGCGGACCGCGCCGCCTGTCGCCTGGAC
>NZ_JACHWM010000051.1 GCF_014191355.1 Methylobacterium sp. R2-1
ACCATCGCCCTGCGGATGGCGGGAGACGAGGCGGCGCCCAGCGGCACCTTCCACTGCGTCAACGACGGCGCGACCACGTGGTGCGACTTCGCCCGCGCGATCGTCGCGGGGGCAGCCAAGCGCGGCGGGCGCTCGGTGCCGGTCGAGGGCATCCCGACCTCCGCCTACCCGACGCCGGCCCGGCGCCCGGCCAATTCCCGCCTCTCCACGCAGAGCCTGACCGACGCCTACGGCATCGCGCCGCGCAGCTGGGAGGCGGCGCTCGACGACATCCTCGACCGGCTGGTCGGGCCGGTTCGCTCCCACTGATCAGGACGTGTTCGTATGAAGGGCATCGTGCTCGCCGGCGGCTCCGGCACAAGGCTCCACCCGGCCACGCTGGCGATCAACAAGCAGCTGCTGCCGGTCTACGACAAGCCGATGATCTACTATCCGATCTCGGTGCTGATGCTGGCCGGCATCCGCGAGATCCTGATCATCTCGAGCCCGGAGCACCTCGGCAACTACCAGCGCCTGCTCGGCACCGGCGAGCAGTTCGGGCTGACCTTCTCCTACGCGGTGCAGCCGCGGCCCGAGGGGCTGGCCCAGGCCTTCCTCATCGGCCGCGACTTCGTCGGCAGCGATGACGTGGCGCTGGTGCTCGGCGACAACCTGTTCTTCGGCAACGGCATGAGCGACCTGCTCGCCAAGGCTCGCGCCCGCAAGAGCGGGGCGACAGTGTTCGCCTACCACGTCGATCATCCGGAGGCCTATGGCGTCGTCACCCTCGACGAGAGCGGCCGCCCGATCCGGCTGGTGGAGAAGCCCAAGACGCCGGAGAGCCCCTGGGCGGTGACGGGCCTGTACTTTTACGACAATCAGGTGCTCGACATCGCCGCCGCGGTGAAGCCCTCGGAGCGGGGCGAGCTCGAGATCACATCCGTCAACCAGGCCTATCTCGAGCGCGGCCAGCTCCATGTCGAGCGGATGAGCCGCGGCTACGCCTGGCTCGACACCGGCACGCACGACAACCTCTTGGAGGCGGGCGAGTTCGTGCGGGTGCTGCAGCACCGGCAGGGGCTACAGGTCGCCTGCCTGGAGGAGATCGCCTACCTGCAGGGCTTCATCGGCCGCGAGCAGCTCCAGGCGCG
>NZ_JACHWM010000052.1 GCF_014191355.1 Methylobacterium sp. R2-1
GGAGGTGCTGGCGTTGCGGGTCTGAACGCTGGTCATCGGAGCCTGCCAGTTCGTCGCGGAGGAGGTCGAAGTAGCCGTTGGAGGAGCGGGGGCGGTGCGGGCCGGTGCGGGCCGCCGGGCGGCGTCGGCCGATCTCCCGAAGCCGGTTGCGCAGGGTGCGGGGCCAATCGAGCTTCCGAGCCCTCTGACCGCCCTCGGCCATCCAGAAATCGCAGAACTCGGCCAGTGCCTCGGACGCCTCAGCGCCGGTCAGGCCCATCTCGGCGCAGACGGCGAGGGCTTCCGGACTCTGGGCGAAGTTTGCCGGGATGCGGCGAGCCCTAGCGGCCTTCGAGCCCTTGCTGCCGCCCTCGTCGGCTTCCCAATCGCCAGCCTCAACTTCCGGCCCCTCAACCGCCTCGGCGGCAACGTCACCGGCCCCCTCGGGGGCTGGCAGCCCGTCAGGGCTGACAGGGGGGATGGTGTTTGGGGTGGGGGTTATAGGGGGGGTGTGGGGGGGCAAGGGGGCGGGGCCCTTAGGCTCCGCCGTGACGTCACGTGTTGTCACGTGCTGTAACGTGACGTCACGTGACATAACGTGACCACGACGACGGGCCTGACGCTCCCGATCCGACTGGCGACGCTTCTCAATCGCCTCGCGCTCGGCGGTTGCGCGACCGAGCTCCAAGGCGACGCGCTGCAGCAGTTCGGGATCAAGTCCCGCGCGGACGAGATCCGCGATGAGAGTCGGGTCAGCCACGTGCGCCTCCCTGTCGGCGCGCGGCTCGACGGTCATCGCGGACACGGGCGAGGATCCCGTAGATCTCGGCCTCGGTGCGTCGCATGATCCTGGCGATTTCGACGGTGTCGTTGTTGGCTGCCCAGAGGCGAGCCACCGCCCACCGGTCGAGCCGATCGACGATGTCGCTGACGTCTTCGTGCTGCTGGCTCATTGTCCGACCTCCGCCAGCACGGTGCGGACGTGGCCCTCGTCGAGACCGAGGGCGGCGGCGATGTGCGCGACGCTCTGGCGCTCGCG